>NZ_RXNW01000004.1 GCF_004283175.1 Legionella longbeachae
GATTATGACTAAAAGATAGATTCTTTAAAATCTGAATTGTCAATCTTCTGTACTTTTATAATATTATTTGTTATTAAAGTGGTGTAGGTTGAATAATTTAAATATTTTTTATTATTATTAAATTAGTGACATGTCAATGGAGTAGATTTATGTCTGTGGCTTCAATAAGAAAAGTTTATAATATTTATGCTTCTTTCTACGATTTTGTATTTGGCTCTATTTTTAGCCCTGGCCGTGCATTATGCACCAGTATTATCAATAAAATCGCAAAGCAAAATGCTTCCATTCTTGAAATTGGCATTGGCACAGGATTGTCATTACCTCTTTATCGTTCAGATTTATGGATTACCGGGATAGATATCTCGGAAAAAATGCTGGAAAAAGCACAAGAGCAGGTTGAAAAAAACCAGTTGGAGGATAGGGTACAATTAAAAGTTATGGATGCGGCTTATTTAGAATTTCCCGATAATAGCTTTGATTTTATCGTTGCCATGTATGTTGCTTCGGTTGTTCCAGATGTTAATGCCTTTTTACAGGAGCTCACTCGTGTTGCTAAACCTACAGCCGAAATTATATTTGTAAACCATTTTGCTTCAGAGCATGCTGTTGTTCGTTTTTTTGAAAAAAAATTTGCTTATGTCAATAACCTGGTAGGTTTTAAGTCTGATTTTTCTGTCCATTCGATTCTGGATTACAAACAATTAAAGCTCTTAAACGCTCAAAAAATTAATTTATTTGGCTATTGGAAATTATTGCATTGTAAAATCAAAAAGGACAATGCCTCTGCATGATAGGGTAGACGGGGAATACTTTTCATAGAGTCAATCCTCATACTCATTTAAATCAAAAGCTTCTTGTAAATTCTCTAATTGTTCGGCAACTACATCCAATTTTTCAAAACTGGCAATATGAAACAATGCTTGCCCTGAGTGTACAAGAGGCAGTTTGCTTTCACCAATGATAATGCCGGATATCGGGGATTTTAATTTATATTCTTCGGTGCTTGTCGGGTTTGCAATAATTGCGATAACTTGACCTTTTGTGACTTTATTCCCGGATTTTTTGATGTGCCTCAATATTCCACTGATAGGCGCTCTTAGCCAATAGCTGTTCCTTGAAACAGTTGGTGTACATTTTTTTACCCCATATTTGCTGGGCTTAATCATCCCAAGTGCACCCATAACACTTAAAATTCCGTTGATGCCTGTTCTAATGGATAATTCATCAAATCGAAGAGATTCCCCTCCTTCGTAGACGAGAATATGAATTCCCTGTTCATTTGCATACTCTCTCATTGAACCGTCCCTAAAGGTTGAATGTAATATCACAGGAACGTTAAAAGCACGAGCTAAATCTTCAATTCCTTCCATATCAAGATTTGCCCGGATTTGCGGTAAATTAAACCTATGGTTTGATCCGGTATGTAAGTCAATTGCATGTGTCGATTGAGATAAAATTTGCTTGCTGATTATTTCTGCAAGCATTGAGGCAAGTGAGCCCTTGGAACTACCAGGGAACGAGCGATTTAAGTCTCTTCGGTCCATTAGGTAGCGTTCTTGATATAAAAATCCATAGACGTTAACAATGGGTATCGCAAGGACACTTCCATTGATATGTTTTAATCCCTTCTTTTTCAAGAGTCGTCGTATGATTTCAACCCCATTGATTTCATCGCCATGAATCGCTGCAGTAAGACAAAGTGTAGGCCCTTCTTCAGAGCCATTAATTACATGTATAGGCAGACAGATAGGAGTCCAGTCATATAATTTTGGCATAGGTAACAAAATTGTTTTACGTTCACCTGGTTTGATTTTTTCATCACCAATGATAATAGATGCTTTACTCATTTTTATCCTTAATTGAACATCAGTTCGGGATAATAAAGCCGAATCATAACTCCAATTCCCAAGCCCTTGGCATACTCGCGTTGCGGCTCGTTAGCGATACTAGAACATCTACCCCACCGCCAGTGATTTGGGGAGTGCCTCTTTATCTCTACGTCACGAGACTTGTTCGTTGGATCCAGAAAACACTCCCCACTCCCTGGATGCTAAAGACAAGCCGCGAGACTTCGAATGAGGAGGCTGTCCTGAGTCAATTGTATTGCTAGCCCCAACAAAACCCGGTAGGCAGCTAATTAAAATCCTTATCCCGATATCACGTTAATTTATGACTCTATAAAAAGTGTAGCTTGTATTTAGGAGTATAGGTAAACTCATGCCTAATTGACGTTGGAATAAAAATATAATAGCGTAAAGACATTTCATGAGGTAACTTACCAGATAATTAAGGATAATTATGCATTCATATATTAAAAAACTGCTTTTTACTGGACTATCATTGCCTGTTGTTTGTTCTGCGGGAACGATGGGGAATGTAGGCCCTTCCAAAATCTGGTCTATTCCTATTCAAGGAGGTTTTTTTGGCGCATCGCAAGGCAACGATCAGCATGTTGATATTGATGGTTTGATAGGCAACCAATACACTGTGGATAATAACTCCCAAATCAGTGGACTTGTAGGTTTGGGGTTATATATTAATGGTCCTTCTTATAATTGGTTTCAGCTTTCATATGGAGTCGATGCCTTTTATTTAGGACAAACCAAGGTCAAAGGTGATATTGTTCAGGAAGATTTATTTACCAACCTTTCCTACAAATACAACATTCAAAATGTTCCTGTTTATGCGGCAGCTAAAGCGCTTATTTACACGAATAATCCCGTTTATAACTTTACTGTAGATGCAGGTATAGGCCCTAATTTTATGTGGACTTCTGGTTATCATGAAACGCCATTAGTTGATTTTGCTGTACCTGATAATGCATTTAAAGGAGCAACAACGACAAGTTTTTCTGCAACGGTTGGAGCTGGGATCCGTTTAAACAATATTATTGGTCAAATACCATTTGAATGTGGTTATCGTTTCTTTTATTTAGGACAAGGCCATTTAAAGAGGGCTAATGATCAAATTCTTAATAACTTAAATACGGGTGACACCTATGCTAATGCACTTGTTTGCGCAGTGACAGTATAGATACCCGGAAGAAAAATGAGCGATCAAAAAGTCTTATGTCTAATTGTTATGTTCCTTATTTAATAAGGAGTGTAGTGTTTAATACAGAAACCATTGGCATCAAAGTTTTCACGGGCTATGCTTATATGAAATGAACCGAATTGCCTTATCGTAATTAATGGCTTGAGGCGAGAAGACAATTCTGGTGAGTCAATTAAGAGAACATACCAGATTACTTTTTCTGACTGATGATGCCGGTATTTCGTTCTATTCACCTTTTCGAGTTCTTTAATCTGAAAATGAAAGGTATTACCAATCGGTAATGACTTAATTTGTTCTGGACTTAACTGCCCCGCATAAAACACAGTAATATGACTGCCAACGGGGCTTTTTGCGGGTTCAATACAGGAAGCATCCTTGCCCTCTGTATGTTGTATTAGAATAGGATATAAAGCATTTAAATAATCATTGGAAACTTTTAAATAGACATATCCATTTTTGGTAACCTCCAATGTTCCTTGTGTTGGTAAAGATTGGGCGGTGCTGAGTAGCGCAGGATTATTGAGCACCGTTACAGTATAAGAATTATTGTTTCCACATGAAATTAATAATAGGAGCAGGAGGCTTTCATAAAAAAATCGAATTAAAGTTTTCATCGTCACTCCAATCTCTTATAGTGAATCCTTAATGTTTTAGTTTTCTTCAGGGCAATTGTACTCATGCTTAAGATGAAAACTGTTCTAGTGTTGCTTTAAATACAGCTAAATTCCAAGCTTTGACCAATTTATAATTTTCATAAGAAACAGGCATAATAAAGATAAGCGTATTATTTTTTTCATCACAATATACAGAAACTGAAAAATTCATACCTTCATTATTTTCCAGAGGCGAGGCAAGGGACTTTTTAACTAACTGTACTAATATACGATAATAAGCGCTATTTTCTGGTATTTTTCTAGAATGATGAATCACTAATTTTTTATCTTTAAATTCATAACAAATACCAAAAGGAAAATTATGGAGAAACTCTGTAACAATTGCGTCATATTCTTTGGGTAAAATTAAATGGCTTTCGTTCAATAGGTTGATGTTTTCAAGGGATAAGAGGGTATTTTCTTTTAGGAGATCTTGCAATGCTTGTGGACCGTTTACAGCATCGGCACATAAGCGATAACCTTCAATAATACCAGCGGTTTCTATAGAAATCAGAGACAATGAGTCTTTTAAATTAAGCCCATTTGACGCAAAGAATAATATTAAATTATGTCTGTCAATCCAAAAGAGGCAGGGTGATTGAAATGTATTTGATAGTATTTTTTGCAATCGAATTTTATTCTTCCACGGTATCTTGGCATCAATTGCAAAGGAAATGATTGTTGCAGGTTTTTGATGGTGAATAAGTGCATTGAGCCAATCACTAAAAGAATAGTTGAGATTAATTGAGTTTGTTACTGGCATAAAATGGGGTTTATAAATATAAACATTACCCAAAAACAAAACAGAAATTAAAATGAGCACGTTTAGGTATATAGATTCAATGGAGATAAAGCCAAAAACAGAAATCAATATAATCAAACCACTAAAAACAACGTCTAAATAATAACGATTACTAAAGGCATTGATTTGCAAATAAGCCATGCTGGAACGCAAGATAAAAAATATTAGCAGGAGTAAACTAAAACTGAACGCACTTTCTTGAAAGTATCCTACATAAAACAATGCAGTGATTAACCAGTAAAAAAAGCCAATTAAGGGTGTTATATATAATACACGTGTATTAAAACTATTTATAAATCGATTTAATGAAGAAATGCTGCATTTTTTTATGTCAAAATAAAACAATCTTCCCCAAGTAGAGCTTGCATTTAATAATGGGGCTATGAAATAAAATAGTTTGTAATAGTCATTATAATCAGCATGGTTGAGGCTGTAGTAATACATAATCCAAATTAACATACCCTCTAAGCTTATCAAGATACTTGCTAGACCAGCCCAAAAAAATTCGGGAATAAAAATTTGGGGGATAAAATGCCAGAACTCTTTGAGTTTTGGCCATATTGACTTTGGCCATTGATGTGTTGTATATGCATTTTTAATGTAATAAAGGCTTATCGCAGAGCTTAGAATTGCACTGCAAAAAGTATTTAACACAAGAGTATATCCACCGGCAAGCCACCAAAAAAGCATTAAAAATGCGATGCTTGCGCAAGGCAATAATAAAATGGAGAGCAGGGGACGAAAAACACGGAATTTTGCATAAATCCCTGAACGGCGAACCTCAACAAAAATATGTAATCCTAACTGAAAAATCACTGCGGCAATGTAGCTATTCTCCAGCACATGTTGGGAACCAATTTCAATAAAAGCAAGGGTTCCGAATATAAAACTCGTGATGAAACAACCACCTGAAAGAAGTATTGCGAGAAATTGCCAGTTTCCTAGCTCCTGAGCAAGCAGGCTATTTTGTTGTGAATTATGCAGATGGCGTATACGAGACCGCATCACTTCCAACATTCCCCACCACCCGGCATTGATAACAAAAATTGCTGCACGGAATAAAATGAGACTTTCAAGATGAGTACTGGTAAAGATTACGGTTAAAAAATAAAACTCAAGAACATGTACTGCCATCGTAAAAATGACATTAATACTAAAATAGCGTAAGCGAAAAATAATATAAGCTAAAATATTTTTTCCAAATAACGCTTCATTAAAACTAACAAAACCTTCCTTTTTTCTTTTTTGTTTGTTGATCCATTCTTGAATTGTTTGCGGCTGATGCATGGCAACATCCTTTTATAAGAGTTGTACTGGAAAACCAATCACACCCGTCAAACATATGCCTATCAGTATATGAGACAATGATACCCCAATAAGGGTTTGGCACCGTAAGTAAAGCCAGCCCCATGCTAATCCCAAGATGAAAAAAAGGATTGAGGCGTACAACGCAAAACTTGAATAAAAACTACAGAAAATAAGATTAGACATTAATATTGCATAGATCGAATGATCTTTTTTTACGTACTGCATCAAAGAACTTTGTAGGCAACCTCGTGCAATAAACTCTTGGATTGGCGCTAAAATAATAAATCCGATACTCAATTCCAGTAATTCATAAATATTTTTGCAAGAACACAACAAAGGAGTTTCTTTAAAGTAAGGCGTATTTGTGATTAATACCCACTTAATGAATAAAAAAGAACAGATAATGAAAAAACTCACTATTAAAGATTCGATGACTGATTGTTTACTGTTTTTCAAAGTAAACCCCATTTCAGCAAGTGAGTAACCATTTTTCCACATGACAACAAAAAAAATAAATGCTAATGCCAGCGTAATTCTAATATTTAGTACATTAGGGTGTTCAGTGAATTGAGCCCATGAAGAAATATCTTTTAAAATAATAAAGAGAGAAATGATCACTAATAAATATGTCATAAATCGTGCTGTTTGCACTTGGTTTTTAAGCAGAGATATTTCCTTTTTTAAAGTGTTGGTGGCTAATTTATTCGCTTCACGCAATCGATCGGGTAGTGCTTTACTAAGATTTACAATTAATTGAGCATAAAGCTGTGGATATTTATCTTGTAAATCCAGCATATTTATTGCATACAATTCTGAGGGGATTGCTGCGTATACAGAAGAGGAACGAGGCCTCCTATCTAATATACTCATTTCACCTAAATAATCACCACTAAATAAATCAGACAAATGCTGGCCTTTTGACTCAATGCCAATCTTTCCGGATTTAATTAAGTAAACAGAATCTCCTTTGGTATCCTCGTAAAATAAATAGTGATTCTTTTTTAATTTAATGCGTTTTACAAAGTGTAAAATAATTTCCAAGTCCTGGGGATTAATATTTTGAAATAGCATTTGGAAATCAGATAAATCGTTTATCCTTATCATATGTAAAAACTCCATTTTTTCGGAAAGTAAATTTATGTTGATCCCAATAATTTTTTTCCCTGCATAAAGAGGTTAAATGCCATTCATTTCTTAAAGTTGCATAAGAAATTTTTCGAAATGCGCGTGCTCCTTTTATACCCGTAAGTAATTCAGCAATAATTAAAGCAATTGAATTATCTATTTGTTTTAAACTACCCCTATTAGTTACTTCTTTGAATATACGTTGAATTGTAGGATCTTTGAATGTGTTTGTTTCATTTAATATGTTATTTGCAATTTTGCAGAGTGCTTGCCCTTTTTGTTCCAGGTCAAGCTGGGCTAGCATTGATGTTGCGTTAATTAATCTGTGCTTTATCCGTGCCAGCATTTTTTGAATGGCAGCGCGTTTTAATGTTTTAGTCCCATCTGAAAAAATAATAAGGCCGCATAAGTCTATCTTGTTTGAGCCCATGAACTGTTCTGAATCAGTGAATGGTCTACCCGCATGAGTAAGGTAAAAACGTTGGTTTTTATCTGGGTTACACCGCAATCTTAATTTTTCTAAAATAGCGCTTATGCGACGCTCACCTTCTTTGAATAAATCAAGATCGGTATTGGCATATATAAAATCATCACTATACCGTGCATAAAAACCATGTGGAATATCCGATAATGCCTCATCAAGTTCAGATAAATAGAGATTATAAATGAGTGTTGCTAAAGGTGATCCAACTGGAATACCTACTATTTTTTGATAAGGTAAATTATCTTCGGTATGTAAAATGGGTCTTAAAGCCTCTTCAATGACGATGCGTAAGCAATCGCGTTGTTCCAAATCTTTAATTTCTTCTAAAATATCATAGAAATAATTCCAAAAAATTGCATGGGTATCAGCGGGTATACTCCCCCCATAATTTGTTATATCTGCTCTTAAAACATAGAGATTTATTTGCTTATTTGGTTCCTGAATTTGTTTCAGGTAAGAGCAGAAAGATTGGATTGCTTGCTTGGCTGAACGCCCTGAAATGTAAGAATAAACAGATGGAGAGATTAAATGCAGCGTTCTTTCTCTAAATAAATCATATAAAAGACTAAGTAGGAGCCGATCAATATAGGAGTAATTTGCAATAAGGCGCATTTTAGAATTGATGTAAACCTTTCTTTCATCATACTGCATGGGTTGATAACAACCATTAAGCAACTCCCCTATAAGAATTTTGGTAATATTTTTTCTATCCGTATAGATATCGGAAATATTAATTCCTGCTTGATCTTGTTCAAAGACTCGATTGCTTCTTAGTAATTTATTATACAATTTAGAAATTCTTTGAATGCAACGAGTCTTGTCTTCTAGTTCGGTTATGAGAGGCTCATTGTTCATAACATTAGTCACAGTATAAGTTACATGAATGACAGTTAAGTCAATTGCTTGGTAAAAAACAGAAAAAAATAAAAAATTCGGCCGCAACCACAATTTTTTCTTCGAGTATAAATTGCAAGACAAACTTGTTATCTCGCAATGAGCAAGCTTATTTTCTTAACTGTCACTAAAAGTATAGACTATATTATTTCTCTTTAGTCGATTTCATTAGATCTGATGACAATTGATCCTCATTCTCTATACCAAAGCAATGCTTTTATTTTATTATTTAAATTCATTATTTTCTGATGTTTTTGGTATTGAAGAAGGAAGCCAAATGAAACGATTTTCGACCCTGTTTTTTTCTCAAAAAGAAGGCTCACTAAACTCTCATATAAAAGCCGAGGCCAATGTTCTGATTGATAAGAAATCTGGGGAAAATAGGCCACCTCAACGAATCGTTGCAGAAGTTTATTTTCCAACAATTTCATTTTTAGGTTGCCCCTTCATTTGGTACTATTATTCGTCTCATGACCTGGCCATTTGGACAGGACATTTATACGACACACCGCGGGACAACTACAACTCAAGAGCCATGCTTACAAAACTACAAACTATCCCTGGAGTGAGCATTGAGAATGGTGAAGCTGTAATTAGAAAGGCGGGTGATTTTTGTTTACAACATCAAATGAAATATATCTCATATGAAGAGTGCAATAACCTAAATGTCCCATTAAAAAAAATATAAACGAGACTCCTCTCTTTTGGCATAATTATCTGGTTATTCCTGAATTTAATTGAGCCATAAATTCATAAGGACTTACCTGGTGCGAGAAATAAAATCCTTGCCCATACTTACACCCATAGTGTTGGAGTTGCTCCCTAATTTCTTGGTTTTCTACTCCATTGGCGAAAACATCTAATTCTAAAGTTTGTGCCAGTTTAATAATGGCTTCAACAAGTTTAGATTTTTTCTCGTCTTTAGTCATATTTAAAATTAGCGATTTTTCAATTTTTATTCTGTTGATAGGAAAATTAACCAGATAAATAAAAGAAGAAAAACCGCTGCAAAAATCATGTATCGTTATATTAACACCTAGTCTGCTTAATTCGTTTAAAACGGGAATTGATTTTTCTTGATCAGACAAACAGGCGCGCTCATCGAATTCTAATATTAAATATTGAGGCGCTATTTTATTTTCATTAAGTAAACTTTCTATAAAGCCAGGCAGTTTTTTATCAATAGCATCTTTAATAGATAAGTTAATCGAAGAAAAAATTTTATGTCCTGCTTGATGCCAAAGGGCTAATTGTTGGGTGACATTGGTGAGCATAAACGAAGTTAATTGCTGGATTAAATTTGATCCCTCAATAAGAGAAATAAATTTTTCTGTACTAATTAATCCATATTTTTCATGTACAAAACTACCCATAGCTTCAGCGCCGATTATTTTACCGGTTGCCAGCTCAACTTCAGGTTGATAATAGATCTTAATCTCTTGGTTCTCTATGGATGCTTTTAGTCCACTCATTACAATCCTATTTGTCGTAAAATCGTCTTCCATATCTGGATTGTAAATTGCAAAGGGTTTGTCTTTCTTCCTTGCATGAAAAACGGCAGTGCGGGCATGATTTATTAATGAAACATTATCTTCCCCCGCGTCAGGATAGATAGCGGCTCCTGCAGTGGTACTGATGGCTACATTAATTCCATCAACTGTAAAATTAAGATTTGTCGCATCTATAATGGTATTTAATAACTTATTTAAATTAATATTTTTATTCAGCCTTGGTAACAATAAAGCAAACTCATCACCCTCTACTCGAGCTACACTATTGATTCCCATAGTTGCCTCTAGCATAAAAGAGGTAATTAACATCTCTTTTAGTTTTTTAACAAATTCAATCAATACGCTATTGGAATTAAAATTACCAAAATTGCTGTGGATCGCTTTAAAATCATTTAATTTTAATAGAATTACTGCCAATTCATTCGATTTTTCAATTTTATTAATGGACTGAGTTATTTGTTCACCAAACAAAAGTGCATTAGGCAACTGAGTAAAAAAATCGTGCTCACTTTCATATTTTAGTTTTGATTCGAGATCACCACTTTTATATCGAAGCTCCTCGGTTTTATTCGCAACAAATGATTCTGCTGTATTGACTAACCCATGGCAAAACGATTGTCCCCAATAGGCAAAGAGAAAGGGGGTGAGGTCAAGCATCCAAATAGCTGGGTTGGTTGCTTGTGCTTTAATAAATCCCTCAAGATTAATCCATCCTGTCATTTGGTAGGACACAATAAGTGAAGCGAGCAAGATGCTACTAATGGCAATGCTTAGCCCTATATAAGCATATTTATTCACATATTCCTTTAAAATAATCGAACTTTGTGCAAGCTTGTAATTTATATCCATATGCCAATAGGAGCTATTTTTAACTATATTGATGTATTCGGCAGAAGATATAATTACTTTAAAAATTTTTATACAGTCTTATGTGGATAAGAATAATCTATTGTATCTAATCTATAGATACAGTGCTTTTTCCGTAATCCTGCCGCAAAAAATCTTGTTTTTTGCGGGTTACAAAAAAGAAATGGGCATTTTTTATTATGTTCATGCAGCAGGGGATAACTTAAGTAATAGCCCTAATTCAACGAATAGTAATTCCAATATTAATACTACTCCTAGCCCAGAAACGAATCCTCCTCCGGGAATTAACTCTAATCCAGGCCCCCCCCTATTTTAAGAACTAATTCTAGTCCGGATACCAGCTACTAATTGGGCTTACATGAATTTTAAAAAATTGGGTTACTGCTCTAGAGGGAGCATTGCTAGTGGTGTAAGGGGGGCGTCATTTTCGTAAACGCAGAAATTCGTTCAATCCCTGTTTCGATCTGACGGCTAATTTTGCCATATAGCATTATTAATAGGCTGAATGTTGATGACTACAACTTTCTAATGAGGGTGATTTTTATTGGGAACAGAAAAATCTCAAATTTCTTTTCCTAATAAAAATCACCGCATTTTATAGTTTTTCATGATTAATATTTCTTGATTAAACAATGAATTACTTTTTACCTATATAAGGAGTTTGTTTTTACTTTTAACCATGTGGCTTAATTTAATTCAATTTTGAACCATAAAAAATATCTTTACACCCTGATTTGTTTCTGTTAACAATAAATTGCTGCCTTTTAGCGAAGAGTTGTAATGGATTTACTTGTCTTTACAAAGGAGTTAAAATTATGCCCAAAGATAGAATGGATATCGACGAAGGTTCTAAGGAAAAAGACCTCAAAAAGGAAAAAAAAGTTCAACAAAGCAATACCGATACCTCTCCCCCCCATGATTCTGAAACTGGCAAACATAACAAACAATTTACGGCACATGATTTCTCGCATCTTGCAGAGAATGAACATTTTCGTTATGCACCAAATAGCAAAAAAATAGGTCATGCGGTGATCACTAAAGAGGGTGATCAAACTGTTGCACTCCAATATGAGCTTCCTTCGGTTGATGATGAAGAAACACCCACAGTTCGTCCTTTGGTTAATATTGAGGCGATTGAGCCTTTCCGGGGTATGCATCGATTTAGGGCTCAAACACCCGATGGCCATACCCCGATGTATGCAAAACGATTTATTCAAGGAAAAGTAGGAGAGAATGAAAACGAAGAGCCCATTCAAATAGCCTGTTTTTCTCCTTCTCCCGAAGAGGGTAAGCAACCTTTTTGGGGGTCAATTAAAGAAACACCTTTATTTCGAGATGATCTTCCCAAATCAGTAAAGAAAGATTTAAAGAAAGATTTGGCAGAAATGGAGCTTGTCACTAAAGGTGGGGATGTATTAACGGTTGAGCATGATTCCGTTCCACAACGCGATCTTATTAAAACAAGAACTCCTGATCAAAATACAGTGATGGGGGAATCAGCTCGCGATGCTTATGAGCATTTTTTTGACAAAATGACCAGTGAGCTGCATCCAGAGATGAAAAAACGGTTACAACGCGCCTTTAAAGCAGATATTAAAGATAATTTTTATAAAAACAGCTTTCGCCCTGAGTGGTTACATCTTAAAGGTTGGTCATTAATGCCAATGAGTATGAATCCACAAACTAAAGATAACTTGGGTGCCGCGCCAAAATGGGCAAATACCCAAATGATGATTTTGGAGCGAATTATCAAATGGTTCGCTATAAATGCCCCAGACTCCTTATTAACAATTAAACCTAGATTTGAGATGTTGCTTGATTCTGAAGTGGTGAAGCATATTGATTTTGATGTGAAAATTAAAATAAAAGAACGATATGTAGAATTGATGCAATCCATAGATCCCTTTCTCGCTTATCCTTTATTTCCTAAAGCATCTGATTTAGCACAGGGGGCTGGAGTAACTTATAATATTTTAAATAAGATCGATCCGGTAAGCAAACAAGTTGTTAAAGGTGTTAAATCAAAAAGTGATGAACATGGTTCGTCTAAAAAAGGCACATCTATATTAACACAAACTCAAGCAAGCAAAACTAATGCAATAAAAGTACCCTCCTCTCAACAAGAGACCTCTTTAGGTAGAAAAAGAAGGCGAGATGCAGATGCTGAAGATGCTTTCGAAAGAAGTGCTCCAAATCCCAAACGAGTTGCCGTGGAAAACCAGGAAGCAAGACAGCCACATGAAACAATGAGTGACAAACCAAGTTCGCTTAATCGAAAAAGAAGGCGAAGGGAAGATAGTGACGATGAGTTCTTCGAGCCACCAGTTAGAAAACGGGTCAAGTTCCCCACTCATAATCAACATGAACGTTCTGTGGTGCAAATTTATTCTGATTTTTTCGTTGCCGATTATGATAATCCCTGGCGAGGCCCAGAATCATCTGCTTGCTCAGGTTCCGGTTTTATTGTTCAAGATCCCTCCTCCGGAAAAAAATACGTTATGACTAATGCTCATGTAGCGGAAAATACAACGTTTCTTCAAGTACGGTTAGCAAATAACCGTATCAAAAAATATGAAGCAAAGGTTAAATGTGTTTCATATCAGTGTGATTTAGCCTTATTAGAGGTTGATGATCCTGAGTTTGAGGAACTTGTAGACCCGGTAGAGTTGGGTGAAATGGTGAGTCTGCGGGATAGGATCATGGTTGTTGGCTTCCCTATGGGGGGTACAGAAATATCCCTTTCCAAAGGTATCGTGTCACGTATTCAAGTGGATGGTTACTCCATGAGTGGCCAAAATTTGTTACAAGCACAAGTGGATGCAGCAATTAACCCAGGGAATAGTGGTGGACCAGTATTTATAGGAAACAAAGTAGTTGGAGTTGCTTTTCAAGGATATGGTGGACATCAAGGATTGAACTATATTATTCCCGTTCCTATTATGGAGCATTTTTTAATCGAAGCATTTAGTAACAAGAAATATCGCGGATTTCCAACTCTTCCTATTGTTACCGAACAAATCGAAAATGTCCATGAACGTGAATTTTATAAGATGGGTAAACGATCGGGCATTCGAATTTTAAAAGCAGACAATTTATCGGATGCATTTAATAAGCTAAAACCCGACGATATTATACTTGCTATTGATGGATTACCGATTTCAAATGAAGGTACGGTCGATATTCCAGGGATTGGGAATTGTATCGATTATTTTCATGTGACGCAGTCTAAATTTATTGGCGATACGGTCAGGCTCAATATTTTACGCAAGAAAGATAATGGCGAGGGAGTTGAGGAATTAGAGATTGATGTTGTTTTGGACACTATCTTGGGGGATACCGAAAAAGTATCAGTCTCAGAGCACGATAAAATGCCCACTTATTACATAAACTCTGGAATTTGTTTTGTTCCGCTGACACGTAATTACATGGAAGGCAATGGCTGTGAATTTGAAGAGATGCATTTGGTCGAAGAGAATTGTTCCTTACCTGACGCACCCAAGAAAAATCCCACCGATCAAATTATTGTGATCAATACAATCCTTAACTGTAAAGAAACACAAGGTTATGAAAAGCATATTCGTGGAATTGTTAAAGAAATTAATGGCAAACCGATTAACAACATTCATGATGTTGTACGTGTTATGGAAGACAATAAAGATAAAAGACATGTGATTTCACTGGCTTCAAAATCAAAAATTGTTATCCCTAACATGTCTGCTCCAGAACATGCCAAGTTATTAAAACGTAATCATATAGCTCACGATCGATCTGCGGATTTAGACTGGATGTTTGTTGATTCCAAAGATTCTTCACCTGTAACTGTTTCAAAAAAATCAGAATTATACGTAGAAGAAATGGAGTTAACACAATCAGGAATGCATGCTCTTTTTGCCCGCATGGGATATCCAGAAATTATTAGTGGCTCCATTTATAATGGTAATCCTACACTTAATTTAGATGCCCTGAATCGTCAAGGGTTTATGCCTATATTAGCCGATGTTGACCAGAGAAACGTTTCTGGCCATTGGATTATGTTAATGCAAGGCCATGGTAATCGATACTTCATTTTTGATCCTTTAGGACAGGAATCAGGTAAAAATTATGTGGAATGTTTAGCAAGCCAATTACCTCAGGGAGCCAGGCTTTCTGTTATTCCGAATGCCAAAGGATTAAATAGAGGATTATGTGGGTATTGGGTTGCATCAACAGGTTTGAGGGCTTATGCCGCATTAAATCAAAAGACCTCACCAAGCCTGGAGAAACTTGGTCAAAAGGTTACTGAGGAGATGCAAGCTGAGTTAGCCAATAATGGATTCATGAAAATTATAACCTGGTTGCAATCGGTGTCCGAAAAATTTACAGGCTCTCCATCAGCAAAACCAATTGATGCACGAGATTTAAGGCAAGAAAGTGAAGCAGAGCTACAGCGACCTAAAATTTTAAGCCCTATTCCCATAAAACCGGTCTCGTTGGGCCTCTTTGGCAAACACCCTGCAAAAATTGAGCAAAAAGAAGCCAATACAAAACGAAGGCGAATTATTGAATCAGATGAAGAGGAAACTGAGGAAGTGAAAAGCCTGTCATCGGGTAAGGAAGAAGGTGGGTTAACGAGGGACATGTTACCTGGTTTAAAACGCTGGCAACAAAAAATAGAGGAGTTGGAGGAGCGTTATAAAGATCTTCCAGAGGATGAAGAAGAGGATGAGGAATATGTTAACTCCTCTGAGGGTTCAGAATATTCTGATGAGGAAGAAAGTGAAGCTGACGAAAATAGTATGGATCTAGGGGATTCAGATTCAGAAGAGATCGCCGAAGTACAAGTGAAAAATAAATCTTCTAACAGAGCACGTCTTCATGGTCATGGATTTTTCAGACCTACCTCTATGGATGTTGACACTAATGCTGAACAGAATCAGAAACGATTCCAATACAAATAATCCATTTCTATATTGCGCTGGGTAAATCAAGCCCAGCGTATTTTTATTGAATGATGTAGGGGGTAGCGATGTATCAAAAAATTATGGAAATAAAAAATTTTCGAGAAGCCTTGAAAGACATTCATTTTGATACCTGGGTGTTGTTGGATCTCGATAATACGGTCATGACTCCTAAAATTGCATTTGGAGGAGATGCATGGTTTGAAGGCTTATTTTCTCATGTCTCTCAAAAAAAAATTGAAGCGGTTATTGCTCAACCATCACTAATGTCGGTTTATAATTCAGCACAGCAATTTGTACGCACTACGGCAGTAGAGCCAAAGATGGTGGATATCATTAGAGCATTGCAAGATATTGGTATTCCTGTCATTGGATTAACCGCACGTGGATATTCGATTCGACACCAGACATTGAGGCAGCTAGCTGATATGGGCGTTGATTTTTCACGAAACAGTATTGTTGCTGATGATGACTCCTCATGCCAGGGAGGCGTTATTTTTTGTGCAGGCGGTGATAAAGGAGAAAATTTAAATTCGTTTTTATCGCGATTAGGGCGTATTCCCCGCCATATTGTGATGCTTGACGATAAGAAAAAACACCTGGAACGGGTGATGTTTGCTTTGAAACCATTAGGAATTCATTTTAGTGGATTTCGTTATGGCTATCTTGATGAAGAAGTAAAACAGTTTAGTATGGAAACAGCGAACATTCAGTTGGCCCATTTATGGGAGTGGCTATCAGCTACGGTACAAGAAGATGTAAAAAAATTAAAACTTATTGCTGAAGAACTTATAGGTACTTTAAGTCCATTAGTTTATTCAGAGAGTTTTTTTCATCCTGAACATCCCCTGCATTCTGTTTTGTCACAACCGCACGCGAAAGAGCCTTCACAAGAAAAGCATTCCAAATTACCGAAACGCTCACTAAGTGTTTCTTCATTTTTTTCCAAGGGAAATCAAGTAGAGACAACATCCCCGCAATGGATGAAAACAGAGACAGATGGGCCTATCGATAAGAATCTAACCTTATCCATATGAACTAGTAGAGAAAATTACTATTGAAATGGGTAGCTCAGACGGCAAAAGCTACCTGAAAAATAACAAAAATAGCTAACCCAGGATTTGATAGGCGGTAATGAAATAATAATGGTACGATGAGTGTTCAGATTCGGTGCTCAATTCAGGGAGGATATTTACCAGAGCCTTGATATATTCTGAGTTGCACAACCTTGTCCTGGCCTGTGCACGTTTTTATTTTCTTGACTTTGGGTATTTAATCTAGTTAATCTGTGATTGATTTTTTATCATTCAAGAGTATCTATTATGCTAAAGGACTGGCAAATAAAATTTCCATACAGTTTTGCACCATTTCCAAATCTTTTTATCGAATTAGATTTTGAACAACAAGAAACTTTATCTCAATTATTGCATTTAACAGAACAAGCGGGTGTGGGATTACTCAATGGTGATACTGTTTTTCAAATACTAAATCATTCTTCTTATTTATCAGAATTAACCTATCTCATTATTTTACTTAATGATCTTAAATGTTTGGATAAATACATGCTGAATCATTTATTCACTCATCATTATTTACCAGACTTGCAAGAGAGTATTGATGTTCTTTCTAATCACACGAGGCTCACCTCCGATGTGGTAAAATTTTTATTTTCCGTCAGAAATCCGCAAGATTGTGTCGGTTTTATGATGCGCTCGCTCCAAAAAGGAACAGGGTTACCTGACATTTTGGATTACTTATCGCAACATGTCACACTGGAAGGGGTAAATCGTGCGTTAACTCTCTTTGATCTAAGTGGTTATCGCTATACGCCGGAACATTTCCCCAAATTTAGCGTCATAGCCAAGGTACTTGCAAATCCTTTATGCCAAACTATTTTTGATTCTCGGTGGCGTAGTTTTTCAGATTATACGGAAATTTCAGAGCCCTTAAATTCTACGGATGCGGATGAAATTATAAATCAACTTATTGGTTTGGTTGCTGAAGAGGATAAGATACGCACCTTTTTTGATTTTTTTGCATCATTGCGCCCGTTTCCCCCAAGTCAAAAATACATTGTGGATATAAATATTGAAGATAAGGTTACGACAGCATTGATGAGCTTTTGCAAATCAAAAATCGCAGCAATTGCAAGTAATGAAGACTCTTTGCAGGTTCAAGCAATGATAACAACCTTAAGAAAAAAAGGTGGCGATAATGCTATTTTTGATACAATAAAGTATGAGGTAGCAAGTGATATAGAATTGGAAGATTTATATTCTATGCGCAAATACGAAGATCTTATGGATGAAATTTGGTCGGCACTTAATCAACCTCAACCTCACCTGGAAACTTTTGAAGATACATTTCATGAGCGCAGGGAGTATCCAGGTTTTTTTGCCAAAGCATTAAGATTTCAAACGGCTACAGTCTCTCAGAATAAGATGGATATCGAACAAAAAGATAAAATGAATAATCTCTCAATATAATAGGGTAGAGGTATGTTTTGACTTGCCCCTGACCAAATGTTTCCAAGAATGGAACGAATCTTATAAAAACTAATCTCAACAATATACAGGATTGCAGTGAGTTAGCGGATGCAAGAGGTTTGGTCTATAATTAAACATTATACGCTTTCCCAGGAGCGCTTTATGTTAAGCCAATCCCTTAGAAAATATATAGATACTCATCATATTTCCTACAAAACTATTAGTCATCCTAGAGCTTATACAGCATTACAATGTGCACAAGCAGCACATATTAAGGGACACTATTTTGCTAAATCTGTGGTCGTCAAATTAGATGGAAAATTTGTACTCGTAGCAATTCCTGCCAATATGCGACTTGATTTAACGTCATTTAAAAAAGAGACTCATGCAAAACATGCAGAAATAGCCCATGAATTTGAGTTTCAAGATAAATTTAAAGACTGTGAAATTGGAGCAATCCCACTTTTTGGAGAGCTTTATGGTATGGACGTTTATCTTGCAGAAAGCCTGACTCATCAGGAGTGGTTGGCTTTTAATGCAGGAAATCATAATGAAGTGCTGCAAATGAAAAGCAAGGATTTTTTTAATCTGGTACACCCAAAAACTTTATCTCAATGTTAACAGGAAAGAGTGGATTGTAAAAAGTTGGGTCTATAATCTGTGCATATAGAACCTATATTAGATGAGGTTAGATCTTGTTTTAGTTTCAGTTAAAACTTATCTTATAGCTCGGCACTTGCCTTTAAGCTGATAGGAGTGCTTGATGTAAATGCCAAACTATAAAAACAGTTTAAACTAAAGGGATCAAACCATTATGTCTTGGAAACAAACAATTACACTCGAGCAGTTGCAACAAAAAGGTCGTCACTGTGAAACTATTGATGGTCATAAAATTTTATTAATTTGGCACAATGACGCAGTACATGCTATTGCTTCTCAATGCCCACATTTCAAATTACCTTTGACCAAAGGGGTGGTTACGGATGAAAACACCATCGTTTGCCCTTTTCATAAAAGTGCTTTTAATCTGACAACCGGACAACCCGAATGCTGGTCACCCTGGCCGCCTGCTCTTGGTACGGTACTTGGTAAGCTTAGTAAACCCAAGAATCTGAAAATATATCCAGTCCGTATTGATAATGATAAAATTATTGTCGATGTTGCTTAAATGATCTCTTGCAGCGGTATAATATCCCCTTTTTTCGGACAGTTCTCGTTTTGTTGAAAACGCTTACTTATTGAACCACCCATGGATTAAAGCTCATAAAGCGTAATGCTCATGTAGTGAAAGACCAATTGTCAATAGCCCATTAATCATCTCCCAGTATTGGGGAATGATTAGGGGCTATTTTTTGCAAGAGGAGCATTACTGAATAAAAATGAAGCCTAAAGGAAATCAGGACAAATGCTATCGGTTTTGGGGTTTCCCTCGTTATCATTTTTCATCACGTTCTCTAATGCATCCAATCTTATTTTGACTTGTTCTTTTTTAAGCATCTCTTATCTATGGAGTTGTTAATTATTAACGCCTCTTTTTCAGAGCACTCTAATGATTTTTTTTATGAGTCACTGAATTATCTAAAAAATTTATTAATTTTTTCATGGATGAAGCGTCTTTTAGAAAAATTCTGGCACGTGTAGAGGTAGCCCAAACAGCCGATGCTACTGCAAATCCGAGCAGTGATACACCTATAATAGCCGGCAGTGAAAAGGGTACAGTTAATAGAATAGCTGCTATAGCGGATCCTCCAACAAGGAGCGCTATAGCGCCCAAGGCAATATTTATTTTTGCATTTCTTGTTGTGTAATTTTTTAATCCCGTTAAATTAGATTGGTAGCCTTCTTTGAAGGAGTATAGTTCCATGATTATGTTTTCTTTTGCTTTATTGTAGTCTTTAGATTCATTTGCAAATTTTATTTCATCTCTTTTTTTCGGGTTGACTCTATGGGGAATTGTATCACTATGATGATCATAGGGGGCTGAATTTTGCGTGCACAAAGGACGAGTAATAGCGACATTATCGCGAGCATGTCTCATTGCTCCATTAAATGCTTGAAACTCATGATTGCTCGTCAAAGTATTTTGTTCTACTGCTTTAAACTCATCTACAAAGACATGCATCCGCTTGGAGATTTCTTTTTCTAATTGATATCCATTGAAAGCAGTAAAAAAATCACTGTCTAAATGACCTGCCCCATTAATAGAAGTTAATGGCTCTGCTTTTCCTCCTGTAATTGCATCCCAGGCATCTGATTCCCTAAATTTATCTTTATCAATCTTTATATCAATAGCCGCTTTAACTTCATTGGAAATTTTTTGCTCCAGCTTCAAGGTAATATTTCCAGGAATTAAGTTTTGATTGTGGCTGTAGAATTGATGTAATTGTTCTAATATCTTTTTCTGATCATCTTTAAAAATAAACTTAATTTCTTTATTTGGATGTAAGAAAGCAAAAAGATGCATTTGTGCATATAAAGTTGATATTTTGGATTCATCCGTTTTATTTTTAGGCATGTTTTTAATATCTTCCACATCATCCAGAGTGGGTTTCCTTTTGTCTGTTATATAGGATATGTGTTGATATTGATTAAAATTAGTACCTGGATTTATACCTTGTTGAGCATCTATTGTTAAAAAGCTATCAAATTTAATAGTACTTTTATTGGCGCTATCTTTTATTTTTTTTTTAATCTGTTCTACTCGATCTGGATAAGCGGTAAACACAGAAAAACAGCTAGATTTACAAGAATTATAATGATCTTTATGGATCCCCTGTCTATTCGAGCCAACGCAAATGGTGGCTTCATTTCCTGCATTAATACTATCGGCGATTTCTTCTATTAACATAGGGTTTGCTTCGATCATTTCTTCGAAATTTTTTTCCGCCATACATCCATCATAATCAAGAGAATAAACATACAGTTTTGTCATTTTTTATGCTTCATATCATTATTGTTTATAGATAAATTTAATCATTATGTTTATATTTAATCCAATTGATTGTATTTATAAGTGATATCAACTCAACAAATATAATTGTAATTTACGCTAAGTGATTATTGTTTGAGCAGGTGCTCAAGGTGGCTATTAATACCGAAATCCTAAAATTCATTGGATCATAAGATCAGTTGTTCCAATCGCCAGAAGCTTTCCGTTTTTCCACAATAATAATTCTTTCGATTGGATTGAGGCTAATAAATTAGGTTGATGTACAAATTCCTTATCGAATTATAGAGCGTGCTGGTGAAGATCTTAAATTGATTTAAGGGATAAGCAGGTATCAAACATCGTAGGTTGGCTTCAGTCCAACCTACGATTTCTTGATAACAGTCCTGTAATGATTATTTTGGAAAATACGTTAATTACACTTTATTAATCACTACCCTTAATGCCTGTAACTTTAAAGTAGCGCTATGCATCAACTGTTCACCTTCTACGAGCTGATTTTTTAAATAACTAACTTCTTCATCCCGTATTGAGGGGTTAATCTTTTTTAATGCTTCAAGCCGATTAATCTCGTGATTTATGCAGTCCTTCATTTGTTTAATTGCTTTTTCAAGAATCTCCTGAAGCTGAATTTCAGCAACCTTTTTACTTTGTGTTAATATCATTTCCAGATCCTGGTGAACCTGCTGAATAATGGGGTAACATAAGTGGCGCTTTACGGGCTCACACAATTGATTTAATTGATTATAACCCAATACCTTAGAAAGGTTTTTTCCTGAAACATCCATGAACACTCGAATCGGTTCCAGGGGTAGAAAGCGTTCTAGTTGCAGACTTTTGGGTGCTGCACAATTTACCGTAAAAAAGGACTCCAAAAATAAAGTTCCAGGCTTGATACTTTTAATGGAAATTGTTGCTAAAGTTGCGTTTCCTAACTCAGATTCTAAAGTCATTTCCATACATTCACTGACCATAGGATGTTCCCAGCTTAGAAACTCAATATCCTCGCGAATAAGTGCTTTGGGACGCGAATAAGTTACAGTAACGCCGTCCTCTCTTAAACCTGGAAAATGGCTTGTTTTCATGTGATCTGTGGGACGGAGAATTTCAGTATTTTCTGAATGGTATTCATGATCAATACCGTACTCTTGAAATACCTGTGCCATGTAATTTTCCAATTCCAAACAATTTTCTTCTGCTTCGATGGCGGTAATTAGTTCCTGGGCTTGTTGGGCATTACACGAATTTAGTTCCAGCAAACGATCGCGGCCATCATGCAATGCCTGATTGATTTCTTCTGCGCGTATTTTAGTGCGGGCAATCAAGGTGTTAAGTTCTTCCTCGCTTGTTTCTACTCGATCGAGAATAGGCAAAAGTTCATTTTCAAATTCTTCATAAAGAGTAAAACCAACAGAACAACTTTGAGTAAATAAGTTAATTCCTTCATGATACCAGCGAAATAATTTCTCTTGCACCGAATTCAAAAGGTATGGAACATGAATCTTAATCGTATGGCGTTGTCCTATACGATCGAGACGTCCAATACGTTGCTCCACCAAATCAGGATTTAAAGGTAAATCAAACAAAACAAGATGATGTGCAAATTGAAAATTCCGACCTTCGCTTCCAATTTCAGAACAAACAAGTGCTTGTGCGCCATTTTCTTGTTCCGCAAAATACGCGGCAGCGCGATCACGTTCAATAATAGACAATCCTTCATGAAAGGAGGCGCAGCGAATTCCCATTTTTAATTTTAAATGTTGATCCAAAGCAATAGCGGTATTTGCTTTAGCACAAATAATTAGAACTTTGTGGGGATAAAGTTCTTTAGTTTTATCGGTTAACCATGTCACGCGAGGATCGTTTTCAAGCCAAATTTGTTTATCAACAAGTTGTTCTGGATAAAGTTTCCTCTGGCCTTTTTGTTCTCCCAATGAAGAATAAATGATAGGACACTCTAGAGGGTAAGCATGTACTTGCCGTTCGGGAAAGCCTTGAATGGCTGCGCGAGTATTGCGAAATAAAACGCGTCCCGTACCATGTCTGTCTAACAAATCTCTAATTACTTGATCAATGCTTGTTTCTATTGTTTCACCCAAATAAACTTCGAGTTGTGATTTTAATTCTATGCTTAAATCATCGATAGATGCATCTTCACCATATGCCATGAGCGCTTGCACTAATTTATTGATTTCCTGATATCCATCTTCTTCTTTTTTAAATGCCGAAAAATCATAAAACCGTGAAGAGTCCAGCAATCGTAATCGAGCAAAATGACTGGCAATTCCTGCTTGCTCAGGAGTTGCTGTTAACAAGAGTAAGCCTTTACTGTGCGCAGACAATTCTTCAATACATTCATACTCTGGACTTTTCTCTTCTTCAGACCAATGTAGATGATGGGCTTCATCGACAACAAGCAAGTCCCATTTACTTGCCAGGGCTTGTTGGCGCGCATTTTCATTATCCATCAGAAAATCCAAACTGCATAAAATCAATTGTTCATTTTCAAAAAGGTTTTCTTGCGTTGTTCCGATTTGAATCCCTTCTTCGTCGTCCAGCTCATAGATCTGTTCATAGCGGTTGGCATCGATGATTGAGAAGTTCAAATTAAAACGGCGGATCATTTCTACCAGCCATTGATGAATTAATGTTTGCGGTACTACGATCAGAACCCGATTGGCACGTCCTGTATGGAGCTGGTAATGTAAAATCATACCTGCTTCTATGGTTTTTCCAAGGCCTACTTCATCGGCAAGCAAGACGCGCGGAGCATAGCGGTGTGCGACTTCATGAGCGATATAAACCTGATGTCTCAGGTGACTGGTTCTTGAGCCTAATAATCCTCTGACTCGAGATTGTTGCAATCTGCTCGCATGGTTTAGAGTATCTATTCTTAATTTGAAAGTGCTCAACTTATCCAATAACCCACTGAACAATCGTTGTTCAGGAGTATTTAACTTGATAAAACAATCCAAATTAACTTCGCTGATATAAAGCTTATTACCTGCATCATCCACACCACGGTAAAAATACAGCCCCTGCCGTTCCTCAACCTGGGTAATATTTATTTTTTTGTGGCTGGAAGTCATAACTTCTTCGCCTTCTTTATAAATGATACGACTCAGCGGAGCATTATCCGTAGAGTAAATGCGTTCTTCTTCGGCAGCGGGGAAACTCACACTTACCTGTCTCCCACTTACATCAATAATAATACCCAGACCGAGTTTTGATTCGGTATTGCTTATCCAGCGTTGGCCAATAGTAAAAGTCATAAGAAACCATGTTTTTTTAAGTATGACTAAAATAATAAAAAACTTAAAGAAACTCAACTTGACACGTAGCTTTTTTTTGAAATAGAATGGCGCAATTTTAATCATAAAGAGGACGTTAGACTATGCAAGCAAAAAGAGAGACCTTTCCTGAGTTGAGTATTAAGGAGCTAATTGCGTTGGTTGGAGTTGCTGCATGTTCAGAAAGTGATAGGGAGAAAAAGGAAGCACAAGAAATTATAGCTGCATATGCTACTGAAAAGAAAAAAACTGCTCCAGGATTTTTTACTCCTTATAGAAGTTTAAAAGATTTTGGCGGTAATTTAGTTCTTCCAGTTGTTTCTCCTTTAACTTTAGGGCTCGTTGCTGGTGTTACCGCGATTGGTGCAGCATTAGGAACGATTACTATTGCAGGGAGTTTGTTATTTGCAGCTGGTGCTGGTGTCGTCGGTCTTTTCAATAAAAACGCAAAAGAAACAGCAAAAGATGCGCTTATGGCCGCTGCCTTGGCTGGTATTGTCTCAGTTGCTTGTACTATTCTTACTGCTGCATTGGCTGTAATTGCTGTTGTTTCAACCCCATTATTAATTGCCAGTATTTTTACCCGCGGCGGCGCTACTCTTTTTTCTGCTGTTTCTGACTGCTTCTCTCGTTGCTTCCCTAAATCAGAAGCTCCAAAGCATGAGGAAGTTAATGAAATAATGGAAGATCAACCTATTTTAGCATGTAATTAATACCTGTTTTAAGCTAGGCTTTAATCGCCTAGCTTTCTCTCCGCTTTAGTGATGGCAATACCCTTTCTCTGTCTTTAAAAAGAACACACTTTGTTAAATTAAAACAGCTTAGATCTAAAAATTAATTTTTACTTGTTTTTTTAAGCTATCATGGTTAAAAATAGTTGGCACAGGATGAATATTTAACAGAAAGGGAACTCACATGGCTACCAACACAGAAGAGCTTCAGGCTCTTGTCACTACAGATACAGAAAATGATCTCAAGGAAGTAACAGAAACCACGCCACTCCAAACTAACTTAGAGGAAGAAATTCAAGCTAAGTTAAAAGCCCTTAGTGATACCGAAGAAAATAAATTCAAAAAAATGACAATCACTAAAGAAATATTCGAACAAATTAGAAAAAGTTTGGAAGAAACTGTTAAAAGTATGGAGAAAAATCCAAGCCTTTTCTCTCGTGCTGCAGATTTTTGGGGTGAATTACCGCTATGGCAAAAAATTCTCGGCGGGGTTGCCGTTACGCTACCTACTTTAATTATTGGTATCGCTGCCAATGTTGGTTTTCTGCTGGCAATTTGTGGGGTAACGGCGATTACCTATACAGCAGGTGGACTTATTCTCGATGATCATCACAAATGCAGCACCAGTGCAGTTGAGAGTTTGCAAAAAGGGATTTTAGGTTTGGCAGACTTACTTGAGTTAACGATTAATGCCCTAAATGTCATTCGCGAACAATTAGAGATCGAAATTACAAAGTTCGCACAAGAAAATCAACGTCTTGCTGAAAATATTAATTTTTTAAGTAACCAAATCGATGCGGTTGATAAACAAGTACGGGCCACCTCTAAAATTAATGAATCACTCACCATTACCAAAGATGGGTTACAATGCGTTGCCAACACTTTAACTGAGGGTGTAAACCAACAAACAGATTTATTGCAACGAGCCCAAGAAAAATTGCGCTATATTAATGAAGCCTATGGTAGCAGTCAGAAAGAGTTGGGAGAGAAAATTTTAGAGATTGAGAAGGTAAGAGCTGAATTAGGGGAGGATCTAAATAAAGCCAAATTAATGATAGAGGCTTTGGGGTCGGCAATCTCAGAATTTTCATCCACAATTGGCAATGAAGAAAAGCAACGCGTATTCCAAGAAAAATTGGATGATTTTCTTAAAAATAAAGAAGCTAGTTTTCTGCACATAGCCGAACGAATTTGCGAGGCAGAAAAAAAACTCATACTCGTACAAAAAGAGTTAGAAATTACGAACGCTTCGTATCGAGAACTCCTTGAAAGACAAGGAAAACAAGTGGATAGACTTGAAGGTTTGGATTTCAAAGGGTTATCTAAAAAATTGTCTAAAGCACCAAGTTCTAAAGAAACATTCATTGGCGAATCTCTAAGCAAAAATGGGCTTTATGCGACATCTAAGAAAGTCAATGAGTCTACAGAAACACATGAATCGAAAGTGACTCAGACGCTGCAGCACAATTAATTAATAAATACTCGCGATTCCTATCTGCCCCTCGTTTAATTTTTTCCTGGTTGAGTGAGGGGATTTTCTCACCCTGTTTCTAGGGTGAATTATCAACACGTATGCGTAAACTAAATTTTACCTGCCATGGATAACTCATAGGCCTTTAAAGCAGCTTGCACCGCTGTACGTTCACCTAGACGTTGATACCATGACAGCAGATGGGTAAATCTTTGCGTATCGATAGTTTGTTTGTAGAACACTTGAAAACAATATATCCAGGGCCAAATAGCCATATCTGCAATAGTATAATCATCTCCGCCAATAAACGGGCGATTGGTTAATTGTTTTTCCATAACACCCAACAAACGATCACTTTCATCTGTATAGCGTTTTAGTGCATACGGAATCTGTTCAGGGGCTGCGCGGTGAAAGTGTCCTAATTGGCCAAACATTGGGCCAATGTGTGCTGCCTGAAAATAACACCACTGCAAAATCGTGTATTTAGCTTTTGGTGCACTAGGTAGGAATTTTCCATGTTTTTCTGCAAGATATTGCAAAATTGCTACACTTTCAAATAAATAAAAATCTTCCTGAGAATCATACAAAACCGGGATCTTATTATTGGGTGAAATTTTTAAAAACTCTGGATTAAATTGCTCATTTTTGGAAATATCAATTAATTTGATCGTATAGGGTTGAGATAGCTCCTCCAGTATAATGGTTGGTTTTATGCCATTGGGAGTGCCAAAAGAGTATAATGAATACATGCGAACCTCCTGTTTTAATTTCTATGTGATCTGAGTCTTTCAGTAACATTGAGCGGATGCCAAGATAAGCTATTGAAATGCCACCTAACCATATCAAAAGATTATATAATGTCAAAACATAACTCAATGAAATTGCCTTTTTTGCTGCAGATACAGGCGAATCAGTTATTTTTGTAAATCTAATTAAGCGATAGGACGTGCTTTTTAAAGAATATTTTCTTGCAGAATCGTCTTGCATCAATCTATAGCACACAGGAAGAAGTTTCATTATACTGGGTACTAAAATTGATGACACGGAAACATGTTATGTATGCGCCCACAGTTGCTCTTTTTAATCCCTTTTGCTCTTTTTTTCTTCTTAAATTATTTTTCTTCATGGAAGACACCCTAAATTTGCAGAAAGAGTAACTTAATGGATATACGATCTTTATTTTCTACTTTTCATGAGCCTGATAAAAATCAGGCTCCCTCTGCCAAAATAGTCCAAATTATTATCCTGCTATTCCTACTCCTGATCATTATCCTTTTGATTAGGGGGTGTCTTGCCCTTCTGGCCAGTAGCCCTAAAAAAGCGGTTACTCCCATGCTTATTCGCAAAGAGCATCATATATTCGTCCCTGAAAATTCTCCTTTGCGTGCCCAACTCATTGTACGTCCGGTTAAAACATCGAATAAACCTCATCGCGTTTTTTTACCCGGGGTCGTTGAAGCTGATCCAGTACGTACGGTAAATATTTTCCCCCCACTGACAGGACATCTGACCGCACTGAAGATCAAGCTCGGCGATGAAGTAAAACACGATCAAGTTTTAGCAACCTTACAATCAGCGGGTTTAGCTCAAGCATATTCTGATTTGGCAAAAGCACTGAGTATCTTGAAGCAGACTCAAGAAACGTTAAATCGTGCCCAAAAAGTCAACCGGGCAGGTGCTAATTCAGTCAAAGATATTGAACAAGCGCAAAGTAGTTACACCCAAGCCTTTGCCGAAGTACAACGTGCTCAAGCAACTTTAAAATCATTAGGCAATAATGAGCCGGGTATATTGCGCATTCAAGCTCCTATCGACGGCAAAGTGATCGCGATCAATTATGGTATAGGCTCATATATTAATGATCCCGCAACACCTATATTGACTTTATCTAATATTCAGTCTGTTTGGATTGCAGCTTGCGTTCCAGAACATTTAATTGCGTTAGTCAACAAAGGGCTTAAAACGTCCATTTCATTAATTGCCTACCCTCATCAAGTTTGGGAAGGTCAAGTGGCATTTATTGATAATTTAATTGATCCGTTCACCCGATGTAATAAGACGCGCATTGCTTTTGCAAATGCGAATCATAAACTGCAGCCCAATATGTTTGCTACAGTACAAATGGATTTGCCACAAGAAGAACAGGTCATTGTGCCGCTCTCTGCAATTATTATGAATGATGACGCCACTTCTGTGTACGTTGAAACAGCGCCATGGACTTTTGAATCACGTGCTGTAGTGCTCGGTCCTGAAGATAAAAATATGGTACGGATTACTTCAGGATTAAAACACGGAGACCGCATTGTTGCCTCCGGAGGAATACTGGTCAATGATTGATAAAATAATCACTGCATGTTTCCATCGTCGCCACATTGCCTGGGGAGCTGCAATTTTGATTGGCTTTTATGGCTATATTTCTGGTACCCAAATGATGGTTGAGGCTTATCCTGAGCTTGATGATGTCAGTGTTTCTGTCACTACTCAGGTACCTGGCTTAGCCGCAGAAGAAATTGAACAACAAATTACTATACCCTTAGAACGTGCATTGGTGAGTGTACCCAATATATCCGTATTACGCTCCAGCAGTACGTTTGCCTTATCATTAATTACTATGGTTTTTAAGGATGGAACAGATGAATACTTCCCCCGAGAACGTGTTCAAGAAGTGTTAAGCCAAACTTCCTTACCGCCGGGTATTTTTCCTAGCCTGGATCCACTGGTTGGATCAAGTAGCGAAATCTATCGCTACACGCTTACATCCAATACTAAAACCTTGATGGAATTATCCGAAATTCAACGTTGGTTGATTATTCCCAAACTAAAACAAGCTCCGGGGATTTCTGATGTGGTTAATTTTGGGGGGCTGACTAAAGAGTTTCAGCTTACCCTCGATCCTCTTAAAATGCGAATTTATAACCTTTCATTAAATGACATTAGTAACGCAATCAACAACAATACTACCTTCGCAGGGGGAGGCCGAGTTACTCGAGGCGAACAAAGTTACATTATTCGTGGTAAAGGCCAGGTACATACCTTAGACGAGTTGGGCGCTATAGTAGTCAAACAACAAAAAGGTGTTCCAGTGCTTATCCGTGATCTTGGCAAACTTGAGTTCGGTCATAAGGAGCGTGAAGGGATATTAGGAAAAAATCATAATTCAGATACGATTGAAGGCATCGTTCTCATGCGGAAGGGGGAGAATGCCGGAAAAATATTAGAAGGAGTTCATGCCAAATTAGATGCATTGCAGGAACAACTAAAGCGCATGGGAGTGACTATTGTTCCTTGTCTTGATCGTGATAAATTGGTCGACCTTACCGTCGACAAAATAAAGCATACTGTCATTGAAGGAATCGTCTTTGTTTCGCTTGTATTGATGCTTTTTCTTGGGAGTTGGCGTAGTGCCTTGGTCGTTACCGTTGCGATTCCTGCAGCATTAGTGACTGTATTTATTTTCATGAATTTAACTCAAATGCCTGCGAATCTTTTTTCCCTAGGCTCTATTGATTTTGGTGTCATTGTTGATGGGGCAATCGTCGTAATGGAAGCAATTTTACGCCAGAGGGAACAAAATCCTGGGCAAATGCTGACCGTTGAAGAGACATTAAAAGTAACCAACTATGTCGCTCGGCCTATATTTTTCGCTACTTTAATTATCATCTCTGCTTATTTACCCTTATTTGCGTTTGAACATGCTGAAGGTAAATTGTTTACGCCAATGGCCTATACAGTGAGTTATGCTCTTTTAGGTGCTTTAATCTGTTCCTTGGTACTTATTCCAGGCTTAGCCTATACCGCGTTACGTAAGCCACAAAAAGTATTTCATAATTATCCCCTGATTTGGTTAACCAAACATTATCAATCGCTGCTACGCCAATTGCTTAAACGCGCCTATATTGCTTATGTATTAGGGATAATTACATTAGTCTTAGTCATATTTTTAGGAATTACAGCAGGTCGTGAGTTTTTACCGGAACTGGATGAGGGATCACTGTGGTTGCAAGTCGATTTGCCGCCGGGTTTATCCTTGGAAAAAGCTAATCAAATGGCGGGTTCATTACGCGATACTCTGCTTGAATATCCTGAAGTTTCTTATGTGATCACTCAAGTAGGGCGCAATGATGAGGGCACTGACCCATGGACTCCTTCTCATATGGAAGTTCCTGTGGGTTTAACACCTTACGCACAATGGCCTAACCATGAAACTAAAGCCCAATTTATCGCAAAGCTTACAAAACGATTTTCCAGGATGCCAGGGTACACCATAGGAATAAGCCAACCCATTATTGATAACGTGAATGATATGATAGCAGGGGCACATAGTCCGCTTGCTTTAAGGATTTATGGGGATGATTTGCTTGAGTGTCGTCGTATAGCCAATCAGATTGTTGCGCTATTAAAAACTATTCCTGGCACTGCCTCTGCGTCAGTATTCCAAGAGCCCCCCATTCCGCAAATAACGATTCAAGCCGATAGAGAAAAAATAGCCCGCTATGGTATTAATGTTGCTGATATCACTAATTTAATTCAAACGGGTCTTAGCGGTTCTCCAATAGCGTCCATATATGAAGGTAGTCGCATATATAATGCTACTGTACGCTTTCCTAAAACGGATAAAAACAGCATTGAATCCTTGGGAAATTTATTTCTAACCAGTTCAGATGGAGCTCAGATACCTTTATCAGAATTAGCTAAAATTGAATACAAGACTGGTGAAAGCACGATTGCTCATGAAATGGGAGAGCGAGAAATCACAGTACGTATGGATAATCGAGGTCGCGATCTTACTTCTTACCTTAATGAAGCCAAACGTCGCATTGCTCAGGAAGTAAAATTTGATGCGCAACAAATTCGTCTGGAATGGGCGGGCCAATTTGAAAGCCAGGAGCGTGCAGAAAAACGATTAATCTATATCTTGGGCCTTATGTTCGTCCTCATGGGATTGATTTTATTCTTTGAATTCCAAAAATTACACCTCGTTTTTCTTATTTTGGGTGTAGTCCCGATGGCAACCTTAGGCGGCCTGGTCACGCTTCATATTACGGGAGAAACATTCAATGTTGCTACCGCGGTTGGTTTTATAGCCCTCTTTGGTGTTTCCATACAAAACGCGATTATCATGATTGCAAATATTAGAAGGGTACGCAAAACCAATAAATCGTTAAGTCGTGCTGTGGTCTATGGCGCAGCTGAACGGTTGCGACCTATACTCATGACTGCAACAGTGGCTTCCTTTGGTATGCTTCCAGCTGCATTGGCAACTGGGGTAGGAACAGATGTACAACGTGGGTTAGCTACAGTAATAGTGGGCGGCTTGGCAGTATCTACTTTATTAACTTTATTTATTCTACCTACCTACTATTACACCTTGGAACACTTCATTGAACACGGTAGAAGCAGTATGCGCCGATGGAGATGGAGGCGATGAGTAAGCATAAAAAAGACAACTGGTATTTTGGGCTTTGTAATAAGCTCTTTAACCCATGTTTTAAACGAGCCTCGGGTATAGGCGCTGTACTTGTATTTTTTCTCTTAAGTAACTGTACGGTTGGTCCTGATTATAAAAGGCCGACACAAATACTTCCTCAGTCGTATACGAAAAAATCATTGGGAAAAAAAACACCTGCAACGGCTACTAAAATGGGTGAGGCACAATATTTTGCCCCAAACAAAGAGCTTCCGAAACAATGGTGGCAATTATTCCATTCCAAAGATCTCGATGATGTGGTTTTGGCAAGTTTACAGCACAATCCTACAGTAACCTCAGCCCAAGAATCATTGTCCGCGGCTCTTGAGAATGCCTATGCCGGAAAAGGTGCTCTACTTCCTTTTGTCGGAAGCTCCTTTTCACCTACTTACCAACAAACGGCAAAAATTCTTACAAGTGTTTTAGCAAGTAATCAATATTTATATTCCTTATTTACCGGACAGCTTTATGTTTCTTACACTCCCGATGTTTTTGGAGGTACAAGGCGCCAGATAGAATCATTGGTTGCCCAAGTAGAGGTGCGACACTTTCAGTTAGAGGCAACGTATTTGACCCTAACGACCAATGTGGTTAATGCCGTCATCCAGGAAGCGGCTTTGCGCGAGCAAATTACAGTAACCCAGCACCTGATTGCCAATCAAAAAAAACTTTTGGTAATTCTGAAGCAGCAGTTAAAACTGGGTGATACAGCGTTATCCAATGTTGCTACTCAACAAGCAGCATTAGCTGCATCAGAAGCAATGCTTCCTCCCTTGGAAAAACAGCTTGCGATTCAGCGTGATTTGCTTAATGCTTTAACTGGACGATTTCCAGACGATCAACATACACCTCAATTTCGTTTAAGCTCCTTACATCTTCCAAGAGAACTTCCCCTCTCTGTGCCTGCAAAATTACTCGAAAATCGACCTGATATCCGGGCTGCTGAGGCACAAATGCATGCAGCAAATGCATTGATTGGTGTTGCTATCGCAAATCGATTGCCGAACGTGACGATTAACAGCAGCGGCACTAACCTGGGAACCGCAGCAACGACTATAGGCACTTTATTGCAATCTAATACCCAATTCTGGGCAATGGCAGGGATTATCACACAACCTATTTTTGATGCGGGGACTTTGCGCCATAAACAACGTGCCGCGGAAGCCAGCTACAGGCAAGCTGCAGCAGACTATCGCGCAACAGTCATTAATGCCTTCCAAAATGTGGCCGATACCCTAAAAGCAATTCAATCCGATGCCTCTTCCTTAAAAACGGCAAGCAACGTTGAACGCGCAGCCTTAACGAGCCTGACCATTGCTCAACGCCAATTTACATTGGGGGATAGCAGTACTGTAGCATTGATTCTTAATGAAATAACTTATCAACAAGCCAAATTAAATTTAATTCAAGCGCAAGCCAATCGGCTAGCAGATACTGTTGCTCTTTTTCAGGCTCTGGGAGGAGGGTGGCAGACTCCTTCAGAGAATAAAAATTGTAATACATCAAAATAATAAAGCGGGGATATTTTGCCTTAATTTCAAGCGGATGGTAAAAAAATGGACTATTGCCCTTGGGAAGGGCGAGGCTTCGCCACGCTATTAAGGCAGTAGAGATCTGTATGAATCACAATCGCCCTATAATTTGTTTTTTCCTTCCTTTTTTTGTAAGGCTTTCAAGTGGATGCTTGTTTTGGCAGCGCGATCAGTAAAAATCCAATTGAGTCCTCGATTCAATTCCCTATATAAGCTGTACTTCGAATCGACCAAGCCGACACCCACAATTTTTTGGGTTGCCCTTAATTGATTGATTGCTTTTTTGTGAATCATAAGATAATGGCCTAATACACCTCCATAATTTTCTTCGATACATAAATTACAAAATTCCTGCACATTATTATGTGAGGCTACTAATAATAAAGATTCTTTGGGAATTTGCGTTAATGAAGAAAAAATTGATGATTTGAGAGTCAACAGATGGTAGTTCTCTGCAGCGGATAATTCTTGTAACTGCGCTACTAAGGCCTCTTCATGATGAATAGTTGTTTTTAATTCAATAAATAAATGCATGCTCTTGCCATATAGAGCGATTACTTCGGTAAGTGTAGGTACGTTAGGAACCAGCGCACGCAGTTCATTAAAGGTAATTTTCGCGATTTCTTGATTATGTCCCCAAAGACGCTTCAATGTCGCATCATGATTAACAACTAATACATTATCTGCTGTACTACGTACATCAAACTCAATTCCCCAACACCCCAAATCCTTGGCTAAGGCGAAAGCGGGAAGCGTATTTTCAATAATTCCCCGGGCTTTATTATGAGCTCCCCTATGGGCAATTAAACGTACGGACTGCATTAGCTCAAATGAGGGCTTATTTCTAGGGATAAATGAAAAATAGCCATCTAGAGTTTTTCCTAATATACTAAGTAACACGACATGATTCCTCAACAATATTTATTTTTAATTCTATGCAGGTACTATTGAAAAGGCAAAAATAGCTGCTTTCTCCTGCAAATTGTGTAAAAATAAAAAATTTTCACTATATGTTTTCTATATGCCCTTAATCACTACCAATATTGATCGAGCGATTCACGATTTGCAACAAGGGAAGCCTGTTGCTATACCTACAGAAACTGTCTATGGCTTAGCAGCTCCTATCAATAATGAGCAGGCAATTAAAGCGGTTTTTGCGATAAAAAATAGACCTTTAAACCATCCTTTAATTATACATGTGGCTGAAAATTGGGCGCTTGACCTGTTGGTTAAAGATATTCCAGCTTATGCACAACAATTAATTAAAAAATTCTGGCCAGGCCCTTTAACGTTAGTCTTTCATTGCAAACAGGATCAAATCAGCCCATTAATAACTGGTGGCCAAACGACTGTAGCAATCAGATGTCCTGCTCACCCCATCGCCCAGGAGTTATTAAAAAAATTGGGCGTTCCGCTTGTTGCACCCTCAGCAAATCCATTTGGAAAAGTCAGCCCTACTACTGCAGAGCACGTAAGTGAATCTTTTTATAATCAAGAACTAACTATCCTAGATGGTGGTCGTTGTACTGTAGGGATAGAATCAACCATCATTGATGCAACTGATCCCCAAAATTATCAAATTTTACGGCATGGAATCATTGATGAAAAAGCTATAGCGGAACTAATTGCTCTTCCATCTTTGCGCGGCGAAAACTCGTTACGTGTTCCGGGGAAATTAGACAGTCATTACCAACCCCAAAAAAAGCTGTATTATTTTGACAGTTATAATTTGCTGACTCATTTTTGTCAAAAAAATGGAGATAACATTTACGTTATAGCAAGCAAAAAACCAATGGGTATGCGCGAAGAATATTTTCACTTACTTGAAGATAATCCTGAAAAAGTAGCGTTTGATCTATATTATCAATTAAGAAAGGCTGATGCTTCTAATGCGGAGGTTATTGTCATAGAGCTTCCCCCTGCTACAGGGGCATGGCAAGGAGTACGGGAGCGTATCCTTAAAGCAGGCGCTCCTTACATGGCTTAATCCTTACTCGTTAATTATTGTGGGTGTGCCGATAAACGTTCCTTTGCATTTAGGTGTACTCCATACCACCCAAGTTTTACCTTGATCCAGCTCACTTAAAGTTTGTTGATACATTTTTACAGGGGTAGACCATTCTCCATGTGCGTCTTTTCCACTGATTGTCGCATTAACTACATTAAATAACAGCCCATCTTTTTTGGTGCTTTTATAGCTGTTATAGTTCACACGCAATCCATTTAATGATTTTACTCCTTGTTTACTTAAGACTTGAGCTACTGTAGTGACCATTACCGTTGGTGTATGCTCCAAACAATATTGTAAGGTAACATCCTCTGACCTGGGTGTTATATTATCAAATACCGCCGTCCAAATTATGGATTTGGATGCGCTTGCAATAGAGCTATAAAACAGGATAGTTGCAACAATAAATATTTTTTTCATGATTAATGATCCAGTTTGAAAATATACTCGTAAAGCCATAAATGTTTATTAATTACATCATTATGATGCAAAAGCAAATAAGCACAAGGCTTCTGTGATTTTTCATGGTTCTGAAGTGCTGTCCCAAACAGCGATAACACAGCAATTAACTAAAAGAAGCCGGTTATGCTATTGACAGAACTGTAAAATATGAGTACTTTAGCGCCACAATGCCGAGGTGGTGAAATTGGTAGACACGCTAGCTTCAGGTGCTAGTGGGGGTAACTCCGTGGAGGTTCGAGTCCTCTTCTCGGCACCATTAAGCGATTTTAAAACAATTTCTGATGGTTTATCGTTGTTCATACCTGATTGATGATTAATTTTATAATGATCGTTTTAGTCCATCTGAGGGACAAAAGGTCTTCCAATGGGTTCTTAATTCTTTCCTATAGGTAAAACTGTATTACTAATAATGCAGTCCAGTGAGCAGTAACGTATTTTTTAGTTTTAAATTTCCGGGTTAATCAACCATCAAATAAAGTAAAAATATGATTCAAAATAATATATCTTATAAATTTATGTTAATCATATAAGGGGTTTCCGTAAATTGTTAACTAAAAACCATAGGTTAACTATGAAAGTTAGTTCTGGTGATACTCTTGAATTATCTGATATCGTCATTTGAATTTTAAATATCCGCTTTCTACTTACCGCTGCTTGTCAGCGATAGCTCCCAATTAGTGCCGTATGTCGTGGACAAACCGTGGTTCATAGGTTGTTTAACGAGTTATGTAAAAATCATATAACTAAAGTAAAGAATAGTGGACTTTATTTGATAGTGATTGAGTCATAAAATTATCCCATGCATTTAATTACAGATACTAGTGATGTTATAAGAAAATGATTTTTCAAAGATTCTAACAAGATCGCAGGTAAGTTATATAAACCGTTATGAGAATTAGGAAAACTTATTTTAGTTTAGCGAGCTTAGTCTCAATTTGCTCAATATTTTTTAAAATATTCTTAATTTTTTCTTCAATATTTTCTTCAGAGTTATTTTTTAAATGCCCTTCGGTTGGTTTTTTATCGTTTTTTATTTCCTGCTTTAAGTAAGGAGTCTGATTATCTAAAAATTTGTATAATTTTTCCTTAATTTTTTCTATTTGATTTGTTTTACCAAGTTCGTCCTGTTCAGCGCCATTAGAATTTTTTAAAATTGACATCGTTTGCTACCAGGGTTAATTGCCTATAATTTAATCCTAGATGACTCATGTTAAGACAAGATGATTTTTAAATTCCATTTTTTTATGAGGCATTCTTTGTGGGAACAGTAGATGTTTTAAATTGACAATTAAAAGTCTCAAAGAGGCAACTATTAAAGTGAAGGGTAACAACAAGGCCATCCGATCCAGCCGCTAAGGCTAATTGATAATTTTTATTTAACCTGTCCTATAATTTAATTACGAAACATTATAAGAGTTTTCTTGTGAGAAAGAGCATCATACTTATAATTTGTATTATTATACTTCCACTTAATATTTATGGACGAACGTTAACAGTAGGGATTTCCCACTTTGATCCCTCCTTTGTCATCCAATTAAGTCCTAAACATTTCTCTGGTTTTGATATTGACCTGATTCAAAATATTTGTAAGAAACTGAATGATGATTGTACGTTAATTTCTATGGATTGGGATGAGCTGATTGATGCGGTAGCTCAAAAAAAGGTCGATATAGCAGTAAGTGGCCTCACTATTCCGCAAAGCCATTCTTCACCGGTTGCATTTTCTATACCCTATCTAATTATGAATATTGATACTATAGGATTAAAAAAAAATGTAATAGGTCATTTTAATATGAGAATGCTAATTAATGCGAATATAGGAACTACAGATAAAGATTATTGGACACTATTTAAAAAATTAAACCTCAAAAGTACCAACTTTATTTTATTCGATCAAGATGATGAATTAATTAATGCCCTAAAAGTAGGGAAAATCAAATTTGCATTGGTGGATTCATATACTGCAAGCTACTGGGAAGTTAACTCATCAAATACAATTAAGGACTTAGGCCCAGTTACTCACCTCGAATACTTTACGGCTATTGCTATCAATCCAAATGATCCGGAGCTTCAAAATGAAATCAATAAAGCTTTAACTGATTATTTGCACAGTAAGGACTTTATGGATAATTATCGTAACAATTTGATTCATTTTTAAAATCACTGGCTATTTTAAAACGAAAAATGAAACATCTATTAAATGCTGATATCAATTCCTCCGGTAATGCCGTATTGGTTTTTCACTTGGGTTCCATAGAGATTTTGTATTATTGGGATATTAATGCCAAGATATGCGGAATAATTGGTGTGAGTATTGACTCTAATCCCAGGCAATAAAAAAATGGTGTTTCCTCCGCTATTCGGATCCATCGTTCCTGCAATATTATCTTTTGTAATATACTCACCATTGAGTTCCAAAATGCCATCAATATCCAACTTTAATGATTCATTTCTATACAGCTCTAAAACAGTTGCAAAATTATAATCAAATATAGAGCCCAGAGTTGTATGTTGTATACCTTCTATCCCTTGGGTATAAATTAAATTTGAACTTAATGAAAAATTGTTAAATTGCCTCGAAATAATAAGTCCAGCAAATGGAGTCCATGCCCCACTCCCTGGCTGATCTGAGGCAGAAAATAAAGTCCCAGTATTATCTCTCGCTGTCGTTTTGCCTGTTGGAGCATTAACACCAGAAATTAAACTCAGTGAGATGAAGTAATTATCTTCTTTAAGGAATTGCAATAAAGCAAAGATGTTGGTATCACCTAACCCGTAAGCACCTCCTAAATTAAGAACACTTTCAACTTGTGTAGTTTCATTGAAGCCTGCAGCAGCAAAGGAAATATTATCAACATAGACCAGGCTTGCACCAATGGATAAATTATTCAACAGCCCATAAGAAATCAACAAAGAGCCATATATACTGGCATTTAAATTCTCGGCAAAGGGGTGTTGCAATAATACTGCATCAGACAGGGGGATATTAGGATAATATTCTACTCGTTGGCTTATACCTATCGCCCCTTTTTCTAAAGCATCGGCAGTTGAGGTAACGATAGGTTGACCTATCCCCACAGAGTAATTGATTGTTTTTTGGTGAAGCGTGGCTGCATGGAGACTAAAAAAAACGCAACAGTATAAACATATTACTCGCTTTATTATGTTCATTTCGTGAGTATCATTTAAATTTTTATTGTAACTTAGATAGAGGTAATGCCCAATAGCCTCTAAGAATCCCAACGGTTACAGTTTGACCTCTTCTAGTAAATTCACAATGAGCTTTTGATTAGAAAATAACTCTGATTGATGTTCATCAGATTTTTTTGTCCACAAAAGATATTTTTTTAATTTAAATATTAATGAGTAGCCGTATGCTGTTATTATGCCAGTATACCTCGAGTTTCATTAGGGTAGTTTAACATTAGTGGCTCATTGGCTTTCTGAGCATCTTTTTTAATCCCCGTAAATAGAGGCTCTTCATATCCTCCAGGAATTCCTTGCTTTGAAAAAACAATTTGCCACAATTGCGTGCCACGCGAACGAAAAGTGCCGGCACATGCTAATAAATAATAACGCCACATACGATAAAAACGATGATCATAATGTTCTTGTAATTGCGCCCAGTTTTTTTCGAAACGCTCATGCCAGGCCATTAATGTATGATCATAGTATGCGCCAAAATTAACCCAGTTTTCCATAATAAATAATCCTTCTGAAGCCTTGCTAAGTTGCTCCATAGAAGGAAGCATGCCATTAGGGAAAATATATTTGTTAATCCAGGGATCTCCTGCCGTTTGAGTGAGGGTACTGCCAATGGTGTGTAATAAAAAAAGGCCATTACCTTTGAGGCATTCTCTGGCTTTTTGCATATAGGTACGGTAATTTTTATAACCTACATGCTCAAACATCCCTAATGAAATCACACGATCAAATTTTTCATGGATATCACGGTAATCTTGGAAACGAATTTCAATAGGTAAACCGACACAATTTTGTTTTGCATAATTACACTGCTCTTTGGAGATAGTAATCCCCACCACACTAACCCCATAATTCTCTGCTGCATATTTTGCAAATGCACCAAATCCACATCCTATGTCCAGTACACGCATGCCTGGTTCAAGTTTGAGTTTTTGACAACTTAATTCTAATTTATTGATTTGCGCTGTATCCAGGTCGCTGGCATTTTTCCAATAGCCGCAAGTGTAATTCATCCGGGTATCCAGCATCGACTCAAATAACTCATTACCAAGATCGTAATGCAGTCTTCCCACTTCTAAGGCACGCTTTTTAGATTGGTAGTTAACCAGCTTAAGGAGAAACAATTTAGGCCATAGCCATTTGTTGGTGCGAATTTTGCTGTCAAGATTAGCCTGGATAATTTGGGTAATAAACTGATCGAGACTTTTACAGTCCCACCATTCCTCCATATAGGTTTCCCCAAGGCCTAATGTACCATGATTAAAAACGCGTTGATAAAATTCGTCATTATGGATTTGAATATCCCAGGGATTTGACCCGTTGGGTGAAATTCCGGCTGAATGCAAAAGGTCTAATACAATTTTTTTAATCATTCCCTGACTCATAAGTAGATTTATCCTTTTGTGCGGCAAAATTCAAGAACGATTAAGCGATACTCAGCTTATCCTGTTAATATAAATAGTACAATTTAAATACTAATAAAATATATTTTCCATAAGTTACAATTGGATGCAATAACAAATCTGTAATTATGTTTGACATGAATAAAGCAAAAAAGCAAGTGGGATAGCCATGATATTATAAGCCAGTCCCCAAAATGCTGGAGTTAAATCTAAAAATATTTTTCTTGCTGTTGTTCAAATGCAAGATTTCACGAGTATATTCAGTAAAGTTATTTTTACTGTATTGTTTGATAGTCGATCGCCAGAACTGATAAGCACCTTCGTTGCCAGGTAGAACCATCACTTCCCATTCTCCTGAAAATTTTTTAAAACATTGCTCTGCAACATAACGGCCAATACCTTTGTTTTTGAATTTCCGTGCGATAAAAAATTGAGCCATATTGAATTCAACGCCAGCATCACTTCCTATTTTATCCACTATAGCAAAGCCAGCCAGTTCCTTTTTATAACGGATGATAAATGGGAAAGAGTTTTTATCTTCCCAATATTTTCTAAAATCAATACATTCATACAAACCATCCGCCGGGATTTCCCATCCCTCTTCATCACCTATGTATTCGCTCATATCATAGACATAAAATCTACCTAGATTTTGCACAACCGGATAATCTTCAAGGGTCGCGGGTATGAGCTCTATTTTATCGTGAACTGCAGATAAATTCGCAATAGAGTACCAGGCTACTTCAGTATTTCCATATCTTCCCAGACCTGCATAGCTCATCCCCGCTTTTTCCAATACGCGGCGTGAACGTTCATTTCCGGGATGAACATAGGCAACAAGCCTCTCTATGGAAATGTTTTGAAATCCCCAGGTGATGAGTGCTTTTGCGAGCTCAAGGCCGTATCCTTTATTCCAGGCGGTTTTATGCAATGCATATGCAACTTCAATATCAGGCTGGCTGTCATTGTAGGCGGCATAAATTAATCCGGCACGCCCCACAAAATGAGCACTTTCTTTTTCAAAGACACAGCCAAGGCTGAACCCATACTTCTCATAATGGGCAATGGCTTTCTCTAATCCAGCCATTATTTCAGCCTCAGTACGAATTCCTTGACCAATATACTTCATGACATCAGCATCGGTTTGTAAGGTATATAAGTTATTAAAATCCGCCAATTGTGGTGCTTTAATGATTAAATTTTTAGTTTCTAAGAAAAGGCTCATAGTGCTCGCTCAATACAAAAGGGATTCATTGATAAAGATAACTAAAATCATTTCTGACCTTAACATAATACATTTATATTACCAACGAAACATAGAGCCTTTAGAGACTATGGGATAGAAAGGTATTCGCTGGAGAATGGCCCCTTAGGTCAATTTGCTTGCTCTAATCCAATTTTATGTAAACTTATTGAAAGTATATGATGCAAGATTAAGGCAACACGCCTTAATTAAGATTTATTAAATTGTGGTTGGCTAAGGCATGTTAGAGTAAAGGAAGATTTTAAATTCTTTTATTAGGGTGTGTGCACACACCCTAAAATAGACTTATTCGATGGTCTAAATTTGGCTTATTCAATCGTCCAATTTATTTCGCCGGGAAGAGAACTCCACCAGCTGCCAATTTTTGCAACATAATCAGCGTGCACATTGTTTGAGCTAGAGTAGTCACCAGAGACAGATCCTGCATACATGACACATAAATCTTGTCGAGAAACAATACTGATGGTTTTATTATCGCATTCATATTCTAAACGAATACTTGGACCAGCAGTGTAGGTCTGCTGCAGTGTAAACGAGAGGGCTTTCTCGCCATTTTCAATTATTCCAGGTACCTGGCCAAATATAAGCTGGCCATTTATTAAATTGGTTGAACGTAAAGTACAGGTATGTCCGCTTTTGTTAAACACGGAGACATTCAAATTACCACAATTATTTGCATGAGCCGACCATACGCTGGCAACCAATGGTAGGGCGAATAAAATTTTCTTGTTCATTGTTAATCCCGTTTAAAAAACATAACGCCATGAAGTGTACACTTGGTTGATTAGAAGTTCAATGCGTGAAACTATAGGTCATATAAGTTGTTGTTCTATTTTTAAATTACTTCGTTTTCTTGCTTCCTGCTCCTAACCGCTAATCAAAAGACTTAATCCTGGGATTATGATTAAAACATATGTTTTTTGATTATTTCTTTTACTTTTGCTTCTTTTTTAGTACAATGTCGGCAGTCAGAACTAGATGTGCGGAACAGTGGAGGAAGATAGGCTAGGGGATTTACTCGAACATGTTTAAAAATTTTTATTAATAGTAAAAAACAATATTTTCTTTTATTGAGATACTTATGCTGTAAATCAGCCCGCAAAGAGATCAATTAGAAAACGACTAAATCATATTTATTGCCTACTTCATCTGATTATTTCAGAAAAGCCATATCTACATTCTGCAAATGATAAATTATTGGAGAAGTGTAATGCCAACTCTGTTGCGAGAAGAAGTAGATATTTATGTTAAACCGGAAATTCATGATACCGGATTGGACAGTAAATTAGCGGAAGTTACGGTCGGTGATCTCCACGGAAACATGATAAAGCTTTTATATTTTCTGGTTCGCTATGGTATTGCGAATATCAGCTCAGATGACTATGACAAACTACTGAAAATTTATCAAACACCCCTTGAGAACATCGATAAAGAATGCCTTATTCAATTTAATAATATTTTAGATAGAATTGTTTTCCAAAAGGGGAGGATGATAAGACTCCTCGGGGATGAGTTGGCGGATAGAGGGGCTAACGATTACTTCACATTAAAGTTGTTGGAAAAACTGCAATTAAATAAAGTACCTGTCGAAATATTACTGTCAAATCATAGCGTTGAATTTATTGAATCCTATGAAAATGAAGATCGTTTTCATACAACGATGGTTCCATATGAGGGCATTTGTCATTCAATAGAAAGTTTACAAAGATTGGTTGACAAAGAAGTTATATCAAGAGAAGAAGTTCTTGAATTAGCAAATGTAGGTTATAAACCAGCACTGCGAGCGCTTTCATACTCACTTAATGAGGATCAATCTGAAATTACAATATACAGCCACGCTGGTATTGGTTTAGAAACTATCGAAAAGCTTGCAAAAAGCTTAAATGTACCGTATCTGGATAGCTCTGCTAAAGAGTTAGCAGCAACTATCGATAATATTAATCGGGTATTTCAAGGTTACGCAACTACAAATACGGTACACACACTGTATTCACGTGAGACTATGACAGCGGCTTATAAGTGTAATAGAGAATTTGTCATCGAGTCACCGATTGAATTTATAATGATGAACCGAAACTACGAGGTTCTTAATAGACCTGTTACCCATTCTAGCTATCATATCAATTTTGTTCATGGACATGAGATAAGTGATCTAACAAAAGAAAATATTTATAATCTTGATGATGATCTTGGTAAAAGCTCCGATCCGATTCTGGCACCTAAAAATCGTGGGGTATATTCGGCGGTTATGCATATTGTTCCACCTTCATTTGCGCAAAAACTCTTGTTTGATGTATCTCAATCTTTGCAGGAAGAGTCTTTTGAAAGTGTCGATAAACTTTATGAGTCTACTTATACCCCTAGATTTTCTCTATTTAGGCCAGAATCAATTCTGGTAGCAGAAGAAGACTTGGTTTCTCCGAAAAAAACCTCTGATAATGTAGAGAAACTTTATGAGCCTATCCTTAGTCCCCGGTTTTCTCTATTTAAGCCTAAATCAATTTTAGTACCAGAAGTTGACTTACTTACCTGGAAAAAACTCTTCGGGAATGATAGTGCATTTTAAAACTTGATTTCTAATTATGCGAGTATTATGAAATAATGCTCGCATAGTTGAGATTAACGTAAGAAATTAATGATGGGCTATCCAGGTATGCAAATAATGCATCGTAGGTGTTATGGTAACAGCGGAGTGTCCTGATTTGTCCTTATAAAGACATACCCAACTGTCTTGGCCATCAACCTCATAAGCCATGGGGCCTTTTTCAAAAACTAAAGAATCTACAGCACGCAAAACTTGTTGTTTTGCATTATTTTCATTACTTGCTCGGAAAGCGCCGATAATAAAAGTCCATTTATCATTAGTATCGTAAGTGTGGGATCTTACTGCGCCATACCATAAACCATTTTCTTTTATGACGTCAGAAACACCCACGGCTTGTAATCCTGAGACTGAGGGGCAACTCTTGGGTTTCTCAGGGGGAGCAGCAAAACTGAATTGGGATAGTGATAAGAATAAAACTGTATTTATAACTTGTACTTTCATGATTTTCCTTTGAAAATTTTAAAAATATTTCCATAATTACTTAGGTTGCATCAAAATTTTTTTGATGTGTCCTAAGTATGCAGAGAATATACCTTAATCCAATCATTTAAATCCAACAGTAATATGCAATTATCACCACAACCAGGCAAATGTAGCCCGTATCAGCGCAAACCTAATACGGGATTTCCTCTGGAATTCTTTATGAATGAGATGTCTTAATATAACAGGTCGCGCCTTAAATACATTTCAATAAGCCTAATAGAGGTTGAATAATTCGAATCATTAACTGGCATTTTCCTGTTCTTGATTAGGGGCCGGAAATGGGGAAGAGCCAACGCTTTTTAAAATTGATATGAAGTGATCATCGAATCAAGATGCCAAAACCCAGACTGGAGTTGGCTCCCTGAACAAGACACGAGCCCGTGACCTAATGATTAACAGTTATAAAATTACGGCTTTTAACTACTTTTAGCAACTTTTAAATTATCTCAACAACCCTTTATATATAAGGCCTGTAGGCTTTTATTATGGCGTAAGCACTTTTATTGTGTTTTAATCATTCCTTCGACACATATTCGACACGTTTGAATAAGAGGGAAAATGAAGATCACAAAATCGGCCGTTGATAAATTACCTTTGCCTGTTTCAACGACTCAGGGAAGAACTGCCCAAAAACGATATTACGATGAGGTGATGAAGGGATTTGGTATCAGAGTTACCTCCGGTGGAACTAAGGCTTTTTTTGTTGAAAAACTGATAAAAAATAAACTGTCTCGCATTACATTAGGCCGTTATCCTGAGCTGACAGTAGAAATGGCCAGAAAGGAAGCCCAAAAGTTGCTCGGGAAAATTGCGACTGGAATCGATCCGGTTGCCGAAAAGCGCGCTGAAAAAATGCGTCAAATCACCTTAAACGATGTATTTAATGATTACATCCAAGTGCGTAAATCGCTAAAACACAACACCCTTTATAAATATAAAAAAGTATTAGCCACAGGATTTGCTGGCTGGGTTAATAAACCCCTTCTTGCCATCACCAAAGATAGCGTTGCCAAGCATCATAAAAAATTAGGTAAAGAACATGGTGAAGCTTACGCCAATTTAGCTATGCGTTTACTGCGAGCCCTTTTTAATTTTGCAGCCGGTCAATACGAGGATACACAAGGTAAATCATTAATTACCGAAAACCCGGTTAAACGTTTATCACAAACTAGAGCCTGGTATCGGGTTGAACGTCGTCAAAGTTTTATTAAAGCCCATGAATTAGCTGCTTGGTACCTTGGCGTACAACAATTACAAAGTGAGGTTTTGCGAGACTATCTATTGCTAATAATACTAACAGGATTACGGCGCCAAGAAGGAGCTACTTTGCGTTGGGATCAAATTGATCTAAACGCTAAAACACTAACGGTTCTTGATACTAAAAACCACGAATCTCATACTCTCTCTCTTTCTAGCTACCTTTATGAATTGTTATTATCACGCAGCCAAAAAAGGATTAATGAGTATGTTTTTCCGGGAACGGGGGCAGCAGGTCATATTATTGAGCCACGCAAACAAATGGCCAATGTAACCAAGCTCTCAGGCATTCATTTTACGGTTCACGATTTAAGACGAACATTTATTACCATTGCTGAGGGACTGGATATCTCAGCTTATGCTTTAAAGCGTTTGATGAACCATAAAATGAATGGAGATATTACAGCTGGGTACATCGTGACCGATGTTGAACGGCTGAGAAAACCAATGCAGCAGATTACCGATTATTTTTTGAAGTGTATGGGTGTCCAACCATCCGCAATACTAATAGCAATCCAACCACAAGAAGTAGTTCATGAGTAAAGAAATTTAAGTTCAAGATGACGCATTATGCTTAAACCAAGATTACAAGCATTTCTTAACCAATATCAAAACACGGTTACAAACAGCTCAGATCCGCGCGGCACTTGCTGCGAATAGTGAGTTGATAAAGTTCTATTGGGAGCTTGGTACTGATTTAATCGAGAAACAAAAAAATCATCAATGGGGATCTCATTTTCTGGAACAATTCTCACATGATATGAGGCAAGCATTACCTGAAATGCAGGGGTTTTCTAAAAGAAACCTTGAATATATGGGACGGTTTGCCCAGCTGTTTCGCAATTGCCTTGGGGGCACATTGTGCGCTTGATGTAGATGGTTAAAGAAGAGTCTAGGCGAGAATGGTATGCTGAACAAACTATAAAAAATGGTTGGTCACGAAATACTCTTGAAATGCAAATCAAAAGTGGATTGTATGAACGACAAGCTATAGCTAACAATAAAACCTCCAACTACCATAAGCATTTACCAGAATTACAATCTGATTTAGCCAATGAAATATTGAGAGCTCCCTATAATTTTGATTTTCTGACTATTCAAGGCAAAGCCCATGAACGTGGTATTGAAAATGCTTTAATCACCCATATTCGTGACTTTCTCATTGAGCTCGGCCAAGGTTTCGCCTTTGTGGGTTCTCAAGTCTCCCTAACCTTTGATGATCAAGAGTTCTTTGTTGATCTATTGTTTTACCACCTCGAATTACGAGCATTCGTTGTCATCGAATTGAAAAATACGAAATTTAAACCAGAACATACCGGACAGTTGGGTTTTTATCTTGCAGCTGTTGATGATCAATTACGAAAGCCCGGGGATAACCAAACTATTGGAATCTTGCTATGTAAATCGAAAAATAAAGTCATTGCAGAATATGCCTTGCGGAACATTAGTGCTCCTATAGGTGTTTCAGAATATACCTTATCAAAATCAATTCCTACCGACTTGAAAGGCAGTTTACCGACAGTTGAAGAAGTTGAAGCTGAATTAAATGAATCGGCAAAAGAGAATTAATTAATTTTCAGGGTAATTAAATGAACTCTACGTGTATTTCAAGATTATAAAAAATGTATGAGACAATGGGGTGAGTGGGGCAGCTCGTCAATACTGAGCTAAAACCGCCCCACTCTGAATCTTCATGGTGGGATATGGAGCACATTTTCGTTTTTTAGTTTTATTGTTTCACTCAGTATCCTTCTACGCAACTAATTTTCTATAAAGAAGAATCGTAAGAAGAGAACCTAGCGAGCAGATTAAAAATAAAGAGTAATAATCAACTAACTGATAAATTACGCCTCCTAAAACAGGACCAACAGCTAAGCCCATAGCGGAAGCATTAAGAACACCATAACAACCACCCATCACCTGTGGTGGTGCAATTTTAGCAAGGAAGACATCATTCAGTGGGAAGAAAATGACTTCGCCTATGGATAAAATGAGCATGGAGCAATTCAATGTTATACTATTTGGGGCAAAACAAAATCCCAAAAAGCCTAGAGCGAATAAGGAGAGTCCAGTAGAAGCAAGCACCATATAATTGACTTTTCTGAGGAGAGGGCCAATACAAATCTGCAACAAAACGCAAGTGATTGCATTGACGATGAGCATGTTGCTGTACATCACGATTCCATTATCAAATTGTTGCACCATATACTGAGCTAGTGAAGAAGTTATTTGGGCGTATAAACAGTAGCAAATAAAACTAATCAGAAAGAGTATTTTTAAAGAAGAATTGGCTTTGATGAATCGAAAGGTATCCATGACTGAGAAAGGTGATTCTTTTTTTGTTTGTCTATTTTTCTTTTTTGACCAAAACATCAATAACAAAAGTCCAGTAGCAAGATAACAATATGCGATGAGCTGAAACAGTTGAGTGGCGTGTTCTACAGGATAACGTGCCCCAATCAGCGGGCCTAAAGCGGCCGCTAAATTTAAAATGGCATAACGCACACCAAAAGCGATAGTTCTCTGTTGCTCATGGGTGTTGGACGCTAGAAACGTTTTTGATGCACTATCAAAAATGGCTCGGAATATGCCAATGATAGTAATTAATACAATAAAACACATTAATGATTGGTTTTGATAAAGACACTCATAGGCAATAGCTGAGCCCAATAAAGTCACGATGAATAAGTGCTGTGAAGGGAATCGGTCTGATAAATGACCTATGAATAAGCTTGTTAGGCTGTGACTTAATTGCCCAGATGCGATAATCACTCCTATAATAATAGGTGATAGTGAAAAATGATTCAAATAAATGGCTAAAAAAGGGATGATTAAAAACTGCCCTAATTTCATGATAAAAAAAGAGAGCATAAAGAGTGACATGCTCAAATAAGCGCTACTGGTGCGAGCGCTACTAAGATACATAGGTTCCGACATGATATTTCCCTAATCAATATGAGCTTTTGTGGTGATCTGCACGTGTTCCATAGCAAAACTCACCGAAGAAATAGCCTCATCAATGGTGCTTCCTGTTCCTAAAATATATCCTTGTCTGGATAAAGATGAGCTTAGTTTCCCAAGTTTCTGCCCCTTTTTCAAAGTACAATCAATACGAACGATTCCGGGCAAATTGTTTGCAGAATCAAGCCCATGAATATCAAGAATCTCTTCAAATTCTCGAGCAAAAAATAAAACAGCAGCGGCATTTGCTTTCTTAGTTGTTGTATTTTGACTTAATCCCAATAAATGGAGTACGGTTTTAGAAATGGTATCCACTCCTGTGGTTAATTCGGTGAGCTCCCAAATTTGATCGCCTCCCATTCGGGTTTGTGATTCAATTATTTTTATTTCATCCTTGTGTACTTTAATCTCCGTATGTGCCGGACCATTTAGGTGCTGAATAATATCTAGAAAACGAAGAATAAGTTGCTGTATTTTTTGTTGTAGTTTTGGAGTTAATTTTGCAGGAGAATGATGCCCTAATTCAATAAAATGAGGGAATCCGGTTGTCAGCTTTGCGGTAATAGCAATTACCTGATGTTGTCTATCCAAACTTAAAGATTCCACACTGTATTCTTTGCCTAAAAGATATTCTTCTGCAATCAGTTCCTGATTGCCATGCTGTATAGCCCAGTCCCATGCATTAGGGATGTTTTCGAGTGAATCCACATAGCACACGCCTTGACTTCCTGCGCCATGAGTAGGTTTTAGGATAAAAGGGGCATTTATTTTTGTATAAAAGGCAACGACATCTTCTAAGGTGGTACATCTTTGATAGGCAATAGAGTCAAGCTGATGCTTTTTCAGTAAACTACGCATTTTAAACTTATCTCGTGTGTATTTTACTGGAAATACAGCATTTCCTCGAATGTTCAATTGTTTAGCGATTAAGGCTGCGGGATATAAACCAAACTCAGTAAACGAAACAACGGCTCTAAAATGATGTATTTGATGTAATTGTTTGGCTATTCGACTTAGTTCAGAAAGATTATCATAAGTATCAATGAATACGATTTGTGCCTCCAACGAGGTAGTTATAGAATCATGTTGTGATTGAATCAGCACAAATCGGATATTCATTGTTTTTAGTTTTTGTAATGTATGTTCTCGCGCCCCGATGACTAGTAAACAAGGCGATGAGTTTATATCATATGCTTCCATGTTGGATGTTCCTTAAAAATGGCTAATTCTTGGGTAATTTCTGCAACTGATTTATTGAGATAATAAGTGCTCAATGAAGAGAACTCCTTTCCAGCAGGTAAACGGCCAAGCCACTCAAGTGGTGTTAACTTATCCTGAATGAAGTTGGTTCCCCATGCGTTTAAATCATTGCATAGTAGTTCCTGAAGTAGTTCGCGCTCTTCTGAGCTATCGGGATTTAATAGCGTGCAAAATATTTTTTGGATTAAAGGAAGATAAGCAATTTGCCTTGTTCCACCCAAGACACGAATTTGAGGCATGAGACATAAAACAAGAAAGCTTAAAAAAATATTAGGGATAAGTAACCCATCAATAAGAGCTGTTCGAATCGATTGATGGTCTAAGGGTATTATTAATTGTTTATTTAGATTGGTTGTTTTTTCTTTAAAAATATTATCTACAATGGTTAATGCACGTATTTTATTGTCTCTGACGCCCCAGAAAAACTCGGTACCTTGTTTTAAGAACACATGATTCTTTTCATGCATCATTGAGGCGATTGAATGGTTCAACTTGTTGCGTTGTTTCGGGGAAAAAATAAGTTGATAAATAATTCCTTCAGGCTCACGTAAATGTTCTGCAACTAAAAGTGAGGTGAAGTAGTCGTTCATGATTAATGGCTGGATTTCTTGGTCTTGAGCACACTGAGCCAGTAAGCGTTGATTCGATATGGTAAATGCAGAAATAAACCCTTCATATTCTTTAGAATCAATTGATGTCAGTAGTTTTTCTAGTCCTTTTCGTTCAAAATAATTGGATTGATTCAAATATTGGGTGAAATTATCCCTACAATAAGTCAATCTAGGGTAGGGTGAGCACACACTGAGTTTCGACATCTGTTTCGGCGTTAAAGCAAATAAATTAATCACCTCATGTTTCAGGTTAAGCCATCCAGGACCTTGTTTCTTACTCCATTGTAGCGTTCGTGTCACGCTGTTTAAGACAAACATATGGTTTAGCCGATGGAGTTGGCTTCCCATCCAGCTCATCAAGATGGCATTAAAATCAACCTCGTTGGCGTACAGCTGACAATGGGGTCCTGTTTGTAAAATGGGGTAGCGTTCAAACTCGAAAATAGCGCGTTCAAAGTCAATGGATTGTGGTCTAAAAAACAGTTTCAATGCGTCATAGAATTTCGTTCTGGATTGAACTGCTATGGTACTTTCGCAAGAAATAGGCCTTTGCCAAACTTGGTTGATGTAGGACGATAAAGTATCGTCCCAATGTGTTTTTAAATCATTAAGAACGCCAGGACAAATGATTTCCATCGCTTTAATAATGGGGAATAAATCAAGCTCTCTCATATTCGCCCCAGATATGATGTGTTACGTGAAAAAAGGGATCAAACACGTTAGCGAATTGTGTTTGAGAATAGTCCTGGAGTTTTTTATGGAGGATATGGAGTTCTGCACAAGCAATAATGAAGTGGTGCTTTGGATATTGGCCCATCAACTCTAAAAAGTTATCCAATAACTGTGAGTTTATTTGATTATCTTTCACGGCCTTAATCAGCCTATTTAATTGTGTTTGCACCTCAGTTTCAACATAAGTAATGTGCGTAGCTACCTTTGCCCATAATGGATGATGTTCCAAAACCTGTGCCTCTTTTGCTGAAGAGGCACAAAGAACGAGGAATTGTGTGTTTTGTGCCAGTACGTGCTCCAAACCCTTTGTGACCAGCGAATAAATTTTAACCTGGTGCTCAGGTACTAATTGGGACAGTAATGCATGGGCAGTAAAACAGCAAATCACAATACAATCGACTTCGTGCTGTACGAGATGCGCTATATTTTTTTCAAGCTTTGCTAAGAGCTCCGTTTTACTTAGATTAACAGACATCAGCGCTGTAGATTGAGTCTGCAAGGGCTCAGAATACAGATATACATAAGGGGAATGATACTCCTCTTTTAACTCATTCTTATTGAGATAAGTTGTATAAAGAGTCTCAGCAAATGATGCCGAAGCCAAGGGGCCCATGCCACCGATAATACCTACTTTAATTGTTTTTTTGTTCATTCGTGTTAATCCATTAATTTATCACAGCATCCACATGGTCTGTTTAATTCAAAATGCGCTTTCACTTTGGTATAAGCGTTGTATCCTACCCGTGCAATCACATTAAGTTTGTTGGTATCGATTCGTTTATCCTTAGTTAAAATGTCAGGATTAAGATGTATGCCAACGACTTTTGCGATGATCATGCGGTTGATTAAACTCGAATTATCGGGTATTGGTAATTGCACCGATTGGTGATAAACACATTCCAAACTAATCGGTGCGTCTTTAACGCGATAGGTTTGAACTATTTCTCCTGGTAAATGGTCTACTTCCGCCATAGCAAATTCGTTAATTCCCCTTGAAAAATCTAAGGAGGTAATATTCATTGCCTCCTTATTGATGTAACTCACCAAATTGACGGTAAACTCTTTAGTTTCTTCCGCATTTTTTAACGTATCTTTGGCACCACCACTGTCATGTGAACCAGTAGTGGCAAACATAATCATCGGTGGGTCTTCACAGACAATATTAAAATAACTAAAGGGCGCTAAATTAGGATTGCCTTCCTTATCTTTACTGCTTATCCAGGCAATGGGCCTTGGAACAACACAGGCTTTAAAGAGTCCTTTAGGCAATTTCTGGGATGTATGAAAAAACATGATCGATTCCTTGATTAGAGTGGGGAAGAAAGACTCGTCCACCCATAGTTTGAAAATTTCTGAATGCCCATAAACTGGGGCTTACAAAGACGCGTTGAATCCAGCGATAAGGACAACCTTGATGGTCGTAGGTTGGCGTAAATCGCTCGCGAGCATGCAGCGTAAAACGATTATCCACATACACTAATTTCTCTGGGGTAATTTGAATGGCTTCAGAGGTTTCTTTGATGGCTTGATGGAAATGAGCTAAGGCTATTTTGGCTGCATGATTGATGGGCAGCATCATATTCGAGTAAAAAGCAACAGACACCCGTGGCTTATTTAATGTTCCTCTTAAGACTGAACATTTAACCATTGCTTCATGAGAGAAAATTTCGCGCCATCGATAGGGGATGTTTAAATAAAAGTTCGCTCCATATAAAATTTTCAAATCAAAAGGGCTTAATAACTTTAAAGCCTTGCGAGTATCAGCAATGAAGGTTTTGGTGGGTTCAATGCGTTCATCAATTCGGATACCTAAAAAGAATAGTCCCGATGGCGAATAATCGTCTTCAGCAACATACTGCAATGCCGCATTTTCAATATGAAAATCGAGCTCTACTTCAGAGCCCAATCCTGTATAATCAAATTGATTTTGGGCTTGTGGTGTTAAATTATTAACAAGCTCTTGCCCCTCAAAATAGATTGAGTAGGGTTCGCCCACTAGAGAAGCAAAAGCGGTAATAATGTTTTCACTCAAGGTGCCGGATTTAAACAGTTTACCTGTTTGTTCGAAACTGGGACTTCCATAGATTTCTTCATCGATGGGAACATTGTTAATTACTATTGCAGGTGCCAGATTATCGGTCCCTCGTTGGCTTGTAAGCGTATTAATTAATGTTTCGGGTAGCACCTCATATATTTTTTGCCGCAGCAATTGGATATAGTGTTCTCTCCCTAAAGGGTCATATACAATTTCGTTAAACTCCTGTACTAGTTTTTGTTTCTTTTCAGTACTCAGAGTGATTTCAATAATACTTTTTTCATCCATGGTAATTCCATATTTAAATCCTGTACTTCTGATTAAAAAAATCAGTCTTTTTTTCAGATTATCTTTAGCTGGTATACGTCATATCTAAATTTACAAATTATTTTTTCCTTATAGGTTGAACTTGATTAATTTGAACATTGAATATAAAAGAAAAAAACTACTATATTTTCATGTAAATTTCAGAATTGAATAATGAACAATTTAACTTAAAATAAATCCAATTTATTGACAGGTCTCTTTTTGTAGAACTAAAATCGTAGCTTTTTATTGGATTTTACTAGAGTGTGTATTCATTTGGTTTTTAAATCAAAAAAATAAGGACACACCCTAAAGTACAGGATGTTGCATTGATGTTTACAGAGGTTGATGAAAGAAAGGGATTGGTTAAATGTTTTTGGTCAGATATTCGTCACCGTTTTGCAAAGATAGAGCCTGTATTTACTAATATTGTAGATCAGTTATCGCCAAATCAATCTTACCCTCTTTATATCGCTTATTATCTTTATGGTGATACTGATGCTGACACACGTAGCTCCTTATTTCCTAATATAAATGGAGACTACTATCGAATTACGGATCCTAACCTTCCACAAGATATTCTTCAGCATCTTGGATATAGTGCAAATGGCACTCCTTTAGGCATGGTTCTCGAAAAAGAGCTCGAATGTTTTATCGATTTGAAAAATGAACAAATCACAATTCCTTGGCTTGTTTATAAACCTGGGGATATTTTCCCTCTCTCAACCATTCTAAATAAAAGAAAAAGTCATGTTTATACTCCCAATGGATTGTTGTCTTCAACAGCAGGAGCACGCTCAACATTTATGTTGCCTAATATTGGAGCAGCTCTAAATCATTCGAATTTACAGCGGGATTTTAATATTAGAAGTCGACCTGCAAAATCACTATATGAACATTGGCAAGTTTTTAGAGAGGTAGTCAATAGTAATGTAATTAGTACTGATTGGCGTTGTTGTATCGTTTATTTCTCAGAGAGTTGGTTAATTAGTTTGCATAATGATGTTAGTTGGAAAAGTTTGAAGCAATATTTGCATGAATTGGCATGGTATCGATATGAGTATGAGCGAAACAGAATTTATTATGACATCACTTTTTCAATCATACAAAAAAATCGTAATTTAAAACCCAATCCTTACCTTGTTGATACAGCGAAACATTTATTTGCTACTGCTTTGGGTGCTGCTCCAGGTTATGTTCCTGCAACAGATAATAATGCTTTACCGGTTGATATATTACAGCAAGCTTTTGTGGAATCTTATGGCTTAAAAAAATATAGGCCAACAGTGATGCAACCTAAGCATTTTAATTTTCAAACAGATTATTTCCCAATATATTATTCATTGCAGCATCCCGCTACTCGTATATTCTCGCCAAGATCAAGGCTTGCCTCCAGTACAATAAATGAAGTGCGCGAACTAGAACATATCATGAATATTTTCATCGAAGAATTATCAAAAGATGGCGCGTTGTCTTCTGATACTGTTGTTGGGCAAATAGCAAAATTTGTTAAATTCAGCTATTTTCATAATGCTTTAGATACTCATAACATACTTAGAAACTCTCTCGATCTGTTAAATAGTGATAAGCGCTTTAATGATACTTTATTCCTACATACATCAGAAGCATTATTTGCAGCAGATGCCTCCTTCTTAAGGGGGTGTGTTAGTATAGGTTCTGCTGCAATACCAACACAGCAAAAAACACATTGTCCCAATAAACATGCTGCAATACCAGAGTAAATTTCCACCCCAATTTTGATATATGATACCTCCTAGTGTTGGTCCAATTACATTGCTTACTGCAAATGCGGTTTGAAATAATCCTAAGCTTTGTCCTTTTTTCTGATTGCTACTTCGCTCATAACATAAAAGTTGGGCTGTAGAGATAAAGAGCATTTCACCTGTTGTCCAAACAATGCAGGAAAAAATAGCCAGCACAAATACAGAAGAATAGCTTAAAACCAACATCCCTGTTCCCATTAATAAAGCACCAAGTCCTGTCACTAATAATTTATTTTGTCCACCTACTAAGGTAGTCAATGGAGCTTGGAAAAAGACAATTAGAAATGTATCTAAGAGAAATAAAATACTTACGGCCCTAATACCTAAATGTGGAAATGACTTTTGAATATAGAGAGGATAAGTCGTGCTTAACTGGGCTATTATTAACCCAACAAGAAAAACACATGCAATAACCAATAATAAGATTATTTGAGATGCATTTGAATGATCGTAGTGATGCTGCCCTTTGATTGGTAATGGTACAGTAGTACTCGTATTTTTCTGAAATAAAAGATAAAGTGCGGAGCACAAAAGCAATAAGCTGGATAAACAAAAAATTGACTGAAATCCATAAGTGGTCATGCTAGCAATAAGGATCCCTGATAATCCTAACCCAAAATTAGCAGCAACATGGGAAATACTAATCGTTTTATAATGTAAATTTGTATCATTTCGACACAAGCTAAGCATCCATACATTATTGGAGGTTTTAAATCCATAGGCTGCAAATCCAAGCAAGAACATATTAGCCATTAGTGCAAAGGCTGAATGTAAGTTACTTAAAAGAAAAAACGTTGTAGATTGCACTAAAAGGCTAAAGATTGAAATAAGACGAGGTGAAAACATATCTGACAATTTACCAGTAATAAGTCCACCCAATACGGTACCCAAACCGTAACAAGAAAGTAATAATCCAGCTATGGATGGAGTAAAGTGCCTAATAGTAACAAAGTAGAGCGATAGGAAAAAACAAATACCAATAGTAAGCGTATTAATACAAATTAGCATAATACCTTGCCAGCAAAGCTTAGGTAATCCTTTATAATTTGCTGTATATTTTCTAGCAAAAGTTGTTAAATAATCCATCATTTTTAAATTAATCCAAGTGCACTTAATATTGCCTCATTACAATGAGCTTTTTTTACAGGGGGAATATATAAGGTTGAAAGGGTCGATAATTGAATATCCGGTAAATGCTGTAACTGCGTACGGGTTATTCTATGATCTAAACCAGGATATTGTGCCGCTTCATAAATAATAATTACATCTACAGGCTGATAAAAATGCTTCAAATAATCCAATAAGAGCAAAATGCCTGTTTTTTTATTATTTGTTGAGCCGTGATCAATAATGCCTACTGCATCAATTTGCCACAAAATTAAGTGTGACGAAGGATCTAATTGTCGCTGATGAATTAAAAAATCCGATGCTTCGAACGATTGACACCCTAAAGAACCTGGATCTATTAATAGATCAGCAAAAAGACAAGCCTCAGCAGAAATAGCCGGTAAGATTTTTGCAAAATAACCTTTTTTTTGCGCTTGCTTAACTGCTTCTAATCCTGGTTTGGAAAAAACACTGGGATGACCATATAGTGCAAAGCATACATGCTTCTTTTGATATAGATGCTCTAAAACATAATTAGTAATACGCTGATAGGTTTCTGTGCGTAGAGAACACGAACCATATAAAAAGTCCAATGATTCTGTATTTTGATTTTGTTTTTGTATCCATGACTTCAGAACGGGATCATTTACTAAATAAAGAACGATATCAGACTGTTGTATATAAGCAATTGTCTCTGTGGTTAAATGGGCAAAGAACTTAATTCCGCACCCAACAACAACCAGTGATGACGTATTTGGATTTATTTGCATATCTAATGCGAAAGCATCTTGAAAATCTAAAGATCAAAAATTGTAGTTCGATCAGCAAGTATCTCCGTTTCATTAAAAAGAGCTTTTAGATATGAAGCATCATTATTTGCAAATACTTGCTGTATGTCTGCATTTTTTTCTTTTAATAACTTATCAAGATTTATTTTATGGTGAGTTGTGCTGGCTAGTTCTTGGAGAAGCGTTACAATACACATAATGCAGATCCCTCTATAGATTAAATTTTGATTCTAACATAGGATTATAATGTAGTTAAACACATGGAACATATAATTTTAATACTTGGTTCTTATAACAATGATCAAGGTGAGTTATCTCACATTGCTACTTCTCGATTAATGAAAGGCCCGATTGTCCCGTGTATTTTTTACATGTCTGCAAATAAATTATTATTTTGTTTGGGAATGATAGGTTGGTTTTCCCGTTTGCAAGCAAACGGGCTACTTGCTGAATGCAGACCTTTATATCTACAAGGAACGTAGTAAAGGTCGCATAAAAAAGACAATTCAAGGAGCAAAGTGCCAATCAAGCAATAGTAAGAAATATGCTAAAGGAGCTAATGAGCCATGGATAATTATTACGTCTCTTCCAGAAGGCTTAAATACCGCTAAAAAGATAATCAAAATATATAAATTACGCATGCAAATCGAAGGCGCTTTTAAAGATATAAAAAATAAACGTTATGGATTTCGTCTCCCTGAATCAGGTACAAAATGTATCAAGCGGTTAGAAAATTTAATCCTCATCGCTCTTCTTGCTACAGTAGTTGCGTGGTTAGCAGGTCAAGTTGCACTATCCAATAAATGGCACTATCAAATTCAGGTAAATACGGTTCGTTCTATTCCTGTATTAAGCATCTTGTTCATTGGGCCTCATATTCTAAGGCATTTAACTTCTTATAAAGTAAGTAAAAAACAACTGATACAAGCTTTATCTTATATCAGTAATTATGTATTAGATTGGGGAAATTATGATTGTACAAAATTATGACGGGATCGTTCAGGGTCAGGTCTTGAATTTTGAATTACAACCATGTGGCAATAAAAAAACGGTACAATTCACAATTCAAGGCCTGACCCCATTGATGCCATTGAAGATGTTTTTTTGCCGCAAATCTACAGTATTTTATGGTGACAATAACTCTGTCGGAATTTTTAATCAAGAATCAGTTAGGCTCCTCGCGGACTCATACATCAACTCTACTTTTCCGCATGTAGCACAAGCTTTAGATACACTAAAAACAAATGCTTTAAAATTTCTTGCGTTATTGGATAAAGAGTTAAAACACCAAAGTCCAGGAGTCATCAATAAATTTTCCGAGGCAAGAATTCAAATTGCGCTAAAAAATGCTCTGGAAGGATCCTCGGTTACTGATGAGACTGATATCCGCAAAACATTATCCAGTTTATTGCTCGAAGGAGTTAATCAATCAAATTCGACATTAGTTGAACTAACAGTAAATGAAGCAATTATAACTTCATCAAAACTGAACCTAAATTTAATTAAAATGCTGGGGCTATCATTCATTTTTAGTCGAACAAAATTAGATCATTTTATGGATGGATTATTTGATAAGATTGATCGTGGAATTAAAAGAATGTTAGAAAAATACAGCGAGATAGCCGGACTTCGTCGTACAGTTTTACCATACCAATCACGACATTTTTTGTTCACCTGGTTAAAAACAAAAGGCATTGATGATGCATTAATTCAACCCTATTCAGACCATGAAAACCGCGCCTCGCTTGAGATTTATTCAAAATTATCCTTATCTGATGCGCAAGAATCATATGATGATAATATAAAAGATTTTCCTGTATGACATTGCTCAGATGGCGGAAAAAGCTGTGATCTTTACTCCCAGGCCAAGTAATCGACCCATTGAGGTGTAATTCAGCACTGTTTAATTTTTTGACGATCAATTTAGGATACAGCTGTTTGTTGATTTTCTATATTTCTTGAATTATAGTTTTGCGCCTTGAAAAATAGGCGTGTATAAGATGGCGCAGCATAGCGAACATACGCGCTATCCACTCGAAATAGGCCCATCATGTTTTCAAAATCAAACCCCAACAACGCGCTCCAAAGTGCTTATGCTATTTTAGCAAAAAGCTCCTTTGTTCCCGGTGATATTATTTTACTGGATTTAGACCAAACGCTTTTGTGGTGTAAGAAAGGTGAAAAATATACCCAAGCCCCTATGTTGACGCATCCCAAATTACCTCAATTGCTTCAGAGCTTGCAAAATCAGGGTGTGATTTGTGTGGGTTTGACGGCAAGAAATGCTCAATATAGGAAACAGACCCAACACCAACTGACCACTCTAGGCCTATCCTTTACTCTGGTGACCAAGCTGCTTGCTGCCACGCACTTTGACGTTCAGGATTTTAGTTATGCAGACGGTGTTTTTTATGCTCCTGAGCAGCACATAAGGAGCACTAAGGGCATAGCGGCTGCCTCTTTGTTGCACACACTAAAGACACTGGATGCATTTACGTTGGAACAACAGGGTTTAAGCCACAAAACGCTTGCAAGACACGTTTTTGCTTTGGATGATGAAAGCCGCAATTTAGAAGCGATACAGCAAAGCCTGTGCGACCTCAAAAACACATTAACTATCGAAGCGGTAGAAACTCATAGTGTTTCGTACGCCCCGATTTTTGTATCCAACGCGGCCAATGCCACCCCATTTCCTGCAGATTTATCCGCACTGGAATTTATAGAGCACCTGGATGGGGGTTCTGGTGGTGTTTATCGAGTGCAAGAGCGCACTACGGGGAGGCAGTACACCTTTAAAGCGCATTCGGATGTAAACCACTTACACGAAGAGCTTATTTCCGATGCACTGTACCAAGCCGCGGGGTGCGCGGTGCCTGATTTTGCGATTATCACTGCCATACCTGCCTGTTTGGAAGACTATGATATCCCGCGCAATGGCGTTTATCGCTTGGCTCAATTCATTTGCGCCGCTAAGAAGCAAGACAAAATATTCATGCACAAGGAACTGGCCCGCCATTTCTTAGTCGATGCTTTATTGGCCAATTGGGATATTGCTGTAGGTGACTTTAAGAACGTCATTTTAGACCAAAACAACAGGCTCTATCGTATCGACAATGGCGGTGCGTTACGTTATAGGGCCACTCAAGGGTTAAAACAGGAAGGCTCTTCGTGGTCAGCGTATTATATGAGCGAGCTTGAGACTTTACGGGACTCGAGCAGGAACAAAGATGCGGCTGCAGTGTACCAAGGACTCACTCAAGAAGACCTAAAACAGCAACATGAAGCGTTATTGCCACAGGTGAATTCTCTTTTTACAACGCTTAGTCACTTAGCACAGGTGCTTAATATTGAGCACGTAGAAGAACTGCAGCAGCTGCTTGCAGCAAGGCTTTATGATTTAGAAATTCGTCTGCATAAGACCCCGCACCCTTATGCCAAGGCGTTTACCAGTCTTAAGGCGAATAAAGAACGCAGCTCCGCCAGTATTTTAGTCTTGAGTGAAGTGCAAGGCATTCCTTGTGCGTTATTAGGCCAACGCATTCGCCACCAATGGTATGGGGATTTGGGCGGAAAAAGCGAGATAGAGGATGGCACGCTCATGGTAACGGCTGCACGCGAGTGTGCGGAGGAAACTGGGGGTAAAATTCAGTATTCTCCTGCGCAACTGGAGCAATACCCCTCTCATGACCTTATCACCCAACACGAGCAAAAAGGGCATACCCACCGCATGTTTCTTGCCCAGAAAAGTTATATACCCAGTCACGATATTGCTGATGCCGTACAAAAAGAGACAACCCAGGCGCAAGAATACACCGATTTTCAGTGGGTCCCTGTGGCAGCACTTCTTACTGCCTTACACGACAGGAACTACATCCACGAAGAACACCAAGAAACACTTCAGGTCGACTATACCTCTCCTGAAACAGGAGACAAACACCGCATTTCCTTATTTCCACCGCTGGCTAAGATGCTCCAGCAAGCTCCGGTAACAAACCACTTACAGCATCTCATGACGAAGAACGATGCTTTAGTTTCGTTTCCGCACAGAACCCGTTCGCATGCAAACGCGTATGCAGCGCTCAGTCAAAACAGCCCTCCTCGATACCAAAACCCTATCCTTTTAGAACCTCAACAACCTCATATCCCCGCCATCAAAGTACGCACGGTATTCTATGGCAACCAATCGGTTGAAGAACGGGTGTACCCAGATCCTGCAGCAGAGCAGCACTGTGTGCTAAAAAATACGGTGCGTTCTTCTGTGTTATTAAACCAAGAGATAAAAAATAAAGCAAAAGAAAACACTACCCCGCCGACCTCTCCCTACCCATCACAAAGTATTGCCCATCTTCAAGGCTTATTAGAGACTAATGAACGCAGTGCCGCACATTTGGTGCCGCAATTTTTTGCTGAAAAAATGCGTTCGTCCCCCATGGCCACCGATGTCCAATACCAAGAAAAACTGATACAAATTATCGAAGCAGAAGCAAACCATCCCAACCACATCGTTTTATACCATGCAACCAATGCCCACATTGGCTTTTTCTATGATTTGATTTCTAAGGTGCGCAGTACATTGGTGTGTGCTGACATCCGCAGTTTACGAACCTTTGATGATGTCTTTGCAGGCCTTAACGATGTGGAAGCATTTTTACAAGAACAATGTAGAAAGCAAAATGTGTCCAGGCAAGAGCTAAATAACTACTCCGCAGACTACCAAGAGAAAGGCTTATCGTGTAATTTTAGTGTGTTTGCTAATTACAATCATCCCACGTCCTCGAGTTTTGAGTACTTTTATACGAATAGCACTGCAACAAATAATGATAAAAAAGTGCTGGTGAGTGCCTTTAACATGTTGCTTCGTTACCTTAACATCCAAAGTGTCCGCATCCAAGAATTCATCGATGTGTATGAACAGCATCAAAAAGACTTAGGCGCTCATCTGTATCAAATTTTTATTGCTCAAGAACACGTCGATACGTTGTGCTATTTCTCCAGTTTTCATGGACGTTATCATAACTTCCTCCAACCCTGGCAAGAGGGAATGAGTCCTGAGGACCAACATAAATTAGCGCCTGTTATCACTGCCTTACGGCAAGACCCGCAGGCCTTTGCAAAAAATCAAGAACTCAAAAGACAAGATAGCCTGCAAGTACGGCTTTTTATGCAGCCTTACTTGATGCATGACCCCCATATAGTGCAGGTAAGCACCTATAAAATGCAAAAAAAACCCAAGTTAGCACAGCAGGAGTTAGCCGAATTTGCGCAGCGTATCGTTCAAGAGCTGTTATACAAAAAACAAGGACTGCAAGTAAGTTATCAGGCCAGTATTCAGGGAAATACAGAACAAACAGCGTTACAAAGAAAATATGCCTACGTCGTTCAAGGGGAGATACAGCAAAGCATTCGCTATAACCGATCGTTTAATATTCATCTTCTGTATCAATGCATCACATCGAACGATACTGTGGTTTTCGAGCGCCTACTAAACTCGCTGCCCGAAGGCTTCGATCTCGGCCAAGAATTGAATGACTTTTCAGGAAGAATAAAGGAACCATTGCTTTTTTATGCATTGAAAGAACAGCAAATCAATATGGTTTCTTTACTTGTGAATAATAAATGCTGTACATCAAAATTGCTGTCACAGAAGGATAATCAAGGAAATACCCTATTAACGTTAGCAACACGACGAGGTGCGACAGAGATTGCTATAGCATTATTAGAGAGCAAATATTGTACTGCTGAATTGGTAACTTCTACGCCATACCACAATAAAATCACTACTTTGATTGAAGCTGTAAGGCGCGGAAATATAGACCTTGTTAAAGCATTGCTGAATAGCCGATACTGCAGCTCAAAATTTGTAGCTCATACGAACAGTGATGAAAAAAATGCCTTGATCATAGCTGTAGAAAAAGGTCATGCAAGGATTGTTAAGGCATTGCTAGAGAGCCCATACTGCAGCCCCGAATATGTGGCTTATGCAAATAGCAATAATGTAAACGCCTTGCTCTTAGCTATAAGCTTAGGTCATACAGAGATTGCTAAATCATTATTAGAGAGCAAATATTGTACTGCTGAATTGGTAACTTCTACGCCATACCACAATAAAACCACTACTTTGCTGGAGGCTGTAAACCTCGGAAATATAGACCTGGTTAAAACATTGCTAAATAGGCCATTCTGCAGCCCCGAATTTTTGGCTTATGAAAATAGCGATAATATAAACGCCTTGGTCGTGGCTATAAGCTTAGGCCATACAGAGATTGCTAAAGCATTATTAGAGAGCAAATATTGTACTGCTGAATTGGTAACTTCTGCGTCAGGCTACTATAAAACCACTACTTTGATTGAAGCTGTAAGGCGCGGAAATATAGACCTTGTTAAAGCATTGCTGAATAGCCGATACTGCAGCTCAAAATTTGTAGCTCATACGAACAGTGATGAAAAAAACGCCTTGATCATAGCTGTAGAAAAAGGTCATGCAAGGATTGTTAAGGCATTGCTAGAGAGCCCATACTGCAGCCCCGAATATGTGGCTTATGCAAATAGCAATAATGTAAATGCCTTGCTCTTAGCTATAAGCTTAGGCCATGCAGAGATTGCTAAAGCATTATTAGAGAGCAAATATTGTACTGCTGAATTGGTAACTTCTGTGTCAGGCTACTATAAAACCACTACTTTGATTGAAGCTGTAAGGTGCGGAAATATAGACCTTGTTAAAACATTGCTGAATAGCGGATACTGCAGCCCCGAATTTGTGGCTTTTGAAAATAGCGATAATACGAACGCCTTGTTCGTGGCTATAAGCTTACGCCATACAGAGATTGCTAAAGCATTATTAGAGAGCAAATATTGTACTGCTGAATTGGTTTTTGCGTCAGGCTACTATAAAACCACTACTTTGATTGAAGCTGTAAGGCGCGGAAATATAGACCTTGTTAAAGCATTGCTGAATAGCCGATACTGCAGCCCCGAATTTGTAGCTCATACGAACAGTGATGAAAAAAACGCCTTGCTCCTAGCTATAATCGAAGGTCATACAGAGATTGCTATATCATTATTAGAGAGCAAATATTGCACTGCTGAATTGGTAACTTCTACGCCATACCACAATAAAACCACCACTTTGCTGAAAGCTGTAAACCTCGGAAATATAGACCTGGTTAAAACATTGCTAAATAGCCCATTCTGCAGCCCCGAATTTGTGGCTTATGCGAATGAAGAGGGAAACAATGCCTTAATTGAAGCAGCACAGAGAGGTTATACAGATATTATGAAACTTTTGCTGGAAAGCATTTATTGCATAGCAGAATTAGTGGCCCACACCAATAAAAATGGAGATACCGCTTTGCATTGGGTAGTAAAGAAAGCGATTAAACCCATTATCAAAATTCTACTAGAAAATAAACACTGCACCTCAACGCTTGTGACCCATGCGAACAGCAACGGTGAGACTGCTTTGCATTGGACTGCTGAGAAAGGCCGTAAAGAAATAGGCGATGCGCTACTAAATAGCGAGCACTGCACCCAAGAATTTGTGACCCACATAAATAATAATGGAGACACTGCTTTGATTTTGTTAGCCAGTAATGGCCGCGCTAAAGTTCTCAAGGCAGTACTGGATAATAAATATTGTTCCCCAGAATTTGTTAATCACGCAAATCACAAGGGCGATAATGCCTTGATTGTAGCTGTATCTAACAACCACAGGAAAACTCTAAATACACTATTAAGTCACAAACATTGCAGCAAAAAACTAGTAACTCACGTAAATAATGATGGAAATACCGCATTAATTATAGCTGCAAAAGTAGGTCGTATCGAACTTGTCAAATTATTATTAAACAGTAATTACTGCTCTGCTCAGTTTGTCACGCACGCGAATAATCAAGGGGAAACCGCCTTGAGTTGGGCCAAACGAAAAGACCTCACAGAGATTGTCACAATATTAGAAAAATATAATGTAGTAGAAAAAACATCTTCTGTTATAGAAAGTCAAAATGTACGTTTTTTTAATCGAAGTCTGCAAAATGAATCCTCTAATACAATGATGATTAACCAAGAGTACTCCGCTCTTACGGGTTTTGTTCAAAACTCAAAAAATACTTATGGGTAATTGAAAGTCACGTAATGGCGTCAACTTAAGTGGACGCCATTAACCGTTCACGCCTCTTGTAAAGAGGCGTCTAAGTTTTGACAACATCATCTTCTTCGTATACGTTCGGCTAAATACGGGTTGCATTGAAAGAGAAAATTAATTAGAGATGTTTAGGTTAAACGGCAACAGAGCTTTAAAATGCTCTACTGCTTTGCAAGAGCGGATGTTTTCAAAAAGGGTTTTCAGATAATCAAAGGGATTAAGACCATTAACTTTAGCTGTTGCAATGAGGCTATAAAACAATGCTCCAGCATAAGCGCCTCTGGGGCTACCAGCCATCAACCAAATTTTCTCCCTAAAGCAAAGGGCCTAATGAGGTTCTCTATGAGATTATTAACAATCTCAAGGCAGCCATCCAAAAGATATGCAGTCAACTCGCCCCATCGAAGATGCATGTAATCTAATGCCTTGCCCAGTTCGGATTGGGTAGAGGTTGTTTTGATGGTTTTGTCCAACCATATTTTAAGTTCCTCAAGGATAGGTTTTGCTTGTTGCAAACGAAGTTCATATCGTTGCTCGACCGTGTAGTGGTTATTACGGGCATGCTGTTCAATTAAGTAGGGTTTTTTAATATAAGCTACAGCTTGATGCGATTTCCCAGTAGTTTTGGCAATGTTCACAAGCTTTGCAAAAGGCCTTCTGGCGTGAGCGAAGCAACCCAAATGGATAATATCCGGATGGTCATCCACCCAGTCATAACCTTTATATCCATCTGTTTGCAAATAGCCCTTAAAATCCTTAAGAATTTGTTTTGGCCACTGAGCTTGGCAGGTTTGCTGGTAATCAAAAAGAATTACTTTTTTATCAGGCTGGTGGTTAGTATAGACCCACATATAACTGGTACTGGTATTTTTTCGATTCAGTTCATCCATGACTTGCATGGTGGTTTCATCGGCTTGTAGATAGTTTGATGTAACAAGTTCTCCATGAAGAGCTTGCCTCATGGGTTCACACACCTCATAAGCGGCCATTATCCAGCCACATACCGTGAAAATCGAGATAAATTGCAGGTTCTTCTCCTGGATGAAACGTGTATTTATTAGACGCCATCAACCAATTTAAATGCTCTTTTGTTAACTCAATATGCCCTTGTGTATTTCGTGGGAAAATAAATTTCCTTTTTCCAATCTTCTGTACCATAAAGTAAAACCAAACTCCTCGGAGTACAAAGCCTTTAGTTTGGAGCCACAACGACTACGAAATAAAAATAAATGCCCTGACTGAAGCGCCATTCCAAAAACTTCATTGTTTAATTACATAGTCCTATTTAAAAAAACTAACCCTCATGTTTTAGGTATAGATTTGTTAGCCTGTAACGTTGGCCTGATTACTGATGAATATGATGGATTCGCCCAAAAATTGGCGGAAAATATAGATGGGATGAGATTTGAGAATGGTTTGGCGCTTCATACTTTCATGGGACCTGATGATAGAATAGGAAATATGAATTTAGTTATTGATGGTAAAAATAATAATTTTTTTATCGAAAAAACAGATGAATTTGTAAATCAACCAGATATACAAAGTAAGTTAATTCTCCTGGAGCTTATTCGTATATCTGATGCTCTATTTTTTTATGGGAATGATTACCCCCCCATTTCTAAAATTGCAAGATACTTAGAAGAAGATGATTTGGAGTTCTATCTTAGAAAAATGATCCGATTGAGAAAAAACGATCAAATAACTATTGAAACATCCGAGGACTACCTATATCCGTTTAACCTCAACAACATTAATCAATTAAAGGACAACAAAGATGGGTCATATACAATAAATTACGATAATGGAGAAACAGAAGTAATTGATGGCAAAATTTTACATGTGATTGCTCAAGAAAGTTTTATCACTTCAATTAAATATCAATATGAAGACCCTAATATTAATCTTAGTTTCGATTATCCAGGAACAAACAGAGGTCAGCGAGACGAAATCTGTAAAGCTATTAGAGATGCTTTATCTAAAGTTAGAAGGGTTAGAAACAATTATACCAATGAAGAAAACATTCGAGTACCAATTAGATCAGACAGTTTTATCTACTCTACAAAAGTAATTCGTGGTGCTCTAGAAACGTTTACTCAAAACCAAAAAGACTTTCATCCTCAAGGACATCAAAAAACCTGTGAGCTATATAAAAAAACACGCCAACACCTCCTAAAGTTAGAGGGCGATTTAAATGAAAATAAACCACTGGGAGGAGGATTTTACAGACTGTTGGATTCAACTGATAAAAAAATAGAAATAGCTAAAGCAATAAGGTCAGCCAAAATTTTAAATCAGATTATCGAGAATAAGTATCAGTACTTTCTGAGGAGGAACCAGAGGTAGTTGCAAATATGAATTCATATACTTCATCTTATGATATGATGAACCTAATTAAGTTTGTAACAAACTAGCTGCCGAATTTCATCCCAATCTTCGACACATATTCGACACGTAAAATTTAAGGTTTGATTGATTTTCGCCAAAACCCAGACTGGGATTGGCTCCCCGGACAAGACTCGAACTTGTGACCTAATGATTAACAGTCGAGCAGAATGCATTGTTCTTCATTATTCAGGGACATGCAACGTTATTCATGAATTTTATTGTAAAGGCTTATGAGATAGGGATTTTTCTTGATTTCATGCTTCATAAGACATTATTGTTATTCACCAGTTGCCAGTACTTTAGAGGAACGTTTGGAGGAACGTTTAAGCATTTAGCTATAACTAAGACTATAATTTTTATAGTTAGTTATTGTTTTTGGAATAAAAATTATGAAAAAAGGATTAGATAACCGTTCTCAAGATAAAAATGGAAGAATACGGAAAAAAAATGGGAACACGAAAGTTAAAACGCTACAACATGAGTATGGCGAAAATTTTCTTAAAGGATATAATCCTGAGGCAACGCTTAGTGATGTCCTTAAAGAAACAGGAAAAAATAGTTTGAGTGAGTTATTAAAAAAAGATAAAGTCGACAAGTAACGATTTACTTGCCTGTTTGGGTTTATCTCGTGTTCTTTATCTTTGGGTAATGATTTTATAGGTTTAAGGAAATTATCTGAGATAACCACTTGTGGGCTTGCTACGTTATTTTCATTTAATCCTATTACCTTGATTGTCTCAGCAATTTGTCTGGTAGAGAGTTCCGCCAAATGCAGAAAAGATGAATTCTGCTTCAGTCATATGATCGCTTAAGTTTCTGAGATGACTATTTCCTTTACTTGATAAACCTATTTTGAAGCCATAACTTTATAGGTTCTGATTTAGAGCTGGGATAGATTGAATTAGACGTAATGGATCATCTGCGGTAAGTAGCATTGGTAAGACGTAACTTTCCATCCTCAGCAATCATTTTCAACTGGTGACAATTTGCCACCGTTTCACTTCCTTCCTTTTTTAAACGTTCTTTTAATTTATTCCAATACTTTCTTGCTATTTGATTATTTTGTAGTTGAGTTAATACTTGGACAATCTCAACCACAGAGAAAAGCCATGTTTCGGTTTTTGCATCATAAGCATGATGAATTTTGTATTGTTCAAAAATGGCTGGATTATTCACAATAAATTCTTTGTTTTTATTTTTTATGCCGATATTGCTTGAATATTTACATGTAGAAAAAAATAAAATGTTTTTAGAGGATCACATTTTTCACTTTTTTCACCATTTGGAAATTATAATTCAAAAAATAAACAAAAATATTATCAAATTGTTAATTCACTTTTTTCACCTCATCGATTATAGTCTGGTGTAATTTAAAAAAGTTTGGTTTTTTGTATGCACCTTATTCACAAGAAGTATGGATCGAAGGTTTTAAAATGAAGAAGTGGACTGATAAAGAAATTCAAGGTATGAAACCCAAGAGTAAGAGTTATGACCAACGAGAAAAAAGTGGCAATGGCTTTGGTGTAACTATATTTCCGACAGGGGAAAAAAGTTTTTTTTATATTTATACATTTCAAGGTCGAAAACGGCGTATGACATTGGCTAAATATAGCTCGTGCTCTTTGGGTGAGGCTAGGAAATTACATAGAGCAGCACTTGTTGTGCTCGAGAGAGGTAAAGATCCTGCTGAGGAAAGGCGAAAACAAAAAATAGTTATCCGTGACGCATATACTGTAAATGCGTTAATCGATGAGTATATAGAGAAGTGGGCTAAACCTAATAAACGTTCTTGGAAAGCTGATGAAAGTTGTTTAAAGCGTGATATTAAACCTCTCTGGGGTAAACGTAAAGCGAATGAGATTACAAGAAGAGAGGTAATTGTATTACTCGATGGAATTAAAGAGCGAGGTGCTCCTGTGCAAGCAAATCGAGTGCTTGCATGTATAAGAAAAATGTTTAATTTTGCAATCGAAAGAGATTTACTTACAGCTAATCCTTGTAGTGGTGTTAGGCCTGTTACGAAAGAAAATAAGCGCGATCGCGTATTATCTGAAGAAGAAATAAAAATACTATGGTTTGCTCTTAGCCATATACATGAAGTGAATCAATCCCATGATCTACATATGTCTTTGGAAACTATGCTTGTTTTAAAGCTTCAACTAGTTACAGCACAAAGAAAAGGTGAGCTCATAAGTGCAGAATGGGATGAAATAGACTTTGCTTCTGGTTGGTGGACGATTCCAGCAAGTAAAGCTAAAAATAAACAGGCACATCGTGTACCTCTTAGCTCGCTAGCAGTCGAGCTATTAAATGAAGTTAAAGTTCTCAGTGGTAATTCACGCTATTTGTTTCCAGCAAAGCATAAAAATGCACATATTACTGATAGTTCTATTGATAAAGCGGTTAAGCGCAGCATTTTTGAGGGAATAAAACCATGGACGCCTCACGATCTTAGAAGAACAGCTGCTTCTCACATGACGTCTATAGGTATTCTTCGTTTGGTGGTAAGCAAAATTCTTAATCATTCCGAACAAAGTATTACAGCAGTCTACGATCGCCATAGTTATGATAATGAGAAACGATCTGCACTAGAAACGTGGGCAAATAAATTACAAGAAATTATTTATAGTGATACCTCATTAGTTGTCACTCTTGAATTAAGTGATGATAAAGAAATGGTGTAAAGATGCTTATGGTTGTGGCTAATTTGTAAATAAGGGACATTGCTTATCATGAAAAGTATTAATGCTGATGTAGAAGCACAAGCAAATGCAAGAGTATATGCAGTTAGAGATAAATTTAGTCCTGGCTCAAATTTTGATTTATTGGGTAATTTACTTGAGCATAGCAAGCAAGTGGAGAGGAATCATGCTCTTAGTAAAGTGTTTCTGGACTTAGGAGATGATTTAGCTCTTTTAAAGAAAGAACTTGATTCAGAAGTAGCATCTTTAAGTCGATTGGAAAAATTATCTTCTTTTACTAAAAATAGCCTCGATATAGCAGAAAAAATTACTTATAAACAAAAATGCATTGTGGAACTTACCACACATTTGCAGAACCTTAGTACAGCAATAAGAAAGAGGAAAAGATATCCACGTTCAGACGCAAAACATCATATACGCAGACTTGCTGGTATTTTTTATGAAATGACAGGTAAAAAGCCAGATTGTATTTACGACAGTATGGGCGGTGAGTACGGAAATAAGCCATATTCTGGAGTTTTTTATGATTTTTTGCTCAGTATAAAAGCTATTTCGAATGAAATTGGCATTAAGTTACCGGAGAGTAATGAAACTTTAGGGAAATATGCTTCTCAAATCATCCATGAAGATAGTTTTGCCAGTTGGAATCTCGCCTAAAAAAACCTAGAGACGTTGTGGAGCCATAATATTTCGCCATGATCGCATTTAAGGTAAATGAAATGATATGTCTGCGGAATACAGTTTTAAACCCCTAAAAACTATGTTCTGTGACTTTAAGTTAAAAATTCAAGATACTCCTAAGGTGTCATAAATAACAATGAGGAGATTGAAATGACTCAAATTAAATCTAAAGGAGTAATTCGTTGGCGAGGGCTTAGAAAACGATTTGATGACAACATTAGTCGTAGCACTATAGATCGATGGATAAAGGCTGGCAAGTTTCCTCCTAAAATTCGGTTGGGGAAGAATTCAGTAGGCTGGAGTCTTGAAGCAGTAGATCAATGGTTCCAAGATCGTGCAATTGCTGCACAGGAGATAAGGTAATGAATAAATTAAATAACAGGTCATCGTTTGCGGCGATGACCTATGACGCAAAACGGCTTCTTAGTCTTTTTTCAAATACCAAAGTACTAATTAATATAAGTAGAACACCGTTCGATAAGGATTTTAACCTTAAAACTACATACCTTCCAGTGGTAACAAAATTGCACCAGAGGTTTTTATCCAATGGAGGGTTACTATGAATACTTCACAAGACTTAATTACTCTAGAGCAAATGTTTCATGATTTTTTAGCATCTAATGGGCATCCATTAGATGGTAATATTAACTTTGCTTCTGAGTTTCACCGTTATAGATGCCCTCATGGTGGTTCAAAGGATGCAGTGTACAAAATTTTTACCAATGGTGTTGCGGCTGGATATTTTAAATGTTGGCATTGTGGAATTGAGGATGACTTTTGCTCTAAGTCCAAACATGATATTTCAGTAGCGGAATGGGAAGCCCATAATAAACGCTTAAAAGAGGCGAAACGTCAGGAAGATTTAAATACCAGAAAGCGATATGCAGAATGTGCGCAATTAGCTAGAAAGGTCTTCTCTTCTGCAATTGGGGTGGATGCTACTAAAGAAGGTTATTTATCTAAGAAAAGGGTCCAAAGTTATGGTTTAAAACTTATAGATAAAGAAAATGAGTATACTAAAAATGCTCAATGTTATTCAGGTACTCTATTGGTACCTTGTTATAATGCAGCGAACGAACTTGTTAACCTTGAGCGTATTTATTTTGATGTTTCCCAAAGTAGATACCAAAAAAGGCCACTGGCCGGTGCTCAACGTAGTGGTGCTTTTTATATTTTGGGCGATATTACTGCTCAAACTCGTACGGTGTTAATTGCTGAGGGATATAGTACAGCCGCTACACTTTATGAAGCACTTGGATATCCAACTGTCATTACCTTTAATTGTGGAAATATACTTCCCGTAGCAAAAGTATTGCGCGAAAAGTACCCTTATCCTCATTTTCTTATTGCTGCTGATGATGATCGATGGCATGAAGATGAAAAACTGAAATATTCTGGTGAAAAAGTAGCTAAAAAGACATGTGCTGAAGTAAATAATACCACTTATGTACTTCCTGATTTTAGTGTTTTAGATATGCCGGAAGGGAAACTGACAAAACTAAAACCCACAGACTTTAATGATCTTTTTGTACTTCTTATGGATAAAGGAGCATCAAAGGAAGATGTGTTGGCAGAGATAAAACGTCAGATATTTCCCACTCCAACTCCACATGCTGAGGTTTTAGGAAGGCTCCTCAAGAAAATCCCATCTATTGACTTTAGGGAGCATATTTCCCTTAATGAAAATGAAACATTAAAAAATAATCACTATCAAATCACTGTGATAGATAGTTTATTAGATATTGCGATGGCCAATAATTGGGGAATTTGTAAGAGTCTTGATTTTATTTACTTATTTAATGGTGCATTCTGGAGTCAGCTTGATGAGAGTGAGTTCAAGTTATTTCTTGGAAGTGTAGCTGAGAAAATGGGTGTTGATAGGTATAGGGCGAGATATTTTAATTTTAGAGATCATTTATATAAACAGTTTCTTGCTGTAGCACAGTTGCCAAGACCTGAAGTAGATAACGGAAATATTTGTATTAATTTAATGAATGGTACTTTTGAGTTCTCTCAAGGAGGGTTTCGTTTAAGGGAGTTTGATCGTAATGATTTCTTAACATACCAACTTCCTTTTGAATATCAACCGGACGCAGAGGCTCCATTATTTCACCAATATTTAAATGAGGTATTGCCAGACAAAAAATTGCAGGATGTTCTTGCTGAATATTTAGGATCTATTTTTATTTCTTCTATTACATTAAAACTTGAAAAAACTTTAGTACTTTATGGAACTGGTGCTAATGGAAAGTCTGTTTTTTATGAAATTGTGAAAAGCTTGCTAGGGGAAGAAAATACTTCTGCATATTCTATGCAAAGCCTTACTGATAATAATGGCTATTATCGCGCCATGATTGCAAACAAGCTTGTAAACTATTCTAGCGAGATTAATGGAAAGCTTGAAGCCTCATTTTTCAAACAGCTGGTAAGTAATGAGCCTGTAGAAGCAAGAATGCCGTATGGCCGACCATTTACTCTCAAAAAATACGCCAAATTAATTTTTAATTGTAACGAGCTACCTAAAGACGTTGAGCAGACAGAGGCTTATTTTAGACGTTTTCTAATTGTTCCATTTGAGGTAACTATTGCAGAAGCTAATCAGGATAAACGCTTGGCACAGAAAATAATTGCTACTGAGTTGGCAGGAGTTTTCAATTGGGTTTTAGAAGGCATGAAAAGACTTTTATGCCAAGGAAATTTCACTGAAAGTGATACAATTAGAAAAATTAGAGACCAATATGCGCTAGACTCGGATAGTGTAAAAACATTTTTGTATGAAAATAATTATAAATCTAGTCCCAATAATTTTATTCAGTATAAAACTCTTTATGAGGAATACAGAATGTTTTGTGATGATGATGGTTTTAAGCCTGTAAGTAAGACAAATTTCAGAAAGCGTCTTGAGGCCGCCAAAGTTACGATAGAGAGAAGAAATTTTGGAATAGTAGCTTTTTTAGCTAAAGAGACATACAAAGATTTTGGTTAAAACAAAAAAGATAACGCTTCTTGGTCATTGAAATTTTTATAATTTTTAATGACCATTTTTTCAAAATGCTCTAAACCTATATTCTGAAATACTTTAGTACTACAGGAAGTATAACACCTATGATGAAAATAATGATCAAGACATTTATTTTGATTTTAATTTGTTTGGTTAAATGTTCAGCATTCTTATATGTGCTTCATGATCAATAGAGACTCTGTTTTACACGATGAAATAAGAATTTTTATACGAATTTTCCCTGGAAATTTACTGAAAAATTTATGATTCTTAAAATTTTAAAAAATTATCGAACTCACCACAGGCGAGGCTCCAATACTTCTAACAAGGGTAGCTCGTTTGCGGGGCATACCCCCATAAAATTTTATGCCAAAATGCCTGCATTGCTTACTGGTTGCTATTCTCTTTAAGATGGCAGCTATGGTGTGGGAGTAGTTAAAGATAATGCTATTGTATAATAGCGGCTTGTCCCCTAAACAACAATATGATTGTTTATTAAGATTGCAGACAGGCATTTACTAAAACAGTAATATTACTGTTGACTGTAGATTCATGAAAGATCCATTGTTCATGTGATCCGTAGCGATGGAATTCACTTTGAAGGCTTTCTTCTCATTAGATAATGAAGAGAATGATTTGATATAAATTAGCTGGTACGATATTTGACTGAATTCTTCTCGTTTTAATTTTCTTTATTCTCTAAACCACAAGTAGCAAATACATTTGATTTAAACTGGATTTCAAGTAATAAAAAAACCATATCCCAGGTAAGCTCAGGAAGTTTTTCATTAAGAACTATTTTGTTAGCTGCTTTGTCCGTGCGCCAAAAAGTTATCCCTGTTGCGACTGTATCAAGATAATTATACTAGCTTCTTGTTTTAATGCTGACAACACTAATTGTTGTTCTTATTCACAATAACAATTGAATAAAAACATTCAATCTAAGATTTAATAATCCTTTTCAAATTGGGCTTCAAGAGCTGCTACGTTATTGAGAAGCAAAGTCATTTCCTTTTGGTTTGTATCGGATAAAGCATGAGTACTTTCAATCCTATTGCCATAAACTTTAGGTAACAATTTACAAGCGAGCCATTTGCGCGTATCGATTTGTAGTTTTGCCCTGGTTACTACATTATTACTAAATACAGGTACTCCTTGTTCATTAACTACCCTGTCTTTAGATGAGTCATCAGCAATTTCTAATATTTCATCAACCAATAACTCAATTTGACATCTTTTTGCTTGCGCGTATTGCTCTGAAAAGTCCTCATTATTTTTAAGCCACGTAAATAAAGTAGCTTGGCTCGGCCAATGGGAGTTCTCTTTGCATAAAGTTTTAGTTCCCTTACTTGAGGAGGAGATAGTATCGCAAATCTCCTTTGCCAATTCGGCACTATAAGTGCTAGGTCTACCTTTCTTGAGTTGAGTCATGATCATTTTCTTATTCCAGCGTCTTTATATCAGAATATCACATCATCAATAAGAAATAGCGATATGAATATATTGTTATAGCAAATCCTCCTGGCTATAATTTAGGCATTATAGCGGAGGACAATATGATCACATTATTAGTATATTTTTATTTAGCACTTACAGTCTGGGGCATATTTAAAGGATTAGATTCAGGATCATAATCATAACTTTTTCCCTATTGCTGAAAAGCTAAATATCCTCAGTGCTTTTCTTGCTCTAATTTTTTAGTGGCTGGGTTATAAATCCATAAAATTGCATCTTCTTTTTTAAGCCTTGATAATCTGGGCGAATCATAGGCTTGTAATTTTTTAATGCTAGAGCTGTGTTCCTTTGTTACAGTGATTTCATCATTAATTGTTAGTGATTTGGCAGAAACACATACAGTAAAAACAGATGCAGCAATATACAGAGAACGCTTAAACATTTTTTTAAATCTACATGCATTAATCTATCCTCGCAAATGGATCTTCAGGTGAATTGAGAGAATATTTGATAGTGTCTAATTTATCCTCAATTCCATTTAATCGTTCTTTACAACAGTAGTTATATTCGGAACAACTGTGATGTCTGCACTCCTGTAGATCCTCTCTTAGTCGATCAACATTTCTGTCAATGTTCTTAATTTTATATTGGAAGTCCTCATAAACTTTAGCTGCAACTTTATTCGCTATGTAACTAGCGAAGCAATACATCATTAATGTAACTGCGCATCCTATAAAAACTGAATTCCAAGAATAATATTGGGCAAAAATGTATACTCCAAGCGCTACTAATGACCAGATACTAAGAAAAATACTAGCACTAATAATTTTTTTTCTAATCTTGGCATATACTCCACCCTCTTTTCCTTCTACATCAATCAAAACAACTATGGCTATTGAAAACGCCATACCCATTAGAGCGCGAAAATATTCGTATTCAAATGCATATACATAGATTGTAAGAAAAGTAATAGAACCAATTAAAATATATAAAGAATATTGCTTTAATAATTTATAATATCCATATTTCTCTAGCCTTATTATTATAATTTCTACAAACGCAATAAGCATTATAAGGCCAAAGAATAATCCAATACTTATATAATCACCTGTTTCATATTTATGATGAAATGGCAATTTTTGTTCCGTCATGTTCTTAAAATTGCTCATATAAGCTCACCAAGGTTAAAAAGTGAGCATTATACTATCGTTTGTTCAAATTAAAAGCATTTGGTTGGGGTTGATTTTGTATTCTGTGAAAATTTCATGTATTCAATTTTTTCATATAAGACCTTAAGTTCAATTACATTGCCCCTTGTTAACTATCACTCTACTAAATCCATTCGCGAATTTTATGTGTACGATGTAGAGACTCACATGTTCTTTGGTTTGTACTGCATTAGCAATTTGATATACGTTTTGCCTCTTGCGTTATCCAGCTATCAGAGATACGTCCTCCACCTTGCATAGCAGCATGTCTACCTGCTTCGGTCATTGCGCTTAATTTTATTTGGCATAATTTTGAAAAATCTACAGCAATAATCATGCATTCAGTAACTGATTGAGGTGTTCCACCATATCCTCCTTCAGCTATATGCAGGGCTTGATTACCCTTTTCAAGGCAAGAATCGACAGATGATGCCAATACAAGATTTGACAAAATTAACATAGTAATAAAAACAATAGTTTTCATTTTCTTACCTTCATTATTGTTTATTTGGTTTTAACTGATTTGGTGATTATATTCTGGGTTTTTATAAATGACTTTATTTTGCTCATCCCTGTAGGGTGTTAAAATTAATTACCCATTGTGTCAATTAAGTACTCATTGATGGATGTTGATTAGTGAAAAAGGTGCTAAAAGTGAAAGCTTAAAAACATTTTATTTTTTCGCTCTGTTAGGAATTGTTCTAATTGATTATTTAAATATCGCAACTAAAATTGAAACTAACAATGCTACACCAGAAATCCATAGTGCAAGTCGAGCGATTTTGTTTGATTCCTGTTGCAAACTTAGAGCTTGTTGTTTATGAGATATGTTTTGTTCTTGTTTCTTCGTTTTGACCCAATTTTCAGCAATAGCTCTTTTTCCTTTGGCATCACCATATATTCCTTGAGCTAATCCCTCTTCAACGGTACTTAAGCCCTTTTGTTCCAATTGTTCTTTAAAGTGTTCTTTCTCGATTTCATCCATCATGATAGGGTCTCCATATAGTTCTAATTTATATATAAGATGATTTAGCACTCAAATTATAGGCTAATTTGTTCCTAGCAAGAGATCGAAAGGAACGTTTAGAGGAACGTTTTTTAAAATTGATATGAAAAGTTATCGAATTAAGATGCCAAAACCCAGACTGGGATTGGCTCCCCGGACAAGACTCGAACTTGTGACCTAATGATTAACAGTCATCCGCTCTACCGACTGAGCTACCGGGGAATGAGGCCGAATCTTAAAACGATTCTGGTTTGAGGTCAAGTAGATTTAATAATAATTTTTTAAATTTGCGTTGAATTTAGAATTTTTGATCCATGATTAAAACGGTAATTCTCCTCACCTACCCGTAGCGAGGAGAGAATTTAGAGTTTTATTTACAAAAATTTTGAAGGCGGTTTAACGCATCTTGGAGCGTTTCCATGCTGGTTGCAAATGAAAGCCGAATGCAACCTTCGTTGCCGAAAGCAGACCCTGGGACTAAAGCTACTCCTGCTTCAGTTAACAGTTTTTCTGAAAATTCGAGATCGTTGGCATAACCACGTTTTTCAATAATGGCTTGTACACTGGGGAAAATATAAAAAGTTCCATCAGCGGGGATTACCTCGATGCCAGGGATGTCCTGTAATCGTGAAGCGACAAAGTCATGTCTTTGGTGAAATGCTTTTACCATTTCTAAAACACTTTCATGACCGCCCTTTAATGCAGCTACTGCGGCCCTTTGCGCAATAGAACAAGGGTTTGAGGTCGATTGAGATTGAATGGTTTTCATCGCATTGATTAGGGAGGCTGGACCTGCGGCATAGCCTATGCGCCATCCGGTCATCGCATACGCTTTGGATACCCCATTTAATACGATGGTTCTTTCGTATAATTCGGGGCATGCATTAAGGATATTCGCAAAAGGTTGGCTCCATAGAATATGCTCGTACATGTCATCTGTGGCAATAACAATCTGGGGGTGCTTTTTCAATACCTCAGCCAATGCCTTTAACTCTTCCAATGTGTAGGCTACTCCTGAAGGATTGGATGGGCTATTTAAAAAGATGAGTCGTGTTTTCGGGGTAATAGCTTTTTCTAATTGCTGGGCATTAAATTTATATCGTTGGGCTGGAGTGGTTGAAATAAACACGGGCGTTGCATCAGCAAGCAAGACCATATCTGGATAAGAAACCCAGTAAGGAGCCGGAATGATGACTTCGTCGCCGGAATTTAACAATGCCTGGCATAGATTATAGCAACTTTGCTTTCCGCCTACAGAGACTAAAATTTGATTCAGCTGATAATCAAGCCCATTATCTTTCTTAAATTTATTTTTAATCGCCTCTTTTAATTCAGGTATTCCGTCTACCGCTGTATACTTAGTATAACCTTGTTGGATGGCCAGGATTGCTGCTTCTTTGATGTAATCTGGCGTATCAAAATCAGGCTCTCCAGTACCTAAGTTAATCACATCATGCCCTTGTGCACGCATTTGGATTGCTTTTGCAGCTACAGCCAAAGTGGGAGAAGGTTTAACTTTTTGCACGCGTGTTGCCAATGCGATATTCATTTATTGCTCCTGTGAGATATACTATAAAGATATGAAAGATTTATTTAAAATTTATGCCGATTTTCAACCTGCCGGTGATCAGCCAACCGCTATTGCCTCATTAATCGATGGCTTAAAATCTGGTTTGGCCAAACAAACCCTTTTAGGGGTTACTGGTTCAGGTAAAACCTTTACTATAGCACATGTAATTCAAGCTATGCGAAGGCCTGCCTTAATTATGGCCCCTAACAAGACGCTTGCCGCTCAGCTTTATGGGGAGTTTAAATCCTTTTTTCCGGATAATGCCGTAGAGTATTTTGTATCCTATTACGACTATTATCAGCCCGAGGCTTATGTGCCTTCATCAGATACCTTTATTGAAAAGGATTCATCCATCAATGACCACATAGAGCAAATGCGATTATCCGCAACCAAAGCCTTAATTGAACGTAAAGATGCAATTATTGTTGCTACAGTTTCGGCAATTTATGGTTTGGGTGATCCTGACTCTTATTTGCGTATGGTATTACATCTTTCTCGTGGAGAACAATCGGATCAGCGTAAAATTTTAAGACGCCTTGCGGAAATGCAGTACACTCGTACCAATTTTGCTCTGGAACGTGGTCAATTTCGCGTACATGGTGATGTGATTGATATATTTCCTGCTGATTCTGAAAAAGAGGCAATACGCGTTGAGTTATTTGATGATGAGGTTGAAAATATTGCTCAATTTGATCCGCTTACTGGCGAAATTTTGCGACGATTACCCCGAGTTACTGTTTTTCCCAAAACCCATTATGTAACGCCCCGGGAACGTATTTTGCAAACTGTCGATTGGGTAAAAGAAGAGTTACAAGAACGCTTGGCTGAGTTTAATGCACAAAATAAATTAGTTGAGGCACAGCGCTTGGAGCAACGTACCTGTTTTGATATCGAAATGATGCTGGAGTTGGGATATTGTTCCGGTATCGAAAATTATTCGCGTTATTTATCAGGGCGAGAAGCTGGAGAACCCCCTCCTACTTTATTTGATTATTTGCCAGATGAGGCATTACTGATTATTGATGAGTCCCATGTTACCGTGCCCCAAATTGGTGGGATGTATCGAGGAGATCGCTCGCGTAAAGAGACTCTAGTACAATACGGTTTTAGACTTCCTTCCGCCCTGGATAATCGACCTTTACGTTTTGAGGAATTTGAAGCGCGTTCGCCTCAAACGATTTACATTTCGGCCACGCCTGGGCCTTATGAACAGGAACATTCCGATAATGTGGCGGAACAAGTCGTGCGTCCAACAGGCCTGATAGATCCAGAGGTTGAAATTCGCCCAGTTCGTACTCAGGTTGATGATTTAATGTCAGAAATTCGCCAGGTGATTCGACATAATGGACGAATTTTAGTAACGACTTTAACGAAACGAATGGCAGAGGATTTAACCGATTATCTGAATGAACATGGAATTAAGGTGCGTTACTTGCATTCGGATATTGATACGGTGGAGCGAGTGGAAATTATTCGCGATTTGCGTTTGGGTGTTTTTGATGTTTTGGTGGGGATTAATTTATTACGCGAAGGTTTGGATATGCCCGAAGTCGCATTGGTCGCTATTCTTGATGCGGATAAGGAAGGATTTTTACGCTCTGATCGCTCTTTGATCCAAACTATAGGACGTGCAGCACGTAATATGAAAGGGCGAGCAATTCTTTATGCCGATAAAATAACCGGATCCATGCAAAGAGCTTTGGACGAAACGAACCGCAGGCGTGAGAAGCAGCAAGCATTTAATGAGGCACATGGGATCACACCTAAAGGGATTAATAAATCCATAGCAGACATTATGGAAGGAGCCTTTCAGGGAAAACGCAAAGTTGCAGTTGCTGAGTCAGTTCCGGAATACAAGCATTGGTCAACTCAGGAGTTAATTAAGCATATTAATACTTTGGAAAAGCAAATGTATTTGCATGCTAAAAACATGGAATTTGAAGCCGCAGCGAAAGTTCGCGATGAATATCTTTTATTAAAGAAACAACTAGTGGAAGGATAGCCCCGACAGACATGGATTATGAACCCTTTTGGTTCAAGTGGGCAGCGAGTGAATCGGTTCAGGCTTCCCACTTTAAAGTGGGCTTGCTCAACGCCGAATTCAGGATGCTTCCCATGCTGTTAGCATTGGTTCTAAAATCACTTGCTATCGGGTTAAGTAGATTATAACATGGCCAGCTTGATTAAAGTCAAGAATTAGAAAAAATGTTTATGCATTTTTATTCAGGCACGAAAATAAAGTTGCCAATAAAATCGAAAATTATATAGTAGAGAGTTCTACTTTTGACATAAAAGAGGAGGGCGTTATGGCAGCAACCCTATCAAATATGCTCCCACTGGGAACTAAGGCTGCTGATTTTAATTTAGTCGATACACGAAATAATCAAATGGTTTCTTTGGCACAGAGCAAATCATCTGTTGCAACAGTAATTATGTTTCTATGTAATCATTGTCCTTTTGTCAAGCACATCCAGGTAAAGCTTGTTGAGATAGCTGAGTATTATCAGAAAAAAGGGATTCAATTTATAGCAATCAGCTCCAATGATGTGGAGAGATATCCCGCTGATAGCCCAGAAAAAATGTGCCTTGAGGCAGAGCAGTTTCACTACCCATTTCCTTATCTGTATGATGAAACACAAGAAGTGGCCAAAGCCTATCACGCAGCTTGTACTCCTGACTTTTATATTTTTGATAAAGACTTGCTGTGTGTTTATAGAGGATGTTTGGATGAATCAACACCTGGCAATAATAAGCCGGTAACGGGTGATCATTTACAAAAAGCGTTAGAAAACATACTTGCCGGAAAGCCTGTCAGTGCAGAGCAAAAGCCGAGTATTGGATGTAATATTAAATGGAAGTGAGCTTTATTTTTTGTTCTATAATAAAGCTATGAGTTATTTTACTATTTAAGCCTTGTATGATTGCGGCAGAGAAATATTGACATTGAATATAATCCCGGCTTAGCATGCAAGAGCTATTTTATTTATGGATATGTGATGGGAATTGATCATTTACGCAATTTAGTGAGTGAAGATTTTGAGGCAGTTAATCATTTAATTATTGAAACAATCAAATCCCCCATCCAATTGATCGATGATATCGCGAATCACGTTATTCAAAGCGGCGGCAAACGCTTACGATGCCTGTTAGTTCTTTTAGCAAGTCGTGCTTGTGGTTACGAAGGTAAAGAGCACATCATGCTTGCAGCTATGATTGAGTTTTTCCATACAGCTACCCTGCTCCATGATGATGTTATTGATGATTCGACTCTACGTCGTGGTCGAGATACTGCTAATAAAATATGGGGCAATAAGGCGAGTATTTTAGTTGGCGATTATTTATTTACAAAATATTTAGAGCTTATGGTTGAAGTGGGTGATATCGATATTATTCAGCTTCTTATTGGCATCGCACCTCAAATGGGTTGTGGTGAAATCCAGCAATTTTCTAACCGCCATAACGCCGATCTTTCTGTTGAAGAGTATTTTGACATGATCCGTGCCAAAACGGCCTTACTTTTTGCTGCATCTTCTGCTATTGGGGCTCTAATCAGCAAATCAGAACATCAAATCCAGAAAGCGATGTATTCTTACGGATTGCATTTAGGCAACGCCTTTCAATTAATTGATGATGCTTTGGATTATTGCTCGGATGCCCAAACAATAGGAAAAAATATTGGTGATGATTTAGCAACTGGCAAAATTACTTTACCGTTACTGCAAGCCTTAAAACACGGCACCGCAGAACAACAAATAAAAATAAGGGAAAGCCTGGAAAAAGGAACGCTTCTACATTTACCCGCCATATTAGCTGCAATCACTGAAACAAAAGCGATTGAGTACACGCGCGATATTGCCGATAAAGAAGCAGATTTTGCAATTGATGCGTTAAGTATCTTACCGGATTCGACTTATAAACAAGCACTTGTGGACTTGGCTCGATATGCTGCTCACCGCAAGCATTAAACTTAATATTTAATGCAAATTCTTGAAACCTGGATGTCTTATACTACAATAAAGTTATACTTTTTCGAGAAGTTTTTTGATGATTTGATAAATAGTGAATCTCTTGATGTTATTCCCTCAGTTTTAAAGTCATTATAAATTGGTATATTGGCATTGATGAAGTATAATTAACGAAGCATTGATATAAAATGCATAAGCCTTTATATCGCTTAACGAACGTTATCCCGTGATATGCATAGGTTTTACGCGGGATCGGGTTCTAAATAAAACAGCTTGATAAATCATTTTATTTTTTATATCGAGCAGACGTTTAACATTCTGGCATACTAAGTACTCAGCATGGGCTATCAAATTTATTCGTCACTGGGACCTAATTATGGAAGATCTTGATATACTTCTAAAGCCTTTCTGGGGTTCCGAAAAATGGATCCTTGAGGGATGGAACAAAATCACTGATGACGAAAGAAAAGACATCAAAAATCGAGTAGAAAACCTTTTTAAAAATGGTCTACCTTTTGAAATAAAATATGACAAGCTGCTGTATCTTTATGTTTTTTCGTTGATGGCGCAATTAGAGGTTCTGGGTATTCAGCTACCTATGCGTTTTGAAGATGAAATGCATAACCCGGAGCTAAAAAAACGAATGCGGGCACAATTAGTAGATGAAATTTATCACGCGATTGTTTTTACTAAAATTATATTTACCCTTTGTGCTCCTTATGCAACTCCTCCTGCTTATAATCAAGAAATTGAGCGCCTTTGTGAGTTTATTCGTGCTCAAGACTGTCTCAAAGTAGGCATGGTTGTTATGAACTTAGTATGCGAAGGCTTGGTTGAAGAGGTTTTTACCATTTTTCACAAATATGGTGTCGCAACTGAGCTTTTTGAACTGATTATCGAAGATGAACATCGACACGTTTGTGAAGCAGATTTGTATCGAGAAATAGGTTTACCGGATAAAGAAATCCTGGCGGAGAAACTGAGAGCATTAGAAGAGCTCCTCATTTCTGCCTTTTCATTACAGCCCAAGTATGATGTAGCACTCAGTGTATTAATCGGTCCAAGAGGGACTGGTGAATTTCTCATGGCTTTGCAGGACAAACACATTCGCCAACTAAAAAAAATAGATATGGTTCCAGGTGAGAAATGGGAGTTGGTCTTCCAGCTAGCCCCAGAAGCTTTAGCTGAATTAGAACCTCATAAAGAAGAATTAACTCGTGAAGCAGAGCTTGAAATCTATGAAGTGGAAATGACGCCACTGAAAAAAATTTTCATGTATGAGTTAAATGATCCTGGTGATCCTACCACAGTAGCCCAGTTTAGTATTGATATTAGCAATTTTGGTTATTTTGATAATAAATACCCCCCTGAATTGTTAACGCCCTTAATGATGCAAGCTGTAAGTCATATGGGGGCCACTGAAGATTCATTTCGAAATTTTCTAAGTTACAAAAAAATGTATCGTACCCGGGGTGCATATGTTGCGCTTTATCAGAAATTACCCGGTTGTGGCGATCATTTAGCGACCATCTTTTTCAGAGATTGCCATGAGCTAAGCCCGATTGAAATGCTCCCTCGAATTAAACGTACTATAGAGATGATGGTTTATTGCTATAAAAAAAGAGAGCAAGTTGAGAAAGAACACCCGGAACTTAAGCGACGTTTAGATGATTTGCTTTATGAATATGCTCATGATGTCTATCCTTGTCCAATTCCTGTCAGTTATGGAGCATATATAGCTAATGCTCAAGAATGCGGGTATGAGCAAGTAGTAGCTCCTTTATTAAAACAAACGAACCTACAGCTGACTCTTCTGGCTGCAGATCGAAAACCGGTCTGGAATAATGCAACACGATCATTTGAACCCAAAGATGTGTTACCCGTATCTCTTAGTGCAGACGGTCGAATTTTTGATGGAACCTTACCTGTTCCAAAGCTACTCAATGAATCCTTTCAATTAATGTTTGAAAAGATGAACGAACGAATGAATAGTCCGTTAAAGGATAGTGATATAGCAGAGAGTCTTTACAAGGAAAAAGCGGATAGAATTGCTGAAACTCTTTTAACCAAAGAAAAGATTAAACGTGGGGAAAAAATCGCTCAATATTTAGCGAGTAAAAAAATAGTACTCAAGGAAGCTCGCAGAATATTTGGAGATGATATCGAGGATTTCGAGTTATATGGCGAAAAATTATCCCAATACTCAGATTTTAAGAATATTGCCAATAATCTTTTGCTTGATTATCTGGGATTTAATGCAGAAGAAGCAGCGAAAAACGAAAAGCTTACGCGCATGATCGATAAAATGTTGGCCGAAAATGTAGAGATGGGATATCGCATACTGTCTACCTTACAAACTATATGGCTCGATTATGTAGATATAGAGGCTGTTTTTAATACCGCCTATAAAAAAGTAGCGCAAACGCGACTGATCAAATTGGCTAAATTTATTCCTACTATTGGCAAACGCTTAAAATACGATGATCCGGATGAGTGATGATTTATCCGTGTATAAGCCTTGAGCTTTTGCGACATAATCAACAATCCTTTTTAAAGCTGGAATCCAAGCGTTCTGTTGTTATCAAGCGGCTGCTAATGGATTAGTTGTGTTCAAGTTCAGCTAAAAATTATTCCGGTTTTCTTCGTCGTTATTTACGACACTCGGGTCGCTTTTGGTGATTTTATATTGTCGATAAAGCTGGCCGTCATCAAGGCTAGGGAATGGCTCTAACAAAAGAACGTTTGAAATAGTGCGCTGATAGAAATGGCGGCATGGATGGTATCTTGTACCGTGGAACAAAGCCACGGTATTTAGAATTGAGTACATATGGAAAATCCTGTCTTCCCTTATTTCATAGGCTCTGGTTGTGGGTAACCCATTGGATAGGTATTCTCTAGCGATTGCCCAGTACATGGTTGAGCAAAAAATCCAGGATATACGCTTGGTGCTGTTGGCCAGGAAACTGCGGTCGTATAAGGACTGCTTTCTCCTATAGGTGCATTGTATAGCGAAGCCGGAGGAGCGCTTGGTTCAAAACCAGGGGCAAAGGGTGGTTGAAAGCTTTCATTTGGAGTCAACCGAACGGATGAAATAGGAATTTGTCGGTTCAATTCTTTTTGCATTGCCAGCAATTGGGCCCACATTCCTGATCCTGGTTCTGGTTGGAATAAGCCCCTTTTGACTGCAAAAAATTTACCCAAAGGTGTTTGTTTTGATAGTGCTTGATTAACCAACTCCCTCTTCATAAATGGCGGCAAGGATTGAATATAGTTTAAAACACGCTCTTTATTGTTTCCATATTTACCTAAAACAGCCAGTGCTTCCGGTTCAAGGTATTCCTTTGATTTCACTCGCCATTCAGAACAATCTATAATATGCTCTTGTTTAATAGGAGGTAGATGTAATCGGCTTCCTCTAGCCAAGATGCCTGAACCGGCAAAAACTAATAATGCAGTTGCTTCGATATCTATATACTGCTGGTGTAGAAGATTATATAAAGGGGATTGACCTGAGTGGTTTACTTTTTTAGCATTGACTCCAAGTTTAAGTGCCAATGATATATGGCCTAGACAATTTGACATAACAGCATGTTGTAACAAATTATTGCCAAAAGAATCTTCGGAATCAACTTTTGCACCAGCTTGTATTAATACAGCGGCAGCCTCAAAATCTATTGGGTAATTATTCAATAAACATTGCAGTGGAGATAAACCTGCTTTATTTTGTTTTTGAATATCCATGCCTAGTTTTAATACTGCAGGAATCAGTGCATAAGCTTTGCAATAAATGACCAGATGAAGCAAAGTATCGCCATTGACATTGGGAGTATTAGGATTTGCCCCTGCTCGGATAAGTGCAGTAACTCCTGCTAAATTAAACTCTGACTGTGATAAGTAATCTCTTAACTCGACATCGTGGCTCATTTAAATTTCCTTATTAGATACTTAAAGTGGATCGTTATCTTTGAAAAAACTGTCGCCCCTCAAAATCTGGAGACTTACATTAAAATAATTGGTTCTTAAAAGGAAGTATTAAATAATCACATATCTTTGAGTTTCTTTATTGAAATTTTAATGAGGCTTAATAAGCAATACGAATATTTTAGATAATCAGTTATCTCCCTTTTAGTTACTGATAACTATACTATAAATTAAATCCGCCAAAAGGAATTGGTATGAAAAAAGAGATTTTTAATAAGAAAATTATTCTGCTGGGATTTGGCTCTATCGGGCAAGCAATATTACCCCTATTGATTAATCGATTAAATAGTTCTCCATCGCAAATTTTAATTATCACTGAGGAAGATTCTGGAATTTCCCTTGCCCAAAAATATGCGGTTAATTTTTTTATTCAAAAGATTACACAACAAAATTATGTGGAAATTATCGGTAGTCAACTTGCATCAGACGATTTAGTTATAGATGTTTCTATTGGTATTTCAAGTGCTTCTATGATTCAACTTTGTAATGAAAAACAGACATTGTATATAAATGCCTCTATAGAGGAGTGGGGAGAAAGTCTTTTTGAAAAGAATATTCCTGAAGAGCGAACCAATTATTGGTTACGGGAAACCATTTTAAAATTAAAAAAAACAATTAAAAAGACTGCGGTACTCACTCATGGCGCTAATCCTGGGTTGGTTTCTCATTTTGTAAAACAAGCTTTATTAAATATGGCCAAGGATAATAATCTTCAAATTTCTACCCCAAAAAATCAATTGGAGTGGGCTCAACTTGCCTCTTTACTAAATATCAAAGCAATACACATTGCTGAACATGATACACAAGTGACCCACTTCCCTAAAAAATTAGGAGAATTTGTTAATACATGGTCTATCAATGGATTTATCGAAGAAATGAAACAACCTGTGGAAATAGGATGGGGTAGTCATGAACGCCATTTTCCTATCGATGGCAAAATTCATTCGCAGGGAGAAAAATCCAGTATCTATATAGAACGCCCCAGTGGTAGCTTTAAAGTTCGTTCCTGGACTCCAAGCTTTGGTCCTTATCATGGATTTTTAATCACCCATCCCGAAACCACCTCAATTACGAGTTATCTAACTTTGCAACATGATCATGAACTTTTATATAGACCTACGGTGCTTTATGCTTATTGTCCTTGTCCTGATGCAATTTTATCGATTCATGAATTGCAAAGCAAAGAATGGTTGCCCCAAAAAAACCATCGCTTAATTGTTGACGAAATAGTTGAAGGGGTAGATGAACTTGGTGTCTTACTTATGGGGAATTCTAAGGGGGCTTATTGGTTTGGCTCTACTTTGTCCATAGAATCAACTCGTGAACTAGTTTCTCATAATAACGCAACGAGTTTACAAGTAGTTGCAGGCTTGATTGGTGGGATAATTTGGGCGATACAACACCCCAACCAAGGCTTAGTGGAGCCGGATGAGTTAGATTATGACGAAGTTCTGCAAAATGCGTTACCTTATCTTGGGAGGGTAGGCGGTTACTATACTGATTGGACTCCATTACAAAATAGGAAAAAATTATATTTTGAAGAATTGGATTTTTCAGACCCTTGGCAATTCATTAATATACAGTCAAATAAGTAAGTACAAAGTCTCATGTAAATACAGCGTCTAAACGCACGAAATAAACACTTAAAATTTTTCTGCATCGGCTGCTTCCCAATGAGCTCTATAACTCTCCGGAACTTCAGAGGTTAATAGTTGTCCTGGTGACAGGTATTCGTAGATCTCATTAAAAGACTTCACTTCTTGCACACTTACTCTTCTCATAATATGGCTGGGTTTCAAATCACTGGGATTGTCTAAGCCTAGCGATCCAACCATTTCTAAAAAGCTTTTCATGGTATTTTTATGGAAGTTTGCGACTCTATATTTTTTTTCATCCACAACCAAGCCATATTGCAAGCGTTTGCTTTGCGTTGCTATTCCAGTTGGACATGTATTGGCATTACATTGCTTGGTTTGTAAACAGCCTGAAGCTAACATCATCGCTCTTGCAGCATTACACATATCAGCTCCCAAGGCGATATTGGTTAGCAAATCAAATCCATTAGCCACCTTACCACTACAGATAATACGTATTTTATCCCGTACATTAATTCCTACTAAAGCATTATGCACAAAAACTAATCCAGCCTCTAAAGGGGTACCAATAAAATTGGTGTATTCTACGGGCGCAGCTCCTGTGCCTCCTTCCGCCCCATCAACTGTAATAAAGTCTGGCAGGATGTTGGTTTTTAACATGGCTTTACAGATTGCGAGAAACTCATCCCTGCGTCCAAGACATAGCTTGAATCCAACAGGTTTTCCATGAGATAAATCACGTAATTTTTTTATGAAATGGAGCAAACCAATTGGGGTACTAAACGCGGTATGTGCAATTGGCGATACTACATCCTGACCCATGGAAACTTTTCTGGCTTTGGCGATTTCTGCAGTAAGTTTAGCTGCTGGCAAGATTCCGCCATGAGAGGGTTTAGCGCCTTGAGAGAGTTTAATCTCAATCATTTTTACTTCTTTACGGTTTGCTTCTATGGCAAATTCCTTCTCATCAAAATTACCTTGCTCATCACGACAACCAAAATAAGCAGTTCCTATCTGAAATATAATATCTCCTCCTTGTAAATGATAGGGGCTTAGACCACCTTCACCAGTGGATTGAGCAAAACCACCAATCATTGCTCCTTTGTTCATGGCCATAATAGCCTTCCCTGACAGGGAGCCAAAACTCATGCCGGAGATATTAAATCGAGACGCATTATAAGGTTGTAAACAATCAGGGCCTCCAACAACAATTCTTGATTCTACTTCGGAATGATGTTTTGGAGCTAAAGAATGTAATGCCCATGTGTAGCCCAAACTTAAAATGTCACGTTCTGTTCCATAGGGTATGGTGTCGCGTGTATTTTTGGCACGCTCATAAATGAGCGAACGTGTCTCACGATTATAAGGAAGCTCACTTTCATCAGTAGCAATGAAATATTGTTGGATTTCAGGGCGCAGGAACTCTAAAAAATAGCGCACATGGCCCAAAACAGGAAAATTACGTAAGATGGTATGTTTCGTTTGTATTAAATCATAGATCCATATGACTATAATGGGTATAAGAAAAGCGATAAACCACCTAATATCACTCAGCATAATAAAAAACGCGAGAGCAATTAATAGAGCCACTCCAAAGCCTATATACCATTGGCGTCTCATTTTTAGTCCCTTTAATTGAAAATATTTAAGTAAAAATTAGCACGTAACGTAACAGTAATTAAAATTCGTTCAGAAAGACAACTAATCTGTTTCCGTGATGCTTTCAAGTAATTCTCCATCGACCATTTTATTGATTTTATTTTCTAATGAAGTAATAAATTGAGTGACTTGATGTTGCTGATAGGCCTGTTTATTTTTGCATATTATTAATTCATGGCTTATATCAAGAGCTGCAAGTAATAGAGTTTGCAGGTTATCAAGTTGTTTTGATTTCTTTTTATTAATAAGGATTTGGTTGTTTAATTTCTGTACTGCAAGGTGTAAATTAGCCTCTTCGCCTTCAGGACACTTGATTTCATAAGTTGCATTAAGCAATTTAATGGTGCATGTTTTCATATGAGTCATGATAATAGACCTTTGTTATTCCACTGTATGGTAAGAATAGTAACAATTTTGCTTGCAAGCAGCAATTAGAAGGGTGAACGCTTGCATTAAATCGGTTATTATGGAGATCACTTTATATTAATGAGTTGAATATGTCTGAGAAAGAACATTTGCATTTGCCTAATTATGACGAATTTTCCAAAAACATTAGTGTATTAAACTTACATATATCTGCCAGTTTATTGCATGGAGCGATGTGTGGCTATCTTTGTGCAGGTGCAGATATTCAGGGTGAAGCTTATTTGCGTGCCTTGTTGAATAATAAAAAGGATGAAACAAGCCGCAATGCTATTTTAGGGATGTTTGCTGTTTTTTCAATAAGCCAGCAGCAAATTTCCAGCCTGGACTTTGGGTTTGAAATGATGCTTCCTGATGAGTATGAGCCCTTATTGGTACGGGCGCAAGCTTTTAGTGAATGGTGCCAAGGGTTTATTGAGTCGTTGAAACTCGCAGGTATTGGCGTTGGACGATTCCATGATGAAGAAGCACAAGATGCCTTCCAACATCTTATCGAATTTGCCGAGCTTGATTGTGAAACAATAGATGTGGGTGAGGATGATGAACGTGCATTGATGGAAGTGAGCGAATACACTCGGATGGCAGTGCTGCGTTTGTATAGTGACCTGGTAATGGGTGAGCCTAGTGGGAATTCTGGAATAACGCACTAAACAAAAGGATTTTGATATGATTTCTCAACAAGAATATCAAGCAAGAAGAAAAAATTTCATGCAAAGGTTGCCTGAAGGAAGTATTGCTATTATCCCGGCAGCCCATGAGTCCTTACGCAATGGAGATGCGCATTATCGTTTCCGTCAAGAAAGTAATTTTTATTATTTGACCGGCTTCAATGAACCTGAATCACTGTTAATACTTATCTCGGGGAAAGATTCGCAAAGTATTTTATTTAATCGACCACGTAACCCAATGGAAGAACAATGGACAGGAAGACGTTTAGGCCAAGACGGTGCTCTGTCTGAATTAGCGATGGATGCCGCTTTTCCTATAGGTTGTATTGCCGACGAGTTACCTAAATTATTAATTGGGAAAACAGCAATTTATTATGCTCTTGCGCGTAATTCAGAAGTTGAAAAAATAATTATGCAGGCCTTGGATAAGGTGAAAAGCCAGGTACGACGAGGGGTAAAAGTACCTGAACAATTGTGTGATTTAGAACCTATATTAGGTGAAATGCGTTTATTTAAAAGTGACGCTGAACTGGAATTAATGCGTCGAGCTGCGCGTATTTCTGTTAAAGCTCATGAACAAGCCATGCGACGCTGTAAACATTTGGAGTATGAGTATCAGTTGGAAGCCGAGCTTCTTTATGAATTTAGCCGTCAAGGTTGTCGTAGTGTCGCTTATGATCCTATTGTCGGGGGAGGTGAGAATGCCTGTATTTTGCATTACACGAATAATAATAAACCCCTGCGACAAGGCGATCTGGTTTTAATTGATGCTGGTGGTGAATATGAAAATTATGCTGCTGATATTACCCGAACCTTCCCCGTAAATGGGGAATTTAGCCTGGAGCAGAAAAGTATTTATGAGCTGGTGCTCAAGGCACAAAAAGCAGGGATAGCAGTAGTGAAGCCAGGGCTTCCCTGGAATGAGATACAAAAAGTTATGTTAAGGATTTTAACAGAAGGTTTATGTGGATTAGGTATTTTACAAGGAAATGTTGAAGAATTACTTGCTAAGGAAGCCTATAAACCTTTCTATATGCATAATTCAGGGCATTGGTTGGGTTTAGATGTACACGATATTGGCCTTTATAAAATTAATGGTGAATGGCGTCCTTTGGAACCGGGAATGGTTTTAACCGTAGAACCTGGTTTATACATTAGTTCTAATACTCCGGGAGTAGATAAACGCTGGTGGGGTATAGGTGTTCGTATTGAAGATGATGTAGTAGTGACTAAAACAGGCCATGAGGTAATAACTGCGGCTTTGCCTGTAGATGTGCATGAGATTGAGGCATTAATGCGTGATTAATAGAGAAATTGATATACTGGTTATTGGTGGGGGGTTAACAGGTGCAACTTTAATGCTTGCTTTGCAAGGATTAGGTTATCGCACGTTATTGGTAGAAGCAAAACCATTTGGTGAGAAAATAAAGCCTGATTTTGATGCACGTTCATTAGCACTATCACCTGCTAGCCGACGCATACTTACTATGCTTGGTGTTTGGCAACATCTGAAAGCCCATGTGAGTCCCATAGAGATGATTCATGTTTCAGATCAACACCATTTTGGTGTTTCACGCTTACAAAGTCAAGGGCATGAACCTTTAGGTTATGTTGTTGAAATGCAGCATATTAACCAGGCTTTGCATCAATTAGTACCTCAAGATCAGCTTATAGCCCCCGCAACATTACAGTCTTTAGATTATGAGAAATGTTCGGCGACCGTACATACTGATTTAGGAGAAGTTACGATTGCGGCTCGTTTAATTGTTGCAGCAGATGGAACCCAATCAGGGGTGCGCCGCTTTTGTAATTTATCGACTCAAGTGAAACAATACAACCAGCATGCCCTTGTTGCCAATATAGGTTTACTCAAGCCGCACCAGCAACGTGCCTATGAGCGATTTACAGTTCATGGCCCCTTAGCGCTCTTGCCCATGCAAAACGATCGAATGTCTTTAGTATGGGCAATGCCTCCTAAGGAGGCAGCACATATGTTGTCTTTATCAGATACCGATTTTTTAAAACAACTACAACACGCTTTTGGTTATCGTGCAGGTCGATTTGATAAAATAGGTAAACGATTTTCTTATCCTCTGCAGCAAGTTTTAATGCCGCAGCAAATTCGCTGGCCTATTGTTTTTGTGGGCAATGCAGCACATACATTACATCCTGTTGCAGGCCAGGGATTTAATTTAGGGCTTAGGGATGTGGCAATGTTAGCCCAATGCATCGCAGAGCAAGGACTGACCGCAGAAATGCTTTTGCATTATGTGCAATTAAGAGCACACGATCAAAAAGCAATTACTTGTTTAACTGATGGTTTAATTCAAGTATTTACCAGCCGTTTACCCGGCATGGGTTTGGTGCGTGGTTTAGGATTGATGGCACTGGATAATATTCCTGTTTTGAAAAATCTTTTAGCACGATATACGCGTGGTTTTGGGGGAGCAATTCCCGATTTAGTGTGTGAAATTGCCTTGGCTGAGGCACAAAAACACGCTCCGTTTGAAATTTCGGAGAAAAAATGAGGCAGGAATTTAATGTATTAGTAGTTGGCGGTGGTATTGTGGGATTAACTTCCGCTTTAGCTATGGCGCAACGTGGCTATACTGTTGCCATTATTGATGCAGGATCCTTAAAAACTGATGCATTATGTGCTGATACACGTGTTTATGCTATTAATCATGCCTCTCAAATGTTGTTACAACAATTAAATGTTTGGCATCATTTGGAACAATCAAGAATTTCCCCTTATTGTCGCATGCATGTTTGGGACTCAGTTAGTGGTGCGCATATTGATTTTGATTCACGCTATGTTGCAGAACAAAATTTGGGTTTTATTATGGAAGAGTCCGTTCTTAAAAACGCTTTATTCAAACAAATTGCGTTGCATCCAGCAATTCATCTATTTCCAAATCGTTTTGTGGAGGAAATAAGCTTTGATGATGATGGAGTTACGGCAAGCAACACAAAGCAAAGCTGGAAAGGGCTGCTCTTAATGATCGCTGATGGAGCACAGTCCCCAGTACGGAAAAAACTAAAAGTTGCATTAACAAGTTGGTCTTATGACCAACAGGCTTTGGTCGCAACAGTGTTTACTGAAAAGGAACACAAGCAAACTGCTTATCAAGTGTTTCACCCTGATGGTCCCTTGGCATTTTTACCGCTTGCAGATCCACATCAATGTTCCATAGTTTGGTCCACGAAGCCTAATCATGCGAAAGAATTAATGAGTCTTTCTGATCACGAATTTAATAAATCACTTACCCAGGCTTTTGCGAAGCGATTAGGTAAAGTAGAAGTCATTAGTGCGCGCCATCAATTCTCTTTGCATATGAGGCATGCACACCAATATGCAGGTAAGCGTTGGCTGCTTCTTGGGGATGCAGCACATACAATTCATCCTTTGGCGGGTTTAGGCTTAAATGTTGGATTAGCTGATGTAAGCTCCTGGCTCCACTGTCTGGATGCGGTTTCTGGGGGTATTTGTTCGAAGAAGGCATTAGGCGCTTATCAACGCGAACGTAAGGCAGCTGTATGGCAAATTATATTGCTTATGGAAGGATTTAAGCGCTTATTTGGTAATTCTTTTGGTCCTGTGGTTACCTTGCGTAGTTTGGGCTTGGGATTTTGTAACGGATTTACCCCTATAAAGCGTTTATTTATTCAACACGCCCGAGGCGTGTCATCATATTGAACGGATATTAATTTCATTAGGAGCTCGTCATGCCACGCATTTATTGCGAATCCATTATCTCATTATAGGACCCATGGGGTATAGGGGTGTTTATCGGATGGGCTCTCAGATACATTTTCTTTTCCTCCTTGGAGCTCCACTTCTCCATTTTGAAGATCATCAGCGGGGATGGTCTCGTAGCGTTGAGTTGCATTTAAAAAATCTGGATTAATCTCTGTTATGGGCACTGATTCCCAATATTTAGAAGTTAAAATTTCTAAATGTTCCCCATATTTGGAGAGAGCCTCCTTTAACTCACTGGATTCTTTTACATGCCCTCCGCAACCTACTTTTTTTCTGCGGTCTGGTGCTTAATGAGCCGTGCCGGGGTAGCAAGAATTTGTGCATGATAATAATCGAAAATGGGATTTGGAATGTCATTGGTTTTTTTACAAAGCAAAGAAGCCTCCTTCATCTCCTCCCTGTTATGAATAGGAGAGGATATCGTTAAAAAATGATTCAAAATTCTGCTGTTCATTCGAAGATATATTTTTTCCCATTTAAATACTCTGCTTCAGCATATGATTGTTATCATTTAAACACTAAGTATTGTATTTATGCAATGCAATTTATTTATATCTTATATCGAATGGGCTGATAAAGGAGAAAATTCAGCCTCCAATGGATAGGTATGCCTCGCTACGGAATTTGTCTTTATTTTTTCATGAAATTTTCTGAATCAGGTAATTTTCAGTCTTGTTCAGATGTTTTTGGTGGTCAAATACAATCTAAACCCGATCTGGGTCAGGCTATGCCACCGATTCTCCGGATAGGTTCTAATTCATATGAGGCTTATCATTCGATTTTTCTATTTTTATTATTGGATCTTGAGTCAATTGAGACGTTAATTCATTGGCTTGTTTTTGTACTTCTTTTATAGGGGACGAGAAATGCTTAACCTCAGATTGAATCGCTTGAGAACCAGATTTTTTAATGAGGGGCACTTTTTTAGGGCATGGACTATCAGGCATTTCCTTGACAGCGTCCTTAAGCTTAGTTGCAATATCCATTGCCACGCTGACAGGTTCGACAAATACATCTTTACGAAATCCTGACGTAATTAAGCGACTAAAAAAATTTTTAACTTTAATGAGAAAGTCTGAAAATGAGAGTGGGGTATTTTGTTCTTTAATTTGAATCTCAGTACATATTTGCGCACATTCCTTTTTAAATTCCTTGTTCTTTTTTATTCCTTTGTTCCAACTTTTATAGAGCTCATCAAGTGATTTAAGTTGCTCAGGATATCTTTCCTTACTTTTAGGATCTTGATTTAGTTGATTTATAAGTACGCCACAATAGTGGAGCATTTGTCTTTGTTTTTCTTCGCGCATGTTTTTCTCTTGAGCTTTTTGAACTAGCTCTTGATGCATCATTGATTTTATGGCAATTCCTTGAGCATATTCTTGAGCTTTATGAAATTCATGGGCGGTGTCATCAATAATCGCATAATCCAATTTAATGTTTGCTTGGGCAAAAATGGATTGAATGTGCGAGTCTTTAAAGATATCGATGACTTCATTATAACTGTGGTAACCGTCTTTAATGTATGCCGAAGTCCATAACATTATGATGTTATTTATTTTTTTCTCAAGATTTGGATCTGCTTTATGTTTCTCCATATATTTTTGTAGCACCACAACTAAAGAGTAAGTTGTGCCTGATAATGAAGCCACAAAAGGGACTTGAGGATTTGATTTTGAGTAGCCAGCAGCCTTTTTCTCATCGATGACTATTTTATCTATTTTTTTAATCGGGACTGTATTATCCAAAAAATTAGGAGAATTTGGTTTCATAATACCAGGATTGGCTGTTAGTACTTGTCCTAACTCTTCTCGGGAGCGATCTTTTTTCTTATAGATTGGTGATTGATCCTTTAAGCCTAGTTCGACGTTATCATTAAGCATCACGAATGCTAAAACTAGCTTTCGTGCTTCTTCAAAAGTATTAATTTTGGTGAGATCATTGATTGTGTATTCAGGCCTTACTTCGTTATATGCTTCGTTTAAATCATCAAAAATGGAACAATCAAAATCATTTCTCAAGATGGATTCAAGATGTTCTGCATACAAGACTTCATAAAATCGTCGACTTTCATTGTCTTTAGGGGCACTTGTTATCTGGGAGGCTTTAGTTATCAAACGTTGAACAACGTTTGAACCTAATAGTGTTTCATTCTCTTGACACAGCCTTAAAATATTTTCTATAGCTTCTTTATATTCCAGTTCCAAATAGTGTTTTTGAATTTGTTTCGAAAAGGCAGGATAATTTTTATGATTACCTAGTTTTTTTTCAATAAGCTTGGAGGAAAGTAAAATGAAATCTGACTCATCTAATTTAGGATAATCCAAGGCCAAAAGAAGACCACTTTCAATTTTTGTATATGACATATTAAAGCGCTAAAAAATAATTAATAAGTTTAAATATAGACCATGAAAAGTTAACCGGATATATTAAGCACGAAGAGCATTATATATAGGGCATCTTTTTTTGACTACATATTGGCCTAAATGATAACATATGGATCATTTTATTGGAAGTCTGCTTTTTAATCATTTTATACGCAAGAGGAAAACTAAATGCCTAATTTTACGGAAACTCCGAATCCAGCTAAACCAGGTGTCTTTAATATCCAATTAACTCGATCGGCGGTTGGCAAACCAAAACCTGATGTTACAGATAAAGAATATCCAGTCGTTGCTTATTATCCAGAGAGTGTATTGGAGGGCTTTCAGGCAATCATTAAAGAAAGTAGCTTATGTGGACAAGAATTCTATAATCCCTTCACAGAAGAGATGGAACGGTTTCCCGAACATCCAACTGAATTTACTGTGAGACATTTACAATTTTTAGCACGCAATGAAAGCAGTAATGTCAGTGGTATTATGGATTGTAGCTTATACGGGGGGCTCCTGACCGAAGACCAGATTGCACGTATTCGATGTTTAGTTAAAGGATCGGCGGTTGTTGGTAAGGTTACAGCAACCAAGGCATATGGCTTTGGCCGCAAGGTAGAGGAATTACCTAAACCAGAAGATGTAATTGTTATTGATCAAATTGGACTTCAGTGGCAGGGCGATTTGCGAAATACAGGTGGCATGTTTTTTTATCCTCAAGACTCAGAGATTGAAAAATTACCTAAGAACTATGCTGCATGGCAAAATGATATGTTTTTTCAGATGTATGGTGTTGAAAGGAGAGATCAACCATCTAAAGAAAATTCATTGGAATTGCAATGGGGGCCTAGCTTGGATAGCGACTTAAGAGTGCGGGGTGTGCTTGATTTAGATGGTGTGCGTTGGGGAATTATGCATGAATTTCATCAGGCATTGGCAGGTTTGGTTAATTACAGTCACACGCTCTCAGAAGATTCAAACCCAATTAACTTTAAATTTCTTAAAGCAGGAATGGGTTTTTTTAGTGCGGGTCTTTATGATCTTGATTTTAATTATCCTCTCACTGCACTTCAAAATGATGGTCTTGCACAAGTTGAATTAGCTCGCTTAAAAGGCATATTGTCTGCTCTGGAAAGCTACCCTTCTGATACCAATTTCGGAAAGGTTAGGCGCTTGAATTTACCTTTTAGTGCTCAAGTACCAGATAATGCAAGCCCAGAAGTTGCAAATCAATATGGGATAATTCTCAAGGCAATAAAAAATGAGTGTAGGCGATTAAATCTGGAGTGGGGTACTGATCGAGTTGAAGATGCTTTAGCACCTGTACCAGGATATATTAATGCGGTAACTAATTGTGCTGATCCTCATGCATTGATTGGAAATGAAGGTAAGTACTCAAGTGTTGATGCAGCGATTTCCAGCAATATTCCCAATATCCATCTACTAAATTCGGCCTATAACGTTCATATCCATGGTTACCCTTTAACTCCGGGATTTACTCTGCCAAAACGAAGCAAGCCTGAAGTGATACCGCAAACGGATGTTTCTTTGTTTGGGTATGTACAAAAGCTTGCTACAGGTCTGGTAGATAGTTGGACTAAAAATACACCCATTCCAGAAAAAAATGTAGTGATAAAGTCCAATAAAGTAGGTTTTTTTGATTCTTTATCTACTCCAAAAAGAGGCGAGATTGAAAATATATCGAAAGTAATACCTGAGAAGCAAGGTGATAGCCCAAATCCTAGGTAAAAACAGCGAAGGTATTTCCTCGGTTAAATTTATTAACCGAGGATTTCTTTGGGAAGTTGTTTTATCAAAGTAATAAAGAAAAACAAAAGGTTACTCCGCGTGCACAATGCTAATAAAATGGGGTTGACGCCATGAAGAATTATAGGGAGTATCATTTGTCATTTTAAACGAGAAAAACTCTCGCGACTAAAGGCTACTTTTTCTGCGACAGACTCCTGGGGAAATTGGTGGTAACGGGCTTCAATAGTGCGGTACCTTTTTAACCCCCCTTCTCTATTTGCAATTTGGATGTTTAATCCTGGACGTGCATTCAGTTCAAGCATCAAAGGGCCTTGGTCTTTATCAAGTACTATATCAACGCCAAGGTACCCTAACCCGGTTAATTCATAACAGCTGGAAGCTATTTCGAGTATTTTATTCCAATAAGGTACTTCTATGTCTACTATTGAATTCAAGGTATCTGGATGATAATCGATGATGTCATTGTGATATACACCACCAAGAGTTTTTCCAGTAGCCATATCGACCCCTACACCAATAGCTCCTTGGTGCAAATTAGCTTTTCCTCCCGATAATCGAGTCGGAAGCCGCACCATAGCCATCGCCGGATAACCCAATAAACTAATAATTCGGATATCGGGAATCCCTTCATAACTGACTTCAGCAAATACAGGATCAACAACTACACGTTTCTCAATAATTGCATAGTCAGAGGAACCCCCAAGGCTATATGCACCTGATAATAAGCAGGATAAATGATAGCTAAGCTCCTGGGTTGTCATTAATTTACCGTTAATTTGCCGATATCGCCCGTAAACTTTATCCTTAAAAACCAAGATACCATCACCACCAGAACCACGGGCTGGTTTTACTACGAAATCATTATAAGGAGCCAAACGTTCTTCGATGGTTTTTATTTGTTGTTCTGTTTCAATAATATCGTACAAAGGAGGTACAGCAATTCCTGCTTTTAAAGCTAATTTTTTTGTTTTTAATTTATCATCCACCAAAGGAAATAACTTTCTAGGGTTATATCGCAATACAAAATCAGTATTGCGCTGATTGATACTCAAAATCCCATGATTTTTTAAACGACGAAACAGGGCAATCATTCTACATGTCTCGCGAGTGATTTAAATCGTTTTAATTCGAACAAACGATAGCCTCTATATTGTCCAAACCATAAAATCAAAGCTAATAAAATCAAAAGCAATTCTGGAAAAGCAAAGATCAAATATTGTAATGGTTCATAGCTCATTGCCCAGTAAGAGATGACTGCGGCGACCAGGCTTCCAATACCAGATTTTATCGCTTCGGAAGCACCGCGCTCGTCCCAGGTAATGCACATTCGTTCTATAGTCATTGTTAAAATGATCATAGGGAATAAGGCAACAGACAACCCGGCATCGAGTCCCAGGCTTTGACTAAGCACACTAATAAAAATCATTAATAAAATGACAACCGTAAGAATCGCCCCAAGTCTTGGTACCAGAAGCAACCTTAATTGATCTAGGTAAAAGCGCGCCAATAGACCGAAAGAAATAATGATAACAAACAAGGAAATTCCCCAGACCACATGAGTTTCCCTAAATGCTAATGCGATTAAAACGGGCATAAAAGTTCCAAAGGTTTTAATCCCAATAAAATTACGCAGGATTAAAATAATAAAGGCGCCTATAGGAACAGTTAATAAGATTTTATAAGTTGCCTGGACATTGACTGGAAGTTGTAACAATGAGAAACGTAATAATTGTGAATCTGATTGCAATCCTCGTGATTTAGCAATACTTAATGCATTGATAGGAGTAGGGGAAACCGTTAAAGTAAATTGGGCTTTTTTTCCTCCAACAACATCAAAAACAGGTTCATTTCCATATTGCCAAATAAGGAAATCTTTAGGCAATCCTGCCCCACCTGTTTTGGGATTGATATAAATCCAATTTTTTCCGTTAAAAACGGCTAGGAATGAATTTAAATCGGCTTTACTTTTTTGGGATAAATAAATTCCCTTAACAGGAACCGCATAAATTTTAGACTGATTTAAAATAAGGGTTGCGGCGCTAATGATATGCCCATCATCAAAGTTATTACCTGTTAATAATTTGGCATTACCATCTTTTTTATTCAATTCTTTAATTGTGCTTTGCGCAAAGGTTTTTATGTCTGCAGAAGATTGCCTCACTTGGTTGGTAATAGTTTCTACTGCTGATTTTTGATTTTCCTCCAGAGGCTGGGATTTTACCGCTGGTGGTGTCCCTAATGGTGATTCATTTGTTTCCGTTTGCCGGAAAATGGCTCTGTAATACAAGGATTGTTGACCACTCGCTCGTCTTATTGCCCAAACTGTTTCTCGATTATCACCGTTTAAATTGGTTGTAACCCCATAGTTTCTTGAGACAAAATATTCATCAAGAATAGCAAAATGAGGGGGTAAATAAGGAATATTAAAGCTCGCTTTAATTGGCGTATTCGGTTCTGCAACAAAACGTAAATTGGACTCTACCATCCAGCTGTTTATGGTTTCAGTATCTGTTAAGGGAACATCAAGTACTAAATGCCTGTATAAAAAAATCCCTGCTCCTAAAATCAATAAGGTAAATATCAGTCCATAAACGTGACGTGTATTGTTTTTCATTGCTTCTTAAGACTCTTATTTCTTTTTTAAAGTAAAAGTGAGAGCAGGATCAACTGCGCCATTAAACGCAATGATTGCATCTCTTCCTAATAGAAGAGGATAGAGAAAACGCTTACGATTGGTTAAGTTGACTTTAATTGTCCTTACCTTATCGCCAAGTTGCATACTGAGCAGTACCACGGGGCGTTTAATGGGTGCATGCGCTAATATTTCTGAACCGTGTTCTCCCTCACGAACTTTGATCTTCACTCGGCCTTTATATTCTGCTTCAAATTGATAATCCCCGTTTTTAGTAGGCACCGTAAAGCGTAAATAGGGTATACCCTTTTTGGTAATTTCGGTAATATTGGTTGCATTTAATGATGCTGATTTAGCTCCAGTATCCAGTTTTGCTGATAGAATCAAATTCTTTTCTGGAAAAGATACTTTTTCAACATAACCATAAATTTGTGCTTCATTTGTTGCCATAACAGGTCCAGTCATTAATAACACAAAAATAAAGAGAGCAAGTGTTGATCTCATTTAATCATCTTTCCTAAGTTGTTTTTATTATTTAGTGCGATATCGTAGCAGGTTTTACAGCTTAAGTCACAACCGTAAGTATGTTTACAACATATTTTTTGTGCTTTTTGAGTGTGATATCATGAACAATGGCCAATAAATTTGTATTTTTTTGGCACAGGATGAAAGTATTATTGACATGAAGAGCAATTATACATATAATCCGCGCCATCTTAACCGATGGTCTCTCTGCGTGTAAGCATGTCCCGTAAGAGTAAAGATTCAGCTCCAAAATCAAAAGAACTTATTTTCCTTTTAGCTGTTGCTGGGCGCATCGATGCGCAAGGCAGGCTTCTGGCGCAAAAACTCGATAAGAATCGATATGTTTATCATGCCTACGCAATTTTAGATTCTCTCAGTTCCTCCTACAGCATGCTTAAATGGTTTTTTGAAGTATGCATGCCCAATAATAATCCTGATGTGATGCATGATATATTAACCTCACCTGAAGGAATCGCTGCAGCTTCAGCGGAAGCACTCTTTTTAGTTTCTTTTTCTTTGTTAGCAAGTGTTTATGATGGCGAAGAAAAAAATCCAGTTAAAAAATTCATTGCAAGTGCTTGGCCTTATTTTAGAGATGTAATGAAAGGCTTGAAAAACGCATATAAAGGCTGGAAAAGTGCCATACAAGTCATGGGCATCATTACTGAGGCAGATCTTAAGTATATGGTGGTTCCTGTAGGGCTTGTATTGGGTGTTTTTGCCGCAGCAAATCGACTTTGGATAAGGGGTATGCTTGAGTCGCGCAAGAAGAAAATGAATCAAAATAAAGAGCTCTTAATTGAAATCCAGCAATTAAACTCGTTAACATTTTTAGATCGCGAATATTATTTATCCCGTATTGCCCATCAGGATGAAGAAGAACGCATCCATGCTTACCTGGCGGTGGGTATTGGTGGTTTGCTTGACGGGTTATATCTCTATATAGGGGTAGTCAGCCTTTCTATTCTTGCTCCCCCTCTTTTTCTTGCCATGTCAATACTTAGTGCTGTTTATGCGGTGTCCTGTGTGATTACACGACTTTATGAAGAATATGATTTTCAATTGCGTTTGATGGTTACCCAGACCAAATGCCAACTTGCGCTTGTTACTAAAGAAATGGAACTTGCTTATGCGAAGTTACTTTCTTTAGAAGAAAAAAAAGATAAAACCATTGAAGATAAATTTGAGATTAAGCGTTTGAAAGCGCAAGTCTGTCGACTCCTCGACGATTTTGAAGCGTTACGCCAAACCTTAAAAAATCAGACAACCCATAGCTACTTGACTGCTGGTTTGTTAGGAATGAAGTATGGTTTATATGCCTATGGAGTGTTGACCAGTATTTTATTTATGGTCTCTTCAGTATTTTTAGTGACCGCAACAGCGTTTCCGCCTGCTTTATTAGCTGCGTTTATTATCTCCGGGTTAGTCTTAATGGCTGGATTTACCGCGTATACCTTAAGAACCCATTCCCAGCATCTGAAAGAACAAGCACAGGCACAGGAGGAAGAGAATCCATATAAGCAGTTAATAGAAATGAAAAAAAATATAGAGGCCAATGAAGAAACTGCAGAAATTTTAACTTCTGATAGTTTTGGAGCCTCCTTAAAAGATGGCCTTGCTCTTGATCCATCACCACAATATTTTTTTCAAGAGTGGTTTGAAGTTTTTCGTTCATTGGCATCGGGCATTTCTAAGGGTAAAAGTTTTTCTAATTTTGCGACAACTCCACTGCAAGAAGCCGATTCTGAAGGACATTATCATGATACACCACTGATCGGTGCCTTGGCTGTCGCAAATTCGGTATTGTTTTCTTTAGTCCTTGGACTTCGTGCTTTGGCTCGAGGATTAGGACGTCCCCCTTTAGGGCAGGTCAATTCGCGTAATGTGAAGCAACCTGATGTGGTTGAGTCGTCAACGGATGACATAAAAACCAAGTCTCCAGGGGAATCAAGCCGACCTTCCAAGAAAAAAGCGCCTGATTCCCTGTCGAGAAATGAACCTTCTGTAGCAAACATGGGCTTCTTTGGCTCAAAACTTAAAAAAACCACCCCACAAGACAAACCTATGTCCCATTCAAAGAGTGAATTCCATTTATCTTCATTTGAATCTTCTAACGGCGGTATAATTCTGGGTTTAGATTAGGATCATTGTACATTTTAAATTGGTGATAGATTCTGAAAGTCCGTTTTTTAGCTCGTACTTCCTCAACCAGTTCCCCAAGGCATTGAGATAATTGTTCTAATTGTTGGCGAATGATAATTAACTTCTTAGAGCAGTTTTGCCGATGCTCCTCGGTTGCATCTGTGCGCTTTGTTTGTAGGGACATATGATAGGATTTCAAGGATAAAATAGAGAGTCTATCGATAATCATACCTGGTGATTCAGAATTGACAGGACAATTATTGAAATCGGCAGGTTGTAAATACTTGAAAAGCCATTCATCCATAGCTTCCATGCGATTATTACGTGATTGATTGAACCGGTCTATTTCGCGTTTTGCCTGATATACAAACTCATAACCCAAGTCATCACGACGCGCCCGGTCTTCAGCATGCCATAGCTGAAAATTAAAGGCATGGTTTTCTTCAACTAATCGATAGAAGTCCTCCTGTTGAAAGATTATGCCTGATGTTTTCCAAATGGCAATGGAGTTTTGATGGAGATTGGTTATTTCTGAAACCTTAATACTATCTGGCATTTGGTTATCCTGTCTAATAAAATAAATACCAGTTTAACCCATACCTTATTTTGTCACAATTTGAGTTTCTTATGGGCTTACTTTTTGCGGGAAAAAGAATAGGGCAGAAAGCGTAAAAAACTGCTGTTGCGTTATTTACCGAAATATTTATTATAGATCATTTCATAAGTTCCATCATTTTCTATTTCTAGTATGGCTTTATTGATTTTATTCATGAGTTCTGCATTTTTATTCAGAGTCAAAATCCCATATCCATTTCCGAGATTGATCGACTTGCTTATTGTCCAGCCATTTATAAGGTTGTTATTCGTTAAGTATTTCAAAATATCCACATTGAGCAGCAGAGCATCGACAGAGTGATCTGTAAAGCCTTCCATTAAATCATTAATGCGATCGTATTCTTTAATGTTTTCATCAGAGGTATAAAGTTTAAGGATTCTATGAAGATCAGAGTCTTTAAGTGTGCCAATTTTCTTATCCTGAAGATCAGATAATTTTTTTATATTTGGATTGTTCGTTATAAATTGTCCATGACTTGTCAAATAAGGGATACTGAAGATGAATTCAGGGGGGAGATGATTAGAGATAGGGGTTGATGATATAGAAATATCAACCGTTCCTTTTTCCAGTTCGTCTAACATAGAGTCTGGGTCAATTGCCTTGTATTCGCACGTCGTATTGATGCGCTTACACACTTCATTAATTAAGTCGATGCAAAAGCCAAAGTAATGATTGCTTGTATCTACTGAAGAAAATGGGGGAACAAATTTCACAATACCTACTTTCACCGTATTACTGTAAGCAAAGATACTGCTCATTAATAAGGCGAAGCAAATGATATATTTGATAAGTTTCATGTCCAGCTTCTTTTTGGGTTATACTTTGAATCTAGGTCGCTGGGAGTTAATTGTCAAATTACAGGGATTATTTGAACTTAAAAAATATCGATATCTAATCGAAAGATTCTAAATGAGTTTTTTAAAGAAGAGTTCGTTGCTGATTTTAGCGAGTTTATTTACCAAAATATTTATTATATATCCCTTCATAAGTTCCATCATTTTCTATTTGTAACAAAGCCTTATTGAACTTATCAATGAGTGCTGCGTTTCTTTTAAGGGCTAATAACCCATAGCCATTTCCAAGATTAACCGGTTTACCAACGAGCCGAAAATTAATTATTTGATTGTTAATCAGGTTCTTAAGGATATTTACATTCAACAATATGGCATCAATGTCATTATTATTCAAGGCTTCTATTAAATCAGGAAGCTTTGAAAATTCTTTTACATTTTCAATAGGAGTGTAGCTTAAAAGAGTGGTTTTTAAATTGGATTCCTCAATTATGCCGATTCTTTTACCTTGAAGATCTTTGAGCGATTTTATGTCTGGATTGTTGGTTATAAATTGCCCACTACTGGTCATATAAGGCATGCTGAAAATATATTCGGAGGATACATCTGGGCTAATGGGGGTTGGCGTTAAAGTAACGTCAACGATTCCTTTAGTCAGTGACGCTTCAATACCCTCACTCATGACTGATTTATATTCGCATGTATCGTTCATTCGCTTGCATAATTCATTAATCAGGTCGATACAAAATCCAAAATAGTGATTACTTGTATCGGCTGCCGAAAATGGGGGGACAAACTTTCCAACTCCTACCGTGATAGTAGCGCTATATGCAAACATGTTGCTCGACAATAAAGCTAAAAAGATGATTTGCTTCAACATTTTCATGGCACATATCCCTTGCAATTATATCTTGAATCTAGTTTGTGATAAGATTATTGTCAAATTTTAGTTACGATTTTTTGATTAAAAATCAGTAGTCTTAACGAGAGATTTAAATGAACAAAGTTGGCAAGCAATAGAGGCTAATTATATAATGCTCCAAAAGTGCTTCTAAATCCATTTCAAGCGGCTATTACGCAAAGTTTTCAACACTCTAGCCTTATTACAATTTGATTGTGTTTTAGGATAATATCAACGATATATCAAAAATAAAGTTATAATTTTGAGGAGAAAAGATAAATGAGAATTTTTGCTTTTTTGTATTGTCTTTTGTTATCTTTTTATGCAACAGCTGAATCTACTTTACCTTCGGGTTGTCAGGCGGTAACTGTCCAAGGGGAGTCAGTAACATTAAAAACCAAAACAAGTAGCTTGTTTTTTATACATAATTTGACTGACGCAGATTTATGGATCACTCATCCTGTAACGAATCCTGGCGCAAGTGCTGGATGGACTTCGCGATTGAAAAGTGGAAATTGGTCGGCATTAGCCTTAAAAAAAGGTCCTTTCATTTTAAATTGCATTGAATCCAGGCCAGGACATGAACAACAATCGCCATGTGAAGGGGCGATTGCAGTGTGCCAATGGAAAGCAAAGGGAGTGAAAATTCCTGCTAATGCTAAAAAAACCACTTTCTGGGTAGCGGAGGATATGTCTCTATCTGGGCTAATTGCAGCAGTTGGTGCACGTGGTTTTGTTATTCCTGTAGCCAAAAGTGATGAATAGGTAATTTTGTTACCGACCCTTTATCTTGCTACTTATATGGATAAATGATAGAACAAAGTAAATGGTGTGTAATTAAATATATGACAATAAAATACAAACAAAAAACAGGATGAAAGTTGAGTAAAAAATCAAAAGATCCCTTTTACGAACGGGAAAGTGAAAAGTATACCGATCCCGTGCCCAGTCGTGAATTCATTATGAAAATTCTTAATGAATATGGAAAACCGATGTCGCGCAATCGATTATTTGATAAATTGCATATAAGCGATGAGCGTAAACAAGAGTCAATGGGATTTAGGTTGAAGGCTATGTTGCGTGATGGACAAATCATGCAAGATAGGCGCGGGCGTTTTTGTCTGATGCAAAAAATTAATCTATCTCGAGGTACTGTGCAGGGACATCCGGATGGTTTTGGTTTTTTTATTCCTGATGATGGCTCAGAAGATATGTTTTTGTCCGCTAAAGAAATGCGGGCAGTGATGCATGGAGATATAGTTCTTGCTTACCAAGCCGGGATAGACCGTCGAGGCAGGCCCGAGGCCAAGATCCATGAGGTAATTGAACATGCTAATGCTACTGTTGTGGGTCGTTTTTTTACGGATCATGGAGTCAGTTTTGTTTTACCAGACAGTAAACATTTGACGCAAGATATTTCAATTCCCCAAGAAATGGTGAATGGTGCCAAAAATGGGCAAATCGTATTAGTTGAATTAATTGCTTTTCCCAGTAAACGCACTCAGCCTATAGGTAAGATCATCCATGTATTAGGTGAGCATATGGCTCCAGGCATGGAAATTCAAGTTGCTCTTTATGCACATGGGATTCCTTTTGAATGGCCGGAAGATGTGCGTGTTGAAGTGGCTAAAATTCCACAGCAAGTTACTGATGAGCAAATAAAAGGTCGCACCGATCTTCGTAATCTTCCTTTTGTTACTATAGATGGTGAAGACGCTAAAGATTTTGATGATGCTGTTTATTGTTATAAAAAGCCTAAAGGAGGTTTTCAATTATATGTTGCTATCGCTGATGTGAGTCATTATGTGAGGCAAGATTCAGCATTGGATAAGGAAGCCGCTCGTCGTGGTAATTCTGTCTATTTTCCAGGCAAAGTAATTCCCATGCTCCCTGAGGCTTTGTCCAATGGACTTTGCTCTCTCAACCCTCATGTGGATCGTTTATGCATGGTTTCTGAGATGGCAATAAGTCGCGAGGGAAAAATATCACGTTCACGTTTTTATCGCGCGGTTATCCATTCCCATGCACGTTTAACCTATAATCAGGTTGGTTCATGGGTTGAACAGGGGCAGGCAGATGAATCCCATTCTTCATTATGGCCGACGTTGTGTGCACTTCATGATTTGTACCACATTTTATTGGTTACTCGTAAGCTTCGTGGTGCAATGGACTTTGAGACTACTGAAACACGAATTGAATTTGATGAAAACAAAAAAATTCAATGTATTGTTCCAGTGGTCCGCAATGATGCCCACAAATTAATTGAAGAATGTATGTTGGCAGCCAATGTTTCTACTGCACGCTTTTTAGAAAAGGCAGAAATCCCTACCCTGTATCGTGTGCATGCAGCACCTGAGGAAGATAAAATTACCGCTTTAAGGCAATTTTTAGGTGAATTGGGATTGCAATTAGGTGGAGGCAAAAAACCTGGACCCAAAGATTTTCAGCGTACAATGAGTACCATTGAAGACCGCCCTGATAAACATCTTATTGAAACAGTCATGTTACGTTCATTAAAACAAGCACAATATGTTGAAGCGAATGAAGGACATTTTGGTTTGGCCTATTCTGCCTATACCCATTTTACTTCACCAATCAGGCGTTATCCTGATTTATTAATTCATCGTGCATTAGGTCATTTGCTAGATAATCATCCAATTCATGAGTTTGTTTATACCCATGAAGATATGAATCGTTTAGGTAAACATGCATCAATGACAGAACGTCGTGCCGATGAAGCGACTCGAGAAGTTACTGCTTGGTTAAAATGTGAATATATGCAAGATAAATTAGGGCAGATATTTAAAGGTCGGATTTCTGCTGTAACCAGTTTTGGAATTTTTGTTGAGCTTGATGAAATCTATGTCGAAGGTTTGGTGCATGTAACCTCTTTAAAAAATGATTACTATACTTTTGATTCCGTAAAACATCGTCTGACTGGAACTCGCGGTGGCCAGGTATATTGTTTGGGTGACAAAATGACCGTTTTAGTGGCGCGTGTTGATTTAGATGAGCGTAAAATCGATTTTGAGCCTGTGGAGGACACAATAAGCCATGAGTGATCAGTACGTTTATGGATTACATGCGGTATCTGCTTTATTAGCTAACCCCCATCGAATGACCAAAAAACTCTATGTCAGTCTTGATCGAGAGGATAACCGATTGCAGGAAATAATTGATAAAGCGATGCAAGCGAATATTAATATCGAAAAAGTAAGTATGCACAAAATGAATCAACGTTTTGCTGATTTTACCCATCAAGGAGTTGTGGCTTGTGCTTCCTCATTACCGGAATATAATGAATCGCATTTACTTGCATTATTAGAGTCCAGTAAACATCCTGCTTTAATCCTTATTTTGGACGGGATCACAGATCCTCATAATTTAGGTGCTTGTTTACGTACTGCTGATGCAACAGGTGTTGATTTTGTGATGATCCCTAAAGATAAAAGTGCCAGTATTACTCCAGTGGTAAGTAAGGTTGCATGTGGTGCAGCTGAGTCTGTACCTTTAGTTAGAGTGACCAATTTGGTACGTAGTATCAAACTTTTAAAAGAACACGGTGTATGGGTTTATGGTGCTGCAGGAGAGGCAACAGGTACGTTGTATCAAACAGATTGCACCAGCGCTATTGCGATAGTCTTAGGCGCGGAGGGAGAAGGATTGCGTCGATTGACACGTGAGAACTGTGATAGTTTATTTTCTTTGCCTATGTTGGGTAGTGTTGATAGTTTAAACGTTTCTGTAGCCACTGGTGTTTCTTTATATGAAATTTTAAGGCAAAGAAAAGGGAGTGGTTTTTTATGAGTGATTTAAAAATTAAAGCTGCAAAAGCGGCGCTGGATTTTATTGAGGATGACACAATTGTTGGTGTAGGCACAGGCTCTACAGTTAATTACTTTATTAAAGAACTGGCTACTATTAAGCATAAAATCGATGCTTGTGTTGCGAGCTCTAAAGCAACCGAAGCTTTATTAAGACAAGAAGGGATACCAGTTATTGATTTAAATTCAGTACAGGACTTGCCAGTTTATATTGATGGTGCTGATGAAGTAACTGAGCATGGTGAGATGATAAAAGGAGGGGGGGGAGCTTTGACCGGCGAAAAAATTGTAGCCCAACTCGCTCAAAAATTCATTTGCATTGCGGATGATTCAAAACAAGTGCGCCATTTAGGGGGATTTCCTGTAGCAGTTGAAGTACTTCCAATGGCAAGAAGCATGGTTGCCCGGGAACTCGTAAAATTGGGTGGTGATCCAGAATATAGAGAGGGTTTTGTAACCGATAATGGCAATATTATTCTCGATGTTTTTAATTTTACAATCAATGAGCCTATGGATTTGGAAGAGCGTATTAATCGCATAACGGGTGTTGTCGAAAATGGTATATTTGCTCATCGCATAGCGGATGTGATTTTATTAGGGTCTCAAGATGGAGTGAAGCGACTGAAATAGCAATCGTGGCCTGGGTAAAATAATAAATCCCGGGAATGCCTTACATCTACGTGGATTGTATATTAATCTCAAACACAAGCAGGTTTTCGTTAATGAATGAGCATAAAGTTTATGTAAACAGAATTCTCAATATGAAAAAAATCAAGATGATTGGCCTAGATATGGATCATACTTTGATTCGTTACCATTCTGAGAATTTTGAATCCTTGGTTTATCAGCTCGTTAAAGAGCAATTGGTCGAAGTAAAACACTACCCTGAACCTATTAAAAAATTGAATTTTAATTATCGTGATGCAATTCGTGGGTTAGTGATTGATAGAAAAAACGGTAATATATTAAAGCTAAGTCGTTATGGTGCAATCCGGCAAAGTTATCATGGCACCAAATTAATCAATTTTTCGGAGCAGCAAAAAATTTATCGAAGTATTTATGTCGATTTAGGTGATCCTAACTATATGGCCATAGATACTGCATTCTCAATAGCCTTTTGTGTATTATATGGACAGTTGGTTGAATTAAAAGATACGTTGTATCCCGAACAGATGCCTAGTTATCAAACGATGGCTGTTGACGTACAGTTTTGTGTCGATAAGGTCCATTCTGATGGGAGTTTAAAATCGATTATCAGTAAGAATTTGCCTACTTATGTGATAAAGGAACGAGCTGTGGTTGAAGGGTTGAAGCATTTCATCCATCACGGCAAAAAAATATTTATTCTGACTAATTCAGATTATTCTTACACAAAGCTTTTACTCGAATATGCGATAAACCCCTTTTTAAAAAAAGGGGAGCACTGGGTTGATTTATTTGAATATGTTATTACTTTGGCAAATAAACCACGCTTTTTTTACGATAATCTTCGCTTTTTATCTGTTAATCCGGGTACAGGTATGATGACAAATACAATGGGAGCTATTGTCCCTGGCGTGTATCAAGGAGGTAATGCTAAGAAATTCACTGAAGACTTAAATATCCGTGGCGATGAAATTCTTTATATTGGTGATCATATCTATGGTGATATCCTAAGGTTAAAAAAAGATTGTAATTGGCGAACGGCACTGGTTGTTGAAGAGCTTGGTGAAGAAATTACAGCCCAGACCCAAGCTATTCCTGTAGAGAAAAAAATAACGGAAGCTATGGAAATTAAAAAGGATTTAGAAAAACAATATGTAAATTTATATACCAAAATTATTGATGAAGGTGCTTCTAAAGAGCACAATAAAGAACTTCGAGAGTTACAAGCAGAGATAAGTCGAATCGATGCCCTGCTTACAAAATTAATCAAAGAGCAACAAACCTATTTTAATCCCAAATGGGAACGAGTTTTTCGGGCAGGAGCAGAAGAAAGCTACTTTGCTTATCAGGTAGATCGCTTTGCGTGTATTTATATGGAAAAATTATCTGATTTATTAGAGTACTCTCCTGTAACTTATTTTCGTGCTAATAGACGTTTGCTGGCTCATGATGCTGATGTATAAATTCTGATTATGAGCATATATAAAATAAGCATATATGTTTTATATCGGACTGATTTTATTTAGAACTGGATCCCATATAAAGGCTAAGCATCTCCTCTTTCTCCCGGGGCAAGCTTGATAGGATAACGTTCGTTTAGGGACGTCAGGCATGGAAGTGTTTTGGCGTCGAACCCACGTTAAATAAGGAATACAATGGAAACAATTAAATTTTTAAAGAGAATGATTCTTATTGGCTGTCTAATAGGAATTTCCCCATTTATTAGTTCCTGTGCAACGAATCAGACAATACCAGATAATGCGAAAGGTTATGGTGGTGAAGGGGGGGGCGGCCACTAGATTCGTTTATCTTTACCGCTTGAGTTAAAGCCTGGCCTATATATTGAGACAGAAGATTTTAGGGTAACTTGAAAGAAAATATGTTTCTTGTAAAGGATGGGCTGAGGGGGGTAGTTAATTTCATTTCCCCAGCCTATCCTCATACCCTCTTCTCTTTATCTAAGCGCTAAAAAAAATTGAATAATACCAAACCGTTATCATCTTCGCCGTTACTGATAGTACAAAGCCAGTCGAGAACCAGTTGGTGTTTATGCAAAATAGGATTAAAGAAATCCAAATGCAGTGTTGCGGTATTATCCTCAAAAACACTTAAACGACCAGAGAAAGTTAAGAGTTCCCCTGAGGGACGTTCTATAAAAATTTTCATAGATGTGGTCACAGTATCTATTAATTGATCATTAATTTTCTCTTGGGCATGAAAAAAATGGGTAAAGTTAAATCGAGTAGTTGCTCCTTCTAATCTTCTTTCTTTTTGAGTTTGAGAGGCCGATTCTTTCACAAGACAATTGTCAAAATGAATAATCGCCCGGACATTGTCCCCATTTTCAATAGCTTGAACGAGTTGAGAAAAATTAACAAGAATATTACTATTATTAAGTGCGTGAGTCTGATTTAAAGAAAGCAGCAACACTCCTCCAACTGCCATCAAGAGCCAAATTCTCATTTATATCCTCCATGATTTGCCCCAAATTTTTAACTTATCCAGCAATAAATACACATTGAGCATTTAAATTTTACTATATGATTGTATTTATTTCATTCTTTTTAAGAATAACTTTATTAGTCCTCGCTTTGAATGGGTTTAAATTTGACTGCTTTAGTTAAGAGTTTTTATTGAAGACCACAAAAAGCACATAAATATTTATTGTTTCTTAAGTGTTCCTTAAGGTTTGATCTTTATACTTAACCGCAACTAACAGGGAGTCTTGACGTGATGCATGTATTAATTATTGAAGATAATGCTTTTAATGCATTTTGTTTGTCTCGAATATTAGAGACAGTTATTCCTTCAGTTTCAGTAATTGTGGAAAATAATAGCCAAGATGCTTTATCGGCTATAGACAATCATGTACCTGATCTTGTTATCATTGACGGTGAGTTGAATTTAATCGATGAGTTATCTACTCATGGTCCGCAGTTTGCTGCGATTCTTTTACAAAAACATCCCCATCTCCCTCTTATCGCCTGGTCAGATTCAGAGTTTATGCGCGGAGCATTTGCCAAAGTTTTTATGCAGAATAACCGTAAAATTAATGAATTTAATTCCTGGTCTAAAACAGTTAGCCCGAATGATATTCGTAAAACTGTCGAATATTATTTTGATGAATTAACTGGAAAAATAGCCAAACCATTCTCTCATGCCATAGGCTCTCAACGACATACCAGTTACCGTATGGATTGTATTTAAAAAATTAAACACTTTTATCTATACTGAATTAATAAGTTATAAGTAACTCTGAGCTATAATTACTATAGTAACTAGTTTTATGCGCAATAGAAAAGTCCAATTTTTAGGAAGGAAATATAATGGAATATAACCAATTAAATTTTGAAATGCAGAAAGATCAAAATAGCCAAGAAATGAGTGTACGATACTCATCAAATGGAAAATCAAATAAAGGAAAAAAAGGTCACGCTAAGAAAAGAAAAAGCGTCCTTGATTTAGAGGAACAAATGTTTAAAGCAGAAGCTCATTATACGAAAAGCATCCTGCAAAGTATCTTGGAAAGTGCGATTGAATATTCTATTGTGGGCACAGATCTCCCTGGGACCATTTTATTATGGAATGAAGGGGCCCATTGTAATTATGGTTATAAAGCAGATGAGTTGATCCATAAAAAAAATATTCGCATGTTGCATGCACCTGAAGATATAGAGTCAGGAGTGGTTGAAAAGTTTATGCAAGAAGCCTTGGAAGAAGGAAAAGCAGAAGGTATTTTTGAACGTGTCCGTAAGGATGGATCACGCTTCACTGCTTCGGTTACTTTATCAATACGCCGAGATGATGAAAATAATCCGATTGGTTATGCGATGATTTCCAGGGATATTACTGAAGCGAAACGAATCGAAAATGAACTTATCAAGAGTAATGAGGAGTTGGAACAGTTTGCTTACATTACCTCACATGATTTAAAAGCCCCTTTGCGGGCAATACAACGGTTGGCTTGTTGGATCGAGGAGGATAATAAAGATAAGCTCGATGAGAAATCCAAAGAGAATTTGATGTTATTGCGTAAACGATCGATTCGCCTTGCCAAATTAATTGATGGGATATTGCAATATTCACGAGCAGGCAGGGTCGATTTAAATATAGAAACCGTAGATACCCAAGAAATTTTACAGGATATTGTTGACAGTCTAAATCCAGATGGTCGATTTAAGATTAAATATCCCAAAAATTTCCCCATTTTTGAAACAGCTAAAACTCCATTAATTCAAGTAATTTCCAATTTAATTGGAAATAGTATAAAACATCATCATCGAAAAAATGGAACTATTTCAATTGATATTGATACATTGGGTTCATTTTATCTTTTTACAGTGAAAGACGATGGTCCTGGAATTGATCCTGAGTATTTTGATAAAATTTTTGTGGTTTTCCAGACCCTTAAATCTCGAGATGAATTAGAAGCCACAGGAATTGGTTTAAGTATCGTAAAGAAAATTGTGGAATCTCAAGGTGGAAAAGTAATGGTTCAATCTCATGTAGGCCATGGCACTACCATGTCATTTACGTGGCCAAAATACGTCAAGAAAATTATAGTCGATAATTAGGGATGCAATTTGCTGTATTTAGCGAAGGGGATATGCTTAAGGGAATTTAGGTAACGAATAACCTATGTACAAGTTGAAAATTATTGTAAGGTTTGTCGCTCCTACAACCCGTTAAAAAATCTTCACATTTTTAATGTTGTATTTTATCAATTCCGATTGTCATGTGGAAATTCCAGGAGATTCCAATAGTGATGCAAGGCGTTCACTACTTCTTTAAAATCTGAAAATTGGAAGGGTTTTATGATATATCCGGCAACATTTAAATTATATGCATCTATTTTATCCTGCTCATTATTTGAGGTAGTAAGAATAAAAATCATCAATGATTTTAATTGATTATTGGCGCGTATGGTTTTCATAAATTCTATGCCATTCATTTTAGGCATATTGATATCTAAAATAATGATTTTAGGAGTAGGGTGCAGTTTTTGTTCACCTGCCTTTCCCAATAACATATTTAATGCATCCAATCCATTAGTTGCTACGTGAAGTGGATTGTTAATATTATTATTTTGAAATGTTCTCTTTATGTCTTGAATATCAACTTCATCATCATCAATTAGCATTAAGTTAATGGACTGATCAAATTGAAACATAACTGGTCCCTCAAGTTTATATTTATATATAATTATAGGCAATAAAATAATCATTGTGGACGTAAGCAATACTATAATTATAAAGAGAGTCGCTAATGATTCAGATTTTTAGATATTTTTCTAAGGTCTGTTGACAATTGGTTCCCACTGTCTATGTGTTGCGCTCTATGTGCAGCATCCAGCTTTGCAAGAACCTAATTTTGGTTCAAATAGTTTCATCCCTATGGATCTCGCGCATAAAGCGCAGACGTAGGGAGCATAAGAATCGTCAACAAACCTTAAATTTTTATTTGGCTTAGGGGCGATGTGGATATGGGAAAAGTGTAACAGGAGGACGATTATGAAACCCCAGGAAAATACTGTAGATATTTTATATGTGGAGGATGATATCGTTGATGCCCAGGGTGCACAACGGTTATTTAAAAAAGTAAAAGAATCCTGTGCTATTGAAATTGCTTCTAATGGACAGGAAGCATTAAATAAATTATTTGGCCATGAAGGAGAAAAAAAAATACACCCCAAGGTGATTCTTCTCGATATTAATATCCCCAAGGTAAATGGGATCGATTTACTTAAGATAATCCGTCAAGAGCCTTCATTAGCTTTTGTAGAAGTATTTATTTTAACGAATGCCTATACTACAAAAGATAAAATTGCAACCAAAGACTTAAATGTCAGAGGTCAAATTATTAAACCTCTTGAATACGGTGATGCATTAAATATTTATTGGGCAACCCAACACACATAAGAGTGCCCATTGAGACAGATATGGATCTAATGAGCGGCATCCCAATTGGCACCTGTGCCAATGGAAACAACGAGTGGAACAGAAAGTGTAACGGTGTGCTCCATCAATTCACGAATCATTTCTTTGCTTGATTCGATTGCATTTTTATTTACTTCAAAAACCAATTCATCATGTACCTGCATGATCATTCTTGCTGGGGGCTTTTCATGAGAATTTTGCCATTTTGCGATGCAAATCATTGCATTTTTTATAATATCAGCTGCAGTTCCTTGCATGGGGGCATTAATAGCAGTTCGTTCTGCGGCTTTTTGCCGCATTAAATTACGTGCATTGATTTCGGGTAGATACAAACGTCTGCCAAATAAGGTTTCCACATAACCTTGATGATGCGCTTGTTGACGGGTGCGATTCATGTATTCCAGCACTTTAGGATAGCGCTGGAAATAAGTGTCAATATAATATTGCGCATCTTGACGTTCTACCCCAATTTGTTTTGCTAAACCAAAAGAAGACATTCCATAAATCAACCCAAAATTAATCGCCTTGGCTCGGCGACGTTGTTCATTATTTATTTCTTCCAAGGGTATTTGAAAAATTTCGCTAGCTGTTGCCGCATGAACATCCCAACCGTTAGCAAATGCTTTGAGCAGATTCTCGTCTTGTGATAAATGCGCCATGATCCGTAATTCAATTTGGGAGTAGTCTGCCGCAAGAATAATATTATCTTCAGGTGCTATGAATGCGGTGCGAATCAGTCTTCCTTCTTCACTGCGTATAGGGATGTTTTGCAAGTTGGGTTCACTCGAAGAAAGTCTACCTGTGGCCGTGACCGCCTGGTTATAGGAGGTATGTACTCTATTTGTTTTAGGATTAATTTTTTTAGGCAAGGCATCAATATATGTAGAAACTAACTTGGTTAAACTACGATACTCAAGAATTACAGCGGCAAGACGATAATCATAGGCTAATTCCTGTAACACGGCTTCCGCTGTTGATGGTTGTCCTGTAGGTGTTTTTGCAATAATAGGCAATTTATGCGAATCAAAAAGAATTTCTTGTAATTGCTTGGGTGAGTTTAAATTGAAGGGCTTGCCTGCTAGATGCAATGCTTCTTCTTCCAGGGTTCTGATGCGTTCTTTTAAGCGTTCCCCATGTTGCTTTAGGGTTGCGGAGTCTATAAGAACTCCCATTCGTTCCATATCTGCAAGTACCGTCACTAATGGCATTTCAATATTGCCAAAAACATGGTGTACCGACTCTGGGATTAACGGATAGAGTTTATGATGGAGTTGCAACGTAATATCAGCATCTTCTGCAGCATAAGCCCCGGCTTTCTCTACAGGGATCTGGTCAAAACGAAGTTGCTTTGCTCCTTTGCCTGCAATTTCTTCATAACTTATCGTCTTATGTCCTAAATATTTTAAAGCAAGGGAATCCATATCATGACGACCCGAACCACTGTTGAGGACATAGGATTCTAACATGGTGTCGTAATAAATCCCTTTTAACGTAATGCCGTGATTTCTCAAAACAGAATAGTCGTATTTAAGATTTTGGCCGATTTTTTTTATGGTAGGGTTTTCCAAAATGGGGTTTAAAGCGGTTAATACCTCTTCACGCAGTAACTGTGGGCTGCCATCATCGTGAGTCAAAGGAATATACGCTGCCTTGCCTTCCTCGATTGCTAATGAAATTCCTACAATTTCTGCCATCATAACATCAAGGCTTGTTGTCTCTGTATCAATGCAAAATGCTTCACATTTTTCCAATTGGTTTAACCAATGACTTAACTGTTGATTCGTTGTGATTAGTTCAAATGACACTGGTACTTGTTTTTCGTTATTGTCATAAGACTCTTCCTCACTTAAGAGTTCTTTGAGCCAGTTTTTAAACTCTAAATCCCGAATTAATGCAATCAGGCGTTCTTTATTCATAGTCTTGGGCTGTAACTCGCCCCAGCGCAAAGGTAAGCTTACATCTGTTTTAATAGTGACTAATTTTTTAGATAGGGGAAGCTGAGGTATGCTTTCACGTAAATAGTCACCTATTTTACCGCCTATTTGATTTGCATTTCTGATGAGATTATCAAGAGATTGGTACTCTGTGAGCCATTTAATGGCTGTTTTGGGGCCACATTTGGTTACTCCTGGAACATTATCTACACTATCACCAATGAGGGTTAGATAATCAATGACTTGACTGGGCATAATGCCAAATTTTTCTTTGACTCCCTCAATGTCCATGGCTGAGTTATTCATGGTATTAATTAGTGAGATATGCTCATTGACAAGTTGTGCCATATCTTTATCGCCCGTAGAAATAACAACGGACACACCTTGTTCGGTGGCTTGTGTTGCTAAAGTTCCGATTACATCATCTGCTTCAACGCCTTCAATAATTAGAATGGGAATCCCCATGGCTTCTAATAATTCGATTAGGGGGGTAAATTGTGAGCTAAGCTCTTGAGGCATGGGCGGTCTATGTGCTTTATACTCAGGATACCACTCATCCCTGAATGTTTTTCCTTTTGCATCAAAGACTACGGCCAATTCTTCAGGCTGATAATCTTTAATGAGTCTTTTAATCATATTGACAACCCCATAGATTGCTCCTGTAGGCTGTCCCTTTGAGTTAGTCAAAGGAGGAAGTGCATGAAATGCACGAAAAAAATAGGATGAGCCATCAACGAGAATCAATGGGGAAGATGTCATAGTTACTCTGCCTCTTCTTTAGCTAACAGTTGCTTTTTCAACAAATCAACTTGTTCTGAAAGCGCTTTAATATTTTTACGCATTAAGGGAATGCGATTAACACCAAGCTCATGTTGAATAGCAAGGTCTTTGGGACGAGCAGGGTTTCCCAAATAAATATTTCCTTCTTTCAAATGCTTATTTGGTGGCACACCTGTTCGTGCCCCCAATACCACACCATTATCAATGCGTACATGGTCACTGACACCAACATTTGCAGCAAAAATAACATTATTTCCAGAGGTAGTGCTTCCAGCGATACCTGTAAATCCACAAAGAATATTGTGCTTCCCTAATTTAACCGAATGGGCTACTTGGACTAGATTATCAATTTTAGTTCCTTCGCCAATAACGGTTGAACCTATTGTCGCGCGATCTATTGCCGTATTTGCACCTATTTCTACATCATCTTCAATAACAACATGCCCAACATGGGGAACTTTTTGGTGTTTGCCATCAATAAATGTATAACCAAAACCGTCAGAACCTATAACAGTAGATGCATGAATGGTTACCCTGGATCCAATTCGACACTTATCATAGATAGTCACTTGGGGGTGAATGGTAGTATGGTCGCCCAGGATCACCTCATGCCCAACATGAATATGGCTTTTCAGCACACAGTGATTCCCTATAATACTTCCGGCCTCAATCACTACATAAGGACCTATAAATACCTCATTTCCTAATTGCACTCCTTCTCCAATAACGGCAGTAGGATGAATATTCGGAATGATTTTTGGGGGGGGATTAAATTCTTGTATTAAAGCTATAAATGCATTGAATGGATGTTTTACTTGGATTAGGGGTTTGCTGGAAATTGAAACCTGCTGATTTACAAGTATAGCAGCTGCTTGAGATGCTTCTGCTTTTTTTACATTTTCAATACTATCAGCAAATACCAAGCTTCCAGGAGCAATTTCATCGATAGGTGATAGGAAAGAAATTCTTATCGAGTCATCACCAATGACTATCCCATGCACCTTATTTGCTATATCAGATAGTGAATAACTCATTTGTTGGCCTTTTTGTAAAATAGCTGATTATATACCCAAGAAACCTTCAATGCCACGGTTTAGGCGACTTGATTTTATCTCATTGAGTTTACTGTAGAATAAGTGAAGTATAGAAAATCGAGCCTAAATATTGTATAAAATTAATCGGACTGCATTAGGGGTTGTTGGCGGTTTGTTTTTCTTCCTGCAACCCGGGTTTTTGTTCATGTTTTAGGTAATTCGAACTTGTTTGTACCACTATTGGGCTTGGCCCAGCAGGGGCGCATGAAGTGCGCATGCAGGAAGTGGGGGCAACTGTGTACAGACCTCAGGATTTAATGTAAAAAAATCAAAAGGATAGGTATGTTTAAAAAACTAGTAGTCTTGGCGTTTTGTGCTTTATTTTCCATGAATGTTTTTGCCGTAGACCCATATGCTCCAGTAATACCTCAAGTATGGTCATCGATTATTACAATTAGTGGGGGGCCTGCATGGTCTGATCCTGGAAAAGATCAATACCTTTATCCTTATCCCGCACCATTGTTTAACTATTATATTGCTGACTCAGAATCTGATTTTTTAGGTACAGGTGAGATCTTTTTTGGGTTACAGCGTTTTATTGGCACAACTAATATCATTGGGCAATTGGGTCTTGGCGTTGCAGCAGCTAGTGACGCTTATCTTTCTGGGGTGGTTAATGTCAACGGCATTCCCAATGTTTATGCTTATCAGTATAGGGTAAGCCATGTTCGTGCAGAAATGAAGGGTAAACTTATTGCCAATGGATTTCAAACCGTACAACCATATCTTAGCGGAAGTTTTGGTGTCGGTTGGAACCATTCCCATGATTATTCTTCTACAACAATAGATCCTGTTCTTTTCCCTACATATTGGTTTGGCACCAGCAGTGTTGTTGCTTTTTCTTATACTCTGGGGGCAGGTATCCAGAAGATGTTAACTCCCAATTGGCAAGTAGGTGTGGGTGCTGAATTTGCCGACTGGGGAAAAAATTATTTGGGTGGGGATGGGGCTACTCTTAATCAAGGCCCAGGCATGCCTCATTTATACACTACAGAATTGTTATTTAGCTTAAGTTATATGTTTTAAGTGTTGGCAAAATCCAAGAGCGCCGCACTAAAACACTAAACCCCGCGGATGAACCGGCGGGGTATGGTCGCAGATGTGATTAAGAGGCGGCGATTCGCGAAGAGGTGACGTTCTTCGAACGCTGATTTAGTTTTAAAACGTTAGTTTTCAACAAAGCTGCTTGAAAAATATTCGTGCTAACAATCCTGCATTTGTCGTAAGCTATTTTTAGCGTACATACCTACGTAGAATTAAAGCAGTATTGGCGCCTCCAAAGGCAAAATGGTTAGATAATGCAATATCAATAGATTTTTCACGTGCCTTATGAGGGACATAATCAAGATCACACACCGGATCTGGAGTTTCTAAATTGATTGTTGGTAGTAATAGATTATGTTGTAGACTCAAGCATGAGGATATAATCTCCATCACTCCAGAGGCACCTATAGAGTGGCCTATCATTGCCTTTTGCGCAGTGATTGGAATTTCATAGGCTCTTTCCCTGAATATGGATTTAATGGTTTGAGTTTCAGTTGCATCATTTAAAGTAGTTCCGGTACCGTGTGCTTTTATATATTGGATATCTTGAGGTGAAACTCTTGCATCATCCAAAGCTGCCTGGATAGCGCGTTGCTGCCCTTCAGAAGAAGGGGCGGTGATGTGAAACGCATCACAGCTGGCACCAAAGCCGATGATTTCTGCAAAAATGGGAGCCCCCCTTGCCAGTGCTTGGCTTAATTCTTCAAGGACTAAAATTCCAGCACCCTCTGCCATGACCATTCCTTCACGATTAAGATCAAATGGACGACAAGCTTTTGTTGGGTTCTCGTTATTAATAGACATCACTTTAAGTTTACACCATGCAGACATCATGGATTCCCAAAGTGGCGCTTCGGTTCCTCCACAGATAGCCGTAGAAATGATGCCTTGAGAAATTTGTTGGTATGCTGCGCCTATAGCATCAGCTGATGAAACGCACGCATTTGAAATTGTAGAGTTGGGCCCGCCGATCCCGAATGCAATGGCAATGAAGTTTGCAACGGAATTGGGCATCCCTCTAATTACAGTTAAAGGCTGCATCTTTTTCCAGTTATTGGTGAAAAACATCCTATAACTTGTTTCCGATTCAGGATAACCTCCCATTCCTGTACCTATGTATGTTCCTGCCTTGCGTAATTCATGCTCAGTAAGCCCAGACTGTAATAATGCATTGTTTGTGCAATATAAGGCAAATTGGGCTACACGCACGTAGCGCTTGTTTTTATTCAATTCAGGAAGATGTTCTAATGAAAAGTCAGTTATTTCACCTGCTATTTGGGTTGGATAAGGAGAAGGATCATAGCATTGAATGCGTTTTATGCCGCACTGTCCTTGACTTGCGGCCGCCCAGAATTTGCTGAGTCCAGTTCCTATGGAAGAAGTTACCTCCATACCGGTTATTACAACCCTTTTTTTCATTAATGATCCTTTAGTTTTTATCAACAGCAAACTCGTTCTTAAATATACGTATAAAAAATGAATGAGAATTGAATTGTTCCATTTTTTCAGTCCAATACTAAAGGTGGGCTTTAAATTTTGTCAAGTTCTATCTTGAGTAAACCCTTATTAAGCCCCTATTACTACCGTTAGCTAATCTAGTAAACTCAAAATGAATGATGATCTTATAGATTTTGTTAGCAACCGAGTCTTATTACAGTCCTAAAGATATTTATAAGATTGGTGTTTTTATAAAGCATCACTTAAGGACAATCGGTTTATTCACTGACAATCATCCTTCTAAACCCAGCAATCCTACTTATCCTCTGCTTTAGACTCTTCCTGATTTCCACGTTTCTGTTTTATGAGTTTTTCCAATTGGTAGAGATCAATTTCCCAATAATCACATGCATTTTGCGTGAGGAAACCAAGACGAGAATATAGGTTAAGTGCTTTTTGATTATGTGTTTCCACATCGAGATTAAGATGTGGTTTTCCTTCACTTAATGCAAAATTAATACAGTGCGCTATCAAGGCGGTTCCCAATCCTTTCCCTTGTCTGATGGGTAATACAGCAATATCTGAAAGTGTTGCTCCATCCTTTTGCCAACGTAAATGGGCTTTCCCAACGATATGGTTGTCTTCAAAAGCGAGTATTATTTGATAGTTTCTATCACCGAGTATGTGTTCGAAACGTGGAATTAATTCTGCTTGCTTTTTAAAAAAACAGGATTCGTCCAGAACACAAAGAAAAGGAATATCTTTAAGGGTTGCGGTACGAAAAGTTAAGTCCTTTTTATAATCGAGCAAAGGGCTTAAATCATTACGTTCCATGTAGTATTCGCTATGCATATAGGAACATCCAAGATCAGGTAGCCAATGGTGATTTAAATGAGCAGGACTTGAAAATATTAGTTTGAAAAAATTTTGTTCCTTTATAAGAGGTAAAATACTCCGAAGCAATTTTTTAGCCATACCCTGGCGACGAAAAGATGGATGTATAAGCAGAGAAACTTCTACGGCATCATCATAAAAAAAATAAACACTTAAGAAACCGATTAATTTTTGGTTTTCATAGTTCAACAAAATAGTTGGAAAGTTTCTTTTTTGGGTTAATAAATGAGTATATAAATTGGGAACACTGCCATCGCTTTTTTTACAGATGGCTTTTAATTGTTCTAGATCCTTAAGTTGATCCTCAGTGAGTTGATTTGTATTACTTAGCATAATTTTGTTAATCGTAACTATTTCTGTTAAGAATAGCTGGTTTTAACGAAATTTGCTCTTATTAATTGATTAAAAATGCAAATTTAGAACCGCAATAATAATTTCTAAAGTGATTAAAATGATAATGATTATTTCCAAATTATGGCCATGCCGATTATCAAGGTAGTTATTAAACATATCAAAGATTTCATTTAGAGTATCGAGACGATGATTGATTGCGTTGACGCGTCTTTGTATGTGCAAGTAGCGTTCAAGCATCGTAAAGTGTTCTTCTAATGTTGGATGTTGCCAAAAATATTTTGGGTGATAAAGAAAATTACTAATTAAGTTCATTTCGCTTTTCGCGCCAAGAATTTCACCAATAATTTGCTGTATTTGTGTACGACTAATTTCCATTTCACCTGATAGAGAAAGTTTTTGAATCATAGGGTTGTATTTTTCGATCAGCACTTCAATAATGGTTTCAAAATACTGCAACTTAACTGATTGAGAAAATCCATAAGACAGGCTAAGTTTTAACTCATCACTGTCATCTTCGATCGTTAAACAATCTACATCAAAAAAATCATGGGGTTCTATAGTAGTTTTACTACCATATTGATAATGAAATTCATCATGGACCAAAAGAGCTACAGGTTTATCAATGAGGCTTTTAACAATATTCAAATAATCGTTAATTTGATAACGTTTGACTCCCCAAGAAACTACAGCGCCGTTTTTAAAAATAAATACGGTATGATTTTTATTATGATTAGCACTTAGCTTCAGTACATCGCGAGTCTTAATCGCTGTAAATTTACCCGAAGCGTTTTTAAAATAATTATCTACACGTGTTAAATCAATTGACTTACCAATACAAAAACTTAAGCATTCCATGATGGTTATAATCCGCGAACTCAAAGCATTTAAAGATATATAGGAAATAATTTGCTGCATCAGCTCTAATTAAGATTAGATACAGCAAGATTATTTATATAGTATATAATAATTTCAGTAATTATCTCAAATGGCGTCAATGGATGCAAAAATGCCTTAGTTACTGTTTTTAAGATATGCTATCTGCTGTCTCGCGGTTTAGATAAGTTCTTTTACGGTCACTGGCACCACCTAACCATTGAGGACAAACTTCCAATATTTCAGCGATTTTGTTGAGCTGATCATCTCCGGGAAGTATGTGACCAAAAATAAAGGAGTTTGCTAAATGACGTGAAACACCAAATACCTTAGATACCGCTTTTGTTTTTTCAGTTAACTCTTCCGGGAACCCTAAAGAAGCTAATTCGCGATTGAAACGTTGCGAAAATACTTTACTGTTCATTTTCTCACTCCATGAAAAAATATTTTTCAGCGTCATGCTGCTACTACATCCTGGTTGCTTAATGATCCATAAGCTATGGTAAGAATGTTATAACTTATTTTTTTTCAATAGAAAAGTTCTTTTATTATGAAATCAACTAGTTATTTTTATATTCGAAGATAATTTTTTGAGCAAAAAGATTATATTAAGCTCAGCGGTGAGCATTTTTTCGATCAAAATCCGAATTAATTTATAATTTTTTACACTAATCGTATGAAATAGGGTATAATGCTGTGCTGAAATTCATTAGTGCTAAAAAATTTGTTAAAGTTATCAATTATTAAGGGCTGTTGCTAATTTATCTCCATACATCTACTTGTCTCGATTTATGTCGCGTAGATAATAGTCAATGCCTCTTAATTTTTCTTGTTCCTTGGTATGGTTTAAGGATATAAACATGTAAGGAATATTTATTTCACATTAGGAGCTAAAACAGAATGATGAAAGTAACCTCGATTTTATTAGGTTTTGTTTTAACCGGCTTGGCTTTTGCTAATGGTCCTAAAGAAATAGCAGCTCATACGGTGACTCTTTCAGGTTTACAACCTGGAGAAGGTCGATATATTCGTAGCGATATATTCGAGAACAATAAATTCCAATCAGGTTATTATTTTTGCGCTGGTGCTGATAGTTTGCTTTATGACTTGCAATATGTTTTTTCAAAAAGCCAGGAACCATTTCACGCAGAACATTTAATTAAGTTTTCCATATGCCAAGATGAGACTATGGCACAATGCCACGAGTTTGCTATAGATAAATACCTTACTTTTAGAAATCTCGATGGGTATTTACAAAATGATGTGACTAAAACAACAGTAGATATTTCTCCATTAAAAACAGCTTACCAGTCCTGTGAGCCAAGTGCAGATATGGATGAGTTGGTCAAACAATCAATTTATGAAAATGACCGTCGCTTTGCCCGTATAGGTTAAGTCATTATTTTTTTCCAAAATCTCAAATAGAGGTCTGTTGGGCTGGCGGCATGTGCTGCTATTATGCCAAAAGGACCTCGTTATTCTTCATTTAACCTCTCGATTTGTTATTCTTTTGTTAAAATTTAGCAAAATTAATACAATTGCTTGTGTAAAATAATGTTCCAATGGTTAAATTACGTGCATTTTGCGTTTGTCTAAACATTAATTCGGAGGTTTATTGAATGAAAAAAATGAAAGTATTAGGTTGTTGTTCTTTATTAATACTTGCATTGGATGCATACTCCTACCAAACTCGAGAGAGTAAAATATATGATGAAAAAGGCCAGGTTGTTCATGTAGATGGATTATCATGGTCTGGATTTCAAGATACAAATGTTCTTCAAGGATTACAAAGCAACCCTTTTTATGCAATTCCATCCCTTCAATCGAATCCTAGATCTTTTGGCATGATGGATTTAATCAGTAAACCGTGGGAATTTCCTGAATCAGGGGTTGATAAAAGCTCAGCGGTCTCTTTTAAAACCATACGCTTACCAATCCAACCCGAAGTGCTTTATGATGATCAGCGTGAAGTAGATTTGAATAAGTGGCTTTCAGATAAAGCCAAACCAAGTGCCGGTAATGGTATTTTTTGTAAAACCTGGCAGAGCAATGGAAGTGGTTGTGAAAAGGCAGTTAGCCCAAGGCAGGCTTTTTGGATTGTCTTACAAGAATTTAAAAAGAACAATATCAGAGTAATGATTGATATCCATCACCGTCAAGGATATGGTGATGCAATGCGTGATGGAACTGTTTATGACATGACGCAATATATTCAAGATATCGCTTTTTTAGCTAAAGAAATTAAAGATCGTCAATTAGACAATGTTCTAGGCATTGATATTTTCAATGAGCCTTATCGTTTGAATTGGTTTAAACCCCACGATTCTCAAGTACCTTGGACAAAAGTTATTGCAACTGCTGCAAATGCAGTGCAAAAAAATAATCCTGATTTATTGTTATTTGTGGAAGGCCCAGACTCTGGTAATGATGATTCAAATAATCCAGTTATTTGTGTTCCTAAATCTCAAGTACCCGATGATAATGGATATAGCCATTCGCCCGATCCTTCGTTGTGCGGTAGTCTTGAGCGAGTTTTCTTTAAAGGCAATTGGGGTGAAGATTTTAAACCTTTGCTCGATGAGCAATTGGCACAACGTGGAATCGCGACTTTTGACGCAGTTAAATTCAAGGATCAGTTGGTTCAGCAGGGAATTAACCAATCTGCTTTGCAGTGGTTAATGGGTGATGAACAAGCTCAAAATAGCCATTTAGTATTTTCACCTCATGTATATCCTGCTGAAGTTGCTGGATGGGAAACTTCGCCTGGTATGGCAAGCCAATTACGTTTTGATTGGTCATGGGGTTTTTTATATAAAGCAGGTTATCCTGTTGTTCTTGGTGAAGCGTCTTGGAAAACTGCAAAAGGAAAAGCATTTTTTACAAATTCATTGATGCCTTATTTACAAGATAATATGGAAACAAATAACCTCTTTTTCTGGGCAATTGGTTATCTTGGTGATACCGTAAGCGCTATAGATCCAAATTCAGGTAAGCTTAATTTGGAAGTACAGCAAGCCTTAAAACAATACTATGATGATCTCTAGGGTATGTATTTTGAGACATTAACATTTTTGTCTGGGTGAAAGTGAAACCCAGGCAAATCCTGATAAAATAGCAGTGGAGTTTCGCTCATATAGAGTTTACACGATAATTGGTGTGATAGTCTTATTGCTTGTATATTGGGGTATGTCCCCTAAAAACTCATAATCTGCGGCTTTACATTCCAGGCGATACAATCCCAAAGTTCAGAATGTTCTTTATTTTCAAAGATGCATAATGCTCCTGTAGCAATTTTAATTCCATATTGTCCAGTGAATGCTGCAAAATTACCTGTTAAATGAGGTAAAAAACGGGCAACTCCATTACTGGTGATGACCAAACATGTTTTCCCCATATAATTTGTGCGAAGATGGATAGAAAAATCCAGCCAATTTTTAATGAGTGTATCGGGATCAACACTCCAACCTTGGGGTACTATAGCCTGGGTTTCCCAAGCGCTCATCGCATCTTTTCCAATTCGAGCAATTACATTCTCTTCTGGTTGGTTTTCATCAGGCCCATAATCGATTTCATTGAAAATGGACAAGGTTTCAATCGGCAAATCAGAGCCCATAGTGAGCTGAGCTTGTTCTGCTGTCTGGATGGCGCGTTTTAATTTTGAGGTAAAAATCACATCAGGGATAAGATGCTGTTGCTTTAGGTAAACACCAAGTAAACGGCCTTGATTTAAGCCGCTTGCCACTAAAGATAAATCAGTAGTGCCTACTCGGCGGACCACATCGCCAGGGGCGAAAGTGTTTCCATGACGGGCGACAAGTAATCGTGTAGCCATATTATAAATTCTCTTGAGATTGAATGGGTAAGGAAGTTAAAAAGTCACCATATTTAGCGATCAATGCTTCAGCACGAATGACGTCCTGCGGGCTATCAATACCAGACATGCTGACGCGATTTTTATAATCAACAGCAACACAACGAATCGTGTAGCCATTTTCCAAGAGACGCAATTGTTCCAATCCTTCTAATTTTTCAAATTTACTTTCAGGTAAGGTAACATACTTTTCCAGCATATTGAGCGAATACCCGTATAAACCAATATGACGAAATATAGGGCTCTTGTCGCTATTTTGGCGTAACTTTTCTTCTTGGCGCACAGCTGGAATAATACTTTTACTAAACCAAAAAGCGTTGCCAGTTTGCTCATCGAAAACGGCAGTAGTCCCACTAAAAGGGGTTATCTGTTTATTCTGGCGTAGCTCATCGAGTTGTTTCCAGGTTAATTGGGTCACAGGAGTTACTACATCACAAGGTGACTCAGCGAAGGCATCGATCATTGCCCGTAAAAAATCAGGGGGCGTTAGAGGTGCATCCCCTTGCATATTTAAAATGAAATCAGGTTTGTCCGGAATCTGCCGTATTGCTTGAGCAACGCGATCAGTACCACTGGGAGCATCTGGGGAAGTCATCACAGAGGCAATGCCAATTTCATGACAATGCTGGACAATTCGATCATCATCAGTTGCGACGATTACAGAAGTGTTTTTTAGTCCTTCAATAGCGGCGAGTGATAAACGGACTACACGTTGGAGCATCGTTTGCCCCTTAATATACACCAATGGTTTTCCTGGTAATCGGGTGGAGGCATAACGAGCAGGAATGACAATGGCGGTTTTCATGGCAAAAAATAGGTCAATAACAAAAAAACAATAATAGCCTAAATAATGGGCTGTTACTATAGTAGAATGATCGCGCAATAATTTGGGTTTAAATAAGGATATTGATGATGAAAAAAATAAATGCAGTCCTAATGGTCTTAATGATGACAGGGGCTTTTGCTGTTAGTGCCGATCAAAATTCTTTGGCAAAATTAACTGATCTAGCAGGTGCATCTGGGTTTGAGAAATCCGTTCGTGATGTGGTAAAACAACAGTGGCAACAGTCAATGAGTCGCGTTACGGTGGATGGCATGGGAAATTTAATTGGATTATATAAAGACAATCCCCAAGGTCCTAATGTTCTGTTAATGGCTCATATGGATGAAGTTGGATATATGGTTGAATCAATAACGCCTGATGGTTTTTTAAAGATTATCCCTCTAGGTGGTATTCCGGCCTCGGTTATTTTTGCACAACGCTGGACTGTTTCGACTCCTAATGGTCCTATTCTTGCTTATTCCGGAATGGACTCAACTCACCTTATTGAGGAACCCAAAAAAAATAAATTGCCCGCGGTTAATGCCGTATTTCTGGATATTGGCGCCGAAACAAAAGAGCAAGCTGAAACTCAATTCAATGTTCGTCCAGGATTACAAGTGACTCCTGCCAGTCAATTTAGTCCCTTAAGCGAGAATCGTTATTTAGCAAAAGCACTCGATGATCGATTAGGTTTAGCGTTGATAGGCGATGTTCTGGAGTCCATCAAAAATAAGCAACATCCTAATCAGCTTTTTACAGCTGCAACCGTACAAGAAGAGGTCGGGTTACGTGGGGCAAGCACCGTTTTTAATAGTACCCATCCAGATGTCACCATTAATGTTGAAGTAGGTATTGCTGATGATTATCCTGCATTGATTGCTGCTCGCAAAGGTAAAATTGCTTTGGGTAAAGGTCCCACGTTATTTGTTTATGATCGTTCGATGATTCCTCACCAAGAGTTATTAAGTTGGATTTTAGATTTGGCTAAAAAAAATAACATCCAAGTACAATTAGAATCTGAAATAGGTTATGGCCAAGATGGATCCAAAGTACAAGGTTCAGGCTCAGGAGTTCCAAGCATTAATATTGGAGTGCCCATCCGTTATGCCCATCAACAAGCAGGTGTATTTGATAAACGTGATTATGATCAAGCAGTAAAGTTAATTAGTTTGATCGTCACTCATCTCAATCAAAATGCTGTCGATCAAATTAAAGCGGGTTGATTCTATAAATAGAAGGATGCTTACATCCTTCTTTTATTTCATTTTTTCCTTGCATTGTTCCAGGAAATAATGTGCAGATGAGTCCTGGGGATTTATAGATAGAATTTGTTTAAAAAGCTCTGATGCTTCATTAAATCTTTTTGCTTCATAATGACTTAAAGCGGTCGTAAAAATAGCAGCTGAATCATTTTTAAGCTGAATTACCACAGGTGAATTATGATTAAAGATTTCATAAATTTTAATAGGGTAGTTTTTACCTTTTACTTTGGTCAATCCTAAAAAACGAAAATTATATCGTTCTTTGTATTGTAATTGTATAAAGGTTTGTTCGCTGATTAATAACTCAATATCAAAAACTCGAGTTAGGTTTTCAAGCCTTGAAGCAATGTTGACCGCATCACTAATAACACTGCAATCCATTCGTTCTTCAAATCCAACGGTGCCTAAAATCAAATGCCCTGTATTGATACCAATGCCAACACGTATAGGATCCAGATTATTGAGTATTCGAGAAGCGTTAAAATTGTCTAGGGCGACTAATAATTCCGATGCAGCTGCAAGGGCATCATCTGCATTATTGAATAATGCCATGATGGCATCGCCAATATACTTATCAATAACGCCAGAGTTTCTAAGGATTACCGGCTCCATATAGCTCATTAATGTATTAATCAGATTAAAAATTTCAACTGGGGAAAGTTGCTCGGCAATGGAAGTAAAGGACTTGATATCCAAGAAAAGAACTGTCATGACTTTTTCAACCCAATCACCTAATTTGATATCGGCAATGTTTTTTCGATTCAGTACCTTAAGGAAATCTTGGGGGACAAAACGGGCTACTGCTATGGCATTTTGTTGAATTTGGAGTAGTTTGTCGAGCAATTCGTTATTTAATGCCCTAACTTTTTGCTCAGCGATTTGCAACTCTTGAAAATATGAATTGGTTCGGACCATATAACGAACACGATAACCAAGTAACGTTGGGTTAATCGGCTTTGTGGTAAAATCTGTAGCTCCCGCCTGGTAAGCAAGATTAATTGATTCATAATCTTCTAAACCCGTGACAATCATAATCGGAAGGTAACGCCAATCAGGTAATTTGCGAATTTCAGCACAGACTTGAAAACCATTTAAACCGGGCATTTCTACATCCAGTAATACAGCGTCGGGTTTAGCAGTTGTCAGTAGTGATAATGCTCGTTCACCATTTTCAGCTTGAATTACATTAAAACCAACTTTAATTAATGCATCGCAGGTAATTAGACGCATAGTAGCACTGTCATCAACAACTAAAATCAATGGATTTTCTTTTTCCATAAAAAGGTTACTCGCTTGTAATGGTACAAATTTTTGTTAAATAACCTGCAATATTCTCTAATTCAATTACTTTGTCTACGGCGTTTAATGATTGTGCTACAGCACCCATGCCAAACACAACAGAGCTTTCTTGGTCTTGGATCAAAGTATGCCCATGAGCTTGTTTTAATTCCAATAATCCTGTTGCGCCATCATCACTCATTCCCGTTAAAAGCACACCAATGGCTCTTTCTCTGGAAACCCTGGCGATTGATTGAAATAAATGCGTAATTGAAGGGCAAAAACCGGAAACAGGGGGAGCATCCACTAATTTGCAGATTAAATTTTTATGAGCTTTATCGATCTCCAGATGTTTATGCTCAGGGGCTATGTAAACTACTCCTGCTTTTAAGGTTTCATAATTTTCTGCATTTTTAACGGTAAGCGCTATATTTTCCGCAAGCCATTGAGCAAACCCGCATATAAAACCACTACTCATATGTTGCACAATTACGATAGGTACAGGGAAATCTGCTGGTAATTGGGAGAGAATAGTTTTCAATGCTATGGGACCACCAATGGAGGCCCCCATAGCAATAATTTCATAAAGGGGCTCGCTCGTATGCTTGGCGTGCGCCAGGAAACTGCCGTGTGTTAAATGCCTTTTTAGTGGCTTTTTTACTACTCGAATATCCGCAAGGCTACGAAGAGTATCAATGATATGATTTTTGCTGTCTTCAAAAGAAGGTGAAAATACATTTTGCGGTTTTTCTAGGGCAGTTAATGCGCCTGCGTCGAGAATATGAAAGCTAGCTTGGGCAGATTCGCTATTTATCAGGGAACTAATGATCACAATTGGTGTAGGATGATGGGCCATAATGATACGAGTGGCCTCTAGCCCATCCATGACTGGCATATGTATATCCATCGTAATAAGGTTGGGCTTTAATTTTTTGTTTAACTCAATTGCTTCCTTGCCATTTTTGGCGACGCCAATCACTTCCATATCCTTGGCAGACTCAATGATATGTTGGATTAGTGCCGTTTCTGTAGGTGAGTCATCAACAATTAAAATTTTTATCATAGGCAATCATTCACTATAGCAGCACCCTTTTTATTATCTCTGCAGAATTTAGTACGAAATTAATTTGATTGCTGCCTGTTAAGGTAGCCCCAATGACACAAGGTATATTGGCTAAAGGTTCTTGTAGTGGTTTGAGTACTATTTCTCGTTCACCAATAATTTCGTCGACAAGCAAGGCAAGGCATTCTTCATCTTTCTTGATGACAACAACAGAAAAATTTTCCTTGAGATTCTTCTTATTTTCATCAAGGGACAATACCTTTGACAACGAGCATAACAAAATGGGTTGTTCCTTAACAAGGACGGTTGGATTCCCTTCTACATTAACAATGTCTTTCTTTTGTAACAGCAATACACACTCTACAGCGCTGGTAACAATTACAAATGTCTGGCTACTGCACATAACAATTAAACCGCGTTCAGTCGCTAAGGTAAGAGGAACCTGTAAGAAAAAAATAGTTCCTTTACCTGTTTGGCTTTCTACATTAACCTGGCCTTTTAAACGAAGCAGATTCGATCGAACAACATCAAGTCCTATGCCTCTTCCAGAAATATCGGTCGCTGACTTGCGAGTAGAAAACCCTGGCCGAAAAAGGAGATCATAAATATTTTCCTGTTTCATCGTTTCAAGTTCGGTCTGGGTAATAATATTTTTTTGAAGTGCGCTACGGATCACATCTTCAGTTTTAATTCCTGCACCATCATCGATTATTTTAAACACAATTTGATTGTTTTTCTGCACGACCTCAATACTTATATTTCCCTGCGGTGATTTGCCAGCCCGCAGACGAACCTCACTATTTTCAATACCATGATCAATCGCATTACGCAAAATGTGGACTATAGGATCTTTTAGGCCATCAAGGATTAGCTTATCAATTTTTACTTGATTACTTTTAATTTCGAAATTGACTTCCTTGTTTAGCTCTTGTGCTAAGTCACGGACTATGCGTGGTAAATAACGTAATTGATTTGTTACCGGAATAAGGCGTAATGTACGAATTTCATCCTGAAGTGCATTTAATAAAATTGATAATTCGCTGATGGGGATACGTAACTCCCTTTCAATTAAATGAGCCGCTTTTTTGGCTTCTGTGAGTTCAGTAAAGTTTATGGAGGGTAAGGTATCCACATGTTTTATTTCATTTCCAGAATAATTTTTAATTAACTCAAAGGTGTTTTTTTTCCAAGACTTCGTGAGCTGCTCTAATTTGAAATTAATCTTGGTTAATTTGGCATAGTTTTCTTCAATAGCAATTTTAATGGCTTGAATTTCTTCCATATAAACTGAAATACGTTCCAAATTTTGTAAGGACACGCGTATTGATTCAAATTCGCTTTTTTGGGGGGTGATTGGAAATCCGGCTTTTTCATTAGGCTTAAGTGAGGTTTGATTACTTGGAGATCTATAAGAAGCTATTTCTTTTTGAGTTCGGCCTTCAGCATAACAGGTTAGCTGTTGCAAATGATTGTCTAAGTCAAATGATAAAGGCCGTTGCTCACTAAAGCATTGTATCGCTTCATTCATATAATCAATTGACTGCAAGCAAAGATTAATTATTTCAGAAGAAATCTCGATCTTTTTTTTCTGAATTGCAGCAAATAAAGCTTCTAAATAGTGAGCAATTTCACCTACATCAACGGCTCCTACTCCTCGGGCGGAACCTTTGATATTATGGGCAACTCGAAAAATTTCTTCCAATAGATTCTGGAAGTCTTGTTCAGAGTCAGTTCCTTTCTCAAGCTGTAATAATCCATCCGTTATCGTGATTAAGTTCTCATGTAGCTCTGTTTTAAATGTTTCAATGATTTTCTTAATAAACTCAGTATCTGAGGAAGAAGGGGTAGGTATTGAAGGAGATGTTTCTTCATTGGATTTATTTTCATGAGAGGTAGTCTGTGGGGGGGGGATTTGATTTTCTTCTTCATCTTTATCACGCTGCGAAAGAGATTCGAGTTGATATAACAGTTTATTAAGGTTAGCGGAAAGGGGTTTTTTTTCAATAAAATCCTGCATGGCTTCACGCATCCCATCAACCGCACGAAATGTTAATTGGATTATCTCTGTTGATATTTTATGGAACGGATCAAACAGTTGCTCCACAAATTCAGCGATCTTGCCAAGATTTTGCATGCCTACTGAAAATGCTGAAACTTTAATGTTGCGTCCAGCACGAGAAATGTCCGCCATCATAAGATCGAGATCATTTACTGCTTCTGCCCGTTCAATTTTACTTAAATTTTCAGTAATAATTGACAGTAATGACTCAAGTTCTGGGCCAAATGTTTCTAATAACTGTTTTAATAACTGATCGTCTGGAGTCATATTAAAGCTTCTAAACTTTATAAATATTCACACCATCTTTAAGATGTTTTGCTATATCATCTAACTTATGGATAAAATCCATCAATTCCTTAATGCCCCCTGAAAAAGTGGATGTAGTGCGGTTAATTTCATTCATACTTTCGACTATTTGCTCTATACCTACAGTTTCCTGGCGTATGGCTACTTCAATGTGCTGACTTGAAATAGAGGCTTCATTGATCATTTTACTAAGCGTCTGAATGACTTGACCTGCTTTATCAATGAGTTTTGTCCCGGATTCAAGGGCTTTTGATCCTTCTTCGGTAACAGTAACGGCTTTTTCGGTAGTTCGTCGGATATCTTCAAGAATTTTTTGTACCTGTACTGTAGATTGTTCTGATTGTTCTGCAAGATTTCTGACCTCAGTGGCAACAGCAGCAAATCCTTTTCCAGCTTCACCTGCTTTAGATGCTTCAATGGATGCATTCAATGCCAGCATTTTTGATTGCTGTGCTAGAGTGTTCACTACGGAAGTGATATCCCCAATTTGTTGGGTGTGGGTGCTTAAGTCAAGAATGGTTTGAGCGATAAGCTTCATCTTTTCCTCTAAAGCATTAATCCCTTCAATGCTTTGTGCTACCGATTCCGTACCTAATTTTCCTTGCTCATATGTATTTTTAGCAACTTCCCTTAACGTTTGTGCTTTAGCCATAGTTTGTTTTGAGCTTTTATCAATTTCTTCTAAAGAGGCGCTTATCTCATTAATTGCAGTTGCTTGTGAGGTAATGCCTTCAGCTTGCTCATTGGCCGAAGTAAGAATCGTTTCAACCATGGCCACTATCTCATTGCCCGCGGTGGTAATTTTTTTTGTAATGGATGCAAGGCCATCGGTCATTAAATTTAAATCTTTACCTAAATCTTGTAAAACGTCTTCTTTATCAATTTCAAGATGTTCTCTAAGGTCGCCTGCGGCAACTTTACTACTATGTTCACGAAATTTCTTTGATGAGCTGACTAATTTTTCAAATAATATTCGAGATTCTTCTTCTTTAGTACGGAGAATCTCTTCATTCTTCTTAATCGCTTCTTGCATCGCTTTTAAGGATAAAAGAAGTTTACCTAATTTATCCCTGGTTGGAATTTGGATCATTATATCGCGTTCACCTGCGGCAATTTGTTCAGCAATATCTATTGCCTTATCGATTGGAATGGACATCGCCCGTGATGTGAAATAGGGAACAATAATGGTTAAAATAACAGCTAAAATGAGTAGCCAATAGGCAGAGTTTTTTATAGAAACTAAACTTTTATTAATTTTGGTCGTGTTCTTTTCGATTTCTTGAGATAACAAATAAAATAAGCCACCCGATCTTTTCCCTGTTTCATTAGAATAAGCACCGTCTATAATTTTAAGCATCGCATCTTGAATATTTCTTGTTTTATTCCTCGTTGTTTCTACATTATCAGGATTATTGGGATCCCTTGGCGTATTGATAATCGAGCTTTGAACCTCGTAAAGGGGTAAATATAGTTCCTCTAGTTTATCCCATTCATTTCGGAGTTTGGGGTTTTCTATAGAATGCATGGCCTGGTTCCATTCATTTCTAATATTAGTGATTTGACCCCATAGGCGCTCGAAATGGATTTTGTCTTCGGGGTCGCCTGTCATTGCCCAATGTTCCAGGATGTCTTGAACCTCATAAATTTGGCTATCAATAATTTGTGGCAAATTTTCACTGCGTATTTTTTGGCTTAATTGGACTACAAAGTTAACCTTGGGTATTAAAAGCATAATTAACAGCAATAAAGGAAGGCTAAGAGTCATAAATCCAATGATTAAGCGAGCACGAACAGTTATAACAAAGCCTCGATTATTAGTGGTTTCCATGAACCTCTCCTCTCCTGTATAAACTTTTTTTAATTTCCAAACATAAACTCGATATTAGAGCCTCAACATGGATAATTGCTGTAACCGCATGATGCAATCCCAGAATATATTCAGGTTTTGCTGCATTTGTCGACGATAATGGGATGGCCAATTGATTTGGCTGATAAACAGCACTTCCCTTGATTTGAGGGGTTAGTAAAGCAAGGGTGATGTTATTGGCATTAATGACGATAATAAAATCGTTTTTTTGTTTATGCCCAGAAGGATGCGGATGAAAAAATCGGATTAGATCGATCACAGTAATTAATGCCCCTCGCCAATTAATGACCCCGGCAATAAAATGGGGGATGAACGGAGGTTTTACCAAATCCACATGATGTAAAATTTCTTGGACATATTGATAGGGAATTCCATAATGTTCATTTTTGTTAAGTGTGAAATGAACAAAAGCAATGCCATTATTTTGAGTTTTATCCACTTCCTGTTGTGCGAGTTGCCTGGTTCTCGCTTGCAGTATGTATAATGCTTCTTCACTTTTTGGTATCAGTTCAGAAGCGTGCTTTTGTTCTTTTATCGTCATTTAAAATCCTTTTTTGTTTCATCATCTTTATTTAGAGAGAAATAGATAGCATCATTATGATGAAAACTAAGATTAGTTCCTGATGTAACAATCGGATCTGACGCGCCTAGTACCAGATAACCATGTTCGGTCATACAGGCGCTTAATTTTTTCATAATTTTTATAACAAGTTCATTATCAAAATAAATTAGCACATTACGGCATAATATTAAATCAACATCAAATATTCCATTAATTATAGATGGATAGCTATTATCACATAGATTAAGATATTTAAATTGTACCAAGTCACAAATTTCTGGTGAAAGGATGTATGAGCGATTATTTGTTTTGAAATATCGTTTTACATACTTTTCAGAAATAGAGCGCATCGACCATTGTCCATAAATGCCGGAGCTTGCTTTTTGGAGGGCGCTGGTATTTATATCAGTTCCTATTAAATAGAGGTCCCACGAATCGATATTGGGAAGCAATTCTGTTAATAACATGGCAATTGTATATATTTCTTCACCAGAAGAACAACCTGCACTCCAGATTTTTAAAGTAAAGTCATTCGACTTTTTTTTGATTAATTGAGGCAAAAGAATTTTTTCAAGTAGGAGCATTTGGTTCTTGTCGCGGAAAAAATAGCTTTCGCCTACGGTAATCGATGCAAGTAAATCAGCTAACAATGAAGAATTACAGGAACAACTTTTTAGATGGTTTAGATATTCTTGAGGCAAGTAATTAAATTTAATACATGCGGCAATAATTGTTTTTGTGAGTTCTGTAGCCTGATTTATACGTATAACAAGACCAAATCGTTTGTGAATGAGCTCGATAAACTCGGGCTCGAGTTTTTTTATTTCATTTATTATGGTATTAGTATTGTTGTTCATAATTAGTTACTTGAGTTATTTCTTGTGTAAGTTTTAGCGTAAATACCCAATCAATATTGATTAATAGTGAAACCCCGGTCTCCAGAGTTACGACGCCAAAAAAAGGTGAGTTGCTATTTGTAAATTCTTCATGAACCTCAAGTTTGGTTTCCTCTATTTCATTGATACCAAGTACTTTATCAACGATTAAACCTATCTGGTGTGAGCCGTTATCGCATAGAAGAACGGGTATATTTAAGGGATATATTTGCTCTCGATGCAAACCAATGCTAATCGCTAAATCAAGAACAGGGATGCATTTACTTTTAAGATTCATCAGGCCTGCGCAATAGACTGGGGAAGATGGTACTATTTCAAGCAAGGGTAAAGGAAGTACTTTAGCTATATATTTCAACTCAATGCATGCATGGATGTCTTGCAAAAGAAAATGGAGAACAGTTATGTTCTTGATTGACATTTAAGCTTTTTCCTTAAATAAAAATATTTTTAAGTATGTGTATTATATTTATAGACTTAATACTATTTATGTACAAGCTAATTCCTACAGGAAATCGCTTCTTTGCAAGAGCTTTGTCTCTGAAAACGAAGAGAGTCTCTCCAGGGGATGCTGCAAGTTGAAATTTAGAGTAAGGGTTGTTGTTTCTCCTTGAACCTTCCGCTTGTATGAAGGGTAGTTCCAGGGAGAAACAATTGCAAGGGAGTCTATCCTGCTGAGGTGTTTTCACGTGCAAAATAATTTAAATCCAGTTCTCGGGCAGCCTTAACATCGTCCAGTCGCTTAACGGGTAAAGAATGAGGTGCCTCTTTAACTATGCCAGGGTTTGTTGCTGCTTCTTCTTTGATAGATTTCATTACCTGTACAAACTGATCCAGTTCTTCTTTGCTTTCGGTTTCTGTAGGCTCAATAAGCAAGCATTCAGGAATAAGCAACGGAAAATAAGTGGTTGGGGCATGGATGCCATAATCCAATAATCTTTTGGCAATGTCCATGGCGGTAATCCCATAAGATTTCTTTTCCGGACTTAGTGTTAAGATAAATTCATGCGAAGCACGTCTGTTTGGATAGGCTGGAGTAAACCCTGCTTTGATTAACTCTTTAAGGAGGTAATTTGCGTTTAGCGTCGCATGTTCTGAAACACGCAATAAACCCTCTTTACCGAGTACACGTATGTAAAAATAAGCACGCAGTAAAATACCCGCATTTCCCATAAAGCAGGATAATCGGCCTATACTCTGGGGATAATCGTGCTGAGATGCCCATTGGTACCCAGAGTTTGTTTTTTTCACGACTGGTAATGGCATGAAGGGCAGTAAACGGTTGCCTACTGCAACAGGACCTGCGCCAGGTCCGCCGCCGCCATGAGGGGTAGCGAAGGTTTTATGAAGATTTAAATGCATAACATCAAAGCCCATATCCCCCGGCCTTACTTTCCCTAAAATAGCATTAAGGTTGGCACCATCGTAATACAATAATCCACCAGCTTGATGAACCAGGGCAGCTATTTCTTTAATTTGTCGCATAAACAATCCGAGTGTAGAAGGATTGGTTAACATGATTCCTGCAGTTTTAGGGCCAAGTTTGCTCTTTAACTCTTCAAGATCAATATCGCCGTCTGCAGCAGTAGCTATTTCAACAATTTTAAATCCACACATGACTGCAGAAGCTGGATTTGTGCCATGGGCGGCATCTGGAATCAACATTTCATCTCGTGCAGTATCACCGCGAGATTGGTGATACGCTTTAATCATTGCAACACCTGCAAATTCACCCTGAGAACCTGCCATGGGTGTCAAAGACACCCCAGCCATCCCCGTAATTTCGGCTATATATTCTTGCAAGCGATAAAGCGGCTCTAAAAAACCCTGGCTGTCTTGTTCAGTTGCAAGTGGATGGCGGTTGAGAAAATTCGGGTTGGATGCTGCTTTATGTACCCCCCGCGGATTATACTTCATGGTACACGAACCTAAGGGATAAAAATTACTGTCTATTGCAAAATTTTTATGGGAAAGGCGCGTGAAATGTCGCACGACTTGTAATTCGGAGCAAGCAGGCAATCTAGGTGGTATTTTTCGCTCCAATTCGGCAGGAATGGCGTATTTACTCTTTGAAATTTTCGGTGCTTGTGCCGTAGCTTGACGGTTATTTTGGGATAATTCAAAAATTAACATAATTTGCCTTCCGTTTTCTGAATAAGCTCTTTAAGTTCAGCTCGATGATTGACCGGGGTAAATTCAATAAACTGATACTCCGCGATTTCTGCTAAATAATAAGGGTCATTTTTGAATATGGATTCAAGATAGGCTCGATCATTTGTAGCCGCAATGATGATCCCGCCTGTCCGTGGTTTCATTGGGCCAGAAGCTACCAATAAACCTTGTTTGTAATAGTAATCAAGAAATTCTCTGTGTGACTGTAAATACTTATCTACTTCATTAAGAGGTACTAGATAAGTTAACTGAATTACGAACATGTGGCACCTCGTTGAGACATGATGGCTTTTAATGTATTTGCATAGAGCTCGATTTCTTCATCTGTACGCATTTCTGTAGCACAAACCAAAAGGGTATTTTCTAATCGAGGATAATGGATTGCTGGAGCATAACCACCTGTAATGCCTGCATTGGCTAACTCTTTTAATACTTGATCAACAGGTTGATTTAATTGAAGCAATACCTCATGAAAATAAGGGGCATCAAAAGCTAACTTTACACCATCAATTTGGGTTAAAACCTCAGCCAATAGATGTGTGTTTTGATGGCATTGGCTTGCTACCTGGCGTAATCCTTCTGCTCCCAATAGGCTCATGTGGATGGTTGCCGCGGTAACGAGTAATCCTTGATTAGTACAAATGTTTGACGTCGCTTTAGCGCGGCGTATATGTTGTTCTCGTGCTTGTAATGTTAAAGTAAACCCTCTTTTACCCTCTTTATCTACAGTACATCCAATCAATCTTCCTGGAAGTTGGCGGACATGGCTCATACGTGTACTTAAAAAACCAAAATAAGGGCCTCCAGAAGCCATAGGCGAGCCTAAAGGTTGCCCTTCACCGCAAACAATGTCTACGCCATGGTTACCCCACAAACTCGGTGGTTTTAATAATGCAAGCGATACGGGGTTTACACATGCGATACTAATGACTTTGTTTTGATGTGCCCAATCACTCAATTCATTAACTTTTTCAAGGCAACCAAAGAAATTAGGCTGTGCAATCACGAGCGCAGTAATATCCTCACCAGAATATTGCTTTAATGCAGAAAGAGCGATAACGCCTTTCTTTTCATCAAATGGTAACGTAATGACTTCGATATGTTGATTACGTAAGATGGTTTCAACCGTTTCACGATAGAAAGGATGAACAGTACCCGCTATTAACACACGATTTGTTTTACTGTGTTTGTTGATGCGTACTGCCATTAAAATGGCTTCCGCCAAAGAAGTGGCGCCATCATACATTGATGCATTAGAGACATCCATGCCAGTGAGTTCACAAATCATTGTTTGATATTCGTAGAGTAGCTGTAAGGTGCCTTGACTGGCCTCCGCTTGATAAGGCGTATATGCGGTTAAAAATTCGCCGCGAGAGGCAATATCCCACACTGCTGCAGGAATATGATGTTCATAGCATCCTGCCCCCATGAAGCAAACACCATTACGATTTTTATTTGCAAAGTTTTGTGCTTCTTTCAACATATCCATTTCGTTGATGCCAGCAGGTATGTTTTGAAAACCTGCATATTGCAAAGCTAAGGGAATCTCATCAAACAAGGTTTGTGTTTCTTGTACTCCAATAGCATTTAGCATGACCTTAATGTCTTCAGGGGTATGGGGGATATAAGGCATAATTAATGTTCCTCGGCAATCTCATTTTGATATTGTTCAGCATTTAATAAACTATTTATTTCATCGGGATGGCTTGGTTTTAGTTTGACTAGCCAACCAGCGGCATAGGGATCGCTGTTGACGAGTGCTGGATTTTCAACAACCATTTCATTAACTGCCGTGACAATACCACTAACAGGGGCGTAAAAATCAGAAGCAGCTTTTACCGATTCAACGACACCTAACTCTTCACCGGCACTTACCTGATCACCTATTTCTGGAAGCTCGACAAAAACCATGTCCCCTAAAAGTTCTTGGGCATGATCTGTAATGCCTACAGTGACCTCTTCATTTTCTTTTTTTAGCCATTCGTGTGTCATTGTGAATTTTAAATCATTCATTGTATTTATCCTCATTTTTTGTGTAGCTTAAATGAAGCGAGGTGGGACCTCAGACGTTTGTACCACTAAAAATTAGCATCTATAACTCCCTGTTCTTGCTCGCTATGAACTCAATTGCTTATAAATAATGTGACGTTAAATGGCTTTTCCCAATTTGACAAAGCGTGGCTTACCTACTTTTGCGGGAACTAATTTACCACGAATATCTACCATTACTTCCTCACCCGTTTCAACAGGAACTCGTGCCAGCGCGATAGATTTTTCTAATGTAGGAGAGTAGCTTCCACTGGTAATAATTCCATCGGAACAACCGGGAACAACAACCCTTTGCCCATGGCGCATGACTCCTTTGTCTAATAAGGTAAGTCCTATCATTTTGCGTTTAATTCCTATTTGCTTTTGTGAAAATAAAGCCCCCATTCCAATAAAGTCGCGATCTTCGGGTTCCCACTTAATGGTCCAGGATAGGCCTGATTCCAATGGACTGGTAGTTTCATCCATATCTTGACCATAAAGAAGCATGCCGGCTTCTAATCTTAAAGTATCTCGAGCAGCCAGGCCACAAGGATGTATGTGTGCTTTTAGCAAATCATGCCATAATTGCACAATTATTTCTTGTGGAACAATAATTTCTAAACCGTCTTCTCCAGTGTATCCTGTACGTGCAAAAAACCAATTTTCTACATCAACGCATTCAAAATGGGTTAATGTAGAAACAGCATCACTTTGTGCAGGATTAAGTGTTGTTAACACCTTTTCTATCGCATTAGGGCCTTGTATGGCAAGCATGGCCAACTCTGTTCGCTCTTGCAAGCCAACAGCAAACCCCTCACTTTTTTTGCGAATCCAGGCTAAATCATTTTCTCGGGTAGCTGAGTTGAGAATAATCCTGTAATTATCTGAAGCACGCTGATAAACAATAAGGTCATCAATAATTCCGCCATGCTCATTGCACATGCAGCTGTACAGTGCTTTGCCGTTATGCTCCAACAAGTCAACATCATTAGTGAGAAGTTTGCGTAAAAATTGACGACAACCAGCACCAAGTACATCGACTATGGTCATGTGAGAGACATCAAACATACCTGCATCTTTGCGTACATGCTGATGTTCTGTGATCTGAGATCCATAATGCAACGGCATTTCCCAGCCATGAAAATCAACCATTTTTGCACCACATTCCAAGTGTGTGGCATAAAGAGGAGTTTTAGCAATCATTGCATATCCTTATAATAGAACCTTGATGCCAATGATTATACCTATTGCGGTATATACTGTATATTGCATAAAGCATATTTCTTAGGACTACTTTAATGACAGGGCTATTTTTTTTGCGATGGATGCTCGATTTAGTTTGGTTATTTTTTCTTTTGATTCTGTTTAGACATTTTTGGCAAGACAGGCAGGTATTAGTGCGTGCGAAATCCTGGTTAATCACCAAAGGCCGTATTACCTCTTGTAAATGGACGGAAGTGGGCCATAGTGTTTGGCCTAAAATTGAATATTCTTATCAAGTTTATGATAAAGATCTGACTGGAGAATATTTATTTTTAGATACTGCTCATAATAATCCAAATAGTAAATATTCTAGAAATATTGCATATAAGGCTGCAGTTGCTTTTAAAGAGGATAAAGAAATTGATGTTTATTATAATCCAAATAATCCAGAGCAATCCGCTTTGGATGTAACTGTGCCAACCAAGTTAAATATCATTTTAATTTTGATTGGCGCATTCATCGTCTTGCATTTGGGACTTATTGTTTGGCGTTACCTGAGTTAGGTTTACTCGGTGGTAAGAGGGGGCTCTCTTGTTCAACATCACATTTACAGGGTGTTTTGTTGACCACAGATTGTAGACTCGAAATAGTGTAGCCTCTTACGCCCTGGCCTGAGGGGGCTGTCATAAAATTGATGGTTACTTTCAAATGCTGTTTTTGCTGATATTGGGGATTTTGGTATACAACTAATAAACCCATAGTCGCTTTCCAATGCGTGGCGTCAATGTTAGAAATAACAGGTGGTTCAGTCGCTACAGCGCTTACATAATAAAGATTTTTTTGTATGGCCTCGGGTAATTTTGAAGCATTTAATGCATTGCTGTATGCTATCCAGCCATCAGCCGTAAAATATTTGGCTATTCTTTTTTGATCTTCTAAATAGTTTTTATAACTATAGGTGTATGTGGCAACAATAGCTTCATTGACCCAGACTGATAATTGCACGGGATCAGGTTGTGCATAACTGAATTGAGAAATGAGCAACAGTATCCCCAGGAAGCTTGTTAATTTTTTATTCATGAATAATGCCTCGATTGTCAATGGAATAGATTGATTTTAATCATTTTTACTGAAATTCACCACTTCCAATAAGAAGTATTTGAGTTCTTATTTAGCTTGAATCCTGGAAAAAAGCTTTATTTTGAAACAAGATGGGGCAAAAACAGTATTTCGGGCTTAGGGCAGAAAACCACCGCCATTAACTGCGGAAATGCAGACTCTATACACAGGAGAAATGGATTTTCCCTTTCGTGAAAAGTTTCCCCCCAGGTCAATAGCAGTGGGCCTAAGTGGATACTAAAAAAATCCCCGGCTGGAGCCGGGGTAAATTGTGTGTTTAGATCATGAATCTAAACATTTCTTCGCTTAAGAGGGGGTAAAGCGAAGTTAAGCATTCGGGGGAAATGCTCACTATATTAGACACCTAAATTCCATAAAAGTTCAATTATTAATCTAAATGTTTTGTTTTTTTCGATTGTCTTTAATTAAGGATAATCACCAACTGATCGATTAATCATTATAATGAGCAATTTAGGATAATATTTCAACGGCTTTTATCTATTGATTAAGCCTTCTTTATGGTATTTTATGCAGCATATCAAACGGATATGGAAATAACTGTAACTGCATTTTTAGTGTATACTGTTTGTTTGATTCTGCAAAGTGTATTTCGTTGTATCAACCAAAGTTTATTAAGGGGGCATAGTGCGGGAAAGTCGGTTCTACTTTGCTAATCCTGATAGAGTCGGTCGATATATAAATCGTTGGGATTTACTGCTTCTTATTCTTATTTTTTCTATCCTGTTTTTTTTAGGTTGGGCTGGTTCACAAATGGCTACTCCATATCAACTAGGAGAACAGATCCCCATTTCTTTAGATCCTTCCAACCTTCCTTTTTATGCGTTGCGTACCGTGTTGCGTATGTTTATCGCCTTATTCTTTTCCATAATTTTTACATTTACTGTTGGGCTTTGGGCTGCTAAAAATCGACGTGCAGAGCAGATAATTATTCCAGCTATTGATATCTTGCAATCCATACCTGTCTTAAGCTTTTTATCGATTACAGTAACAGGGTTTATTCACTTGTTTCCAAATAGTCTGTTAGGACCGGAGTGTGCTTCCATATTCGCTATTTTTTGTGCCCAGGTATGGAATATGACTTTTGGTTTTTATCAATCCATAAAAACACTGCCTCATGATTTAAAAGAAGTAGCTTCCATGTTTCGATTATCCGCATGGCAGCGTTTTTGGAAACTGGAAGTACCTTTTTCCATGTCAAGTTTATTATGGAATATGATGGTTTCCATGTCTGCGAGCTGGTTCTTTGTGGTCCTGTCTGAAGCGATTTCTGTCGCGCATCAAAACATCCGCTTACCCGGAGTGGGCTCCTATATCGCTTTAGCCATACAGCAACGCGATTTACATGCAGTTGGTTATGCAATTTTAACGATGGTTATTGTGATTTTTTTGTATGATCAAATTTTCTTTCGCCCTTTAATTGCATGGTCAGAGAAATTTAAAGCAGAAACCTCGCATGATGAAGCGGAATATCAATCTTGGTTGGTGGATTGGATGCGTGGCAGTCGTTTAATGAAGCAATTCGCCGAGATTATTGGGGTTTTCACCGATCATTTTGTGAATGCACGCTGGATGCGCCTTAATGAATCCAAAGCAGTTAAGGAAATTGATTTAAAAAAACAACGGCGTCTTGATCGATTTTGGGGGGCCTTTGTCTTTTTATGTGTGTGTTCAGGAGCATGGTTTTTGCTGCGCTTCATTCTTGCAGAGCTGAAAATTAGTGATATTGTTCACGTATTCTTGCTTGGCGCAGCAACAGGGACACGTGTTATATGTCTAATTATCCTGAGTTCATTAATTTGGATTCCAGTAGGTGTATGGATAGGTATGAGACCAAGGATTGCACAAAAAATACAGCCAGTGATTCAATTCGTCGCCGCCTTCCCAGCTAATTTATTTTATCCTTTATTTGTTATTGCTATTGTTAAATTCCATTTAAATGTAGAAATTTGGGTTACTCCACTGATGATCCTCGGGACTCAATGGTATATTTTATTTAATGTGATTGCGGGTGCATCGGCAATCCCGCGCGAACTGTATCTCGCAGCAGATAATTTTGGTTTGAAAGGATGGCTTTGGTGGAAAAGATTAGCAGTTCCAGGGATCTTTCCTTTTTATATTACTGGCGCCATAACTGCAGCAGGTGGTGCATGGAATGCCAGCATCGTGGCAGAATTTGTAAGTTGGGGAAATACTACGCTTAGAGCCACCGGTTTAGGTGAATACATCCAAGCCAGTACAGCAACAGGGGATTTCCCAAAAATTGCTTTAGGTACAGCGATGATGTGTTTGTATGTACTTGCTTTTAACCACTTGATTTGGCGTCCGTTATATCGGTTAGCGGAAGAACGTTTTAATTTTAATTAATAAATCATTATGTCTGAAACCATTATTTCTATAGAAAGTTTAAGTAAGTCGTTTAAAAAATCATCAGAGCAAAATTTGCTGGTGCTCGAGGATGTTAATTTTAAACTGCAAGAAGGTGAAATTGTTGCTTTATTAGGTAAATCTGGTTCAGGCAAATCGACGTTGTTGCGTATTATTGCCGGTCTGGTTGCTCCAACAAGCGGCTCTGTGACTTACAGGGGAAAACCAGTTATGCGACCCGTTGATGGTATTGCGATGGTTTTTCAATCTTTTGCGTTGATGCCGTGGCTTACTGTATTAGAAAATGTAGAGCTTGGTCTTGAAGCTCAAGGTGTTAGCCGAGAAGAGCGAAGGCATCGTGCTATTGAAGCAATTGATATTATTGGTCTTGATGGTTTTGAATCTGCTTTCCCAAAAGAATTGTCAGGCGGTATGCGCCAACGTGTTGGTTTTGCGCGTGCTTTAGTGATTAACCCCGATGTTTTGTTAATGGATGAGCCTTTTTCTGCACTTGATGTGCTTACTGCGGAAAACTTAAAATCTGACTTGTTGGAGTTATGGAAAGAGAAGAAAACAAATACGAATGGAATTTTATTGGTAACCCATAATATTGAAGAAGCTGCTACTTTGGCAGACAGAATCGTTATTTTTGGCAATGATCCTGGATATATTCGAGCTGAATTACCTGTAACTTTACCACAACCCCGTGATCCCGAATCCTCTGAATTTCGAGCTTTAGTCGATAAAATTTATACTTTAATGACTACTGGACCTAAAGAAAAAGCGAAGCGTGCCCAAAGAGAGCGGCAAATTGGTTTAGGTTATCGTTTGCCTGAAGTAGAGCCTTCAGAGCTAACGGGTTTGATTGAAACTATGACTTCTTTTGAAGAGCGTATTGACCTTCCAGAGCTTGCTGATGAACTCATGATGAATATTGATGATCTATTCCCTATACTTGAAACATTAGAAATATTAGGTTTTGCTAAAGTTTCTGCGGGCGATATTCAATTAAGTGATTTAGGAAAGCAATTTTCCGAGGCTGATCTCCAGGAGCGTAAACAATTATTTGCACGTAGATTATTGGAGAAAGTACCTCTTGCACGTTACATTCGCAGAATTTTAGATGAAAAAGTCGGCCATAGAGTTTCGGAAGAACGATTTTTAAGTAAACTTGAAGATTATTTAAGCGAAAAGGAAGCCGAGCGTGTTTTACGCACAATGATTGATTGGGGGCGCTATGCAGAGATTTTTGCTTACGATTTTAATACGGGTATTTTAAGTTTGGAAAATCCCGGCATAGGTGCATAAAATGCATCATTAAAACTCCTTTTCAAAAAGTCCAATTTATTTGCTAAAGAATATTTATATTCATCTGATTAATTTATTATTATTTGTTCAAATTGATTGAAGGTTATTTAGCATGGAGCACAAAGAAGAATATGATGAACATTTAAAAATAATCCTTCTTGGTGATAATTATGTTGGCAAATCCTGTTTACTGGCAAGTCTTTGTGGCAATGCAGATTTTAATAACTATTTCGACACCATGGGTGTTGATCAGAAAATAAAATTTCTTGGAATTTATAATAAAACAATAAAGTTACGCATTTGGGATGCTTCCGGAGCTCCTGGACTTCAGAAGATCGTTACGTCCTATTTTCATCATGCTGATGGTGCCTTTATTTGTTTTGATCTTACTAACCTCCGATCATTTTACAATGCCAAAGTCTTAATCGAGCGTTTTAGGGCAAGTAATAAAGAAGCACCCATCATTCTTGTAGGTTGTAAATCTGATTTAATTGAATTGAGGAATGTATCCTGCAAGGAGGCTAACGAACTGGCAAACCATTTTGGTCTAACTTATATAGAAACCTCTGCGCGTAAAGAAATTAATGTTAAGGAAGGATTCAAATTATTAAGCAGGCAAATTTACTTTTTGGCGCAAATAAAAAAAATTAAGCCCATATTGGAAGGGCAATACCATAATTATTTATTAAGTATGCAGAAAAACCGTTCAAGTTTGTTTTCAGCATGCAGTCAATACCCTAAAGAAAATCTATTAAGTGAGGAATATCATCACAGCCTTGAACAGTTTCTTAAAGCTACTGATCCTTCTGCCCTGAATGTGTTCTGTATTAAAATATTAGATCTCATTGAAAGGGCGGATCAATTGTATGAACAGGAAAATCCATATTGGAGTATCCTTTCTCATAGCCCACTATCTAAAATTTTGAGACATGCGTTGAACTTTTTATGCAGCATGCCGTCAGCAATTATTGAATTAAGTGATATTAGGGAATTGATAAGCAAGGATAGGTTTTTTTGTAAAACCACACGGTAAGGATTTTTAAACTCAGAGGAGATGCCGTGGCATATTGGCGGCATCTTCTTTCGGCTAATTTAATTCTTTAGTAGGCTACAAATGCAGGTTCGTGAGCTTTTTTTATTGGGTGTATCGAATTGACTTGCAGAGTTTGGGTATTTTTCAAACATACTATGCTCGCTGACTCGAGCTGTTTCTACAGTAAATTTAAAGTCTTCTTTTGATGTTTCTTGATAATTCCCTAATTGCTGTTGCGCGGCTAGTTGGGCAATATTTTCTTTGATTTTAGGATAAACACACGTATGGAAAAAGTTACCATCAACTTCGATACTGCATTTTTCATAGAGTTTGGTTGTTTGTTCTTCATTTTCATTTTTATACAACGGATATTCTTGATTTCTTAAAACTAAATATGGATCAGATACTGTAGAAGAAGGTGTTCTTCCATCCATTACAAAAGCAGTTCCATCGCCGAGTCGGTGCATGCATGCAACGATTTTACTTACATTTTCTTCGCTAATATTTTTAAATGTTATCACCAAACGAGCGCGATCTTCGCCGGGGGTAAGTCGTGATAAGTTTGCAGTGTGAATTTTTACATTCGCTAAAGATAAAATTACATGCCCGAGCAAATCACATTTTTCTGGATTAATACGATAGGGAATTAAAAATTCTTTAAATTCTTTATGCAGCCCAATATTGCTAAGAACTGATTCATTGCGATGATAACACTCAAATAAAGCAATACTATCCAACAACATTATGAGTTGTGCGTATAATTTTGGCTTTCCATTAATTTCTGGTAGTTGCAAAAAATGATTTATCTCTTGTTTGCTTTTTAAGACATCTACATACAAATGTGGAAAATTCTCTAAATCAAGGATGCGCCCTGATAAAGTTGAAATGAAACTGATGAGGTTTTTTATTGTCTGCGTGAATGACGTGCCTGGGTAATTAGCCATTATCATGAACTTTACTTCATCAAGGTTCTTTTTGAGTATGTTTTTAGCATTTGCCTCTAAAAGTGGGGCAGATAGTGCCTTATATTGGGCGATAATTTCAGGTGAAGTTTCTTTTAAGGTTTGAAAACGATTTTTAAAATTAAAAAGAAAGTACTCAATCATGGTATCATCGTTGATTAATATCGGTTTGCCATGTAGGTACTTTTCTTCGGGGATTTTAAAGAAGTTGAGTATTTTTTTGATTTGAGAAAAATCGAGCCCAGTTGCAATGGAAAATGTTACTTTTTCTTTATCCATTGTTTCTTCATTGTCAAGAGTAAAGCCTTGATAGAGCTGCTCTTCATTGACTTTAATATCAGCCAACTGATAAGTCATGTAGTTTACTATTCCTGAATGAATACTTATTCGTTCCTGCTCCAGAAATTGCTGCAGCTCTCTTTTTAGCTTTGATGTCATAATGTGTCCCTTCATTATTGCAAAAACACAGTTAGAGAATTATGTTGATTTTCGCGATAGATAACTCAATATTTCAAGTAAGCGATCCGGGCTCCCAGCCATTTGCAAATCAGTTTTGTATTTATGATTCACCACGAAGGCAGGAACGGCATTAATTTGATAGCTTGCCATCAAGCTCATGCCATTTTGTACTCGCATATCAATGGTTGGTGAGTTCTCAAAAGCACTTTTTGCGATTTCTCTATCCACACCTTGTGCTACAAAAAACTGGATCATTGCTTGTTTTGAATCCAGTGGTTTTTTATCTTCTTGTATGGTTTTAAATAATAAAGAGTTTATTTTATCTGAAAGGGCTAATGTTTTGGCCGTGTAATAGGCTTTGGCATAGAGTTCCCAGGAAGGTTTAAATATTACCGGTACACGTTCAAATTGTATGTTTTTTCCTGTTTCGCTTACCCATACATCAAGTGGTCCTTCGATTTTATAACACCATGGGCAACCATAACTAAAAAACTCTTCGATAACGGGCGTTTTATTTTTGTCATTTGTGGCATTTGGGTTGGTCACGATTTGATAATCTTTGCCTTCAACAAATGATGTAGCTAAAGCTATTGCTGGTAAAAGAAAAAATAAAGCAATTAATTTTTTAAACATAATTTAGTTTCCTAATGTAAACCTTCAATATAATGTGCTACAGCTTCCATGTCCTCTTGGCTCATTTTGCTGCTAATGTCTTGCATAATATGGTTCAAATCGTTTTTTCGTTTGCCCTCTTTAAATGCATTTAATTGTAATACAGTATAAGCAGAATGTTGGCCAGAAAGAACTGGAAAACCCGCTTGGGCGTTGCCCGTGCCTTTAGGACCATGGCAGGCGATACATGCCGTGATCTTTTTTGCAAAATCTCCTCCACGGTAGATTTGTTCACCCCGTTTCAGAAAGTGTTCAGGTGTACTGCCTTGAGCAACTGGCATTTTAGCATAATATGCAGCCAAGTCATCCATGTCCTGGGCGCTCAAAGTAGAAACCAGGGCATTCATTGTTGGTGCGTCGCGTAAAGAGCGGTGCTTCATGTCTTTAAGTTGCTTAACAAAATATTTAGGGTGTTGTCCGGCAATATTAGGCCATTCAGGATTTGTACTATTACCTTGTTGTCCATGACAAGCAGTACATACAATCGCCTTATTGGCAACGGATGGACTATCTTCTTGAGCAAAAAGAATGGTTGGTGCGAATAGAATAAAAGCGAGTACAAATTTTTTCATCGATTTCTCATCATTAACTCTCAAGTAATGGTACACTGTCTTGGTTGAAATCCCAAAAAGTATTATGTTCATGTTTGAAAACCCTTATTCTAAAGCAGTATTTCTAAAAAGTGCTGCACGCGTATCCCAGTTGCCTGACGATTCAGGTTATGAAGTAGCTTTTGCTGGACGTTCTAATGCTGGAAAATCTAGTGCTTTAAATTGCTTAACGGGAATTAAAAATCTTGCCCGTACAAGTAAAACGCCTGGGCGAACCCAGCTGATTAATTTGTTTCAGTTGGATGAAGCACACCGTCTTGTTGATTTACCGGGTTATGGTTATGCCAAAGTTGCTTTACGAGTGAAGATGGATTGGCAAGAAAATTTAGCCCATTATCTCGAGGTCCGAAAAAGTTTAAAAGGTTTGATTCTGTTGATGGATATTCGCCATCCTTTAAAGGACCTGGACGTAATGATGGTTGATTGGGCATTGGATCGGGGATTGCCCGTACACATTTTATTAACCAAATCAGATAAATTAAGTCGCAGCGAAATAAAGAATACCGTATCCAAAGTTCGTAAGTATTACGAATTGGCGCAACATTTGATTACAGTCCAATCTTTTTCATCTTTGAAGAAGGATGGGATAGGGGAGTTAATTGCATTATTAAATCAATGGATGGAATTCAATTAATCCACAATTACCCAATTCTTATCGTGATGCAAAAATCAATAGTCTCTTCGATGTAGGCCTGGAGGTACTCCTGGGGCATGGTGGGCAGAGGGTAAGAAATAAAGATACCCCCCTTTCGGATACCCTCTCAACAGGTTTTTTCCTCATCACCATTAGATCCTATCAGTATGGAGGAATAAAAATTTAATACTCGATTATGATAGGATAAGCGATCGGACAGCATGCGAATTACCGCTTTATGTAACTCATTGGAAAGATGTGGGCATTCGGTTTCAAGTTGACTTAAAATATCTTTGGAAAACTTATATACCACACAGTCTTCCTCCGCAATTATTGAAGCCGAACGCCCAATGTTTGTATAAAACCCCATTTCACCAATAAAATTTCCATTTTGTAATTTTTTAACAATTAATTGAGTCGGCTTACCATAATTAATAATTACATTTAAACTACCTTTTGTTAATAAATATAAACTCTCTGATAAATCACCCTGGTGAAATAAGAAATCGTTCTTTTTAATTTTTTCTTTTACCCCATGAGACAAAATTTCTGTTCCTGTCTTAATATCTCCAAAAATATCCTCTAGGATTTGAGGCACTCCTCTTTTATGTTGAATATATGCGTTAGAAATAATATTTTTTTCGATATCATCAAGTGCTTCTTCAATAGAATTGAATACAATAAGTTTACCCTGACTATTTTCCTCTTTATAAAAGTTACTCAATTCACTAATCATTTTATTATTTAAGTGTGTTAATATAATTAATATATTATGTCGCATAGTGTAAGTGAGGACTTTATATAAGCTATCTATCCCTGTAATTTCCAATCCGGAAACCTGAGAAAAATCTATTATCACGTTTGTATATTTTTGGTCAGGAGCATCCAGTTTCTGGATGATTTTTTTGCTCATTAAATTGGAATTACCAAAAAATAAGTATCCATTTAACAAAACTACCAAGGTTTTTTGACCTGCTTTATCTAAAAAGAGTCGTTCTGTTTTATTATGTTCAACTTTACTGGTTATCATATTGGCATTCGACATGTATTTAATGGAGCTAATTTTACTGTATCTGTAAAAGAATAAGCTCAATGCAAATAACATCCCAAAAGAAACACCTAACATATAACCATTTATCACGATGATAATGCTTATAAGCCAAATAATTAAATAATCAAATTTCGAAACTTTGTAAAAAATTTTAAATAGCCATTCATAAATCAGTTCAAAACTTACGTATAAAAGAAGGGATGAAAGGATAAAATTTGGAATGTACATAGTCAGGCTGGCATCCGCGAAAAAAAACAAAACACAGACAAAACCTGCAATCATGCCAACTGTTCTAGAGATGGTGCCTAATTTATAATTTATTAAAGAATAGGAAAACCATTGATAACCCACCAATCCTCCCAAAAGAGCCGATATACCATTGGCTACACTCGTTATTCGCAATTCATGATCAATTTTCAACTCACTTTTTACAACTTTCTCGATACCTGTAATATTAAGCAATAGACCTATAACGGATAAAAATGAGACGATCATATATTCTGGTAGATAGTAAAAAACGACTTTCCAATTTACTCCATGATAAAAAACTACAGTGCTCGGGATGTTCATTATGCTTCCCGAAGAAGTTAAATTTAATGTCCAACCTAATAATTGAGCTTGATGGAAGGATATTCCTTGATACTTTATGTAAATAACAAAGGCGATAAAACTCGCTAAACAACTAAGAGGGAATATCAAATAGTGATTAAAATACCGCATAAATAGAAACATGCAAAAAGCAACGCTAAAAGGTATTGCCCATGTAAAAAGATGAGTAGACAAAAGCTGATAAGATATGTACTGAGAGGACGGTATATTGAGACTGCCTCTTATTGCGCCTGACATTAACAGTAAGCCTGTTCCTGCAATAAAACCTGCTATTATCGTATAGGGAATGAATCTAACGAGCTCTCCCAGTTTGAACCAACCTATAACCCCCATAATTACAGCAACAGTTAGCCCTAATATTATCAGGCTGGCAAATATCGTGGGTAATAGGCTATCAGGTTGTTTTAACATATCCGGATGGTTAGCAATTGATGCAACAATTAATGAAGACATGAGTGCAACAGTATCTTGTGGACCAGCGATAGTAATGGCAGATGAACTAAATTTTGAAATAAATAATAAAAGAACTATAGACCCGATTAAACTGGATGCTGCACCTATAAGTAAATAGCTGGATAAGTTTCCATTAAATATTAAAATACTAAATGACAGTGAGGTAAAAATTAAAAACACACCTATCATTAAGCGCAGATAGCGCGCATTTACTTATATTTTTGAGTGCCTCGTTCATTTATGTATTTCATTGTCAAAAGTACATCAATTCATTGTTAGCCTAAACAGATATTACTAGATTATAGTCTATAATGGACATATAGTTTTGCTCTTAATGATTGCTCATGAATACCCGGCTAAACTTCGATTATTCAAATAATTTAAGACTGATTGTAAAAGATTGGCTTGCATTATTTAACTTTGATGGCAACAAACCGCATAATATGTTTCTGCTTAATTGACAAGCTCAGACCACAGCCTATGCTGAAGAGCTAGTGTTTCTATTTTTTGAGAAAATAGGAATTAATTATCCAGGAACAAAAGATAATGAACATAATTTGGAGAGTGAATATTTAAAAAATCAAATAGATAAAATAGGTATATTTTTTCTTCATGAATTAATCGCTTCGCTGCCACATGATACTGAAATAATAAAAAATGTGCATAAATTGCTATTCAGTAATTCATATAAAAAAGCAGGGGAGTTCCGAAATGAGGATGCTTCAATCAATCTGTCGCATTTCTCTATTCCGATCAGAATTAATGATGAACTCTGTAATTATATAAAAACTTTTTATAAGCACGAGCATCTCAAAACCAGCACCAAAAAACTCCTTGCAAAACAATGTGCTGTTCAATTTAATTTATTTAATATGATTCATCCATTTTATTACGGTAATGGCATTATCAATCGTTTGTTTATTAATAATTATTTATTAATACATAATTACCATTCTGATTGGGATTTGATAGAGCAAAAAGAATATGACGAGTCATGTAACCTGGCATTTCATGGAGATTTAAATAACCTGGAAAAAATGGTTAATAAATTGATAGTTCCGTTATCACAACGTCTTGTTTCTTAACCATGCGTGTCCTCCATTTCTAAAATTTAGGTGTATTCATAGTCTCTACATTAAGAGCGCTACTTAACTTTATGTGCAGAGTGCCATCAATGACTGTTTCTGCACATTTATAAATTATAAGGAAATACTCTTATCCTTTAATTTCTGCATTCTCCAATACTTTTTCTGCTTGGGCTGCGCGATAATTTTGAATCGCTTCGCGGTATTCAGGATATTTATTGCTAAGGATTGTCGCTGCTAAAAGAGCTGCGTTAATGGCTCCAGCTTTACCAACGGCAAGGGTCCCTACTGGAATACCTGCGGGCATTTGAACTATAGAAAGGAGTGCGTCAAGCCCATTTGTAAAGGTGGATGATGGCATAGGTACTCCTAAAACGGGCAATAAGGTTTTTGCAGCAACAACACCTGGTAAATGGGCGGCTCCACCCGCTGCAGCGATAAATATTTCGATACCGCGTTGTTCTGCTGATTTTAAATAGTCAAATAAGGCATCAGGTGTGCGATGGGCAGATAAAGCACGCACCTCATGGGGAATATTTAATTTTTCCAGAGCCAAACTGGCTTCCTCCATAATTGTCCAATCTGATTTAGAACCCATTAATATAGATACTAGTTTATGTGACATATTGCCTCCATTGATTTGCTAACGCAAAATGTTGTTTAAAATGTACAACGACAAATAGTTTGTATTGCCTCAACCAAGGCCGCCCCTTCCAACTCTTGTACCCTGGCTTTTAAAAGTTCGGGTGTATCATTTAGTCTGACGGGACATTTCTTTTGTAAAATAATAGGGCCTGCATCTACTTCTTCGGTGACATAGTGTACGGTACATCCTGTTTCAGGTTCACCTGCATCTAAAACGGCTTGGTGCACTTCAAGATTCATCAGGCCGGCGTAGGCTGGTAAAAGTGACGGGTGAATGTTAATAATTTTATTTTCCCAGGCTAAAACAAACTCAGCAGACAAGATACGCATGTAGCCAATGAGCACGATAAGATCAATTTGATGTTGCTTGAGAATCTCGGATAAACGATGATCAAATTCAGTTCGGCTTAAATCCTGGGAATTAACAAACATGGATTTAAGACCAAAATGGGTTGCTTTCTCGAGAATGAGCGCATCTTCCTTATTGCTTAGTACCAGTTCAATCGATGCAGCCAGATTTTTTTGATTTACAGCTTCAATAAGTGCGTTAAGGTTCGTCCCTCGGGTTGAACCTAAAACAGCGATGCGAGTCATAACGCACGTATCCTTAACATCTGTTCAATGCGTTGTCGAATTAAAGGTTTGGTACCTATATCCTGACGATGAAACAAAGGACCTTCAATTAATGAAATTTCATGTTCGGCTTTTTTTTCTGCTGCAAAAATAGAGTCCGCAATACCGACATAAGCTGCTGTTCGAGAGCCTACAGCAATGATTTGCTCATTCACTTGATTGACTGAGGCAAGGTATAAATGATTCTGACAGGTGATTTTTGAAAAATTAACAACAAAATTTTTCTTGGGCGAATCTGGATATCCTTCAGGAACCGTGTATTTGCAGACGGTAGCTTTTTTGGCAAACCTCACCTCATCTTCATCTAAATGACCATTTACCTGTGATTGGCAAATGCCTACAAAATCCGATTCTAAAATCGAGAGCACGTTTAAGGCCTCAGGATCTCCAAAACGCGCATTGAATTCGATAACGTAAACTCCATTTTTAGTAGCGATAAAGCTTCCATATAAAATGCCAATGTATTGCTCATTACATTCATGGGATAAGGCACGAAAAACGGCATTGTTAATCGCTAAAGCATCCTGCACTTCGTCTGTAGTCAAAAAAGGCAAACTGTGATTAGCGTCTGAATAACTACCCATCCCACCAGTATTTGGACCGCGATCGCCATCATAAGCACGTTTATGATCCTGGACTAAAGGCATGGGAATGAGATGCTTTCCGTCTGCGAAACACATCAATGAAAATTCTTGCCCAATAAGTTTCTCTTCAATGAGGATGGTCTGATTTTGATTAAGAATTTCCTGACAAAAACTCATTGCCTCTGCGATTGAATGTAAATGTTCCCCAGCCACTTTTACACCTTTACCACTCATTAATCCATTTGCTTTAATGACATAACTACCTTCGCCCAGCTCATTTAGAAAGGATTCTATATGATTTAGGCTCGTGAATTTTTTATAAAGAGGTACGCCTGGGATATCGTATTTCTGCATGAGGTCGCGAGCAAACTCTTTCGATGTTTCAATTTGAGCCAAGATTTTTTTGGGACCAATTGTTGGGATACCAACCTGCCATAATGCATCAGCCATCCCTTTTTCTAAAGGTGCTTCGGGTCCAATAATTGCCAAATCAATCGCCCAAAGTTTTGCTTTGGATAAGACAGCAGTACAATCAGTAATATCGCCAGTACAATACTGGACAGTTAATGGATGAATGCCCGGATTAACTGCTGTACCATAACAAAACAAAGATGGATTTTGTGGCGAGCGATGTAATGCTTTAATGAGGGCATGTTCACGTGCGCCAGAACCTAAAACAAGAATATTCATTCCATCAAGTCCTCTTTTTGTGACGGGTTATTGTGTCGTCCTGTTTCACGTAGTTGCTCCAATTGCTGCATTTTTTCTTGAGTTATTCTTTTGCAAAAATAATCGCCATCCATACACGCCATACATGGTTTTTTGATTAGATGTTCACCACGACGGGTGACGGCCTCAACCAAATCTTCCTGTGCTTGATACAGTAAAACATCAACACCCAGATAGTTTGCAATTTCTTCCTCAGTTTGATTTGCTGCAATGAGTTCTTTACGTGAAGGGATATCAATACCGCTAAAACAGGGGTTTTTAAGGGGGGGGGAGGTCGACGCAAAATAAATTTTTTTTGCCCCAAACTCCCTGACCATTTTGACGATTTCACGGGAAGTGGTTCCCCGTACAATACTATCATCAACAATCATCACTACTTTATTTTCAATTTCAGTGCGTTGAGGGGTTAATTTATAGCGAATATTACGAGTTCTCGCTTTTTGGTTAGGCATAATGAAGGTGCGACCAATAAAGGGGTTTTTATACAAGCCTTCAGAATATCTTACGCCTAACTCATGGGCAAAAGATAACGCAGCTGTATTTGCAGTAAATGGTGCTGGAATAACCACATCCGGGATCATCTCGGGGTGGTTTTTCTTCCATTGAAGGGCCAGATTTTGTCCCATACGCAAGCGCGCTCGGTAGACGCTGACATTATTCAATGTCGCGTCAGGCCGGGCAAAATAAACATATTCAAAAACACAGGGTCTGAATTGTTCTTTTTTAAGCACGCGGCGATGTAATTTCCCATTGAGATCCACGTAGGCTACTTCACCGGGTAATATATCTCCTTGTGGCTCAAATCCCAATGCATAGAAAGGGGTTGTTTCTGAAGCAAAAATTGTGTCTATTGTGCCATCGGTGTTTTTTCGGGTGCCCCAAACCAGGGGGCGTATGCCATGAGGATCGCGGAAGGCAACAAGCCCTTTACCTATGACCACGGAGACAATGGAATAAGCTCCTTCGATTCGTTTAAAAACATAGGATACTGCTTTGCTGAGCAGTTCAAAAAAGCTTTCAAAATTCTCTTCAATACTGTGGGCGCTACTTGCAAGTTTGTCTGCAAACAGGAGCAATAAGGCTTCTGAGTCCAAAGAGGTATTGAGGTGACGATGTTGTTTTAAACAAATCTCATCTGCCAACTCCTGATAATTAGAGAGATTACCGTTATGCGCCAATGCAGTCCCGCGCGGACTACCAATCCATAGGGGTTGAACATCAGTTGTGGTATAACCCCCGGCAGTGGGATAACGGACATGGCCAATACCTATATTGCCTTGTAGGGATGAGATGTTTTCGGGGGTGAAAATTTCCCGTACTAAACCTAACCCATGCTTTGTATAGAAACGCTGATCACAGGTAAGTATGCCTGCAGCATCCTGTCCTCGATGCTGCAGGTGAATTAGGCTCTCATACAATTCAGGGGCTACTGGTTCATGGCTGTAAATACCCACTATTCCACACATGGATGAACTTACCTCAGATAATTGGCAATATGGCGCAAAATACGTTGCTCGGCCGGCTCTTTATGCGCGTTAAAATTAAAATCTTTACCGGTAATTCGTTCATAGAGTTGAATATAACGGGCGGAGAGTTCGACAACTAATTCTTGGGGTGCTTCAGGGAGTTTCTCATCATGATAAGGATCTGAGTTTTTAGCAAACCATAAGCGTAAGAACTCTTTGTCTATATTTTCAGGTTCTAATCCCGCAGCTATGCGTGATTGGTAACTGTCAGCCAACCAGTATCGACTTGAGTCAGGGGTGTGAATTTCATCAACAACTCTAATTGTTCCTTCAGCATCACGACCAAATTCGTACTTGGTGTCTACTAAAATTAAACCGTGATCGCGAGCAATTTCAGCGCCACGCTGATAGAGTTTAAGTGCCAGGGCACTTACCTCTAACCAATCTTCCTCACTCATCCATCCTTCAGAAATAATTTCATCTGGAGAAATAGGGCGATCGTGAATTTTTTCTTTAGTAGTTGGTGTCAAAACAGCTTGTTCCAGTTTTTGGTTTTTCCTTAAGCCTTCGGGAAAGGTAATGCCGCAGTAGTCACGTGTGCCATTTTGATATTGAGTCCACAATGAAGTGCTTGTTGTACCGCTAATATATCCTCTTACCACAAATTCAATCGGAAAGACCGTGCATTTTTTAGCAATAACCACATTAGGATCGGGAACGGCAATGATATGATTGGGGACAAGATTTTTTGTTTGTTCAAACCACCATGCGCTGGTTAAGTTGAGTACGGCTCCCTTATAAGGGATTAGCGCCAAGTGCCTGTCAAAAGCGCTGAGCCTATCCGTAGTCACCAGCATGATGGCATCACCAAGATCATAAGCATCTCTTACTTTCCCTTGATATTTTTCTCCTGCAGGCAAGTTTGTTTGGTCAAGGCAAAAAGCCAAAGCTTCTTGAATTTCATCATGATAAAGAGTAGTTGTAGCATTCATGAGCATGTGGATTCCCAATAATGTGAGTTAACAAAATACGATCAGTAAGCATCGCGACATCGACTTCATCGCTGGTAAACTGCCATAAAACACCATGATTTATTTTATTGATTTCTGGAATTGCGTAATGAATTTTCAGTGTTTGTAAAGTTTGTTGGCCTTTCAAGTCCTCTTGAGGGCGAACGAGATAGGCTGAAGCATTGGAGGAGCGAAACTCGGTTAATAAAATTTCTCGTTCTTTGCGATCAGAATACAAAAGTCCGGTTTTTTTCAACAATTCAAAACTTTCTAGCGAATCACAATCAATTTCCCAATGTTCAAAACGGTGCACTGTGACTGGGAATCCTAAACGTCTTAATGTTTTTTGCACGGTTAATGCTTGATTATCAGTAATAATAAGCTTGACAAGACAGAGGTAACTACCCGGATTCTTGATAAAATTCTTTGATTTTTGATGCGGCTTTGGCGGGGGGGGCATAATCCGCGATGGTGAGCCCTTGGTTCGTATATTATTTGCATCCAGGTTACAGTTATCTTTTATATAATCGCGCATGGAAGTAAAAATAGGGTCACCATTAACGGTACGCTCAGGGTGTGGCATCATTGCCATTACATTACCTGCACGGTTGGTAATTGCGGCAATATTACCAGCAGAGCCATTGGGATTGATCGGGAAATTATCAATAATGGCTCCTTCGGCATTACAGTATTGAAAAAGATTTAAGCCCTGTTCTTCAATTTGATTTAATAAAGAGTCAGGCATAAGAAAACGTCCCTGTGCATGTGCGATAGGGAGATGGATTAAATCCTTACTCGAAAGATGGCGAGTAAATGCGTTATGTTGATGTTTGTCAGACAAGCGCATATGAACCCAGGCATTATAAAAACCGGTTCCTATAATTTTGTGATTCATAATACGTTTATTTTCGGTAAGTGCCATAGGAACATCATGCCGCTCACCCTCAAGCGCGGGCACCAGACCTGATTCAACCAGGATTTGTGCACCATTGCAAATTCCTAGCACGGGTTTACCTTGTTCGCTTTGGGTTTTGATTTCCTGGATTACAGGATCAAGTGCTGCAATAATTCCGGCACGGGAGCGATCTTCATAAGAAAAACCACCGACAAGAATATAACCATGCAAATGACGCAATTTCTCTAAAGGTTCATTCCACAGAAACTCAACAGGCTCCATTCCTGCACGTTTTACTGCTAGCGCTGTTTCACGTTCACAATTAGATCCCGGAAATTGAATTAAGCCTATACGTATCATAAAAGCGTCACCTTTTGTTCTCCTCTTATAACTTGCCCTATTTCATAAAGAGGGTAGGATGGAAAATCACGTAACACTTCGCGAATGGCAGAGAGTGTCTCTGGCCCAATAAACAGAACCAAACCTGCCCCCATATTAAAAGTGCGATACATTTGCTCATCATCAAGATGGCCTAATTTGCGTAATAAATTAAATATTGGCAGCTCGGGAATCAATTTTTTGTGGATTTCAACAGTACAATTCTTAGGTAGAATACGAGGAATATTCTCGAGTAAACCACCTCCAGTGATGTGTGCCATCCCCTTAATTGGGATGTTTTTTTCCAAAATGCTTAATATCGGACGCGTATAGTTAATATGGGGAGCCAAAAGCTCTTCACCTATAGTATGGGTAAAATCTTGAAATTGTGATTCCACTTTGTAACCGGCAACGTCAAAAAGTAATTTTCTTGCCAATGAATAGCCATTGGTGTGTAAGCCACTTGAAGGAAATGCAACTACAATATCGCCTGCATTAATTTCTTTTCCTTCGATTGCTTTACTTTTTTCCACGACTCCAGTGATTACTCCCACTAAATCGTGTTCTCCAGGGAGATATGTTCCAGGCATTTCGGCGGTTTCACCTCCCACCAAGGAAATTTGATTTTCTTGGCATGCTTTTACCATACCATGAATAATTTGTTCGATGATTTCGGGTCTTAATTTATCATTGGCAATATAATCAAGAAGGGTAAGCGGTTTTGCCCCCAGAACAATAATGTCATTGGCGGTAGCACTCACCAGATCGATGCCGATGGTGTCAAATTTTTCCATCATTTTAGCCACCATCATTTTGGTGCCCACCCCGTCAATGCTTTGCACCAAAACAGGGTGTTCATAATGATGGAGAAGATTTTTAAGATCATACATCGCCCCAAAGCTGCCGATTCCCGTAAGCACTTGTGGTGAAAAAGTACTTTCTACGGCACTTTTAATACTGCGAACCGCTTCATTGCCTGCTTCTATATCTACACCTGCAGCTTTATAATCGATAATTGACATTTATATGAGCCTCTCAACTAAACCATTTTTCCAGGCAGTTTTTGCTGCACTAATAGATACATGAACTACGGAATTCATTATCAATGTTGGGGTTGCTGTTGTTTCACCTATTGCATGAAATGCTATTGAATGATTCTTAAATATCGTTTCTATTTTGATTAGATTTTCAGGAGAAATTTCAAGGATAAACCCTCCGCTTTCTGAGAATAGCTTTTTATCATTAGGCAATTCGCCTGGAATAAAAACATCTACGCCAATTTCATTTTTAAAGCTCATTTCAGCAAGAGCAACAGCGACTCCTCCTTCGGAAATGTCGTGAGCTGAAAGAATCAACCCTTTTTGCATGGCGAGATGGATGGCTGTAATTTCGTTGGTGAATGATAAAAGATCAGGTTTGGGCAATTGGCTACCGAGTTGATGATGTAATTGATAATAAACACTGCCGCCGCATTCATCCTTACGTTCTCCAACCATGAGCAACACGGAATTGGTTTGTTTGAAGTCGTAGGTTATTGCTTTGGAATAGTCACTGATGGCACCGACACAACTGATAATAGGGCTTGGTGGGATCGCTTTTTGAGCTGATTCATTATATAAGGATACATTGCCAGAGATAATGGGTAGGCACGCATCATTATGGATCATTTTTATTGCTTTACATGCATCGGTGATGCCTTGTACTGAAGCAACAAATTCCCCCATTTGCAATTCATTCTCTGGGTTGCCAAAACACAGGCAATCCGTTAGCGCAAGAGGCCACGCTCCTACTGCAATGATGTTACGTACTGATTCTATAACTGCGTTAACAGCTCCCCAATAAGCGTCAATTTTATTGTAACGAGGATTATGATCAACAGATAAAGCAACACCAGTTTGGCGAATTTCTTCAGGATATTTATCTTCATTAAATGGGGCAATCAAGCCAGCGTCAGCCCATCCTGGTTCAAGAACAGAACGACCTTGAACTTGCTTGTCATAGCTTTCATAAATGGGGGCACGAGAGGCAATATTTTCATGGGAAAGCAACTGCAATAATTGCTCATTGAAATTGTCAATGGTAAAAGGCGCGGGTTCATTATGAGTTGCTTGTTTTATGTGGTAGGGCCTATCGTAGAGTATGCCTTTAGTAATGTCCTTGGCTTTTGCAGAAACAATCTCTTTGCCTTGAGCTTTAACGACATACAAACCATCATTTCTTATTTTTCCTACAACCGTTGCTTGCGCGCCATCACAGATTTCTGGAAGAGCAAAACGTTCGTTGTAATGTTTGAGGAAGGTATCTACAAGTTCTTGAGGGACGACCCACATAAAACGCTCCTGGGTCTCAGAACATAAAATGACTGCGGGAAGCAGATTATCCATACTGGTAGGAACTAAATCCAGATTGATTTCAGCACCATAACCACTTGCCTCTGCTAATTCTACGCTGGCACAAGCAATTCCGCCTGCACCTAAATCTTTAAAACCAACCCGATCAATGAGGTTATTCTCACGCAGAAATGCAAACATGGCATAATTTGCTTTAAGAACATGCCGCTGTAAAAACGCATTAGGTTCTTGCACTGCGCCTTTATTTTGCTCTTGTTGTTCTTCACTGAGGGTTGCCGAAGCAAACGCCGCACCGCCAAAACCACTATTATCAGTTGGTTTGCCTACCAGGATAAATTGATAATCTTCTGCGTGGGAGGGGGCGTAAGAATGAATAATATGGTCTTCGCGGACTACGCCTAAAGTCACTACTGTTACCAGGCAATTTTCATTATAAGCTTCATCATAATAAGTATCGCCGGCGAGGTTAGGAATCCCAAGCGGATTGGCATATCCAGCAATACCCTGAACTACCCCCTGATGAATCCATTTTGTTTTTGCGCGATTAATATCCCCAAAACGTAAGCTGTCTGCAACGGCAATCACTTCTGCTCCCATACAACAGACATCGCGTACATTGCCACCTACACCAGTAGCTGCCCCTTCGAAAGGTACGAGTTGTGAGGGATGATTATGTGACTCATGGCTTACAACAATACCGTAGCGTCGGTCTTGTTTATCAGTAACTACGGCAACAATGCCTGCATCTTCTTTGGGGCCTAAAATAACGTGAGGTGCTTGGGTGATGAATTGATTGAGGTGTTTGCGGCTGCTTTTATAGGAACAATGTTCTGAACCTTGAATGGACCATAATACGCATTCTGCATAAGTAGGCGGTCGTTTTAATAAAGAGTTCTGGATAGTGAGTGCTTCGTCAGGAGTTAGGCGCAGGTTAAAACGTTGGAGTAAATGAGCTATTTCATCCAAGGACAATTGAGAAAAATCAAAACAATCCGGTGTTTCTAGCATTTTAAGTAAAGACCATCAGCTAAAACGTCAACGAATTGTAATCGTATTTCTATCAAAAAGCAATAAAGATTTTGTCATTTAATTGCCAAATTGGTCAAAAATTTTCTGAAAAGCAATATCTATTTTTCCAAAAAATCCAGAAGAGCCTTTTTTCAATTGAGCCTAATTTAATGAATAAAATAAAAAATTTGTCAGGAACCTCCTGAGGTGATTTTTCTTACAAAGGATGAAGTCGATAAATCTTGAAACATGAGAGTTGTCTCACCATGGACGCTGTTGCGTTATGGTGAGAATTCCTGGTTCTTTATCTGTTCAGGGCGGCGAATGCATTGTTTTAGGTTAAAATTGTGCCGATTCTTCCCATAATTGCGCAACAATCTGAGGGTTTGCTAAAGTCGAAATATCACCTAATTCTTCAAGACTTTGAATTTCTTTTCCTGAAATTTTGCGCAAAATTCGCCGCATAATCTTACCTGATCGTGTTTTTGGTAAGTCATGAGTAAAATGGATGATGTCTGGTTTGGCTATAGGGCTTATTTCTTGATTCACTTGTTTGATTAACTCAGTTTTTAAAGCATCATTCGCAGTGAAACCATCCCTTAAAATGACAAAAGCATAAATTCCTTGACCCTTTAACTCATGAGGTATCCCAACAACAGCTGCTTCTGCAACTGCAGGGTGGCTTACCAACGCACTTTCAATTTCTGCAGTACCTAAGCGATGACCAGAAACATTAATCACATCATCCACACGGCCAGTGATCCAATAATCCCCCTCTTCGTCACGCTTGGCGCCATCACCGGTGATGTAATAACCATGATGTAAATAGGTGCTACAATAGCGATGGTGATCTCCTGCGATGGTTCGCGCCATAGATGGCCATGGATATTTTATAGCCAGGTATCCTTCACCAGCTCCGGTTATTTCATGGCCATGCTCATTGAGTAGCACTGGAATAACCCCCGGAATGGGTTGGCGGGCAGCGCCAGGTTTGCTGTCTGGTTCATCAGCTCTGGGACTAATCATAATCGCCCCAGTTTCTGTTTGCCACCAAGTATCTATTATTGGGCATCTCTTTTGGCCTACTTTCTGATAATACCATTGCCAGGCTTCTGGATTAATGGGTTCTCCTACTGAACCCAGCAAGCGTAAAGAACTGCGGGTGCTGGATGCGAGCCAGTCATCTCCTGCACGCATTAAAGCGCGTATAGCAGTAGGTGCGGTATAAAAGACATTCACTTGGTATTTATCAATGATTTGCCAGTTTCTGGAAGGATCAGGCCAGGTAGGAATCCCCTCATAGATAAGCGTGGTGATGCCATTGCAAAGAGGGCCATACACTAAATAGCTATGACCAGTAACCCAGCCAACATCAGCGGTACACCAAAAGATGTCATTATCCTGACAATTAAAGAGCAACTGATGGGTGTAGGCTGTTTGTACCAGATAACCCGCTGTAGTATGAACTACCCCTTTAGGTTGTCCGGTACTACCTGAGGTATAAAGGATAAATAAAGGATCTTCGGCATCCATAGGCTCAGGATCGCATTGATCACTTACTTTCTCTTTTAACTCATGCCACCAGTGATCTTTATTGTTATCAAAAGCAACAGGGTCATTACTGGTTTTAATGATAATTCTGGGTAAGGATAAATCCTTGCACGCTTCATCAATATGCTCTTTTAATCCTACTAATTTACCCCCGCGGTAAAAGTGGTTTGCTGTAATGATACAGCGGCATTCCGATGCGAGTACACGTTGCTTTAAAGCCTGGGCAGAAAAACCTGCAAATATGACGGTATGTACTGCGCCAATTCGGGTACAAGCGAGCATAGCTATTGCTGCTTCGGGGATCATCGGTAGGTAGATCGCGACTTTATCCCCTTTTTTTACATTGAATTGTTTGAGTACATTGCTCATGCGGCATACTTCAGCATGTAATGTTGCAAAAGTTAATGTCTTGTTTTGGTCTGGATCATCTCCCTCCCAAATAATTGCAGGATGATTTGCTTTATAGGGAAGATGCCTATCCAGGCAATTTAAGCTGGCGTTTAGTTTCCCACCTTTAAACCAGGTCACATCACCATGTTGCAACCCACCAGTCAATACTGTATCCCAGGGGCGTAGCCAATCCAAAGTTTGTTGCGCAATTTCCGACCAAAATTCAGTCAAAGTATCTTCTGTTTGTGCTAGTTGAGGGGGGCGTAAATGAGCATGCATATTATACCTCTTTTCCTTGAGCGATTAATTTGATTATGGCTGAAAAATCAGAATCACCAAGTCCTTGATCAATAAAATGTTGATAAATTTGAGCAGCTTTCGCACCTAAAGGAGTTTCCAGATTTACCGAGTGCGCTGAGTCTTGGCTGAGTAATAAATCTTTGAGCATCATTGCGGCGGCGAATCCAGGTTTATAATCATTGTTTGCGGGAACATTTTCTAAAACTCCCGGAACAGGTGCATATTTAGTCATTGCCCAGCATTGTCCTGAGGAATTACTCACTACTTCAAAGAGTTTTTGCGGTGATAATTGTAATTGTTCTGCAAGGACAAAAGCCTCTGAAATAGCAATCATTGAGATGCCGAGGATCATATTATTGCAAATTTTTGCTGCTTGCCCACTTCCTGCAATTCCAGTATGGATGATTTTTTGTCCCATAGCAGCCAATATGGGTTTTGCTGCATGGAATGCACTTTCTTCACCGCCAACCATAAAAGTTAGAGTAGCAGCTGTTGCTCCAGCTACGCCACCTGAAACTGGTGCGTCAACTACTTGAAGGTGATATTGTGTCGCCAAATGATGCAATTCACGTGAACTATTGACATCTATCGTCGAGCAATCAATGAATAAAGCGTCTTTTTTTGCTGCCTGAAATAATCCATTCTTGCTATGACATACCCCTAATACTTGTTGCCCAGTTTGCAGCATGGTAATTATTGCATCTTTATCATGAGCTAATTCCTGGGTATTATGGGCGATTAAACCACCGGCTTGGGCAAAATGTTGCAGGGCTGTTTGTTGTAAATCATATCCTGTAACTTGATATCCTGCTTTAATCAGGTTGATGGCCATGGGTAAACCCATATGTCCAAGTCCTACAAATCCTATTTTTGCCATTGATTTCTCCGTCTGATGAATGTGTGGCCTTGTTGAAACGCAACGAAATCCGGGAAATTGATTGAGTCCAATAAACCCTATGCTACTAACTAAATAAGTCGCACTTTAATGCTACTCACCTCAACATCCCGGAAAGTATGATTCGGCAAATTTTTTCTTTAATTTCGTGCCATTAAGAGAACCTGGGCTTCGCTGCGCTTCACCCAGTCTGCATCATTTCTAAATCATTTTAATCATGCGTAGGCATAATGAAAGAGCTTTCTTTGATATCACTAACAGGCCATTTACTGGTAACTGTTTTGCGACGTGTATAAAAATGTATACTTTCTTGGCCATGCATGTTTGTATCACCAAAGGAGGAATGCTTCCAGCCACCAAAAGGATGATTGGCAACGGGAACTGGAATAGGGATGTTTACTCCAACCATGCCTACTTGTACCCGTTGACTGTATTCACGGGCACTGAATCCATCACGAGTGAAAATTGCGGTTCCATTGCCATACTGATTTCTATTCACCAAGGCTAAGGCATCCTCAAAACTATCTACGCGTACGATAACGAGAACAGGGCCAAAAATTTCATTTTGATAAATAGACATATTTTCATGGACATGATCAAATAAACAAGGACCCATGAAGAAGCCCTGGGGATGATCCGGGTGTTGAAATGATCTTCCATCAATGAGTAATTTCGCCCCTTCATTTATACCTTGCTCTACAGCAGCTAAGACTTTTTGGCGATGGGTGTCGCTGATTAAAGGCCCCATATCTGTTTGGGGAATATCACCTGCGTTAATGCGTGTCGCATGAATTTGGGGTGTCATTTTGGCAATGAGTGCATCAGCAGTATTTGCTCCTACTGCAACAACGACCGAGATTGCCATGCATCGCTCACCGGCAGAACCATAAGCTGCGCCGACAATAGCGGAGGAAGCCTGGTCAAGATCTGCATCAGGCATGACCACACAATGATTTTTCGCTCCACCGAAAGTATGAGCACGTTTTCCATATGAGGTCGCCTGGGTATAGATGTGTTGTGCTACTGGTGTAGAAGCGACGGCAGTAAAAGCGGCAATATCGGGATGGGTAAGTAAATAATCTACAGTTGATTTATCCCCATGGACGCAGTTGGCAACCCCATCGGGTAATCCAGCATCACTTAATAACTCCAGTAAACGAACAGGGGCAGAAGGATCTTGTTCTGAAGGTTTTAAGATGAATGTATTGCCACAAGCAATTGCAGGGATAAGCATCCATATTGGAACCATAACTGGAAAATTAAATGGTGAAACACCAGCACAAACGCCCAATGGTTGCCTTAGTGTGTGGCAGTCAATACCCGTAGTTACATCGGCAGAAAAATCTCCTTTCAATTGGTTCACCAGGCCACAATGTAATTCAACTACTTCTATTGCTCGAGCTACTGAACCTTTGGCATCATCTAAAGTTTTTCCATGTTCACGAGTAACAATTCGCGCTAACTCTAATTGGTTTTTTTCAAGCAAGTCTCTGAACTTAAAGAGAATTCGTGCACGTTTAATGGCTGGAGTCTGCGCCCAGTCTATCCCTGATTTTTTAGCTGCAGCAATTGCATTGTCGCATAGAGATTTTGATGCAAAATAAACTTGGCCTACCACCTCGCCCAAAGCAGGATTATAAATAGAGTGACATGTCGTATTTGTTTCGTTAAATAATTGACCCTCAATATAATGTTGTACAATGTAACCCATTAGCAAACTCCTTTTATTATTTTTAGCAATTAAGTTGTTTATTGTAATTGTTTCATGGAATTATTTATACAATAATAGCGAAGAGATTAGGACTAAAATAACCTCATTTTGAATCACTCTATTCTGGAGTAACTTTAAAACCGAGGTAAGCAGTTAAGGAAAATAAGCGATGGGAAAAGGAATTATTGTACGGGTGCCGCATGGCATCGAGTTATCATCTGAATTACTGAGTGCCTTAGAAGTTCGCTTTCCAGGTTATATTCTAGAGACCTACTACCAGAAACCTGATTATCACCGTAGTTTTGCACGTCGTGTAGATAGCCTGCACAAAGCGTTCTATTTTCTTATCGACGCTTATCCGTTTTCTGCAAAGAACACGCCTTTAACTAAACAAACTTTAAAGGCGTACGTTGATGAGTGTAAATTAGCCACTACTGACGCAAAAGGATCTATAGATGATTTGCATAAAGAATTAGAGCGATTCACCGCCAAGTTAATTGAACTTATCGCTTTAAATTGGGGCTGTTCTGAAATTAAAGAGGCTGTAGAGCTATTAAATGAGGCAGAGCAATATGCGTTGATGGGCGAAGGCCGTTACGATTTAGTTACATTACTCCCTATGCAGTTGGGGCAGGATGTAGATTATGTTCTTCAGGTAGATGAATCACTTCCCCCATATTATGATCAATTACTTGATGAATTAACGTTAATTAAAGCCAAAAAATATCCTAAAACGCCTGGCTGGTTACGTGATCTTGAAGAATATCAACATGCCTATTTCTGTAACTTGGATCAAGGGGTTACATCTTATCTTGAAGTGATTCGAGATTTTAACAATTTTTTACTGAATTGGGCCTCAATAAAAAAGATAGCACTGAGCTTAAATTCTGATTTGCAGCAAATTGTCAGTGGTTCCCCGCCACTTCCTTCATGGTTTAATGGGTTAAGTGTACATCAACGCGAAATGATGCGAATTTTAGCGGCAGACCCAACCTCATTAGATAAAAAATTAACTCAATTTAAAAAATTTCTCACAGGGGACATTAAGTGGGAGATCTGGGATACAGCGACACAGATTTCCAGTCTTCCCCAGTGGTATTGGGTATTATCTGAACACCAACAATTTTTCCTGGAACATGTGCTTAAAGGAGTTGATGACGTCAAAGATGCAGTTTCCTTTTTATCGAGTCGCCACCGTACCCTGCCATTGCCTGCAAATTATGCCGCCCACAGTTTGTTAGGGTTGAGTGAAAATGGGAACATGCGCGAATTATCCGCCAAACGCTATCGTTCCAGTCATATTGCAACTCGAGACGGATTAAATTGGCCTAAAGCAGTACAACAAAGGCATAGTGATTCTAATCTGGCTAAGGTAATGGAGTATTCAAAAAACGATCAACTTGCGATATTGCAAACTTTGATTAGTCCAATACATGCAACAGAATATGTGCCTAACTGGATTACTGATTATTTACCAACCCTGCCTCCTGATTTGGATTTGTATAAGCTGGCTCGTTCTGCGGTTGAACGTCGAAAAGAGACCCAATCCATTCTTCAGAATAACCATCCCTATAATATGGCTAAGCGGCTTTATTATACTCAAGCGTATGATAAAGACAGTCAGTCTCTATTAGTTACAGCAAAGAAGTATGCTTCTTTTACGCCAGGGTTACAAGAACTCTTGGATCAATACCAATCTGTCCTGGAATCAGCACTAGGTACGGCAACTATTTTTGATTATGCCGGTAGAGAACTATTTTTGAGTTCTCTTGAGCAGTTAATTATCTTGACCATTGGCGGACATTCCTATGGTTCTTGTGTTAGTGGTAAAGATAGAAAAGCCATTGAGCTGATTCATACGGATGCGATGATTTTGTATAAGGAGTGCTACGGCACTTGGCCGGTGTTTGATGAACTTCCCGATAAGGAAAATCGTATTCGTTTTGTTTCTTTAGTCGCTGATTTGTATATGAGTCGCCATCAGCATGAACATGCAGGGCAAAATGCACCAGGTTCTGAAGGGATAAAAACTCCGGAATGGTATTTACCAGAAGATATTGCAGCCGAAATCAGAAAGCGTTTGGATAGCGAGCGATCACTTAAAGATGATGACCGGGCAGCAACAGATAATGAAGTAAAGAATATTTTTATTGGGGGTAGTAAAAAACTTAAGGAATATTTACTTCCTGAAAAAAAATTGCTCTGTCGTTTAGTGGCGCGGCAATTAGGGGAAAGCAATTGTACAAAGCTATACGATGCCCTACATTCCTTGATTAATGAAAGAAATTTATTTACACCACAAGAACAAAGTTCGCGTTGGACTAGTTCATTCTTTTCCTCTGAGAGTAATCCTACTCCTGATGGTATCAAACAGATACTTGAGTTAATGCTGAGTCCTTCATCAGGTAAAGACAATATCATTCGAATTGAAAAAATATTGCAGGTTGTATCTGAGCGACCTGAAATTGATGGAAGTCGGACTGAAGCAACAAATTCAGTTTATGGGCGCTTACGGTCATTTTTAAACTGCAGTGAAAAAGCCACTACTTTTTCCGAAATTGTTTCAACAACCGTAGAGGAGTGGACCAAGTTATTTGAAGAGTCTAAAAGAGCGCACGTTAAAGAGTTTGAGTCTTCTCATAGATGATAAAACCTGGATTGATATAATCCAGGTTATTTTTAAGGTTATAATAAATGCTCAAGCCCATAGACCAAGGTAGTCAATCCTAATACTTTTTGACAGCAAAGGACGATGCCGGGCATAAAAGAACGACGATCAATGCAATCGTCAGTAATTGTTAATGTCTCGCCTATGCTGCCAAAAATAACCTGTTGTCGTGCAATTACTCCTGGAATACGTAAGGAGTGGATATTGACATCATAGTGAGAACCGCCGCGCGCGCCCGGTATTAGTTCTTTGAGATTTAATTTATTTTTAGGTTTTTTTCGTGCTGCAGCAATCATTTCTGCTGTTTTTAAAGCAGTTCCCGAAGGGGCATCCAGTTTTTGTTGATGATGTGCTTCAATGATTTCTACTTCAGGAAAATATTCTGCCGCTTTTGCTGCGAAGAGCATCATTAAAACAGCACTAATTGAGAAATTGGGGGCAATAATCCCACCGATATGATGGCTTTCGCAAAGTGTGCTTAACTCTTTAATTTGATCGGGAAGCAGGCCTGATGTTCCAATCACAGGACGTGCTTTATGACTGATGATAGTAAGGCAATTTTGGTACACGCAATCTGCACGAGTTAAGTCAACAACTATCTGTGCCTGGGTATCTCCAATGGCTTGAGCTAAATTATCATCCTTGCCCAGTTCTGCCACTAAATCGAATTCGTCGTGATTGCTCAGTGTTTCACAAGCAAGAGAACCCATTTTGCCTTTAGCCCCATTAACAATAACTCGAGTTGGCATAATACTCCTTAATGAAGTTTATCGTTTAATTTTTTTGTCTTTTTTGTTTTTTTTGTATTTCTCATCGCCATAGTGGGTGTTCCAAGCCCATACTGTCGCAAAAGGCCAGCCAATAATTGTAACTTGCATAACTAATGAAATGATTGCACCGCCAGGATTATCATCCAAAAGAAGCAGAAGCCATGGAAAGAATGTTGCAAGGAATAATATAAATATTTTTTTAAAGAAATCCATCATTTGCTCCACAAATTTCGTTATAAAAGTTGATGAATTGACAATTTATTAACGAACTGTTATTAAAACAATAAGCTAAATCCAAGAAGTCTTGAATAATACAATTTTAGTCTAATTATAGGTCTATCATTCACTTTTTTTCTACCTGGATTATTTTGTTTTTATACCGCACTGCTAAGCATCACAGAGGACTTGCAAACAATCAATAAACATTGTACATTGTGCGCTCATTTTTAATGTAAAAGATTTTATTTCAGATATGACAATCAATATCTAACCAAGGGTTCACTTATGAGAAAACAGGAGCTGCACCCACGCACCGCTGTTATTAATAAAGCTCAAAAAAATAAGTCTAAAAAAGCACGGACAGATGCTTTATTATGGCTTGCTGCAAATTTTCCTGCAGCATTTGATAATTCACTACGAATTCGCCCATTAAAAATTGGTATTATGGATGATATTTTACTTCATGCAGAAAAAGCTGCGGAAGTTGGTATTTCCAAAAGCAAATTGAGAGAAGCAGTGGTGTTATTTACGCGCCGTCTAGATTATTTGGCCTGTCTTAAGCTTCGAGAAATGCGAATTGATTTGCAAGGTAATGACGTTGGTGAAGTGAGTTCAGAGGAAGCTGAATATGCGGCTGCCAAGATTAAAAAGCGTGTTGAGAAAAGTGCTCGTAACGCGCGTAAAGCGCTTGCAGACAAAACAGCTAATCCTTCTAATCCAAATCCTCAAGGCATGAGCTACCACTCAAAAATAATGAATCAATCATCAAACACAACGGATGATAATTTTCCTGTTTATCCCACACGATCTACCTATAATGCCCTAAATGCAACGACACAACCGGTTAGAACTACTGCTGTAGTGGTAAAGCATAAGTCAGCAAAACAATATGATCCTGATGCTGTAGCTCGTTTGAAAGAGAAATTGGGATTGTCCCGAAATTCCGAAGAAAAAAAAGAAACTGTTGAAGAGTAATTTTATCTCTATCAGATAATAATCCAGTTCTACTGTGCCTGTTTACTCGGTAGGGATGAATGGTCAACACGCCCTAATTTAATTTTAGGGTAGTGGCTTTGTAGCATTGGTGAAGTGCATTAAGCTTAAAGAAGGTTTCCCTGGACTGCCCCACTCATTAGGTGAGGCTCTTACCTGAATACAGTTTTGGGTTATAGGGTAAAACTATAACCAAGGGGTTTATCTGTAGTTTCTGTTTTAGATACCAGTTTGAAAAAACGACAAGAGCCGGGTGACTGTTGCGGTTTCTCCACCGAATTATTCTTGATAATTTCTGAAGAATTCAAGGAAGTCTGTTGTCCTGATTTTTCTGTATCTTCTGTCTTTTCCGCGGAATGGTCGAGGTCACTTTGCATTTGCCATTGTTGTAACACTTTATTCATTCCCAACTGATTCAGGAATTCATGGTGTTGCCTTGTAAGTGGGAGCTGTTCAGGATTTTTTACGTATCGCTGTAATAACTCGAAGCATTTACTAACGTAATCAAGCTCCTGTGTGCTAATAAACTCATCCAGCTCACTGTTCTTAATATTTGCCAAGTGTGCCAAAACGACAATAAGCATCATGAATTGAGTAGCTTGATGTTGTGTAGCAAGAGAGTTGTTTGCATTGATCACCTGACGGGTTAAAGGGCAAATAACTTCTTCTTTAGTTAAATCCTCCCCACGGTCATCACGTAATTTTTTTCGATGTGACTCCAATTCTACTGCTTGTTGTGTAATTAATTCTTCAAGATATTGAGGGAGTAATTTAAATCCTGAGGTCTTGTCAGATGATTGTAAAATTTTCCAATACTCATCAACTAATGGTGCTATATTCTTATCACCAATTTGTTTCAGTCTGTTGATGACAGTCATTGCTGCTTCTTCATTTTGTTTGGCCACCATGTGAGCCATGATTAAGCCACCATTTATGGCATTACAAATCATGCGAATTTGCGCCTTGTCTTTTCCTTCCTCTACAAGAAACCTTAAAATATTCTTTAGTTCTGTTTCATAAGATTTATCTGTATGGTTGTTTTGAACAACCAGAGCAATCTCACTCTTATCTTGTGGTACTTTGGCGATGTATTGACGGCTTTCCTCCATTTGCTTTGACATTTCTAGCAAGCTGTTGGCTGACATCAATCTTAATTGCTCAAATTGTCGATAAGAAACAAAAACAGGATCATCCGGAATCATAAGAGAGGCCGGATCAACAAGATGATTCACAAAATCCTCAATTTGAGCACTAAAACTCGACAAATCGATATTCTCCAGCCATTTATACATACTAATCTCCAATATCATTAAACTTCAAACATTTACTTTTTAAATCAGATTATTAAATCTGTTATTCGCTTGGTTGGTTTGCCTGTTTCATTCCATCGAAAATAGGTATTTATCCCATTGCTATAAAACTCTAACCATTTGTTGATTGGAAAGATTTTTTTCTGAGGTAGTGGTATCAGTAACATTATTTTTATTGAAAAAGCCTAGTTTAATTTGAAATTTGACCGGTGATTCGGATTTAGTATCCTTACCATCCAGGTTAAAATCATGAGTAATTTCTTCGACTAATATTTTTAGATAGGGGTTATTAGGGATTGCCAGGTTATACTGCTCCATGCGCGATTTAAAGTAAGATTGTAAGTCCTCTTTGTAAAGGCCAAACTGCCTGGGAAGGATGTTCATTTTTAACAATTTAAGCATGGTTTCAATTTCATATACATAAGCATTCGCTTCATCATTTTTTAGCTTGCCATAAACGTTAAATGCATGGCCTGCTTCATGAACGAGCATCCCAATAATATCAATATTGTTTCTTTTCGGTTCAATCAAATAGGCATGACTAATAGCGATTGTTATATTAGGAACCCAATCCTCATGAAATTGTTTCAATTTTTTATAAGTAACTTCGGTTACAAAAATTGCAGGGTTTCCTCTTGCACCTATAAATGAATTTGGTTTAGGGAAGTTAATCTGGAGTTGGGGAATAATGGCATACGTGCCATTTCTTAAGCCTTCATACCCAAGTATTTGACAATACAGTAATATCCTTTTCATATCTTCATCACTCATACTCCCTCCTCAATTTATCTATAAGTTCACCATCAAAAAATCAATTTATACATTTTGAAATCATATTAATCATGAAAATAACTTGAAGTTTATTTATATGTCAATACATGTTGACCATTATTTATTCTTACTAGAGAAAATAAATCGCAACAGATATTAAATTGGCTTCGTTGTATTCTTAGTGGGGTCGGTGTAGTATTCAGGGCAAAATGGTGAAATTTATTAGCATTGTCTGCGAGGCTATAGGTCGTTTTTTGAGTGTGTTTCAGGATTTGTCAACAAAGCTCACAGGACATGTCTTTTTCTAGTGTTAAGATAAAAACAGTTGGACATAGAATAGGGTATTTTGCGAAATCCAGAGACTTGGCTGTCTCCTTCGAACCTGGTGATAAACCGCGAGACATATTTAGAAGAGCCTTCCTCAGTTCGGCTAACATTGCCAAAAGTTCCGCCTGATAATCCTTCAATTCTTACGGTCTTTTGCTGGCCATTTCCAGCAGCATAAAATACACCAAATAGACGGCTCTATATTGAAAAAGAGCCTCTAATGGTATGTGTTAATTGACAAAAAATTTTTATGTTTAGGAGTGTTTTTCAAATTTTGAGCGGGTGATGGGAATCGAACCCACGCTATCAGCTTGGGAAGCTGAAGTTCTACCATTGAACTACACCCGCAAAATAAATGATACCTTGAACTAGCCGTTAATACATTCAACTCACACTTATTATAAACTAAAGTTTAATAATCTCCATGCTATTTGTTCCTCCAGCTGTACCAATTATTCTACCTCGTGTTAATAAAATAAATCCATTTTTCTCAATATGCCCCAGCTTTATTAACTCATCGAGTACTTGTTGATTCAGCGTTTCGGATGAGAACTGATGATAATTCATGAACACAGGAAAAACATTATGTGCAAGACACAAGCGGCCTATTGTTCGTTTATTAGCGGAGACTGCAATAATAGGAACAGTGCTTTGTTGTCTTGATATCCATAATGCCGTATCACCCGATTCAGTTAGGGTAATAATGGCTTGGATGGGAAAGTGGTTTGCGGCATGCATAGTAGCCATGGCTATCGCTTGATCTGCACGTTTGTAGTGGCAAGATTTTTCATTACCATGGTAATAAAAACTGGCATGTTTTTCTGCGCTTAAACAGATTTTATTGACCATGGATATTACTTTGATTGGAAAGTGGCCGCTCGCTGTTTCTGCAGATAACATTACCGCATCTGTCCCATCCAGTATGGCATTGGCAACATCAGATACTTCCGCGCGAGTGGGTTGTGGGTTGTTAATCATCGACTCCATCATTTGAGTCGCTGTGATAACAACTTTATCCAAACGTCGTGCTTCCCCAATAATATGCTTTTGAATGGCTGGTACTTCAGCAGCACCTACTTCAACGCCTAAATCCCCACGTGCTACCATGATTGCATCTGCTTCTTGAATAATTTCTGTTAAATATTCCAAAGCCTCAGTACGTTCAATCTTTGCAATAATGGGTATTTTTTTTCCAAACTCATTAATAAGGGCACGAGTATGCCTAATGTCTTGCGCATCCTTTACAAAAGATAGACTAATGTAATCCACCTCTGCTTCTATGGCAGTGTGTAAATCGCGTTTGTCTTTATCGGTCATCGTCCTTGCTGCTAATCCGCCGCCTTTTCTATTTAGCCCTTTTAGATCACTTAAAATTCCTCCTTCAATAACGATGCAGTGAATTTTAGAGTCGGTAATCGCTGTTACTTCCAATTCCACCAATCCGTCATTAAGCAGTAAATGATCCCCGAGGGTCAACTCTCGGGATAAATTTGGATAAGCGATAGAAACCTCATTAATGTCACCGGGCAGATCTGGAGTATTACAATCCAAAGTAAAACTTTGCCCTTCAACCAAAGTAATTGATTTGTTCTTGAAACGTCCAATACGAATTTTAGGTCCCTGTAAATCGGCCATTACTGCTAATGGGTGATTTAATTCTTCACTTATTTGTCTCACTAAGGCAATAAGTTGTAATGCAGACTCATCTGCATGAGAAAAATTAATCCGGACTACATCAACACCTGCAGTTAGCATGGCGCGAAGTTTTTCTGGATCACTACTTGAAGGGCCCAGGGTAGCAACAATTTTAGTTTGACGCAGCATCTTTAGCACGCTCCTGCAAAATGGCAACAGCTGGCAAGGTTTTTCCTTCTAAACACTCCAGAAATGCCCCACCTCCAGTGGAAATATAGGAAATCTGTTGATTGAGATCATACAGATCAATTGCCGCCAATGTATCACCACCACCAGCAATGGAAAATGCGTCACTTTCAGCAATAGCAATTGCTAAAGCCCTTGTACCATAGGCAAACTGGGCAAACTCGAACACGCCTACGGGACCATTCCAGATAATGGTTTTAGCTTCATTGATGATATCTACGTAGTCACTCACAGTCATCGGTCCGATATCGAGAATCATGTCATCCGAAGCAACATTTTGCAGTGATTTATTATAAGCAGGACAAAATTCACTAAATGACTTGCCTACTACAACATCAGTAGGTAAGGGTATTTGACAGCCCTTTTCTTTGGCTAATTGGAGAATTTCGCGTGCTTCATCCAGTAAATCCTCTTCATAAAGGGAAACACCTATTTCAAATCCTTGTGCTTTGAGGAAGGTATTTGCTATTCCTCCGCCAGGAATTAAATAATCAACAAGATTTACCAATTGTCGTAATAAACTGAGTTTGGAGGAAACTTTAGCACCACCTACAATAGCAACAATTGGTTTTTTTGGTGCTTCAAGTGCTTTATCTATAGCGTGCAGTTCTCTCACGAGTAATGGGCCTGCTACCGCAAGCGGTGCATACTGAGCAACTCCGTATGTGGACGCTTGGGCGCGATGTGCAGTCCCAAAAGCATCCATCACAAAGATGTCACAAAGATGTGCAAGCTTTTTAGCAAGTTGTTCATCATTGCTTTTTTCGCCAACATTAAAGCGTACGTTTTCACAGACAACCAATTCACCGGGTTTTACATCGAGGCCATTGAGGTAGTCCTCTTCAAAACGAACGGGATAACTTAAGTGTTCACTTAAGTAGTCTGCTATGGGCTGCATAGAAAAACGCCTTTCAAATTTTCCTTCTTCAGGACGACCTAAATGAGACAAAACCATGACTGCAGCACCAGCAGCTAAAGCAGTTTCCAAAGTAGGTAAAGCGGCCTGTAATCGCTGGTCACTGGTAATAATCCCTTCTTTAATGGGGACATTTAGATCCTCACGAATTAGCACCCGTTTTCCTGACAGGTCTATATCGCTCATTTGTATCAGGTTCATCAGTTATCTCCAAATCGGGGTTAGCAACTCATCATTTGCTGTGCTGTATCAATCATTCGATTGGAAAAACCCCACTCGTTATCATACCAGGCAACGATTTTCACTAGATTCCCGAATACTTTAGTTTGGGTAGTATCAAAAATAGCAGAGGCTGGATTATGGTTAAAATCGCAAGATACTAAAGGATCATCGTTGATTTGCAAAATACGGCTCTTCGCTTGGCGGATAATGTCATTCACTTCTTTTGCCGTTGTTTCACGTTTTGCAGTAAAGGTTAAATCAATCACTGAAACATTTATTACTGGAACACGCATAGCAAAACCATCAAGCTTCCCGGCGAGTTCAGGTAATACTAATCCTACAGCGGCAGCAGCACCTGTTTTTGTCGGAATAATAGACTGAGCTGCGGCACGTGCACGGCGCAGGTCTTCATGGCTTCCGTCTAACAGCATTTGATCATTAGTATAAGCATGTACTGTATTTAATAATCCGTACTCGATTCCTAAAGCATCATTTAAAGGTTTAACCACTGGAGCTAAACAATTGGTAGTACATGACGCATTGGAAACAATAAGATCAGATGGTTTAAGCGTTTGGTGGTTTACTCCATATACTATGGTTGCATCAACATTTTTTCCAGGAGCAGAAATTAATACTTTTTTTGCCCCCGCAGCAATATGTTGCATTGCCTTTTCACGTTCGGTAAAGAAACCTGTACACTCCAAGACTAAATCAATATTGAGTTCCTTCCAGGGAAGATTCGCAGGATTGCGTTCTGCGATAATTTTAATCGCATGCCCATCGATGATTAACATGTCTCCTTCAATGCTTACATCTGCAGGAAAGCGCCCGTGTGTGGTGTCATAGCGAGTTAGATGTGCAGTAACATCAATTGCTGATAAATCATTGATAGCTACGATTTGAAGTTCGTTTTGTTTTTTGGATTCAAAAATTGCTCTTAAAACACAACGACCAATGCGGCCATAGCCATTAATCGCAACGCGTATTGTCATATTACTTCTCCAATATTTTAGTAATAAATAGTTACTTTTATTCCTAGAGGTTTATTGTTACTGGAATACCAAAGCCTCACTTTGAAGTTAGAGGACAACACATCCAAAAGTGGGCTTTATCGTTTACCCGGACTACAATAATGTATTTAAAGTCTTTACTATTCGCTCAACGCTAATCCCCAGGAATTGATATGCCTGTGCTGCAGGAGCAGATACACCAAAACGATCCAAGCCTATTACTGCCCCTTCCAAACCAACAAATTGATACCAATAAGCAGAACTGGCTGCCTCAATTGCGATGCGTACGCGGATATTTGGTGGCAATACCTGATTTTTATAATTTTGGTCTTGCTCTAGGAATCGTTCCGCACAAGGCATGGAAATGACTCGCACCTTCAATCCTTGGGTTTGCACTTGTTCGGCAGCAGCAATCGCTAACTGAACTTCTGAGCCAGTTGCTATCAGAAGCGCATCGGGAGTGCCATCACAATCTTTAATGATATAACCACCTTTTTTAATCAATTCAGCAGCTGTTTCACCATGTGGCAATGCCGGTAAGTTCTGTCTTGAAAGCAGTAAAGACGTCGGCCCATTATGATGCTCCAAAGCAAATTGCCATGCAACAGCGGTTTCCATTAAATCCGCAGGCCGCCATACGCTCATTCCAGGAGTCATTCGGAGCATGGCTGCATGTTCTACCGGTTGATGAGTAGGGCCATCCTCACCTAACCCAATAGAGTCATGTGTAAAGACATAAATGACTCGCTGTTTCATCAACGCGCTTAAACGTACAGCATTGCGTGCATAATCTGCGAAGACCAGGAATGTGCCACCATAAGGGATAAATCCCCCATGCACTGCTATTCCATTCATAATTGCAGCCATAGCGAACTCACGAACCCCGTAATAGAGATAATTACCTGAGTACTCATGGCCAAGAATTGCTTTACTACCTGACCAGTCTGTATTATTCGAGCCTGTTAAATCTGCCGACCCCCCGAGCATTTCGGGTAATAAACGCGCAAAATATTCAATGCATTGTTGCGACGCTTTACGTGTTGCAACGGCTTTCTCATTATTGCGGCATTGTTCAAAAAATGTATTGCTCTGGTTTAGCCAGTCATCAGGAAGATCTCCATTGATGCGGCGTAAAAATTCATCATGCTCTTGAGGATAATGTTTCTGGTATTCATTCAGAAGCATTAACCACTGTTGTTCGTCTTTTTGCCCTTGTTCTACATGGCTCCATTGTTGATAAATGGAATCAGGGATAACAAAAGGCTCATGTTTCCAGTTAAAAAATTCGCGGACATTGGCAACATCTTTTGCGCCTAATGCTGAGCCATGAGCTTTCTCACTCCCGGCTACCGAAGAACCTAACCCTATTACTGTATTGCAGATAATTAACGTAGGCTGTGTTGTATTTGCTTGAGCTTTAAGAATTGCTTGTTCAATCTCATGCGCATCATGGCCATTTATTGCTTCAATGACTTGCCAATGATACGATTTAAAACGTGTTGCTGTATCGTCAGTAAACCAGGAGTCGATTTTACCATCAATAGAAATACCATTGTTGTCGTAAAAAACGATCAGTTTTCCTAAGCCTAAAGTACCTGCCAAGGAACATGCTTCATGTGAAATACCTTCCATCAAGCAACCATCGCCCACAAAGGTATAGGTATAATGATCAACGAGATTAAAATTATCCTGATTAAAGTGAGTCGCTAAAACACGCTCGGCCAAAGCCATACCCACTGCATTTGCCAATCCCTGCCCTAAAGGCCCTGTAGTCGTTTCTACCCCTGGAGTATGTCCAAACTCTGGGTGTCCTGGAGTTTTTGAGTTTAATTGACGAAAATGTTTCAGATCGTCCAGAGACAGATTATAACCCGTTAAATGAAGTAATGAATAAAGGATCATGGAGCCATGTCCATTGGATAATACAAAACGATCACGATTAAACCAATGGGGATTTTGTGGATTGTGTTTTAAAAATTTCTTCCATAAAACTGTCGCTATGTCTGCCATGCCTAACGGCATTCCTGGATGGCCTGATTGAGCTTGTTCTACTGCGTCCACACTTAAAATGCGAATGGCGTTAGCTAATTCTTTGCAAAGATTCATGGGGTCTCTTGTATGTAACTTGGGAGCATTATTGTCGCTCAGAAGACACAAATCAGCAAGAATACAAGTTTATTTTTAACCATTATTTTGCAAAAAGAATTTATTTTGAGCGATTGTTGTGTTTAATGAGCAAATTTATTGGGTGCCCGCGAAACAATGGTAACTTTTGCTGAGTCAAAATTAAATTAGGGATTGCTAATCAGGGATAGTTTCGATATAAAAGTAAATTACTACCCCTGCACGTTAAACCCAGAAGGGCAGGCAAGCTTTGGATTTTAGTAAATCCTTATTTAATCACTCGCGTTATTCCATGAATTAATAGAGAAGATAGGGCGGATATTATTATTTCTTTGTACTTAATTTATGTAAATTTAGCTTTATTTTTTTACTTTTAAATTTATTTATAGACAAAAAAATAATGATCACGATAGAATGCTTGTTTTGTCTTTAAAGCATATTTTAAAGCATTATGACCCCAATAACGCGACATTTACAAGATATTTTATCAGAGCTGCCTTTTCCTCAGGCTGGAAAAAATTCATTAAATTGGTCTTTTAGCGAAAGCATTAAAAAACTAGGCCCTGATTTTTATCGCAAAGTAATCCCTCTTCATTTGGTACTTAACCTGGAATACAGTTTATTGGGGCAACAACTAAGAGCAAAATTTTTATCCAAACAACTGGTGAAGCAAAAGGATATAGAAGAGCAGTTAATTACCGCTTTAATGATGGCTGAACTCCTGGAGCACCTCTATCAGTATTATCTTAATGTCCCAAGGGAAGTAGTGCGTTTACGCCAGCACCAAATATTGTATCGTGAACTTTTGGCAGAAATAAGTGAACCCTTGCCTGGTAAGCCTAAAAAATTAGAAATCAATTCTTCTTTTTCCCAGGATGTTCGCAATACAACCGTCTCCCTGAATTTATATCGATTGTTATTTATTCGTTCTAAACGTGCTTTTGATGTTATCGCTACGCTCGGTACAGTTTCTGAATCCTATCGTAATTTTGTCAAAATTCTGGATAAATATACCGATCCTATTTTAGCGGATTTGGCATGGATTTTTTTCCTTCCCCGCCTGTCAGTCAATCTCTTTCTATTAATGAAACATACTTTGCCTGGCCCCTGGATGAGCAAGGAAGAAAAATCTTTGGGCTTGAGCGTACGTTTTCATGCGCAAATGCAGCGCAGATGGTTTGAGTTAGGTAATGACAGTGTTTGGATGACAGCAGGCCTTGTTAATCGTTTGGTTTTGACAGGCGCTTTGGCGCCATTTGCTATATATGTCTCTCTTACCTGTTTTGCAATTGATATTATTCTCTCTGTAACCCGGGCTTATCTTGAATTAAGCCGTTTGTATGAGTTGCGAAAACAATACGAGGCCATGCTAAAGCAGACAAGCAGCTTAGAGGAAATAAAGAGTATTAACGAACATCTTGAGGCCATTAATAATCAGCTCAATTTTGAATGGTTACGGCTTGGTTCACATATGATGACTACCACGGCGATTTTTCTATCAATGGTCGTAGCAGCACCCATATTGGCCTTTAATCCGCTTACTATTGCGATCGGCGCAATTTGTTTGGTTGCGGTTTGCTTTATAAATTTTGCATTATTCCAGATTATCGATGAATCACGGCCTAAAGATACCTTGGTAATTCCACAGGGTGGGCTGTCCAAATTAGGTTTTTTTGCGAAGAAAGCACACAAAGAACCCGTTCTTCAGCCTGAGAATGAGCTCGATTTGGACTTAGATAATTTCTCAAGTTATTCCATCTAATTATCGCAAATTATTAAGAGATACCACAATCAGGAGACAATCTTTATCACAGGTATAGAGGCATGATTAATTGAATGTTATGCTTAATGCTTTATATCTATTTTCGAAGGTAAAGCATGTCAGCACCAGTTGGATTACCACAGTTTAGCCGTATTGATGTAACTCATTTTCAATCTCATCTTGATGCGATGCTAAAAAAGCATTTGCAACAAGTAGAACACTTACTCAAAGACAACCCTCATTATACTTGGGATAATTTAATGTATCCTTTAGATGACATGGATGATGAGCTCGAGCGCTTCTGGTCGCCTTTTTCACATTTGCACGGAGTAATGGACTCTCCTGCGTTGCGCAAATGTTATGATGCCTGTTTGCCCTTGCTTTCTGCTTACGAAACAGCAATGGGACATAATCATGAATTATATGAGGCCATTAAATCAATCGATAAACATACACTTAATCCCGTACAGCAAAAATTGATTGCAGACAATCTGCGTAATTTTGAATTATCCGGGGTTGCTCTTGATAAAGAGCACAAAAAGCGTTTTGAGGTCATCCAAACACGCCTGGACGAAATAACCAACCAATTTGAGCATAATATTCTGGATGCAACTCAAGCATTTACTTTACATCTAACTGATGCTACGCGCCTGGTAGGTTTACCGGAGCATGCATTAAATACAGCCAGAGAATTGGCTGTAGAGAAGGGCCTTGCAGGGTATGTACTTACCCTGGAATATCCTTGCTATTATGCGGTGATGACTCATGCTGAAGATCGTAGTTTACGGGAAGAAATGTATCATGCTTACATCACCAGGGCGTCAGATCAGGGGCCTAACGCTGGAACCTATGACAATACACCGTTGATTCAAGAAATCTTAGCGTTACGTCATGAAGAAGCACAGCTTTTAGGCTTCAATAATTTTGCGGAATTGTCTTTAGCGACAAAAATGGCCGAATCAACCAACCAGGTTATGGATTTTATGCAAGATTTAGTCAAACGAGCCCATAAACAAGGTGAAGATGAGTTCAAACAATTGGAGCAATTTGCCGCAGAGCAATTTAAGTTAAATAATGTAAAACCTTGGGACGTAGGGTATTTGACTGAAAAAAGAAGACAAGCGTTGTTTACATTGCCACAAGAAGATTTACGCCCTTATTTCCCTCAGCTGAAGGTGATGCAAGGTTTGTTCGAACTTGTCAAAAAACTTTATGGAATGTCTATTGAAGAAATCAAAGGTGCGGATGTATGGCATAAAGATGTACAATGTTATTGTATCGTTGATGAGCATAATAATGTACGCGGCTATATTTATACGGATTTGTTTTCCAGACCCAATAAACGCAGCGGTGCATGGATGGATTCATTACAAAGCCGTAGAAGATTGGACGATGGTACCGTACAACTTCCTATAGCAACTTTGACATGTAACTTTGCAAAGGCGGCAGCGAATAAGCCAGCACTGCTCTCTCATGAAGAAGTCATTACATTGTTCCATGAATTTGGCCATTGTCTTCATCATATTTTAACTCAAGTAGATTATTTAGGCGCTTCAGGGATTAATGGCGTAGAGTGGGATGCGGTTGAGTTACCCAGTCAATTTTTTGAAAACTGGTGTTGGGAGAAAAGTGGTTTAGCCGTTTTAACCGCCCACGTAGATACGGGTGAGTCACTTCCTGACTCTCTTTTCGAGCGTTTGATTGCTGCAAAGAATTTTCAATCAGCGATGGCCATGTTAAGGCAAATGGAGTTTTCTCTTTTTGATTTTCGCATCCATAAAGAATATGCTCCAACTCAGGCGTCACTTGTTAATGATATCTTAGCGGACGTACGCTCTAAGACTTGTGTCGTTCCTCTGGTTCCCTACAATCGTTTTCCGCAGAGCTTTAGCCATATATTTGCAGGTGGATATGCTGCGGGTTATTACAGTTATAGCTGGGCAGAGGTTTTATCCAGCGATGCCTTTTCTCGCTTTGAAGAAGAAGGTGTCTTAAATCCGCAAACGGGGCATGACTTTCTGCATCATATTTTAGAAGTAGGGAGCTCCAAAAAAGCAGCAGAAGCTTATAAAGAATTTAGGGGGCGTCCTGCGACGATAGATGCCTTATTACGTCATAATGGCATTCAAGGTTAAATAAATTTCCGGGTTAAGAAAAAATAACCCGGAAAGCGCTTTTGAAAGCAACGAAATTTGATGGCAGAAGGCTTATTTTTTAACATTTTATGGTATACTTAAATTGTAGGGGGGCGACCTGGCTTCGACGTGGGTTGCAAAACCAGAGGTGCATGCCGAGAATGAGGACTCTCGTAAATCAGACTCAACTAAATATAAATGCAAACGATGAAAACTTTGCTGGTGGGGAAGCTATTGCTGCCTAATAAGCACTTTAGATAAACCATCACTGTGTACTGGCCAATAAACCCAGTATCCCGTTCGACCGAGCCCGCTTATCGGTATCGAATCAACGGTCATAAGAGATAAGCTAGCGTCCTAATCCATCCCGTATTAAGGCGCGAAACTCAGGGAATCGCTGTGTAGTATCCTGCCCGTCGGAGAATGCACAGTTAAATCAAAAGACAAGGCTACGCATGTAGAGCTGAAGGCAGAGGATTTGCGGACGCGGGTTCGATTCCCGCCGCCTCCACCAATTATTTAGACCATTTCTGACTACCAAAGACCATGAGAAACCCTTATAAATCAAAGGATTAAAGCCAGTTTTCTCACTATTTAAGTTGTCTTTTGTGGTTTCCTATTGGCTCAAAAATCACCCAAAAAATGCCCAAAATTTTTGAAAAAGTACCCAATATCTGCCCAAAAATAATCTTTACTTATTTACTGGCGGCCATCTATTTTGAATTATTCTTCGATTATCTCTAAGTATTTCATTGAAATGAATAGATTTACCCTCTATAAGTTTACTCAATCATTTGAATTGCTTGTTGAATTGTTATGACTTGATGAATTGAATAAGTATATATATCCACATGTGTAATATGTTTATTTTGTGACAGTAAGCTACCAGATTTTTTTATACAGGTTATTTCATAGGAGGTCAGGATCTAACATTCTTATTCCTACTATCATTATAGATAAGAATTTTAAAGCACATCTTTTCTGCCAAAAAAATAATCATCATAAATGATTCTATTAAATAAACTATGCTTTATTAAATAAGAACAATTGATGGTGAATAACATGTGCTTTGATTTTATTAGCCATTTAAATTGTGCGGAATGGCTTCATTATACAAAGAGTTTTTTAACAATGCTGTTTTCGGCAATAGGGATTTATATTGCCTATCAAGGATTGAACACCTGGAAAAAACAACTTAAAGGAACAGATATTTATGATCTTGCTAAAAAAGTAGCATTACATGTTCTTGAATCTCAAGGATTAATCAAATCTATAAATAAAAATTTTTTAGAAGAAGGAAGTATTGGCGACCACAAGTACTATTTTCAACATTTAAATCATGTTAAAGATAAGCTTATAGAGAAAAAGTCTGAAATTTTACTATATTCAGGGCAATTAAAGATTATTTATAACAGCAACATAGAGGCAGAATTACAAGCTCTTTATAATTATATAGATACATTTCTAGAATATTTGCCTTATATTTCTTTAAAAAAAGCCGATCACGAAAAATTACATGAGGGTTATCAATTTTTTTATGAAACAGATTTTGCAGATTTAGATGCTGCAATTGATAAGGTAATAAAAGCAATAGGAAAAATAATTAATTAAAATAAAAAGTAATGTATTAAATATTCCTAATTATATCCCCTGATATTCTGTATTACTGCACCAATAATTTCTGCTTGCATACCATCACAAACTCTAATGTTAGGCCAATTATCATTTAAGGTTAAAAGCTCAAAATCTTCAGATGCATAAGATAATTTTTTATACTGACAAATAATCACCTCTGGCTTTTTATTAATTTTAACGGCCACATAATTTCCTGGGGTGGGCATAATGGCAGGATCAATTACTAAGACATCATTCACTCTGATTTCAGGCATCATACTGTCATCTGCTATTTTCAGTGCAAAGGCATTTGTACTTAATCCTGTCAATAATGCAGTACTCACGGAAATAAATACTATTTCAGGAGAACCCTCTAGTCTATTAATTGCGCGGATATAACGTGTTGCCTCACTCGCTTGTTTATAATCTAAAAGCGGAATTAATTGACTGGGGCTTTTTATTTCATTGAATTGCTTTTCATCGGATAAACACATCAAAAATGCAGGTGAAACATCTAACGCCTCTGCTAACTGTTTAATTTCTTCTGGTCCTGGTGTCCGTAGTCCTTGCTCCCAATTGGTCAGACGTGTTTGCTTAAGTCCTCCAGCTAGCTCTCCTAGTGCTTTGAGTGTTAAGCCTTTTATCTTTCGTGCTTCCAAAATACGCTTTCCAATTTCCTTTTTAATATTCAACTCAATTCACCTCAAAAATAAATATCAACCATTGAAATACCACTAATTGTGATATATTATGGCTTAATTAATCACTAAAAGTGATTTTATTGTTTTATATAATAAAGATATCACAATGTGAAAATAAAAACGAGGGATGGATAGGATCTATAACCATGATGGATTTTGTGATTAATAGGGATGAGTTATTAGGAATGAGTGGTTTACCTCATATACAGCAACTAGTTTATTTGAGAGGGATACGACCTTATATGGATGTTAAAACCGGAATAGTAGGTATTAAACGAGGCATTAGTTATCAGTCTCTTTCTGAAGAGTTATTCGTTGAGCCCCATCAGGGTATTAAAAGTCAAAGCTTTTCACGTGATCAAGTACGGCGTGCCGTTTCTGGACTGGTTCGCGCTGGTATAATTCAAATGCAATCTGAAGGCATGCAATTAATTTTAAAATGTAACTTAGCTTCACGGCATTTTTCTGTCCAAAATAAAGCCGCCATAAACCCGCCACAGAAAGCCACCATAAACCCGCACGTGGAATCCCTTGAAAATACTGGTTTATCTGGGTGTGAGCCATTAAAAGCCGACATAGTTGAACCTCAAAAAGCCGCCATACCTCATAAAGAGAATAATTATTATATTTATTTATTATCGCAATTCGAAAAATTTTGGTCGCTTTATCCAGAAAAAAAATCCAAACAAAAAGCTCAAGCAGCTTTTGAGCAATTAAATCCCAGTGCCTCGTTATATCGGCAACTCATGGAGGCTTTGCAACAACAAATTAATCATATCGAAGCTATGAAAGTAAGTGGACTATGGGTACCGCCTTGGAAATATCCCGCTAATTGGTTAGGTCAACGGTGCTGGGAAGATGAACTAATGGAAGTAACACAGGAGAAGAAGCATGAAAAACATCGGGACAATCATCAACATGAATCAACAAAAGATATGTTCTGGAACCCAGACGAAGAACATCATGAGCCAGAAAGAAACAATATTGTCTACTTCCACAAAAATTGATCACCAAAGCAAACTGATTGATCTCTTGTTTTCAAAGTTTGCGGCTTTTTATGGCCATTTATGGAGGAGCCAATTTAAGAGTGAAGGATTTTTAGAGTTTGCCAAAAGAGAATGGCAAGATGGATTAAGTGGGTTTAATGAACACATTATCAATAAAGCCATCATGCAATGTCGGGAATATTACGAATCACCTCCGTCATTGCCACAAATGATCGCCTGCTGTCGTGCAATTAAAAAGCGCAATAGCTTTTATGTAGTTCAAAAAGATCACGTTCAAGCTAAACAAGAAATAGTTTTAGCACAATTGACAAAATGCAAAGAAATTTTAAATCAAAAATAAGGAAGGAAAAGCATGTTGGTATTGGAGCGCAAAATTGGTCAAAAGGTAGTCCTTGATAATGGAGCAATTGAGGTGAAAGTACTTAAAACTAAGGGAAATTCAATTCGATTAGGTTTTAAAGCACCGCAAAATATGGAGATTAACCGAGAGGAGGTTTATTTGAGAAAAGTGTTGCAAGTCCCGGAATTTTTAAAAACCGTGCGTACGTAATGAGGAAGAAGGAAATGAGCATACAAAATAGATTCACAAGGAACATAAAAAGAGGTGTTAGCGTTTTAGGTTGTTTACTTCTTTCATCAAGCCTATGGGCTAACGATCTTTTATCCAAAGCACTGGAAGGTGATGTCAGAGACTCCTTAGGAAGTGGTTCGATGTTTTGGAAGGTCTTTATATTAGTAGACATTATTTTAGCTACGGCAATGGCGGTGAAAAGTAAAAACCCCATGGTTTTTGTCGGAGTGACTGCCGTGGCGTTTATTCCAGCATTTTTACTAAAAACATTTGTTTTTTGAGAGGAGGGGAGAGTGAGCAACATAGCGTATCAGTTTTTAAACCACATAGATGCACCAAAGCGGATACTGACCTTAACCGGAGATGAACTCTTTGTTGCAGTATTAGGATTTATGTTGCTCGTTATTGCTAACCAAAAAGTATTGGTGTCGTTATTAGCCTTGGGATTATTAAGCGGTTTGCGCTTCTTAAAAAAGGGAGAAGGGCCAAAATCATTGCTGGTTCTTGCCTATTGGTATTTGCCAAGTAGCCTGACGCAGTTCTTTTTACCCAAACTTCCACCATCTCACCATCGAATTTATGTTGCTTAAGGAGCGTCAAAATGGATTTTAAAAGTTATCAAAGTCGCTTAAGTCAAATCTCTGCCCGGTTTAATCTTATGGTGTGTCTTGTCTTTGGGCTGCTCTTATCCAATATAGTGTTAACGAGTTTTATTTATACTCTATGGAACCACCACCGTATTGAAATAACGCCTTTTTCAGGAAACTTAAGTTATCTCAAATCAGCATCCAGTGTGGACAGTCATTATTTAAGTTTAATGACGGAAAATTTTATTAATGAACGTTTGAACGTTAGTCCTGAAACGGTGGATGGAAATCACAAACGTTTGCTTTCCTTTGTGAACCATCAAAATTATCCCGAGATGCTAAGGCGTTTGACCCGTGAAGCCACAGTGATTAAAGCCAAAAACATGTCATCGACCTTCAACATCACGCACATTAAAACTGACCCCAACAAACTTACATCAATTGTATCGGGCACCTTGAAACGCTATGTGGGACTGCAAGCGTTAACTGAAGAACGTAAAACCTATCGATTGCAATTTCACTATCGAAACAGTCGCTTGTCCATCCTTAACTTTTCGCTGATGAAGGAGAACAAAGATGCATAACTCTTTAGGTATCGCTTTGGTATTAGCTTCCATGATGGCTCAAGCCTCCAGCAGTATTCCTGTTAAAAACAACAGTGATATTGCCTTGACCTTAAGCCAAAGTAATTACAATCGCATTGTGGTGAAGAACGATAAAATAATGGAGGCGGTGTTTCCTCCAAACAGCATGGCCGTCAAACGAGATGAGCACGATGGCTCTGTTTATGTGCTATTGGCTGCTCAAAATCCTTTTACTTTGTTTGTAACCACTGAAAAAGGAATCCATTTTTCAGTTACTTTAAATGGAGAAGAGTCTTTGGGTAAAACTATTGAATTGGTGCCCCAACACTCAATTGTAGCAAAAACAACGAAGCCACAATTGACCAATAAGAACATCACCAATAGTAAAGATGCGGTGCCCGAGGCGATTCTGGCGATGTTGACTCACATGGAACAACAAAAACCTTTTGCTGATGTCAAAGTAGTACGGCAATTTGGCAAAGCCCAACGCTGGGCAAAAGGCTTAACGCTCCTACCCAAGGAGTCTTGGGATAGCAAACTATTAAAAGGCGAGGTCATCGAACTTTATAATGGCGGGAAAGAGCCTTTAGAGTTAAACCAGGAGTGGTTTGCTAAAAAAGGAACTTTAGCGGTGAAATACTCCAAACCGATTCTTAAATCCGGTGAACGTGCCATGCTTTATCGCGTACAAGGGGTAAGCCATGGTTAATTGGCAATTAAATAAATTAATTAAAAGCAGTCAAATACGTGCCTTAATGGTCACAGGAAGTTGTTTTATTGTGATTGTTGCGCTGGTCCTTTTGTTGTTGACGCAAGGACATAAGAAAAAGCCAGAAGTATCGAAAAAGTCAGTGGACTTAACCGGTATTGTGGATGAGTCCTTTACGGAGGCGGCTGCGAATAATGCACTAACCGCCCAACAAACGGAATTGGAGTCGCTTAAAAAGCAAATCACCGAATTAACTCAGAATGTTAAAGCAATGGGCGAAGAACATCTTCGGCAACTCCAATCTCAAAAAGAAGAAATCAAAGCTCAATTAACTACGTTGGCTTCGGTAACTCAAAAGAATAACGAGAGCCTTGAACAACCTAATATGCCTGCCGAATTAAAAGAAGCGAAAAACCAACAACTTTGGCATCACCCCAATACGTATGCCATGAATACCATGATGGCTTCAGGCAACACCCTTGCTGATGCTATGCCTCGGATTAACACGGTTTCTTTTAGACCAAACAAGCGCCTCCATCGTACGCACCCCAATTCGTACTTAAATCCTACTCATTACGTCCCATCCAATACATCAATAAGGGCGGTGATTTTAGGCGGTGCTGATGCGGATGCCTCCGTGAATGGCCAATCAAAAAACAATGGGGTGATGCTCTTTAAGTTTTTAGAAGACGGCACACTCCCTAATGGCCAACGTTCCAGACTCAAAGGATGTCGGGTTAGTGCCAATTCCTATGGAGACATTTCCAGTGAGCGTGCCTTTGCAACTCTTTATCGCTTGTCGTGTGCGCATCCAGGTCAGCCCATTATTGATAAAGAAGTGACAGGTTGGGTATTTTTCAATGGCAAGGTAGGCATTAAGGGAAGACCTTTAATGCGGGATAATAAAGTAATGACTTGGGCAGGAGTAAGTGGCGCTTTATCCGGTATCGCCTCTGCTGCTCAATACGCTCAAAGTACGCAATTCATTGGGCCGTATGGTGGTACTTCGATGATTGCCTCAAGTCAAATTGCGCCCTTTGCTGCTTATGGTGGTGCTTCTAAAGCCGCTGATACGTTATCAGCTTATTACGTCAAACGTGCTGAACAATATCATCCTGTGATTCAAGTCGGTTCAGGGAATGTGGTCACTATAGTCTTTAAAGATGGGTTTTATTTAGAACCCGATGATTCCATGAGTCAGCATGCACTGAATCAAGCCAAAACACACGAAGAGACGCAAAATCTTATCGCTAAAGATACTGACAAACCCTCTGCAGAAATGAACTTTACTGTACCACCTGAAGTGTTAGGAACAATTGACCAAACAAATGCTTTAAGCAGCAATCAAATAGGAGGTATGTAATGACTGTACGTGATTTGATGTTCTTAACAGGCGCGCTTCTTACGCTTACCGGCTGCACCATGAACTCTAATTTCAGCTGTAATGCAACCGCAGGGGATAGCTGCTTGACTATTGAGCAAGTCGATGCCATGACCCGCTTTGCCGATGCCCCCCAACCGGTTGCTGCAACATCAAGAAGGATAAATGCAGAGAAAAACCTCTCCAAGCCTTCAGGACGATTGGTCCAACAAGCACCAGGCCAATCCTTATGGGTAGCAAAAACAGCGGAGGAACGCTCATGGGCTTAAATACAGCCAAGTGGCGCGATAAAACTCGGGAAATGCTTTATCGTATGAGCCATAAACTGGGGGAACAGGTCAGTATTAAACCTGATTCTTGCGTCACAACGCGAAAAGCGTTGGAATCTTTAGAGTTGGATTTACCCGCACTTTCTAAAATTCTTCCTTATGAAACCGTAACCGATGGCGATATTTTTGTAAATCGAGGCTCTTTAGGTTTTGGAATGATGCTTACACCCATGGCTGGAGCTGATGAATCTCTGATGAAATCTCTTGCGGAGACTTTTAAAAACAAACTGACTGGGGGTACGGATTGTACGGTGCTGCTCTACAAGCATCCTTGGCTTTCGCATTCTCTTTCGCAAAACTATGAACCCATTTTACAGCAAGGTGGTATTTATGCCGAATTGGCGAGACAAAGTCTTCAATACCATTTGAATGCCATTAAAAATGGCTATAAGAATGGCCGAAATGTTCCGGCGGGCCTAAGTGATTACTGCTGTTATCTTTTTATTTCACGACCCACACAACCTGGCGTGGAAGAACAAATAGAGCGCTTGCGCCATGATTTTGAATCGGAATTCAAAGTCGCAGGATTTAACTTGCAACGCTGTAATGTGCATCACTTTAAGATGCTGATGCGTGCGCTCGTTTCTCCTAATTTTAATGAATGTTCTTGGCCTTCAGTGGAAGAAAGAGGCCTAATGATTGGTGAATCCATTCCAAGCCCTACGACCGTATATGAAATAGGAGCCGATGCAATGGATGTGTCGCTTGCTGATGAAAAAGGACATCCTCAATACACCCGAATGGTCAACTGTGAACTTACGAGTTACCCTAATACCTTGTTCGGCCTCTGGCAAACCCCTGATTTGTTTGCCAATCTCTTTAAATCGGAACAGGGGATTGAATGCCCTTTTCTAATTTCATTTACGATTCGTGGAATGAATCAGGAAAAGATGAAGGCCAAAGCTAAAACTCGGGCAAAATCATTAAATGCGAATAACAACGCCATTCAAGCCTTTATTAATCCATCAATTAGTGATGAAGCTTCAGAGTGGCAGTTGGTGCATGAGCATGCTTCACGTGGCGAGCTGCATCTTTTAACCACATTTTACAACCTAATCCTTTATACCTCGAAGGAAAAGGAGCGCGAACAGGTTGCCAAAGCAATTGCAAGCTACAGGCAATTAGGCTTTACACTCACTCAAAGTCGTTGCAAGCAGTGGCTTCGATTCTTAGGAAGTCTTCCCTTTATGTTGACGGAAGGCCCTTTTTCAAGCCTTGAGCTTTTAGGCATGACCAAACAATTAAGCCATGGCAATGTAGCCAACCTTTTGCCGGTGGTGGCCGATTTTAAAGGCGCAAGGCAAGGTCTTATTGTGCCTACCTACCGCCATCAGTTGTTTTATTTAGATACCTTTGATGACCGAGCTTTACCGATTACCAATTTTAATCGTTTAACGGTTGCTAGTACGGGGGCTGGTAAATCCTTTTTTGAACAAGCACAAATTTTAGATGGTTTATCACGAGGGCAGCAGATTTTTGTGATTGATTTGGGTGGCTCCTACACGCATTTATGTAAATTGGTGGGGGGAAGTTATATTGATGTCGCAACATTAACTTTAAATCCATTTACTTTATTTGATTTTGAAGGGACAACCGAAATTAAGGGAGAAAACCTTAACGATTATATTCAAATTAGAGATTTGTTGGCGATTATGGCAAGTCCCAACGAAGCTTTGGGCGAAGTTCAAAAAGCGTGGCTATTGGATGCGGTACTTGCTACTTGGAACGTGTATGGCCGACATGCGCGTATGGATAACGTACTCGAAGCGCTGCGTCATTTATTACAAAAACCAGAGTCATTTAATGACCAACGACTCAAAGACTTACTGATTTTACTCGATAAATACGGCAGCTCAGGCATTTATGGCAAAATGTTTAACAGTGATACACCGCTGTTAAATGGCTCTAATTTTGTTGTATTGGAAATGGGGGCTTTAAAATCCAATCCTGAATTATTGACCATTGTTATGTTTGTGATGATTGTCATTATTCAGGGTCAGTTTTACCACTCGGATAGAAAACGTCAAAAACGTTGTGTGATTGATGAGGCTTGGCAGTTTTTAAAAGCAGGGGCTAATCCATTAACTGCAGGTTTTATTGAGCAGGGTTTTCGAACCGCACGAAAACATAACGGTGGCTTTGCTGTTATTACTCAAAATCTGTTAGACACCATGAATACCCTTCAGGGACAAGCCATTGCGGCAAGTAGTGATACCAAAATAATCATGCGCCAAGGGGATTTTAAAAAGTATGTTCAACAACACCCAGACCATTTTACTGAGTTAGAGGCAACCCTAATTGAATCTTTTGGGGAGGCCAAAATGCAGGGTTTTTCCAATTTAATGCTCCAGTTTGGCAACGTCAGTACCTTTCATCGCTATTTTTGCGACCCTTTTTCAAGAGTGTTGTTTTCCACCTCAGGTGATGAGGTCAGCGAGATTGAGTCGTTGATGGAACAGGGGGTATCTCTGGCGCAAGCAGTTGAAACCGTAGCTCATCACTATTATGGAGAAGTGTGATGCGAGTTACTTCACTGGCTTTAGGACCTTCTTTTTTAGCGTTTCTTTTGGGCGTTTTATTTTATGGTGCACAACCGAAACAAAGTATTGTCCTTTTTAATCAAGAGGCACTTCAAGGTCAATTCATTCGCCAATTAGCAGAACATCATGCAACCGCCATGCAAGTCGAACAGGCCACGCAACACTTTCATCAATCCATAAAAAAGATATTAGCGCAATATTCTAAAGACCATCAGGCGGTCATTTTGAATCAAAAATATGTGTTTGAAGGCGGTAACGACATTACCGAGGAAGTTGCTTTGAAATTAAGTGGCCTCATGAGGAGCAAAACATGAAAATTTTATGCTCCTTAGTACTCCTGGTAGTGTGTTGTAGCCAAGGCTTCACCAAATCTTTTGGCGTGATTGGTGAGATATTTCCAGTCGTAGAAAAAAGCTTTTTAGTGCTGATTGAAGAGCGTTTACACGCATTAACTTTAAGTGGGGAGTTGGATGCATTAAACCAGAAATGGCTTCATACAGTGGTCAACCATACTAACAGACCTAGCGCATTAAGTTTGGAGCGTACCAGCCAAACCATCAGTCATTACTACACATCAGAAATCACTTTAAGTCAGGATATCACTGATTATAAAGGTAAGATTCTTTACCCAAAGGGAACTTATATCAATGCCCTGGAGTATATGCCAGCGTATAACCCTTGTTGGTTGTTTTTCAATGCGGATGACGAAGCACAGATTCGTTGGGCGCAGATACAAAAGAATAACTGTTCTAGTCCCAAATTTATTTTGACTGGAGGGGCAATCAAGATTGCTGAAAAGAGTCTAAATGCCGTGATTTATTTTGATCAGGAAGGACGCATTACAAGCAAGCTTAATATTATTCATGTGCCAGCTCGAGTCACACGCAAAGCGAATCATCTTTTTATTGTTGAAGAGGCGATTAAGGAGAATGGTAATGCGCTCTAAGACAGTCTTTATGATTACCTTTTTTATTTTTTCTTGTGCTGGATTTGGTAAGCAGTGCAGCGGACATTTTGTTAACCCCATTACCGATGTATGTTGGCGCTGTCTTTTTCCCTTATCAATTGGAAATATTAAAGTGGTTCATTCATCTTTGCCTGATACTGAAAATGCATCGAACCCTATTGGTGTATGTCCAGGACCTACAGGACTTCGCGTAGGATTAAATATTGGTTTTTGGGAGCCCATGGCACTCACCGATGTCACCGACACCCCTTATTGTTTGGTTAATCTTGGTGGTACTCGATTAAATTTAGGCTTAAAGCAGGGTAGGGGCGGCCGCCAGGTGGTTGGTACTGGCCAGCAGCGCGCGTTTTTTCATGTACATTGGTATAAATACCCGCTGATTCATTGGCTAAACCTCATTACTTCAGTGGGTTGTATGCAAGGCGGGGATTTTGATATTGCTTATCTTACCGAACTTGACCCCACCTGGCAGGATTCAGAAATGAGTTTTGTATTAAGCCCCGAATCGGTCTTATTTGGTAATCCAGTAGCGGCTTCTGCTTGTGCGGCCGATGCATTGTCCTCAACGTTGACTAAAAAACCATTAGATAGCCTTTTTTGGTGTGCCGGAGCTCAAGGCACTCATTACCCGATGACAGGTCATGTGAATGCACCTCTGTCTCCAGTACAAACCGCACTGCTGTTAACCGAGCGAATGAACTACAAAATGCATCGTGAATTTTTGCTCTCAGATTCCAGCCCTAAAAGCGGGGCCATTTGCAAAGAGCATCATTATTCAGTTACCCCTAAATCTCGCTACCGCTATGAGCTCGTCAATCAGGTGGCCGATGGCAAACATTGCTATCCAGGTGGTTTAACTACCTTAGCTTGGGAAGCCGGAAAAATTAAACCCCACACCCCTGACCAATACGGATTTTTGGTTTGGCGTAAACGCTCATGCACTTTTTTATAATCGGGAGAAATTGATGTTCAAAAAAGGACTGACTTTAATATTGGTATGCTTTGCCCATACGGTAATTGCTGCATCAACGGTCTCGGTATTTATCAGTTTTTCCATGCCTAATACTCTTTTGGAAGAAACGCTTAACGAATGCAGTCGTTTACATATTCCTGCCTATTTAAATGGCCTTTATCAAAACTCGATGAAGGATACGGCGCTTAAAGTCATGGAGCTAAGCAAGAAGATTCCTAATCTAAATCTAGCTATTGACCCGACCTTGTTTGAACGTTTTGGCATTGGGCAAGTACCTGCACTCGTCATTGAGGAGGGAAAAACCTTTGATGTGATTTATGGCCATTTGCCCCTTCAAGAAGGACTCATGCGAATGGCAGGACATGGAGACACGCATTTTTCTATAACTGAGGCACGGAGAATCAGCGGTGCTTAAACGCCTTATTATTTTATACTCCTGTTTGATAATGCCTACAGGGTTTAGTCAAATTCCTGCTGATGTGCTAAAGGCGCGCGAGCAAGCCATGCAGGCCTTGCACGGCTTTAATCCCGCATCAGCGATTGAAGGCTATACCACTAATCCGCATGAAACATCCCTTAATCCTCAAGAGGGCAGTAATGCCTTAAGTTCGCAAGGATTAAATGCGCTCAACAAAAATCCCACCGCTTTTGAGGTGTATCAAAGCGCTGGAACTCGTAGCAAAGGACGATACAATCCAAACAGTCCAGAAATGCGTTATGCCGAAAATCTACTCGAAAATCCTGAGGGTGTCTTGGAGGGTGTGTGTTATAAAGAGCCGGCACACTGTGAGACTATTTCTGAAACAAAAACCTGCCAAGAAACTCTAAGCTATAAAAATAAGGCCTGTACCGAGCAACTGGCGGTTACTTTACAACCGCTTGCTCAGCAATTAAACCGTGTCATTACGACATCCAATGGTAATGCTACTTTTGATGTAACCCGATGTGCGCCCCATGATAAATATTGTACTAAAGCAGCGCTTGCTGAGCTTACTCCTTTATGTGAGGCATTAACTGTCTCCATTACTTATAAAAATAAACGGGTTCAACTCATCAAACAACCTACCTGTACCGACCCGACGGTCAGCATAGTAACGCCCCAAAAGGGACGACACTATGCTCGCCTAAGTATACACCTCACTCAATGGATGAGTGAGGATACCTGGTCTGCAAAAGCGTGTGATGCCATCCGCCAAGACCGTAGCGCAAGCCATTGTCTTTTAAAAAACGAAAGTGTATGCCTTGAGCCTAACTCCGAAAAGACCATTCAAGGTGTTGTCATTACTCGCCCCTGTTGGGGTCGAAGCTTTCAGTTCCAATGCAGTTATCTAGAAAACAGCACCTGTAAGCCCTTATTAATGGAAGGATGCTCCCAACGTGATTCCCAATGTGTGAATGCCTCCAATGGTCTTTGCAGTTCTTATTTACAAACCTTCACCTGCTTCCAGAAGTCGTGCCTGCCTGAAAAAACAGTTTGCTCAGGAAGAATAGGTTGCAGTGATGGGAGCTGTGATTTATCGGAAGAGGAGGTCAGTGATGATGCTGCAGAAGGCCTGTCTCGACTAGGCGTTCTTGCAGGAGCTGCTGCGGAAGTTGCCGAAAAACAGGTTCAAAGTGGCGTGCCTTCCATTTTTACCGGAAAAAACTCCACCTGTCGCAAAGTAAAAGCCGATGTGCGTAATTGTTGTAAAGGCAGTTACCAAATGACCCATTGCAGTGACGATGAAAAACGTCTTGCTAAGGCCAAAGAAGAAGGACGCGCTTTTAAAGTGGGGAAATTTTGCGCCCTAAAAAAAATGGGTATGTGTTTGGAAGAAAAACAATCCTGGTGTGTTTTTCCCACGAAATTAGCAGCCATTATTCAGATTCAAGGGCGCTACAGCCAATTAGGGATTCATTTTGGTTGGGCAAAAGATGAAGAAAATCATGCCAATTGCCGTGGCATTACACCTGAAGAGTTAGAGCGCATTAATTTTTCTGCATTAGATTTATCGCCTATTGAACAAGAACTGATGAGTCGTAAAGTACTGCCTCATGAGGGGAGTGTCTCGGCATTCAATCAATCGCACATTGAGCGCTTAAAACAAATGGAGCGCTCCCATGATTAAATGGAGTATTTTTTTATTAATCGTCTTTCATTCAATGACCGTACTTGCGGAAAAACCGGTTGGTTTTCTTTGGTACAGCATCGAAAAAGAACACCATCCTATAAAAAAAACACCTCATCACGGCACGCCGTTTAACCAGCTTAGTTATACACAGCAAGATGCCGTACTTCGTTTTTACACCATGGAAGCGTTGCACAAGGCACGCCAAACCAAAAAAGTGGAGGACATGCGTGTTTTTTTAAGCCTTCAAGATTACTGGCTTAAAGAGTCTTCACGCTTTAAGCAACTGTTTCAGAAAACGATGCTTGCCTATCCTCAGTATGATTATACGGTTACCCATCCTACTTCCAATCTGGGAGCAAAAATAACCGATGAAGTTCGTGAACAAAAAAAAGAAGAAGTGATTCATCATGCAGCAAAATCCCATGGCTTATTGTTTTTTTACCGCGGTAAAAGTCCCTATGACCAAAAGCAAATTCCTATCCTGGTTGATTTTTGCAGGCGTTTTAATTTATCCATGATGTCCGTGAGTGTCGATGGCGTGGTGGTACCAGAACTTCCGAACTCACGAATCGATGAGGGGCAAGCAGAGCGTTTGGGGGTTCGTTATTTTCCAGCGCTTCTTTTGGTCAATCCCGAAACCCATCAAGTGAACCCCATCGCCTATGGCTTAACCACTCAAGATGTCTTAATGGAGCGCATCGTTCAAGTGACCACCCAATTTCAAGGAGAGCTCTAATGCGTGTCGCGTTATGGATAGGATTCGTGTTAGTAGGTGCCGCCTTCAATGTTCAGGCGGGTAATGGACGATGGTTAACCCAGATTACTGCCGAGCAGGAGCGTAGTGTTCAGCCTAATCCTATAGAGCAACCCAATAGAAAGAACACTAAGTTTTTTAACAACCATGGGGTGATTTTATTTTATGGAAGCCTTTGCCCGCATTGCCGGCAATTTGCTCCGATAGTAAAACGATGGGCAGAGCAAATCGGTGCCGAAGTTCTTCCCTTATCCTTTGATAACCAATCGTTACCTGAATTTCCTCATTTTTTACCCGCAACCACGGAATGGGTGAATGCGGCTTTTCAAGGAAGTCCAATCAACTATCCTGCCGTTTTTATTATGAACGCTAAAGAAAAAATCTTGTACCCCGTTGGATTTGGTTCAATGAGTGAGGAGGAGCTTCATGCGCGTATGGATGCAGTGATTGCTAAAATTAACGAGTATGAACACAAGGAAATAGGATGAAGCATTTAATTTTCTCATTCGTTTTGCTTTTTCTATTTGCAAATACCCAGGCTTCGGTAAGCCAAGACTTGGATAATTTTTTTAACGGGATGGGCTATGCCTCCAATGTAACCAATCCGGCTGCCTTTGAATCGCAAGCAGCAGGATTTTTTGGTGGAGGTTCTCTTTATGCACGTAATCAGGTGCGCCAATATCAATTGGTTCAACTTGATTTACCCAGTTATCGGGCGGGGTGCGGGGGCATTGACTTATACACCGGCAGTATGAGTTTTTTGAGCAATCAAAAATTAGTGGATTTAGGAAAATCCATTATGACCAATGCGGGTGCTTATGCAGCTGATGTAATGTTAGCGTCTACTGTCCCTGAATTAAAACAAGTGCGTGATTTCAACTTATACCTGGAACAATTGGCCAATCACAGCAGCATCAACTCCTGTCAGCTTTCTGAAAATATGATAGGTGGCATCTGGCCAAAAACGGCAGCCAGCCAACAAAAAATATGTAAAGACCAAGCAGCGATGGGAAAAGAGAGCTTATTTAGTGACTATGTTCAAGCTCGTATGGCCTGTTCAGGGAATGGATTTGATAACGTGATGAATAAGGCATCCCAAGACCCTGAGCGTAAAAAGCAGGTGGTTTTAAACAAAAATCTGGTATGGTCTTTATTGCAAGCCAAATCGTTTTTAAACAGCGACAAAGAACTTGCGGAAATGGTGATGAGTTTAACGGGTACCTTAATTATTGATAAAGAGGGTAAAGTAACCAACGTTCCCTCATTGGCGGGTGACGCTGATTTAATCAATGCATTAATTGGGACAGGAAATGGCACCCACACCGCTAAAATATGGCGTTGTAAGGATGGAGTCCCCAACAGCCAGTGCATGCAGGTAAGTTTACAAGACATCACCATTCAAGATACTTCAACACTGACCTACAAAGTTCGTGAGATTATTCGCACCATAAACACCAAACTTCTTAATGATGAAAAACCAGGCAATCGAGAACTTAATTTTTTAAGTATGACCTCGTTGCCAGTCATGAAGTTTTTATCGGTATTAAACAGCATGCACTATGGCAGCAGTGCAGTAGACATTGAAGAGTACTCCATGTTGATTGCTCAAGATTTATTGACCAATTATCTTTCCGAATTACTCAAAGAAGTGAATGTGGCTACAGCAGGTTCCGAATTAAACGCCGATTTAGTCAAAGAAATTCAAAAACGTATTAATGAAGCCACCACAAGAGTTTCTTCTATTGACCCTAAAGTAGGTCGAAAACTGCAAGAAAAGCTCACTTTAATTGAGCGAATGGCCCAGATTGAAAAACAGGTAGCTTCACAAATGACCAGTACTGCAGGCTAAGGAGTGCAGCAAATGATAACCATACATGTATTGGCGGGTGGCGAATTATTTCAGCACGTACTGAATGCCATCACTGCGTTTATGAAACAAGATAGTTTTCTTGGATTACTGCGCATTACTGCGCTTATTGGAATTGTCATGGCAACCGTTGGTTTTCTTAAAACGCGCGACCCCATGGCTTTTGCCCGTTGGTTTTTAGGCTATGTGTTGTTTGTGAACGTGGTGTTATTGCCTAAAACATCGGTACTCATTGATGACATTTCCGCACAAACACCAAAACTGGTGGACAATGTGCCAGTTGTGTTTGCACTAGGAGCAAGTCTTGTAACAATCATTGGTTACGGTTTAGCGCAAACTTATGATGCGTTGCTGACTATGCCCGATGATATGTACTACACCAAAACAGGCGCTTTGTTTGGGTCACGCTTAATTTCCGCGTCTACCTCTTTTCGCATTAAAGACCCCGTGCTTAAAGAGGAACTAAATGAGTATTTTCGCGTGTGTGTGGTGGGCGATATTCGCTTAAATCGAAAGTACAGTGTCAGTGATTTAGCTCATTCCACCGACATTTGGAGTCTCATTAGCGCCAAAGCATCACCGCTTCGCATGATTTCTGTTAATGGCAAATTAGTGACTTGTCTTGAGGCCTCAAAACCTGATGGACCATACAGTTTAAGAAAAAAACTCGATGCAGAGATTAAAAAAGCCTATACGTTTTTTGGGGTAAATTTATTTGGTAAACCTAAAAATACCACTTATGAAGCGTTATTTAGTACTCATCTCAAATCAGCTTTTGAGTACTACCAAGGGCTAACGGATTCTTCCAGCAATATCTTTTTACAAAGCATGATGATTAATGCCATGAACGATGGAGTAGCCCATTATCAAGCGTTTACCGATGCCACCGCAGGGATTGTGAACCAACAATTTACCAAATCCCAAGTACAACACCGTTGGAGTTGGGAAGTGCTAGGGCAAAAGGCGTTATGGATTTTACCGATTACTCATACCTGTTTAACGCTTTTATTATTTGGGGTATTTCCCTTGATTATTGCGTTATCCACCTTACCAGGTGGCGTAAAAATTCTCTACGGTTACATGCAATTTTTTATGTCGCTGCAATTTTGGCCAGTGCTCTTTGCCATACTGAATGCCGGTATGACCATTTATGGTGCTTCATCTTCTGGTGAATACGGCCAGTTCACGATGGTGAATCTCGATAAAATTGATGAACTTCATGCCGACATTTCAGGCGCAAGTGGCTATCTGATGATGCTTATTCCTTTTCTTTCTCATGGTTTGGTGTCTAATTTAGGTGGTGCGTTCAGTAATCTGGCCACCAGCATGATGAGTCATATGCAAGGCTCCAGCATGTCTGTGGCAGGGGAGGCGGCAAGTGGCTCTTTTGGGCTTGGTCAAACGAGTTTCTACAACACCACGGCCAATAATTTTTCAGCCAACAAGCATGATTCCAATTGGACGCACATGCATGGCATGCATACCGAACAATTAGGAAGCGGGGTATTGAAAACCATCACTGGTAGTGGCGATAGGGTTTTTGATGTAAGCCCTGGGATGACGCGTAGTGCCGTATCTATTAATAGCGCTGAGGGCTTAAGTAGCTCACTAACGCAAGCTTATGAACAATCCACTCAAGCCGCCCGAAATGAATCAAAGCATTATCAATCCTCCCTTTCGAATTTTGCGCACCGTGCGTTGCAACTTTCACAATTGGCAGGCCATGACATGCGCTTAGGTGATGGAGTATCCGAATCTGAAACAGGCCAGTACTCTAAGGCGCTCTCGACCATTAGTCATATTGCTGAGGATGTGGCACGCCGTACTGGTGTAAGTAAAGAAGACGCACTGTCGCATTTAACCAGTGGAGGATGGGGTGCTCAAGCCGGTGTTAAAAGCCAAGGCAGTATTTGGGGTAAACTGGCTCAATTGGGAACTGGTTTTCATGCTGGTGCGGATGCCCATCTTAAATTTGATCGTAATTCGACCAGCAGCGATAAATATCATACGGGTATGGATGGGACGCTCTCTGCGCGGCAATCGAAGGACTTCAATGAGGCGATGAATTATGTGACGCATTTTTCACAAAGCCATCATTTTGATGACAGCTATTCAAAAGCTTCTTCATTGTCCAATCAATTAGGTGCCGATTTACGAGAAGCTGAAACCGCAAGCCACAATATCGATGCTTCGCTTGCAAAAGCAGAGCGCATTCAACAGGCAAAAAGTTATGTAGCGTCCCATTCGTCGCAAATTACCACCGATTTAAATCAGGCCTTCCCATCTTATGTTGGACAACGTATCGGAGAGTCAGCACGTGATGCGTTATTTAGCCATCCTGGAGACATGACAGCCCTTAATAAACTCAATGAACTCGGCCAAGATTTTATTGCCTCCAAACGAGACAAATTAATTGCCGAATTTGGCAGTCAAAAAAAACAGGCAGAAGTTGAAGCGTTCTATCAGAAAGAGCAACGTGATGTTATTGCCAAAGAAAACGACTTAGGAACGAACTATCAAAAAGGCAGCGAGCACTTAGCGCACGAGGCTCAAGCAAGTGGTCTGGGTCTTGATGAGCCTAAGCGCCACGCTTTACAACAAGAGATTCATCATCAAATGAATACCTTGCCTCAAAATCTTAATCATGGTGAGGCCTTGATTAATGCCGATCAGTATGATCTTATGAATAAAAAAGAAAGTACGGTACACGAAGGAATGGAGCGTGCCCAAAAAGACGTCATTTTAATGGGCCAATTACCAAAAACTTGGGGTCTTCATAATAAAGGAGAATAGACCAATGAATCATCAAGACTTAAGAAAAGCGATAAGTGACGATATGGAAACCATCAAATCGCTGAATCCTGAAATAATTCCTGCCAAAATATATTACCCGCGATTGCTCCGGTTATTTGTGAGTAGTTTTTTGAAAGTTTGGTTTATCGTCTCATTAACCATTGCCTATGCGGGAATTACTCATCCATCAAATGATGGTTTAGCACGAGAAGCCATGTCCCAAGTGATGCGAGAGGCAACCCTGATGGCTTTTTTCTTAAGTTTTGGGGTGATGCTTTTGTTAACTCCTGCGCTTAATTTTTTCATTCTTTTTCGGTTTCACCTTGAGCCATCACTTAAAACAGGAGCTTTGCTAGCTCGGAAATTGAAGCATGTTGCCTACATCTTTTTTGGATGCTTTATTCTTCTTTGTACTTTATTTGGAAGCTACATTGAATCGGCTGCCATCTTTATGGGAATTGGATTTGCTTTCTTTGGAAGCCTTGCTGCAACTTACTTTTTAGTAAAAATGGAGTTAAATCGTATCGGTGTCTATACACTGTTCATCTTGTTTGATCACTATTTTAATAAAGGAAAAGACTTGAGTATTAATTTGCCTAGGTAATCGTTCATTCAATAAAAACTGATTTCATTTTATTCACTTTTAAGGTGGGGTAGCTACTGCTTTGCCTAAAAAGCTGATAAGGAGTAAACATTGTGCGTGAAGAACCCAATTTCAAACATTATACCCGTGGTGGAATAATTAGTTTTCACAACTTTCGTATGTGGGATCAAATTAATAAAATACTAACCTGCGTTTGTCTTTCTCTATGGGTCGTATTAAGTGGATTAATCACCTGGTTGGTTACTTCACCTGAGAAACTCTATCAAGCGCTTGTTTATTACTATGCGTATTTTTTAAATAGTGTGGGCCAGAAGCATGTATTTATTATTTCTTTTCACGGCAAAAATTATCAACAAAACGTAGAAACGATTCTGCACTATCCCTATTACCGTGAAAATGCCAATCACATGGTGGATTTATTAGGAAAGTCTTCGCTTGCTGCGTTTATAGTCTCCTTTGTTTTAGGTCTTATTTTTGCTGTTTATTTTATTCGCCGAGGCAAAGCACAGCGCATCAATCAGTTTATTCGCGGCAGTCGAATAGAGACATGCGACAAGGTAAAAGAACAAATTATTGCCCAAAAAGAGGACTCCGATATTACAATTGATGGATTTCCACTGATTGCAAACTCCGAGGTACAGCATCTTTTAGTCCATGGCACTGTAGGTACTGGTAAAAGCCAATTGATTATGAAAATCATGGATGGATTACGCCAAAGAGGCGATCGCGTTATTGTTTATGATAAAGGGTGTGCTTTTATTCCTCATTATTTTGATCCCCATAGTGATGTCATTTTAAATCCATTTGATGCACGATGTCCCAATTGGGATATGTGGCGTGAGGCACCTCGTGATTCTGACTTTGAAAATATGGCTGATAGTCTTATTCCCATGCATGGGGAATCCGATCCCTTCTGGGTGAATGCGGCACGCACCGTGTTTGCTTCATGTGCGGCAAAGATGCGCTATGATTCGGACCGCTCCATTGAAAAATTACTAAAATTATTGCTGACCGGTGAGTTTACTCATTTGGACGAATATCTTAAAGGAACACCCGCCGCAACGTTAGTCAGTGGAAAAATTGAGAAAACCGCTATTTCTATTCGTTCGGTGATTACCACCTATTTAAAATCAATGACTCACTTAACAGGCCTTAATAGCGAAGGAGCGGCACCATTTTCGATTCGTGATTACATTCTTAATGAGCATCATAATGGCTGGCTTTTTATTTCATCAAATGGCGAGAGCCATAAAACCTTAACTCCTTTAATCTCGATGTGGTTGGCTATGGCTTCTTTAACTTTATTAAGTTTAACTCCCAATTCGGAGCGCCGCATTTGGTTTATTTGTGATGAGTTGCCTAGTCTTCACAAGCTTCCTTTACTTGGCGAAACGATTGCTGAGGTACGAAAATTTGGTGGTTGTTTTTTATTAGGTATGCAAAGTTTTTCTCAGCTTACCAAAGTATATGGACAGCCTGGCGGCAAAGAGATTTTTGATTTATTAAACACCCGCTTTTTCTTCAGAAGCCCAAGTGCTGATATGGCGCGCCTTGTGGCCAGCGAGCTTGGTGAGGAAGAAATAGAGGAATCAAGAGAAAACTATTCCTATGGGGCAAACAGCATTCGTGATGGAATTTCACTAGGCAGTCAACGCGTTACCCGTCCTATTGTATCGTATCCACAAATTTTAGAGTTGGAAAAATTAAGCTGCTTTTTGCGCTTGCCAGGCAGTTATCCAGTGACTCAGCTTAAACTCCACTATCAAAATCGTCCTACTCATTTGAAGGGCTTTGTAACGCGCGAGATGGTGAACAATGAGCCCATAACAGCAAAGGTTGAAGTCAATGAGTGTCATGGGGAATCAACGGATGGGCCACAAAGTTCTAAAAAGCGTTCGGTGATGGAATTTGAACTCTAGTCAAGGAATTCACGATGCTCAGTATTCAACCCTTAAAATCAGCCAAAGGTGCAGCAGATTATTATGCGGCAACCTTTAATTACTATGCCGGTGATGCCCAAGCGATGAGATGGTTAGGACAAGCGAGCCAGAAGATGCAATTAACAGGAATTGTGCAAAAAGAACAAATGCTTGCTTTATTAGAAGGGCAATTGCCTAATGGTCAATCGTTACACAACCTTCAAGGGGAACATCGTCCTGGTTTTGATATGACCTTTTCTGCGCCTAAAAGTGTGTCGTTATTAGTGGGATTAGGTGTGGCCCCCGAATTAGTTCGCTATCATGATGAAGCGGTAGCCTATGCCATAGACCAAATTGAAAAAGAGTTTGCAGAAGCCCGAGTTTCTCGCAACGGAGCAATTTTTTATGAAAAAACAGAAAACCTAGCGGTTGCAGCTTTTAGACAACCAAGCTCTCGTGCAAATGACCCTGCCTTACATACCCACTGTGTCACTATGAATCTCACCTTTCATGAAGGAAAAGCTCGCTCTTTGGCAAGTGACATCTCAAGAAGCAATGGAGTGATTGAGCAAATTCAAAATAATGCCCATTATTGCGGATTGATGTATCGCCAACATTTAGCCAACCGATTGAAAGAGGCAGATTTTCCACTACGGTTAAGCGGCGATGGATTATTTGAAATTGATGGAATTCCTGAAAAAGTCTTACAGGGGTTTTCTAGAAGGCGGGAAGACATTGAACGTCATATGGAGGAAAAAGGCTGGAGTGGTGCAAAAAGTGCTTCAGCGGCTACATTGCTCACCCGCCAGAACAAGGAAGAACATGACATTACGCTGTTAGAACAAGACTGGAAAGAGCGCGCAAAAGACTTAGGCTTTGATGCACAAGCTTTTATGCAAAATCGAAATCAAGTTCAATCCTTGTCCTGGTTTTCAGCCATTAAAGATAAATTAATGGCTTTAGTGGGCAAACAATCCAAAGATAAAAGCCCATCAGAAATGGATGCGGCAATTGCTTGCGTACATGTAGCTACTGAAACATTAAGCCAGCGCACTTCGATGTTTTCAGCAAGGGGCTTAGCCTTTGAAGCAATGAAGCACAGTCTTGTTTATCCTAAAGCAGTATCCAAAGAATCCATTAATGATGCGATTCAACACGAAATTAAAAACCAATCTTTATATGAAGCTCGATGCCCGGAAACGGGACAGCGTTTTTTAACAACGCCCTGGCTTTTAACCACAGAGACAGAAACCCTTGCTCGCATTGAGCACAATAAAGGAGTTGTTCCTGCCATTGCTACCAAAGAAACGGTTAAAGCATTTCAAAAACAGCGACACCCTTTATTGCCTTATCCACTGACCCATTCGCAAAAAGAGGCAATGACTGTGCTATTAACCAGTAAAGACCGCTATTTAGCCATTCAAGGTTATGCAGGGGTTGCCAAAACCTCAATGCTTTCTGAAGCCAAGTTATTGATTGAAGCCCAAGGTTATGCACTTCGAGGTATTACTGTAGCGAGCTCCGCTGCCTATGAATTACAGGAAAAAGCAGGCATTAAAACAGACGTATTCCCTTTAGTACACCAGGAATTAAAAAATGCACCCACTGCTTCTTTAAGCAAAACTTTATTCATAGTCGATGAAGCCTCCATGCTTTCTTCTCATCAAGGTCATGAACTAATGAAACAGATTGAGCGCACTCATGCAAGACTTGTATTGGTTGGAGATAAAGCACAATTACCTAGCGTTAATGCAGGGCGAATCTTTGGCTTAACTCAAGAATATGGCATTGAACACAGTATTATGGATGAAATTGTGAGGCAAAAAAATACAGTCCTTAAAGAGGCCGTAATTGCTGCAACCAAAGGAAATGTCAAAGAGGCTTTAGACAAGCTGGACGTGAAAGAATGCGTCACCCATGAAGAGCGCATTGCTTGGATTGCCAATCATTGGCTGTCTTTGTCGCAAAAAGGGCGCGATGACACCTTATTATTTGCACCAACACACGCTCATCGAGAAGAAATTACCAAATTGATTCGTAATGGATTGAAAGGAGAAGGCATTCTAGAAAATGAGGGCCTGTGCCAAACGGTACTTAAAGCAAAAAAAATGGAGCCCATACAGAGCCGATTTATTGCCTATTATCAAAAGGGCGATAAGGTACGTTTTAATCAGGAGTTTAAAACAAATAATATCCAAGCAGGGGCCTATTATACCGTTGGCGAAATCAGCAAAAAAAATCGCCAAGATAATGTGTTACCCCTTATTAACGAACAGGGAAAACAAATTCAATTTAAACTAAATAACTTGCCCAAATACAAAACTCATAATGCAGCTTTTGAGCGAATCATTGAACTTTATCAGCCAAAGAAGTTAGAGCTTTTGGTAGGTGATAAGGTCATGTGGACGCGTAATTTTAAAGCCAATAACCTAAGAAACGGTCAATGTGCCACCCTTCATGAAATTAAAGAAAATGTGTTCACTTTTATTACTAAAGAAGGGCGTCAATTAACCCTTGAAAAGGACCATCCCGCGTTAAAGCATCTTGATTACAGCTATGTGCTAACCAACTATAAAGTTCAAGGAAAGGATGCGCCGTTTGGCATTGGTTTAATGGAGTCCTATCATCGGTTTGGTACCACTTTAAATAATTTTTACGTACAAATTTCCAGAGCCATTCACGGTATGATTCTGGTGACCGATAATAAGGAAGAATTGGTTCATGCGATTCGAAGAAATACTGAAGAAAAACCAGTGGCATTAGATAGAATATCCAGTGAACAACTAGTGCGTCATGAGGAGCGATTCGTTCAATCTAATAAATTTTCCATGCAAGCAGTGATAACTAAGAAACAAGCTTTTGAATCACAAAAATCGCCGCAATCAAGGCATCAAAAAATCACTATGGATGAATTGCTCGTTCCGCATAAAAAAACAGAAATCAATCGACCATTAATCAAAGAATTAGAACTATAAAATTAGGAGAAATCATGTCACGTCTTACTATTTCACTACCCAATAACTTACATAATCGAATTGCATCACTTTCGATAAAAAATAATGACTCCATGTCCCATATGATTAATCTATTAATTCAAGTTGGATTAAATCATTGGTTTGAGAAGAATGAGCCTTTAAAGGAAAAGACGGCCGTTGAAAAACACTGCCATCAACTCATCATTCAGATGAATGCGCTGATTAAAAATATGTCGGCTGAACTATTAAAGCTGAATAGGGATGACTTTGAAAAGTTACAGCATGCAGCTTTGATGAAATATAATGAATTGCAAAATATGTATCATGAAAATGCTTAATACACTGCTTTATTTTTTACCGATTATAGTCAGTTTCATTGATAAAAATGCGGTGCAAAGTGGTGAAAAATGATGAATCTATGGTGTAGGGCGGTGGTGAAGAATTAAAAACTTTTCTCATAGCCCTGATAAAATCTAGATCCTTTGATTTTTGTTCTTCACCATTACCCTTCACCACACATACATCAGCTTTTTAAACCTATATTATGTAAATAATTACCGAAAATGCTTATAAATAAAGGGTTGAACCCGCATTTTTTAAAAATGCGATAGGTGTGTGTTACTTATTAGATGATTTATCTACATAGTTATGTTTCTAATTTTTTAATTTTTAATACATGGGGTAATCAAAAGTGCATCTCAATTGCGCGATTGTGATTTACATTTTGGTATTATATATCATTACTTCTTTTAAAATTTGTTTATTTTATTAATTTTGCACTTACCAAATTCTAAAGAATTTTTTGTTAGATCATGTCCAAAAGGCTCTGAACCAGATTCATAAATAATATCTCCTGTATAACGATTAATTTCTACAAAAGCCCCTACTGTAAAAAGGGGGGGAGCAATAGTAAATAATATTTCATATTTATTATCTTTAACTATTAACTTACCCTCTCTCTGAACATTTGAATAAACATCTATTCCTACATTTTTATAAAGATCTATAATTATTGTTTTAGTATATCCTGGGCCGAAGGTACAATCGAGTCTAATTGGTTGAGGTTTTGAACATGAAACTATTAAAACCAAGAATAGTAAAAATATTTTTTGCAATAATTTCATTAAGTAATCCATCCTCTATTTATCCTTAGCTTGTGGCAAGTCTTGGTGACGGAGGTTAGGGCTTTTGTTAATTTATAGCCTTGAATACTGTAAGATGCCAATTAATTTGATCTGATTGCGTGATTTCTAGATTTGAAATTATTTATTGAGAGACCTTTATATCTAAATATGAAAAGGCAGAACCACAGAAAGACCTGTAATTTTTTGAGATTGCTTTGCAGTTTGATGCAAGATATGCTGAAAAACTATAAGTGTAGTCTTTTTTAAGTGAAAAGTCTGAATTCCACTCTAACAATGCTTTAGTTAAATTAGATATGGAGTTCATTTTTTTATATCTGAAAATGAAAAAGATATCATCCATTGATAAAAAAGTAATTTTATTTTCTTTTAAATTTGTAAGACTTTTTTCATATATGCAATGGGTTAAAAAATAATCCATTTGATCAAGTAAATCAAAATCACCAAAATGATTATCAGTAACTAAAATAGGGAAAATTTTTTTTCCTTTATATTTGTTTTCTAATAATGAAATATGTTTTGAAATTTGTTGAAGTTTGGCTTTTGGACTAGATTGACTTGTCCTTTTTACAAGTATGGATGAATATTTTTCTTTAACTTTACTAATATCTTGAGAAAAAATTGTTAAATACCCGGGTTCTTGAGTGGTATATTCAAATAAAATAATCGAACGATTATCTTTGACAATACAATCCGGATATCCTTTTTGATTCCTAGTTTCCTCGAAATTTTCCGTAAAGATTCTCTTTATTATTTTAATAAAAATATCTTCTGATATAACAGAATATATCTTATCTTTGAAAGTTTTATATTGTTCTGCCTCACTACCATTATCAGCTGAAAAATAGCATTGTTTGAAAATTTCAAATGCTAAAGCACCATTAGTATTAATAATGGACAAAAAATCCATTGGAAATCTTACCCCTTCCTCTTTTAGGATAAATGGTCGTAACACTGTTTCAATAGACACATTGTAAAGTTTTATGTCTTGAGAATGAAATTTTTTACTTATTTCGGCTGTGGTGCTAGTTAAATATTTTATGGCTGGTAAAAACTTTTTAAATTTAGAATCTTTAATAAAAAAGGTTTGATGTCGATTTAAATTAAATTTTGAAGAATAATATTGCCAAAATCCCACTAGGCTCCGGACTAATTGTTTTATATCTAACTCATTTTCCCTTTTAAAAAGGTCTAATAAATCATTCCACTCTTTATTTTCTTTGTGAGAAAAAAGTAAATAGCTTTTTAAAATACGATTAAAATAAATTATTTTGGTGAAATGGTTATAATTATAGTTCGGAAAATCTCTAATTAATTGTCTTATAAAGTCATGCTCTTTGTGAGGGTGGCAATTTAAAATTGCTAGTGCCACCAGAAACTTATCACTATTCATCAAACAGCGTGCAGAGAGAGAAACTGTTCCTTTAATTGTTTCAATATGTTTTAAAGTTAAGCCAAGTAGACTTAATAGATTGTATCGGTGCAACAATATATGGCGAGGAAAAACTGGCCAACCAGCTTTTTTTAATAAATGGTTTTGTATTAACTTTATTTCTTCTATTTCTTTTACAGATACTATCATGTTAAGCCAAGATAGGAATTCAATTAGCTGATAGGGCTCGTAACTTTTTATATATTCTAGGGCTAAATACTCAAGATTTTCCGAAGAAAAATCACTAATAATGGGGAGGATTATTTTATTTCTACACCTATGCAAATCTTCCAAGGTTAAATAAGTATAAAATTCCATTTTAAATTGTTCATCAAAGGTGGCTTATTAAAGTATAGCTCTCCCCACCTAATAATACTTAAATACTATATTTATCAGCAGACCAAGCGGTATTGGAAAAGTTGCTGCTTGTGAGGTAAAAATTAAATTTCAATTATTGGTGGATTTCGAAGGGTCAGTTCTTTTCTTATGTCCCCACGTTCCTTAAATTCCATTAATGCCCCTACTCTTCTTCACGATGCCGTTTTAAAGAGTCTTTCAAATTCATGATCTAAGGCTAATTTAAGAAGGACTACTTATTACCCTAGAAATATAAGAAAATTCCTAATCATCATCTCTTTGAAATAAAGAATTTAAAAAAGATAGCTTCTCTCGTTGATCAGTAAAAAGATAGTTCAGAATATCATCTTCTTTTTTTTCATAATATATACTTCTTTCGCATGTTAATAATGGAGGGTACTCACTATTCTTCTTTTTATTTTTTCGAGAGTAAACATACATAAATCTTTTTGGTCCTATTCCACTGTAAAAAGAGAAAGGGAGAAGGGAGGAGTTATAGGATGGATCAAAATCAATTAATTTAGGATATAGTTCTTTATTTTTGCTTTTTGGATATGCTTCTAAATATATAACTCTTGATATTCCAGCATTTATAATTTCTTTGGCACATAAGTGGCAGGGAAATGTAGTTGTGTATAAAGTTGATTTTCTTACAGATATTCCTAATTTAGCCGCATCAATTATGGCTGCTATTTCAGCATGAGTTAGAACCTCCAAAAGGAACGCCCAGAGCGGCACATTTTAATGTCATTAACATGGCTAATGCTTCGACTTCTTGCTGAGTAACATTTAAATTGTAACGAATGCCTCCTTTAGTTGGCAGCAAATGCTCACTATGATTCGCCCTCCATCCTTTGAATACTTGATAACTGCCACGAATTTTAACTGGAAAATGAAATCGATTTATAGAGCAGCACTGTGTAATCACTTTCTCCAATCCTTTAGGAATAGTGACAAATTGCAAAGCATCATGCAGAGTACATGTTACACTCCCAAGGAAATTATCCGATTTACCATGTGCCATAGATTTCCTTATCTACAATAATAAAAGACTTAAATAGATAAAAATAAGTACAAAGTTTTCATATTCCTATATTTAAATATAGTTGAGAATTTAACGTAGTTGCAATAAAACAATATTCATGCGCTTTTTGTACTAACAAAGGTGATTTTTATATTCAAAGTAATATCTGTAATGACGTGATCAAGTTTAATGAATGAGAAATTGAGTTGCATTGTTACATTTATTTAGAGATTTTTTATATATTCTTATGAGATTTATCTTTTTCAAGAACATCTCTCCAAGCTTGTTCTTCAGATTCATTTAGGAATATCTCAGTATCAGATTCTTCAAAGATCGAATTTTCTGTTTTTATTTCATGCTTAGTAGTCTCTATATGAGTTGGTTTATTTTGAATTTTATTTATGCGATCCACTGCATAAGGTTGAGGATTTTGATATGTTTTCATATGTGCTTTTGAGAATGGAATTAAGTTTAAGTATAGATTATTTAAAGTAATATGATTATTAATTGAAGACTTGCCAAAAAAATTGAATACAAAGTAGAGAAACTGGAGCTATACTAATTTTTTAAATTCAACAAATTGAAAGGGAATTCAGATGAAACTTGATTCCCTTCATTGTCTATGTGTAATCATGAAACCTCATTTCTATCACGAACACACACTGAATTAACTAAAGTACCAGGCTTAATCAAATTTTATCACTTCCGCTCATAAGCTTGCATTGCGTATCCTCTAAAGTTATTGAGTCAGCAAAAGTATATTGTGAGAAAAAGATGCCTATTATCCATATTATTGATTTCATAAAATTCCCTATCAGTTCTGGTTGGGTTTATAGAATAATATTTATTTAATTAACTATTTAGGTCTAGTATCAATTTTTAATACTTTCACATTTTTGAAAGGAAATTGAGCCCCGACCATTATCTTCAACTGTACTTAGGTCAGGATAAAGTTGGACATTTAATTGTGATTCAAAAAATAACTTAATAATATGTACACAGGGTATTATTTACTTTTTTTAGTAACATACATTTTAGAATCAGCTTGATCCAGAATGTCATCAAGTGTTTTATGTTCTTTTTGATTGTATTCGATAATCCCGACACTAAATTCGATTGTATAATCTTTTATTTCTGCAGATTTCAACGATTCATTTAGGCGTTGAATAATTCCATTCACATCATCTTGTTTTAATCCAGAACAAAAAACACAAAACTCATCGCCGCCTAAACGTGCGATTATGTCGTAGTAACGAAAGTTCTGAATAAGAGCATTGGCAAAAATTTTTAAAACCTTATCTCCTTCGCTGTGTCCGAATTTATCATTAATTTGCTTAAACTTATCTAAATCAAAAAATAGTAGTGTAAAAATTTGGTTTTCACGTTGGTATTTTTGGAACAAATAGCCCGCTAATTTTAAAAACCCTCTACGATTGGACAATCCTGTTAATTCGTCAGTTATTGAAATTTGTAATTGTTCCAAATCCGTTTCCACTATTCGAGCAAGATCAGTAACGACAGAGTTATCGATTTCAATTTTTGATCGTGGCTTGTCGTCGATTAAGCAAAATACGCCCACATTGTATCCTTTCACTTGTAAAGGGCATCCCAAATAAAATCTGAAATTTGGTTTTTTTAGAACAAAAGGATTATCATAAAATCGTTTGTCTTTGGTTGCATCCTCAACAACCATAATTTCATCGGATAGAATGACATGACCACAAAATGAAGTTTTTCGCGCAGCCTCTTTAATATCGAGTCCTTGGGTTGATTTCATCCATTGACGTTCAGCTTCAAGGAATGATATTACAGAAATAGGGACTTCAAAAAGTTTGCATGCAATACGTGTTACTCTATCGAAACGTTCTTCTTTATCCGTATCGAGGATCTGCAATTTGTAAAGAGTTGCTAAGCGTTCCGCTTCATTTTCTGGTTTTTCAGGAGGAATCATCAATATTATCCCTGCAAAGAATTCAAAATATTAATGAAGACTTATAAATATTATATATCATTATTTTAGGAAAACTTAAAAGTGGTGAAAAGCTTAATTGATTACAGAATATAATTTAAGGAAGGTTTGAAAGAACGTAGATTTGCGGCAAAAAAAGCATTGAGTCATTATTTTCGCCCCAACCTATTGATTTTATTACGCCTGCTAGCTAACCTTGCTGCCCTTAAGAGGAGCAGAGTTGCTAAATGACACCAGCAAAAGAACTACCGATTGTCATTGAAAAATCCCAGGAAGAGGTTGAGCAGAGCATTGCATTGGTGCGCTCATCAAACTTACCTGAGGGAACAAAAACGTTTGTGATTGGGTGTATTAACCTGGCTTCCTGGATCCCGCGCGCACTGGTCGAGCATAAAATAACCGTATCCAATTTAAAGCGGCTTATCTTTGGCAAAGGAGATAAGACCACGAAACAACAAGACAAATCTTCAAAGGCAGAAGAGAATACCACCGATGCAGAAGAATCTGAAGCGAGCCCTTCAAATGATGAGAGCAATGAGCCCAAAGAACCCACAGGACATGGACGCCTTCCACATACTGCCTACATCAATGCACAGGAACACACCATTGCCTTAGAGTCCCTAAGTGCTCGACAACTATGCCCACATCACTGTGGTGGCAGGCTTTATTCCATCAACCCAGGTATCCTTATTAATATAAAAGGACAAAATCTAGCATCCGTTGATAAATACTGGATTGAGAAGCTACGCTGCGCTTTATGTAATGAAGTTTTTTCGGCCAATGTTCCACCCCATGTCGATAAAGAAAAATATCATCCAAGCTTCAAAGCCATGCTGGCCTTACAAAAGTACTACATGGCCATGCCTTTTCATCGACAAGAATATTTTCAATCGCTCATTGGCTTTCCCATTCCCTCCTCTACCCAATGGCAACTCATGGAAGAATTAGCTGGATGTGCATTGTTAGTATTCCCTGCTTTAGAGGAACTCGCGGCGAATGGCTCTTTAATTCACAATGACGATACGGTGCTTCGAATTGTAGATACGATTCGGCACAACAGACTAAACCCTGATAAAAAACGAACTGGCATGTACACCACAGGAATATTGGCACAAAACGGCGCCCATAAAATAGCACTCTTTTATAACAGCCAACGTCACTCTGGCGAAAACATGGAGCGCCTTCTTAATAAGCGCCATAAGAATAATGGCAAGGTCATCCAAATGTGTGATGCACTAAGTCATAATATCCCAGTGACCCATGACACCATTGTATGTAACTGCTTGTCTCATGGCTTTCGTAAGTTTGATGAGTTACAAACATTTTACCCGGAACACTGTTTGCCTATCATGAAATGGCTTTCTATTCCATTTAAGAGGGATGAGGAATCAAAACAACTTGGACATGATGAACAACAGCGTCTAGTCTACCACCAGAAGTACAGCAAAACTGCAATGCTTGAAGCCCGAGCGTACATGGAGAAACTGCTGTCATCCAAACAAGTCGAGCCTAATGATTCCTTAGGCAAAGCCATAAAATACATGCTGAAGCATTGGGAGAGACTCACCCGTTTTTTACAAACTCCCGGTGCGCCCATCCACAATAACGACATGGAACGAGGGTTGAAAATCCCCATCAGAGGCCGTAATACCTGGTTGTTTTATAAATCTGAATACGGTGCTATGGTAGGCGGCGTACTCACGAGTATTATTTATACCTGTGAGTTATCCGGTATTAACCCCTTTGAATACCTAATTGCACTTCAGGTTTACAAAGACCAAATTGTTAAAGAGCCTCAAGCCTGGCTTCCCTGGAATTTTGAGGCCACCAGGGCTTGGTTCGAATCATCACTAGCCGCCTAAGCAATAGAACGCCAATCGTCTGGAAGGCTTGCTTTTATGGGATGGCCTTGGGCAAGCAGTATCAATAACTCACTGGAACGTAATGGAACGGAAGGACTCAATCCACTAGGCCACCAAGCTAATTTGCCTCGACTAAACCGTTTCTGACAGAGCCAAAAGCCACTCGCATCATACACGAATAGTTTCACTGAGGTTCGCATGCGATTGGTAAAAACAAATACGGTACCGCTGAAGGGGTCATCAAGAAGCTTTTGTCGGCATAAGGCTTTTAAGCCATCGATGCCTTTTCTAAAATCAACCGGTTCAACAGCAAGTAACAACCGATGTTGTGGGGTAATCTGCAGCATCGTTACCCCATAAAATCCAGCATGAGTTTTGATATCCTACTCATCGGTACTGCGTTGATTTTCAGTATACTGCCACAGGGGCGATGAAGTTCAACACTACAAGGCGCATCGCTATTTGATAGAAACTCTGAATCAAGCCTCGTAGGTTTTCCTTTTACCTCAACAAACTGCGGACTAGTATTCTGGACAGGTACTAATTTTTTCCTGATTTGGATTGGACTAATTCCTAAATGACTGCCGATTTTCGATGGAGTATAATCACCCAATAGTCCCTTGACCTGCTCCCATAACTCATCGGGGATTTGCCCGCGCTTTGTTCTTGTGGCTCGCCAGTGCCTAAAGGCTTGTTTGACAGTTTCTAGTTTATTGGTGCCATTTATCATTAAGTCTCCTCCTAAAATCATTGAGGCTATAGGCTAAACAACCGCTCTGTCTTTAGTCACGCACGTTTGCCGAAAGTCCAGAATGATTGCAAAAAAGATGATCCAGATATGATTTCCTTAGCAATAACTGCACTTATTCATGATATTGGCCATGGCCCCTTTTCTCATACTTTCGAACAAATATTTAACGAAGCGTTAAAAGCAAACAATATTTTTGATTCGGAAACAAAAAAAATAATGGAAGTAAAACATGAAGACTGGTCAAATGTGTTCATTGATAGATTAATAAAAGAAAATATTATCAAAGAAAAATATAGTGAAACAGTCAAACAGATTTACCGTGTAAAGACTCATAAATTACATGGAATAATATCTTCACAACTTGATGTGGATCGTTTTGATTATTTATTAAGAGATAGCCATTTTTGTGGAGTTAGTTATGGGAATTTTGACTTATATTGGTTAATTGATTGTTTACGTATTTGCCCGATAGACAGTGTTATTTGTATTGAAGAAAAAGGGATTAATGCAGTTGAGCATTATATTATGGCAAGACGTTTGATGAATAAAAATGTATATTTTCATAGGATCAAATGCGCATATGAATTTATGCTAAAAAATGTTTTTAAATTAATAAAAAACCATATAGCTGAACTTTCTCAGATAACCCAAATCAACCATTTTCCTTTAATTAGTTTTTTAAATCATATTTCCAAAGATGAGGAGAAAAGCAAAGAAGAAATACTTAATGAATTATTTGATTATTATTGTAATATTACTGACTATGATATATGGTCATTATTAAAACAAATTGCAAATCTTAATTCGTTAAATACTTCTTTAAACGAAATAAAGTTATTAATATTTTTGTGCGATTGTTTATTGAATAGAAAATTACCTAGTATTTGTTCTGTTAAAATTGGATATTCTACCCTTGTTAAAAATAGAATTACTGAATTTATTAAGGACAATGCAAACAGTCTAATTAAATATATTATAGAATTTGAACCGCAAGATTTTGGTGTTTATAAAACTAAAGGTGAGGAAATATATTATTTGACTGGGGAAGGTTATAGAAATGTTCTTGCGAAGTCTTCTTTATTAAAGACCTCTCAATCAGAAGAAGTTAGATATTTATACAGAATAAATATATCCCACATTGACTTATGTGCGGACAATGAAGTTAATACTTATCTAAACTCATTAAGCTCATATTTAGATTGTAACAAATAAATTATTTTACCTTCTATCAGCGTTTTATTATGCGTTTATATCCTCCTTTATTTCTAGAAGTACAGATCGATTTCTGAAATAGTTTCTGGGTAATGCTGACCTTATTAAGATATAATTGTTGAATTGTTGTGGAATAATAAGGTTATAACTTAATGAAAAATAATGAGTTATCTATTTTAGAAAAACAGACTGCTGAAAATTTATCTCTAAAAGCATCAGAGTATATAGAAGTTGCTAGAACCAGAGTTCAACGCTCAGTAAACTCTGAAATGGTACAGGCATACTGGCTCATTGGCAGAGATATTATTGAAGCAGAGCAGAAAGGTCAGATTCGAGCAACATATGGAAGCCATCTTTTGCAAGAGCTCTCACATTATTTAACTAAAAAGTATGGGAAAGGATTTAGCGTTAGTACATTAAAAGATATTAGGCAATTTTACCTTGCTTACCCAGATTTACAAATTAGCCACGCAGTGCGTGGCGAATCTATAAAAACTGGCTTAAGACTGAATTTAGGCTGGATTCATTATCGGGCATTAATGAGAATTGACAGAGAAGAAGCACGACAATTTTATACAGTTGAAGCAGAAAAAAACTGTTGGAGTGGAAGAGAGCTTGAAAGGCAAATAAATAGTTTACTTTATGATAGATTAGCTAAAAGCAAAGATAAGGAAGGATTAATAAATCTAGCTAAAGAAGGTCAAGAAATTAATAAGCCGGAAGATGCTATAAAAGAACCAGTTGTATTAGAGTTTTTAGGGCTACCGGAATCAACGAAATTAGTTGAGTCGGAACTTGAAGAAGCTTTGATTAACAATTTACAGCAATTTTTATTAGAGCTAGGAAAAGGTTTCTCGTTTGTTGGACGTCAAAAAAGATTAACTTTTGATGGTGATCATTTCTATGCTGATTTAGTTTTTTACCATGTTATTCTTAAATGTTACGTTATTATTGATTTAAAAACCCGAAAATTAACTCACGCAGATTTAGGACAAATGCAATTGTATGTGAATTACTTCGATAAAGAAATAAAACAAAATGATGATAACCCCACGATTGGTCTGGTACTTTGTACTGAAAAGAGCGAGGAAATGGCTAGATATATGCTAGGAGATAAAGCCAAACAAATATTTGCTAGTAAATATCAATTATATTTACCGACAGAAGAGCAGCTTGAGAAGGAAATTAGAAGAGAAGTTTTAATTCTAAATCAACAAAAAGCAGAATAGAGTTGAGCTATGTAAAAAATTTTATTTTATTATGGAGCAAATACTTCCTCGCGTTGGATTGAATTATTTAAAATTCAGTAGGAAAAATAAATGCCACAATTAACACTTACTATTTCACATAATATAAACACTGATGTAATCAATTTTAAAAATCTGTTCAATCAGATTCATGAAGCTCTACGAGCTGTACCTAATATGGATGTAAACACCGCCCACAGTGGGGTTATTCAAGAAAGCTTTTTCTTACATTGGTTTTGACAATCCAAGAGCAACTAAAGTTTATCTCCATCTTTACTGGATGGAGAATGAAGAAAGAGCCGCAATAAAACCAGCTTTAGGAAAAACTTTGCTTGATATTCTTCAAAATCATATTGTTCCAGAAGTATTAGGGCAGGGATTGATATGTGTGCCAAGAGTTAGAATTGCTAATCTTGGGAATTTGAATAAAAGTTATTTCATTGGTGGATAATAAATTTCGCCATGTAATTTATGCTAAGTCTGATTAATCGTAAAAGTAGACTTTTGTTGGCCTGCAAATCTAAATAAATCATTTATGAATGAATATATAAATTTTTTTTAATAAGAGTGTATATAAAGGTCATTCGCCTATTTACTACAGTTGATTTTTAAAAAATAAGTTATAACATTGCAATTCAAATATTTAACAATTAATGAGTATTGTAAAAGGATATTATATGAAAGGGCAATTTTCTTCGAGCCTTCCTTTAGCAAAACTATCTATTGAGGAAATGCAGGTGGCAATTCCTAAATTAGATCGAGGAATCGACGCTCTTAAGGGTTTCGATATTAAAACTATATCAAAAGGAAACGAACCTGAAATTGTAGCTCTATCCCAAAGGATTAGCCGACTCATCATAGGGATATTTGGAAATGATACTTTTGAATATAATCAATATCATTCATTTTCGAACCTAAGCTATTTATCTCTTTCGCTGCACAATAATCCCTCCGATATAAGAGGAATAATAAGACATAAGGTTGAACATGCTATTTCTACCTTAGAGTCAATTAAGCAGGGTTTCTTAGAGGAGCTAGAAGAGATAGATAGATTGGGTTTTGGCGTTAGGGCCATTAAAGCATATGAAGGTCTAAGTTTACATCCAAAAATTGAAATTGCAGTGAACGCATTGTTTCTGGATGGCCATTATGCTAACGCTATTGAAGATTCAGTAAAAGCACTGAGTGAAATGGTCAGACTTAAATCAGGTTTTACGGAAGATGGTGTTGCACTAATGCAAAAAGCTTTTAGTCCAAAAAATCCCAAGTTAAAGTTTAATTTATTAGAAGATAGAAGTGATGAGGATGAACAAAAAGGCTTTATGGATTTGTTCACAGGAGCTGTTTCGGGCCTTCGTAATCCTCGTGCGCACAAAATTATTAAAGATGATCCAGATATGGGGTTAGAGTTTATCGCTTTTGTTAGTCTATTGGCTAAATTACTCGATAAGACACTTGTGAACGAAAATCATATGGCAACACCCAGGGCTATTACTCAATAATGGTATTGTAAGCCCATGGAGATATTTAAATAGCACCTATACCTGGGACTATAATTTAAACAGATCGGATTGAAACTAATTTAAATTTGTTACTAAAGCATTGAGGGGCAGGGGGTATATAACTTGTTAGGTCTGATTACTTGTCTAATCAGACCTTACTCTATAAATTGCCAGTTACATTAAATAACCGGCATATATTTGCCCATTTCTGAATCTTATGCAATACCTATAACACGCATTAACTAGATGAATTGAGAAACGGATATTATTATTCCCCAACAAAAAGCAACTATAACACCGAGAAAGATTAGTTCTGGAAGCTCTTTCAATATAGAGAACAACCCTCTTTTAGAGAATATAAATTTAACTGGCGTCAAAATTTTATATTCCGTATTTAAAGGCATTATATCCTCGCTTAATATTACAAATTTCTTAACATATGTTAATTAACTATCTATTCCAATAATCAAATGAATTAAATTGGTTGCCCGTATGCATATTGCTAAAGCTAGAATGATGATTAATTTGATGATGTATGGAGTGATTGTAATTAAATCCAAATGGACTACCACCAGCATCGTACGAACCAATCATAGGCAACCCAGTGACAGGATTTATTCTAAAAGTATCTTGTGGATGGTTATTAAATAATTGCTGTTGATCAATGGAATAATGATCACTATGCTTTACATCATGACCTTTAATAATATAAGGCAAAATATGTCGTTTAAAATATTCATTTTCCATATAATTAAAGTGTTCATCTTTTGATGCAATGGCTTTTTGATATTCAAGATAACCTGGTGGTGGTTCTAATACAAAATCTTTAATTCGGATGAGTAATTGAATTAATTTTTTTATACGATCAATTATCACATCCTTTTGAAAAAATAGTTTCATTTTTTTATCCTAGTTAGATAGCTAATTTATTCCTTCACAAACGCGCAAAGGCACGCGCTCTTTATTTATTCCATAGTCCATTGTTCTATCTATACTAATGGTAGTACTTCACAAGGGTGGTGCCTAGTTATATTTTCTGATTCTACACACACCACGCAATGTGATTGCTTTAAAGAATTTGTGCATAACCATATGATTTATATATAAATAACTAAACAACCTTTTAAAAACGAGTAATTTAAAGTAAAATCCCTATGTATACAATTGTATACATAGGCCCCTTGTAAAATCAATGGATATCAACTTAAAAATACAGTTGTATACATAAATAATACTATTGTATACTTGTATTGATTCAATAAATGAGCCCCTCTATGAAAGAAAATGATGTCATTACCTTACGTATTTCAGAATATGAGCGGGAGTACTTAAATAAAATTGCACATCAATTTGATTTACAAAAACGAGGCTCATCAGATATTTCGCCAGCCAAAGCATTAAAATTTCTTTTAGAATTTTGCCTGCATAATGAAATTTCACCACATAAAAAAAGTGAAAATCCGTTGCAAGATATAAGAAAAATGATTGAACAAATTCATGCATCCATACCCCATTTGATGTATCACAATCATTATCAAAGCTTAGTTATTTCATCCAATATTAGGCCTAGCGCTCCGGAACTTGCGCCCTGACGCAAAAATCTAGAAAATTAGATGGGAAAATCCCCAATAACATCATTATACTTATCTTGTGCATCTGCCAGGCTTAATTTTGAATATATTTCAAGAGAATCCCTTTTAGCATGTCCTGAGTAGGGTTGAATAAAGGCATCATCAATGTTTTGTTTCTTAAGCCAAGTAAATAAAAAATGTCTTAGTTTATGGGGGGATATGGAGCGCTCAATGCCAGCAAGTCTGGTATATCGCATTAGTATTTTTCTAATTCCACGATCGGTATAGTGGCGTCGAAAGCCTGATTCAAATAAAAACAGCCTGTTTTCATTTTTATATTGTTTTAAATGAAGCGCTAATGTTTCTTTAAATGCTGGTGAAAAAGGTACAACCCTATCTTTTTTTCCCTTACCCTGATTTATTTTTATTCGACAATTGGTTAAATCAATGTCGCATAACTGGATATTAATTAATTCACTGACTCTTATCCCTGTATAAAGTAAAACTTTAACAATAAGCATTGGTATGATGTCGTGAGATTCCCAAACAGTTTTATAAAAGAGTCTAATTTCATCTTCAGTTGGAACATAAGGTAAGCGTTTGGGCGTTGTTGTTACTTCGATATTAAGATTTTCTCTCACAAATCTGAATACATCGCGAAGATAATCATAGTTAGGGTTTTGTGCCTTAAGTAGACTTGAAACCTTTTGGGCCATTTTTTTAGCTGATATTTGTTCCATTATGCAGCTACCTTATAATCGAGGTGGGGTAACCTGGTGGATAAATCCAATGGAAATAAACCATACGGATTAACATGTTCATAAATAAGGGGAGTTAATGCTCGCTTATCTTCTTTTGTCAGTTGATCTTTTAATCCAAGCTCTTCGATAATTTGTTGAATCATTAATGTATTGATATAAACCATAGATAGTTGTAAAAGATGTAACGACATTACAGATAACGTTTGCGCTTTTTCATGGTTGGATGAAATTTCCCCAGCACGACCATAAAAAATGAACTTGCTAACGCCATTCCAAAGCTCAACTACATTTAATCCTTCTTGAATTTCTTGCCTGATAGATTCGTGCATTAAATAATTACAAATGAATATAGTTTTTAAAACTTTGCCTAATTGAGATAATGCCATATAAGTTGGATGTTTTAGGTTGTTTTGGTTAAAACGCCTGAGAATGGATTCTGGATCAGCATGACCTGCCTTCATTGCGGCAGTATATTTTACTATTTGGCTATATTGCTCTTTAATTAACTGCCAATTAATGGTATCAGTCAGAACAGCCTGTAGATTTTTATATTGTTGATAATCGCCCAGTTCGCATTGTGCTAATTTTTGTTTATTCAAATTGGCAAGCCGTGGCATCAAGGAAAAGCCTAAAAGATGCGAGAAGGCAAAACCAACTTCGCTTTGGCCATGAGTATCTACATAGTTTTTTTGAACGGACATTTCGGTACAGTGTCTTAAAACACCTTCAATCATGGCCGAAACTTCAGAGCTCGACACACTTTTTAGTTGCGAGTGAATGCAACTGGCATTTTTTTCAACATGCCAGTAAATCATCACGCCTCTTCCTCCATAGCGATTATGGTATTCTGAAATCAGATTTTGAAAGTAGGCTGAAAACTGCGTGGAATCACTGGCAACAGCTATTGGCATGCCACCCCATACCTCTTCTAACCTTATTTTAAATAAGGCATTTGCCACTTTACTCTGTGCATTTTTTAAATTATCAGAGGATAAAAAGTAATTCTTAATATGTCGAAGCTGGTAGTCGGTGACATGTGGATTTCCAGCGCACATATGTTTTAACCCAACATTTGTACCCATTCCATAGATCGTGAGCAAGATCCTTTCTGAAATTTCGTTTGGTTTTAAATACGTTTTCTGGCCATAAGAAATAAAATCATGGGTAAACCGATTTTCCAAATCGACTTCTTTAAACATATCAATTAAATTGGTTCCCTCCCATTTTTCTTGTAAATGTTTTTTTATAATTCCAACGCTTTTTGATTCTGCTTGAGGTGTAAGTGGTGTGACAATAATACGACCGCCATTTTGAGGGCTTATTCGAACATTTGGATTTTTGGGAATGGTGTCATTTAAAGCCGTTAATGCACCTGTTAATTTTTTCTTTAATTGTGCAATAAATACCTCTCCATCAAGAGGTAAAGACAGATTATCAAAATATTCTTCTTTATTCTCTTCAAAATTATTAGGCAAATCCTCATCTGGGTTTCGGTGTTTGAAAGATCCCTCAATCCATATTTCACGGCATCTAATCCTGTCTGCAAGTTTTTTTAAAACATAGACTTCATAACAAATTCGTTTAATTTTTCCGGTATGGGTATCAACAATGCGTTTTTGCCATTTATCTGGCAAGCAATCCATCGGTACATCTTCATTATCTGGAAAATAAACTTTGTTGCTATCAAAATATTTTTTGATGAGTGCCAATGCATCGAGTATTGGTTGATGCTCTGAGTTATTAGAGCGAAAAACCACATTTTCTAATAAAGGTTGGACCATACGTCGATAATAACTTGCGTAAGAGCTCCTAATCTGTTGATGAAGAAGACTCTGGTACTTTGGTCCTTTTTTCTTATACTCGTCAATAATATTTCTTAATTTATCCTGGCCAACAATAGGAAAAATTTTATCTCGTATCGTTCCATCCGGCTGTTCCAGGCATGCCTCAGCTATATTAAAAAGGATAATATCTTTACCGTAAACTTTTTTTACACTATTGATAAGCTTTTTAACGACACGTTTTTCTGATTTATGAATCACATTACGGATAATGCGATTGAACATATCAATTATTTTATCAGTAAGTTGCTCTTTTCTAATGTGGCTATGTATCAGCAAATGAGCGCATCGGTTATTATCGGTCATTTGCTTTAAGTCACTAGGATTTAAACGAGTAAATGCGTCTGAATAATGGAGAATCCTTTTTCTTGGAATAAGTCTAATGGTGGCTAGATCAAAGTTAAATCGGTGCACTATGGATAATTGTTCCATTAAGTCCAACATTGATTCAAGTGATGGATTATTAATCTCTTTATTTATCCATCCCAGATAGGATAGTCCTTCTTTATAGGGTAGTAATAATCCATTCAACTGTGCTTCACCTTCTGGTGCTAAGGTGTTCTTTAGTTTTTCAAACAACTCATTCTCAAAGGCATTAGTGGCATCAAGAATAATTCGCGCCATCGTTTTTTCTTTAAATGACTCGATGCCTTTTTCTTTTAAATAATGCACGGCAAGGGTTTTTATCTCTTCTTCTGCTAAATAATTGGTTGGCAATAACTCGTTTTTAATCCATCCTTCGAGTTCTTTATAATGTGCTTTTTTAGAGAATGATGTATTAAAGTATTTTCTAATCAATGAGATATAATTATCATAAGTTCTTGATGATACTTTGCTTATTGTTGGAGGAACATCGAGCAACTTAGCCAGTTTATTAATAATAAAACTGGGCACCTTTGTCAGGTCATCGATAAATTGATGACTCCCTTGGTACCATTTAAATAACAAAGCAAATGCTAATTGCTTTGTAGCATGTCGTGTTTTTATAAAACTTATTTCTTCCTGAGTTAGGTCAACAGCATCCATCGTTATCATCATATTTTACTCGTTAAGTCAGTTCCTAGAATAGCCAGAGTCGGAACTCAAGCGGCTATTTCTTATTAAAATTTTCGTTGTAATCTATCTAAATCGAGTGGTAATATCAACCACAAAATTAAAGTAGGAACTATAGTTAAGAGGATTTATCGATGTATCATGAAAAAATATTTTCATATGGAACATTGCAGTTTGAAAATGTACAAATCGCAAATTTTGGTCGTAAGCTTGATGGCTGTAAAGATATTTTATCCGAATTTGAGTTATCAACTTTAGAAATCAAAGATCCTGATGTTGTTGCAACAAGTGGTGAAAAAATACACCCAATTATCACGTATACCGGGAATCCTGAGCATCAAGTAATAGGAACGGTTTTTGAAATAAGCTTCGAAGAGTTAATTCAAGCTGATTCATATGAAGTTTCAGATTATAAACGAATCAAAGTTCAACTGGATTCTGGAGTATTTGCATGGGCTTATGTAAATGCTGAAATAAGTACAGACAAAGCTCAAAAAACTGCTGTCTCCTTAGGATGATTAATAATGAATTTATTTGTAGTATATATTGGTGGCAGCCATCCTAATTCTCTAATCGAACTCCATGATATCCGCTTTATAGCGGCTAACACTATTGAAGATACCTATGATGCTCTTAGAAAAAGCTGGTGGGGCTTACCAAAAAGCTTACATATAGATGCATGGGGCATTTTAAATTATGCGGATGGACATAGCATTCAAATTTCACAAGAGCAACCAGACGATCATAGTAATAAATTATTTTTCGTAAACTTAGGTGGTTACGATAAAAGGCAATTTACTGAATTACATAAAAATATTTTTGTAGTTGCTACTGATGAATTTACAGCAAAACAAAAAGCGCTAATGCAAATTTCTGATTGGGAATCCCCTCATCGTGATTATTTGTATGAAGTAGATAATTTACTTGATCTTAATTTGTTACTTAAAAATGAAGGTTACTATTTACATTTAAATGGACAGGCCGAGTCTAAACCGTTTGAATTTACATGTAGTTATAATCCAATTGGTAGAATTTAAGTCATTTAATTTAGTTATTCTAGATTTTGCATCAGGGCGCAAGTTCCGGAGCGCTAGGCCTTGAAGGGCAATTTAATCCCGAGTTTGCTTTAACACCACTTAAAGAGCATGGCATAAAAAATTATTTACTGATTTGCTTACACACGGAGCAAGCCATACGAGAGCATCGGTTGAGTGTACTTCGCAATCAGCCTGAGTTAGCAGATATCCACATGAACAATTGGGCTCTATTTCTTAAAGAGAAAACTATTGAAATGGGTGGCATTATTCTTGATTCTTCGCAGGACAGCATCAATATGCTTGTCATGGAACTTATGGAGTTGGTTAGGAAAAAATTGCAGCTTGAGATTGAGTGTAAAGAAATTTCATTTTCTTATCCCGGATTGTCCAATCTCCTTGAACCAAGCGTTGGATGCCCAACACCTGAAAAAATGGAACAAGTACTTCTATCCTATACTCAATCTGGCCAGCATCTTGTAGGGGCGTTTTTAAAAAATGACTTAGTTGGTGTGATTGGTCTTCATTTAGAGGAGAGTTTTGCCATAATCAGACATATTGCGGTAATTGAAGCATATAGAAACCAAGGAATAGGTAAGAACATGCTGATGTATGCACTCAATCATTTTCCAATACAAACGCTTCGCGCTGAAACAGATGATGAGGCTTACGGTTTTTATCAGCAATGTGGATTTCGATGTGAGGCATTTATGAATAAGCATGGTAAACGTTACACCTGCTATTTAGACAAATAATCTTAGAGGGCTAGAGATGCGCCGTAGAGAATTAAATTATTCTGATGAACAGCTGATGGATTTTTTATATCAAGGCTATCAGATTATGGCCTCAGAGCTCCATTTTGTTGCGGTGGGGTCTTTTTATGGATTTGTTATTTCGACGAATACGACTAAAAAATATTTTCTAAAAGTTTATCCTGAAGGCCAATCGCTGGTTCCAATCCATCCTACAATTGAATCACTTAATCAGACCGGTATCGCTTTAAATCGATTCAGAAACGAATTTGGCATGAAGAACTTGTCTTATATGATTTCAGATGTTCAGGGTCATTATTGTTTTAGGAGCAATAAATTGATTTTGACATTGTTTGACTACATTGAAGGGATTCATCCAGCCTATACGCCCAATCAGCTTTTGGCCGATAAAATGGCTACTCTTCTATTTCAATTACATCAAATTCCAGCTCATGAGTTCTCATTTTTTGAAATAGAACATTTTGATATCAATTATGCATTAGGGATAAAGGGTTGGATTAACAATGCAGTTGAGGTGATTGAGAAAACGCATGCAGAATCGATGTTGTCCCAACTAAAACGTCATAAAAAGCAATTGTTACAAGGACTATCTCAATTACAAGAATGGAAAAAGCAGTTCAGTCAGCAGTCAATCCCTTTTGCTTTAACTCATGGTGACCCTCACCACTATAATGTACTACAAACTCCTTTTGATGTTTGGTTGGTTGATTGGGACGGAGTTAAAATTGCACCGATTGAGAGAGATCTTTGGCATTATGAACAGGCTCCATTGACTGAGTTCTATTTAAAATTAAACCCCAAATGCAGCATTAACCATGAATTGTGTCGATTTTATCAGCTTCAACGATTCTTTGAGGATGGACGCTATTATCTTGAACAGGTTTTGACTGGAAAAAATAGAACTGTTCAGCAGTCAGAAGAGGATAAAAATACTTTTTTAACTCATTGGGGATGGTCATACTGCGTGTAGTATTAGAGCATGTAGCCTTGCCAAGAAAGTTATATTTCACTATCCAGGATTTGCTTCTTAGCTAATAAATAAGTTTTTCGCGTTGTTGGCATCAATCGTTCAATGGTGTAACGGAGCATGGTTCTTGGCATTCGATACGCATGGCGATTTAAAAATTCGATGAGGATGGATTGGTTGCGTTTCCCGACTTCTCTTAACATCCAGCCTACTGCCTTATGAATTAAATCATGATGGTCACACAGCAGTTTTTCTGCAAGTTTCAGCGTACATTCAAAAGAGTCGTTTCGGATAAAATACCAACGCTGTGCGCCAAGGAAGGCTGAAAGCCGAGGCGCATAGTCCGCGATAGAGTGCGATTTACGCAGACAGCCCGTAGGGATGCGGAGTAAATCTTTATGCAGTCGTTAAGTCGTTGGTGTAGGCATACGCTTTGCTCGTTCAGAGCAAACGTGCCGGAAACAGGACGCTCGCGGTCTTTAACCTGTCGCGTTGGCGAGTGAATTCTGGGGACTTGGATGTCCCAGAATTTTTAACGAGGTAGCGACACGCTTGGTGGCGACTATCGCTATACGTTTTTCCCAAAGGTTAGTGCTTTTTGCCAGTGTGGACAGGAATGTTTTATCTTCTTTTAATAAATGGGCACCAATAATCCAGTGAGCTGAAGCATCAACCAAATTCCAGTTATTAACCTGATTGATGTGAGTTAAATAAAATTGAAAAATCGTTTGTTGTAGGTCTGCATCTCCTTTTTGATAACGGGTTACTAAAATCAACAAGGCTAATAATCGCTCTTCATTGATGGGTGAATACAGCAATTCTTGTAACAAGATAAGAGGTAACTCCTGATAGCGTTTGGCAATTTTTCTTAAATCAGGGACGCTAACTCCTATAAATTGGTCATGCTCCGCATAATCACCTGGTCCAGTTTTATAATAGGTTGCCTTTTGCTCTGACGCAGGCTTTTTGAGTGGCTCAAGCTCGCTTTGAAGTGTTATAAGTGAATCTATTATTGGGGTTGTTGTCATATAGTAGTGCTCTTATGTTGGTTACTTAATGCCTATATACACTGCGCTTTCAAGAGGAGTTCTATAGAGCTCAAAATCAGTAAGATAGCTTCGTTGGTATTTTGATGTCTCATTAAAATAGTTCCAAATAGTTTTCCAAGCTTTAATGATTGCTGAAGGAGTAGTCCCTGCTGCTTCAAAAACCAGATAATCTCCTGCTTTTATGATGACTCTATCCCAGTGTGTGGCTTTGGACTCATTCGGAATTTCTATTCCTGCAGTTACTGTATAATATCCTGATGAGTCGGATTCATAGCGATGATACACGCCATAAACAGGGGTATTTTGTTTTATTCCTTGGGCTTTCGAGGCATAAAATTGTTCCCAAAGATGAGGCAGTTGTGCTTTTTGAGGATTAAACTCCTCCTCATTTTTTGTTCTCACACTTATTCCAGTTACTGTCAGTGCTTGAATTTGGGTTAGTTGAGGTATAATAGCAGTCATAAGAAGCTCCAAGTAGATTTTTTTAATTAATATAAGCTTGCATGGCATGGGCAATGATGCGCTTGTCGTGTTCACTGATTTTTAATACGCCAAAACGAAATTGATATCCCCAATTCTTGGTATTTTTTGTTAATTCCAGCGATTCAATCAGTGTATGTATTGAAACATCAATCGCTTTATTGGACCAAAGCACACTGCGTCGAAAAGGATAAAAACCATTGCCCATATCCACTTGATAAGGTTCGCCGGGTAGAACTATTCCAATTGCCGTAAATGCCTGCACTTTCTTGGTGCCGCCAAAGTGCGAGGTTGGCGAGTAATAAATAATACAATCGTCTGCTTTTATTCTTTTTAAAGGTGCAAGTTTACCATGGCAAACTTGCATAAAGCCTCCTTCCATTCCAATTCGCACGTGGGAAGCACAGGCGACAGCGAGCCAGTTTTGATTCATAGTCATTTCTTTGAAAAAAAGCGAATGCGATGGCCATCTGGGTCGCAGATTACAAAGGTATAACCAAAATCCATGTGAGTCAGTTCTTGTATTATTTTAAAATCCTTATTTTGATAATTTCCAAAAAGTTCATCAATCGTTTGTTCAGAGCCAACCAAAATGGCGAGCTCGCTACCACCACCAAGCGTAGTGGGGGCCGGTTGGGCAGAATTTTGAGACCACAAACCTAATCGTAAGCCAGATTTTAATAAAAACATCACATAGTCAGGCTCGGTGTGTATAGGATGTGCAGTGAGTAATTCTGAATAAAAATGAGAACTTTTTTCTATATTGCTCACATAAAATAGAACTAAATTGGGATCGAACGACATGCTTTCTCCTGTTTTTTATTTTATTAACTGAAAACTACGCAGATCTATCTAACCCACTGCTAGTGCGGATTTTTTCACAATTCAGAGGTCGTTCATCTCCATCCTTATGGTGAATAGGTTACTTTTTTGTTCTAAACTTGCTCATTTATCCTGCAAGAAACATCGTCGGACACTGTTTCAAGTAATGCAAAACCCGCTCTAGGAGTGGGTTAGATAGATCTGCGTAGTTTTCAGTTATTAACCTGTTGGAGAATATACGGCAGGGTCGTGACAGTTTTTGTCAGCATCATTCAATAGGATGGGGGAATATTATGTAGGGTACGCCATTTCTTTAAAAGGAATTGCCGTGTTGAAGAATATTTTTGCTCTTTAATGGATAATTGAAGAATTCTATCGGTCCTGAAGTGACGAAAATCCTGCCTTAATTCACACCAAGCCACCATAAGATGCACTTCATCAAAAAAACCGAGCGCGATAGGCCAGAGTATTCGTGTCGAATGATTGTTTTGTAGATCTTGATATTCTACTTCCATCTTTCGCTCTAAACGTATTGCTTTGCGAATGAGAATAAGATCACTATCCTTACTTTCAATACATTTTCCTGGAGGGACTAACAGCCCCGAAGTTTCCAGTTGCCGTTTTAAATCAGAAGGCAAAACTGCTGAAATTTTTGCAAGCACATTTTGAGCAGCAGTTTTAAGTTGAGTATCTGCTCGTTGTGCAACCCAACGTGATCCTAATACCATTGCTTCAATTTCATCATCTGAAAACATTAAAGGAGGTAACATAAATCCAGGTTTTAGCACATAACCGACACCGGGCTCACCTTCGATTGGCGCGCCAAAGGATTGTAAGGTTATTATATCTCGGTAAAGAGTTCGTAGGCTCACGCCTAATTCTTCTGAAAGATTTTTGCCACTAACGGGTAATCGATGACGTCGTAATAATTGAATTAAATCAAATAAACGTTCAGTTCGGGACATGTTGTGCTAATTACTGCTGCCAAATTATGTCAGTAGTATATCATGAATGCTCATAGAAATACGAAGTCGCTTATTTTGGTTATTACTAATGACAACGAATTTTTTGGGTTAATGGATATTCTCAAGAAACGTTCTAAAGCCATCGGCGATCGGGCTATTCTGATTGGGATAATAGGCTTGGTAGGCTTGTCGATCCACACTCAGTATAAACTGATTAGATGCGAGTATATTCCAAAACAGCCGGATTTGTTTGGCTAAAAGGAACGCACTTAATAGCTGTTCCTTTGTCGCTAATCCTAACCAATTTTCAAGGCAAGCATCTTGAAGTTGCTGGTAGATTGAATCATCTTCTGTTACTCCATGGTGAGTAATCGATTGTTCCAGAGAGGTATGCAACGAAAAAAATGGATGAATGATAGCGGTCTCGCCCCAATCAACAAACGTCATTCTTTTAGTATTTGGATCAAGAAGAACATTCTTATCATGAAAATCATGATAACCTATGGTTTCAGGGATCCTAAAGCTTGCTAATAATTTGCACTGAGCTGAAAATTTCGGACTTAGACTGTGTAATGTTTGCAATTCTTTATCCGTTAGACCCTCTGCTTTTAAAAAAGCAGTTTGTTTTAACATGTGATCATAAAGAAAGGGTAATTGATTTAATTGCCAATCAGGTACGCCTAGTTTGAGAAACCTTGCGATGCAATCTTCTGCTCTGCGTTGGATTGCGGTATATTGCTTTATTGCTTGGCATAATAGCTCTGGCATGAAGTTAGTTTTAAGCGTTTGACGCAAAGAAATACCTGCATCTCTCATTAGAAAACAATGTAAATCATTGTTGATCTCGATTACATCAGGCACATTGGCATGGAATTGGGAAGATAAAAGCCGAATGATCTTGGGCTCATTGGATAGAAATAAGGATGGTGGTGTTTGTTTTAAATAAAAATTTTCTGTTGATGTTGCAAAGCGGATCATATGAGACCATGGTGTTGACAATACAATTTCTGGCGAGTGTTCTATTGAGTAGCCATTAGAAACTAGGCAATCGGTTCCCCATTTAAAAAGTGGTAGTAGATTATTCATTTTTGGAAGTCAAAATGAATAAAGAAATCTATGAGAAATACTACAAGTCTCGCTCAACATAAAAAATGTTCCTTATATCTTTATAAAGAGAATAGTACATGGAAAAGCAGGGTAGTAGTTTCTCAGTTGGTCTGAGCTTTGTATAGTAAAACAGGATAAAATAATAATGGAACAGCAAAATCATTTACCCATACCTGTTTGGTGTAAACAAAAAAATAATGCATTAATTCTTAGTTTATATATTCAACCTGGTGCCAAATGCAATCAAGTAATAGGTGTTGTTGGAGAAGAGTTGAAGATAAAAATCGCAGCACCTTCTATTGAAGATAAAGCCAATGTGGAATTAGTACGATATCTTGCGTCCTTGTTTAAAGTCTCTAAAGGTCAAATCAAAATAAAGCGAGGCCTTAAGTCTCGACACAAGATCATTGAAATCATTGATTGTGGTGTTGATGCGGTTCAGAGGTTAGTCAATGTCTAGATTATACTTATTATCTGATTGAATAACGTAGCTTTTTAGGCTATGATTGAAGCTTAATTGGCTTCAATATAAAAAATCATGTTTGATACTTCAATATTGTTTTCTGAATATCGTCAGCGTGTGCTAGCGCTTTTATTGCTTCATCCTGATGAGCGTTATCATGTCCGAGAGATTGCACGGTTAACGAATACTACTGCAGGTACACTTCATCGAGAACTATCCAGGCTAGCTCAATCTAAAGTACTCCTACGTGAGCAGAGCGGTAATCAAGTTTACTATCAAGCCAATCGAAATTTTCCTATTTATATGGAGCTTGCTAGCATTTTAAAGAAAACGTCTGGTTTGGTGGATGTTTTGTTTGATTTTTTAACGCCATTAGCTGAAAAAATTGAAGTGGCTTTTGTTTTTGGTTCTGTGGCCAAAGGAACCGAAAACCTGGGAAGTGATATTGATGTGCTTATTATTGGTGAGATTGATTTTACAGAAGTAGTTGCGGCTCTTTATGCTGCTCAAGCTAGTTTAGGGCGAGAAATTAACCCCAAAATATATTCCAGGGAGCAATGGAAGGCATCTTTACAAAAACAAGACCTTTTCATTCAGGAGATTTTAAATAATCCCAAACTATTTATTATGGGAGCTCTGAATGACCTTGAATAACCTAATTGGCATCAGCCTGGAAAAAATACCGCATCACCCAGATACAATAAAACGGCTTTTGCATGCGGCTGAACGTAATATTGTGGATTCAAAAATTGATTTAGTCAGCGCAGAAAATCGATTTGATGCTGCTTATAAAGCAATTATGCAAATAGCAAATGCAGCACTTCAATCTCATGGATATCGAACCTTGACCTCTAAACCAGGACATCATCAAACGATGATCCAGTTATTGCCCCAGACCTTGGGTATTGATAAAAAAACAGTAATTATATTGGATGCTATGCGTAAACAACGCAATATTGCGGATTATTCTGGTGATATTATTCCTGAGAGTGCAGTAATAACTTGTATTGCTCAAGCAGAAGCATTATTAAAAGATTTTAAAAAGTGGTTGAGTGTTAATGATGGAAAACAACCGTGATGTAAAACAACAGCTCAATGAATGTCTTGATGTACTAACACAGATTTTAGGCGCAGATCTTTTGGGTGTTTATCTTTATGGTTCTTTTCTTGTAGGTGGTTTGCAAAAATACAGTGACATTGATTTATTTGTTGTAACAAATCGTACTACAACCTTAAAAGAAAAGATGAAGTTGACTACCCATCTTCTCCAAATATCAGGCATCTACATGAAAAGTACGAAGCCACCTATAGAAATCACCCTTGTGGAAAGGGCCGCAATCAATCCTTGGCATTACCCTCCTCTGTTTGATTTTCAATACGGTGAATGGCTTCGTCCATCATTTGAAATGGGATGTTTTGAACCATGGCCTGATCGTGAAATGCCCGATCTTGCGCTGATTATCACTCAAATCTTATTGAAGAGTCATACATTACTGGGGGAAAGACCGGAACATCTATTAGCCCCTGTCTCATATAACGACTTTATAAAAGCGATGCTTCATGATCTTGAGAGACTTTCAGCTGAGCTTGAACAGGACACTCGAAATGTATTACTAACCTATGCACGGATTTGGAGTACGTTAGAAACTAATGAGATTCGATCGAAACCTGATGCAGCCGATTGGGTAATTGAGCGCCTTCCAAAAATGTACCAGCCTGTGATGAACAGAGCGAAACACATATGTATTGGTTTGGAAGACGAGTATTGGGATGATATCAATGCACTTGTAAAATCCTGTGCCGATTTTATATTAAGTAAAATTACCGATCAAAAGTTATCAATAAATCTAAAAGATCCTTGCACCTTAATCAAGTTAGCGTAGATAATAAGGCCAGAGACTAATATTTTTGCCTTTAGTATTATTCAGTGTAATAAAACTAAGAAAAATCACAAACAGAAGATCTGCCCTCAACCTCTTGCTGCTCATTAAGAACGGTATCATCTATTATTGATACTTGTTTTTGTCCTTGTAAATGCTGTCTCATTTCTTGAGTTGGATTTGCTCTGATATTTTTATTCATAGGCAATCCTTCTCGTAGAGACAACCACTGGCTTGTAACACTTAAATCTCCAACTACAGGTTCTGCAATTGCCCGAAAAGCTGCTGGCCCATTAGCACTATTAGTGAGACAAACAACAGCTTCCTCAGTGGTAAGATTAATCGCAGCCAAATTTCGCCCAGTTCCATTATCACCCCAATGAAAGGCAATAAAACTATCATCGGGATTATATTGTAAGCCAATCCCGACACCCCAAGCTATTTGGTTTAAAATATATGGAGGTACTTTATCTTTCGCTTTAGTATCTTTGCCGGCTAAACTTGGGACAACTGGAACACATATTTCTTTCTCTTCTGACTTCTTCATCCCAAACATTTCCTTACGTATAAATTCATCGATAGTACATTCCCGTAAAAATTTCACATAATCCTCAGCAGTTGTGTATAAAGAACCCGCCGGGTGTACGATATAAAATTTTTGCCTAAGATCTACTGAGCCATCTGAGTTATGACCTATTGCTATCATTGCAGCATTTTTTGGGGAATGACCAACAATAGCAGTCACAAGAGGCAATTCACGTGCCTCAACGGATATGGGTTTTGATAACCAGAAAGGACTATTTGGTATGTCGGTAAAGCGCTTTTTCATTGCTTCGAGGCTACTTTCTTCAACTTGACTGGAATCTTTTTCAGTGATTTGTATCTGGCCATCTGCTGCTCTTTCTGCGACAAATAATTTATCTTGATGATAAATGATACTCAATTGACTATGCCTATCTAATGTATCTTTTAATAATGCTTTTATGGTTTCGGGCATTGGTTTTGGAGCGTCATCTGGAAGTTTAATGAGGCTACAACCGGTTGGTGGCATGAAACTGCTGTTTGGCATACCAATCCGCTCAAATACTTCTTGCGCCAAAGTTTCCAGTGATTTTTTGGTGATGTTTTGCACCACCTCACCTAAAAATTGATAAGCCACACCGGAATAATTAAACTTTTCCCCTACATTAACTTCAGGAATAAATTCTGGTGATGAGGATTCATTAGGTAAAGCGGCTTGATGAGATAGAATCATACGTGCAGTTAATTGTTTATAATTTTCATGGGATCGTATTTCTGGAGGTCCAAAATGGCCGTATTTATGGAGTGGGGTATCTAAATTAATTTTTCCATCTTGTGCTAATTTTAAAACAATGTAAGCAAATACAGGTTTACTTAATGATGCGGCTTCAAACACAGTTGAATTTGTGACTCCTACGGATTGTGTCGTAATCGTTCCTTGTTTCGAAATGATTGCTGTAGCAATGCCTGGAATATGATGTTTTTCTTGTAATTTTTCTAAAGAGCTCGTTGGCCTTTTAGAAGCAGATTGCGTGTCTAATAATTCATTAGAGGATTGGAGCTCATGGATTAAGTTAACTGAATGAGTAATCAATAAATTTTTATTCATTAAACGTTGCATAAATGCATCATAGCAACTTTTATTTGGAATTTTTATTTCTAATCTATTTCCTGTGCGTTCGGCTTTTATAGAGACTCCAGTAAGTTCAGGTTCTTCTCTAAATCGATTCAATTCTTGTTCAATTGCATTAAGTAGTTCATTTTGTGCTTTTTCATGTGACTTAGATTCAATAGGAATACCAGAAATGTTAATCAAACCAATTCCAGTATCAGCAGTGATTGATATTAGGCTATCTGGGTTTTGATAATTAAAAATCATTTCTTCATAATCAGATACCCAAAGTTGGCTTTCTTTTAAAGATGTAAATACGGATTTCAGACTAGGTTTATCAGAAGTCAAAGATAAATCTGTTTGGGATGTCTTATCTTCATCAACACCCGAATTTTCTCCTGAACTACCGCCAGATTTACCGTGCCCTTTACATATAGGCATACCATTAGCTCTACACATTCCACAAGGATTGTTATCTAGTTTAGTACGGATATCTAAAATACTATCAGGTTTATTCTCAAAATTTATTTTAGATTTCATAATTTCTCCCGACACATTTATCCCTTAGCTATGATCTTCAAGTTCATAATCATTGTTCAGAATAAAGATTAACCTACTTGTTATTATACTGAGTTACAAAAATTTATTTGTATATAAAATGTACATTCATGGCGTGTGTTTGCTTACCTACTAATATCTATGTAACACTGAACTTAAAAAGCAATTCAGACTGAATTTGTTTAGAGAGTTTTCTTATTTAAAGAGGCTTAGACAGAACGAATGAAAGATAAATCAATATTGCTTGTAGAAGATAACGTTAAGCTAGCAAATTACCTCAAAGAAAGCCTACAAGAAGCGGGCTATGATGTTTCTATTGAAAAACGGGGTGACAGAGCTGTCTATCGCATCATTCGTGAGCAACCTGAAATAGTAATACTAGATATAATGCTGCCTGGCATGAATGGAGATCAAATATGTCACACCATTAGAGATGACTATTTGGGAAAAATACTTATGTTAACAGCAGTTAATGATATTGAAAGTGAAGTATCTTCTTTAAACTTAGGAGCAGATGACTACCTAACAAAACCTGTTGCAGACGAGGTTTTAAAAGCAAGGATAGAAGCATTATTACGTAGACCTAATTTAGTTAATAATCAAAATCAATTTCAATTCGGCAATTTTTCTATCAATTGTAGTACTAAGAGTGTTTATCTCTTTCATCAAGAAATTTCAATAAGTACCAGTGATTTTGAAGTTCTTGCTTTATTGGTTAAGAATCATGATAGGCTCCTTAGTAGAGATAGCATTATGTATGCTCTTTCTGGGCACGAATATGATGGGGTTGATAGAGCTATCGATTTAAAAATATCACGTTTAAGAAAAGCATTAAATGATAATAGTAAAAAGCCTTATCGTATAAAAACAATCCATAAAAAGGGATATGTATTTGTATCTGCGGCATGGGAATAAACATGTTTAATCTTTACGCCAAAACAATCACGCTGTCGCTAGTAATATCCCTATTAATATTAGGTGGTTTTTACTTTGCTTATTTTCATTTTATTAATTTAAATCGATCAACAATAAATCGTCTCTTTGTAAATGGCAATTTTGTGGTTATTCAACAACTACTTAAAAATACCCCACCAGCTTCATGGGGAGAGGTAATTGATTCTATTCAGCCAGCTGATAGGCCTAAAGCTAAAATACTCAACATGGATGAGTTAAAAATTTCGAAAGAACAAAAAGAGGATTTAAAAAAAGGTAAGATAGTAATATTGACCGGACCTGTGCACTATTTCTTAAATTATTTCTTACCAGATATATTTGCTTTGCAAAAAATAGGAAACACGAAATTTGTGTTGCAAATTCAAGATAAGGCAACGATGTATACTACCATTCAAGATAATACCATATGGATGGTTCATCTTATTGCAACTAAGCTTGAAACCTCCAAAAAAAACAATTGGCCCAAAATTATTAAGTATTTCCAGTCAATATATAACATTCCTTTACAAATTGTATCTATGGATAGCAAGCAATTACCCTTAATTATTAGGAAAAACCAGTATATCAAGGGATTGCAGTATGAGCCCCCTAAGTCTGATGGGTTTATTACAAAAGTTTATTTTAAGTTTGAACATCTAGATAAGATACTCATTCTAGGCCCTATTAATTACCCGAAATATTTAATTAATGTACCTAAAATGCAGTTTTACTACTTGATAAGTTTTACGATTTTAACGATCTTGATTGTGTTTTTGTCTACCTGGATATTTAGTCGGAATGTTAGAAAGCTACTTGGATTAACTAATGATTATGGCAAGGGATTATTTGATAAAAAAGTTAAATTTAGCAGGTTTTCTATTCTTTATGGTGTACACAATAATATTGTGAGTATGGGAAGTAAAATAAAGGGCTTAATGAAAACGCAACAAAATATGTCTCGTTTTGTGGCTCATGAAATTAGAACTCCGTTATATACGATGCAATTGGCTTTAGATGCAATGGAAAAATCGTTTAAAAATAAAAAGGATCCTACGAAGCATATGAATAGTTTGAGGGAGGACATTAAAGATCTAAATAAATTAGTGAGTTACTTTTTAATCTATTCACAAAGCACAAGTAATGAAATGAAAATAAAAAAGCAATCATTAGATATAAAGAAATGGCTTTTTGAATTGGTCAGTACCCACCAGGGTTATGATTTAAAGGTTAATTTAGAAGTATTTGATGATGAAAAAAGCATAGTTAAATTTGACCCAGATTTATTAAAATTGGCTGTTAATAACTTAATTAGTAATGCATTGAAATTTGCAAACAATGAAATACAGCTATCTTTAAATTTAAACAATGATCAAATGGTTCTCCATGTTGATGATGATGGGTCTGGGATTGAGGATGAGAATAAGCAACTTATATTCCAATCATTTGTAACGTTAGCAACAGGTGAATCTTTTGGTAAACACATTGGATTAGGTTTAGCGATTACCAAGTCGATAGTTGAACTACATGGAGGGCATATTACTTTAGAGGATTCTCCTATCTTATCGGGATCAAGGTTTAGTATTTATTTGCCTATTGTTTGATGACAGATGAGTTATGCTCAAATACTCATCTCTAATGGTATGGCATGTTTGATCTCCATTCATGCCAGGAAGCATTATATCTAATATGACTAGGCAAGGTCGCTCACGAATGATGCGATAGACCGCTCTATCATCACGTTTTTCAATAGATTACATCATAGCCTATCTCTTGTAAGCTTTGTTTGAGGTAATTTGCCAGCTTAACATTATCTTCTACAAGCAATATTGATTTCTCTTTCATTTGTTCTGTCTAAGCCTCTTTAAAATAAGAGAAACTATCGGAACAAATTCATTCTGAAATGATCTTTCAGTGTCACATAGATTTCAGGATGTTAGCAAACACGCGGCATAATTGTACAATTTATATACAATTGGTTTGTCTTAACTCGATATAATGATAGCTAATGGACAACAGTGTGGAGATAAATCGTGAGTACTTACGTTAAAAATTTTGATGCGAAGGAAATCAAATCTTCCCGTGGCATTAGCAAATTTGCAGAACCTGTTCAAAAAACGTATACAAATGAAAAACATTGTGAGCATTGTTATCCCGAGAAATGTTCACATTCCCGAATGAAGTTTTTTAATTTATTCGATTATTTTATATTAAATCCATTTATCTACATTTTATCTAAACTTTTTCTCATATCAAAACAGGATTTTGTGTTATTCAATAACCTATTAAATCAGCTGAGCATTACTGTTTTTCAAAAACTCAATCTATTTACCAAGACTAAAATTATTGATAGAAAACAAGTGAATAACAGCATTCTTGCATTTTGGGATGAAGCACAAAGAAGGGGGTTAGAGCTGTATAATTTTAAGGAATCTCACGCACATACCTCCTATTTTATGTTGGTGCGCAATACAAAAAAATATTATTTCACGCAGACTCCAGTTTCCCTTATTTCTCAAAAATCATGCTTTGATGAGGATACTCAATATGATAATAAATGGATTTTTAAGAAAAAATTATTAAATAACAAAATTCCTTGCCCTACAGGCAGGGTTTTTATCTCCAGAAAAAACGCTTATAACTATGGCATCTCATTGGGATTTCCTCTTGTAGTTAAGCCATTATCTGGATCGCTCAGTATTCATACTTCATGTAATATCAAAACTTCAGATGAATTAAAAGAAGCAATAAAAATAGTAAAACAAGTTGATTTTCGTGTACTGGTAGAGAAACACATTCCTGGTGAAGTTTATCGATCAGTCATTGTTAATGATTCATTGATCGCTTGTGTGATGCGACAACCAGAGAGCATTATTGGTGATGGTGTCACTGCACTTCAGCAGTTAATTAATAAAAAAAATAAAATGGCGTATCCCAACAAAATTACCCCAAATAGCAACCTAATGAAAACTTTGGCAGCCCAAGGAGTAGCTTTTAATAGGGTAATAAACAAAGGTCAACAAATCTTTATTTCAAACAAAGTCACTATGAGTAGTAGAGCAAAAATCAGTAATGTTACCGATCTGATACATCCTGAGAACACACTCCTATTGGAAAAAGTACATAAAATACTCAATATACCACTTACGGGCCTTGATTTTATTTGTCAGGATATTTCTCTTCCATGGCATAAGCAACAATTTGGAATTATTGAAAACAATAGCTTTCCTTATATTAACTTACATCTCAATCCATCTGATGGGAAAGGAATTAATGTAGCAGGTAAAATTTGGGACTATGTACTCGACGTTTTAAGTCAAAAAAACGAGTAACCCAATAAATGCACATTTTATATACAAATGATTTTTTTAACCCGGATACATAATAAATCTAAAGATGGGGAACAAGAAATTTTTAACCCATCTCCTTTTAATATGAAGCCATAGTAATAAAGAGTAGTGGTTTATTGATTTTTGAAAAGAACTTTAATTCAAGACTCCATTTTATATCCAATAACACAATTACGTAATTGGGAAATACCATTTTATGCTTTCTTAAGACTAAGCCCTTAATTCTCGACACAAGATCATTGAGGTCATTGGTTGCCTGTTGAAGCGATTCAATAGGTAGTAGCTTTTTAGGCTATGATCGAAGCTTAACTAGCTTCAACTTAAAAAGCATGTTTGATGTTTTCTGGATATCGGTGACGTGTGCTAGCTTTTTTATTGCTTCATTCTGATGAGTGTTATAATGTCCGAGAGCTTGCGAGGTTAACTGGGGTTCTGGGATTCTAGGCTGCCAGCATGTTAGGGCGTAAACCTCCTCACCAACCAATCTTCTGTTAGACCAATAATTTTTTCAATAGTAATTGTTAATGCCACGTTTTTCTTGGCAAAGAAATACTAAAACTCGCTCCTTTTAATCTCTTAGAGTCATTGATTAAAAGCGCTCCATCATGTAACGTCACAATGGATTTTGTAATGGATAAACCAAGCCCAATATGTTTGCCTGTTGTATCACTTGGATTTAATGTTGTAAACGGTTCAACGATTTTTTCTCTATCTGGTTTAGGCACTCCAGGACCATCATCATCTACATGAATAATCACTGATTTATTTTGATATTCCAATCGAACTAGTATTTCTTTATGAGCGTATTTTAGTGCATTACTCAAAAGATTTGTTAGCGCGTGGTAGCATAATTTTGGATCAAACGAGATCAATTCATTATCGCTTTGTTGGTATTCAAAGGATACTTTTACTGCATAGGCTTGATAATTTTTCAATAAATTCTCAAGCCATTGACGTAAGTTTATTACTTCCTTATTGAGTTTAAGTTCATGGGTGGCACTTTGCGAGTAAAGTAAAAAAGTGCCAATCAATCGATTCAGTTCTTGTATGTCTTCTTCGATACTTTCAAAATGTTCTTGTTCTTCATTAGACGTAGTTTTAAGTTTCTTTAAAGAGTCAATCGCCAACTGCATAGTGTATAAAGGGGTGCGTACTTCATGTGCTACAAATCGTGCCATATTTTGCTGTGATTGCATCAATAAATTGATTTGCTGCCCCATAGCAACCACATTTTCGTAGACCCCTCTTAAGGTTGAAAAGCGAGTTAAGTTCATATCATAATCAAAGTGCCCCTGACTGTACTCTTGGGTTAATTTATGTATTTTTGCGCTGTTTCTGCTAAATAGCCAAGTAAGAATTGTCACAGAAAAAACAGCCCACAAGGTTATGGTGATCACGAAGTATATTTGAATATTTGAAAATTGCAGTGAAAAATAAGGATAGTTTAAAGGGCCCACGCTTATTATTTGGTCACTGTTAGGAATTTTAAAATAAATCGTTGTTATTGGCTTATCATAAAATGGGATATCATAAACTACATCATCATGGATTAACTGATTTCTTATATTATCAGAAATATTTTTACTGTTCATTGCGCTGAGTTTTAAAGGAATTTGATATTGAAATTGGAACTTATCTAATGCTTCATTCCATTCTCTCATCGGGAGAGTATTTAAAGTGTTTAAAATGAAGCTCCTCATTAAATAAGTCGCACTTTTAACAATATCACTCATGGATGCCCCGACCTGCATTTTCAAAACAGAAGAGCTTTCAGCAATCCGTTTGTAGGCATAGACATCATGAAGACTGTAAGTCAAAAACATAAGATTTCTTTCATCTTTATAAACAATATCCCCCATGAGCAATTGTTCTTTTTCTCTTTTAGTAAACGGCAAGGAGTTAATATCCATAACGAGCGGGGCATTGCTGTTGTGGGGGAATAATTTTTTTAATTCATCATTAGCTCTCATACGAAAGGCTACTGTAGGGAGTTTTACAACAGATCCAGGCGATTCATTTGATTTGAGTACTATTTCTTCTAGTGCTGAAAAATTACCAATAGCTAGGCAACGTCCCTGAAGTTTTTTTAGTCAAGATTTAATCTTGAAATGAGCACGAATTTTTCAATGTCACTTCGAACTGCTCCCTCTCCCGCGATAGGAACTTTGCTAGTATGATGATGCCTTTCGCGGGAGAGGGCTGGGGAGAGGGAATGTCACGGATGGTTATTGATGACGAAATGTGGTCTCGTTTAGAAGATTTACTACCAAAGCCTAAAGGCCGACACGGTAAAGATGATCGGTTATTTATGGAGGCAATTTGTTGGATGCTTCGTACTGGTGCTGCGTGGCGTGACTTGCCCCGGGACTATGGCCACTGGAAAAGTGTTTATAATCGTTATAATAACTGGTCGAAAAAAGGTTATATCACCGCAATATTGGCGGAATTAAAAAAAAGATGGCGATCACGAATGGCACATGCTTGATGGGTCGATTATAAAAGTACATCAAGATGCAATGAGAAGCAGCTACGATAAAAGCGCAGAAGCAATTGGCTCTAGCGTAGGCGGACTTAGCACCAAAATTCATGCTAAAGTTGACTCATTGGGCCAACTTGTCAATATACTGATAACACCTGGTCAGGTGCATGAGAGTCAAGTTGCTCATGAAGTTTGGGCGAATGAGTATTGTGAATACTTTCTGGCAGATAAGGCTTACGATATTGATGGTTTTCGAAAAAGACTAACAGATGATGGGATAACGGCTGTTATCCCAAGCAAAAAGAATCGCTTGCATCCAACGACTCATGATCGTGATATCTACAAGGAAAGAAATATTGTTGAGCGTTTTTTTCAGAAGATTAAGCGTTTTAGGATTGCTACAAGGTATGATAAAACAGCTAGGATGTACCTCACTGGAGTGATGTTTGTAAGTATACTATTAGCAGTGAAGTAACGCAGACATGATAACTTCAAGAACAGAAGGCGTTTGCTGAAAAACGTCATGATTCCAAAAACGCAAGACCTTAAACCCATTAGACATTAGCCAATCCGTGCGCTTGGTATCGTATATTTTATCGTCCATGTATTGGCCTCCATCAAGCTCGATAACCAATCGTTTTTCAATGCAGACAAAGTCAACGATATATGAACCTATTGGCACTTGTCTCTTGAATTTAAATCCAAGTCTACCCGCTCGAAGATGATACCAAAGATGTCTCTCAGCATCGGTGCTATTTTTCCGTAAATTCCGGGCTCGTTGTCTTAGCGCAGACTTGTCCATTTCCCTCTCCCCAGCCCTCTCCCGCGAAAGGCATCATCATACTAGCAAAGTTCCTATCGCGGGAGAGGGGGCAGTTCGAAGTGACATTGAAAAATCTGTGCTTACGTCATGATTAAATCTTGACTAAAAAAACTTCAGGGACGTTGCCTAGATCTCTGAATAATGTTTTTCTAAAAACTTAGTTAACTTTTCGTTTCTTAAAGGTTTACAAAAATAATATCCTTGGATTTGATCACAATTAGATTGTTTTAAATAAGTTAGTTGATCTTCATTCTCTACTCCCTCAGCAACAACTGAAATATCTAATGAATGAGCCATAGAAATAATTGCCCTCACAATTTCAGAATCATTATAGTCCAGGGGGATATTTCTAATAAAAGTTCTATCTATTTTTAAAGTGTTAAAAGCTATTTTTTTTAGATAACTTAATGAAGAATAACCTGTTCCAAAATCATCAATGGTCATTAGAATGCCATGATCTTGGAATTTTTTTATTGTTTTTAAATTATTTTCAATATCATGCATTAACGTAGTCTCAGTTATTTCAAACTCTAACACACTAGGGCTTAAATGATAGGTACTCAGCGCCGAATCAATCGCAGCAATTAATTCACTTTTTTGAATTATTAGAGCTGAAATATTTATAGCTACTGGAAAAGAAGTGAGTTTATTTGATTGCCACTCCTTAATCTGTTTGCATACTAAATCAAAGACAACTTCTGTTAAAGGCATGATCAGCCCTGTTTCTTCCGCTATAGGGATAAATTGTTTGGGAGATATTCGCCCTATTTTTGGGTGGTGCCAACGTAATAAGGCTTCTACACCTTTAACTGCGCCTGAAACTAAACATAATTTAGGTTGATATTGGACAAAAAAATTTTCATTTGATATTCCAAGGCGCAATTCATTTTCTATTGATAATCTAGAGCAGAATTTTTTCGTTAGCTCAGAAGATGCAAATTGATAGTTATTTTTACCTTTTTGTTTTGCTGCATTCATAGCAAGGTCTGCATTAGTAAATAAACTCTCTGCAGACTCCCCATGAAGTGGATAGACACTAATTCCAATACTAGCCGTTATTATTATACTGATTCCTTCTATAATGATTGGTTTGGATAAAGTTTCTTTAATTAAATTTGCAAAAGAAATAGGTTCTTTTGAAATCTCGGTGACGTTATTGAGGATTACAATAAATTGATCGGACTCTAAAAAACCTATTGAATCTTCATAAGGTACACAATTTTGTAATCGCCCAGCAATTTCTTGTATAATTTTGTTAGCCGTAATTTCACCATATGTTAAGAAAATTTTACTAAATCCATCTAAATCTATAAACAGTAAAGAAAAATAAGAATTTCTTTTTTGTGCTATTATTACGGCCTCATTGAGTAATTTTTTTATTTTTAAACGATTAGGTAATCCAGTTAAGCTATCATAATTAGTCAACAAGGTATTTCTTTTTTCTATTTGAGTCTTTCCTGATATATCATTTATAATTCTTTGTATTGCATACTTTCCTTCAAAGGTATAGGGGCAAGTAATTACCTCCACATCAATAACGTTTCCATGGATATCTAAAAATTTCTCTTGCATAAGCTCACCAATTTCTTGTTTCTTAAGTACAAAACTAGCGCGCTGATTTACAATTTTGTGAAAATTGGGATGTACAAAATTTAAGAAATTTTGACCTAAAATTTTTCCCGCATCATCTGCTCGAAAAATATTCAAGATGGCTTTATTAATAGAAACAATTTTATTATCAACTTCTACTAAAATTCCATAAGGGGAATTTTCTATTAATTGTTCTAATTTTTTTTCATTATCTAGTAGAGCACTTTCCATCTCTAAAGTCTTTGTTATATCTTCAATCGTTCCGTGATAATAAGTTCGATGTGTTTCTTTGTCATGAAATATATGCGCATTCTCTCGAACATATATTTTTTTGCCATAACGATTAAACCATATTGATTCGTAGCCAATTACATTATTATTTTTTTTTAAGAAGTTAAAAAATGGCTCCCGATCTGACTGTGAAAACGTATATATCTCAGTCAATTTTTTATTTTTTATTTCTGAGAAATCCTCATATCCTAAAATTTTAACAAAGGCTGGGTTGGCATGAACAAGTTTATGTTCTAGTGTCATGCGGTAAATACCTACATTAATATTTTCAAATATAACTCGGTTTTGCTGTTCAGAACTCTCCCTCAACCCTAGTAAAAGATTAATTTTGGTTTTTAATCGCTCTTTAGATATGGGTAAACTCAATACCTCATTAAAACCTTTTTTCATCCAGGGTAATTTATTTATGTATTTACTGCATAAAATAATAATAGGAAGTATCAATGGAGATGCGTCATTTTTTAAATGAATCAAATCCTGAGAATAGAGGTTGGAGTTTTTTGCATCAGCTATAATCAGGCTTACATGTTGTTCATACTTTTTGATATTCATTGGTACCGATAACTGGATTACCATATGGTGCATTTCCTCTAGAAAGGTTTTTAAAAGTTTATTATCAACTGGGTTTGAAATGAGTAAACCGATAGTGTGTTTTGGATTATCCATAATTTTTTTAACTGTTTAGTTTAAAATAAGGTGTGCCAGTAAGTATGCCTTGCATCTCTGTCAGAACATCTCCTACCTCAATTCCTTTAGAAGAATAATTAATTGTTCTAAGTTGAGACTCAAAATCACTAAGTCTTTTTTTAAGACAACATACAAGTTTTACAACTTGGGAGTTAAGCTCTGCATATCGCATTAATATAACATTATCAGCTAAGTGACTAACTCCTACATCAGTAATTCTTAAATTACCAGTGATTGCCTCCACCTCATTAATTAGTAAGGTGGTAGCTTCATTTCTATTTAAGTAATTAATAAGATTACATAAATGTGCATTTAAAGTGCCATATTCTTCCATGGCGATATGATAACCTCGTAAGCTATCTATCATTACTATGCTGAAGTGTTCATGTTCGACCATTTGACGTACAAAACTTAGCAGTTGATCGGGATATACCTCCATGGGATTAACACGAATAACTTTTAAGGAGCCGTTCTCCAAGAATTTATCTACAGATATATTTATTTTTCGTCCACGAATTAGGATAGATTCAACAGGCTCTTCGAAAGTAATTAATAATCCCTTGGCACCATTTTTTGCTCCATTTACTAGGAACTGAGTTCCTAATGTACTTTTACCAACGCCACTTGGGCCTGATATTATTGTTGTAGTTCCAGAATCAATGCCTCCTTTTAATAACTTATCTAATGATTTGATACCAAACGGAATGAGTGCTTTTCCCAGCGCACAAAACCCTATTTTTTCTATGATGTGGGGATAAATTTGAATACCTGTGTTGCTAATTTGGAAAGGATGAAGCCCTGACATAAAAGAAGAACCGCGCATTTTTTCAATTTGCACAGTGCGAATTCCTATAGCTCGGCTTTGAGATATCTCCAAATTTAGCCGGATAATTCCGTTCACTGCTAAAGCTACGGAGGTTTCTCGCTCTAATTCTGTTGGTTCAAAGAGAAGAAGAGATGTAATGCCAGTTGAATTTAAATAAGAAACTAAAGTAAGGATATGCTTTCTAAACTGATACTCGTCAAGAGATAAATATCTGAGTTGAGTTGTTGAATCAATAATTAGCCGATCTGGTTTTACCTCACTTATAGTTTTAAAAATTTCGTCCCAAACGGCAAACTGCTCAACTTCGCTAGGAGAAAATACTTGATATTCTTGAAGGTCTTCGCTGGTTATACATTTTCCAGGAGTTAAGTCAAGAAATACAATATTAGCTAAATCCCACTCAAAGACTTGAACATTCCTGGAAATTTCCTCAAATCGCTCTGCTAAAGTGATGTAAAGACACTTTTCTTTGGCCCTTACGCCATCTAAGAGCCATTGCAGAGAAAAAATAGTTTTTCCTGTTCCCGGTGATCCTACCAATAAATACGTACGTTCCCTAATCAAACCACCTTCAAGAATTTCATCAAGGCCAGATATACCCGTTTTCATTTTGGTTGAGTTAAAAAAAATTTTCTGATTAGGGTTATCGAATGAGGCCATTTCGAGCACTAGTTTTATTCTATAGTATAAATAGTTATAGCATTCAATAAGTTAAAATACAAATTAGTCCCTGTGTCGGCTTCATGGCGAAGCATTAACTTCTAAGGTTTGATGCGGTCAACCAAAAGTTTACAACCCAGTTAGCAATTTTCAGTTAAATTTCTGGTTCTAGAAATAAAGAATTACTTATTTAGAGTTTTTTTAAACTAGTATCAAATCTTATTAGATAAGGAATTATTTGCCCATTATTTTCACAATCAAGCTTCTTCTTTATACTCTCAAAATGTCTTTCTACAGTTCTTTTGGAAATCTCAAAAATTGAAGTAATGCGTTGGAAATTAAAATCAATATAATAAAGATAAATCATTTCCTTTTCTCTGTGGGTGAGATCTTTTGCCCCTAAAAAACTAAACGGTAATTGATTGTAATCAAAAACAGTATATTTTATAAGTTCAACAATTTGATTGTTAGAATATTGTATAATAATATCTCTTAATTTATCTGACGTGGTCAAGTAAAAGTTTAATTCCCCAGATAAAAGAAATAAAATTTGAATGTCAACGGTATCAAATCGCAGCGAAAAATATGGAGATAGTTCCAGAGTTAGAATCCACTCATCTGATCTTGCCTCGAAATACCGGACACCAACTTTATGCTGCTAACTGAAATTCATCTGGCGTCTGATATCCCAGAGTAGAATGTAGTCGAATACAAGTAATTGAGTTTCTTCTCTGGTTTTATATTTCTCCCCATAAAGCAATTCAGTTTTCAATGTGTGATAAAAGCTCTCCATCACCGCATTATCATAGCAATTGCCTTTGCCACTCATCGAGCAGATAAAACCATGTTGTTTCAAAAGCATCTGATATGTATCACTACAGTACTGTGCCCCCCTGTCTGAATGGTGAATCACACCTTTGGGTGGTTTGCAGCGCCTTATGGCCATGGTTAGAGCATCCTCAATGAGTTGAGTAACCAGTCGCGTCCCCATACTCCAGCCAACGATCTTTCTATTGTATAGGTCTATTACAGTCGCTAAATACAGCCACCCTTCATTTGTATGGATATACGTGATATCCGATGCCCAAGCTTTATTTAAACAGTGAGGTCTAAACTGTCGGCCTAAAATATTTTCGGCTACAGGTTTATTATGTTTACTGTTAGTAGTTACTTTAAAACGCCTTGCCGCCTTTGGTTTAAGTCCTTCTTGTTTCATAATACGACTTATCCGTGCCTTACAATGAAACTTGCCTGTGTTGCGTAATACCTGTTGAATTCTTGGAACACCATAAGTATGGCGTGACTTCACAAACTGCTCCTTTATGATCTTACTTAAATCTTCATTTTCTTGTTTACGTTGACTTGGTATTTTCTTAGCCCAGGCGTAATAGGCACTACTTGAAACACCTAAAATGAGACAAAGTCTTTTGGTGGTATGGAAAACCGACTGTTCCTTAATCATCGCGTAGATCGCTGGCTTTCCTTGGCGAAAAACGCGGCTGCTTTTTTTAGTATTTCACGCTCCTCCTCAAGCTCAGCAACACGAGCTTTCAAACGTCTCAACTCTAATTCTTTCTCATCATGTTTGGGTTGATTAGGGAACGCATTTTCTTGTTTCTTATGTAACTGTTTACGCCAGTTGTATAGGTTGTTTTCAGCAACCCCAAGTTCCTTGGCAACTTGCCTTACTGACTTACTCCCTTGCTCAAGGAGCTCTACTGCTTTTATTTTAAATTCTTTTGTGTAGCTGTTGTTGCTCATCTTAACTCCTCGTTACTGGGATTATACCCATTAAACAAGGTGTCCTGTAAATCGAGGGAGGTTCAATCAAATGAAAAACTCAGATCTGATTTTTGATAAGATAACCTTTCATTCTGCGTATTTTGAGATTACGCACAACTTTACCAATTTTAGTAAAGAGAAAGAAAAATACAACACCACTACTAATAAAGAAATCGATTCTTTTATTAAAACTCTAAAAAATTTTTTAAAAGTAAAAAATGAAACTAATCCCCCAAACGCAATTGCCTCATCAACTTACTCAAATCCCATAAATCAAATAAAACATACACAAAACCCTACTACTAACCAATTGAATTTTTTTAAGGAATCGAAGACAAAAAAAGACAGATGGGCGGCAGAAACCACCTATAGGAACTCGCAAAAATATTATGAACCGAGTATAACAATTTTTCTGAGGAGAAAATTTGTTAGTAAATTAAAGTAGAATGCTCTGGAAGATTTTATAATAGGAAATTTATACGCATACAAAAGGAAAAATTGATAGGCTAAAAGACACCTCTGAAAAAACGGTAACTGTCAGAGCAAGTTTGAGCTACTACAGCTAAATATGGGGGGTTACATCTTTCCTCCAAATTTTAAGAGAGATTTTCTTAGTAAATTTTTAAACCGCCTTTATTGTTTAATTTAACCTCATATAAGGCGCTATCAGCACGCATCATTATATCATCAAACTGAATATCAAAATCATCTAAAGTAGTACCACCAATACTCACTTTAATTGGTGAACTAAGCTGCTTTAATGATTCTACTAGCTCCTCTGCTTTCAACTCAATTACCGTTGTTGTTGCACCAGGCATTATAATTGCAAACTCATCACCTCCTATCCTACAAATTAGATCTGAATCCCTAAAAACTTCTTTACAGGTCTTAACTAAATTAATTAGAATTTTATCTCCAGATAAATGCCCCTTTGTATCATTGACTTTCTTAAAGTCATCAACGTCAATTAAAAGAAAGCCAACGTTATTATTTTTTCTGTTATTGTATTTTAAAATCTCATTAAGATAACTAATCATATAGCGCCGATTGAATGCGCCTGTTAAATCATCAATAAATGACATGTATTTCAGACTAATTTCAAGCTTTTTATATTCAGTAACGTCTCTTTCAATAGCGCAATAATATCCAATCGAACCATCTTCTTTAAACAAAGGGGTGATAATATAATCTATCCAAAACTCACTACCATCTTTTTTATAATTTAATAGCTCTGTCCTGTAGATTTGGCCATTTTTGATAGCTTTTCTTATCTGAGCTAGTGTTTGTCTATTAGTCTTTGGTCCTTGAAGTAAGCGTGGTGTCTTACCTATAACCTCAGCTGAAGAATACCCTGTGATTTTGGTAAAGGCAGGGTTAACATAAATAATTTCTGGACCATTAGGAGGATTAATGTTACCCGCCTTGGTAATGATTACCATATCATGGGCATACTCAATTACTTTTTTAAACGGTATTTTTTTATCTGACATAGTCCTCTCCATTAGGTTAAAGATGTTAAATATATTATAATCATAAATAACAAATGTATGAATTATATCGTTATTGTTCGTTTTTACCCTTTGAGGTATCAGAGTCCCAACCAATTTGAACAAAAGGCAGCAACTTTCATTAAAGAGTCGTTCTGCTTTTCAAATTGATTTGGGCTTAAATACCCCAAATATGAATGTAATCTGTAGCTGTTATAGAAAATGGTGATGTAATTCAAAATGTCCTGTTGAGCTTCCCATCGGTTTTGATAATTTCGCCACTGAACTCCCTCTTGTTTTAAGCGGGCAAAGAAGCTTAAAACAACGCGGTTATGCCTGCAATAAACTTTTACTTTTACCTATATTGCAGACCTTCAATTGGTGGACTTTCAAGAAATTTGAATCTTTATTTAAATGAGAATTCTTTTTCAAGGCATCTTAAATAACATGAATTGGATATATTAAGTACAAATTGATTAATTGAACAATCTTTATCTATACTTAATTAAATAGGATATTTGGATTTCTAAATGGAAGCTAACCCAGCTTTTGAAATTTTCATTGGTATCGTAGCTCCACTGGGAACTGATAGAAAATGGTTCGTTGATGCTTTAGAAGAAAAGTTTAAAACTAGAGATTATTCTATAGAAAAAATTTCGGTTACACACGAAGTAATTAATTTTATTCCAAATGATTGTAAAGCAACTTCATACGAATATTTTGTAAAAATGGAAGCTTGTAATGAACTGAGAAAAAAATTTTCAAACGGTTTCCTTATGGGCGTAATAATAAATCAGATAAAAAAATTAAGAAAAAAAGGAAAAAGGAAAGTTATTTATATAATCGAACAAATAAAAAATGTAGATGAATATAATATCTTAAGTCATGTATATGGTTTAAATTTTTTACAAATATCTTTATTTTCCAATGAAAAAAATCGAGATGATAATTTAAGAGCACGATTTAAAAATGATTGTGTTACAAATCTTTCAGATTATAAGTTTGAACCTAAAAAGTTTGATTCAAAATGAGGTTTCTGCGGGCTTGCAGAGACTCCATTTTATACTACGGGTTATTGAGTAGTCCAGTTTCTTTAGAAGTTAACGCACACAATTATCTGTCTAATTTTATTAATGAAACAAATATCTCCTTTATACACACGAAAAAATTAAGTCTAAAAACTATATCAAATCTAGTACCTTCTTTATTAAAAATGAAAAATGAATTAAATCTTGATTTTAAATTATATCGTTTACATAAATCAGACCTCGTCTTAATAATGTTTTTTGACAAAATTTTTGACTGTGGAGTAAATCCTAGGGTTTCTTATACAGCGTATTGGACTTACTTGAGATATATTTTTGTCCTTGAGCTATTTGATCTTTTTGATCAAAATGATTTGAAAAAATCATGGTCAGCTCACTTAAATCGCAATACTGATGAATCAGATTTAATCTTAATAGATGTCTGTAAATCGTTAAAATCAAAAGCCATTAAAAATAATTGTATTCAAAAATCAATTATAAAGGCTCTAAATTGGGTTATAAAAAATCCGAGAACAATAAACTATAATGCAACAAATGATTGGTTAATCAAACAATGGAGTCCTAATATTATTAATTTTCAGGCTGTGCTACATGGAATTCAAGATGCTACTGTAACTAGCAATGTTAAACCCGAGAAAATCATTATTGATCAGCAATTAGAATTTAATAATTCACAATTTGATTTACAAGACGTGTATAAACAGCTAAAACAAAATGGGGCAATTAGAGATACTAAATTTTTACCAAAACATGATTACACTAATATGCCTGATATTCCACTGGAATTTATTTCGAGTAAGGATAGTATAGGTTTGCAGATAGTAGATATATATTTGTGGACTCATCGAAGGTTTCTGGAGGGTATGAAAGAAAATGATCCTGAGCAATTATATTCTTTGATAAATAAAGAGCAACCTATAAACAATGATTTATCGAAACAATCAATAATTACACATCTTTGCTATTTTCTAAGAGAATTAACACCATGCGCTAAGAAAGATAAACCTATTTTAATGAGTGGAATAGAAAAATTAAAATCATTAGGAATTTTAACCGTTTAATAAATTCATTTTGAATAAGCATAGTGTGTGCGTAACCTCCATGTTTGGACAACAGTATACCAATGGACTACGAAGTGGGTCTAAAAGTAAAGCCCCCCCCCGGCCTGTTGAAAAACATGAAGAAACTTTACACAAGTTGTCGATAATGATCTAATACTATATTTTCAATAGGTTACAGTGGTTTTATGCAGGGAATTATAAATTTCAATAAAAAAATTTCTGAATTCGATTTGATACCAGCTAATCACTTCTTTAAAAAAGTGAACCATTACGTGGATTTTTCTTTTGCTAATAAACTAACTGAAGCCCTCTATAAGCAACCATCCAAAAGCATTTATAACAACTCTCGATAGGCGTTAAACTGAAATTGAATAGGGTCAATCAAGATAGACATATTCTGGACGTAGTTAAACCAGCGTGATGATTTTCAAATAAGTTTGGGTAAGTTTAAAATTACTGATACTGTCTGCTCTAGCGTAAATAATTTGAGATTATCTAATACCAAGGTACAATCTCCCAAAATATTGAATGCATAAATACATTGAAAAATAGTTTTTCGAGAATTACTTATGAAAAAATACAATATTGCATTACTTCCAGTTGATAAAGGTGCGGCTTTCATTGACGTTTCACAAAAATTTTCCATGATGGATCCCGTATATAATTTAGGTGAAAAATCGTTGCCACATGTTACGCTTTGTCAGTTTTATCAAGAAGAAAGGGAAATTGAAGCCACATGGGAAAAAATTTGTGATGCTTTAAGTGATCATGCTCTTGATTTAGAGTTTAAAAATTTTAGTCTCATTACGTTCGATAATAAAATGTTTTGGATTTCCTTGCTGCCAGATGCCTCGTCAGAACTACATCAACTGCAAGCAGAAGTAGCTGCTCTATTGAAAGTCTCAAGCAAAAGGCCCTATGATCCTCACTTAACTTTAATAAGTACTTTAGACAGCAAATATGAAGGCAAGGCAGTCCCATTTATTAAGGATTATCAACCAATCGCAGATAAATTTATTTTAGCGTTAGGGGAGTGTGATGAGCTAGGCCAGTTTATCCGCATTATTCATCAAAAAGAGCTAAGAGAAACTATAGCTTTGACAATATAGGAAGTCAGACTGATATTAGTTTTCGATAATGGATTGGTTTTTTTTGTAATTTAGCGTGGTTAATGCCGGCTAATATCCCAATATAGCAAGCTTGCAATGGAGGAAAATTATTAATTATGTCAGTCAGTCCCATGATTTGCTCTGGTGATCGCGTCATTTGATTTTTATTAATTTGATCCATGTATATCACGTTTCTATGGCGATCTAGCCCATGGATTGTATATTTATTCGAGGTATTTTCTGTAAAGCAATAAAAATAGCCTTTGGTGTGGTTATCTTTTTTTGGACTATTATTGTGAATTCCATAATAGTAACCAATATATGATGCATGTCTGGAAGAAAAACTATTTAGCAATGCCTCATCTTTAATGATTGCATCAAATTTTAGTGGAAGGGGAGCGTTAATACCTCGTGTATGTACAATAATTGTTTGCTTTTCCATATCTATGTGCTCAATCCGCGATAAGCATTTTCTATAAACAAAATGATCACGTAGAATTCTTATGTATCTAACTAATAATGTCCCTATATATGTAAAAATCATAACATCCTATCCCTTGGTTTTCCTTTGCACTCGATATTCAAATTATTAAACGGCTGTTTTTTTATAGTCATTTAAGTCATATACATTATCCATTGAAAACGGATTAAAATTAGTGTTGAAATCGAATATTTCAATTCCTTCATTAGCTTTCACTTTATCAATAAAGTACCAAATCAAAGGTAGAAGCATGATTTCACAAATTACTTTCTTGCTGAAAGCAGCGATTAATAATTTCATGAATGCTGCAGGAGGTATTGTTCCTGCAAAAGCTAATGTTATAAAGCAAACAATATCTATTGTAATTGCCACGGTGCTAGAGAGTAATATTCGTTTTGGAAGAGCTTTACCATTATTCTTCAGCTTCATATTTGACATGATATAGGCATTGAGAAAAAAGGAAATCATGAAACTAATTAATGATGCGCAGGTAATTCTTAGACTTTGCATTAAAATTGCATCGAACTCGTTTTGTAAATTCCAATAAGGAGAAGCTGGAATAATACTTACCACATAGACAAATAAAACATACAAAATATTCAATAAAAAACCTGACCATGCTGCCTGTCTTGCATTTTTGTATCCATAAATTTCAACAATGAGTGTAGTGGCTAAACTTGTAAATGGAAAAACTATAAAGCCACCCGTTAGGGTTAATCCAAATACAGAGACCAATTTGACCGCAGCTATGCATGAAATTAACCATGTCGCTGAAAAAAAAGTAAAAAATAAATATTGATATTTAAACTGAACATTAACTTGTGTCGGAGTTATAGAGGAAATCTTATTGTCGAACATGTTTAAAATCCAGGAAAGCCATTTGAAATATAGCTCTGAAAAAAAGATTTAAAATCATAAGATTGAATTATGGGGCTAATCTCTCATAGCTTTAACCATCTGTCAAAATATTATTTAGTAAAAATCAAAAAATTATTATAATTCTTGATGCTCGAAGAATGAGCAGGTTACTCCGTTACTATATTCACTATGTATTATTCATTGACTCCATTTTTCTTTTATGGAGGACAGTAAATACAACAACACCTAAGATGTCATGTTTTTTTTCATCAAAGAAAAGAGTTTCTGAGCCTGTAACGATGGGTTGTAATTGCCATTTAGGCGGATCAATAACAAGTTCTCGCAAGGATAGTTCTCTTTCATGCTTCATCCTTATCAAAATAATATCACTATCCATGGGTGTTTCTTCTGGGTTAATGATAAATAAAGTGCCAAGAGGAAACCTGGGCTGCATAGAGGGACGGCTTTCAATTGCAAAGGTTGATGCACTGATATAGTTTTGTTCACTAACTACCGGGTACCATTCACTCCAATTATTTAAATTAATATTTGCAATTGAATCACTAATTTCAATTTCTTTCCAACTTAGTATCGGTATAACTCTGGGTTTATTTTTGATCATTGCATTAATTGATCGGTGTCCGTTGTCATCTAATAATGAATCTATACTAACGTTGAAATAGTCTGCAAGCGCTTTAAGTGTGGATATTCTAGGATCTTCAGTTTCCCCTGAGATTATTCTGCGAATTGTCAAAACGGAGGTATTAAGGGCTCGTGCAATTTCAAGCTCCGGTACTTTGCGACTATCAATTAGAGCTTTTAAGTTTTTTGCAATGCTTTGTATTTGAGCGGGCTCCATTATTACTTCCGTTGAGTTTTTCATATTTAATTTTTTTATTGAAAATTCTAGTGTACAACTAATCACTAGAACTACCAAATTAATTAGCATAAAAATATAAAAAGGTGTTTTTTAAATGAAATTATATCAATAAATATATTTATAATTACAAATTTGATATTTAAGTTATTTGTTGGTAACATATTTTAAATTATAG
>NZ_RXNW01000005.1 GCF_004283175.1 Legionella longbeachae
TTTTCCTGGCGACTATAGCGGTTTGGAACCACCTGAATCCATCTCGAACTCAGAAGTGAAACGAACATGCGCCAATGATAGTGTGAGGCTTCCTCATGTGAAAGTAGGTCATCGCCAGGGTCTTTTTTAGTGGCAAATCGAGCATCTTAATGCTGGAAGTCACAATATTGCCTAGAGCATGAGCAAAAAAGTATATGCCGGCGTAGCTCAGTTGGTAGAGCAACTGACTTGTAATCAGTAGGTCCTGGGTTCGATTCCTAGTGCCGGCACCATCTTGTGAGGTTAACCGTTAACAATATGTTGACATTCTATTCATCTTAAAAGACAATAATGTTCTTTTTGGAGGGGTTCCCGAGCGGTCAAAGGGATCAGACTGTAAATCTGACGGCTCAGCCTTCGAAGGTTCGAATCCTTCCCCCTCCACCAATTTTGAGAAGGACAAATACAAGCGGGTGTAGTTCAATGGTAGAACTTCAGCCTTCCAAGCTGATAGCGTGGGTTCGATTCCCATCACCCGCTCCAAATTAATAGTAATATTTGCTTGTGCATATAGTCAGCAAGCGAGTATGTAAGGCCCACATAGCTCAGGCGGTAGAGCACTTCCTTGGTAAGGAAGAGGTCGTTGGTTCGAGTCCAGTTGTGGGCACCATAACGTAAAATAGCAAATGGGGAGACTTTCCAATGGCGAAGGAAAAATTTGAACGTAAAAAGCCACATGTGAATGTGGGAACGATCGGTCACGTAGACCACGGTAAGACCACATTAACAGCGGCGATTACCACGATTATGGCGAAGAAGTTTGGTGGTATAGCAAAAGCATACGATCAGATCGATGCTGCACCAGAAGAAAGAGAGCGAGGCATCACAATCTCAACAGCGCACGTTGAATACGAATCAGCGAACAGACACTATGCGCATGTTGATTGCCCCGGACATGCTGACTATGTGAAGAACATGATTACAGGTGCTGCACAAATGGACGGAGCGATACTTGTAGTATCTGCAGCAGATGGTCCTATGCCTCAAACTAGAGAACATATTCTATTGTCACGACAAGTAGGGGTGCCCTACATAGTAGTGTTTATGAATAAGGCGGACATGGTTGATGATCCAGAGCTCTTAGAGCTTGTAGAAATGGAAGTCCGTGATTTGTTGAGCAGTTATGATTTTCCTGGTGATGATATTCCAATTGTTGTTGGATCTGCATTGAAAGCATTAGAAGGTGATACCAGTGATATTGGGGTGCCAGCAATAGAGAAATTGGTAGAGACTATGGATTCTTATATTCCAGAGCCTGTAAGAAACATTGACAAATCGTTCTTATTACCGATTGAAGATGTATTTTCAATATCTGGCCGAGGAACAGTAGTAACAGGACGTATCGAAAGCGGAATTATCAAAGTTGGCGAAGAGATCGAAATTGTAGGAATTCGTGATACTGCAAAGACTACCTGTACTGGTGTTGAGATGTTCCGTAAGTTATTAGACGAAGGACGTGCAGGTGATAACGTTGGTATATTACTCCGTGGAACAAAACGAGACGAAGTTGAGCGTGGTCAGGTATTAGCCAAACCAGGTACAATTAAGCCTCACACTAAATTTGAAGCGGAAGTATACGTGTTATCTAAAGAAGAAGGTGGACGACATACCCCGTTTTTCAATGGATATAGACCACAGTTTTATTTTAGAACAACAGACGTAACAGGAACTTGTGATTTACCATCTGGAGTTGAAATGGTAATGCCTGGAGATAACGTACAGTTGGTTGTAAATTTACATGCACCCATTGCGATGGATGAAGGTTTACGTTTTGCAATTCGGGAAGGTGGCCGTACTGTTGGCGCCGGTGTTGTCGCTAAAATTATCGAGTAATAAGGTGAATTTTATGGCATGTGCTATGATGGTCCATGCCAAATAAATATAGGCCAGTAGCTCAATTGGCAGAGTGGCGGTCTCCAAAACCGCAGGTTGGGGGTTCGATTCCCTCCTGGCCTGCCAACAAACAAGTGAATATGAAAAGTTCGAACGAAGCTCAAAGTAATACTAAAGATATAGTCTCTTGGGTCGCAATAGTTTTTATAACTTTAGCCTCCTTTTTTTGCACTTATTATTACACTTTATCAGGCCCTATAATTTCCATAATATGGCTTGCATGGTTTTTATTAGCTATGTTTTTGGCATATCTAACCTCTGTAGGTAAAAAAGTGTATCACTTTGCTCAAGAATCAAAAGTTGAGCTATTAAAGGTCGTTTGGCCTACACGTCAAGAAACGGTACAAACAACAACAATCGTTATTGTTATGGTTACATTAACCGGATTTATACTCTGGGGAGTGGATTCAATAATGATGTGGGCTATCGCAAAAATAACGCATTTAGGGTGATTCGGTGGAAGAGCAAAAATCCAAACAATGGTATGTTGTACATGCCTATTCCGGCTATGAAAATTTTGTTATGCGTGAAATTATATCCCGCGCAAAGCACCATAATTTAGAAGATAAAATTGGTGAAGTTGTCGTACCCTCAGAAGAAGTTGTTGAGATGCGTTCAGGTCAAAAGCGCAAGAGTACACGAAAATTTTTCCCAGGCTATGTATTAGTGAACATGGTTATGGATGATCAAACTTGGCATATGATACGAGCGATACCAAGAGTTTTAGGATTCATTGGTGGAACAAGTCAAACTCCTACACCTATCACAGACAAAGAAGCTCGAGCAATTATGCAGCGAGTAGAGGATGGAGTAACTAAGCCAAGACCCAAAATTTTATTTGAGCCTGGAGAGGTTGTACGAGTAAAAGAAGGTCCATTTGTTGACTTCAATGGAGTTGTTGAAGAAGTTAATTATGAGAAAAGCAGATTGAGAGTGGCAGTTCTAATTTTTGGACGCTCAACTCCAGTAGAACTTGAATTTAGTCAAGTAGAGAAGACTTAGTTCGCTAAGGGGTTCTGATTAAATATAGATAATGCAACTAATTTAATCGTGAACTGTTTTATGTTAGGGGAGCTAGAGCTTAAGAAATCACTAAGACTAGCGCTTAACCCGTAAGGAGTAATCATGGCAAAAAAAGTAGAAGCTTATATTAAGTTACAAATTCCAGCTGGTAAAGCAAATCCAAGTCCACCTGTAGGACCTGCATTAGGTCAAAGGGGTGTTAACATTATGGAATTTTGTAAAGCCTTCAATGCAGCGACACAACAAATGGAGCAAGGGTTACCTACTCCTGTTGTAATCACTGTATATAGTGATCGCAGTTTTACTTTCGTTACAAAAACACCTCCTGCTTCAGTTCTCTTGAAAAAAGCAGCAGGTATTCAAAGCGGAAGTGGCACACCCAACACGAAAAAAGTGGCCACACTTAACGTCAAGCAACTCGAAGAAATTGCAAAACTTAAGGAACCTGATTTAACAGCAGCGAGTTTAGCAGCAGCAGTTAGATGTATTGCAGGTACAGCACGCAGTATGGGTATTGACGTTGAAGGTTTAGAATAGGGGGTTGCCATGGCAAAAGTATCTAAGAAACAAAAAAAGATTTTAGACGTAGTTAAGGCGGGTCATTTGTATAGTGCAAATGATGCAATAGGCATTTTAAAACAATTTGCATCAACTAAATTCCGTGAAAGCCTTGATATCAGTGTGAACTTGGGTGTTGATCCTCGGAAATCAGACCAAGTAGTCCGTTCATCAACTAATTTACCCAAAGGTACAGGAAAGGTTGTCCGTGTAGCAGTTTTTGCTCAAGGTGATAATGCAACTAAAGCAAAAGATGCCGGTGCAGATATAGTTGGGTTTGAAGATCTAGCTGAAAAAATTAAAGGTGGAGCCATGGATTTTGATGTTGTCATTGCAACTCCAGATGCAATGCGCATTGTTGGTCAACTTGGTCAAGTGTTAGGTCCAAGAGGTTTAATGCCAAATCCAAAAGTTGGAACCGTTACTACGAATGTTGAAGCTGCAGTGAAAGATGCAAAATCAGGACAAGTACGCTACAGAACTGATAAAAATGGTATTATTCATTGTACTGTTGGAAAAGTTGATTTCGCAGCTGAAGATATTATTGAGAACATCGTTGCCTTAATAAATGACTTGAAAAAGGCAAAGCCTTCTTCATCAAAAGGACAGTATTTAAAGAAAATTTCTTTGTCCACGACAATGGGACCTGGTTTGTCTATTGATATTTCATCAATACCTGTGTAATATATCCACCCATTTTAAGAATTCACGGCATAGATTTGGTTCCATGCCGTCGAAGACCGCAGGTGCAATCGCTTAATTTCCTGCGCAGACGGTGAACCGGCTCCAATTTACAGAGACGGCCACCATAACTGACAAATCCTCGTGATTTGTAACTATTAGGAGGTCAGTAACGTGACATTAAATTTAGCTGCAAAAAAAGCTGTTGTTGAAGAAGTGACTGCGGTCGCCTCAAAGGCTATTTCGGCAGTAGTTGCTGATTATCGAGGTTTAACTGTTAATCAAATGACGCATTTACGTAGTGAAGCACGTAAGTCAGGTGTTTATCTTCGTGTTGTAAGAAATACTTTAACAAGAAGAGCATTTAAAAACACTGAATTTGAGTGCTTAAACGACTTGCTGGTAGGGCCGTTATTTGTTGCTTTGTCATTAGAAGCTCCTAGTGATGCAGCAAGACTACTTAAAGAATTCTCAAAGACATTTGAAAAACTTGAAGTTAAAGCATTATCAGTTGGCGGTAAAGTTTATTCAGCAGATCAAATCGATGCTGTTGCAAGCTTACCTACTCGTGATGAAGCTATAGCCAAGTTAATGTATGTGATGAAAGCGCCAGTTGAAAAATTTGTCCGAACTCTTGCTGAGCCACATGCTAAATTAGTAAGAACCTTAGCAGCAGTAAAAGATAAGAAAGCAGGTTAAATCTCTTTAAATCAATAAATTAATTTTAAATCAGGAGCTAGTAATGGCTGTGTCAAAAAATGATATTTTAGAAACCATAGCAAACATGTCTGTTATGGAAGTTGTTGAACTAATCGAAGCAATGGAAGAGAAATTTAATGTTTCTGCTGCCGCTGCTGCTGTTGCTGTTGCTGCGCCTGCCGCTGCTGCTGCAGCTGTTGAAGAACAAACTGAATTTACAGTTGTTATGACCAGCTTTGGTGCAAACAAAGTAAATGTTATTAAAGCAGTTCGTGGAATTACTGGTCTTGGCTTAAAAGAAGCTAAAGATTTAGTAGAAGGCGCTCCTTCAACAATTAAAGAAGCTGTATCTAAAGATGAAGCTGCTAATATCAAGAAAGAACTTGAAGAAGCCGGTGCTTCAGTAGAAGTTAAATAATAAAGTTATATCAATGAGATAGGAACCCAGCCATGTTTTCATGGCTGGGTTTACGTGTTTGAAGTCATCAATAATTTACAGAGGAAACACCATGGCCGTTGCAGAAGCTAAACCTCAATATTCGCATGCTGAGAAAAAACGATTTCGCAAAAGCTTTGGTAAGCAGGCCGATAAAATGGCAATACCAAATCTGCTTGAAATTCAATTAAAATCTTATAGGGATTTCCTTCAGGCCGATAGCAAAGCAAATGAACACTTTAATACAGGATTACATGCTGCATTTTCTTCAGTGTTCCCAATTGATAGTTTTTCTGGCAATGCAAGACTTGAATATGTTGGCTATAAGCTTGGTGAACCAGCATTTGATGTGCGCGAATGCAAATTAAGAGGCTTAACTTATTCTGCACCATTAAGGGTTAAAATAAGACTTGTTATTCTTGATAAAGATGCAAGCGAAGATCCTAAGCCAATCAAAGATATTAGAGAACAAGATGTATTTATGGGTGAAATACCTTTAATGACCGATGTTGGGACGTTTGTCATAAATGGCACCGAAAGAGTAGTTGTCTCTCAATTACATCGTTCACCTGGTGTCATATTTGAACATGACAAGGGTAAAACCCATTCATCTGGAAAATTACTCTATTCTGCACGAATTATTCCATATAGAGGCTCATGGCTAGATTTTGAGTTCGATCCTAAAGATTGTGTTTATGTCCGAATTGACAGGAGACGTAAACTACCGGTTAGTATTTTGCTACGGGCATTAGGCTATGAAACAGAAGATATTCTGGGCGAGTTTTTTGAAATGACAAGCTGTCATCTTAAAAATGGCGAATATCATATAGATTTAATTCCCCAACGCCTACGAGGCGAAATAGCATCTTTTGATATTCTTGTGCCTGGAACAGGTGAGCTTATTGTTGAGCAAGGACGAAGAATCACTGCGCGTCATATTAAACAAATGGAAAAGGCGCAGATGAAAGATCTCATTGTGCCTCGAGATTATTTAATAGGCAAAACGTTAGCAAAAAATATTATTGATACCTTAACTGGCGAGTTGGTTGCACAAGCAAATGATGAAGTCACAGAAGATTTACTCGATGCAATGATCACAAGTGGTATTCATGAATTTGATATGATTTATACCAATGATTTAGATCATGGTTCTTATATTTCTGATACAGTAAAGATCGATCCAACTTCGAGTCAACTAGAAGCTCTTGTGGAAATATACCGCATGATGCGTCCTGGTGAGCCACCAACAAAGGAAGCTGCAGAGGCGTTATTTAAAAATCTGTTTTTTGTAGAAGAGCGATATGATCTATCAGCAGTAGGTAGGATGAAGTTTAATCGCCGTGTTGGTCGAAAGAATGATGATGGTCCGGGAACATTGACCAAAGAAGACATAATGGCAGTTATCAAGACATTAATTGACATTAGGAACGGTATTGGAATGGTCGATGATATCGATCATCTTGGCAACCGTAGAGTTCGTAGCGTTGGTGAAATGACTGAAAACCAATTTAGAGTTGGTCTTGTACGCGTTGAAAGAGCAGTTAAAGAGCGATTGAGTTTAGTTGAATCTGAAAATTTAATGCCTCAAGATTTAATTAATGCAAAACCGGTTTCTGCTGCGATTAAGGAATTTTTTGGTTCAAGTCAGTTATCTCAATTTATGGATCAAGTAAATCCACTATCAGGTGTAACGCATAAGCGCAGGGTATCAGCTTTGGGCCCAGGTGGATTGACTCGAGAGCGTGCTGGCTTTGAAGTCCGTGACGTACATACCACCCACTATGGACGAGTATGTCCAATTGAAACGCCAGAAGGCCCAAACATTGGTTTGATTAACTCATTATCTGTTTATGCGCGAACAAATGATTATGGTTTTATTGAAACTCCATGCCGAAAAGTAATTGAGGGCCGTGTTACAGATGAAATTGAATATTTATCAGCTATCGAAGAAGTAGACCAATATATCGCTCAATCAAGTGTAGCTCTTGACGAGGATGGAAATATTTTAGCTGATTTGGTTCCTTGTAGACATCAAAATGAGTTCTCACTGACTACTCCAGATAAGATTAACTACATGGACATTTCGCCCAAACAGATTGTATCTGTAGCGGCTTCTTTGATTCCCTTCCTGGAGCATGACGACGCAAACCGTGCTTTAATGGGATCAAACATGCAACGCCAGGCAGTTCCTACATTGCGGTCAGAAAAGCCATTGGTAGGTACTGGTATGGAGCGCATCGTTGCATCAGACTCAGGGGTTTCTGTAGTAGCAAAACGTGGAGGAGTAATCGATCTAGTTGATGCTTCACGTATTGTTGTACGTGTGAATGATGATGAAACAACGGCTGGTGAAACAGGCGTTGATATATATAATTTAACCAAATATTTTCGTTCAAACCAAGATACTTGTATCAATCAACGCCCTATTGTAAAAACAGGCGACATGATTCAAAGAGGCGATGTTTTAGCTGATGGTCCCTGTACCGATATGGGGGAACTTGCTTTAGGGCAAAATTTATTAGTTGCATTTATGCCATGGAATGGATACAACTTCGAAGACTCTATTCTTATTTCTGAGCGTATTGTTCAAGATGATCGTTTTACAACTATTCACATAGAAGAACTGACATGTATTGCTCGAGATACTAAATTGGGAGCAGAGGAAATAACTGCGGATATACCCAATGTAGGTGAATCAGCACTTTCTAGTTTGGATGAATCAGGTGTTGTATATATTGGTGCAGAAGTTAATGCTGGGGATATATTAGTAGGAAAGGTAACACCTAAAGGTGAAACTCAACTTACCCCGGAAGAAAAATTATTAAGGGCTATCTTTGGCGAAAAAGCATCTGATGTTAAAGATTCTTCATTACGAGTCCCATCAGGTATGAATGGTACTGTAATTGACGTACAAGTATTCACGCGTGATGGATTGGAAAAGGATGCACGTGCAAAGAGCATTGAAGAAGAGCATCTTGCTCGAGTACGTAAAGATCTTGTTGATGAGCGTCGTATTCGTGAGGAAGATATTTATCATCGTGTATCAAATATTATTCTTGACAAGGTTGCTACAGGTGGCCCAGGTAATTTGAGACCTGGTTCAAAAGTAACACAAGAATATTTACAAAGTATAACTAGAGACAAATGGTTCGATATTCGTTTAGAAAATGACACAACAAGTCAGCAATTAGAACAGCTTTCCAAGCAGCTGGAAATGCTGACTAAAGAGATGGAAAAGCGCTTTAATGATAGCAGAAAGAAAATTATTCAAGGCGATGATTTAGCTCCTGGCGTATTGAAAATCGTTAAGGTATATCTTGCTGTTAAACGAAGAATCCAACCTGGTGATAAAATGGCTGGACGCCATGGTAACAAAGGGGTTATCTCTATTGTTGTACCAGTAGAAGATATGCCTCATATGGAAGATGGTACAGCTGTAGATATCGTATTAAATCCATTAGGCGTACCTTCGCGTATGAATATTGGACAGGTATTAGAAACACATCTTGGTTTAGCTGCTAAAGGATTAGGAAATAAAATCTCTCAAATGTTGGATTTAAAGCAGAATGCTACTGAAATTCGAACTTTCTTGAATAAAATATATAATCACGATGGCATACAAAGAGTAAATCTCGATTGCCTAAATGATGAAGAGCTGTATCGCTTGGCAGATAATTTGCGTGCTGGCGTGCCAATGGCTACTCCTGTTTTTGATGGGGCCTCTGAAGCAGAAATAAAAAGCATGCTGCAACTGGCCGATCTATCACCTGATGGAAAAACTGTTTTATATGATGGTAGAACAGGTAATCGATTTGATAATCCGGTAACAGTCGGATACATGTATATGCTAAAACTAAACCATCTGGTTGATGATAAAATGCATGCTCGCTCTACTGGTTCCTACAGCCTGGTAACACAACAGCCACTTGGCGGTAAAGCCCAGTTTGGAGGACAACGCTTTGGAGAAATGGAAGTATGGGCACTTGAAGCATATGGCGCAGCTTATACATTACAGGAAATGTTGACTGTAAAATCAGATGACGTTGGAGGTAGAACAAAAATCTACAAAAATATAGTCGATGGAGACCATCGCATGGATCCGGGAATGCCTGAATCTTTCAACGTACTATTGAAAGAAATCCGTGCTTTGGGAATAGATATAGAACTCGAACACGATTAACTTTTCAACGATACATACTGATTAACAAATTTTTGGAGGCATAGACTTGAGTACTCTAAGCGACGACCCAATGAATGAACCAATGAGAAAAGCCCCTGTAATGAGTGACCTGTTAGGTATCCTCAAACAACAGGGACAAAGTGAAGAGTTTGATGCAATTAAAATTGCTTTAGCATCTCCTGAGCTAATTCGTTCATGGTCATATGGTGAGGTAAAAAAACCTGAAACTATTAATTATCGTACGTTTAAACCAGAACGAGATGGTTTATTCTGCGCTAAAACTTTCGGACCTGTAAAAGATTATGAATGTTTGTGCGGCAAATATAAACGATTGAAACATCGTGGTGTTATTTGCGAAAAATGTGGTGTTGAGCTGGCTTTAGCAAAAGTTCGACGTGAGCGTATGGGCCATATTGAACTTGCAAGCCCGGTAGCACATATCTGGTTTCTTAAATCATTACCATCCAGGATTGGTCTGCTTTTAGATATGACTCTCAGAGATATTGAGCGAGTTTTATATTTCGAAGCATTTGTTGTTGTTGATCCAGGAATGACCGAACTTGAACGAGGTCAACTATTAAATGATGAGGCATATCTGGATGCAATGGAACAATATGGTGATGAATTTGATGCACGAATGGGCGCGGAAGCAATTCGTGACTTACTTCGCCAAGTTGATTTAGAAGACGAAATAAGAAGCTTACGTGAAGAATTACCAACTACAAATTCTGAAACGAAAATTAAAAAGATCACTAAACGCTTAAAACTACTTGAAGCATTTTATGATTCAGGCAATAAACCTGAATGGATGATTATGGATGTCTTGCCTGTTCTTCCACCAGATTTAAGGCCATTAGTACCATTAGATGGTGGACGATTCGCTACGTCCGATCTTAATGACTTATACCGTCGTGTTATTAATAGAAACAACCGTTTGAAACGTTTGTTAGATCTTAATGCGCCTGACATTATCGTTCGTAATGAAAAGAGAATGTTGCAAGAATCAGTTGATGCACTTTTGGATAATGGTCGTCGTGGTCGTGCAATCACTGGCACTAATAAACGGCCTCTAAAATCATTAGCCGATATGATTAAAGGGAAACAAGGCCGTTTTCGTCAAAATCTTTTGGGTAAGCGTGTTGATTATTCCGGACGTTCAGTAATTGTTGTAGGACCTACTTTAAAACTCCACCAATGTGGACTGCCAAAAAAAATGGCGCTTGAACTCTTTAAGCCATTTATATTCAGTAAGCTTGAGTTCAGAGGTCTAGCTACAACGATTAAAGCCGCTAAGAAAATGGTTGAGCGCGAGGAATCTGTTGTTTGGGATATTTTAGATGACGTTATCCGAGAGCATCCTATTCTACTTAACAGAGCACCTACACTACACCGACTTGGTATACAGGCGTTTGAACCTGTTTTAATTGAAGGTAAAGCAATTCAACTTCATCCACTGGTATGTACAGCTTATAACGCTGACTTTGACGGTGACCAAATGGCAGTGCATGTGCCGTTAACACTTGAGGCACAGTTGGAAGCACGCTCACTAATGATGTCGACAAACAACATTCTGTCGCCAGCAAGTGGAGAACCAATTATTGTTCCTAGCCAAGACGTTGTTTTAGGTTTGTATTACTTAACTCGAGAAAAAGTTAATGCTTTAGGCGAAGGTAAAATTTTTGTGAGTGCACAAGAAGCGCAGAATTTTTATGAAGCAGGCCATCTTGATATTCATGCAAAAATCAAGATTCGTATGCCTAAAGAAAATGAAGCGGGACATCATCTTGTTGAGACTACAGTTGGCCGAGCTATTCTAGCTCAGATATTGCCAAAAGGGATGTCTTTTGTGCAAATAAACCGTACCATGACTAAAAAAGTAATTACTAAAGTTATTGATACGTGCTATAGGACGTTTGGTCTGAAAGAAACTGTAATTTTTGCAGATAAATTGATGTATACAGGCTTCAAGTACGCGACACGTTCCGGTGCATCTATTGGTATCGATGATATGGAAATACCTGACGATAAAGCGAGTATTATTGATCACGCTTATAATGAAGTTAGGGAAATAGAAGCACAATTCCGTTCTGGTTTAGTCACTAATGGAGAGCGCTACAATAAAGTTATTGATATTTGGTCCCGCACTAATGAGTTAGTTGCCAAATCAATGATGAGTAAGATTGCAACCGAACAAGTTGCTAATGTGAAAGGTGAGCTCATAAGGCAAGAGTCCTTTAACCCCATATTTATGATGGCTGATTCAGGGGCGAGGGGTTCTGCTGCACAGATTAGACAGCTGGCTGGTATGCGTGGATTGATGGCAGCTCCAGATGGTTCAATTATTGAGACTCCTATTACGGCTAATTTCCGTGAAGGATTGAACGTATTTCAATACTTCATTTCAACCCACGGTGCGCGTAAAGGTTTGGCTGATACGGCGTTGAAAACTGCTAACTCTGGATATTTGACGCGGCGTCTTGTTGATGTGGCTCAAGATGTGGTTATTACAGAGGATGATTGCGGTGTTGATACTGGCGTTCTAATGCAACCATTAATTGAAGGTGGTGATATTGTTGAACCACTTCATGAGCGGGTATTGGGACGAGTAGTTGCCGCTGATGTTTACATTCCTAACCACAGTGAACCCGTTGTCACTGCGGGAACCTTATTGGATGAGGCATGGGTTGAGAAGTTAGAAAAACAAGGTGTGGACCAAATTTTAGTTCGTTCACCAATTACATGCCAAACTCGATTTGGATTATGCGCCAAGTGTTATGGACGTGACTTAGCACGAGGACATCTTGTTAACACTGGTGAAGCTGTTGGAATTATCGCTGCCCAATCAATTGGTGAACCTGGAACTCAGTTAACCATGCGTACATTCCACATTGGCGGAGCGGCTTCGAGGGCTACCGCAGCGAATAATATTCAGATCAAGACTAAAGGGGTTATTAGATTACATAATATTAAGACAGTAACTCATGAAAATAAAAACTTGGTTGCAGTATCGCGTTCCGGTGAAGTAACCATTGTAGATGAATTTGGACGTGAACGTGAGCGATATAAAGTTCCTTATGGCGCGGTAATCACTGTCCAAGATAATTCAAATGTTGAAGCCGGTCAGATTATAGCTACATGGGATCCTCATACACACCCTGTTATTTCTGAAGTAGGAGGGTACTTAAAATTTGTTGACCTGTTTGATGGCATTACTATGAATCGACAAACAGATGAGTTAACAGGTTTAAGTAATATTGTCGTGATCGATGCGAAACAAAGAAGTTCTGCAGGACGAGATTTAAGGCCAATGGTTAAATTGGTAACTGAAACTGGGGAGGATATTTATCTTGCAGGAACCAATGTTCCAGCTCAATATTATCTTCCGGTAGATGCTATCGTAAATTTTGAAGATGGTGGTCATGTAGGTATTGGGGATGTTATCGCACGTATCCCTCAAGAACGGTCTAAAACACGTGATATCACCGGGGGTCTACCTCGAGTTGCGGATTTATTCGAAGCCCGTAAACCGAAGGATTCTGCAGTAATGGCTGAAGTTTCGGGAATGGTAAGTTTTGGAAAGGAAACAAAAGGTAAAAGAAGATTAATTATCAACGTTTCTGAAGACCAATGCCATGAAGAGCTCATTCCTAAATGGAGGCATATTTCTGTCTTCGAAGGTGAGCATGTCGAACGGGGAGAAATTATAGCAGAAGGAGCTCTTAATCCCCATGATATATTACGCTTGCTTGGAGTCGGTGCATTAGCTAATTACATCGTAAATGAAGTGCAAGATGTATATCGCTTGCAAGGTGTTAAGATTAATGACAAACATATCGAAGTAATTGTAAGGCAGATGTTACGTAAGCGTGTTATAACTTTTGCTGGGGATTCCAAATTCTTGGTGGGAGAGCAAATCGAAGAAAGTGTCTTGCTGCAAGAGAATGACAAACTTATTGCAGAAGGAAAACAAGTTGCCAGAGGGATACCTATTTTATTAGGAATCACAAAGGCATCTTTGGCTACTGAATCATTTATATCAGCTGCTTCATTCCAAGAAACAACAAGAGTTCTAACAGAAGCTGCTGTAAGTGGTAAAATAGATGATTTACGTGGTCTAAAGGAAAATGTGATGGTTGGACGTCTGATCCCTGCTGGAACAGGTTATGCCTATCATCAAGGTCGTAAAATAAAGAGAGCTAAGGCTGCAGCCGGTGAGTACCCAGTACATACTGTAACTGCAAGTGATGTTGAGCATGCGTTAAGTGAAGCATTAAACGCAGATAATCAAGAGCACTAGTTCGGATCGAAAACGGCAGATTAAAACTTGACAAATCTGCCGTACCTATATAGAATCCGGCCTCCTTATGTATTCGAAATAATCAAAAGAGACAGATCGGAGTTAAGTATAAATGGCTACTATTAATCAGTTAGTAAGAAAGCCTCGTGTGGACGTAAAGAAGAAAAGTAACGTGCCTGCACTGGAATCATGTCCACAACGACGTGGAGTATGTACGCGTGTTTACACTACTACACCTAAAAAACCTAACTCAGCTATGCGTAAGGTTGCTCGTGTGCGTTTAACCAATGGGTTTGAAGTAACATCCTATATTGGTGGTGAAGGCCATAACCTTCAAGAACACTCTGTAGTTCTTATTAGGGGTGGTCGTGTTAAAGATTTGCCTGGTGTGCGTTATCACACAGTTCGAGGTAGCTTAGATACATCAGGTGTTAACGATCGTAAGCAAGGTCGTTCAAAATATGGTACTAAGAAGCCAAAAGATAAAAAATAACTGATTGTAGGAAATAGAAATGCCTAGAAGAAGAGAAGTCCCCAAAAGAGAAATTTTGCCAGATCCAAAGCATCACAGTGAGTTGTTAGCAAAATTCATTAACGTGCTCATGGTTAGTGGAAAAAAATCTGTTGCTGAAAAAATAATCTATGGCGCTTTATCTGTTATGGAAGAGCGTGTTAAAAAGATGAAAAAGACAGATGATGAGAGCGGTGAATCTGGTAGTGCGAGTGGTTCTGCCACAGTTCTTCGTTACTTTGAAGATGCTTTAAACAATGTTCGACCAAGTGTTGAAGTTCGTTCACGCCGAGTAGGTGGTGCTACATATCAAGTGCCAGTTGAAGTTAGAAATGATCGAAGTATTGCGTTAGGCATGAGATGGATCGTTCAAGCTGCACGAACTCGTGGTGAAAAAGGTATGATGTTACGCCTGGCTGGGGAACTGCTGGATGCTTATGAAAGTAAAGGTTCTGCAGTAAAAAAACGTGAAGATACCCATAAAATGGCAAAAGCTAACCAGGCATTTGCTCATTTTAGATGGAACTAAAAGAGAGGTAGTCCGTGTCTACTCCATTAAAACTATATAGAAACATAGGCATTGCAGCGCACGTTGATGCAGGTAAAACAACCACAACTGAACGCGTACTGTATTATACTGGTATGTCTCATAAGATTGGTGAAGTTCATGACGGCGCTGCAACAATGGACTGGATGGTTCAGGAGCAGGAACGCGGTATTACTATTACCTCAGCAGCAACAACATGCTACTGGTCAGGTATGGATAAACAGTTCGAACGACATCGTATTAACATCATCGATACACCAGGACACGTTGACTTTATGATTGAAGTGGAGCGATCTTTACGTGTATTAGATGGTGCAGTCGTAGTGTTCGATTCGGTTGCTGGTGTAGAACCTCAATCAGAAACAGTATGGCGACAAGCGAACAAATATGGTGTTCCACGAATTGTTTTTGTTAATAAGATGGATAGAATGGGTGCAAACTTCCTTAGGGTAGTTAGCCAAATCAAACAAAGACTAGGTTCAAACCCTGTAGTTGTTCAGTTACCAATTGGAGCTGAAGAAGAATTTAAAGGGGTTATTGACCTCATCAAAATGAAGGCAATTCATTGGGATGAAGAAAATAAAGGTATGACTTTCGAGTATAAAGATATACCTGCTGATCTTAAAGATCAGTGTGAAGAATATAGAGCAATGCTTGTAGAGGCAGCTGCAGAAGCTACTGAAGAACTAATGGAAAAATATCTTGAAGGCCAAGAGCTTTCTGAAGAAGAAATTCAACAGGCGTTACGTCAATTAACCATTAGTAATGCGGTTGTTCCAGTTTTCTGTGGTTCTGCATTCAAAAACAAAGGTGTACAAGCTGTACTGGATGGTGTTATTGAATATTTACCATCACCAATTGATATACCAGATGTACAAGGCATTGATGAGCATGGTGATGAAGCTTCTCGTAAAACAAGTTATGATGCACCATTCTCAGCCTTAGCTTTTAAAATTGCTACCGATCCATTTGTTGGAACGTTAACCTATTTCAGAGCCTATTCTGGTGTCCTAAAAAGTGGGGATACAGTATTCAACTCTGTTAAAGGTAAAAAAGAGCGTATTGGTCGCTTATTACAAATGCATGCCAATTCGCGCGAAGAAATTAAAGAAGTTAAAGCAGGTGATATTGCTGCGGCAGTTGGGTTAAAGTCTGTGACTACTGGAGATACATTGTGTGACACTGAGCATGTCGTCATACTAGAACGAATGGACTTTCCAGACCCTGTTATTGCTGTAGCTGTTGAGCCCAAGACAAAAGCCGATCAAGAAAAAATGGGTATCGCGCTTGGAAAGTTAGCTCAAGAAGATCCTTCTTTCCGTGTTCATACTGATGAAGAGTCAGGGCAAACCATTATTGAAGGTATGGGTGAACTTCATTTAGAAATTATTGTAGACCGTATGAAGCGGGAATTTAATGTTGAAGCCAATGTTGGTAAACCTCAGGTTGCGTATCGTGAAACACTTAAGCAACCAATAGAGCAAGAAGGCAAATTCATTCGACAATCAGGGGGTCGTGGTCAATATGGTCATGTCTGGTTGAAGATTGAACCCCAAGAGCCGGGTAAAGGCTATGAATTCGTCAATGCAATTGTTGGTGGTGTTATTCCTAAAGAGTATATACCCGCAGTTGACAAGGGAATTCAAGAGCAAATGCAAAATGGTGTTATCGCTGGTTATCCAGTAGTGGACGTGAAGGTTACATTATTCGACGGTTCATTCCACGAAGTGGATTCTAGTGAAATGGCATTTAAAATTGCTGGTTCTCAATGCTTCAAGCAAGGTGCATTACGAGCTAAACCAGTATTACTTGAGCCGATAATGAGTGTCGAAGTTGTAACCCCAGAGGATTATATGGGGGATGTTATGGGCGACCTTAACAGAAGACGTGGTTTGGTTCAAGGAATGGAAGACTCACCAGCAGGAAAAATTGTTAGAGCAGAAGTTCCACTCGCAGAGATGTTTGGTTACTCGACCGATTTACGTTCTGCTACTCAAGGAAGAGCAACTTATACTATGGAATTTTCTAAGTATGCGGAAGCACCAACTAACATTGCTGAAGCAATTATTAAGAAACAATAAAAAGTTAACGAGGTTATTGAAATGGCGAAGGAAAAATTTGAACGTAAAAAGCCACATGTGAATGTGGGAACGATCGGTCACGTAGACCACGGTAAGACCACATTAACAGCGGCGATTACCACGATTATGGCGAAGAAGTTTGGTGGTATAGCAAAAGCATACGATCAGATCGATGCTGCACCAGAAGAAAGAGAGCGAGGCATCACAATCTCAACAGCGCACGTTGAATACGAATCAGCGAACAGACACTATGCGCATGTTGATTGCCCCGGACATGCTGACTATGTGAAGAACATGATTACAGGTGCTGCACAAATGGACGGAGCGATACTTGTAGTATCTGCAGCAGATGGTCCTATGCCTCAAACTAGAGAACATATTCTATTGTCACGACAAGTAGGGGTGCCCTACATAGTAGTGTTTATGAATAAGGCGGACATGGTTGATGATCCAGAGCTCTTAGAGCTTGTAGAAATGGAAGTCCGTGATTTGTTGAGCAGTTATGATTTTCCTGGTGATGATATTCCAATTGTTGTTGGATCTGCATTGAAAGCATTAGAAGGTGATACCAGTGATATTGGGGTGCCAGCAATAGAGAAATTGGTAGAGACTATGGATTCTTATATTCCAGAGCCTGTAAGAAACATTGACAAATCGTTCTTATTACCGATTGAAGATGTATTTTCAATATCTGGCCGAGGAACAGTAGTAACAGGACGTATCGAAAGCGGAATTATCAAAGTTGGCGAAGAGATCGAAATTGTAGGAATTCGTGATACTGCAAAGACTACCTGTACTGGTGTTGAGATGTTCCGTAAGTTATTAGACGAAGGACGTGCAGGTGATAACGTTGGTATATTACTCCGTGGAACAAAACGAGACGAAGTTGAGCGTGGTCAGGTATTAGCCAAACCAGGTACAATTAAGCCTCACACTAAATTTGAAGCGGAAGTATACGTGTTATCTAAAGAAGAAGGTGGACGACATACCCCGTTTTTCAATGGATATAGACCACAGTTTTATTTTAGAACAACAGACGTAACAGGAACTTGTGATTTACCATCTGGAGTTGAAATGGTAATGCCTGGAGATAACGTACAGTTGGTTGTAAATTTACATGCACCCATTGCGATGGATGAAGGTTTACGTTTTGCAATTCGGGAAGGTGGCCGTACTGTTGGCGCCGGTGTTGTCGCTAAAATTATCGAGTAATTACAATGAGTAGCAATCAAAACATTAAAATAAGATTAAAGTCCTTTGATCATCGGTTGATTGACTTATCAACTCGAGAAATAGTGGAGACTGCAAAGCGTACTGGTGCACAAATTCGTGGACCAATACCATTGCCAATTCGCAAGGAAAAATTTACTGTATTGACTTCACCGCATGTTAATAAAGATGCTCGAGATCAATATGAATTACGTACCCACAAACGCCTGGTCGTTATCGTACATCCAACTGAAAAAACAGTAGATGCATTGATGAAGTTAGATCTGGCTGCAGGGGTTGATGTTCAGATAAGCCTTGACGACTAATTTTAAGGTGAAGGATATTAAAGAGGTGTTACAATGATGATCGGTTTATTAGGCCGTAAAATCGGTATGACTCGAGTCTTCATGGCAGATGGAGTGTCAGTTCCTGTTTCTGTTGTTGAAGTACATCCTAATCGAGTTTCACAGGTTAAGACAATAACCACAGATGGGTATTCTGCTATTCAATTGACAGGCGGTGCAAAAAAGCCAGGAAAGGTTAATAAACCTTTAACAGGTCATTTTGCAAAAGCAGAAATTGAAGCTGGAGATATGCTCGTTGAGTTTCCAGTAGACTCTGAAGATAAATTTACTGCAGGCCAAGTGATTTCTATCACAGATGTTTTTACAGCAGGCCAATTCGTTGATGTGTCAGGTACTACAAAAGGCAAAGGCTTTGCAGGTACCGTTAAACGATACAATTTTAGAACACAAGATGCTACTCATGGTAACTCTAGATCACATCGTGTTCCTGGTTCTATTGGTCAAAACCAAACTCCTGGCCGTGTTTTTAAAGGCAAAAAAATGGCGGGACACATGGGGAATGTTCGTTGTACAGTTCAAAGTCTTGAACTCGTACGTGTAGATGCTGAAAGAAATTTACTTCTAATTAAAGGTGCTATACCTGGTGCACCTGGTACAAGAGTAGAAATTAAGCCTGCAGCTAAAAAGCAAGCACGAGGTGAGTGATGGAAATTACTACGATAGATACAAAATCAACATTAGCACTGAACCAAGATGTATTTGCATATGGTTACAATGAAGGCTTGATTCATCAAGCCGTTGTAGCGTATATGAATAATGCACGTAGTGGTAATAGCGCTCAAAAAACTCGCGCTGAAGTAAGAGGCGGTGGAAAAAAGCCATGGAATCAAAAAGGTACAGGTCGTGCACGTGCTGGTACGATTAGAAGTCCTATTTGGAGAACTGGTGGCGTAACCTTTGCATCTAAAAAGAGAGATTATTCACAAAAACTTAATAAAAAAATGTACAAACGTGCATTACGTAGTATAATCTCCGAACTTTGTCGCACAGGCAACCTGTTAGTCGTCAGTGACTTTCAATGTGAAAGTAAGAAGACTAAAGATTTCATCAACAAAATGAATCAGCTAAATGTAACAAATGCTCTGATTATAATGACCGAAGTTGGTGAAAATGAATATTTTGGATCAAGAAACTTAATTGATTATGATATTTGTGACGTTACAACTGTAGATCCGGTATCCTTATTAAGATTTGAAAAGGTTGTTGTTACAGAAGCTGCAATTAAAAAAATTGAGGAACAGTTACAATGAACGCTGAAAGATTGTTGATGGTTCTACGGGAGCCACATACTTCTGAAAAAGCTACTGTCATAGCGGATAAGCTTAAACAGTTTACTTTCAAAGTATTGAAAAATGCAACTAAGACTGAAATTAAAATGGCGGTAGAAAATATATTTAACGTAAAAGTTAAAAATGTATCTGTTGTTAATGTGAAGGGAAAAACAAAGCGTTTTAAACAAATGAACGGAAAGCGAAGTGATTGGAAAAAAGCTTTTGTAACTCTTCATGCAGATCAAGATATTGACTTTACAGCTACCGAATAAGGCAGATTAAGATGGCACTATTAAAATCTAAACCTACATCGCCAGGTAAGCGTGGCGAGTTACGAGTGGTTCATCACCACATTCACAAGGGTAAACCTCACGCAGCTTTAGTTGAAAAACTAAAGAAAACAGGCGGAAGAAATAACCAAGGTAGAATCACTGTAAGGCATATTGGTGGTGGACAGCGGAATCAGTACCGGATTATTGACTTTAAACGTAATAAAGATGGTGTTGAAGCACGTGTAGAGCGCATTGAATATGATCCCAACAGAACTGCCCTTATTGCTTTGATTGTTTATAAAGATGGTGAACGAAGATATATTATTGCACCAGCCAACTTGAATGTTGGAGATAGTGTTGTCAGTGGTGCTGATTCACCTATAAGCATTGGAAATTGTTTGCCATTGAAAAATATTCCTGTCGGTACTACCATTCACTGTGTTGAAATGAAACCAGGAAAAGGGGCACAAATATTACGAAGTGCTGGTGCCAGTGGTCAAATTGTTGCAAAAGAAGGTGTTTACGCAACATTAAGGCTGCGTTCAGGTGAAATGCGTAAAATCCATGTTTTATGCAAAGCAGTAATTGGGGAAGTTAGTAATAGCGAGCACAGCTTACGCTCATTAGGTAAAGCAGGAGCTAAACGTTGGAGAGGTATTCGTCCAACTGTACGTGGTGTTGCTATGAACCCTGTTGATCACCCACATGGTGGAGGTGAGGGACGTACTTCTGGTGGACGTCATCCTGTATCACCTTGGGGAGTACCAACTAAAGGTTATAAAACCCGAAGTAATAAGCGTACTGATGATTTTATTGTCAGAAGACGCAAGAAGAAATAATTATTGAGAGGATATCAAGTGGCTCGTTCTATAAGAAAAGGTCCTTTTGTTGACCATCATTTGATTAGCAAAGTTGAAGCTGCAATCGAATCTAAATCAAAAAAACCAATTAAAACTTGGTCAAGACGTTCAACAATTGTACCTGAAATGATTGACCTTACAATTGCAGTACATAACGGTAAAGATCATATCCCTGTTTATATTACAGATAATATGGTCGGTCATAAATTAGGTGAGTTTGCCATGACTCGAACATTTAAAGGTCATTCTGGTGACAGAAAGGCTAAAGGCAAATAAGAGGATATGATGGAAGTTACAGCTAAATTGAAAGGTGCTCCCTTATCCGCTCAAAAGGGCAGATTGGTAGCAGACATGATACGAAATATGAAAGTATCTGGTGCGCTTGATGTCCTCAAGTTTACACCAAAAAAAGGTGCTCAATTAATGCTTAAGTTGTTGGAATCAGCTATAGCCAATGCTGAAAATAATAACGGGGCAGATATTGATGATTTAAAAGTGGGTATGGTCTGCGTTGATGAAGCAATGACATTAAAACGCATTAGTCCCAGAGCTAAAGGACGTGCAAACAGAATTTGCAAACGTACCTGCCATATCACGATTAAAGTATCTGACGAGGAATAGCAATGGGACAAAAAGTTAACCCTATAGGCATTCGCCTAGGTATTATTAAAGATTGGAATTCCAAGTGGTTTGCTGGTAAAAAATACGCTGAGTTTTTAATTCAGGACATAAAGTTACGTACTGAGTTAAAAAAGAAACTTATGGCTGCTGCTGTAAGTAAGATTCTTATAGAGCGTCCAGCGAATAATGCTGTTGTAACAATACTCACTGCAAGACCCGGTATCATCATCGGTAAAAAAGGTGGTGGTATTGAAGCCCTACGTGCTGAGATATCCAGCAAATTAGGTGTTCCCGTTCATCTTAATATTGAAGAGATTAAAAAACCTGAGCTGGATGCTACGCTTGTTGCTGAAAGTATTGCACAACAATTAGAACAGCGAGTTATGTTTCGACGAGCTATGAAACGTGCAGTGACTGGAGCACTTAAAGCAGGTGCAAAAGGAATTAAAATTTGTGTTAGTGGACGACTCGGTGGAGCGGAAATTGCGCGCAGTGAGTGGTATCGTGAAGGTCGCGTACCGTTACATACCTTTAGAGCAGATATAGATTATGGTACAGCAGAGTCTAAAACTACCTACGGTATTATTGGCGTAAAAGTCTGGATCTACAAGGGTGAAGTTCTGCCACAGAAGAAAAGATCAACTGACAGTGCGCAGTAAGTGAGGATTAAGAATCATGTTACAACCGAAACGTACAAAATACCGAAAACAGATGAAAGGTCGTAATAGAGGTTTAGCATTACGAGGCAGTAACATCAGTTTTGGTGAATTTGGTTTAAAAGCGTTAGAACGTGGCCGATTGACTGCCAGACAAATTGAAGCAGCTCGTAGAGCAATGACCCGTCATATTAAACGCGGTGGGAAAATTTGGATTAGAGTGTTTCCAGATAAGCCTATTACTCAAAAGCCTTTAGAAGTGAGACAAGGTAAAGGTAAAGGTAGTGTCGAATATTGGGTTGCTCAAATACAACCTGGCAAAGTTTTATTTGAAATGGAAGGCGTATCCAGAGAGCTTGCGATGGAAGCTTTTGACCTGGCTAAAGCCAAACTTCCTTTCAAAGTGATATTCGAAGAAAGGAAGGTGATGTAATGAAAAAAATTAATGAATTACGCAATTTATCAATTGAAGAATTGCAAAATGAATTACTTTTATTACGTAAAGAACAATTAAATTTACGAATGAAAAAAGCAAGTGGCTCACTAGATAAAACTCATCTTATCACTATGGTGCGTAAATCAGTGGCAAGAGTAAAAACAATGTTGACTGAAAAGGCAGGTAAGTGACATGTCTAATAGTGAATCAAATGCCAGAACGTTAGTTGGAAAAGTTGTTAGTGACAAAATGGATAAAACTATAGTCGTGATGATTGAGCGCTCTGTTAAACATCCAAAGTATGGAAAAATAATTAAGCGTAGAGCTAAATTTCATGCCCATGACGAAGAACAAGTATGTCAAATTGGTAATATAGTTAAGATTCGTGAGTCAAGACCACTCTCTAAAACAAAAAGCTGGGTATTAGTTGAAGTAATTTCTTAATCAACAATGTTGATTTACTTTTAAAACCCTAAAAGGCCTGATATAATCAGCAACCTTTTTCTGGTCGTAATCAGAGCTGGAGAATAAAATGATCCAAATGCAGACAGTGCTCGAAGTTGCTGATAATAGCGGAGCACGTAAAGTTATGTGTATTAAAGTGCTTGGTGGCTCACACCGAAGATATGCTCGTGTAGGGGATATCATCAAAGTGAGCATTAAGGACGCGATACCAAGAAGTAAAGTGAAAAAAGGTGCGGTGATGAAAGCTGTAGTAGTTCGAACAGCACAAGGTGTTCGTAGAGATGATGGCTCTTTAATACGCTTTGATGGCAATGCAGCTGTACTTTTAAATAATCAAAACGAGCCAATTGGTACTCGTATTTTTGGCCCTGTTACTCGCGAGCTACGAGAGAGATTTATGAAAATAATATCTCTAGCTGCAGAAGTTTTGTGAGAAGGATTGAGATATGAAACGCATTCAAAAAGGCGATGAAGTAATTATAATCGCTGGTAAAAGCAAAGGTCATAAAGGTAAAGTGTTACGTGTGACTGAAAATGGTGTTGTAGTTGAAGGTGGAAATTTAATTAAGAAACATGTTAAAGCAAATCCACAGAAACCAGAACATAAAGGTGGTATTATCACTCTTGAATCACCTGTACACGTTTCAAATGTTGCTCATTACAATCCAAACACAAAGAAAGCAGATAAAGTAGGATTTAAATTTATTGAGAGTAACGGTACAAATAAGAAGGTCAGATATTTTAAATCTGACAATGAAATAATTGACCGTGTTTGATTAGGTGATAGAAATGACAAGACTTAATGAAATTTACAAAAAAGAAATTGTCCCTATGATGATGAAGCGGTTCAACTATTCCAGTGTGATGGAAGTACCTAAATTACTCAAAGTCACTTTAAATATGGGTGTTGGCGAAGCAGTAGGTGACAAAAAAGTAATGAATCATGCAGTTGAAGATATGACTTTAATTGCAGGGCAAAAGCCGGTTGTTACAAAAGCAAGAAAATCAATTGCTGGTTTTAAAATTAGAGAAGGTTGGCCAATAGGATGCAAGGTAACGCTCCGAAGGCAGCGTATGTATGAATTTTTAGACAGGTTGATTTCAATAACTTTACCTCGTGTAAGAGACTTCCGGGGTTTAAATCCTAAGTCTTTTGATGGAACTGGTAATTACAGTATGGGAATACAAGAACAAATCGTGTTTCCTGAAATTGATTACGATAAAACAGATGGTATTCGTGGTTTAGATATTTGTATAACTACAAGTGCAAAAACTAATGAAGAAGCTAAAGCTTTATTAGAGGCCTTTAACCTTCCATTGAAAGATAGAGATAAAAAATAAGGGTGAAATTGTGGCTAAAAAATCAATGCTTATGAGAGAGCTAAAACGTAGCAAACTCGTAGAAAAATACAAAAAACGCAGAAATGAATTAAAAACGTTAATCAAGTCATCAGACGATTTTCAAGTAATTATGGATAGCCAGGCTAAATTAGCTAAACTTCCTATAAATTCAAATCCTGTTCGTTATAAAACACGGTGCAAACAATGTGGTCGTCCACATGCTGTATATCGTAAATTTAGCCTTTGTAGGATTTGCTTAAGACAACAACTAATGGTTGGTAATATACCAGGCGGAAGAAAATCCAGCTGGTAATTTTTATTGGAGAACGATTGTGAGTATGCATGATCCAGTTGCTGATATGCTGACCAGAATTAGAAATGGTCAACAAGCAAAACATCAGCAAGTAACTTTAACATCTTCAAAATTGAAGGAAGAAATTGTTCGTGTTCTAAAAGAAGAAGGGTATGTCGAAGACTTCTTTGTTGAATCACTTGATAATAATCTTAAATTAATGACGATTAAACTGAAGTACTACCATGGTAGACCTGTTATCGAATTAATAAAAAGAATAAGCAGACCTGGTTTGAGAGTTTATAAATCTTATAAAGAACTAACTTCAATACCTGGTTTTGGTGTGGCCATATTGTCTACATCCCAAGGTATAATGACACATATATCTGCTAAGATGAAAGGCGTTGGTGGTGAAGTCATTTGTGAAGTGGCTTAATACTTGCGAGGAATAATATGTCTAGAGTAGCAAAAGCCCCAGTAGTTCAACCAGCCAATGTAGAAATAACATTAGGTGAAGGTGAAATTACTGTAAAAGGGCCTAAAGGAACATTAACCCAAAAGATAAATCGGTTAGTGAAAGTAAGTAAAAATAATGAGGCTAATCATATTGAATTTGCTCCTGCAGCTAATGACCCTAAAGCTTGGGCACAAGCAGGAACTGCGAGAGCGATTGTAAATAATATGGTTAAAGGCGTTACTGAAGGATTTGTAGTAACACTTGAATTGGTTGGTGTTGGGTATAGAGCACAATCAAAGGATAAATCAATCACTTTATCTTTGGGTTATTCTCATCCTATCGAATATCATTTGCCACAAGGTGTTTTAGTGGAAACTCCAAGTAATACAGTAATATTACTCAAAGGTGTTGATAAACAAATTTTGGGGCAAGTTGCTTCTGAAATACGCGCATTTCGTCCACCTGAGCCATATAAGGGTAAAGGTGTTAAACTTGCTGGTGAGTATATTGTTCGTAAAGAAGCGAAGAAGAAATAAGGTTTAAGCTATGAATAAACAAAACTCACGTATTCGACGTGGATTAAAAGCAAAGGCACTGATTCGCAAATCTGGTAGAGTAAGATTGGTAGTGCATAGAAGTGGACTACATATCTACTCTCAAATTGTTCGAGCTGATGAGCTTGGAGATAAAGTATTAGTTGCTTGTTCAACTAATGATAAAGAAATACGAGCCAGTCTATCCGGTAAATGTAAAGTAGAACAAGCGAACCTTGTTGGTAAGTTACTAGGCAAACGTGCAAGTGAGCATGGAATTACTGAGGTCGCGTTTGATCGAGCTGGTTATAAATATCATGGCCGAGTGAAAGCCCTTGCAGAAGGTGCACGCGAGGCTGGATTAGATTTTTAAGGAACAACTATGGCATTCGATGAATCATCACCTAAATCAGATGGCTACCAAGAGAAATTAGTATCAGTTAATCGTACTGCTAAAGTTGTCAAAGGCGGACGAGTTTTTGGCTTTGCTGTTCTTGTCGTTGTTGGCGATGGTAAAGGTAAAGTTGGATTTGGTAGAGGTAAAGCTCGTGAAGTTCCAATAGCTATTCAGAAAGCAATGGAACAAGCTAAGAAAAACATGGTATATATACCATTAAGTGGTTCAACTATTTATCATGAAATCACTTGGAACTATGGAGCCTCTAAAGTATTTATGAAGCCAGCCAGTGAAGGTACAGGAATTATTGCTGGTGGTGCAATGAGAGCAGTTCTTGAAGTTTTAGGTGTCCAAAATATATTAGCTAAAAATATAGGATCTACAAATCCAAGCAATATTGTACGCGCTACAATTGCTGCTCTAACTAATATTGGTACCCCTGATTATGTTGCGGCCAAGCGTGGTAAAACTGTTGAAGAAGTAATGGCGGGCTAATTATGGAAAACAAAATTAAAATTACTTTAGTAAAAAGCACTATAGGCAGAAAGCCTAAACATATTTCAATTGTAAAGCAATTAGGTTTGAGTAAAACTAATTCAAGTGTAACTCATAACGATACTCCAGCAATACGTGGTCTTATAAATCAAGTTGATTATCTGTTGTTGGTTGAGGAGAGTGTATAATGAATTTAAATTCACTATCACCTGAGCCAGGTTCACGTCGTCCTAAGAAGCGACTCGGTCGTGGCATAGGATCTGGGCTTGGAAAAACGAGTGGTAAAGGGCACAAAGGACAAAAGGCTAGAGCTGGTGGTTACCATAAAATTAACTTTGAAGGCGGTCAAATGCCTATTCAAAGACGTTTACCAAAAATGGGTTTTAAATCACGAGTGGGTAGAACAGTTGATCAAGTATGTTTAAGTGAACTTGAACAGTTATCTGTAGATGTAATTGACTTAAACGTTTTAAAAGATGCAGGTATCGTAAGTCGTTCTATCAAAGATGTAAAAGTTATCTTATCTGGTGAATTAACTACTGCCATAAAACTTAAAGGTCTGAGGGTCACTAAAGGAGCTCGTGCAACCATTGAAGGTTTAGGCGGCAGCGTAGAAGAGTGACTATGAAAAACCAAAAGCATAATACAGGCCAATCACGTGGTGGATTGGCTGAGCTAAAATCAAGATTGTTTTTTGTTGTTTTAGGCATTTTAGTTTATCGACTAGGTGCACATATACCTGTGCCAGGATTAGATCCAGCTCGATTAGCTAATTTCTTTAATGAACAACAAAACACCATTTTTGGCTTGTTCAATATGTTTTCTGGCGGAGCCTTATCACGGGTAACCGTTTTTGCCATAGGAATTATGCCATATATTTCCGCATCGATTATTCTTCAACTTTTTACTGTAGTCTCTCCAAAGCTCGAACAGTTAAAAAAAGAAGGTGAGTCTGGAAGAAGAAAAATAAACCAATATACTCGTTATTTAACGCTACTGTTGTCAATTTTTCAATCTTTAGGGATGGCTCGATGGCTGGCTGGTCAACAAATTGCCCTGCAAGCTGACTTTTCATTTTATTTTACTGCCGTAGTTACATTGGTTACAGGTACAATGTTTTTGATGTGGTTAGGTGAGCAAATTACTGAGAAAGGCGTTGGCAATGGTATTTCTTTGATCATTTTTTCAGGTATTGTCTCAAGTATGCCTACTGCTATTGCATCGGTTCTACAACAGGTTAAAGAAGGCCAAATGCAAGCGCTAACTCTTGTTATCATTGCAGTAGTTGTAGTTGTCGTGACTGGTTTTGTAGTGTTTATGGAACGTGCCCAGCGGCGAATCAGGGTCAATTATGCACAAAGGACACAAGGTAGGAAAGTTTATGCTGCACAAACAAGTCATTTACCTTTAAAAATTAATATGTCGGGTGTTATACCACCAATTTTTGCATCAAGCATTATACTCTTGCCTGCTACTTTAGCGCAGTTCTTTTCGCATACTAAGGGTATGGGTTGGTTAGCTGATGTTGGAATGGCTTTGTCTCCCGGACAACCATTATATTTAATCGTATATGCAGTAGCTATTATATTCTTCGCGTTTTTTTATGCAGCTTTGGTGTTTAACCCCAAAGATACTGCGGATAATTTAAAAAAATCTGGTGCATATATCCCTGGAATCAGACCAGGTGAGCAAACTACAAAATACATTGATGCTGTTATGACTCGTTTAACGTTTGTTGGCTCAATTTATCTGGTTTTAGTTTGTCTTTTACCTCAGATTTTAATGTATACATGGCATGTCCCTTTTTATTTCGGCGGAACGTCATTGCTGATTATCGTAGTTGTTATTATGGATTTTGTAGCTCAGGTACAAGCTCATTTAATGACACAGCAATATGATTCTTTAATGAAAAAGGCTAATTTTAAAGGTACAAAATTACCTGGTCTTTTATGATCTTTATCGGAGTTAGGAATGAAAGTAAGAGCATCTGTAAAGCGAATTTGTCGCAATTGTAAGGTTATTAAAAGAAGTGGCACGATACGAGTTATTTGTAAAGATGCCAGGCATAAGCAAAAACAAGGTTAATAACTTTGCTTGATTTAATTTTATAAAAATAGTATTCTTCTGTCCCTTTCGACAGAACAAATAACGTTCGGAGAAGTTAATGGCTCGTATTGCAGGAGTAAATATACCAGATCACAAACATCTTGTGATTGCTTTGACAGCAATTTATGGTATTGGTAAACCTACATCTATAAAACTATGTTCAGCAGTTGGCATTGATCCTTCCAAAAAGGTTTCAGAATTAACAGATGCTCAACTAGAGTCTTTAAGAACAGAAATTGCTAAAATAACTGTTGAAGGTGATTTACGTCGTGTTGTAACAATGAACATTAAGCGACTTATGGATTTAGGTTGTTACCGGGGTTTGAGACATAGAAGAGGACTGCCTGTACACGGCCAACGTACAAAAACTAATGCACGTACAAGAAAAGGTCGCAGAAAAGGCACCACCGTTTGATATTTCATGTAGGATAGTAAGATGGCAATAACAAAGTCAAAACAACAAAAAGTACGCAAAAAAGCAAAACGTGTTGTATCAGATGGTATAGTACATGTTCATGCATCTTTTAATAATACCATAGTGACTTTCACTGACAGACAAGGTAATGCACTTTGCTGGGCAACATCAGGTGGCTCAGGGTTTAGAGGTTCAAGAAAGAGCACCCCTTACGCTGCACAGGTTGCAACTGAGCGTGCTGCTGCTGTCGCTAAAGAATATGGTATGAAATCTGTAGCTGTATTTGTTCATGGTCCTGGCCCTGGTCGAGAGTCCACTATTCGTGAATTAATATCTCAGGATTTCAAAATTGTTGAAATAACCGATGTTACTGGTATCCCTCATAATGGGTGTAAGCCACCTAAGAAACGTCGTGTATAAGACTCAGGAGTAATTAATGGCTAGATATCTTGGTCCAAAATGTAAATTATCACGTCGCGAGGGCTGTGATTTATTACTGAAAAGTGGTGTGCGTGATCATAAATCAAAATGTAAATCAGAAAAGTTACCTGGACAACATGGTGATAAGAAACCTCGTCTAAATAACTATGGTTTACAGCTTAGAGAGAAACAAAAAATCAGAAGATTTTATGGCGTTCTTGAAAAGCAATTCCGTGGCTATTATAAAATGGCTGCACGTATGAAGGGTGCTACAGGTGAAAACCTGATGACTCTTCTTGAAAGACGTTTGGATAATGTTGTTTATCGTATGGGTTTTGCAAGTACTCGTGCTGAAGCGCGTCAATTAGTAACGCACAAAGCCATATTAGTTAATGATAAAATAGTTAACGTACCATCATATTTAATTAAGCCTGGTGATGTTATATCTGTGAGACAAAGAGCAAAAAATCAAGGTCGCATTCAAGCTGCTTTAGCTTTGTCTGAGCAAAGAGTACCATGTGATTGGCTTACTGTAGATACTTCTTCATTTAAAGGAACTTTTTCTACAGCACCAACGTTAACTGACTTATCTTCAGACTACAACGTAAACCTGGTTGTAGAACTTTACTCTAAGTAAGCTCGGAGAAATAGCTGAATGTATACTGAAATCAATGAAATGTTGACACCTAATGTTCTTAAGGTACAGGCTGAATCGCCTTTTAAAGCTAAAATAGTTTTAGAACCTTTGGAGCGCGGCTTTGGTCATACTCTCGGCAATGCTTTGAGACGTATATTATTGTCTTCTATGCCTGGTAGTGTAATTACAGAAGCTTCAATTGAGGGTGTTCTTCATGAGTACAGTACAATTGAAGGTGTACAAGAAGATGTTGTTGATATACTGCTGAATCTTAAATTGGTTGCAATTAAAATGACAGTAGGTGAAGAGGCTCTAATAACCCTTAATAAGCAAGGTCCTTGTCAAGTTACCGCTGGTGATATTCAATTATCTCATGGACTGGAAGTTGTTAATCCTGATCTTGTTATTGCTAATTTGAACGAAAAGGGCAAATTAAATATGACAATGAAGGTTGAAAGAGGAATTGGTTTTCACAGTACTGACTCATTTATTGGACATTTTGATGATGAAGTAGAGAGAAAATCTGTTGGCAAACTCAAAATTGATAATAGCTTCTCACCTGTCAGAAAAGTAGCATATTATGTTGATAGTGCTCGTGTTGAAAATCGTACCGATTTGGACAAGCTGACCATTGAATTAGAAACTAACGGGACAATTGATTCAGAAGAAGCAATCCGTATTTCAGCTAGCATTTTACAACGGCAGTTACATGCTTTTGTTGATATGAGATTTGAAGAGTCACGATCAGATCAAAAGGAACGTAATGATTTTGATCCTATTCTTTTGCGTTCTGTAGATGATTTGGAATTAACTGTTCGTTCTGCGAACTGTTTGAAAGCAGAAAATATTCATTATATAGGCGATCTGGTACAACGAACTGAAAATGAACTTTTAAAAACTCCTAATCTTGGTAAAAAGTCTTTAACTGAAATTAAGGATGTTTTGGCTTCCCGTTCATTATCGCTTGGTATGAAGCTTGAGAATTGGCCGCCAGCAAATCTTGGCGAATAAAGTTTAGGAGTTTTGTTATGCGTCACCGTAATTCAGGCCGTCGTTTTGGCCGTACAAGTAGCCACAGAAAGGCTATGTTTGCAAATATGTGTTGTTCTTTAATTGAGCATGAATTGATAAAGACTACTTTGCCTAAAGCAAAAGATCTTCGTCGATACATAGAACCATTAATCACTGTTTCTAAAGTTGATTCAGTTGCAACACGTAGACATGCATTTGATATATTAAGATCAAAATCTGCAGTAGGTAAGTTGTTTACTGATTTAGGACCACGTTTTGAGAAACGCCCAGGTGGTTATATACGAATTATAAAATGTGGTTTTAGAGATGGCGATAATGCACCTATGGCAATTGTTGAGTTATTAGACAGACCAGTTTCCAGTGCGGATGCTGAAGAATAATTAAATTGCTAACAAGAACTTAAAAAAACCCGCTTAAGGCGGGTTTTTTATTAAGGTATGTTAACTATTCATCCCCGCTGCCTAAGTATATGGACTCATCGGTTTTTGCAAGTAATGAACTAGTGAAAAGAGAAGTATTTGCATACGTATATCCGACCATTAATGAGCGAGTTATTTCATCCATTCAGGTTTTGATGATATTCGGACTCTGTATCCTTCTCATGTCGTCGGACATTTAATCCATAGTAGGCGAGAGGTATTTTCAGAATAGGTTTTAACCTATTCGCATCAGCTGTTATTTGCAATACCAGGGTAAGTCTTTTATACCTCCACGTTTGTTTATGTGCAGTAATAATCGTGTTTTTTTATAATCAGTTTGTTTTTTGCTGATTGTAAAAAAGGTAGATGCAGCGCTAAATGATGCTGCTTTCTCATGTATCAAGCTTTTCTTGAAGCACAAAGCTTTAAATGGTCAACGTCTTTATCACCATAAATCATAATAGCCCACATATGGTGTGTATTTTTGGCCATCGCGGCAGCTGCTTTATTATATCCATGCTCATTATGGACTCACTTCAGCTAGCAGTTAAAGTAAACTTTTTTTTGCTACATTCTTTACCATGGCTCGCTCACCCGACACCAGACAACTACGAATATATCGGACACCTCGTTTACTTAAGGAATCAGATATTGTTTCCCTCCGCTCGAATGTTCTTTTGGAACTAATCCTAAAAGGCAGAAAAGTGACGTAAATATCCTCGCATTCGATTAGCTAATGCTGTTCTATAATTTACTAAGTTTTCTCGATAACGATGCAGCATGTGCACTTTTTGTTGCTTGATGCTCTTGGTTGATATCGATGGCATATTATCTTGAAGCAGCGCAATAACAATGGCAAGTGCATCATTTTTATCATTCGTATTCCCTTGAACAATCGGTTTCACATGTTGCGGGCTAATATGTGTAACGTTTGTCCGTAGTACATACATTTACACGAACTATAATTTGCACTTCCACCCGCTTCCATCGCAATGTTACAAGATGACAGATTTGCTGGAAAATTAGGTAGCGCAGCTCGATTTCTTTTTTTCCAAGTACCTTCTCCCCATACTCATTATCACCGTGCAATTGAAAAACATGTTTTGTTAAATCTATCTCTAATAAAATAACATTCTTCAAAGACCCCCCTTTCTTTTTTAGTTTCTGTGACGAAACCATTTTGGCGCATCTAAAAGCCGTTTAAAAGGGAGGATGAGTCCATATCATTGTGCCGCGACTTGTTTTGCGTTGTTGCATATCCCTGGTTCTCTGTCAGCCCCCATAGGGGCTACTTACAAAACAGCCACACTTTTAGGTAAACCTGGTTTAATCATTTTATTGATAATCCGATATCGACTTAATCCTGCCTACCCTCCCATTAGATCATACAATTGGCACAGACATTTCAATAAGTATAATAGAATAAATAGCAGCAAATATTCTTTGAGTCCTAATCAATTTGCCTTGTTTTTTTCGGTGGTTTTCATGAGATATTAGTAGGAATTGCTGCCCTATGTATAAGGGCAGAAAATACTTAAAAAGAGTTGCTACTCCGATACGACTTAGAATGGAACATCATCATCTAATTGATCAAAAGCATCTTGTGGGACTTGTTGGGTAGGTTGTTTTTTTGTAAAGTTTTGGTTGCTTGGTGCAAATTGGCCTTGTGGGATATCATCAAAACTTGATGATGCTCCTCCTTTGCTATCTAACATTTGTATGTCGTTGGCAACAATCTCCGTAGTATATCTATCTTGTCCTTGTTGATCTTGCCATTTTCTGGTTCTTAAGCTTCCTTCGACATAAAGTTTTGATCCTTTGCGCACATATTCGCCAGCAATTTCCCCTAAACGATTAAAACAAACCACCCGATGCCATTCGGTTCTTTCTTGTTTTTCACCAGTAGCCTTATCCTTCCATGCTTCACTGGTAGCGATTGAGAGTGTAGTTACTGCATTGCCATTAGGTAAATATCGTACGTCAGGATCAACACCTACGTTACCAATGAGTATCACTTTGTTTATTCCACGTGCCATTCATTTTCTCCTGTATGCGAAAGTTAGGAGGAGAGTATACCTAATTTATATAGGGCTTGCACAGGAATTGAATTAGGCTTTTGCATACCTAACAGGCGTTGATATTAGACTAGGTCATATGATTAGGAGCTCATATGATATCTACATGGATAATTATTTCTCATTATGTCTATTGACTCTCACGCTACGTGATGGTTTAAAATCGGCTTTGAGGTGTTAACTGAATGAAATTTTATCAAATTAAAGAAATAAGTCAGATGACTGCGTTATCAATAAGATCATTGCAATATTATGATGATATTGGTTTATTAAAGCCCGCTAAGCGTTCAGCCAGTGGTTATCGTTTATATTCAGATCAGGATCTTATACGCTTACAACAGATCACTACCTTAAAATTTTTAGGCTTTTCCTTATCAACGACAAAGAAAATTATCGAAAATCCAAATTTTGATTTAATGACTTCTATGCCTATTCAAGCACGTGAGCTGAAAGAAAAGGCAGCACGCATTAATGAGGTTGCGTCCCTCCTAAACTATATTTCCAGCCAAATGGAAATGAATCAACCTGTAAATTGGAAAAGCACCGCCAAAATTATAGAAATATTGGAGTTAAATAATATGAATGATCTTGTTTTAAAAAAATATCAAGATGTAGAAGAAAAATCAGAGTTAGGAAAAAAATCAATATATGATGATTCTTACAATCCTAATCGATTATATCCTATTCCACGCTCTGGGAAACGACAAGAAATAGGAATAGAGCCTACCCAACTTCCTTTCTACGGATTTGATTGTTGGAATCATTACGAAGTTTCCTGGCTTAACGCCAAGGGAAAACCTATGGTTGCAATAGCTGAAATATACTATGACTGTAGTTCACCTAATTTAATTGAATCCAAGTCACTAAAACTTTATTTTAATTCTTTTAATAACACTCGCATTCAAAATGTCAGTGAGTTACAAAATATTGTCAAACGGGATTTACAAGAACGGATAGAGGCGGAAGTGGGGGTAAACATTTATCTTTTAGATAATGTAAATCAATTTGCGATACAACCTTCATTTATTGGTGAATGTATAGATGACCTTGATATAGAGTGTTCTGTCTATCATGTGGAGCCTTCATTTCTTTCAGTAGGCACTGAATCTGTTACAGAAACTTTATACTCCAATTTACTTAAGTCAAATTGTTTAGTAACAAACCAACCTGATTGGGGCAGTATACAAATTAGTTACAAAGGCAAAAAGATAAGCCGTGAAGGTCTATTACGATATCTTGTTTCATTTCGAAATCATAATGAGTTTCATGAACAATGTATTGAGCGCATTTTTGTAGATATTATGAACCGTTGCCAACCCGAATTATTGACAGTTTATGGACGATATACCAGGCGTGGCGGTTTGGATATTAATCCTTATCGTTCTACAGAAAAGAACTTGTTTCCAGGAACAAATGTACGTTTGGTGCGCCAGTAAAGTCATCTTTTAACCGCGATTTGAGTCCACAACTCTCAAATCCTAGATTATGCTTATGAAAAATCTGCAAAGTTAACCATCATTAAATTCATCTGGCTTTAAGGTATTCATATATGAAATAGTTAATATTTTATTAATATTTATTGGTTAAAATAAGGCCACACTGACTAAATATGTATTTTATGAAAATTTTATATATACCGTTTACTTTTGAAGATTCTCTATTTGATTTAGAAGCCAAAGCCAGTAAATGGCGAAAAGATTACGAGTCTAAAGGAAAAGAGGTCGTCGTGATCTATCATGACAGTAATGAAATTGTTCAAAGCGAAAAAGTTCAAACTGCCTTGAAAGAAGGCAATTGTCAGATTTATATTTTAAGCCATGGTATTAATACTCCCAAGTTATTAGTAGGGAATCAAACTAAAGAAGATGAAAACTATAAGGAGTTGACTATAGATGAGGTTGCTGAGAATTTTAAGAGTGATTTAATGATAGAAGGATTTAGTAACGCTAATATTGTAAAGTTATTTTTTTGTGATGAATATGCAAAGAAGAATAAACCACGTCAAATGGCTGAACAATTTCGTACCCAATTAGGTGAATCACACCAATCTATGGAAATAAAGTATTATACTGACGTGAGCATAGGTTTACCCGGTACTGCGACAGATGGTCTATTAAGCTCCAAAGGTGCCGTAAGAGCATTTCAGATGAAGAATGATTTATTTTGTTTTAACTTCTCGGGGTTAGTTGGACGGGCACGCGCTTTTCGTCAAGGCTTGGATGTCGTAGAAGATACGTCACCATATAGTTTTTTTTCAAGTGCCCCCACGCCAGTGAAATACCCTAAATTTTCTCATCCTGTTTTAAATCATTTAGCGCATGAATTAGTAAAAATGATTCAAAATGACAAATTCTTTTCAAAAAATCAATCAATGATTATAGATGAATTGCTAGCGAGTTTGCCGCTTGATATTTCAGATTATTTAGTAGACTCAATTACTATTAGCGGAAAAAACATGAAGTTTGAAATGCTGATCAATAGATCTCTTCTTGAAGCATTTTTAATAAAATCAGGCGTTATTATTGAAGATAAGCCCATCATTTCACCTTCAAAAGGGGCAAATTCGAAACAATCCTGGATTGATGAAAGCGATTATCTTGGGGCGATTGATACTTCATTTACAGCTTTTCATGGAGATAATTCTTTTGCGTTGACTGATTATGAAGAAATGCTTGACAGCGAGGAGCAGATAGAGCATAAATCAACGCTAATATGAGCTGATTATCGGATTGATAATGATTTATTTATACATTCCATTCAAGTTGAATGAAGAAAATAAGAAATTAATCAAACATGCAAATCAATGGTGCAAAACAGCATACGAAGGACATGATGTTTCATGTGCTATTTTAAGTGCTGATGACACATTCCCCATCTCTCAGGACTCTAAAAAGATAAAAATCTATATACTAGCCTATGAAGCCGATGGAAAGTCTGGGATGTTAGCATCTTTACCTAACTCTATATCATGCAAAACTATTAATTCAAAGGAATTAGTAGAACGCTTATTACAATCAAGATTACCTGAGGTTGGTTCTGTAGAAATCAAATTATGTATTAGGCAAAATGTAGATAATGATTGTTCATTGATTTCATCCGAATTAATCAGAAACTATTTGCTAAATGGAAATTATAAAAATCCAAATTTATCAATTCAAGTTCAATCTTCTGCAGATCCTTTCCCAGGAGAAACGAACAAACTGGCCTATCGCACACTAACCGGCACCATTCCTCTGTTTTTTAAGGTAGACAAGGAAGTGATACCTAATGCCGAGTACCCTGTGCTTGATGTGGATGCTGCTCCTGATCCCAAGGAAGAGAATGGTGTTAGGCAGGCAAATTTGCTGCGGGCGTAAGAATATCCTCCGCACTGCCGGCAATATAATGCTTTTTGTCAATACGTAAGTAGATAGCCCCTTCTTCCAGGACAAGTGCAGCTTCAATAATTCCTTGAGTATTTAATAATTGCGCTAGTATATCTTCCCTTTTTTCAGGCCAAGGATAATGAAGAATGAGCGTTGAAATATAGAGATTAGGTTTCATCGCGCAGGCAACAATTAACCATAAAAGACCTAAAACAGCATTGGTGATAAAAATGCCTTGGCTGCCATTCCATTGGAATAAAAGACCAGCAAAAGCTCCCCCTAGAAAAAGTCCGAGAAATTGGCTTGTAGAATAGATTCCCATGGCAGTACCTTTGCTTTGAGGATTTGCCTGTTTCGAGATCAGTGATGGTAAAGCTGCCTCAAGGATATTAAAGGCAATAAAATAAATCAGCATAATGAGACACAAAGCCAGCCAATTTTGGAGCGTATAAATAAACAATAATTGAGTTGCAGCAATGACAAAAACGGAGGAAAGAAACACACCCTTCATTTTCCCCTTTTTTTCAGCAAGCACAATACATGGGATCATGAGGATGAACGATAGCAACATAATCGGTAAATAAAAATGCCACTGCTGAGTTAAATGACCTTGTTCTACTTGTCTTTTTAAGATAAAAGGAATCACAAAAAAAGTAGATGTAAGAATAAAATGTTGGCAAAAAATACCAAAATTAAGGCGTTGCAATTGCGCATTGAAGATAACGTTCTTTAAGAGGGCAGGATTGGTTTCACTGTCAACATGAAAGCGCTCTTTTATTGGTTTGGGTATGACGCAGTGTAGCAGAATAATACCGAATACGGCTAATAATGTAGTAAGATAAAAAATTCCTGCCAAGCCAAAATGATGGGTAAGCGCTGGACTCACCACCATAGCCAGGCTAAATGAAGTACCTATGGACATACCAATAACTGCCATCGCTTTGGTGCGCTGTTCCTCGGGAGTTAAATCTGCAAGTAATGCAATAAGTACACTGCCAATGGCTCCAGTTCCTTGGAGCGCTCGCGCAACTATCATCCCATAAATAGAATGGGTTAATGCTCCGATAAAGCTACCGCAAGCAAACAAAACCAAGCCCACCGTGATTATTGGTTTTCTACCCAATTTATCAGAGAGCATACCAAAGGGTATTTGCAGCAATCCTTGCGCAAGACCATATATCCCAAAGGCAAAACCTACCAAAGCAGGTGTTGACCCCCGCAAATCTTCAGCATAAATACTAAATACAGGAATTAGAAAAAATAAACCTAACATACGAAAGGAAAAGATGGCTGCGATAGGAAATACAGTTTTAGACCAGGAAAGCTTCATTCATTAATATATATGTAATCTAATCATGTGCCGATAGTACAAAGTTAGCACTCTAGAAACAAGATATTTAAAAATTTAATGCGTTAAACATTGCTTTATCAAAGAATACGCACGAAAATGTAGCTTTTTTGAGTTATTCATTTATTGGTGTTATCTTAACCAGTTGTACAAATTTTTGTAAATTAAAAATTGAGGAATGCTATGAGTTTTGTTTTTGCAGATAAAGTAGGATTAATTACTGGCGGTGCTCGAGGCATCGGCAAGGCGACTGCATTAAAGTTAGCTCAAGCAGGGAGTGATATTGCTGTTGTCTATTATAATAGTTCTGATGAAGCTCAAGTTTTGGTTGAAGAAATACAAGCCATGGGTCGTAAAGCAATTGCCCTACAAGCTAATGTAGCGGATCATCAGTCTGTAAAGGAAATGTTTGCTCAGTTTAAAGAGCATTTTAACCAGCTTGATTTTTTAATTAGTAATGCTGCAAGTGGGGTTTTAAAATCAGCCCTTAAGATGTCTACCAAGCATTGGCGCTGGTGTTTGGAGACTAATGCCCTGGCTTTAAATCATCTGGCTGTTGAAGGACGTCCACTGATGCCTAAAGGAGGGCGTATTATTGCTTTATCAAGTCTGGGGGCTCATAGAGCAATCCCTAATTATGCCTTTATTGGAGCCTCTAAAGCTGCTCTTGAATCTTTAGTACGCTCATTAAGTCTTGAGTTAGCAGTTGATGGAATTACGGTTAATACTGTTTCTGCTGGGGTTGTGGATACAGACGCATTGAAACATTTTCCGAATAGGGAGCAATTACTCGATGAGTATCAGGCTCATTCCTTATCAGATAGACCGCTAACAACACAAGATGTGGCTAACGCTATTTATCTTTTGTGTTTACCAGAAGCGGCAATGATAAATGGACATACTTTATTTGTTGATGCAGGATATAGCCGAGTTGGTTAATCCAATCTTTTTTATGCTTTATGCCTTTAAGAAAAAATATGATATAATTTTGGGCTTTGTAAATTAGCTGATTTCTGAGGACAATATATGAATGTAGCAGATGTTTATCCTAAGGTTAGGGAAATAGTTGCTGAGGTGCTAGTAATTGATGAAGAGGAAATATCCCTTAATAGTCGGTTAATAGTAGATCTTGGCGCTGAATCTATTGATTTTCTTGATTTGGTTTTCCAACTGGAAAAAGAGTTTAAAATTAAAATCCCTCGTGGTCAATTGGAAAAAAATGCACGTGGTGATTTGGCAGAAAGTGAGTTTGAAAAGGGTGGTGTCATTACAGCTGAAGGCCTAAAGGCATTACAAAGCTATTTAAGTGAAGTGCCTGTAGAGCAATTCAAACCTAATATGAAAGTGAATGAAATACCTATGCTTTTTACAATAGAAACATTTTGTAAATTAGTTGTTTCTGCGATTAAAGAGCAACAAACTGCTGCAACTGAAGCTTAATCTCAGTTGTGTGTTTTATCTTGGTCAATAGGGTTTAATAGATACTAATGAGATTTTTATTCGTTGATCGTATAGTTGAGTCATGTCCTGGTCAGTTGATTCGAGGAATTAAACACATTACCCAAGATGATACATTTCTTACAGTTGATGAACAGGGACGTCCTTGTTTTATTCCTTCTTTAATTGGAGAAACACTAGGTCAATTGGCGGCATGGAACGTGATGCACTGTTTAGAGTTTTCTCATAGACCTGTTGCGGGCATCGTTGCCAAGGCTGCTCTGCACAGATCTGCATACCTGGGAGAAACTTTATTGCTTGAGTCATTCATTGAGCGTATCGAAGATTCAGTGATGCAATATAATAGTGTGGCGCGAATAGGAAATGAGATTGTTTTTACTCTTGAAGGGGCTTTAGGCCCTTTATTGCCTATGGATGATTTTATAGACCCCGAAGAGGTAAAATTGCAATTTTCTGAAATTGATAGACCAGGTGATTGGTCCATTATTAGTTCAAAAAGCACCCCATTATTGAATAGTGATCTCATGCTAAATGTGGAATTGCCGCTGGTATCAATGACTTTTGATAGAGTTTGTTCTTTTGAGCCAAAAATCAGTTTAATTGCTGAAAAACGAATTACACGTGCAGCCCTTTATTTCGGCGATCATTTTCCTAGAAAGCCAGTATTACCTTTAACGGTTTTATTGGAATGCAAATTAAACTTGGCACGCGAATTTATTGCACGTTCAGGATACGCGTTAAACTATAGGTTTTGTGAATTTCGCAAAATGAAAATGAATGAATTTGTTCATCCTGGTGATGTTCTTGAGTGCTATCTAAGTGTCAAAAAACAAACAGAGGAAGAATTGATTCTTACTTTTCGTAGTGAAGTTTTAGGTAAACGGGTTTGTGTAGTGGATATGGTGCTTATTCCTAGAGGTAACTAAAAGTGAAAAAAAGACGAGTAGCAATTACGGGTTTAGGGGCAATTTCACCTATAGGCCTTGATGTTCAATCCACATGGTCCAATTTGTTAGCAGGGCAGTCCGGAATTGCTGAAATCAAACAATTTGATGCGAGCGCTTTTCCAACTTATATAGCAGCCGAAGTCAAAAATTTTGTTCTTGATCCCAAATTGTCTACAAAACGTACCCGTTTTTCCATGTCATTTACGCAATATGCCCTTGAAGCCGCTCAACAGGCCTTCGATGATGCCGGTATTTTACCCACTGAACAGACAGCATCACGCTGGGGAGTGGTTACAGGTAGCGGCATGATGACAGCTGAGTTTGATTACCTGTCACGATTTCAACAAATGTGTGCTCCTGACGGCGAAGCTGATTGGATGCAATTACTTGCGAATACACAAGAGTTTTATAAATTATCGGATTTTGGTAAAACCACACCAAATTCAGGGTTGTCTTTATTAATCCAGCAATTTGGCATCAAAGGTTATGCTTCTTCTGTCCATACGGCATGTGCTTCAGGAGGACAGGCTTTAGGATTGGCGATGCAAGTCATTCGACGCGGTGAAGCTGATTTTATGCTGGCAGGGGGATTTGACTCAATGATTAATCCCTTAGGATTATCCAGTTTTTGTCTATTGGGTGCATTATCGACCTATAATAGTACCCCAGAGACCGCAAGTCGTCCTTTTGATGCGACACGTAATGGTTTTGTCCTGGGTGAAGGGGCTGCATTTTTAATTTTAGAGGAGTGGAGTAAAGCTAAAGCGCGAGGTGCAACCATCTATGCTGAATTAGCAGGTGAGGGAAATTCCTTAAGTTCGTATCGAATTACAGACTCACATCCTAATGGAGATGGCGCAATTCAATCAATCGAACGCGCGCTCCATGATGCAGGAGTAAAAGCTTCTGATGTGGATTATGTCAATGCACATGGTACATCCACTAAAATGAATGACTTAAGTGAAACCAATGCAATTAAAGCCGTATTTGGTGAGTATATTTCAAGTTTGCCGGTTAGCTCTACTAAAAGCCAAACAGGGCACCTAATCGCTGCGGCAGGCGCGCTTGAAGCTGTTTTAGCTGTTAAATCTATAGAAAAGGCTCAAATACCTAAAACAGCCAACTTAACCACGCCGGATCCTGAGTGTGATTTAGATTATGTAGTAGATGGACCACGAGAGCGTTCCTTAGGTGTGGTTTTATCTAATTCTTTTGGCTTTGGGGGCTCTAATAGTTGCTTGCTATTTAAGCATCCTGAGTTTGAAGGGGCACGCCAATGAGTCAGAATAATAGGGTATTTATTACCGGACGAAGTGCATTAACTGCATCAGGAGCTACTGCCGATGCAACTTGGGATTCGATTATTTCAGGTAAAAGTGGAATTGCAGAAATAACCCAATGGGATCTATCACAATGGCCTCATCATTTGGGCGGCGAGTTAAAAGAATTTAATCCTGCAAAAATGTTGCCGGATCGAAAATTAGCTAAGGTGATTTCACGCCAAGACGTGATGGGGATTAATGCTGCAGTCCAGGCAGTAGAGCATAGCCAGATAATCCCTTATCGTGATACGCTAGAAACTCCCAATGAATTTAATGAGCAAACTGCGGTTTTTGTAGGTTCTCCTGGGAATAAATATTTTCAACAATATGATTTTTTACCCTTGCTGGCAAAGGCTCAGGGTGATATGCAGCATTTTGCGGAACATTTATTTGCAACAGTACATCCTATGTGGTTATTACGTATATTGCCGAATAATGTTCTTGCTTATACAGGCATTACTTATGAATTTAAAGGTCCAAATCATAATGTAACTAATCATGCTGTTGGAGGGACACAGGCCTTATTGGAAGCATATCATGCAATACGTAGCGGACAAGCAGAGCGGGCTATAGTGATCTCTTATGATATGGCTGTAGAGCCCCAATCATTATTTTATTATGAGCAATTAGGCGTGTTAAGTCACCGCCATTTAAAACCATTCGATGAAGAACATGATGGCACCATCCTTGCGGATGGTGCTGCTGCTTTCGTTTTAGAAAGTGAAGCAAGTGTCCGTAAGCGTTCTGCGGTTTGTTATGGGGAAATTCTCGGTGGGTTATCAACGAGTGAAGCACAAGGATTGTTTTCTTTGGACACGAGTGGTCAACAACTTGCGGATTTAATTCAGCACACGCTGGAATCTGTTGCATTAAATCCGGAGGACGTAGGTTTTATTGTTGCTCATGGAAATGGGAATAGTAAATCAGATTATAGTGAATCCCAGGCAATACAAAAAGTTTTTGGTCAGCAACAGTCTGTAACTGGATTTAAATGGTCTACTGGACATACTATATGTGCTTCGGGATTGATTGATGCTGTTCTAGCTACTTATGCACTCGAGTCAAAATGCATCCCCGGAGTGGCTAATTTTCAACGTATTGCATCGAGTTGTGATGGTTTGTCTGTAAGCGCTGATCACCGAGCAGTACTCAGTCCTTATGTAGTGACCATTAATCGAGGATTTGCCAGTATGAATGCATGTTTGGTGATTAAAGCTTGTGACTGATTTAGAACAAAAAATTAACGAATTGCCTGTGAGCTTACTAGGGCGCTTTGTGTATCAATTTTTACCCTACAAGCGGCAAATAATTATGGCGAATATTGATCGCGTCTATGGTGAGCAATTAGATAGAGATCAAAAAAAACGGCTTGCCCTATCTTATTATTCACACTTGTTTAAATCCTTCAAAGAAGCAATCCAATTGCGTTTTATGTCAGAGGAAACTTTACGAAACCAAGTCGAAATTCGTGGCCATGAGAAAATGCTGGAAGTTGTAGCGCAAAAAAAAGGAGTTTTAGTTCTTACTGGCCACTTTGGTAATTGGGAGGTTGCTCCTATAGGCGGGGTTTTAAATTTTAAAGAATTCCAGGGACAGTTTCATTTTATCCGAAGAACTTTATCCATTAAATCTATTGAGCGAAGCTTATTCAAGCAATACTATCAAGTCGGTTTAAATGTGATTCCGAAAAAAAATTCTCTAGATAAAGTGTGCGCCGCGCTGGAAAAAAATCATGCCGTAATTTTTGTTCTTGATCAACATGCCTCATTAGCCAATAGAGATGGTATCGCAGTGGAGTTTTTTGGTACAAAAGCAGGAACTTACCGAAGTTTAGCAACATTATCCCGTTATACAGGGGTTCCTGTTGTTCCTGCTGCTGGTTATAGGTTACCTAATGGGAAGCATGTTTTAGAGTTTTATGACCCTATTCCTTGGAAAGATTATGACACAGTTTCAGATTCTCTTTATTATAATACACTTGCATATAATCAGGCTTTAGAGCGTATTATCTTAGCTCACCCAGAGCAATGGAACTGGATGCACAAGCGTTGGAAGCTCAAGCTTTAACGCACTAAAATGTCCTTAATTACTTACTTGTCGAGGTATGGAATGTAGGAACATGTTCTACTTTAAAGCAGTCATCTTCTTCTTTAGGTGTATTTCCAATTTTTGCTAAAAAACAGCCAGCCCATTGCCATGCATTTTGTGCATATTCTGATGCTTCAGTTGCATACTCAGATAAGACTTTAGTTGTGCTTGCTACAAAATCAGATGGTTGTGTGTTTTTAATGAGTTTTGGAATGGTTGTAACTCCCAATTCTGGCATCGTACAATTTAACTCATCAGAAATATGTTGAAGCTGATCTGAATCTTCGTTGATTTGTTTCAATAAAAAATTCACCTCATCATGAGACTTTTCTTTTATAACCAATTCTAATAAGCGCAATTGATTGATGACAAAAGGATGTTGATTGTCCTTTAGCCAGCGGTAAAGAGTTTGGTTTTCTTCTTTTTTACTGATGACATAATGATATAAATTATGAAGCTTGAGTCGTGTTTCAAGTTCATCTTTCGGTACTGTTTGTAATGTATAAAGATCCAAAGCTTTGATGATGTCTTCAAACTTTTCTTGGGTTAAGGGAAGAGTAATTTTGTTTAATAAAATTTGAAGTTCCATTTCTGGCTCATCAACAGGGATCAATTTTTTCATATATTTACGAGACGACTTTTTAGGAGGGGGTTCAAGAGCCCATGATTCTGGTGCTATATATTCAGGTAGATTAGGTTTGAAAAAACCGGTCCAACCATAAGCCCAACACCGCTTTATCCATGTGATTACGCTCGAAAAAAAACCTTGTTCTTTAGTAAAGCTTAATTCCAGCTTTGCTTCCCTGAATGCTTTTTGGGTAATTTGAATAATTTCCGGATTTTTTTCTGAATTGAGATTTTTTAGCGCCAAGGTACACAAATCAATTACTCTTTGGTAATTTTCCTTTCCGCCGCGTAGACCAAAATAGCGAATAATTCTTTTGGCATCGAATAAAAACAATTGGTAACTAATTTGTTCATCAAAGAACGATGGGTGATTTAAAAAAGTTGTAAAGATGGCTTCTTTAACGGTTGTTTCTAGCTCAGGACGGGTCAACATAAAGCCGAGATGATGTATTGCTTGCGAACGGCTTTTAAAATTATCGGAGTGTTCATAATACTCCATATAATCATTGATTAATTTTCTGATAGATTCAGAATTTCCTTGATAATGTATTAAAAAATACTCAAAACAATTAATGGATTTGTTATGTTTGATTAGGCCATTTATAAATGAACTTTCATCAAGGCCTTCAATTTGTTTCTGTTGATCTTTATAGGATTCAGGAATGACCGGTTTTAAGTTAATATTTTGGATCATTCTTTGCAGATTAAGCCGATTATTTTGATAAAATAATGCAATGGTTCCTTCTTGAGCGGTATTTCTTAAATATCGATTTGTCAGGAATGCGCTTTTGTTGCCCAACTCTTTGAAGGCAAGTTTATCATTTAAGAAAAAAAGTAATTCAATTGCAGAAGTTGAAAAAGTATGGTTTTTTTCTAATAATTTCTTTGTTAACTGATTAATATAAGTGGCAAGTGTCTTGTTATAATGGCCATTAAGGTAGAGACGAATCGCTAAAATCAAATGAGACTCTTTATTTGCATGTTCTAAGAATCTTTGCGGTATGTACTGAAATAACTCAAAATGTTCGATAATATTGACAATGATGGCTTCTTTTTGACATGGCTCTATTTTGCTTAATTCATCCATAATATTTGTCCCTGCCAGCTTCATTAAATGAGCTAATAAATAATGGGCATTAGGCATGGTCGCAAAATGATTCATCCAATACACAATCAGTTCGTGTTTCGCGTATCTACTAATTAGAGCTTCTGTTTGCTCTCGAGTCAGGTGATGAAAATGAGGAACAGAACAAAGAATGCTAACAGCAGCTTCAGGCTCTAGTTCGCCTATCATTGCGTTTGTAAGGACCTTTAAATCGATTTGATGAATTAGTGCGTTAAGGCGAGAGGGTGTATGATTATCGCGAATGGTTAATCGCTGTAATAAAGAAGTGCCTTTTAAAGAGTTCAAATACTCTTTGTTACACAACAAGCATATGATTAATAAAGATTTTACCTTTGAGTTTTTGACAATTTGAATGGAGTCCAGAATTTCTTGGAATGTCAAATTTCCTTCTTTGAGTGTTGCTAAAAATTGTGCTTGGGTTACGGTATTTTTATTGATTGCGGATAAATAATCGGGATTTCCCATAGCCGCTTTGAATAAATCAAAACTCTGTATTTTGCTTCCTGTCATAGCCTTCTCCTATAAGGCTCATATCGGTTTTCAAGTTGAAAGAAACGAATTAAGCCTTCATCCAGCATAACTCTTTGTAAAAAAAATTCAATACTTGTGTTAATTTTGTCTCGATACAGGATATATTTTTTGTCGTGTATTGCGTGGTTTTGTCGTAATTGGCAAATTGATACGAAACGGCTGTTATATCCTGGGCAACGATTTATTGAGACTAAACAGGAAAAGAGTAATCGCTTAAAATAATGTGCCTTCATAAACAAAAATAGCGGGACCTGTTAAGCAAATTGGCTTATTAAATTCAGGCCAATCAATAAGTAAATCACCACCAGGTAATGTTACTTTTATGTGTTTATCCATCTTGTAATATAAACATCCCACTGCTGCGGCCGCAACAGCGCCACTGCCACACGCTTGGGTTTCACCACTACCTCGTTCAAAAACCCGCAATTTAATGTGTTGCGAATTCACAATTTGCATAAATCCGACATTTACTTGTTCTGGAAAAGACGGATGTAGACTAATTTTTTTGCCTAAAGAGAGTACAGGGGCTCTATGTAGCTCTGGAACTAATAAAACAGCATGGGGATTACCAACACTTAGAGCATGTAGGTAAATACTTTCATTGTTTGATAACTCTAAAACGTATTGATCAGATTGTTCCTGGGTCAGGAGTGGAATGTCCCTTGGTGCTAATTTGGGAATGCCCATATCCACCCGCACACTTTGATCCTCATTAATATGTAAATTCATTTTTGTAGTTTTGGTAGCAACAGTTAAATGGCTTTTGTTTGTTAAACCATAGTACTTAACAAATAAGGCAAGACATCGTGCCCCATTTCCACATTGCCCAACTTCCTGGCCATCGGCATTAAAAATTCGATAATTAAAGTCAATTCCTTCTTGCTGACTGGATTCAACAAGCAAGCATTGATCAAAGCCAATACCGGTATTACGCTGGGCCATTATTGCTATTTGTTGAGGACTAAGGTTTATATTTTGATTAATACCATCAATCACTATGAAATCATTGCCTAAGCCATGCATTTTGGTAAATCTAAGGGTCATCTTTTTTCCTGTTGAAATTTACTTACTTGAGGCATTTTGGGCTGGCTCTGGCAAATAAAGTGGCCCTTTTTGCCCACAACCAGATATGATTAAGGTGATGCCAACTATCAATACAAAGTGTAGTCGTTTCATTACAGAGAGTCATTAATTACGTATAGAGATTATTTACCACTTATTAAAGTAAAAGTGCAAGTAATAAATGACATTGATTTGTTTGGTTTTGCTCATACTTGGTAAACTTTCTTACCACGTTGACTCTTTGGCACAGAGTATTTTAAAGAGTATAACTTGCACTGTGCCTATGCATTAGCGATAATTTCTCTTTTTATGTCAGGGGATTGGTTTTGAATGATTTTATAAATGAGTCTGAGGATCAAGCTCAAGCATGTGTTATCTGGATGCATGGATTAGGCGCTGATGCTTCCGATATGATGGGCTTAGTAGATCAATTAACAGTTACTGATATAGTGTTACGCCATATATTTATCAATGCTCCTCAGCGTCCGGTTACACTTAATGCTGGAATGGTTATGCCTGCATGGTATGATATTATTGGTATGAAATTAATTGATAGGGAAGATAAAGAAGGGATTGAGCAGTCTGAATTGTTAATTCGTAAGGTCATCGATGAACAATTAAACGCGGGTTTTTCTTACAATCAGATTTTTTTAGCGGGTTTTTCGCAAGGAGGAGCTATGGCGTTACATACAGCTCTTCATACTCCAGCGCCATTAGCTGGAGTAATTGCTTTGTCCGCCTATTTGCCTTTAGCCGAACATACCAGGCCAAAACTTGATAAAAGTACGCCTTTCTTTATAGGTTCTGGTCAATATGATCCTCTAGTCTTGCCGCAATGGACTGAATTAAGTAAGGACTGGCTATTGGATAAAGGATATAAAAATATTTCATATTATAAATATCCTATGGAACATTCAGTGTGTTTCGAAGAAATTAATGATCTTAGCTTTTGGTTAAAACAAGTCGCGGGAGAAGCATAATGCCCATAGTGAAGAAATCACGTACTGTTAACTATACTTGTGAGCAAATGTTTGCTTTGGTAAATGAAGTAGAGCGTTATGCTGAGTTTTTACCTTATTGTTCAGAAAGCCAGGTACATCATCGTGATGAAGATGAAGTCCAGGCAACTTTAGTGATTGGTGCTGCTGGTATGAGTAAGTCGTTTACTACACGTAACCGGCTCCAACTTAATAAAATGATAGAAATTCGTTTAGTTGATGGTCCTTTTAGTCATTTAGAAGGGTTTTGGCGTTTCGATGAAGTAGAAGACGGTTGTAAAGTTTCCTTTGACTTGGAGTTTGAATTCGCTGGGCGAATGTTTTCCATGCTTCTTGGACCGGTATTTGAGCAAGTAACTGATAAAATGGTAGATTCTTTCTGTGAACGAGCAAAAACAATTTATGATAAAAGTTGAGGTGGTTTATGTGCCTTTAACAAAGAGTGTTGTACATAGGGCACTTGATCTTAATCCAGGAGCAACAGTTTCTGATGCACTTCATGCATCAGGAATATACGAAATTTATCCCGAGGTGCGAACTTTTCCTGTGGGTATCTTTTCAAAACAGGTTTCTTTAGAGCATGTGCTTAAAGAAGGAGATAGGGTAGAAATATACAGGCCATTAGTTTTGGATCCCAAAGAAAGCCGACGGAAAAAAGCGAGTATTCTTACGGAAAAGCACAAATCGTAATTGTAGGATGCAACAGATTTGTGTTTCTGCGCATGATAAGGCAATGAACCGAAAAAATAGACACAGTTACAGGAACTTCGCCCTTTGTGCGTGCAAAATGCCTGCCCTAAGGGGAATATGAGGTCAAGTTTTGTTGTTTTTTAGACCTTCCGCTGTTGCGGAAGGTGCGAGAAATCTTGTATATAGGTTGATAACATATACGCCCTGTATATTTCAGTAGCATAAAGTGAGTTCGCTATCATTTATTCCTGATTGATGTCTGGGTGTGCAATCGCTGTACCCGCACCAGGATTGAGTTTGTCTCGCTCTATACGAGTCAGTCTATCATTATGGAAATACAAGCTCAGGGTTGACATAGTAATAGGTCCATGTCCCCTGCGCCAGGTATAGGCATAATCCCAGCGATCGTGATTAAATACCGGGCTTAATAAACTTGTTCCCAATAATATAGCTACCTCATTTTTGCTCATCCCGATTTTCAAACGATCGAGGGTTGCTTTGGGTAAGAGGTTTCCTTGTTGTACCACACGTCGAGAAAGGTCAAACGAGGTACATTGAGTTAAGGTTAAAGTAAATACAATTCCAAGTAGAAAAATTATTATTCTCATTTTTTTGCCTATCATGAAAAATTTCGCCATAATAACACGTCAGTTAATGAAACACACCTGCAATAGTGAAGACAACTTCATTGCATTGAGGAGCACTAATGGAAGAAAGTAAACAGCTAAAAAATGCTGGATTAAAAATTACTTTACCACGATTAAAAGTATTACAAATCTTAGAGCAATCTCCCAATCATCATTTAAGCGCAGAAGGAGTTTATAAAGCATTGTTAGAGACAGGAGAAGATGTTGGGCTTGCTACCGTTTATCGCGTATTAACGCAATTTGAAGCTGCAGGATTAGTAACTCGTCATAATTTTGAAGGGGGACATTCAGTTTTTGAATTGAGTCAGGGCGAACATCATGACCACTTGGTATGTATTAAATGTGGTTGCGTGGAAGAGTTTGTTGATGAAATTATTGAGCAAAGGCAGAAAACTATCGCGGATAAAGCTCATTTCCAGATGACAGATCATGCTTTAAATATTTATGGAATATGCCCTAAATGCCAACAAATATGAATTCAGCATAAAAATTAAGTTATTTCCCAATTATCAGGCTGATGCACATTTGAAATGCTCTCACTAAGTCCTATATCGTTACTGGCTTGTCCCTGTCATGTAATCCAGTACACTTCTTCACCTCAATTTAACCTGCGGCCTCTCTAAAACTTAGTGGATGAGGCTATACTTCTTTTTTTCCGATCAGGAAAAAAGTTTTCATAGTGCCAATCCCTTTCATTTCTATGGATCCTCTTGGTTCAATAACGAACTCATCCTCAAGCATGAAAGCCATTTTTTCAGAAATATGAATTTTATTAGGTAGGGACGTTTCTTCCAATCGGCTTGCTAAGTTGACTACATTACCCCAGATGTCATAAACAAATTTTTTATGACCAATGACACCTGCAATCACGGTTCCATAAGTTATGCCAATGCGGAATTCGAGTTGCATTTTATTTTCCTGATTAAAGGTCATCATTCTTTCCAGGATAGCAAGAGCGTAGTTTGCCATATTGATTGCATGCCTTGTAGTTTGCTCAGGAACACCTGATACAGCCATATAGTTATCACCTATCGTTTTTACCTTTTCAACATGATATTGTTCAGTGAGGTTATCAAATTCTGCAAAGAGGCGATTTAAGATAATTACAGTTTTTTTTGCACCTAATTGTTCTGTTAGCTGAGTAAAATTGATAATGTCTGCAAACATGACACTGGCCTGGGAAAACTCATCCGCTATATCCACCTCTCCCATTTTCAAACGGGATGCAATGGGTTCTGGCAAAATATTTAAGAGTAATAAATCATTTTCATCATTAGCCCTGGAAATAGATTTTAGTGCATGAATAATAAAGAAAACCATGAGAATGGTTGATAAAAATGTGAAGATAAGTGTTAAAATTATAATTCTTGACATTTTCATATCAATTTTTTCATTGGTGAGTAGCGTTCGATGCTCAACATGAGCAAAAAAAGCCCGGAGTGGCTTCATGATACCCATTTTGGCTTGTGCATATTCATCCCCAAAAACCAGTTTTTGGGCGAGTTTGGGATTAGGTTTGCCAACTATCGTATAATTTCCATCCTTATCTTGATATTTTCCTTCAATCATATTCATCGCTTTAATTTCTAACTTTACCAGCTCATCACTCCTATGTTCCACTTCAGTGAGAATAGCAAATTCTTTCAGGCTGAAATTATACTCTAGCATCATCGCAGTTATAGATTTCTTTTCGCCATAAGGCTGAGGGCGTTTGTTATCCATAACCAAATCCCAATAAATCTCATCATAATTTAATGGTCTAGGTGATTTTCCCTCTCTAATCGATATAATTTCATTATAATAATCACGGTACTTCTTTTCCCCCGTCATCACATAAAGTCTCACCATATCGGTTAGGTCATCGGAACTTTGACGAATGCTATCTGCGATTAGATAGGATTGGTAACGTTGATCGGTGTCAAGAGCTTCTTGTACTGCTATATGTCTTAATGCAAATAAACTAACTATTAGACCCAAAAGCGAGAGAGTCAGAAAAAAGAAGAAACATTTTAAAAGATAGGTATTTTTAAGGTTGAGCTTGGTTATTCGCATTTGTTATTAAAGTTTTATCAACTTACGTTGAAGAATAGCTTATTTATATTAATAGAGCTATTTCTAATAACTTATTTTAAATGCTATTCTAAAATAAGAAGGGTATTGATTAAAATAAAAAGTATATTCATTAAGGAATTTTTAGAACTCAGACTCGAGTTTTAACTTAACTCAGGGATTTATTCATGAAACTATTATTCTTAGGAGCTGGTAGTGGTTTAGGAACGGATTCTAAAAATTTTCAATCAAATATGCTTCTTCTCACTGATACAGGAAAAAAATTATTAATAGACTGTGGCACCGATATTCGATTTTCATTATCCCGAGCCCATTATATCTCTAATGACATTGATACAGTTTACATCAGTCATTTGCATGCCGATCACATTGGCGGTGTAGAGTGGCTTGCATTTCAACGTAAATTTGCGGTAGAGAGTGAGCCACCCCAGCTTATTATACATGAACATTTGGTTCATTTATTATGGAGTCATTCCCTCAGCGGGGGCTTAAAAACATTGGATGAAAAAGAAGCCACTTTGAATGATTATTTTAAGGTGACTACTGTGAGTGATGATCAGGTTTTTGAATGGGAAGGATTACATTTTAATTTAATTCAAACCGTTCATATTCATTCTAATAAGAAATTAATGCCAAGTTATGGTTTATACATAAAGTACCGTGACAAATATTTTTTTATCACTACGGACACACAATTTACACCGGATCGTTTTAAAAAATATTATCAAGAAGCAACATTGATTTTTCACGATTGTGAAACACTCAAAGTACCAAGTGGGGTACATGCTCATTTTAATCAACTGGATACACTTGATCCAGAAATTAAAGCGAAGCTTTGGTTGTACCACTATAATGATGGCAAATTGCCTGATGCTCAATCCCATGGTTTCCTTGGTTTTGTCCAATGTGGCCAGATAATCGAACTTAAGTAAATAAATTATTGCCCTTTTTTAATTATCCCCAAATGTTGTAATGATCCTGAAACCATAAACTCAAAACGAAACAGAGGGCAGAAGGTTTTAGGTTATTATTGAAGAGAACCTTAGGCTCCATTTCTCAAAATGCCACTTTGAAGAGGGGGCGTAATCTGTATTTTTTCTTTGCAAACAAGGGTTCTCCAAACAGTGATTTCAACTGCAGATCGCAGGTTATATCAAACTATAAAAATAGAAAATTGAAAATTTTTATTTCATTTTATTCTTAAATTTTGATCTATTTCATTGTTATAATGCTTCTCTTTTTTTATTTGCGGTACGGATATTTATGTGGATTGTATGGATTGCTCTCTCGCGACCTTACACGTTTATTGTTATGGCTCTCATGCTTCTTATTATTGGGCCTTTAGCAATTATGCGTACCCCCACTGATATTTTTCCTGATATCAATATTCCAGTTGTTAGTGTGGTATGGACTTACACCGGATTGCCTCCTGATGAAATGGGTAATCGTATTACTAGTGTATTCGAGCGTGCAGTCACTACTACTGTTAATGATATTGAACACATCGAATCAGAATCATTGATTGGTGTGAGCGTGGTCAAATTGTATTTTCAAAAAGGCGTGAATGTCGATATGGCTTTAAGCCAGGTTACTGCGATCGCTCAAACCATGTTGCGTAACTTGCCTCCGGGCACTTTGCCTCCTTTAATTTTAAGCTATAAGGCTTCGACTGTCCCTGTGTTACAACTGGTGCTTTCGAGTTCAACGATTCCTGAACAGAAGTTAAATGATATAGGAAATAACTTCATTCGTACTCAGCTTGCAACGGTTCAGGGTGCATCACTACCGTATCCTTATGGCGGTAAAATTCGCCAAATTATGGTCGATCTGGACACACAAGCCATGCAAACCTATGGCATTTCTGCTAAAGAAGTAAATGAGGCGATACTTGCCCAGAATCTCATTATTCCTGCAGGCACGCAAAAAATAGGTGAGTATGAATATATTGTTAAGCTCAATGGAAGTCCCCTTGCTGCAGTGGAATTAAATGATGTGCCGGTAAAAACGACACCTGGCCGTATTTTATATATTCGCGATGTCGGCCATGTACGTGACGGTTTCGCGCCGCAAACGAATATTGTGAGGGTAGATGGACATCGGGCGGTCATGATGTCTGTAGAAAAAACTGGAAATGCATCAACACTGGATATTGTCAGTCGTGTTAAGGGTCTGATCCCTAAAATAAAGGAGATGTTACCTGATGGGCTTCAATTGTCTTATTTTGCAGATCAATCCATTTTTGTCACTGCCGCTATCCGTGGAGTAATCACAGAAGGAGTAATCGCTGCGGCATTAACAGGGTTAATGATTTTGCTTTTTTTGGGGAGCGTGCGCAGTACTTTGATCATTACTTTATCAATTCCTCTATCGATTATCACCTCGATCACTATTCTTTCTGCGCTAGGTGAGACAATAAATATTATGACCTTGGGAGGGTTAGCCCTGGCTGTGGGAATTTTAGTGGATGATGCTACAGTAGCTATTGAAAACATAAACTGGAATTTAGAACAAGGTAAAGAAGTAGAGCAAGCTATTCTAGATGGAGCAAAACAAATTGCTATACCTGCACTAGTATCAACTTTGTGTATTTGTATTGTTTTTGTACCTATGTTTTTTCTTGGTGGGGTTGCACAGTATTTATTTGTGCCTTTAGCTGAGGCGGTAATATTTGCCATGCTGATGTCTTATGTATTATCACGTACTCTAGTTGCTACTTTAGCTAAATATTGGTTACGCAAGCATGAGCTCAGTGCCCAAGAAGAAAAAAAGAAAAGTCTTCTGGACCGCATCCATGGAAAGTTTGAAGAAAAGTTTACACTTTTACGTTCTCGGTATTTTGTTGCGCTTTCCTGGGTATTAAATAATGCTAAATTCTTTATTACCTCTTTTTTAGGGTTTGTTGGCGTTTCAATAGTATTGCTATGGCCATGGCTGGGTTCGAATTTTTTTCCTGATGTGGATGCGGGACAAATTAAGTTACATATTAGTGCGCCAACAGGGACGCGAGTAGAAGAAACCGCACGAACTGTAGATAATATCGATACCCTTATTCGTCAAGTTATTCCTCCTAAAGACTTGGGAAGTATTGTGGATAATATAGGTTTACCTACAAGTGGGATTAATTTATCGTACAGTAATTCGGCGACGAATGGACCAGAAGATGCTGATATTTTAATTTCCCTAAAAGAAGGGCATCGCCCAAGTTCCGAGTATGTGCGCCAACTCAGATCGATTTTACGAGAACATTTTCCATCAGTAACCTTTGCTTTTTTACCTGCAGACATTGTCAATCAAATTATTAATTTTGGTTTGCCTTCACCGATTAATATTCAGGTAATTGGTTTAAAGAAAAAGGAAAATGCTGAATATGCCAATAAGTTATTAAATCAACTAAAATTGATCCCGGGTCTCGTTGATGGACGGATAAGACAAAAAGATAATTATCCTGAGTTCTTTGTCGATGTAGATCGTAGTTTAGCTCGTGAACTAGGATTTACCCAATACGATGTTGCTTCTGATTTATTAGTGACCTTGTCTGGTAGTTTTCAAACCACACCTACATTTTGGCTGGATCCTCGAAATGGAGTTTCTTACCCTATTGTGACCCAGGCACCTCAATATGTAATGACTTCATTGAACGATTTACGAAATATTCCTATTGGAAGTTTAACAGTGCCGAGTCAATTGCAAATATTGGGTGCTTTTGCCACACTGAAACGCACATGGACATCAGTTGTTGAATCACATTACAACGTTCAGCCAGTAATTGATATTTTTGCAACAATACAAGATAGAGATCTAGGGTCAGTAGCAAGTGATATAGAGAAGGTTATTGAGCAAACCAAAAAGGATGTCCCTAAAGGATCGTCTGTGGTTATCCGTGGTCAAATTGATACTAAAGATCATGCATTCAGTGGACTTTATTGGGGATTGGCTTTCTCAATTTTACTCGTTTATTTATTAATTGTGATTAATTTTCAATCATGGACAGATCCTTTTATTATTATCACAGCATTACCCGCTGCAATTGCGGGGATTAGTTGGATGTTATTTTTGACTCATACTCCATTGAGTGTTCCTGCGTTGACAGGTGCAATTATGTGTATGGGGGTTGCAACGGCAAATAGTATTCTTATTATTAGCTTTGCCAGAGATCACTTGGCTACAGAAAATAATCCAATGCAAGCAGCCCTTGAAGCAGGAAAAACACGTTTAAGACCTGTGATGATGACTGCTTTAGCGATGATCATTGGGATGTTTCCCATGGCGTTGGGTTTGGGAGATGGAGGGGAGCAAAACGCTCCATTGGGACGAGCAGTTATTGGTGGTTTATCATTTGCGACCTTGGCTACGCTTTTTTTTGTCCCTTCTGTTTTTTATGTAATTCATGAGCGTAATCTGAAGAAAAAGCAAAGGAAAGAGCATGCTTAAAACAATTCACTCCCATTTACATAAGCATACGCATAAGCGACTCATTATCGCGCTGGCTGTGTTTTTATTGATTTTACTTGTTATCATTTTTATGCGTGTGTACGCATCCATTCGTTTGCGTAATGAGACCAGAGCCAATGCAGTGCCTGTAGTAAGAGTAATGACGGCAAAACAAGAAGCAGGCATGGATCGAATTGTTTTACCGGGTAATGTTCAGGCTTGGCATGAGTCTCCTATCTATGCTCGTACGAATGGGTATGTGAAACAATGGTATGTAGATATAGGCAGTCGTGTTAAAACAGGAGATCTGCTTGCTGTAATAGAAACTCCCGAGCTTGATGCACAGGAACGTCAGGCAAGAGCTGATTTGAAGGTGGCAATTGCTAATAATAAAATCGCACAAATTACTGCAAAACGGTGGCTTCATTTAGTAAAAACGGAGTCTGTATCGCAACAAGAAACCGATGAAAAAGTGAGCACCGCTGCCGCTCAAGCAGCTGCAGTATATGCAGCTCAGGCTAATCTTCAACGTTTGCAAGAGTTAGTTGGTTTTGAGCGCGTCATAGCACCTTTCGATGGGGTGATTACAGATCGTGCAACGGATATAGGTGATCTTATTGATGCCGGAAGTAGTACGACGACACAACCTTTATTTCGCATTGCCCAGACGAGTCCTCTACGGATTTATGTAAAAATTCCACAATATTACTCTGCACGTATTAAACCTGATATGGCAGTAAAATTGAATTTTGCGGAGCATCCAAAGCAAACATTTTCAGCTAAATTATATGAGACAGCTCATGCTATTGATCCTAAAACACGTACTTTATTAGCTCAATTTACAACTGAAAACAAAAATGGAGAGCTATTGCCTGGAGGTTATACTGAAGTATTGTTTCGTTTGGATGTTCCAGCTAATACAGTGATTCTACCAGTGAATACCTTACTTTTTCGAGCCCAGGGGTTACAAGTAGCCGCTTTAGACAAAGACAATAAAGTGGTGCTCAAGTCCATAACGGTTCGCCGTGATTTTGGCTCCAAGATTGAAATCGCAACAGGTGTTATGCCAGGTGATCGCATTATATTGAATCCTCCTGATGGGATTATCAATGGAGAAACGGTACGGGTTGTTTCATGAATAAATTGATTAGTCTGGGCGTATTTGTTTTTGCATTGGCGGGTTGTTCCTTAGCGCCAGATTATCAACGACCTGCGATGCCTATACCAGAGCATTTTAAAGAGCCGGGGCAATGGGTAGAAATTAAATCAACACCTAAAATAGTAGCTCCGGACGCATGGTGGGAAGCATTCCATGATCCAGTTTTAAATGATTTGCAAAAACAGCTCAATGTGGCCAACCAGGATTTAAAGCTGGCTTATGCGCGTTTTCAAGAAGCGATTTCTATCGTTCAAATTGCCCGCTCTAATTTTTATCCTAATGTCCAAGGCTTATTGAATGGAAATAGAGAGCAAACATCAAACACTATAGCAAACCCTGCTAAACAATCTCTCTTCAATAACGTTTTAGTCGGTGGGTATCTTACTTATGAGGTTGATGCATGGGGAAGTATTCGTAACGCAGTTAAAGCTAGCGAAAGCCTTGCCCAGGCTAGCGCATCCGATATGGCTTCAGTCCGTTTGAGTTTGCAGGCAGAGCTTACAAATAATTATTTTGCATTGCGGGGTAGTGATGAGGCACAACGCATCTTGGATAGGACAGTTATTGCATATCAGAAAGCACTTTATTTAACGAAACAACGATATCAAGGAGGCGCTGCCCCTATTGCGAATGTTGATGAGGCAGAAACACAATTGGAAAATGCGAAAACATTGGCTGCTGACATACGGTTACAACGAGCTCAATTAGAACATGCGATAGCGGTTTTAGTAGGGCAAATACCCAGTGAATTTTCGATAGCACCGGGTAAACTGCCAAAGAGGTTACTTGCAATTAGCCCTAATCTGCCTTCAACTCTTCTAGAGCGCAGACCTGATATTGTGGCAGCAGAGGCGCGGGTACAGGCTGCGAATGCTACTATTGGTGTAGCACGGGCTGCTTTTTTTCCTGTGATTAGCTTAACGGGTACAGGTGGTTTTCAAAGCCAGAGCTTTTCCAATCTTTTTTCAAAACCCAGTCTCTTCTGGTCCCTTGGCCCCTTTAGCTTATTCACATTATCCCAACCTGTAGTACAGCAAACCCTCTTTGATGGGGGGCGCTTACGTGGTTTGCTAAAACAAGCTACAGCCCAGTATTTTGAAACAGTGGCCCAGTATCGGCAAACAGTTCTCACGGCGTTCCAAGATGTAGAGGATAGTCTTATAGCAATTCATCAATTAGATAAAGAGATTCATACCCAGGAAGCTGCAACCCGTGCCGCTATAAGAGCCTGGAATCAAGGGATATATCGATATAAAGGTGGGTTGGTTACTTTTCTGCAAGTGGTTGTGGTGGAGAATATAGCACTACAATCAGAACTTTCATTAGTGAACATACGTACGCGTCGCCAAGTTGCTAGTGTGCAATTAATTAAAGCTTTAGGAGGTGGTTGGTCTTTGGATATGGGACAAAGATAAACCGCCCTTTCTTTCGCTCATATCCAAAAAAAGAAATTGAGAGGGGTGAAGACAAAACTTCACCCACACAGAAGAACTTATTCTTCTAGTCAAGATAAATTGTATAAGAGTATGTTTTAAAACCATCATATTGAGTACTAATATAACGCAATCCATTGCAGGAAGCGTGTACTACAGGATGATTTATTAATGGGCCATCTTTAATATCCAGGACACACCAGTTGTTTTGCTTATCACCAACTGTCACTAGAGCATAGCCATAGTGACATTCATGAGAATCAGAGATCTCAAAACTATGTAGACCTAATATTTGCAGTATCACACCTTGATCACTAAATCCATTGGTAATAACGACATCAGGGTGAGATGCGCTGTAGATACGAAAATAATCTTTATAACCGCACCAAGATTGTTCTGCGTGTATAGTGCTCATCATTAAGCTTGCTGCCAGTATCATCCATTTTTTCATTTCGGAACACCTTTTATTTATTGTTAAAATCGGGGCAAATTATAGGGATGTCTTGGGTATTAAACTATCATTAAACTATTCTGCTGCAAAGCCTTTTGATGCACTGGCAAACGTTGGTTTTGCGAACCAAATTATGATGAGTAAAAATACGAAAATCCAGGCTGCAAGCCTAAAAATATCGTTGGTAGCTAACATATAGGCCTGGTTAATGACAGTAGTATAGAGAACTCCAAAGCTTTGTTTTCCTGATATGCCTAGCGTATGCAGTTGTTCTGTAGTTTTTTGAACCAAAGGATTATAGACGGTTATTTGCTCAACAAGCTGACTTTGATGAAATGCTTCCCTATTGTTCCACAAAGTGAGACTGATTGATGTGCCAAAACTACTGCCCAGGATACGGAAGAAATTAGCAAGTCCCAAGGCACTGGCTAGTCGTTCAGGGGGGAGCTCAGCTAAAATTAAAGCGATTAATGGCGTAAAGAAAAATGCAAGCCCAATTCCCTGAAGGAACCGGGGTTCAATTAATTGGGTAAAACCTATACCTGTGTAAAAAGTAGACTGCCACATCGAAGTGAGTGTAAATACAATAAAACCAATACTAATAATGATACGCAAATCAAATTTACCCATGTAGTTACCAACAATAGGCGTTAAAAAAAAGGGTAAGACTCCTACTGGGGCAACGGCAAGACCCGCCCAGGTTGGAGTGTAGCCCATTTGTGTTTGTAGCCATAATGGGAAAATAACCACCGTGGCAAAATAAACAAGAAAGCCCAAAGTAAGGCTGATCGTTCCTATTGAAAAATTTCGCTGGGTAAATAAACGTAAATCGATAATAGGATTATTTTGCGTGAGAAGCCAAACAACTAAGAAGCTTAGTGTCACTGTGGAGATAATTGCTAAAGTAATAATAAAATTTGAATGAAACCAGTCGGAGTCGTATCCTTTATCGAGCAAAACTTGCAAACATCCAATACCAATAGTTAATAACAATAAGCCTATGAAATCAATGGGCAATTTGGCAGTGGGGCTTTCCCTGCCAGTGAGTGTAATCATAGTGAAGATAACAGAAAAGATTCCAACGGGCAGGTTAATATAAAAAATCCATGGCCAAGTATAATTGTCAGTGATGATTCCTCCCATAATGGGGCCAAATATTGGTCCAACAACTGCAGTCATAGCCCATATGCCGGTAGCCAGGCCTCTTTTTTCTGGAGGATAGTTAGCAAGTAAAATACTTTGTGATAATGGAATCATAGGACCTGAAACAGCACCTTGAACTACCCGAAAAAAAACCAGCATTTCTAAATTCATAGATAATCCACAAAGTACGGAAGCGATTGTAAACAATGCGGTGGAAAAAACAAAAAGACGAACTTCGCCAAATCGTTTTGCAAGCCACCCTGTAAGCGGTAGCATAATTGCTTGACTGACTGCAAATGAGGTGATAACCCACGTACCATTGTCAGGACTTACCCCTAGATCTCCTGCAATAGTCGGAATGGCTACGTTGGCAATAGAAATATCCAGGACATTCATAAAAATTGCTAAAGACAATGAAACGGTCATCAATACCAATCTACTGCCGGTAAGAGGTGGTAGATCAGTCATTATGTTTTACTCCTGGGTAAGGACATGTCTGGGGCGTTCGCTTGCAAAATGTCGTTAATGAGAGGTTCTACATCTGCTAACTGTTTTTTGTAAACGTTTGTTTCAAATTTAAATTCGGGCTCTGGTTTTTGAGGGAGCCTGCTTCCCTTTAAATTGTGAATATTAATGGTAACGCGCATAGACAATCCTAATTGCAGTGGGTTCTTTTTCAATTCATCAGGATCCAAATTTATGCGAACAGGAAGTCTTTGTACTATTTTAATCCAATTTCCGGTTGCATTTTGTGGTGGTAATAATGCAAAAGCTGAACCTGTTCCTGCATTTAATCCAACAACTTTGCCATGATATGTAATCCCAGGATATGCATCAGCATAAATAGTAACGGGCTGACCAATACGGATATCATTGAGATCAGATTCTTTATAATTTGCATCAATCCAGGTATCGTTTAGCGGAATAATTGCTAACATTACAGAATTCATTGATACTTGCTGACCTGGCTGAACACTACGTTTAGCAACATAACCGGTAATGGGGGCTTTAATAGTTGTTCTTTGTAAGTCCAGATAAGCCTTTTTTAAATTTGCTTTGGCAGTTTCTACAAGCGGATGAGTATAGAGTTGTGCATTTTCGACTAGGGCCAGAGCTGCATCTAGTTGATGCAATGAAAGATCATAGGTTGCTTCTGCAGCTTCCAAGGCAGTTTTATAGTGCTGCATTTCTTCACGGGATACGGCGCGATTACCTATTAATCCTTGTCGTCGTTTCAAATCAAGTTGGGCTTGAATTAAATTGGCTTTATCCAAAATTACTTTTTGTCGAGCCTGGGCTGCATTTTCAAAATATTGGCGAACTTGGCGGACGGATTGAGCCAAATCTGCTTTAGCTTTTTGTAAAGCAACTTTATAATCTGCAGAATCCAATTTAATTATCGTTTGCCCTTCAGTAACTAATTGAGTTTCATCGGTATTTATTTCAACGACTGTCCCTGCAACTTGCGGCATGAGTTGTACCATATTGCCGTTGATATATGCATCATCTGTGTAAAGTTCAAATTGCCCCCAAATCAACCAATACGTAAGCCATAGAAAAGCAATAAATAAAAAGACACCGCCGAGAATTAGCATGGCGACCTTGCGTTTGTGTAAGGTTTCTGGCGTTGTCCCTTCTTTTTTAGTTTCAGTTTCTTTATTTTCAGCCATGTTCTAGAGTTCTCCACCTAAAGCTGTTAATAAAGCGATAAAAGCTTGTTTCTGACGAGTTTGTAACTGTTGCAACGTCGCTTTTTGCTGTATTAATAATTGTTTTATTTCAATAAGTTGGGGATAATCAATAATTCCTTGAGTATATCGTGCTTGGAACAGTTTGTAATTGGATTCTGTAATGTTGAATGCCTGGTTTTGTGCTGCAATTTGTGTGTTAAGTGTTTTTAAGGTAGATAATTGATCACTAACCTGTTGTAAGGAATTTAAAATTGTTTGATTATATTGATTCACTGCAAGTTCGAATTGTGTGTAGCTTACGCCAAGGTTTGCTCGCCTGGCACCTAAATCAAAAATAGGTAAATCAATAGCGGCGCTTGCATTGTCATTTTCAAACCATATATTAAAGGCCTTATTAAAATAAACGCTTTGTACGCTTAATAAACCCCTCAAATTTATATTAGGAAAAAATGCAGTTTTAGCGACATTAATTTGATGGGCTGCTGATTCTGTAAGTGCACGTGCCGAAGCAATATCAGGTCGTTGCGCAAGAATATTTGCAGGAATTATTTTGGGGAGGACAAGTTGCTTTTTGTCATAGGTGAAAGCAGCAACATCAACTTGAGTGGTAAAAGGATTTTTTCCCATTAATACAGCAAGTTGATGGCGTGATTGCATTTCTGCTCGTTTGAAATCTTCAACAGAGAGTATGGCTGTTTGGTAATTTGCTAACGCCGTTTTTACTGGAATATTTGATGCAATGCCTTGTTTTGCACGGTCTAAAATGATGTCTGCAAGTTGTTTTAGCAACCGTACATTTTCTTGTGCTAAGCGTTGCTGGATAATACTATTTTGTATTTCAAAATAAGTTGTTGCAACTGCGGCACTCAATACCAGTCTGGTTTCAGCCAGATCCATTCGTGTGGCAAAAGACTCACTGATTTTGCTTGCCAGGTTTTCCCTGTTTTTTCCCCAGAAATCAAGTTCATAATTAAATTGGAAACCTATTTCTGCAATGTTTGCTTGATTGACCCTTGTTAGAAGAGGTCGTATATCCGGAGGTATGGTTCCACGAATGGGGAAGTATGCTTTTTCTAAATAGCCATCAAGATTAATTGCCGGCCAAAGAGTAGAATAGGCTATTTTTGCAAGCTGTTGGGAACGATCAACTCGTGCCTTGGCACTATGGATATTGGGAGCGTCATTTAGGGCTATAGAAATGAGCTGGTCTAATTGTGGATCATTAAAATGTTTAAAATAAGATCTTGATTTATTTTTAGGAATTCTATAAATATGCTTCACAGATAAATTATCCGTTTTAATGGGCTTTGTCTTGGTCTGAATTTCACCAAATAAAGAACAACCCGTTACGGTTAACGCGGTTAATAGGCTGATGATGAAGGTTATGCGCACATTTAAATCCCTTTTTGTATCAGGTTTCGTACTTTATCAACATTTTAAAAGAAAAACATTAAGGATCAACTGACTAATTGATAATGAATAGAATTTATGGGTTTCTAAGTTTATAAAATATGAACTAGAATAATTTAAGTAACACTAAATAAAAAGTAAAAGAGAGGAATATCATGGATATATTAAAAAAAATAGTGATGATGGGTATTGTTTTGACAACACTTGGGTTCTTAAGCGCTTGTGGAACTGTAAATGGATTTGGTAAAGATGTATCTCATGTGGGTAAAGATATACAAAGAGCAGCGCAATAAATTTTTTATGAATTAGGGAACGGTTGATGTATAACCGTTCCGTAGCTCAAATTTGATTCTCAAGAGCCACGATACCTGGCATTGCTTGAATTCTACGATTTTTTGCTCCTAATTCTTTGGGAAAGTAGGGCTGCCATCGCCATGTGGGGAGGTCATAGTTTTGAGCCTGAAAAAGTTCATTTAAATAATCAATTAATGCATTTTTATCTGATAAGTCAGGAGTGATTTGAATGGTAAATTGATTTAATTGATGTTGTGTGATGGTGTAATCATCAAATTCAAATGGAAAAGAGGCCATTTTCTGGCGAAAGAGATCTGCAAAAACAGGGAAAACTTTATTTCCTTGGGTTGCATAACAGATATCACCTTCCCGACCTTCTATCCCTGCTAAGCGGGTAAATATGCCATTTGAATTTTCTTCAATCAACACATCATCTAGACGATAACGAATTATCGGCTGTGTCGTTCGCAATAAGTCGGTAATAATAGGTACAAATCGTCTATCATCTAACCATTCCTTTTCAATTATTAAATACTCTTCATTCATCAATAAATGATTATTCTCTTTATGACTAATTGCCAAAAAACCTTCCGTGCATTGATACACTTGGGATATTTGGCAATTAAAAGCGTTACTTATAATGAGTTCATCGCGAGGTTCTAGAACTTCAGCTACTGCGAATATTTTTTCAGGATTAATGGATAAACAATGCTTTTTTCTAGCTAAGGCCAGTAACACAGAGGATGGGGCAGATAAAATAGTGGGTTGTAGCTTGTTGAGGGTGGCAATGTGATTTTCAAAGTTTTCAGATAAATCAAAGAAATGGAATTGGATTTTTTTATTTTTATTTAAATTTGTGTACAGCTTATTATTTGCTCTGAGAAAGAACGCAATACGCTCCTTTCTCTTCAATCCTTTAGGTAATGTCTTGGCCATTAAGATGCCAGCCCAGGCGTCGCGTTCCCTGGCGCTGACAAGAAATAATCCGCGATTTCCTGAAGTTCCAGAAGAAAGCCCAACGGCAATATCATTAATTAAAGCAGAGAAATCACGCGTACGTTCCGCATTTAATGCTAAAGCTAAAGCCTGATCTTTTTTTATTTTTTGAGTATTTATCTCATCAAAATGTTCCATCATTATTTTTTTATTAATAATCGGCCATTGGGCAAAGGGTTTATCCAGATAAGGTTGATAAAAAGGTGATTTATATAAAGTTGTTTTTATTAAATTTTTAAACTTTTTTTCCTGATAGGCAGATAATTGTTCGCGTGATTTAAAACATTTTTGAAGATATTGAGTTTTAAAATAATAATAAAGAAGCCTAAAAATCATTATTGTTTTTCCAAAATGCGAGTACGTATCTGTTGGCAATGAGAAGGAATAATATCTATTGTCTTATTGTTATTAAAAAGGTGATGTAAATTTCTTATAGTTTGTTGGTATGCTTCTTTATTGTCATGAATTAAGTAAGTGACGTTACTGGGAAACACAAATTCTTTAAATGCTTCTTGGTGCCAGCAACTATCTGCAACTAAGAAGACCTCTTGCGTATTTTGTTCTGGAGGGTGAAATTGAGCACTTTTAAAATACAAACCAATTTGTCCTTTCGCATGCCCTGGTAGAGGAATAGCAATCAGGTTCTTGTCATCAAAAAGATCAAACCCTCTTGTAAAAGGAGCTAAATTGGATTCAAGTTGTATTTCATTTTTTAAAATCACCAGACGTTCATAAAAATCTTTGGGGAGCAATCCAGGTAAAAATCCTTGGAGTAAGGCTTTAATGCCTTTTTTATTGGATATATTGTTTATAGCATCTAAGTGACAGAAAAATTGGGCATTAGGAAAATCGTTTAAGCCACCTATATGGTCTGCATGAAAATGTGAGATCACAATCGCTTTAATCTCAGAGGCTTGAATATTTTTTTCTTCTAATTGTTGTTTCAGTGATTTTTTTAATGTCACGGGAGTTAAGCGTCTATAAAGTGAAAATGGAAATTTTTGGGTGAGCTCATAAAATCGGTTGCTGTAACCAGTATCGAATAAAATATAACCTTGTTTTGGATGTTTTATTAAAGCGCAAATTGCTGGATATTCGCATTGCTTCAAGCGACCATTCTTTAGGGTCATGCGTTCACAATGCTTGCAAAAGCCTGCTTCAAATAATTGATATTCAATCATGATGTTTGATACCACTGGGCAAAACGTTCAATGCCTTGTGCAATATTTATTTTGGGTTGATAGCCTAAATCTTTTTGAGCGGCATCAATATTCAAAGTTTGCCCCAAAGATAAAACCGCCGCGCTGTATTGGGTTAGGCGAGGCTCTTTGGTAATAAAGGGTAGGCTAAAAGCTTTTTCCATGCAGGTAGCGTAAATTTTTGCAACGGAATAAGGGATAAATTTAGGTGTAAATGGTTTTTGTAACGCATGGAAAAGCTGTGTCAGAATGTTTAAAAGTGTTTGGGGTTCATTATTGGTTATATTGTACTTTTTACCACAAAACTGTTGGTCTGCGCGAGCGGCTAGGAGCAAGCTTTCTACAACATTTTCAACGTAAGTAATGTCGATCACATTTTTTCCATCACCAATAATAGGCAAGAAGCCTTTCTTTTCATTCTTTAACAGACGAGGAAAAATTGCTCGATCATAAGGACCAAAAATAGCGCGCGGACGCAAAGTAATCACATTCAGATTTTTCTCTTGGTAGGCTTTGTCCACTACCGCTTCGGCGAGTAATTTAGTTTTTACATAATAATTTGCAGGTTTTGGCGGTAATGCCATATCTTCTTTGATGTTATATTGTTCCGTGAAATTAAAATAGATACTGGGGGAGGAAACGTATACTAATCGCGCATTTTCTGGAGTTGCTTCTATGATATGTTGTGTTCCTGCAACATTGGCTTCATAAAAATCCTTATAACATCCCCAGGGACTGGAAAGTGCAGCACAATGAAAAATGGTTTGAGCCTTTTGTGCTGTTTCTTTTAATTTGGTTTTATTTGCTAAATCTACGGTAATAAATTGGGCTCCTAGCTGGGTAATGATGTTGCCAAGTTGTTCATTACGTCCCAAGGCTATCACTTCGTGTCCGTCTTCCACTAAGCGTTTTGTTAAATTTATCCCAAGACAACCCGTTGCTCCCGTAACGACACATCTCATCTTAATACTCCAAAATCACGCCACCAGCTGCTAAGCCAGCACCTGTACCCAATAACAGTACTAATTGTCCACGGTGTAATTGATTTGTGTCAATGAGAGTAGATAATGCAGTGGGGATTGAGGCTGCAATCTGATTTCCATGATATGGGTAAATGGATACAAATTTTTCAGCAGGAATATTCAGCCTTTTTTGGATGTGATGCATGGCAAGTAAGCTTGCCTGATGCGGAATAAACCAATCAATATCCTGCATTTTTAAATTAGCTTTATGTAACAGGTTATCCATGAGGCTATCTAATAACCTGGAGGCTAATTTGAACACTCTTTTGCCTTCCATGTGGAATAAACCTTGTTCCCTATTTGTTAAAGGGTTTTTAGCCGGTAAGCGTGTTCCCCCTGCCTCTAATTGACAGAACGTAGAACCAATACTATGGGTTTCATGATGTGATGATAAAATTCGACTACAGCCATCACTTTTTTCAAGGATACATGCAGCAGCGCCATCACCAAAAATGGTACAGGTTTCCATGTCTTGCCAATTTAGACCTGCTGAAGCAATATCACTGGAAACAATAAGAATACGGTTAAATCGATTACCTGCGATTAAATAAGAAGCAATATCCAAGGCACTTACGAAACTTAAACAGGTACTGTTTACATCAAAACAAGCAATTCCCGATTCTTCCAATCCTAATTGTTTTTGGATTAATACTGAGGTACAGGGAATTGCTTGTTCACCCACACCACAGGCACTGATGATAGCATCAATATCGGCTAATTTAATGTTTGCTTGCTGTACCGCAGAGAGGGAGGCTTTTGCGCCCATGTAGGAAGTTGTTTCATCGGGTGAAACAAAATGACGTGAAATGAGCCCGGATTTTTTTTGTACGCTTCCGTTTGGTAAATTAAGTTTTGCATCTAATTCTGTAGAAAAAACTTTGTTTCTAGGTAAATAACGCCCCATTCCAGTAATTTTTACAGCAGGCATGTTGGATCCTTATTTGTTAACATTAAAGCTACTTTTAAATAGGTGGCTGCCACCTTTAATTTGCAGAGATAAAACATTAAGTATATTTTAAGTCATTAATTATACTGCATGGCTATTAATTGCTCAATTATTGTTTTATTAATTTTGATGAGAGAGAGAAACAAAACAAGATTTGAAACTGTCAACTCATTTCAATTCATGTTAAATTAGTCATTGATTTTACATGATTGACAAGGGATTGTAATTAGTGTTCGCTTCTATACGTCGTACAAGAATGTTATGTGGAGTACTCCTCAGTGCTTTTCTCCACACTTCTTGTATGGTTGGCCCAAACTTCCATTCTCCTGCGCCACCCAAGGTCAAACACTATACTGAAAAACCATTACCTGAAAAAACGGTAAAAACTGCTGGTTCAGGAGGCCAACAGCAATCATTTATTACCAATAAAGATATCCCACTTTTGTGGTGGGAGCTTTATCATTCCCCTGAAATCAATCAGTTGATACATACAGGATTAGCTAACAGCCCTACTTTGGTCGCAGCTTCCGCTGCGTTACGTCAGGCTCAGGAAAATTTAAAAGAGCAAATAGGTAATTCAATGTGGCCTGCTATAGATGTTACTGATGCGATACAACGACAGCGCTATTCAGGGGTACAAATCGGCATCCCCTCGGAGAGCGTTACTTTTAGCCTTTATTATACTTCTTTTAATTTATCCTATACTTTGGATGTTTTTGGTGGTGCGCGACGACAAATCGAAGCATTGCGAGCACAAGTTGATTACCAACAATTTGAAGTCATTGCCGCTTATCTCACATTAACGTCTAACATAGTGACCACTGCCGTAGCGGTTGCATCCTATCAAGCACAAATTGAAGCAACTCTTGAATTGATTCAGGCAGAACAAGGCATCCTTAACCTATTAAACAAACAATATCGTTTAGGGGGTGTTTCAAAAGAAAATGTATTAACACAACAAACTTTATTGGAGCAATCGAAAGCAACTTTACCTCCATTACAAAAGAGCTTATCTCAAGCGAAGCATGCATTATCTACTCTCGTAGGTGCATTTCCAGATGGACCTTTACCCACTATCCGTCTGGATCGCTTAAAGCTGCCTACAGAATTACCTGTAAGTTTGCCTTCAAATCTCGTTCGTCAACGTCCTGATGTACGAGCCTCTGAGGCTTTGTTGCATGCAGCTTGCGCGCAAATAGGTGTTGCTACAGCGAATCTCTTTCCACAGTTTACAATTAGTGCCAATGAGGGATGGCTTAATACTTCTTGGTCAAATCTGTATACTGCAAGAAATAATGTGTGGTCAGCAACAGGGACAGTGTTGCAACCTTTATTTCATGGAGGGGCATTACTTGCCCAACGACGGGCAGCAATAGCTGCTTATCAACAAACCGCAGCACAATATCAGCAGATTGTGTTACAAGCATTCCAAAATGTGGCCGATGTCTTAAGAGGATTAGAAGTAGATGCGCGCACCTTGCAAGCCCAAATAAGAGCTGAAGATGCAGCGCGGGCGTCTTTAAACCTTACTCTCAAACAATACCGTTTAGGTGCAGTGAGTTACATCAATTTATTAAACGCACAACAGCAATACCAACAGACGCGTATTAGTCGTATTCAAGCTCAGGCCACACGTTATAACGATACGGCGGCATTGTTCCAGGCTTTGGGCGGTGGCTGGTGGCATAAACCTTGGTGTGTCAAAGAGTGTCTATGATGAAAGAAATTTTCTTAAAAAAACAAATGATCATTATGCTAATTGCTGTAGGTATTCTTTTTGGCCTTATTTTTGGTTGGAAAGGCTTTAGCAGCTATATGCTGAAAAAATATCTTTCCCAGATGCAAGCACCTGCTGTTACTGTTTCGACAATGAAAGTTGAGGCTTCCTTATGGCAGCCAACTCTAAAAGCAGTAGGTAGCCTACGCGCTGTTCTTGGGGTTAATGTGACGACGGAGCTTGCTGGTATGGTGCAAAAAATCTATTTTAAACCGGGTTCTGCTGTGCAAAAAGGTTCTATTTTGGTGCAATTAAATGCAGGAACCGAACTGGGGCTGTTGCATTCACTGCAGGCACAAGTTGAATTAGCAAAAATTACTTACAAACGAGATAAGGCTCAATATGCAGTGCGTGCCGTAAGTAAGCAAACATTGGATACTGATGAATGGAATTTGCGTAATTTGCAGGCTCAAGTTGAAGAACAAGCGGCAACCGTAGAAAAGAAAACCATACGCGCACCTTTTTCAGGACAATTGGGCGTTAGAAACGTTAACCCCGGGCAATATCTTAATGTAGGTGATACTGTCGTTAGTTTGCAGGCTTTAGATATTATTTATGCAGATTTCTATTTACCGCAACAAGCATTGGCTCGTCTCGAATTAGGACAGAAGGTCAAGATGGTTACCGATACTTTTACAAATCAAGTTTTTCAAGGAACGATTACTACGATTGAACCAAATGTGGACAGTGCGACTCGTAATGTAGAAGTTGAGGCCACTTTTCCTAATCCGGATTTTAAATTGAAACCGGGCATGTTTACACGGGTTGAAGTGGAAGTGGGAAACAAGCAGAGCTATCTTACGATACCCCAGTCAGCAATTACGTTTAATCCGTATGGTGACATTGTTTATTTGGTTAAGGACAGTGGTAAAAAGGATACTAAAAATCAACCAATTCTTGTAGCACAACAAGTTTTTGTTACAGTTGGTGATACTCGTGGTGATCAAATTGCTGTATTAAAAGGGTTACATCAAGGGGATGTTATAGTGACCAGTGGTCAATTGAAGCTAAAAAATGGCAGTCAGGTCGTAATCAATAATCAACTACAACCCAGTAATGAAGCATCACCGAAGGTTGTTGAGAAATAATCTAAGGATTTGTAACAATGCGGTATACGGATATTTTTATAAAAAGACCAGTACTGGCTACAGTGATTAGCTTGATGCTTTTGGCTATGGGGTTACGTTCGATTAACTCTTTGCCAATCATGCAATATCCATTTACTGAAAATGCTATTGTAACAGTGACTACGACTTATACTGGTGCAGATCCTGATGTAATTGCCGGATTTATTACAACACCTTTGGAAAATTCAATTGCTCAAGCGAATGGTATTGATTATATGACATCAATCAGCTCGCCCAGCACAAGTACAATTACTGTAAATCTTCGCCTTAATTATGATCCGTTAAAAGCATTGTCGGATATTACGACTAAAGTTAATGCCGTACTAAATCAGTTACCTAAAAACTCACAGCAACCAGTAATCACTGTCTCAGTAGGCCAAACAATTGACTCAATGTATATTGGATTTTATAGCGATGAATTACCCATCAATAAGATTACCGATTATATAATTCGCGTGGTACAGCCTAAACTTCAAGCAGTAAATGGGGTACAAAATGCGCAAATTCTTGGAAACCAAACCTTTGCTTTGCGAGCTTGGCTGGATCCAGTTAAGCTGGCGGGTTATGGGATTTCAGCAGCAGAAATTGGTGCAGCCTTAGCGAATAACGATTTTATTTCCGCGGTAGGACGTACTGATGGTCAGATGTTTATCCAAAACTTAACTGCCAGTACTAACTTAACCGATGTGAATCAATTTAAGAAAATGGTTATCAAAGCCCAAAATGGGGCTATAATCCATTTGGAGGATGTGGCTACTGTTTCTTTGGGAGCACAAAACTATAATTCTTCTGTGAGTTTTGATGGGCGAACAGCAGTTTATGTCGGTATTTTGGTTGCACCTTCAGCCAATCTTTTAACAGTAATCGATGACATAAAAAAAATATTTCCTACGATTCAGGAACAATTGCCTCAAGGTTTAAACGGAAAAATTGTTTATGATGCGAGTTTATTTGTTCATTCATCAATTCATGAAGTTATAGTTTCCCTTTTAGAAGCGTTTCTTATTGTAACGGCAGTTATTTTTCTATTTTTAGGCTCTATGCGTTCGGTTCTTATTCCAATTGTTGCTATTCCTTTGTCTCTTATTGGCGCATTCTGGATTATGCTTATTTTGGGATACTCCATTAATCTTCTTACCTTATTGGCTTTGGTACTGGCAATTGGTTTAGTAGTTGATGATGCCATTATCGTTGTTGAAAACGTGCAGCGGCATATAGAAGAGGGACAAACTCGATTAAAAGCAGCATTGTTAGGTGCACGTGAGTTAGCCAATCCAATTATTGCGATTACTATTGTTTTAATTGCAGTCTATTTACCTATTGGTTTTATGGGCGGATTAACCGGCGCTTTATTTACGGAATTTGCTTTTTCTCTTGCGGGCGCGGTTACCGTTTCAGCAGTTATTGCTCTTACTTTATCACCGATGATGTGTTCTAAATTGCTCAAGATTGGAAATGGAGGTGCCAAAGAAAGTTTTATGGCTTATATTGATCGCTTATTTGCAAGATTGGAGCGGTTTTATGAGCGAATTTTAGCTTCTACCTTAAAGCATTTGTCTGTTGTTGTTGTCTTTGCGATAATTATTCTTGCCAGTAATTATTTTCTTTTTATCACTTCCGCTTCTGAATTAGCCCCACAAGAAGATCTTGGGGTGATCATTGCTCAAGTCACTGCCCCTGCAAATTCATCATTAGACCAAACCAAGATGTACGCCGATGAAGTAGGCAAAATTTTCAAAAAATATCCTGAAACCGATCATATTTTTCAAGTTGATGGATCCCAGGGATTAAATACTTCTATTATTGGTATGGTTCTAAAGCCCTGGGATCAGCGTCAACGAACAACAAATCAACTGCAACCGTTGATTCAAAAAGAACTAAAACAAATTGCTGGTGCTAAAGTAGCTGCTTTCCAACTGCCGTCATTACCCGGGGGAGGGAGTGGGCTTCCAATTCAATTTGTTATTACAACGACTGAACCTTTTGACAATCTGAACTTGGTGTTACAAAGTATTTTAGATAAAGCGCATAGCTCGGGTATTTTTGCCTATATTGATCCCGATCTCAAGATTGACCAAATTCAAACCAAGGTTAATTTAGATCGCGATAAAATTGCAGAGTTTGGTTTAACCATGCAAGATATTGGCAATTTATTTGGATCTGCTTTAAGCGAAGGGTATATTAATTATTTTAATTATGCAGGTCGCTCTTATCAGGTGATTCCACAGGTAAAGAGAGAAAGTCGCTTAAATACAGATGAACTACTGAATTATTATATAAAGACTTCTTCAGGGGCATCTGTTCCTCTATCTACTGTTGCTGAGCTACAACGGCAAATTGTCCCTGAATCGTTAAACCATTTTCAACAACTTAATTCAGCAACAATTTCAGCAGTGGCATTTCCCGGAGTGACTATGGGGCATGCGCTAGAGACTTTAGCCAATATTGCCAACCAAACTTTGCCTCAAGGTTATTACATCGATTATGGTGCCCAATCACGACAATTTATTCAAGAAGGGGCCAACCTCATTTTTACCTTTTTCTTTGCTTTAATTATTATCTTTTTGGCATTATCAGCCTTATTTGAAAGTTTTCGTGATCCCCTGATTGTTTTGATTAGCGTGCCTATGTCTATTTGTGGGGCAATGATCTTTGTGAGTCTAGGTATCGGACACGCTACGCTTAATATTTACAGTGAAGTAGGTCTTGTTACTTTAATCGGGTTGATAAGTAAGCATGGTATTTTAATCGTCCAATTTGCCAATGACTTACAAGCTGAAGGGCAAAAAAAATTAGCGGCAATTAAGGCAGCAGCTGCCATACGGCTACGCCCTATTTTAATGACTACTGCTGCAATGGTATTAGGTGTAATCCCATTAATTTTTGCAACGGGAGCAGGAGCGGAAAGTCGTTTTAATATTGGCTTGGTTATTGCAATGGGAATTTCGATTGGAACTTTATTTACGCTTTTTGTTGTTCCCGCCATGTATTTATTGTTAGCAGCAGATCATGCGAAAAGAGCAACCCCTGAAGATGAAGAATTTATATAGTTCAATTAAGCACATATCCCAACAATGAGATTGTAATTAAATGCTTCAAATCAATATAAACTATGGATTTGCCTCAAGCTATCTCGCTACATAGTTAATAGAACGTTTAAGCTGTAGGAGCTGTAATGAGGGTTGGTGCTTCATATTTTTTTGTGACGTCCTTCGTAGGTGCAGAAACAAACAAACCAAAGCGCTTTGTCAATTCACTTATTTCGGGAGGGTGATGCACTGCATTATTGACACCATCCAAAAGTTTTTTGCGAGTTGGAGTATATAAATGCAATGCCTCTAACAAAGATAGGAAACATATTTTTAAGAAATTAAAACTAAAAGTATTGGTTTGTCTGTGATTAAGGATAATACGTTCAAAATTAGGGTTTTTAACTTTATTTTTAATCAGATCCAAACGTTCCTTTACCTCTAAATGGGGGGTTTCTGCAATATCTTCAAGCTCCTTGATGCATTTGCTTTTCTGGTTTAAAGTTGTTTCACTTTCAAATAATGAATTATTTTTTTGTATCTGTACCGTAGAATAACTAAAGTAATTTTTGAATTGGGCTAAAGCGACTCGGACTGAATCAAGATGATAGTATTCGGCGTAATGTCTTTTTTCAAAAAGACTAATTTTTTCTTTTAACCGTTTTTGTATGTTTAAATTAATATCATTTGCTGTTTTTGATTCAGCGATGATTTCATTTCTGAAATTAAGCAAGTATTTTTCTAACTTAGCTTGATACTCTTTGTCTGTGTACTGCAGTCCAATGTGTCGATTGCAATAAAGTGTATAATGCTTATCAAAGGATTCTGTAGTATATTGTTCAACAAACGTAGTATTTTCTTTTTCCTGAACTCCAACTAAATCAGTAAGATAGGTTAATTTTTCTTCCGCAGTAGCAAGTCTCATTTCATGGGTTGCTTTTAAACCTAAATAGTAATGATGGCTTGCTTTGATTAATGCTTCGACTTGAGTGGGAGGATTAAGATGAGTTTTTAATCCGGAATTACAGAGTTCATCAAGTGCAAGATCTTCAGGATAATTGCTAGGTTCAATATTAATTTTTTTATCTTGTATTAGTTTTACAATTTTAGGGCGTGCTTTTTGGTAGGCTATCCGTAAATTCTCTTTATTTCTCTTTGTTTCTTCTTCTGATGGCAAAATACTTTCAGGATCATGATATAAAAGATAACATTGGTATAAATCTTCAATATCTTTATATTCATTTTCTATATTTTTAAGATACTTTTTCGCACTTTTAATTTGATTGTTCGTCAATACCGTTCTTTTACTCAAGGGTTCTTGATCACAAACTAAGGATAGATGGGTTTTGGAGTCTAAGCCAAACGGGTGTAGTAATCCCTTAAAAAATTCATTGGTTATTTGTCTTAAAGGTTCTGATAGTTTCCCCGGTTCTAATCCCAATCTATTTTCCCAAAGATCCGCTTCAAGAAGCATAGGAGTAAATACCGCAGATTGCATTTGGTTTATGTTGTTAAGAACCGCGTCGTGAGATGTCGTTGTGAATTCATTGAGTTTTTGAGTTAGCTCTTGGTACAGATAAATCATGTTTGGTGTTTGCAAGAACAATTTGAAATAAGAGTCAGAGCTTTTTATCAAGTTTTCAATGAATAAAGTCGCTTTTTTAGCGCGAATATGTAAGTCGTCGAGTTCTTCTGTAGTTAGATAATTCGTATTGTTTAAGGCCCTTATGTGTTTAGGTCCTATATAAAAGGCATTAAGGACATACCAAAGTGCATTATATTGTACCGTAGGTGAGCCATAACGAACCTGCTCTGGACCAACTTGGTATGCATCGGATTGCTCCTGGATAGTTGCATATAGATTTTGGGCTTTATCCTGCAATTCGCGAGCAATGAATCCCAGGTGAGGATCAGCAACTAAGCGCTGGGTTAGTTTAATGATTTCGTTAACGTGCCCATACGCTTGTAATAAATAATATACATAAAGACTTTTAGCACTGTTATTATTTAATTTCTCTAATTCAAGAACAATGCCTTCCAGATGGTACATACTGTTAAATATATCTTTTAAAGCACATACCTGTTTGCTTTGCGCTAATCTTCGGTTGTCATTCTCCATTTCGGGGAAAGGAACCCCTGCGTTTTGAGGTCTTAATTCGGCCCTCATTGCTTTATTAAATAGTTTTGTAATTTCAAATAAGGATGATCTAAACTCATGGATGGCTTTTGAGTAATTAGTATGTGAAATGACATAATGAGCTCTTTTATTTGCTTTGGGATCTAGATCATTGTGCTCATTTTCAAGAATAAATTTTTCTTGGGCCAAATCATAATAGGTTTGAGCCCTTGTTTGCCATTTTCTATGAGTTCTGCTAAAAAAAACTTGAAAATGGCGGTCTAAGTCCCTGAATGTATGTATCGAGGGCTTATCTTTGTTGCTTAACTTTCTATTTGATAATGAATCAACGATATATTTATCAAATTCCAGCGCAGCTTCTTTATTTTCTACAGGGACAGCACCAAGAAGATAGGATTGGAAAATACTATACAAATTACGGCACTGCTCCTTTACTTGAGGATCAAGATTCTCAAGGAGTAGTTTTTTTCCGCTAAGTTGAGGTCTTATAAGTTCTAGAAATTGGGCATATGCATTTCGAACAACTAAAAATTTATTATATTTATTTCGATACCACTGCCACATATCAAGAGCCTGATCAGCACTCAATTGCTCAGGATTTTGAAGTATTTTATTACTTTCTTCTTTTTTAAAATGAAGCTTTGCATCTTGTTCGCGTTTAATTTGTAAGTTTTTTGATTCCTCTTCAGAAAGAAAACTCTTTTTCGAAAAGTCGTAATAAAATTCACTTTTATCTTTCCATTTGGTAAAGAACTCTTTATCCTTTTTCTCTTTCGATTTTTCAAAAAACACCAGAATCTCTTTATCCAGTTTTAAAAATAAAGAAGTAGCTGGGGCGTCTAAAATATCCAAGGGTTTATTAGCGAATAAATCAACTAAATATTGTTCAAAGTTTTGCGCGGAATCTTTAAGATCAGATGATACCAAAAACTTGAAATAGGGTTTAAAAGTTTGATAAAAATTTTGACATTGCTTTTTGGTCTCTTCATCAAGATTAGTGAGAAGCAGACTGTTGCCATAAAGTTCTGGTTTAACATCTATTTGTTTTTTTATAAGTTGTGAAAAGCGAATATAAGCAGATTGAGCTTGTTGAAGTTCACTTTTGTTAGACCAGTCATAATTTATTTGATTAAAAAACTCCTGGATATTTTTATCAAGATTAAGAAAAAGTTTTGTAGTTGGGGCATCTGTATTTGTTTTTTTTGTAAAAAATTCGCTCAAGTGTTGCTCTAGGCTTTTGGCTGCATCTTGATATTGATATGTGGTAAACGCGCACAGATAAGGCTGAAAGACGTTGTATAAGCGCTGACATTCATTTTGTAATGTGCTTTCAAGCTTATTCAACGCTAAATTGTTTTCTAGTTCAGGCTGGGCTGCTATTTGTCTTTTTACTATTTGGGCAAAACGAATATAGGCATTTTGTACACGTTGAAATTCGGCTTTCGTAAGCTTGAATTTTTTATGGATGTCTTTTTCAATTTGTAATGGTCCGGACTCATCAAGAGAATAGACATTTTCTTTTTCACTATAAGGAAATAAAAATAATTTGGTGTTTTTGTGGACTGATTCGATGAGATCTTTATTTAAATTAATATGAAAGAGTTGGCTGTTTTCCGCTTTTATAATTAAATCTTCCACAGCCTTTTGTTTTTCTAAAACAAAGCGTATATGATCTGCGGGATATTGTCCCCTGAGCAAACGCCATGGTTTCTTTAGATAAGAGTTCCAATCTTCTTTTTCTGCGTTGAGTTTTTCAATAATTAATGTATTGAAATCAATGTCCAGCTTAGACATGTAAGGACTAATCAATTTATAATTTTTTATCAGCTCTTTTTTAACCTCTGGGGGAAACTGATATATCCGAACGTTTGTATAACGAGGATCATTTAATATTTCGAAAAATTGGGAACAGGCTTCCCGTGCTTTCTGGATTTTGTACAATGCCTTATTTGCCTTATCAATTCGCTTGTAGGACATTTCCAATCTTGATTCGATAAAGCGTGGATCCTCAATCTCAAGTAGTTCTGCTCCCTTAGTTTTAAAGTCGACTGCTTTTTTAGGCAGATAAAGAATTGCCTCATAGAGTACTTTCACTTTTTCCATCAGGGGAACTGACAATGTTCCCGGTTTTAACATGGCATTATCTTCAATTTTGTCGACTAAACCAAATAAAGTGGGTATTAAACTATATTTTAAATAGGCTAATTTATCACGGACTAAATCCTGGGATGAATCACTTAGCTCTCCTATTTGTTCCAGTGAGCTCATGGATAAGGTAATAATATTGCGTATGATATGGATGTAGTTTAAGAACTTAAGTGAAACAAAAACGCTGCCACCCTTTAAACTCTCTAAATCATTTAATAAGTGAAGTGCGGCATTTTGTAACTCGTCTAGCTTTTCTTTATTAAGTTTAGGTTCCGATTCTTTAATTTGAGATGAAAATTGTTGAATATGCTGGGTTAGCTTATCAATATAACTAGGTAAGACCGCACTGAATTGGGTTAGAAAATTATAGTCCACATCCCCATCAAGAGGGCGCAATTGATCAACCGTAATCCCAGCCACTTTTCCTGCATTGTAAGCTAATGGCTTAGGTTGTAATGCGTCTACTATAGCCTGTTGTTCCTCTACATGATTTTCTGTAAAACCCTGGATTTGACTGAATAGTGGCAATATAACGGCTAATTCTTCACTAAACATGTCTGTTAAATCGACATCTAAATGAGTCAGCAAATAGCTTGCTTCGTAAGCTGAATCAACAGTCTTATTCCAAAGTGATTTCAAATCAGTATAAGGTTTATTTCTAACATCAGCATTTTCTAAATCTATAAAGGTGCGTCGCCCATGGTAAAGCGCATTAATTAGTTTCTTAATCTGAGAAATATTATCAGGATCGAGGGAGTAATCAGTAAAGGGGGCCCATTGAATATGGCCTTTTCTTGCAACAGCTGAAAGTATATTTGGTTTAAGTGCGGTTAATACAAATGGGTGGGTATGTTTCTTTTTTGCCGTTAGATTGATAATTTCGGGCATTAATGACTCTAAATTTTCAAAAGAAAGATTAGAGTTCGGGTTCACTTTAAGTTCTTCTTTTTTTATGAGGCCGGTAACTGTTTTTCCATTAGGATCAATCACCGTATATTCAAATCCCTCATTCAACATACGAACATAAAAGAAACCTTTTTGAGGCGTCACCATGTCAGACATTAACGCCAGCTTATATTTAAAAGGGGACGGGGAAGCAGGTTCTTCCAAGACCGCATCTTCGATTGTTTCGCCATTGGGGGCTATGACCGAATAGGTAATTTTTCCTTGATTTTCCCTAACATAGAGTTTACCGGGTTCTAATTTTGTTTCATCGGTCATGAAACAAAGTTCATAACGTGGAAAAAAAGGAATTAAGCGTGGGCTAACGTGTTTGCTGTAGAGGATTTCAAATAATTTTGTATCAATGCGTTCTAATAATTTTGATATCTGGTTTCGTTTAAATGACTCTAATAATTTTATATATTCTTCAATCATTACAGATACCCAAAAGATTTGATCTCAAGCATTTTACAAAACAATACTTAAGTCAGTATTAAGAATACTTCAGTTTGGTAATATTTTCATCTAAAACTATCGATAAATCAATGAATCAACATAAAAAAGTCAGTAGAATTAGTTTGCAGAGGGTGCATGGGGATAGGTTATTTTTTTAGAAAATAGAATACGATGCATTCGCAGATTGGCGCGTTCAGGCCAATAACCTTAAGAATGAACTTTAATCGAGAGTTCTAAAATAAAATCCGCAACAACTTCTTGCAAGGTTGGGTAATCGGTGAACGCTTTTATATGAATCGGTTTGGTAACCCTTTCGCCTGAATTTTTTGATTCTTGTATCATCGTTTCAACTAATGCGCCTTCAGAACAGACAAAGTAGACATCTGATTCTGGTCGGCGTAAAAACTGCGCCTGAAAGGATTTGAAAGCAAGGGAGATCTGGCATTGTTTTTGGGTTGCATGATAAAAGCCATGTAATCCTCCTGCGAGATCAGCTCCTACCGAAAGGGCGCCAAAATACATCGAATTTAAATGATTGCGACTCCGCCTCTTCAGAGGCAAACGAATGACTATTTCCGTATTGTTAAGTTTTATGATGCGAGGTTTTAAATAACCAATCATTGGTACTTTAAAATGACCGAACTTCCAGAGAAAAAACTTAAAACGGGTCAAGAGGTTCATGGATTATCCTTTTTTACCATATCAACGCTTTGAATAATAAAACGATCAAAAGGTTTTGTTACTACCATGGAAAAGGCAACCATTTCATTTAGTTCAGGAACCAGCACAACTGAATCAACCCGCCAATAGTGGACTCCATTAGAAACTCCTTCACTTTCAACAAAGGGGTCCGTTGCAAATTTAGGGTTAAGGGTAAGATGTTGTGCCCTTACAATTTTTACGTATCCCCCTAAGAATACGAATATAGCATTCCAGGCGTTATCTGAATAATTTTTACGAAATGCCACATGGTCTTTGAATTTATAATTGTAATCTATGGACAGAGTATTCAGGATAATTTGTTTTACCCATTGGCACACTTCAGCATCAGTTTGCGCATAGAGGTTCAACGAGGAAGTAGCAAGTACAAGGTATAGGAGTGTTTTTTGTAAAAGAGATTTCATTTTAAAATCCTTTTTTAGTTCAAAATTAATGATTTATGTATTCATTGTAGCATAATTAGGAGTTTGAAATGCGTACAAAATAAACTTAAACCCCTGATAAAAACAGTCTAAAAAAATACGAGCTATTTGTGCAGATACTTAATTAGGTTAAATGCTCCACATTTTTATCGTATTATCTTATAATTTAGCCTCTTTAAGTAAAAAAACAATAGGCTATTTTTAAGTCATTGATTGAAATATATGCATGTTATCTCTATACGGGGCGCAAGAACCCACAATTTAAAAAATCTCGATTTGGATTTACCACGAGATAAAATGATCGTCATTACAGGGTTATCTGGTTCGGGTAAGTCTTCTTTAGCTTTTGATACCTTATATGCGGAGGGACAACGCCGTTACGTAGAATCTTTATCCGCATATGCCCGACAATTTTTGGCTATGATGGAAAAGCCTGATGTTGATTCTATTGAGGGTTTATCCCCCGCCATTTCTATTGAGCAAAAAGCAACTTCTCATAATCCTCGCTCAACAGTTGGGACTATTACTGAAATTTATGATTATTTAAGGTTACTTTATGCCCGAGTTGGAGAGCCACGTTGCCCGACCCATCATGTGAGTTTACATGCACAAACCATTAGTCAAATGGTTGATCAGGTTTTAGCTTTGCCTCTTGATAGCAAGGTGATGATTTTGGCACCGGTAGTTCGAGAACGAAAGGGGGAACAGGTTCAGCTCTTACAACAATTACAAGCCCAAGGTTATGTGCGAGCTCGTATTGATGGTGAGCTTTATGAATTGGATTCCCCACCTAAATTAGGTTTACGCACAAAGCATACTATTGAAGTAGTGGTGGATCGTTTTAAAGTGAGGCCAGAAATTGCCCAACGACTCAGTGAGTCATTTGAAAATGCCCTAAATTTAGCCGAGGGCCTCGCGCTCGTGGCATCCATGGATAATCAATTCAATGAACTGGTATTCTCTTCAAAATTTGCATGCCCTGAATGTGGCTATAGCCTCAGTGAATTAGAACCCAGACTTTTTTCGTTTAATAATCCGGTAGGTGCGTGTCCTGGTTGTGATGGGCTCGGTGTGGATCAATTTTTTGATCCAGAGCGGGTGGTTCATGATCAAACGGCAAGTTTAGCTGAGGGGGCTATTCGTGGTTGGGATAAAAAAACTACCTATTATTATTCAATGCTGGAGTCACTTGCGGCGCATTATGGGTTTGATACAAATACTGCATTTTGCGATTTGTCTGAAGATATCCGCCAAGTTATTTTGTATGGAAGTGGACAGGAACTGATCGAGTTTCAATATCATAGGCCTGGGGGCGGACATATGGTAAAGCGTCATTCATTCGAAGGTATTATTCCTAATATGCAACGACGTTATCGTGATTCTGATTCAGGAATGATTCGTGAAGAACTTGCCAAATATTTATCGTCCAGACCTTGTTTGAGCTGCCAGGGCGCAAGATTACGTGTTGAGGCACGCCATGTCTTTATTGATAATAAAAATTTACCTGAAATTACAGCCTATTCGATCGAGAACGCGTATGATTTTTTTAAAAATTTGCGTATGACGGGATACAAGGGTGAGATTGCCGCAAAAATCAATAAGGAAATTGTTGAGCGATTAGGTTTTCTTGTTAATGTGGGCTTGGATTATCTTTCGTTAGCGCGCAGCGCTGAAACCTTATCAGGTGGTGAAGCACAACGTATTCGTTTAGCCAGCCAAATTGGTTCTGGCCTTGTTGGTGTGATGTATATTCTGGATGAGCCATCCATTGGCTTGCATCAACGTGACAATGATCGATTATTAAAAACCTTAATGCACCTAAGAAATCTAGGGAATACGGTTATTGTTGTCGAACATGACGAGGATGCTATTCGTAATGCTGATTTTGTTTTAGATATAGGTCCGGGTGCAGGTGTACATGGAGGTGAAATTGTTGCTAGTGGCACACCTCAGGAGGTGATGCAAAATCCAGCGTCATTAACGGGTCAATATCTATCAGGAAAGCAGTCGATTTCCATTCCTGCAACTCGATTAGCAGTAAATCCAGAAAAAATGATCCACCTAAAAGGGGTGGTTTGTAATAATTTACTGGGTATTGATGTGAGTATTCCTTTAGGTTTAGTTACCTGTATTACGGGAGTTTCTGGCTCAGGTAAATCGAGTTTGATTAATGATACTTTATATCCGAGTGCAGCAAACTTGTTAAATAGAGCTAGTTTATATACCCCAGGATCAGCGAAAGAAATTTTAGGATTAAATTTGTGCGATAAAGTGATCGATATTGACCAGAGTCCAATTGGGAGGACGCCTCGTTCTAATCCTGCTACATATACAGGTATCTTTACCCATATTCGCGAATTATTTGCGGCTACCCCTGAGTCTAGAGCCCGTGGCTATCAGCCAGGACGTTTTAGTTTTAACGTACGCGGTGGCCGCTGCGAGGCATGTCAGGGAGATGGGCTTATTAAGGTTGAAATGCACTTTCTTCCGGATATCTATGTCTCCTGCGATGTATGCAAAGGCAAGCGCTATAATAGAGAAACTTTGGACATTCAATATAAAGGAAAAAATATTCATGAAGTTTTAGAAATGACAGTTGAGGATGCGAGCCATTTCTTTTCGGCGATTCCTGTGTTGGCCAGGAAATGTCAAACGTTGATGGATGTCGGTTTGTCTTACATCAAACTGGGGCAAAGTGCAACGACTCTTTCAGGAGGAGAGGCACAACGAATCAAGCTATCGCGTGAATTATCCAAACGGGATACTGGAAGTACTTTATACATACTTGATGAACCAACGACAGGTTTACATTTCCACGATACCAAGCAGTTATTGGCTGTTCTATTTCGTTTGCGCGAGCAGGGAAATACCGTAATTATTATTGAACATAATTTGGACGTGATTAAGACCGCAGATTGGATTATTGATCTGGGACCTGAAGGGGGCAGTAAAGGCGGACGTATTGTAGCTACAGGAACGCCTGAGCACGTAGCTGAATGTGAGCATTCCTACACGGGAAAATTTTTGAAACCTATTTTGCAAGCATCATAAAACTCTATTTAGAATTCTACGGAAGTGACTTTACGTTGAACGCAGGTTAATTAAAACAAGTTACGCTTTAACCGCATCGAGTTCCTTAAAACGATGATACAGGTAAAAACTTAGAGGCAAAAGTATGGCCCAGGTAATTCCTACAGAGAAATAAAAGGGGTAAGTTTGTTCGATAACCACTATCTTACATGTGGCACCAATTTTATAAGCAAATGGCATCAAAAAAAGAGTAAGCAAAAACCAAATGAAATAATACCGCGTCAATTTTTCATTAAGAATTATCAAATTTAAGCCAAAGCTTAACCAAATACATATCATCCATGGAGGGGTGAAATAAGGAGAAAAAGGGTTGGCTTTAAAATAGATAAAGTGTTGGTGCAACCAAATTGTATCGGTAATAGATCCAATTAGACCAATAAAAAGGGCAAAATAAAGCGCTTTTAAATAAGGCAGGCGATTAATAAATTGCCAACTAATTTGCACTGCAATAATCAAAAACCCAATAATTGGCCCAAGGTATATTTCGTTTTGTGCTGCAAAATAAAAGCAGGCTATCCAACATAAATAGTAGGATAAAAAATGGATGCACCACCCTAATTTACTTTTATTCATTGATTTATCTCATTTTATAATCCGTTGATAGTCAACTCTATTTTACAGGAATTAATTCATTTATTTCTTTACTAATAATAGATAAAAGTGTAGAAACCTTACCTTAGTTATCCTGTTTTTTTTATAATTTTAGGTCTATAACTTAATTGTAGGAAATTTTGCATAGGACATAGAAATGAGTACTTTCTTTATTGTTTTAATAGTTATAGTAGTACTTATCTTGATATGGGCTATTAGTATCTACAATACCCTAATTCAATTTATTGAAGCAATTAATAATGATAAAAAACAAATCGATATTCAATTGGATCGTCGATTTAAAGTTTTTGAGTCTTTAATTGAAGCGGTAAAAAAATATATGGATTACGAACAAACGACTTTAAAAGATGTAGTAGCGCTACGTAATCAAGCTCAAGCAGCAAAAGCCTCAGGGGACGAACAGGGACGTATTGCTGCAGAAAATCAAATCTCTCAAATTGCATCCGGCCTTAATGTGGTATTTGAGCGATATCCTGATTTAAAAGCAAGCCAAAATGTAATGCAATTACAAGAGGAAATAGTCAATACCGAAAACAAATTAGCCTATTCGAAACAAGCATACAACGACGCTATAGAGCGTTATAATGCGAAGAAAAAATCATTTTTTGAATCAATAATAGTATCTATATTTCCTTCTTCCCTGGATAAGGATTTTGTTTATTGGGGACTTTCTGAGGAGCAGATTAAAGTTAAAGAAGATTATACCGTGAAATTTTGAGTTTAAAAATGAGTCTTGAAGATTATGATAGTGAAGCTGTAGATTGGCGTGACCAAATTCGGCGAAATAAGCGCAAGACATTATTGGTGATGATGTTTTACGTTGGAATTTATTTTGTTGTTGGTTGCGTCGCTGATGTTGCTATATTACAAGCGCTTTATTTTCCTCATATTACTCTTGAACAAAGTGTTCTCATATTGCTCCAGCTGCAAGTTATTCCTTATGGCACCATTCTTATGGTTGGCTTTGCCGTAGTTTCATTAATTATCACCTATGCATTTTATGATCGGATTATGTTATTGGGTACCGATTATCGCGAAATTACTCCGGAATCAGCGAATAATTTACAAGAAAAGCAACTCTATAATGTCGTAGAAGAAATGGTGATTGCTGCTGGATTAGAATACATGCCTAGTGTGTACATTATTGAAGCTGACTATATGAACGCTTTTGCAAGCGGTTATAGTGAAAAATCGGCAATGGTAGCAATTACTCGAGGCTTAATGGAAAAGTTAGATAGAGCAGAGGTCCAGGCCGTGATGGCTCATGAACTAAGCCATATTCGCCATCTTGATATTAGATTAACATTAACAGTTGCTGTCTTGAGTAATATTCTCTTAATGGCTGTTGATGTTTTATTTTATTCTGTCCTTTTTAGAGGCGATGATGAGCGGCGCGAAGATAATCGATTGTTTATGGTTATTATGATTCTACGCTATCTCGTGCCTTTAATTACCGTCTTATTGACCTTGTTTTTAAGTCGAACACGAGAATATATGGCGGATGCGGGATGTGTGGAGTTAATGCGTAATAATGAGCCTTTGGCTCGTGCTTTACTTAAGATAAGCGTTGATCATAAACAATATGCAACACGTTATGCAGAAGAGTACCGACATACAGCTCATGAGCAAGTTAGACATGCCTCTTATCTTTTTGACCCCTCAGATATTGATCCTGTGAAGTCACTTAACACGGCATTCACAACACACCCTACTGTCGATCAGCGTTTACGAGCATTAGGATTTAAACGTAAGCAAGAGAAATAACTTCGTAAGTTCTGGCTAAACTCATCTCCAAGAGCCAAGCGAGGGATTTTCGCGAATGGACTCCTACCATCCTTTACTGGAGCAAATTATTTCATATGCCTTTACTATTTTTTGAGTTTTTTCATTAGCAATTTTTATCATTTCTTGAGGTAATCCCTGGGCAATTAATTTATCTGGATGATTTCTGCTTAATAAACGTCTATAGGCACGTTTTACTTCTTGTTTGCTTGCATTAGGCGATATTTCTAGAAGAGCATACGCATAATCCAAATTGGTTTTAGTGGATTGATAATTATATCTGCTGTATGAAGAATAGGACTCAGAGGATGAATATTCTCGTGATTGTGGCTCATCTTCCCTGGGTTGTTCGTACGAATAACTAGTACCAAAATCTTCATAAAAACGGTATTGTCTGTGCAGTGGTGCAAAATCCAGTTTGGAAAAAATAATATCTAAAATCTGGATTTTTTTTGTACTAAAACCGTCAGTTAAAGCTGCTCGATATTGAATATCGAGAAATAATCTCAGTAAATCCCTATTATCTTTACAGGATTTTTTTAATTTTTCGAGGATCTCATTAAGATTAAAACCGGGTTGTTTGCCTTCATTAAATAAATGCTTCGCCAAGTTTTTTTGTTCCCTACTTAAACGCATTTCATCCATGAATTGACGTGCAATGTCTAGTTCTGCCTCCGTGACGCGGCCATCCGCCTTAGCCAAATGTCCCATAATGGAAAAGGTCGCCTCAAAAAAAGTCTTTTGGACGTTTTTGCGTTTTTCACTGTAATAATACCAATGAGGGTTGGAATAATATTGGGATAAACCTCTGTCAAAAAAATTACCTATTAATAGACCAAAGAGTGTCCCCGTGGGGCCGGCAATTAAGTAGCCAAAACATGCGCCAATAATTTTCCCCCACCAGGTAGTTATGATAAAGAAGTCCCGAAAAGTCATCTGCGAGGATCCTTTAAATTATGTCGTTTTATCGCCTTATACCATATTTTAAGTATATACTGTCGTTTTTGGGGTTTGGTTTTATATGCGATTTTTTTACTCTTTTTTAATGTATCTGCTTATCCCTTTTATTTTAGTACGATTATGGTGGAAAGGGAAAAGCTTACCCGCTTATCGAAAACGTATAGCAGAACGTTTTTTCTTAAGTACCTATGAGTATAAACCGGTTGATGTTTGGGTGCACGCTGTTTCTTTAGGAGAAGTTATTGCTGCCATTCCTTTGATTGATGCCATGCTTGATAAAAATTGGTCATTATTAGTGACTACGATGACTCCAACAGGTTCAGAAAGAGTACAAACTCATTTTGGTAATAAGGTAATGCATCAATACCTACCCTACGACCTTCCTGGTGTGATGAAACGTTTTTACCAACGAATTAAACCTCGGGTTGGTGTGATTATGGAGACAGAGTTATGGCCTAATTTAATCTATCAGGCACAAACAGCTCAAATTCCTTTATTGCTTGCTAACGCACGCATATCCAATGATTCTTTACAAGGTTATAAGAAAATTAAATGTCTCATTAAACCTGTTTTAAATAAATTCTCTGCTATTTTGACCCAAGGAGAAGAGGATGCACGACGTTATATTACTTTGGGGGCTAGAGAGGATATAGTACATGTATTAGGAAATATGAAGTTTGATTTACAAACGAATAGCATCGAAAGCCAACGTTTTAGTGATTTAAAAAAACACTGGGGATCGGCTCGTATTACAGTGATCGCAGCAAGTACCCATGAAAATGAAGAAGCACAGATTTTGCCCCAATTGAAGCGTCTACAGGAAGCAATTCCGGATGTAATTTTATTAATCGCTCCGCGCCACCCCGAACGATTTCAAGCTGTTTATCAATTATGTATTCAGTCGGGATTTAAAACCGGGTTCCGATCTGATTTGCAGACACTGGATCCGAAAAATGAGATTGTTGTACTCGATAGCTTAGGTGAGCTTTTAGGATTTTATCAAATTAGTGATTATGCATTTGTTGGTGGAAGCCTTGTTCCTGTCGGCGGGCATAATGTCTTAGAGCCTATTGCGATGAATGTTCCGGTGTTAAGTGGCGATCAAACCCATAATTTTAAAGATATTTGTGATGAGTTAAAGGCGGCTCAAGGTATTTTGTTAATGAGAAGTGCAAAAGAAGTCATTGATGGAATTATTAAGCTAAATGCAGATCCCATGCTCCGACAGCAAATGATCCAAAATGCTACTGCTGTTTTAGATAAGAATAAAGGTTCGGTTGAGCGACATTTGCGGCAAATTGAAGCTATAATATAGCTAAAACCAATCCTTGGTTTTCGAAAGAACATGAACTAACGCGTAAGCGGAAAGTCTGGAATAAATTGCCAAACAGTAAAGGTTTGTTTCTTGAAAAAGAGGTATGTTCCCTGGCTCTGTAAAGTCTAAGAGTGTTTTATTCTAGGACCCTTGATTGAGACCGGGTAAATGTGACAAGGACTCCCGGATTATGACTGCCTCTAATCCGGGTGCTACACATACCATGCATGCCTAATTTGTTAATGAAAAAACAGAATAGATCTCCCTCTCATGTGAAAGAAAGTATACTTTAAGAGCCTTGGTTTTGTTTTTCTTTAATTTCTGACAAAGTTTTGCAATCAATACATAAAGTTGCAGTAGGTCTTGCTTCCAGGCGTTTGAGACCAATTTCAATACCGCATGCTTCACAATAACCAAAGTCTTCATTTCTTAATCGTTCTAATGCATCTTCAATTTTCTTGATGAGTTTGCGTTCGCGGTCACGTGTACGTAATTCGATGCTAAACTCTTCTTCTTGGCTTGCTCTGTCTGACGGATCGGGAAAATTAGCGGCTTCGTCTTTCATATGTGTTACAGTACGATCAACTTCTTCCATTAATGATTGGCGCCAGGCTAACAATATTTTTTCAATATGTGCTAGCTGCTTCTCATTCATATATTCTTCCCCCGCAGTTTCCTGATAGGGGGTAATTCCCATGCTACCTATTGCGTCGCTTTTCACGTTGTATTGTCTCTCATTGTTTTTATCAATTAATTGTTCGGCCATTTTAGTCTCCCTCCCCAGCGCTTAACCTGGGACTACAGAAAGGAAAGGGTTTAGATATACCAAAAAACTATTGTATCATCAATAATATTATCGCCAACCCCCACTTACTCTGTCATGGCCCTGGATGTCTTGCCAACATCTTATAGATTTATACCTTAATCTATTAAGTATAGCTTGTACTTTAGACTTTTGATCAAATCCATGTTCAAGCAAGAGCATACCTTGAGGTAAAAGATATTCATAACCGTGCTCAATGATACATTGTAGATCAGCTAAGCCTTCTTGACTACTCACTAGTGCATTTCGTGGCTCAAAACGTAGATCACCTTGTTGCAAGTGTGGATCGTCTTTTGCAATATAGGGGGGATTCGTTACAATGGCATGGTATTGACGTTGCGGAATTCCACTAAACCAGTCCGATAGAAAAAAGTTTATATTTTCTATTTTGTTGTTCTGTGCGTTTTCTTTTGCAACTTTCAGCGCATCTTCGCTGATGTCGCACGCAACAATTCGCCAGCTTGGTCTTTCTTTGGCTAGGGCCAAGGCTATAGCTCCGCTGCCAGTACCCAGCTCAAGAATATGAGTATCAGGCTGATCAGGGATAAATTCTAAGGCTAATGCCACAAGTAGTTCTGTTTCATGACGTGGAATTAAAGTATGTTCATTGACCTTTAAATCAAGAGACCAAAATTCACGTTGGCCCATGAGATAAGCAATGGGGATTCCTTTAGCCCTTTGAGCCATTAAATGTTCAAATGCAGCTAATTGTTTAGGTGTAAGCAACGTTTCAGGATGAGCAAATAGGTAGGCTCTGGTTTTATCTAAAACATGACCTAATAAAATTTCAGCCTCCCGTTGGGGATTTTGTTTTAGAGCTGTAGAAATACTAATCATTTCGTCCTAGTTCTGCGAGTAACTCAGCATGATATTCACGTTTTAAAGGTTCAACCACTAAAGACAGCTTGCCTTCCATTACGTCATTTAATTGATAAATTGTTAGATTAATTCGATGATCCGTTAAACGACTTTGGGGATAGTTATAGGTACGAATTCTCTCAGAACGATCACCTGTGCCAACCAGCGATTTACGAGTTTGTGCTTGCTCTTTCCTCTGTTTACTTTGTTCTGCATCCAACAAGCGCGTTTTAAGTAAAGACATCGCTTTAGAACGATTTTTATGTTGAGATCGCTCATCTTGGCACTCAACAACGACTCCAGTGGGGATATGGGTAATGCGAATAGCAGAGTCTGTTTTATTGACATGCTGTCCACCAGCTCCTGATGAGCGGTAGGTGTCTATACGTAGATCATCCGGGTTAATTTGAATATCATCAATTTCATCGACTTCGGGTAAGATTGCAACAGTACAGGCTGAGGTATGAACACGCCCTTGCGATTCAGTTTCAGGAACACGTTGTACACGATGAGCCCCAGATTCAAACTTGAGTTGAGAATAAACAGCGTTACCACTAATTCGCGTGATAATTTCTTTGTATCCTCCATGTTCGCCATGACTTGCACTGATTAATTCCTGTTGCCAGCCTTGTTCTTCTGCATAACGAATGTACATACGGTAAAGATCACCGGCGAAAATCGCTGCTTCATCTCCTCCAGTCCCAGCCCTGATTTCGAGGTAAATATTGCGTTCATCATCTGGATCTTTGGGAATCAGGTGCCATTGTAGCTGCTCATCGAGCTCTTCTACTTGTCTTTTTGCGCTCGCTAACTCCTCGTCCGCCATTGCGGCTAATTCTTTGTCTTCTCCGGCAAGTAACTCCTCTAAGGAAGAGACATTATCTTTTGCTTCGATGTATGTTTCATAACAAGTAGCTATGGGCTCTAGTTGTGCGTATTCTTTTGACAAAGTTTTAAATTGATTTTGATCAGCAATAACTGATGCTTCAGATAATAAGCGTCCCACTTCCTGATAACGCTCAAGCATTTGCTGCAGTTTTAGTTCAAGAGATTTCTTCATAAGATGATTGACGTGTTGTAGTAGTAAAAAGATATTGTGCTAAGGTAAATAAATCTTCTCGGCCATCTTTGGCTATTTGTCTTAAACCGGCTGTGGGATTATGAGTCAGTTTATTCACCAACCGTTCGCTAAACTCATTTAAAACAAGCTGCTGACATTGGCCTGCAGAAAGTTTTTTCAAAGCACGTTGTAATTCTTTTTGTGCCAGATCATACATTTGGTTACGATAATCACAAATGACTTTTTTGGCTTTAAGAGAACGGTGTTTGCGAATGTAATTATTTAGTTCATCATCAACTAATTGCTCTGCATGTAATGCAGCAAGGCGCCTTTCTTCGATGCCTTTTTCTATCATTGTCTGCAAATCGTCAATATTGTAGAGGTGCACTTGTTCGATTTCTTTGACATTGGCGTCAATATCTCGAGGTACTGCTAAATCTAAAAAAAACATTGGGGCATGGTTTCTTTGATTTAATGCTTGTTTTACCAAATCCTTATTAATAAATGGAATGGGGCAAGTTGTTGCAGAGACAATAACATCAGCTTGAGATAGATGTTGAGCTATATCGCTGATAGGGATCGTTTTTCCATTAAAGGTTTTAGCAAGCTTTGCTGCATTTTCTTGGGTTCTGCTTGCTACCATGAAATGATGCACGCCTTGTTGGTGTAAATATTTTGCTACTAAAGAAGCAGTTTCACCCGAACCAATTAAAAAGACATTGAGTGACTTATAGTCGGTAAAGAGTTGGCCAATCAGTTGAACCGCGGCATAAGCAACTGAAACAGGATTGGTACCTATACCACTTCGTGTGCGTACACGCTTTGATGCACTAAAAATATATTCAAAAATTGAGCGCAATTCTGTTTTTATGGTACCAAGATTACATGCATGTTGATAAGCTTGTTTCATTTGGCCAAGAATTTGTGGCTCTCCAATCATCATCGAGTCCAAACCACTAGCGACCCGTAAAGTATGTTTTATCCCTTCATGGCCTTTATATAAATATAAAAAAGGAGACAACAATTCATACGATAGTTGATGTTCTTGTGCAAGCCAGTGTGCAAGAACCTGAGGATCATGTGTATCACAATAAATTTCAGTACGATTACATGTAGATAAAATAGCGGCTTCGTTAACTCCCGGGAGATTAAATAGGCTGTTGAGCAAAGAATCTTGGGCAGCCGGAGTCATGGCGACTTTTTCACGCACGTTTATTGGAGCAGTTTTATGATTTAGCCCGCAAGCAACAAACACCATAAGATTATGAATTAGTGAATTTGAAATTATTGAGTCAATCGGTGAATTGTAAACGATTAGTGGTTAAATTTGTAGAGTACCCTGGGTATATTTCTTGTAATTGTTGCTGCAGAGCTTATTTGCTCACCATTAACTCTTTTTCTAACCTCTATCTGAGATGGTGTATTGATTCGTTGATTCAGCGCTCAATATCTTAAATGCGTATTCGTGTTCCACGCTCGGTTCTTATCACACCTCATTTTCCGAAGCTTTAGGAAAAGCAATTAAAATGAGTCAAAAATATCTTCTTGTAAAATTAAAGTGCATTGTTATTTTGCCGCTAACAATAGTAGAGGGTTTTTGTTCAAATGCCCAAGTTGACGAGGGGAATGAATCATGGACATAATCTTACAAGGCGAGCATAGTGGCGAAGAAGCGACACAAAGCCTGGCGCGTGTATTAGAATTATTTAAGGAGCGTTATCATATCGCGGGATTTCGTGAAATTCATTTAACTGTAACATTGCTTGATGAGCAAGGGGATGACGTTGAATTAATTGATAGTGAGTCAAATCAGGCGTATCGAATTTTTGAAGTTTATCGTCAGGGATATGGACTTAGTTCGAGTAAAGGAAAAAAAGTTCCAGTATTGCAGCTAGTTGTAGATAACACACGAACACGATAAAGGAGTGACCTATGCTTTTGGCAATTATCGCCATAATACTTACGTTATTACTCGTAGTAGGGATACATGAGGGGGGGCATGCAATATTAGCTCGTTTTTTTCAAGTAAAGATTAAAAAAATTTCCATAGGATTTGGTAAGCCATTATTGCGCTGGCGAGGCAAAAGCGGTTGTGAATGGATATGGGCCTTTTTTCCTTTGGGAGGGTATGTCCAATTAGAGAATACTCGAATTAGTCCTGTAAAGCCGGCAGAATATCCGGGATGTTTTGATAAAAAGCCAGTTTGGCAACGTATCCTGATTTTGTTAGCGGGAGCAGTGGCCAATCTCATCACTGCTTGGTTTGCTTTTGTCTTCGTATACTCTGTAGGTCTTAGTTATCACATCCCTGAAATCAAAGAAGTACAAGTCAACAGCACTGCAGCTCAAGCAGGAATGCTTCCCGGAGATATGTTCGTATCCATTGGTGATCATGCTACCCCAACTTGGAGTGATGTGGGCATGCAATTAGTCATTCTTTGGGGGAAAAAAGGTATTCCTGTAGTGCTTAATCGCAGCGATGGCAACAAGGCCAATGCAGTACTTGATTTAAGCCATGTACAATTTCGTGGAGCAAGATTATCTTTATTAGCACAATTAGGTATTCAACCCAATTTATCTGCAGCAAAAAGCAAATTACGTGCCTCATCTTTTATTGATGCAATATATCAAGCAAATGACACAATGATGCATATGACTTATTTTTTCCTGGTGACATTAAAACAGTTATTTTCAGGGATAATCCCTTTTTCCGCACTGCTAGGTCCTATAGGCATTTTTGCTGCTTCAGTGGCTTCACTGACCCAGGGGATAGTGGTTTTTACGTTTTTTATTGCGACTTTAAGTCTTGCTGTTGCGGTGATTAATTTATTTCCTATTCCGGGATTAGATGGGGGTTCTATAGTTTATGCCCTAGTCGAAAAAATCCGCGGTAAACCCGTATCAGTGGCAATGGAACTATTATTGCATAGGCTGGTATTTATTATATTCTGTGTGGTATTAGTCCATTTATTAATGAATGATTTGCAAAGACTTTAGGTCAATTTAGACATTGGAATCATCAGTGTTTCTCTATGGTGCGTGCGCAACACCAAACATCCACCTGTTTCACTCCAGATTTCTTTAAAGTGTACGCCAGTTCATTTGCCGTATTACCGGTGGTTAGTAGATCATCGATAATGGCAACATGTTGATAAGGTAGTTGGTGTGTAACAAAGGCTGAACGTAAATTTATTTTCCTTTGTTTTTCATCTAATCCTGCTTGCGGTTTGGTGTTGAGCGTTTTTTGACAACTGAATAAATCGCACGGGAGTTTAAATTTTTTAGCTAAAGAACGAGCCAAGATGGCTGCTTGGTTAAATCCACGCCGTTTAATTCGTTGTGGATGCATGGGGACAGGGATCAAACATTGAGGCATTTCCACTTGGCTTGATAGTGATTTAAAAATTAAATAGCTTAGAAACGAAGTAAGATAAAGACCATTATGATATTTGAATTGGTGTAAAAGGGTACGCAAGGGTTCTTCAAAAGTGTACTTAATGAATGCGCGGTCAAAAGAGGGTGGATTTTTAATACAATGCCCACAGACGAGAAATTGGGTATCTGGTAAGGGATAAGCACAATGGTGACAACCAGGACCTAACAAAGGCATGAGTTCAATGCAATGTGAACATACCGCCATTTTATCGTTGTGGTATTGTTTACATAAGATACATATTGAGTATATACGTAAACTTTGTGTTAAACTCCATATTTTTTGACGCACGAGAAGTTGGATTCCTTTAATCTTTCCTGGTTTTATAATGGCTGTTATCTATGAAATTAGCAAGGCATTTAATCGACATGCCACCGAATATGAAGTTGCTGCTAAAGTACAGCAAGAAATAGGGGGCCGTCTATTAGAACGCTTGCATTATTTAAACATGAAACCGCAACGTATTTTGGACTTGGGTTGTGGTCCTGGTTTCTTTTCCCAAGAATTGGCACGAATGTATCCCAAAGCACAAGTTGTAGGTTTGGATCTCGCCCAGATCATGTTAGTTCAGGCACGGAAAAAACAAAGTTGGCGCCGTCGATGGTCTTTAGTTGCAGCAGACATGCAACGTATGCCTTTTGCAGACGGATCGTTTGATTTGGTTTTTGCCAATCAGGTGATTCATTGGGGACGGCATTTAACGTCGGTTTTTCGCGAATTAAATCGAGTAATCAAGACAAATGGATGTTTGATGTTTACTACATTAGGGCCTGATACGTTTCAGGAGTTAAAAGCCGCCTGGATTGGTGTGAACCATTACGCACATGTTAATGAATTTGCTGACATGCATGATGTAGGTGATTGTTTAATGTCTGAACATTTCTTGGATCCAGTTATCGATATGGAGTTGCTGGCAGTGCATTATGAAAGTTTGCCTAAATTGTTACATGCTTTAAAGGCCCAAGGAGTCAAAAATATTAATCCCAAAAGGAACCAGGGATTAACTGGAAAAACAGCTTGGCAACAATTTAAACAAAACTATGCCACAATGCAGACTAACAACGGGAAATACCCTCTGACTTATGAAGTCGTTTATGGACATGCCTGGAAAGGGGAGCAAAGGAAAACAGAGTTCGGAATAGAAACAATGGTGCCAGTATCACAAATAGTGAAGCTTAAAAGTTAGTCTCATGCTGCAGTTGGTCTGCTTTTGGTTTTATTAAATTACCTAGAGCATCATCCATTGAGTTCGAAACAAGGCGCAAATAAGTGGGTGAGGTAGGATACAAAAATACATGACTGAGCCTAATGAGCTTGCAACGAGGGCTATTTATCCTCTACTGTTAAATGGATTAAAACAGTAGAGGCAATCTTACTTATTCAATTTAGGCATAAGAATATTTTCAATTTCAGGATGTTTTTCATACCGTTCAGGGGGATTTTTTAGTTTCTGTTCTAAGTGTGCCTTAGAATCTTTTTGGGTTCTTAAACTTATAATTTTAGCTAATAAAGGGTAAATTGTATTTTCATCCTTTTGAATATGCTCAGAAAGCCATTCTGGTGATCGAGCATCGTCTGCTCCTGCCCTGTCAACAAGTTGATCCCAACAATTAAATGGATGTGTTGTTGTTGAATTTTCATGACCTAAAAGTTTAAAAATATTCTCACAAATATCTTTAATTTCCATATTATCAAGAAAACTCGGATCTTCTTGCTGTTTCAATATAATTAAACACCATTGGAGGGCATGAGTAAATTCACCATGAGGTTTACCCCTGAGGCTGCTGTCTTTGAGCATAAATCCTGAAGCGGTTAAAAACATAAAATCTTCTTTGCTCAATCCTTTATCTCCTACTGTTTGGATCATCCCGCTTCTAAATCCTGCACTGATTAGTAGTTCTTGAATCAGTGTTCGTAATTGCTTCGTTGCCCGTTTTTCTCCTGGTTTTAAGTTGCTGTTTTTTAACTTTGTTGCGAGTAGATCATTTAAAGACTTAAGTTGATGTTCGACAGCTTCAACATCCATTAAAAAATTTTCTATTTTTACACAGTTACTTATAAACGATGTATTATTTAATAAGTCGCCTTTAAGTGATTTTTTCAACTCATCTTCAAGTAGGCCGAGTTTGTTTTGCTGTAGCGTGGGGTCTTTTTTAAAAAACATACAAATCTCCTTGGCACATTGATTGTACAATCATCGCAAGCATTGAGTATATTGTATAGTTTATTGTTGAACAAAGGATGATGTATACACAAGGGCTTTCAGGACGTATACATATATCTGTGTACATGACAAAAATATGTCAATGACGCGATGGCGAACAACCATTCTTTAAAATAAATCAATGCGCAAATCAAGACCCAGAAGATTATTTTACTCAGGAGGCTAAAATCGATTACTACGTTCTTGTAATTCTTTGGTTAATTTAATCAATAAGAGCGCTTTTTGACCAAATATTTGTAATGCATCAAGAGCAATTTCATAGTGTCTGCTGATTTCCATCTCTAATTTATCTTTGGTATATAACGTAGCAAAAGTCGTTTTTTTATTCGCCAAATCAGAGGAACGTCCTTTACCCAAAAACTCAGCAGGAGCATGGTAGTCTAAATAATCATCTTGCATTTGGAAGACGAGACCAATGTGGTTCGCATAGGTTCGCAAAGCTGATTGATAAGCTTCGGGTGTTGATTGTATCCTCAAAACCATTTCGATGCATGCAAGGATAAGTCGTCCCGTTTTAAGATGGTGGATTTCTTTGAGTCGCTCGTCATCAATAGAAGATTTTGCTAATTCAGATAAATCCAGGCTCTGCCCGCTTACCATCCCGCTAATACCAGTTGCTTGAACAAGCTCGCGAGTAATGGATATGATGCGATCAGGTTGCACCAAGTGGGGAAGATAAGTTAAAAGCACATCAATAGCTAATGCTTGCATGCCATCCCCAGCCAAAATCGCAGTAGCCTCATCAAATGCTTTATGACAACTTGGTCTTCCTCGGCGTAAGTCATCATTATCCATTGCTGGGAGGTCATCATGAATTAAAGAGTAGCAATGTGTTAATTCTACTGCAGCAGCAATAGCATCCAGAATATTTAGATCCACATCAAGCAGGCTTCCAGTAAGATAGACTAAAATAGGCCTGATTCTTTTTCCACCAGGGAAAAGGGAGTAGTCTATTGCGGAGCGTATGATCACTGCAGGAACAGATGAATCAGCAATGACCTGCTTTAGATAAGATTCATGTCGATTTATATATTTGCTAATCACTTAATTGTTCGTCCGAGCTTGGTTCACCGGTAGTTAATAGTTCTATTTTTTGTTCGGCTTTTAACAACGCATTTTGGCAATGCCGTGCCAGGCTTATTCCTTTTTCAAATTGTTTGAGGGAATCTTCTAAAGTGAGCTCTCCCTTTTCTAATTGCCTGACAATTTCTTCCAGTTCCGTAATTGACTGTTCAAAATGGAAGCCTTTGCTCATAGAATTTATCCTGAGTGTACAAAATGTAATGATTATACTGGGTTACTCTAAGGATTCAACCTAAAAATTCAGTTGTGTTTAAAGCAAAAAGGGTTTGAAACTCAAGACACAGATCATAACGTCTCTATAGCCTAAATCGTGTATAGTAAGTACTACCTAAAATAATGGAATCAAGATGAAAGCAAAAACCCAATTTGTATGCAATCAATGTGCAGCGCTTTTTAAACAATGGGCTGGGCAATGTACCCACTGTGGCGCATGGAACTCGATTGCAGAAGAGGGCGTTATCGCAGCGGGCCGAAATACGCGTAGTGGCTCCTGGATTAATCAGCGTTCAGTTATCACTGCTGTCGAAGATGTGGTTATGGATAAGGAAGTACGTATGGATTGCGGTTTATCTGAGTTAAACCGCGTACTCGGTGGTGGTTTGGTTTATGGTTCAGTGGTTCTTATCGGTGGTGATCCTGGCATAGGTAAATCTACTTTATTATTACAAACACTTGCCAATCTTTCTCTTCAGGAAACTGTACTATATGTAACGGGCGAAGAATCTTTGCAGCAGGTTGCTATGCGAGCCAAACGTTTAGGACTACCCTTGGCGGGACTAAGACTTTTGGCAGAGACACAAGTTGAAGCAATTATTGCCCAAGCGCAAAAGGAAAAGCCTAAAATCATTGTGATTGATTCGGTGCAGACTATTTTTACCGAAACTATAAGTTCTGCCCCAGGCGGGGTTAGTCAAGTCAGAGAATCGGCAGCGCAGTTAGTGCGTTTTGCTAAAATGACACAAACAGCGGTGTTTTTAGTAGGTCATGTAACCAAAGAAGGTGCTTTGGCAGGACCACGAGTTTTAGAACATATGGTTGATAGTGTTTTATATTTTGAAGGGCAAAATGACAGTCGTTTCCGAGTCATTCGCACTATTAAAAACCGGTTCGGTGCAGTGAATGAACTGGGTGTGTTTGCGATGACGGATAAAGGGTTGAAGGAGGTCGCTAATCCCTCTGCAATTTTTTTATCGCGTCAACCAGAACCTACTTCAGGGAGCGCGGTGATGGTTACATGGGAGGGATCACGACCCATGCTCGTTGAAGTGCAAGCATTGGTTGATGAAGCACACGGGCAGCAATCCAAACGTGTTACTGTTGGTCTTGAATCCAATCGTTTGGCTATATTACTTGCTGTTTTACACCGGCATGGAGGAATTGCCACTTACGATCAAGACATATTTATCAATGTAGTAGGTGGAGTAAAAGTTACAGAAACAGGCTCAGATTTGGCTTTATTAGCTGCAGTGGTTTCCAGTTTGCGTAATCGGGTATTTGATCGCGAAACCATTATTTTTGGTGAAGTGGGGTTAGCGGGGGAAATCAGACCGGTACAAAGTGGGCAGGAGCGCCTAAAAGAAGCAGCAAAACATGGTTTTAAACGCGCAATAATTCCTTTTGCCAATGCGCCTAAGCAGAATAACTCCTCCATGACTATAGAACCTGTTAAATACCTGCATGAAGTTTTAGAAAAAATGTAGGTTCTGATTAAAAATCTGCTTCCTTGGCCAAAAACGTCTCCCTCCGCGTAAGCAGGGGCTCTGTTGAGGTTATTCTGCAAGGCGAGGTTTCTAGCAAGACTATTCTTTTTATAGACCTTCCGCTTTTGCGGAAGGTGACGCATGTGTAGGAGCTCGTCAGCCTTTTGCGAAAGGTAGCGTGTGTATGTGCGTCACCCTCTGCGCAAGCAGGGGGTCTGTTGAGGGTATTCTGCAAGGTGAGGTTTGTAGCGAGAATATTGTTTTTATAGACCTTCCGCTTTTGCGGAAGGTGACGCATGTGTAGGAGCTCGTCAGCCTTTTGCGAAAGGTAGCGTGTGTATAGGCGTGCGTCACCCTCTGCGCAAGCAGGGGGTCTGTTGAGGGTATTCTGCAAGGTGAGGTTTGTAGCAAGAATATTGTTTTTATAGACCTTCTGCTTTTGTGGAAGGTGACGTAGGTATAAGAGTGTAGTCACCCTCTGCGCAAGCAGGGGGTCTGTTGAGTTTATTCCGCAAGGTAAGGTTTGTAGCAAGACTATTGTTTTTATAGACCTTCCGCTTTTGTGGAAGGTGACTGTATTAAAATTAACCATTAAAATTTCATATAAAATAGCACAAGTAGAATATACTAAAAGAAAAGTATGCGCATTCTGGGGACGGATATATGGACATAACTCCTTTTTTTAAATTAATGGTAGATAAAAGTGCTTCAGACCTTTTTTTTAGTGTAGGAGCCCCTCCTAATATTAAAATTGAGGGAGTTATTTTTCCCATTGGCCATGTTCCGCTTAAATCACAACAAATGGCTGAAATTGCTTTGTCATTGATGAATGATGATCAGCGTAAAGAATTTGATGCCACAATGGAACTGAATATGGGGCTTTCCATTCCTGAAGTAGGGCGTTTTAGGATTAATCTATTTCGCCAACGCGGTGATATCTCTATGGTTGTGCGTTATATTAAGAATAAAATTCCTTCCATAGAACAATTAAACTTACCACCTATTTTAAAGTCTATAGTCATGGAGCTACGTGGTTTAGTTTTAGTTGTCGGTGCGACTGGTTCGGGGAAATCAACTACTCTCGCGGCAATGATTGATTATCGTAATCAGAATCAAAGTGGACATATTTTAACAATCGAGGATCCTATAGAGTTTCTCCACCAGCATAAAAAATCGATAGTAGATCAGCGTGAAGTAGGCATAGATACGATGAGTTACGATAATGCCTTAGTCAATGCAATGCGAGAGGCTCCGGATGTAATTTTAATCGGTGAAATTCGCGAGCGCAATGCCATGAAACATGCAATTGCCTACGCAGAAACAGGTCATTTATGCATTTCCACTTTGCATGCGAATAATGCAAATCAAGCTATGGATCGGATCATTAATTTTTTTACCGAAGATGCAAGAAAGCAAGTACTTTTGGACTTATCACTGAATTTAAGAGCTATTATTTCCATGCGTCTAATTCCTGGGGTAAGCCAGCAACGAATGGTTGCTGTAGAAATCTTATTAAATACACCTTATGTTGCTGATTTAATTGAAAAAGGAAAAATTGATGAGATTAAGGAAGTTATGGAGCGTAGCACTGAACAGGGAATGCAGACTTTTGATCAGGCTTTATTGAAACTTTATAAAAATGGTTTGATTTCACAGGAAAATGCTATCAAATATGCTGATTCCAAAAATAATGTGGGCTTACAAATTCGTTTGACGAGTGGTAAAAATTTTGACTTACCCGAGGGTGATTTAACCATAGAATCGGATGAGCATTGATCTATATTAAACTGCATGTTAAAATTTAGTACAATTTTTACTTCTATTCTAGTGTTTCATGACTGGCAATTTTCGTGTTGAAGATATCACTCCAGGACCCGTTTCAAATTCATCAGGACATGAAGCTTACCTAAAGGCAATATATAAGCCAACTGGGAATAAGATTATTTATAAAAAAAACAAGCATGGATGTGCTGATTTTTCACGTTTAGAAGTCACATTTAGCCAATTAGCACGTTTATTTTTATTACCCAATTTAACACCTAACTCTCATTTGGTCATTGATGAGGGTAAAAACGTCCTGGGTTTGGCTATCGAACATTTGTCACATGTAATCGCCAAAAAAGAAGGATTGGAACATTCTTTTTACACTTTAACCAATTCGCAACAGCTTGGTTGTGGATACACAAAAGTAAAAGTCGATGATTCAAAGGATATACCGATTAATTTTTTGAATAATCTACCACAAGGTTTTTATGCACATTTGGTTGAAGATGAAGCAAAGGGTATTTTAACCATTGATTATGAGTCTTTAGCGAGTATTCTTTCAACCTCATATACTCTTGAAGAGGATGATTTACATAAAGGAAACTTTGGTTTTTACCTGGTTGAAAAAGACAGCAAACCCCATGCGGTATTTTTTAAAATCGATCATGATCTCATGTTCGTGGACAGTATCATGGGTTTTCAGACTCGCAGGCCTTTTCATTTAACTCATGGAGCTCATGCGTTTGATATTACTGTTGATGATTTGCTATCCCTTGCCTGTTTAAAAAATTCGTGTAATTCCTATTGGCCTACTAAATTTGGTTATATTGCCAATCCCTTTGATAACAAGGAATACCGGAATTATGCAGACATTGATGCTTTTGCCAGCCTAAGCAACAATGATGCCTTTATCAAGGCGAAATGGAAGTCTTTTTATAAGCATATTTTAATTCCAACGCAGTTAATTGAGCAGACTTTAAAAGAATCACGCAATATAAAAAAGGCCGCTGATCGAGCCCAGGTCGCCTTGGTGACTCAAACCTTGACGGCAAGGCTTGCTCGTTTGCGCGCGGTATTGTTCTCCATTAAAGAATTCCGTGATTATGTGTCTCAATTGAGTGAACAAGAAACAAAGGCATTGCTTAAAGAAATTATTCCACCACATAGCTCTAATGAAGCCCTCTTACGTCAGCTTCAAGAATCAATGGTGCGCTATGAGCAACTGTGTCATGAACAATTTGGTTTTGAAAACGGGGATACACCATTACACACTGCTATTAAAATGGGTGAATATCGCTACGAAGAAACAATCAGTATGTTTGGCCAGTTTATTAATGTAAAAAATAAAGAAGGTAAAACACCTTTGGATGTTGCTTTAGAGCGTGTTCATACATTTCGCAATGATCAAAATGTGGGTAAAAATGCCTATTTTATAATGAAGCACTTATTAAACAATGGTGCCCGCAAAACTAATCTTTATAAACTTTCTGATATTGATTCTGCAGTTAAAGCTTATCGTTATTCCAATCCTTATCTGCAAGAGATTAAGGCAAATATGCCTTATGGAGAATTGAAACGGATTTTAAGAAATATCGGTGAAGACCATCGTTTTTGTTTAAAATTTCAAAAAAATTTGGCAGTTCAGTGCATTAAACGGTTTATAGAAGTCAATAAGCAACATCCGAATTTTGAGAACCGGCTGTTGCAATTAAGAGATGACATCAATGGTTACTCCTCGGACGAGGAATCAGCAGGTGTCAAATACATCCGCCAATTGCGCAGCAAGCTATGGATTATTCGCCAGTTACGTGGCTTATATGGCTGGACTTCAACCCAATGGGAAATTAATTCAACCATTAATCAGGCATTGGAACAGCACAAAGCCAAAGAGCCCAGCTGTTTCTCATTTTTCTCAAGCCCCCAGCCCAAAGATCCTGTTTATAAAAATTTGGGGCTGGATAACTGTTCCTGTTTGGTAATAGGGTAATTAGGCTACTTTAGTGTATAGTCAATATTCAAGGAACTAAGAGCGGGTAAAAGTTGAGTTTAAGGCTTTATCTTTTTCTGAAATTCTCAATTTACGGGGGGTATGGGATGGTCTTCGTTTCATAATAATTAGTCGATTTATGCTACAATTATAGTCACATGAAGGCTAAAATAGGCACAATAGAAGTACGATTTGCTTTTTTAATTGTATGTAAGGCGAATCATAATTTCATACACGTAAGGGATCGTTAAGTAAATTTGAAGTATTATGAAAGATAGAAATGATAAATGCATCAGTTGGGTCATTAGCTCTGGGTTAATGAATTGAGAAGATCTGTAAAAAACACATAGATTGATAAGTTTGGAGATAGCAATGGCTAATGAAGCAATAACTAGTGGCAAAATAACCGTAAATGACCCCCTCAAATCAGATATTGCTAAGCTTTTTGATTCCAGAGAAGGGGTTGAAACACTACAAGATATTCACTTGAAGGGAGACGTGAATACGGACGTTGCATTTGCCAAGTTTAATGAAATCTTAAGCAAACCAGAATTAAGTAAGCAAGATGTACTTAATGCCCTAAATAAAATGAACGAACTGGATATGCTGTGGCATACGAGCAGATCGGGATGGTCATCTGCCGCAAAACCCAAAAAAGAAGTTATAGAATCAATGGCAAGCCATTTATTTGCTACAGTTCAATACAACAAAATTTTAGCATCGGCACCAGAGGGGAGTCAACTAAAAGCTCAGCTTGAGGCTTCTGATAACAAAGAAAATGTTATAGCAAAATTAATGGAAATAGATACAGCCGAGGAAGTGACAGAGTTGTTTAATGCAGTGGTGAGTAACACTAAAAATTGGGAAGATACTCAAACTGCAATGAAGGCCTTAGGCTTAAGAGGAAACATTCATGATACCGATGCACTTTTTGCTGAGGTTCAATATGAGCGTATTTTAGGATTGGCAGAGGAAAATAGTATACTACACAAACTACTGATAGACAGCAAGCCTACTGTTATACTCAAATTAAAGGGGGGGGATTATCAGGTAGAAGTCGAGGCGATCACTGAGCTGTTTGATGCTGTGAATAATCTTGAAATAGATAGAGCAGCGCTTCAAGATCAGATGGAAGATCTGGGTCTAGCGGTTGATGGTACTCAAGTTAAAGAACTATTTGCGGAGAACCAATACAAACGTATTCTTGAGAAGGTTAAAGACAGTAACCCAAAACTACATGCGCAGTTAAGTCGTAGGCGCGTAGAATTTATCAATGCTCTAGTCAATCCTCCCGATGGGGGTGAAGATATAGATTCAGTAGAAAAGATAGATAAGTTACTAGATAAAGTCAGTAACCCAGGTACAGAGAAGCCAAGTGTTATCGATGCGATGAAGAAGCTGGGCTTAGAGCATGGTAATCTAGTAGATAGTAACGAATTATTTGGTGAAAATCAATATATTCGTATTTGTACGCAGGTTGAAAAAAGTAATCCTAAACTTTACGAGCAATTAAGCGAGAAACCTAATGATGAGGTCCAGAAAGCGCTGGGTCAGGTAGCGGATTTAGCTAAAGTAAATGAATTATTAGACAATGTTCGGGACAAAAACAAAGATAAATTAGGCATTCAACAGGCAATGAAGGAACTGGGTTTAAAGCATAATGAAAATACTAAGGTTAAAGAACTGTTTGCCGTCAATCAATATGCACGTATTCTTGAAGAAACTCTTGCTAATAGCCCAATCCTTCATAAGCACTTAAAGGATAAAGATAAAGGTAAAGAAGTTATTGTTGCACTGTCTAATGCAAATATAGAGGATTTAGCTGGGGTAAATAAATTAGTAGAGGCAGTTAAGAATCCAGCTATAGATAAACCAGGTATTAAAACGGCGATGAAGGAGCTGGGTTTAGGCGAGGATGACGAAATAGCGAATGAGCTTTTTGCTGAGGCTCAGTATAATCGTATTTTGAAATTGGCGAACGAAAAAAGATTAGATCCGCTTGTTAAAACAGAGTTAGAAAAACAGCTTGGTGATAGAAGAGATGCTATTATCAATGAATTAAAGAAGATGGACTCAGTTGAGAATATCACTACCTTGTTTAAAAAGTTGAATGATCCTAACGTCGCCAAGGACGATATTATAGAAACGATGAATACGCTAGGTTTAGACGGGAATAGTGACGATAGTAAAAAATTATTTGCTGAGAACCAATATAAAATTATTCTTGATAAAGTCCAAAAGAGCAATCCAATACTTTATGCGGAATTAAAAGCAAAACCTGAGAATGTGATTAAAGCACTGGTTATTGCAAATAAAGAGGATTCCGCTGGGGTAAAACTCCTGGTCGATGCGGCTACGAAAACAGATTCAGATAGATTAACGATTAGAAGTGCTATTGGAGCTCTGGGTTTAGATCCTGATAAAGACCAGAAAATATTTGCCGAGAATCAATACTACCGCATTCTTGCTGCTGCCAAAGATACCAATCCCAAACTTTATGCACAATTAAAGGCGAAACCGAATGATGTAATTCAGGCTTTGGTTAATAAAAATGTAGCAGATTTAGCCGGGGTAAATCTACTAATAGAAGCGGTTACGAATAAGGAGTCAAAGAGAGAGCTTATTAAAAACGCTATGGAGGATCTGGGCTTAGATCATGGCAACGATGATAAGGTTAATGAGCTTTTTGGAGAAAACCAATACAATAAGTTAGCTGAGCAAATCAAGACTCATGAGCGTACAAATCCTAAACTCTATGCGTATTACAATGAGCCTGGTAAAAAAGCAGAACTTATTACAAAATTAGGGCAACGTATCCAGCCTATACCTAAACATAATTTGGACCAGATCATTGAGCTTCTTTTAAGCGAGCCTGGGAAACGTATTGAACAACAGAAAGAATTTAGCAAATCCATTGAGAAACACATCGAAAAATTAAAGACAATTGATGAGCTTGATGAGGTTATTCATTTATATAATCCTGCCTTCCAGGTAAAAGCACGAAAAGATCCTCAGGGAATGCAAAACAAATATAAGGAATTATCAAGGCAATGTACTGTGATGATTAATCAATTGGAATTGCAATTGAAGGAACTGGATGCATTTAAGGAAAATCTGAGGAGCCCATCTCTAAAAGGCAAAACAGATACTGCTCAGCAGGCCGATATCCTAATGAATGAAAAAACAGAAAAACGGCTTAAAGAGCAACTGGGTTTTTATCGGCGTGTACAAGAAAAAATTGATAACCACATTTTAATTGCAATTGAACATGCTACTCAAGGTTCGAAAAAGTATATTTATGATCCAGATTCAGTAGCAAGCTATAATCTTCCTCGTGAACAAGCAAAAGATTTATCGACTATTAAAGATAAAACCGCGCCGCAAAATACATATTTACTCACGCAACGAAGTTCAGGGACGCTGGACTTTTTGTTAGAGGACAAACCTAAAGCAGGCGAAGTTCGTTGTTTTGATGTGGTTTTTAGTCACCACAGACGGGATACCGGTGTAGATGTGAAAACAGAAGCACGCTTCACCTACGATGCCAATCCCCCGGCAACCAGTGGCTCTTCAATGCTCAAAGGGGATGAAATTAGCAAAACAGCCCCGAGTAAATTTGAAGTCCTGCAATTTCCTAGGCAGCCAAAGCCCCCGGCAGAACAACTTTCACCCAGAGAGCTTGCTAAAGCTCAAGTAGAGTTTTCTATGACCATGGCGATACAAGCTCTTTCAACGCTTGATGGTCCTCCCACAAAAGACAAGCCTCTTGTAATACGTGGTTTTAGTGGAAAAGAAGATGAGGTAGCATTCTTGTGGACAGCATTAGCTATTCTTGGTGAAAAGAATCCTAAAATGAAGTTTTCTCCTGATGCAATTTTGGTGAGAGGAAATTCCGAATTTAATCCAAACGAGCAAAGAAAACGTAGACTTGGAGTTTTTGAACAATTTACCGATGAATCTTATAAAAAACAAGTATTTGATGCATTTACTTCAGTTGTCAATAATCAGTCACAAGACTTAACTAAAATGACTGAAAAAAGGTTTGATAATAAAGCAATAGATAAAGTAGAAGCAGGCACTGATGAGGCTACTAAAGAGTATAAAGAGAAGTTGCTGAACGGTAAGAAGCCTGCAGTTAAAGAGCAGATTGAAAATGCAGAACAAAGAGTCAAAGAGGAGGAGGAGCAAAGACTAGGGCTATGACCAAAATGACTTTAGGGACATAAATGAAAAAACGGGGCATGAGGCGCCCAGTCAAAAGCAAGTTAGCGTATCATTAGAAGTTACATGATTAATGTAGTATTAAATACAATAATAAGAGGGGAATACAATTGAATACAAACCAATTAGCAATTGGTGTATTTGACTCCGGGATGGGGGGGCTAACGGTTTTACGTGCCTTACGAGAGGGGTTGCCACAAGAATCATTCGTTTATCTGGGAGACACAGCACGTCTTCCTTATGGTACTAAGAGCCCAGATACGGTAAAACAATATGCAATGCAAATGGCAAAGCTATTGGTTGAGCGTCGTATTAAGGCTTTGGTTATAGCTTGTAACACAGCAACTACAGCGGCATTGCCTTATTTGCAATCCATGTTACCGGACATGCCAGTACTGGGTGTTGTTGCTCCCGGCGCTGCAGCCGCAGTTGCTGCGACTAAAAATAATCAGGTTATTGTTTTGGCTACGGAAACAACGATTGCTTCGAATGCATACCAACAATTAATTGCTCAACAATTGCCGCGAGCAGTTATTAATACTCGAGCCTGCAGTGTTTTAGTCGCTTTAGCAGAAGAGGGAATGGTTAATAATCAAGTAGCACGTGAAGCGTTAAAATATTATTTGGATGGTTTTACGCATGAAGATACTGTGTTGTTGGGATGTACGCACTTTCCTGTGTTCAAGTCATTGTTAATTTCTATATTGCCTGAAGGAGTAAGCATAGTTGATTCAGCACATGCAACAGCAATTGCACTCTATCGTTTGTTAGAAAAGCAGGACTTGCTCAATGATGTACCGTCGCTGTATCGAAGAGTCACTTATTTAGTCACAGATTCGATCAAACGCTTTCAGACTGTTGGAGAGATATTTTTAGGCGAACCATTAGCATTTGAGGATATTGAGTTGGTAGATGTCAGGGGATAATGCTACCGTGCTCGGGATTAGCCTGTCTCTTAAAGAGATGCAGTAAGAAGAATTTTCTAGCAAGGTTTGTTGCTTTTAGACCTTCCGTTTTCACGGAAGGTGACGTATGTACCGCAAACCTTTGCAAAAGCAGGAGCTAAAAACGGGAGCGATTGTAGGACAAGATGTTGTTATGGAAAAATATTCATACGTATATATTGTAACGAATCAAAAAAACGGAACGTTATACATTGGGGTAACCACAGATTTAGTCAAAAGAATTTGGGAACATAAAAATAAATTCGTTGAGAGTTTTACAAAAAAATATAACTGCACGCGCCTTGTCTATTATGAACAACACATAGATGTCCTAGAGGCAATTAAACGAGAAAAAAGATTAAAGAAATACTTGCGATCATGGAAAATTGAGTTAATTGAATCTGTTAATCCTTTATGGCGGGATTTATATGAAGATATTTGTTAATTATATACTACCGCGTCACCAAAATTGATGTTTTTATAGACTTTCCGCTTTTGCAGAAAAAGTGGCGAATGTACAGGAGCTCGTCAGCCTCTGCGAAAGCAGGGGGTCTATTGAATATATATTGCTATATGAAGCTACTACCAAGGTTATTGCTACTATAGACCTTCCGCTTTTGCGGAAGGTGACGTATGCATAGGAGCTCCTCTCCCTTTTGCGAAAGGTGACGTATGTATAGGAGCTCGTCACCCTCTGCGAAAGCAGGGGGTCTATTGAATATATATTGCTATATGAAGCTACTACCACGGTTATTGCTATTTTAGACCTTCCGCTTTTGCGGAAGGTGATGCATGTATAGAACTCATCAGCCTTTTGCGAAAGGTAGCGCATGTATAGGAGTTCGTCACCCTCTGCGAAAGCAGGGGGTCTATTGAATATATATTGCTATATGAAGCTACTACCAAGGTTATTGCTATTTTAGACCTTCCGCTTTTGCGGAAGGTGACGTATGTATCAGAAGCTCGTCACCTTTTTGCAGAGGGTGACGCATGTGTAGGAGCTCCTACGCCTTTGCGGAAGGTGATGCATGTATAGAACTCATCAGCCTTTTGCGAAAGGTAGCGCATGTATAGGAGTTCGTCACCCTCTGCGAAAGCAGGGGGTCTATTGAATATATTTTGCAAGGTGATGCTACTACCAAGGTTATTGCTATTTTAGACCTTCCGCTTTTGCGGAAGGTGACGTATGTATCAGGAGCTCGTTAGCCTTTTGCGGAAGGTGACGCATGTGTAGGAGCTCCTACGCCTTTGCGGAAGGTGATGCATGTATAGGAACCCGCCACCCTCTGCGAAAGCAGGGGGTCTATTGAATATATATTTTGCTATATGAAGCTACTACCAAGGTTATTGCTACTATAGACCTTCCGCTTTTGCGAAAGGTGACGTATGTATAGGAGCTCGTCACCCTCTGCGAAAGCAGGGGGTCTATTGAATATATATTGCTATATGAAGCTACTACAAGATTATTGCTGCTATAGACCTTCCGCTTTTGCGGAAGGTGACGTATGTATCAGGGACTCGTCAGCCTTTTGCAGAGGGTGATATAGCGAGGAGTAGTTCAATTGGTGGTTCTTTACATTAGCGAACAACAGTTGTGTTCTATTTTCTGCAAATTCTTTTCATCATTATCATCATCAAGGCTCACCTCCAAAAACTCCAAATCTTGATACATAACCAGTGATGTTTGTAATAAGCAGTTTGCTGTTTCCCATAAGCGCTCTTTGTCTTGAACTGATGCTAGGTTATTTAATAAAACGAGGCATTCCGCATGTTGCTCACTTCTAGGTGTTTGTGCAATTAAGGAGTCGGTTGGAGGATTTTTTGGTTTGGGGGCAATGGGTATTTGTACTATATAATCAATCAGCTCCGATATGGAGTTATTGTTAAGTATATTCAAAAATTTTATTATGTGATTATGTAACAATAAATTAGAGTCAGATAGGATTTCTTTAAGAAGTAAAATGATGTTTTTATTTCTGGATGTGATTGATATTTTACCTAATTCAACACGAATTTGTTGTTGAAGCGACTTAAGATTCTCAAGATTTTTTTTCCAATCAGATAATTGTGAATTCAAGCTTATTGTTCCATATTGAGCTCTGTCTGAATTAAGATGATTTGAAAAAAGTTTAATCAAGTCTTCAGTAGTGTGGGCTTTTGAAACTTCATTAATCAAGTACGGTACGATACCCCTGTTATTGACTAAGTGGTGTTTTTCTAATCCTGTTTTATAAAGCGATATAATGGAATCCTTCATGTCGCACTCATGTTGAGATTTATTCTTCTTTGGGGGGGCGATTCATGAGGTTTTGCACTACTTCTTTAGCACTAATTTTTCCAAGTAAAAGTGCATTAATTTGTTCACAGATAGGCATTTCTACTTGATGTTGCTTTGCTATGAAACAGACTTGTGATGCATTGCTCTTTCCTTCTACTACCTGCCCAATCTGTAGTTCCGCTTCAGCTATGCTTGTATTGCGACCAAGAAGTAAACCAAAACGGCGATTACGGGATTGATCATCGGTACAAGTCAATACTAAATCCCCTACGCCTGCCAGGCCAAGGAACGTATCTGGTTGCGCACCCAAAGCAAGTCCTAGACGTTCCATCTCTGCCAAGCCTCGGGTGATTAAGGCAGCTTTAGCATTTGCACCATATCCCAAGCCATCACTTATGCCACAACCAATTGCCAATACATTTTTAATTGCCCCGCAAATTTGGACACCTATAAGGTCATTGCTTAAGTAAACTCGTAAGTTACGATGATGAAGTAAATTCTGGATATTTTTTTGATATTCTGGGTTGTTAGAGGCTAAAGTTACTGCAGTAGGTAATAAACATGCTACTTCTTTAGCAAAAGAGGGTCCAGAAATAATGGCTTGAGGAAAAGAAGGGCCAAAAGTCTTGGAAACTAATTCACTTAAAAGCTGATGGCTTTGTGGATCAATTCCTTTAGTGAGCCATGCTAATCCTTGAAGTGTTTTGGGGATTTTCGCGATAATTTCAGCAAATGCATGGGATGGCACAGCAATAATCACGTATTCTGCTTCCTTGAGGCAGTAAGCAAAATCATGAGTAGGAACAAGGGATTGAGGAAAATTAATGTCGGGCAAGTAACGGTGATTTGCTCTTTTCTCTGCCATAAGAGCGACGTGCTGAGGATCTTGCCCCCACAATAGAACCCTATGCCCTATATGAGCAAGATGGATTGCAATGGCAGTACCCCAAGATCCTGCACCTAATATGGCAATTGTTTTCTGATTCATTTTTAAAGTTCTTAAACAAGTTGCAGTTATGCCTGACAAGCAAAACCAGGAATATCTTAAATTAATTTATTCATCGTAATAGATTCCCGCTTGCGCGGGAATGGCGATTTTGTAACTTTATAAGGCGTACCTATCTACTCCATACACTATCTTATTTTTAGTGCGTGGCTTCTTCTTTAGCTTGAGCTGATTTTTGTTTTTCAGCAATTTGCTGCATGTACAAAGCATCAAAATTAATAGGCGCCAGTACCAGTTGTGGGAAACTGCCACGAATAACCTGGGACGTTATTGCTTCGCGCGCGTAGGGGAATAGGATATTGGGGCAGAAGCTATTTAATAAATGATCCAATTGATTTTCTGGGGCGCCCTGGATAGTGAAAATACCTGCTTGTTTCACTTCAACTAAAAAGGCTGTGCTTTTTTGATTGGTCACTGTGGCGGTTACTGTTAATACAACTTCAAAAACATTTTCCTCTAGTTTTGTCGTGGAGGTGTTCAGGTCGAGATTTAGCTCAGGTTCCCATTGTTGTTGAAAAACCGCAGGAGTATTCGGGGTTTCAAAAGATAAATCTTTAACATAGATTCTTTGAATCATAAATTGGGTTTCATTGTTTTGTGGAATCTGGTTCGCTTGTTCGCTCATATTATTGCTATCCTCTTAGTAATTGATCGAGTTTTCCCTGGGCATCCAAGGCATATAATTCATCGCAGCCCCCAATATGTTGACCATCGATGAAAATTTGTGGCACGGTATGTCTACCACTTTTGGTAATCATTTCTTCACGTAATTCAGGGTTTAAATCAACACGAATATCAGTAAACGAAGTGTTTTTTTGTTTGAATAACTCTCTTGCTCTGGTGCAGTAAGGGCAGTAGCCGGTACTGTACATGATTATTTCAGCCATGGTCTTATTTTCCTTTCACTAAGGGTAGGTTTGCTTCTTGCCAGGCAGTGATTCCCCCGCTAAGTACTAGAGCCTGGAAACCTTGAGCTTGTATTTTTTTCGCGATATTTTGTGTATCCAGGACTCGAGTCCCTACTAAAATAATAGGTTTGTTTTTGAATTTATTCATTTTTTGTTGCTCAAAATCATCACTTTTAGCATTAATAGAATCAATAATATGACCTTGTTTGAATGCTTCTTTGTCACGAAAATCAATCACTACAGCATTTTCATTATTAATTAAATCTACAGCCGCTTGAGGTGTCAGCTCTTTTGCTTTTTTCTTTTGGGTGATTAATTCATTAATGAAGGTTAACAGCAAAATCACAATTAGGGCTAACCATAGTTGCCAGTGATTTATAATAAATTGACCTAAATGTTCCATGTTCCGCTCTTGATGTTTAATTAATGAAGCGAATTATCCCCAGAATAGAGAATGAACGCAAGTAAAGGATGAGGATCATGCACGATCTTACAGATCTTATCGATTTCTTTTCAGGAGAACATAGATTGCTCCACTGCCGCCATCTTTAGGTAGCGCGCTGTGAAACGCAATGACTTCATTTATCTGGGGTAACCAGCGATTAAGGAGATTTTTTATTACAGGAGGAGCACCTTGAATTCCTCCTTTGCCGTGAATGATTAATAAGCATCTTTTGCCGAGTTCCGCTTGTGTTTGAATGAACTGGCAAAGCATTTCCCTGGCTTTTTCACTCTTTAGCCCATGTAGGTCTAATCGGGACTCCCATGGGACTTGTCCCTTTTTTAATGCTTTGAATCGTTGTTGGGAAAGACTGGGTTGAGAATATGAAAGAATGCTTTCAGATAGAACTGTTTCAATAATCATATCCGATAAATAATATTCTTTTTTTTCTTCTTTGTAAGTGTTTTTTTTAGTTTGTGTCGGAGCTTGTGTCTTGGTGGCGACACGTTTCGTTTTTTCATGAAGTGGTTTTACTGAGCGCATGCATTCGCGAAAAAGCGCCTTGTCTTCATCCGACACAAAATTATCAGTCATTTTTTGCTAGAATTTAAAGGTTATATTTAAGTATATCTTGAAATTCAGGTATGTAGAAATCCTGGGTACCTTTAAAAATTTCCTGATATGGGGGTTGCTTTGCCAGGCTACATTTGTTACTTAACATAGGGTACAATTTGTACTTTTTCTGGATGAGAATCAACCCCTATGAGCAGTTATATACTTAAAGAAACGGAAGAATTAGTAACTATTTTAGATTTTTTACGGTTTAGTGTGTCCTGTGCGATGAGCTCTAACTTGTTTTATGGCCATGGTACGGATAATGCATGGGATGATATGCATTCTTTGATTCTTAGGAGTCTTTTATTGCCTTATGAGATTGAAGCTCACTGGTTAAATGCTCGATTGACTACAAGTGAAAAAAAACATTTATGTCAGCAATTGGAAAAACGTATTAATCAGCGTGTCCCAGTGCCTTATTTGATAAAAGAAGCCTATTTCTGTGAGTTACCTTTTTATGTGGATGAACGGGTTTTAATTCCGCGTTCGCCCATAGCTGAACTGATTAAAAATGAATTTTCTCCATGGATCGATGCGGATAAGGTTCATCGTATTTTGGATCTATGTACCGGCAGTGGATGCATCGCGATCGCTTGCTGTTATGCTTTTCCTGAGGCTCTAGTTGATGCTACGGATATTTCCAGTGAAGCACTCGCTGTTGCTGCAATAAATCGTGAACAATTAGGTGTTGAAGATCAGCTTACATTAATTGAGTCAGATTGTTTCACCAAAGTACCGCAAGTACACTATGATTTAATTGTCTGTAATCCTCCTTATGTGGGTAAAGAGGAGATGCAAACTTTACCGGATGAATTTCGTCATGAACCTGTTTTAGCATTAGAAACCGGGAATAATGGTTTGACTATTGTGGAAAGCATTTTGCAAAATGCTCATGCCTATTTAAGTGAACATGGTCTTTTGATTGTAGAGGTAGGAAATAGTGATGAGGCTTTATGTGAGGCATACCCACATGTTCCTTTCACCTGGTTGGAAATGAGCCAGGGCGGACATGGTGTGTTTTTATTAACGAAACAACAACTCGATGAGTATTTTAATGTCAGGTAATACTTTTGGAACTTTATTTACAGTCACTACATTTGGCGAAAGCCATGGCCCAGCTATTGGTTGTGTGGTAGATGGTTGCCCCCCGGGATTAGCATTGCATGCCGAGGATATTCAACCCTTTCTTGATAAACGTAAACCAGGGCAATCAAAATACACTACCCAAAGAAGGGAAGATGATAAAGTGCAAATCCTCTCTGGTGTATTTGAAGGAAAAACAACAGGTGCGCCTGTTGCTTTGTTGATTCCAAATACAGATCAACGTTCCAGAGATTATGAAGAAATCAAAAATTTATTTCGTCCAGGGCATGCCGATTTTACCTATCATCATAAATACGGCCATAGGGATTATCGAGGTGGGGGCCGATCTTCAGCACGCGAAACTGCAGCTCGAGTTGCAGCTGGTGCAATCGCCCGTTTGTACCTACGCCATCATTTAAATGTTGAAATTGTGGGTTACTTACAACAAATGGGTGATTTGGTTTTAAGCGTTGAGGATGAAACAGAGATTCATAATAATCCTTTTTTTTGCCCTAATAATTCACAAGTCCAGAATCTTGCGGATGCAGTGGAACAACTAAGAAGGCAGGGGGATTCAGTTGGGGCCCGGGTAAAAGTTATTGCCCGTAATGTACCTGTAGGGCTGGGCGATCCTGTGTTCGATAAATTGGATGCGACTTTAGCCTATGCAATGATGTCAATTAATGCGGTTAAAGGAGTTGAAGTGGGAGCTGGTTTTGCAGCTGTTAGTCAGCTTGGTTCAGTACATCGAGATGAGATGTCGCATTTTGGCTTTTTGAGTAACAATGCAGGTGGGGTTTTAGGTGGCATCTCTACTGGACAAAATATAGAAGTAAGCATCGCATTAAAACCTACATCAAGCATTACTACTCCTGGAAAAACGCTCAATATTTTTGGGGAAGAGGTTTCTGTAGTAACTAAGGGACGACATGATCCTTGTGTGGGAATTAGAGCAGTACCTATAGCCGAAGCAATGATGGCTCTGGTATTAATGGATCATTATTTGAGGCATAAGGCATTAATGGGATAACCTATGGTGGGGTGTTTGGACTTATCAAGGATACAATTAATAGAACATAGAGTGAGGTTATAATGAGTAGAGAATTAAATGTAGCCATCGTGGGAGCTACGGGCGCTGTAGGGGAAACTTTTTTAACGGTATTGGAAGAAAGAAATTTTCCTGTGAAGGCTCTTTATCCTTTGGCGAGTTCTCGCTCTGTTGGCAAAACAGTAATGTTTAAAAACAATGAATTAGATGTTTTAGATTTAGCAGAATTTGATTTTAGCCAGGCAGATATTGCTTTATTCTCAGCAGGAGGAGCTGTATCTAAAGAATATGCCCCCAAAGCTGCTGCTAGTGGTTGTGTCGTTGTTGATAACAGCTCATGTTTTCGTTATGAAGATGATATTCCTCTAGTTGTTCCAGAGGTGAATCCTCATCGCATCGCTGAATATAAAAACAGAGGTATTATTGCTAATCCCAATTGTTCGACCATTCAGATGGTTGTTGCTTTAAAACCTTTATATGATGCTGCAGGAATTTCTCGTATCAATGTTGCAACTTACCAGTCTGTTTCGGGTACTGGAAAAAAAGCCATTAGTGAACTTGTTTCACAAGTGGGGGATTTATTAAATGGTAAGCCTCCCCAGGTCAATGTTTATCCCCAGCAAATTGCTTTTAATGCTATTCCCCATATTGATCAATTTGAAGATAATGGTTATAGCCGTGAAGAAATGAAAATGGTATGGGAAACACGTAAGATTATGGAGGATGAGCATATTATGGTGAACCCTACGGCTGTTCGAGTCCCTGTTATTTACGGGCATTCAGAGGCCATCCATATAGAACTAAACAGAGCAATGACCGCAGAAGAGGCTCGTACTATTCTTTCTAAAGCGCCGGGTATTAAGGTGATAGATAATATAAGTAAAGCAAGTTATCCAACGGCAATAAAAAATGCCATAGGCCGTGATGAAGTATTTGTAGGTCGAATTCGTACGGATATTTCACATCCAAATGGACTAAATTTATGGGTTGTAGCAGATAATATTCGTAAAGGTGCCGCATCTAATGCGGTGCAAATTGCTGAAATTTTGCAAAGGGAATTTTTGTGATTGGACCCCTGGTTTTGGTTTATTCCATTTAAGATCTTGAATCGAGCTTCGATATGCTCAAATCCAGGCTTTATGAATGAATGCTATAATAAAAGTATCTATTGACGATTTTGGTCACCTTCTCCGTGATGGGGAAGGTGGGTTGTTTTTCTATCATTCATTGTGATTGATAATTAGAACACTTAAAAATCCTCCTACTTTTTATAACCTAAGTTATACTTTGATTAACGCGATTGGATATTTTGAAGTATATGCTAAATGAATATTATTTAACTGATGATATTGAAGAGCCGGTTCTTGCTCACGCAGTTTTATCTTATGTGACGCCGAGTATATCTGGTAAGCAATTTCATGAATTAAAAACAGGACAAGTTCCCTGGGATGCAAAGTTAGATCTTTCAGGTTTACAGGCAGAAGATGCCCGTAAGGCTTTGTTAAAATTTATTCAAAAACAGGTAAAAAATAAGAAACACTCATTACTCATTATTCATGGTACAGAAAGTCGCAAAAATGCTTTTCCTTTATTAAAGAATTTAATTAATCATTGGTTACCCCAGATTGCAGATGTGGCTGCTTTTCACAGTGCAAATCCTAAAGATGGCGGTATTAATGCCGTATATGTTTTGCTTAAAAAAATATATGAGTTGCCTGAACTCTCTCGTATAGAAAAAGAATCCATTTTAGTCGCGGAAACTAAGGCAATGGAAAGACAAAGACGTTTAGCAGAACAGCAGGGGGAGCGGCGGCTGGCATCGGTAAAAGCGCGTGAGCATTCTAACCAGGAAGCGCAACCTGGCCCTGAAGGCGAATTGCAAAATAGTATTTTGCAACATCCAGAGCTAAACAGTCAGCGTTTTGATGGCGTTGATTCCCCCTTAAATCCTGAACCTCCTTTAAATACTGAAGCTAGGCGAGAATTTGATAATGAGCGCCGTAACCAAGAACAAGAAAAGCAACTGCGTTTAGGGCATATGCCAAAATTTACGAATACACCTAAACCTAGAGGACCTCAATGACAATTGCAAGTGACATAATCAGTCATCAAATGCCTGATTTTGAATCTTATCTTAGGGCAGGGGAGTCGTTAGATGACATTGATGAGTATGGTTTTACGCCTTTAATCGAGTGTGCTATTACTCGTCAAATTGAAATTGCCGAGCAATTAATTATTCGTAAAGTGGATGTGAATAAAACTGATGTAACTGGACGTACCCCTTTGCATTGGGCTGTAGATAATAATGATGTGGCGTTCGCACGTCTATTATTAGAAAATGGAGCAGACCCTAATGCCTATACACGCAATGGACTTTCTGTATTGGTCTATCCGGTACTCCGTGGTCAGGATGTACTCAAACACGTGCTCTATAATTATGGGGCAAAGCTTGATTTTGCGCTGGATTTCATTAATGGCAAACTTTTGGGGCATCGGTTCGAACTACAAGGAGATGTCGATATCGTAAATTCCAGGGATGAGTTTATTGAACTGGATTATGAAGGCTTTATACTGGAATTTACTGTTTCTGCAATAAAAGATGCTTTAAGGCGTTTTATTAGTAGTTTTTCAACACGGCATTTACGGGAATTTTTCCCATTTGCTCATACCATAATTGATGCATTTACTATTGCTGAGGAGCTTTTGCAATATCAGCATTTGCCATTTTTGGACAGACAACATCTTGTACGGTTGCAAACACTCGTAAACGCATCTATGTTAATATTGCCCGCAGCAAGTCGTGGCCATGCTATGGGCTTTATCCGTTTGAGGCAGTGGTGGGCAAAAATTGACAGGGGTGAAAATAGTCTAAAAGAAGGGAGTGTCAATATTTATAAGATCACGAGACCAGAGGCTTTTGATAGTTACTTTTTGCACGATTTTTTATATAAAAAACAAGCAAGGACTTATTTTCATCAAATGATCAACCAACAATTAGGGTTAGTTCCTGTAGCAAAAATGCCCATTAGTTCACAGATTAGTGGTAATTGTTCCTGGGCTAATATCCAAGCTATAGTAGCAGTGGCTTATGCTATTCAAGAGTTGGAGAAAACGAATCAGTTTAACCCTGATCCGGCCCTCGCTTTTTATAATGAGTGGGTTGTGTGGGATAAAGAAAGGGCAATCGATGAGTGCATTCAACGCTTTCATTTGGCAGGGCCAACCCGCAAGGCAAGTCTTGCGGCAATGCTTGGAGGTGTTTTATTTCAAGCGTGTGATTATGGGAAGAAGCGCGACCTGGAAATGGCTGAAAAAATACTCAAAGTTCTAACCTTACCCGAATATGAATACATTTTGAAAAGCTACCTTGAAGAATATTGTATTAAACGGTTAACCAAAAGAGGGAATAATTTACTTAAAATCCTTGATGACTGTGGCGTAAATCCTAACATAGGTATTAATCCTATTGCTACAGGTTTATAAGCTTACTATCCTCTAGTGTTATACCCCATGATTTCATAGTGTTTTCTTGGTTATTTCATTTTTCAGCTATAATCAAAAGTAAGGTGCCATTCATGCCTAAAAGAGCTTCTTTTCTCATTGCATGAGGACGCAGATTCTGAGATAAAATTTTCAATAAGAAGGATATTTAAAGAATATTTATTTTCTCGATAAGGAGATTATCATGCTAAAGTGGGCCCTTATATTCTTAGTTATTGCTCTAGTAGCAGGCCTGTTTGGTTTTCGAGGTATTGCATCCACAGCCACTAATATTGCGAAAGTACTCTTCTTTTTATTTATCGTTATTTTTTTAACGTTTTTAATTTTGGGCCTATTTGGATCTGCAACACTAACTGCAGTACCTTAGCTGAAATATTGATTTGACCTATAATTGGGTCGAATATATCTGTTTCCCTTTCCCTAGTTTAACGAAATAATCCTTTCGTTGAAAGGATTATTTCGTTAAGATGGATACTGGATCTAAATCAATTCTTTATCCCAAACTCACATAATTTTATGAAAGTGAGGCCATATCAATAACAAATCGATAGCGAACATCACTTTTCAAAACGCGTTCATAAGCTTCATTAACTTGGTGCATAGGAATTAATTCAATTTCAGAGACTATGTGATGTTTGCCGCAAAAATCAAGCATTTCTTGAGTTTCTTTGATACCACCAATCAACGAGCCTGCCAAATTTCTGCGGCGCTCTATCAAAGAAAATGAATTAATCAGGGCTGGTTCTTCTGGAATACCAACAACCACCATAGTTCCATCACGTTTCAGCAGTTTGAGATACTCATTCCAATCTATTTTTGCAGAGACAGTACAGATGATGAGATCAAAATAATTAGTTAGTTGTTCAAAAGTTTTTGGATTAGAAGTTGCAAAAAAATGATCTGCTCCCATGCGTATGCCATCAGCTTCTTTGTTCAGTGAATGGCTAAGGACGCTCACTTCAGCTCCCATTGCATGGGCGAGCTTTACTCCCATATGTCCAAGGCCGCCTAAGCCTAAAATCCCCACCCGTTTTCCAGGACCTGTTTGCCAATGTTTTAGTGGTGAATAGAGAGTAATTCCTGCGCACAGCAGGGGGGCTGCTGCATCTAAGGGTAAGTTGGATGGAATTTTTAATACATAATTCTCATCTACAACTATTTTAGTGGAGTAACCACCTTTGGTCGTATTCTTTCCATTGGGTTCTGTAGAGTTATAAGTTAAAGTCATGCCTTTATCACAAAACTGTTCAAATCCTTCATGACAATTGTCACACTGACGACACGAGTCAACAAAGCAACCAACACCTACTCGATCACCTATTTTAAATTGAGTAACCGCAGACCCTGTTTGGCTTACAAGGCCAATAATTTCATGGCCAGGAACCATTGGAAAGATACTTCCACCCCATTCGCCTCTTACAAGATGAATATCAGAGTGACAAATACCACAATAATGGATATCAATTAAAACATCATGTTCGCCTACTTCACGACGATTAAAAGAATAAGGAGTAAGGGGGGCTTTTGCACTTTGGGCGGCATAGCCTTTGACAGGTATCATTTCAAACTCTCCATGTTGGTGTATAAGATAAATGAATATTATTACATAAAATGCACCGTATTGGGCTCCTCAGTAGAACGTAATTCAACTGAGGGCACAAACTTATTTCTATTCTTTTATCGCAGGTTCCCTTTTTTTATTGCTTTCATTCCGAGCAGAGGGCGCTTTATTTGATTGTTGTGGCTGGTTTGATTTTTTACGATGCATGCCAGAACTTGATGAGCCACTATTTGTGTTTGCTCGTTGTTGTGATCCAATCGATCGACGTCTACGGTTGGTCGATTTTTTGTCACCAGAAGAGCTCTTGGAAGACTTGGCATGAGTGTGGCCGCGGTTTTGTGCCCTTGGAGATTGACTTTGAGTCGCTGAAACCGTTGACTCAGTGTGTCCACCAAATAAGCTGGTCCATAATCGTTTGATGAAGCTTGTTTGTGAACTTTTCACTGGTTGATGTTCAACAAATGATTTGACCGCGGGTTCATCATGTGAAGAAATATCAGTTTCACTGCTCGAAACCTGTAATTCAGGTTGTTGAATTAAGCTATAACTTGGTTTTTTAGATTTGCCTACGTTATCTTCTTTCAAACGAGTAATTGAATATTGAGGTAAGTGCATATACGGATTTGCAATGATCATTACCGACACACCATGTCTTTTTTCGATATCTCTAATGTAATTGCGTTTTTCATTCATAATGAAAGTAGCCATCTCAGGAGGAAGCTGTACCTGAATTTCGGCAGTTTTTTCTTTTAATGCTTCTTCTTCGATAAGTCGTGTAATGGATAATCCATGCGATTGGATATTACGAACGGTACCACGTCCTTCGCAGCGAGGACAAACCTCCTGGGCACTTTCACCAAGAGATAGCCTCAGACGTTGCCGAGACATTTCTAAAAGCCCAAAACGAGAGATCCGACCAACTTGAATACGCGCGCGGTCGGCTTGCAAAGCTTCTTTTAAGCGATTTTCAACTTCGCGTTGATTTTTACTGGAGCTCATATCAATAAAATCAATCACTACTAAACCGCCTAAATCGCGTAGACGTAATTGACGTGCAATTTCGTCTGCTGCCTCTATATTGGTATTTAAAGCGGTTGCTTCAATATCGGCGCCGCCTGTTGCTTTGGCCGAATTTACATCAATTGAAACCAGTGCCTCAGTTCTATCAATGACCAATGCACCTCCAGAGGGTAACATAACCTGTCGCTGGTATGCAGTTTCTATTTGGCTTTCGATTTGATAGAAATTAAATAAAGGAATGCTGCTGTTGTAGAGTTTTAGGTTGGGTAAAAACTCAGGTTTAACGCGTTCAATGTATTGTTTTGCTTTAATATAAGAAATCTGATCATCAATGATGATTTCACTAATTGATTTGCGTAGATTATCACGAATTGAACGGATAATTACGTCACCTTCCTGGTGGATCAAGCAAGGAGCCAGCTCTGTATTATAAGCTTGTTTAATGGATTGCCATTGATTACAAAGCATGTCCAAATCATCTTGTAATTCTTCCTGACTTTTGCCAACACCAGCGGTTCGAATGATAAGCCCCATGTCTTCAGGGAGAACGAGCGCGTTAAGTGTTTCCCGAAGCTCATCTCGCTCTTCACCTTCTATACGACGCGAAATGCCGCCTGAACGCGGGTTATTGGGCATGAGAACCAAATAGCAACCTGCTAAAGTAATAAAGGTTGTAAGCGCTGCGCCTTTGCTGCCCCGCTCTTCTTTATCAACTTGAACTAATAATTCCTGGCCTTCGCGGATTAACGAAGTGATTGGTGGTTTTTCATCGCCAAACTCATCGGGACTTTTACTTAAATATTCAGGTGCAATTTCTTTTAGTGGCAGAAATCCTTGACGCTTGGCGCCATATTCTACAAAAATGGCATCGAGGCTAGGCTCTCTCCGGGTAACCGTCGCCTTATATATATTACCCTTTTTTTTCACTTCACCGGGACATTCAATATCCAGATCAAATAAATATTTATCTTTAACAAGTGCAACACGAACTTCTTCAGTTTGCATTGCATTAATTAACATTTTTTCCATCTATTACCCCATATTTAGGGCGCTGTCATTTAAGATGAGATAGGGACTATTTTTAAATCTGCTATTTTGAACAAAATGTCTTGATTTTCTTTGCTACGATGCTTGCATATTTCGTGTATGCTGCACTTAACTGCTCGAAAACCATAATATTTTGTCCCAAATTAGCAAATAGTAAATAGGCCTGCTTATAAGGCTCAAAATTCCTTAGAGGTTCAATGTGATGGCTGACATTCCTATTTTTTTGGGTGGTTGCTAAATTTTCGATGCTTCGTTGCTGCATGAAGAGGCATGCTTTATTGCAATTGCTTGAAAATTTAGCCATTTCACCATAAGCCGTTAATAGGTCAGTGTCACCTGGGATTGAACAATAAGTGAAGTGATCTTTAGGCGAGCCCATAGCCTTGTGGACAGACCTCATGCATGTTCCCTGTATATTAGACTTTCGAGACGCTAAGGTAAAAGCAAATTGCTTGGTCAACACCATACCCAAGTCCCCGTGTTTTGTCGTGGACGATTTGATTGGGTATTTCGTATTTTCTTGCACTTCCTTCTTTGCTGAGTATTTCGAAAAAGTTCTAATGAAAGGTGCATACTGTGAGATATACTGGTTACGAGCTAAGTGGGTTGAAAAAGTAAGCCAACGGCGTGTGATAGCCCGGAAATAATTCGTAATCGGTATAAAGCATGTCTGGCATGCATAGGTTTCTGTCAAAAATGTGATCAATTTAGCCCTGGCACTGGGTCGCTTCCTTATATCTTTAAGCTTAAATGGAAGCGCTATTTTTCTTGTAACTACGTTTAAAATATATGTAGGTTGGCTGAATGGCCCAATTTCTACAATTGTCTATATATACTTTAAAAGTAAATAGTCACGCTTTTTTTCTATTTATGCGTTATAATTCGGTAGCATGAAAATTTTCCATGCTATTGGCGATCATATCAAAAAAATCGCACACAGCAAACAGGTTTATTGACAATGAGTGAAGTAAGTTATAAAGAAATTAGTAATGAAGAAGAAGGACAACGTCTGGATAATTACTTAATTCGTGTTTTGAAAGGTGTTCCCAAAAGCCATATTTATAGAATTATACGTGCAGGCGAAGTTCGGGTTAATAAAAAAAGAGCGCAAATTAATTCAAGGTTGCATGCTGGTGATAGTGTACGAATTCCTCCAGTTCGTGTGTCAGAACCAAAAGAAGTTTTTGTGGGTAATAATTTAGCAAAGCGATTACAAGAATCTATTATTTTTGAAGACAGCAGTCTGCTGGTAATTAATAAGCCAGCAGGTATTGCCGTTCATGGAGGAAGTGGTTTAAGCCTTGGGGTGATTGAAGCTTTGCGAAAAACACGATCTGACTTGGCTTACCTCGAATTAATACATCGTTTAGATAAAGAAACCTCCGGGTGCCTTTTACTCGCAAAAAAAAGAAGTGTTTTAAGGGCAATACATGCTTTGCTTGAAGCTCGAGAAGTGCAGAAAACCTATTGGGCATTATTGACTCATCGCTGGGAAGGAAAAAAACGAGTAATTGTTCAGGCTGCACTTGAAAAAAACATTTTAAAATCAGGGGAACGCATCGTTAAGGTCAAAGAAGAAGGCAAGGCCTCGGAAACGGCATTCAAGCTTCTTGAAAATTATGAGCAGGCCTGTTGGGTTGAAGCGAGTCCCAAAACGGGTCGTACTCATCAAATCCGTGTGCATAGTGCTCATTTAGGACATGTTATTGTCGGAGATAAAAAATATGGAGCACTTGCAGGACAAGTAGAAGGGATAGATAATCAGCAAAATCGTCTTTTTTTACATGCACGATCCATTCAATTTGAATTGAACGGTAAAAAGCATTTGTTTCAAGCCGATGCAGATGAACAATTTTCTACTACACTAAAACAATTGCGTGCGAGGAGCGTAGTGTTCGATGAGCAATCCATATGAGTTGGTAGTATTTGACTGGGAAGGTACTATTGCAGATACTTTAGGAGTAGTCTTACATGTAGTTTCTACCGAAGCAAATTTGCTGGGGTTTGGTGATTTTGATACTTTTGAGGCGAGAAATTATGTAGATTTGGGTTTAGTACAAGCATTGAAGAAAGCATACCCTCACTTATCCTCAGTACAGCACCAACAATTATTGCATGCGGTGCAGCAAGCCATGTATTCTCGTCCATTAGATGTGTTCTTGATGCCAGGTGTTCATGAGCTCATTTCTCAATTACATGAAGCTCAGATAAAGTTAGCTATTGCGACGAATAAAGGGCATCAGTCTTTATTGCGATCCTTGCAAGCCACAGGACTTGATAAGATGTTTAAAGTAACTCGTTCTGCAGGGCGGGTGCCGGCAAAACCTTGCCCGCAGATGTTGGAAGAAATTATAGAAGAAACAGGCATTAGCCCTGATAAAACGTTAATGATAGGTGATTCACCTACGGATATGGAAATGGCACGAAATCTTAATGTAGCGGCAATAGGAGTAGATATTTACCATCAGCAAGAAGCCGTACTTAAAGCAGCAGGAGCCTTAGTCGTATTTGATGATTATAAGCAGGTTGCTGATTTTTTAAATTTAGCGAGAGATAATTGAGTCTTAGTACCTATAGTTATTTGGGGGCTACTCATTGGATGGAGTGTGCTCTATTTAGTCATATGTAAAAGGGAGTATCAAGCGTTGAGTACATTAACCAGTTTACCCAATTTATTAACTTTGCTGCGCATTGTTCTGATCCCAGTATTAGTGATTGTTTTTTATTTGCCATTTAAATTTGCCTATACTTTGGCCGCAAGTATTTTTGCTTTAGCAAGCTTTACTGATTGGTTGGATGGTTATTTAGCAAGGAGGCTGCACATGATGTCTCCTTTTGGTGCTTTTCTTGATCCTGTTGCAGATAAGTTATTGGTTTCTACCAGTTTGTTGCTATTAGTCGGTGCTAACAGTATCCATTACATCACGATTCCTGCAATCGTTATTGTTGGACGCGAAATTGTGATTTCAGCATTACGTGAGTGGATGGCTGAGATAGGCCGCAGGGCAAGTGTCACGGTAGGCTATGTAGGTAAAATAAAAACTTTTTTACAGATGGTCGCTTTATTTTTATTACTGGCATTTAATTCATTAGATTCTTGGGGGGGGATTTTCGGCTTTGTGCTGCTTTATGTGGCTGCAATTTTAACTATTTGGTCTATGATTATCTACTTAGCGATTGCTTGGCCAGAATTAATGAAAAAAAATTAATTTTATTATTGACAGAGAATTAATTTTAGGTAGAATCACACCCCGTAGAGACGCGGGAATAGCTCAGTTGGTAGAGCACAACCTTGCCAAGGTTGGGGTCGCGAGTTCGAGTCTCGTTTCCCGCTCCAGATTAAGCGACGACCATGTCGCTTTTTTTTTAGAGCGTGTCGATTTAGAAGTATCAAAATGAGGCTGTGTGGCAGAGTGGTCATGCAGCGGCCTGCAAAGCCGTGTACGCCGGTTCGATTCCGGCCTCAGCCTCCATAAAATGATTGCCCAGGTGGCGAAACAGGTAGACGCAAGGGACTTAAAATCCCTCGGTGGTAACACCATGCCGGTTCGATTCCGGCCCTGGGCACCAATCAATACTTATTCTGTAGCAAATAAAATTAAAGCAAGAATTGCAAAAATCATTCCTAATCCATGTTTTAAGCTGAGTCCTTGTTTGAGAAATATAACCGACAATAATAAAGTAATCATGGGATACATAGATGTGACTAACACTACGGGCATTGTAGGTCCATTACGTAAGGCCATAATAAAGAAAATACAGGCGATGCCGCTCGCTAAACCATTCAATAAACCATAGGTGCCCCCTTTAGGACAAATATCCAGTTTAAAGTCAAGTAATATCAAAGCTATAATACCAGAAATAAGCACTCCTATACTGGAATAAAAGGTAATTGAAAGAGGGTTAATAAAACTTGATGCTCTGGTGCCCCAGTATCCCCAGGCACCATAAAGGCATAAGGCAATTATAGATGGATAATACCAAGAGCTAGGATTCATACAGATACGTTACCTTATAAGTATTTTTAGATTCTTGGCATAGAATAACTGGTCGTTAATTAAAATAATACTACTAAGTGTTCTCTTTTTAATTAATCCTTGGCTTGAATAGTGGCAATATATTTAGACTCCAGGTCGTTAGGTTAAGTTGGCATCCTGCCTTATTAAATATCCACAAAATCTGTGGATAAGTCTGTGTGATAAATGATGAAAAGGGATAGTTTATTTAGCAACGTCCCTTTGGTTCATGTCTTATTGGATAAAGCATATGCTTTGCGCTTTCTATTTCTTTTATTCGAAATAGATTGAATGGATACAAGAACTGTTTATAGGGTATATCGCTTGAGCGATTTTTTCTCTACAATATGGGTTTAACCAAAACCAAAGTAATTATGTATAAACCATTAGCCCTTTTTATGGGTTTACGCTACACCCGTGCTAGAAAGAAAAATCATTTTGTTTCTTTTATTTCTCTTAGTTCAATGCTTGGCATTGGCTTGGGAGTGATGGTTCTTATTACTGTTTTATCAGTAATGAATGGTTTTGATCAACAAATACATAAACGATTTTTTGGTATGGCTCCTGAAATTACCGTTTCTGGTCCCAATGAGCGGTTAAACAATTGGCCAGAAATTGCTAAAAAAATTGAAACGATTCCTGAAATCAAGGCATTTTCACCTTTTGTGGGAGGCCAAGGGTTACTGGTTCATGATGGGCAAGTGCTGCCTATTGTCCTAACGGGCGTATTGCCGCAAGAGGAAGAAAAAATGAGTCATCTGCAAGATAAGTTGCTTGCAGGCGATATTAATAATTTAAAAGATTTTGGCATTATTCTTGGACGAGGCTTGGCAGATAGTATGGGTACCATGATTGGGGATAAAGTAACCGTTATGATTCCCCAAGCGACGGTTACACCTGCTGGAATGATTCCTCGTTTTAAACGATTTACTGTTGTAGGTGTTTTTTCTGCAGGGACTGGATTTAATTTTGATACAAAATTAGCGTTTATTAACCTGGGAGATGCCCAGAAATTATTACAAATGGGCAATGATGTCACTGGTATTAAGATGAAAATCGATAATGTGTATCAAGCACCGGAATTGTCTTCTCGATTATCGCATTTGTTAGGTGAAGAATATCAAGTAGGTAATTGGACAGAGCAATATGGATCTTTTTTTCAGGCAGTTAAAATGGAAAAAACGATGATGTTTATGATCTTGTTACTGATTATTGCAGTGGCAGCATTTAATTTAGTATCTTCATTAGTTATGGTTGTAAATGACAAGCAAGCAGAAATTGCGATTTTGAGAACTATAGGAGCGACTCCTTCTACGATATTATGTACCTTTATAGTTCAAGGAATGATGGTTGGAATAGTAGGGACTTTTTTGGGGTTGATTGGTGGGATAATCTTAGCAGAAAATGCGACGACTATTGTGAATCATCTACAAACATGGTTCCATTTTAAAATTTTATCATCCAGTATATATTTTGTGGATTATTTACCCTCTGAAATTATGCTGAGTGATCTATGGAAAGTTTGTCTTATGGCATTATTAATGAGTTTTGTTGCAACTATTTATCCTGCTTGGAGAGCCTCAAGAACAGTGATTGCGGAGGCTTTACACTATGAGTAATCTTATTTTCAATGTTACAAAACTCTGTAAATCTTATAATGATGGTGCCTCCAAAGTTCATGTATTGCGAGGGATTAATTTGAGCATCACTGAAGGGGAGCGTTTGGCAATTATAGGCCCATCAGGATCTGGAAAAAGCACCTTATTACATTTACTTGGTGGACTAGATAAACCAACAAGTGGTGATGTATGTATCAAGGAGGTAAATTGGCAAAAAATAAATGAAAAAAAACGCTGTCAATTAAGAAATCAAGGCTTAGGGTTTATTTATCAGTTCCATCATTTATTGCCTGAATTTACTGCGCTTGAAAATGTTTCCATGCCTTTACTTTTAGCAAAAAAATCGGTTAAAGATGCCGAGGCTGAAGCAAGTCAAATGCTCGATGATGTCGGGCTTAAAGAAAGAAAAACGCATAAACCAGCTCAACTTTCGGGGGGAGAGCGACAAAGGGTCGCTATCGCTCGAGCTTTAGTCCATCAACCTTATTGTGTTTTAGCAGATGAACCTACTGGCAATTTAGATCAGGTTACTGCAACAAAGGTTTTTGAGTTAATGCTGGAATTGAATCGAAAAATGAATACGGCTTTGGTTATTGTTACTCATGATCATCAGTTAGCAAAACAAATGGATAGGGTATTAGTATTAGGAGAAGGGCTTTTATCTGACTTTAAGTAGATCTTAATAAACAGAACTTTTCTGCGGATGTAACTTGATTGTTTGCTACGGCACCTACTCACAAATTAAAAATTTGGGGAAAAGCTATCTTTGATTAATTATGCAGAAATCGTAGCTGATTTTAGTGATTCTCTTTTTAGATATCTCATTCTATCTTATAGAGATATTTATTAGAGATATTTATTTTTTAAACCGGAATTAATTAATAGGAGTACCAAAATGTTTACAAAAATTGAAGTGCTTGGAAATAATTCCGCAACCCGTTCAGCGTTAGAGCAAAATGAGAAAAAGATTGGTTAGTGAAGGGCAAACAAAACAGACCGCAACTCGAAATCATAGATACTGGTGTCCAATTAAACCCGCATCATTTTTTTCCCTTAAAAATATGTTTAAGAGTCAATTAAAAGTGACTAATCTTTTAAGCCCTGAAAGTAAAGAGTTTTCTAATTTATCGCCAATAAAAGGATAACCTGTGTTGCAGGAGTATCAGTACTAATAAAATTGTTCACTGATCAGAAGTTTCTTATTATAAATTCATTGTGACAATTATAAAATATCGCTATGATTTGCTTGCAAATTTTATCTATTTGCTATTAGTTTATCGGACTTTTTTCATACTATAATAAGGATATTTATGTTAAAGTTTAAATTGAGTACACTTGCAATTTTATCTGTAACCTCTTCTTTATGCTTCGGAGCTTTGCCAACTGATGGAATTTTCCCAGCCGCCCCAGGCATCTACCCTCCATTATTTGGAAAGAAAACTTATGATGTATTAGTTGATTTGGTACCCGGTGGAGCCAATCCATTAAATGCATTTGGTGCAGACGGTGGCGTGCAAGGCATGATAAGAAATACGGGTGCTGTTGACCTCTTTGGTGTAGCAGTTCCTTCGCCACAAGGACCGTTACCTCTGACTAGGGGTTATCAGTTTTTGGTCGCGGGGTATGTCTATCCTGCCAATTCCTTGGATTCATGTACCAAAAATCCTTCAACATCCTGTAATCCCAGTCAGAAACCAATAGGGAATTGGCTATGTTCGGGATGGGCACTGGCTGACGCTAATCAAAACCCATGGCCCAAAGGTAAAGCTTTAAATGCTGCCACAATGATGTTTAATATAACTCAGACAGTGCCTAATGAGCCTCAATATAAGGGTATTTTTACTTCAACGCTTTTTGAAGCGAATGCATTCGCAGATGTAGGTACTCAATTTGAGGCACCAATAAATGGTGGAACAGGAAGCTTCACTCATATTAATGAGATGACTGTAGTGCCTCTTGGTTTTGTGGGTGCTCAAGGCTTTCAGCCTGGCCTTAAGGTAGCATTAAGAGTCACTGTAAAAAAAGCGCTGTTTTTAGATGAATCAGAAAAATCGACTCAATAATTCATACCCTAAAATTAATTGCCGCCAAAACGTAATGCTAAGTTTTGGCGGCAACGCTTACATTTGCTTATGTGTTAGAGGGGCGCATGAAAATAAATTATAAGGATTAAAGCCTAATAATCTGCATGACCTGGGGTGCGTGGAAATGGAATTACATCACGTACATTCCCTAATCCAGTAACATAGCTTACAAAACGCTCGAGACCCAATCCAAAACCAGCATGTGGTACAGTACCATAACGACGTAAATCTCTATACCATTGGTAGCTTTCCTTATTGAGATTACTTTCTTCAATGCGTCTATCTAAAACATCTAAACGGTCCTCACGTTCACTACCCCCTATAATTTCACCAATTCCAGGAGCCAGGACATCCATGGCAGCAACCGTCTTTTCATCATCGTTAAGGCGCATATAAAAGCCTTTAATTTCTTGAGGATAATTAGTCAATATGACTGGTTTTTTGCAATGTATCTCTGCAAGGTAACGCTCGTGCTCTGATTGTAAATCAAGTCCCCAGCTGACAGGAAAATCAAATGACTGTTCACTTTTTTCCAAAATCTTAATGGCATCGGTATAGGTCATAATTTCAAAATTTGATTCAGCGATATGTTCTACACGCTCAATACAGCCAGGAGCAACAAATTGATTGAAAAAGTCCATATCGTCTGCCCGTTCTTCAAGAACAACTTTGCATAAGTAACGCAACATGGACTGACTCAAATCACATAGATCAGATAATCCTGCAAAAGCGATTTCAGGCTCCACCATCCAAAACTCTGCCAAGTGGCGACTGGTGTTGGAGTTTTCTGCACGAAAAGTTGGACCAAAAGTATAGACCTTAGACATGGCCAGGCAATAAGCTTCCACGTTTAATTGTCCAGAAACCGTAAGGAAAGTTTCTCTACCAAAGAAATCCTTGCTAAAGTCAATTTGGCCTTGTTCACCTTTAGGCACATTGAGTAGATCTAAAGTCGATACTCGAAACATCTCTCCAGCACCTTCGCAGTCGCTTGAGGTAATAATGGGTGTATGAATCCAAAAAAAACCTTGTTCGTGGAAAAAACGGTGTATGGCTTGTGATAAACAATGACGAATTCGTGTAACAGCACTAATTGTATTAGTACGAGGACGTAAATGTGCTACTTCCCGTAGAAACTCAAGTGTATGACGTTTTGCTTGTATGGGATAGGTATCAGGATTTTCTACCCAGCCAACGACGATGACTTGTTCTGCCTGAATTTCAAAAGTTTGGCCTTTTCCCTGGGAAGCGACTAATTTCCCTGAGACAATTAATGAACAGCCAGCGGTAAGTTTCGCCACGTCATCATGATAATTTGTTAATTTATCAGTGGCTACGATTTGAATGGGGGAAAAACACGAACCATCGTGCATACTGATAAAAGACAGTCCCGCTTTTGAATCACGCCGGGTTTTTACCCAGCCTCTGACAGTAACGTATTCATCAACACTGATTTCACCATCTAAACACTGTCTTATGGTAAAAACTTCGGTCATTTTTTACTCCTAATTATAAATATTCTTAGCTTGGTCACAAAGTAAGACTTTGCATTTCTATTTGCTTGTAAGATCCCGAAGTAGAAAAAGACAGAGGTGTATTTGTGTTACATCAGCATTTTCGATTGGAGAATCCACAAGCACAACACAGGTAGGTGATGCCAAAATCGCAATTTTGTGATCACGCGAAGATAGATACCTTTTACTTAAATTGAGATGATACACTGGGCATATCGGCATTTCTACTCTCTTGGCTAAAACGGGTTGATTTTCTTGGTTTTTATGGACTCTAAAATCATTTTATGCCCTAATACCTTGAGTAAAATCATTGAGGGATAACTATGATGCAAAAAATATTGTATTTATTTCTATTCATATACTCTTTTGACGTGGGCGCAAATGATACGATATTAAAATTATACAGACCCTATGGCGATGTGGAGAACCAGATTGCTCCCCAAGTCAGAAAGACGCTTAGAGGGGATTGTTATTCGCAATCTCGATTAATTGTTCGTGAAGATGCGTGGCGTTGCATGGCAGATGGCAAAACTTATGACCCTTGCTTTGTTAAATCTGGCCCTAATAGGACTACTGCTTTGTGTCCTCAATCTCCCTGGGTAGGTGATAGCGTGCAAATCATGGTAAAATTACCTTTGAATAATGAACAAAATAAAACCTTGGATATGTCGCGTACTTATCCTTGGGCAATAGAGCTAACCAATGGCGAACATTGTCAGGCTATCAATTCAGATAAAATTTATGACAAGATGCCCGTGCGTTATAAATGCAGTAAAAAGAATTACTTGATAGGGCATTTACAACGCTGTAAACCGGTATGGAGCATACTTGAAAAAACACCTTCTGGGGTTGTTACTGTAGAAATCAACAAGGCTTGGTTCTGATCAGAATGGTGTTGCTGTAACGTTCAACTGGCTCAACAAAAAAATTATTAAAATCCAGGTTGTCAGATATTGAGGCTTAAAGATATGAATGGTCTTACTTAGCTTTTTCAATACGATACATTTTGGAATCAGCTAGAGTCAGCATATCTTCTAGCGTTTGGTGTGTCTCTTGATTATATTGGACGCAACCCACACTGAATTCAAGGGGATAATCCTTTGTTTCCAGGGATTTTAAAGAAGTGTGTAATCGGTTAACAATTCTTGCCACATCTTTTTGATTTAACCCAGTACAAAATACACAAAACTCATCCCCGCCTAAACGTGCAACTACATCGTAACATCGAAAATTCTGGAGAAGAAAATTAGAAAATATCTTTAATACTTTATCCCCTTCTGCATGTCCAAATTTATCATTGATGTGTTTAAATTTGTCTAAATCAAAAAATAACAAGGTAAACTCTTTATTTTCTTTTTGGCATTTATGAAACAAATAGCTGGCAAGTTTTAAAAATCCACGCCTGTTAGTTAAGCCTGTTAATAGCAATGAGAATAAAGAGTAAAAGATGACGGTTTTGACCTGGTTTGGTGATTAATATCAGTACATAAATCGTTAATCTGTTTCTTTCTTACCTCTTTTGGGAGCAGTCGAAAAAATCTTGTCATGGCTATTCGTAATTATCAATAACTGAGGTAATTAAGGAAAAAGAGTTGGTGCAGTTTAGCAGAGTCGAACTGGTATGGAAAATCCCTCTGCTGCCTGTTACTTTTTTTAATTGCCTAAGGATTAGGAGCAAAAATTAATTGCTTGGCTAGTGAGTTGAATTTCATGAATCCTCAGGGACTGCTTTTTGAAATGCTTCAAGTGTTAAGCAATGGGTATTAATTTCATTTATAAGGGGATAATCATCCATTGCAAAGTGAAAACGATGTGCATTGTATACTTGAGGGATGAGGCAAAGATCTGCTAAAGAGAGCATATCACCAAAACAAAAAGGTTTTTGGCGAGGGAGTGTTTGTAGTTTAGCTTCAAATGCATCAAATCCGGCTTTAAGCCAATGGTAGTACCACTGTGTTATTTGCGATTCACTGGGATTAAATTGATTTTTTAATTGATTTAATACTCTCAAATTATTTAGAGGATGGATATCGCAGGCAACAATTAAAGCCAAAGATTTAACAGTGGCTCTATCTATGGCATTCTGAGGCAATAAAGGGGGGGTAGGGTAAATTTCATTGAGATAATCGATAATCGCCAATGATTGGCTTATAACATGGCCATTAATTTCTAAACTGGGCACTAAGCCTTGAGGGTTAACTTTGTGATATTCAGGGCTATGTTGTTCTCCTCCATGATTGATTAAATGAATATTTATTTTTTCGTAGGGAACATTTTTTATATTGAGTGCGATTCGCACTCGATAACATGCGGTTGAACGATAATAGTCATAAAGTTTCATAGCTTATACCTTTCAACAATTTGATCAATTGCACCAAATAGGCTGTTTTTTTGATGGTTTAGCATTTCAATGCGAATCCTGTCTCCAAAGCTCATAAATGAAGTTGTCGCTTGTCCTTGTTCTATGATTTCCAGCATTCTTTTTTCAGCAATGCAGGAAGAGCCTTTACTGCGATCAGTGTTAGATACAGTACCTGAACCAATAATGGTGCCCGCACTTAATTTCCTCGTTTTTGCAGCGTGTTGAATCAGTTCTGGAAAGGAAAAGGTCATATCCACACCAGCATTGGGTTGACCAAATAATTGTCCATTTAAATGACTTAATAGCGGCAGATGCACGCGTTGCCCATCCCAGTCAGAACCTAATTCATCAGGAGTAATGGCCACAGGAGAAAAGCTGCTGGAAGGCTTAGACTGAAAAAAACCAAAACCTTTCGCGAGTTCATTGGGGATTAAATTGCGTAATGATACATCATTAACTAACATCAACAATTTAATATGAGGTCCTGCATCCTTATGATTGATACCCATAGGCACATCATCGGTTATGACCGCAACTTCAGCTTCGAAATCAATTCCAAATGCTTCATCTGCAACTAAAATGGGATCTCTTGGACCCAGGAATGAATCTGCGCCTCCTTGATACATGAGTGGATCAGTCCAAAAATTAGCGGGGAGCTCTGCACCACGGGCTTTGCGAACCAGTTCGACATGATTAACATAAGCACTGCCATCCGCCCATTGATAAGCACGGGGCAGGGGAGAGGTACATTCTTGCGGATTAAAGGCAAAAGTATTTGCTAATTGCCCTTCATTAAGTTGTTGATATAGTTCTACTAACTTTGCTTCTACTAAATGCCAATGATCAAGCGCATATTGTAAGTTAGGTGCAATTTGGGGGACAGTGATTGCAGTAGTTAATGACTGATTAACTACACATAGTTGCCCATCTCGAGATGATGTTGATTTTAAACTTGCAAGTTTCATAAGATCCTCATTATCAGCCTAATTTAACCAGCAACTGGGTGTCGTTATCGCTCCATTTTACTGGTATAAACGCCTGGGTTTAATAGGTAAGATAGCCCAGGCTACAGTTTATATTTGTTGTAATAGAGTTTGCTTTCCCCCTGTCATTTGCTTTAAGGGGTTCGTCATTTTCGCGAGGACGACCTACAAATTTTTAAGTCAAATGCAGTACTTCTCCTGGCGTTTACGTCAACCACACATAGAGGAACCGATCTATTACTGTCCATTTATACAGATGTTTCTTTTAAAGTACCTCGTTTGATTTGGTCTCTTTCAATCGCTTCAAATAAAGCCTGGAAATTGCCCTCTCCGAAGCCTTGGTTTCCTTTACGCTGGATAATCTCAAAAAATACGGGGCCAAAGATATTTTCGGTAAAGATTTGCAGCAATAAACCATGTTTAGGATCTTGCTCTCCATCAATTAATATTTTTTCTTCATTCAGTTGCTTGACGGGTTCTTGGTGCCAAGGAAGACGATCATGCAGCATTTCGTAATAAGTATCGGGGACATCAAGGAATTTTACACCTTGCTCCCTTAAAGTGTGTACTGTATGGTAAATATTGTTGGTAGTTAACGCGATATGCTGGATGCCTTCACCTTTGTATTCATGGAGAAACTCTTCGATTTGTGAGAGATCATCTTTGGATTCATTTAAAGGGATCTTAATTTTTCCACAAGGACTACCTAATGCTCGACTTAACAACCCAGTCATCTTACCCTTAATGTTAAAATAGCGAATTTCTTGAAAGTTGAAAATCGATTCGTAAAAATGAGCCCATTTATCCATATTGCCACGAAATACATTATGGGTTAGGTGATCAATTAGAACTAAACCATTACCCTCTATTTTCTGATTGGGTTGATGTTGCCAATGATCCGCGAAGGGTTGATGCTGTTCATCCACAAAATAAATTACACTGCCCCCAATTGCCTGAATGCCTGGTAAGCCATGATGAGTATGATTGCAATCTTCAAATGCAATAGCTCCGTGTTTGATGGCATGGTCAAATGCTTCTTGGGCATTTTTAACTCTAAATCCCATTGCACAAGCGCCTGAGCCATGAGTTTTGGCATGTTCTTCTGCTTGGCAATTAGACGCTGCATTCACTATAAATTGGATTTCACCTTGCTGAAATAAAGTAATGTCCTGGTTTTTATGGTTGGCAGTAGCCTGAAAACCCATATCAGTAAACTGTTGGTGCAGACGTATTTTATCTGGGCCTGAAAATTCCAAGAAAGCAAAACCATCTAATCCGCAAGGGTTGTTGTTTTGTTGCATTATCTATCACTCCTTTAAAATTATTCTGCTGTATCAAACATAACCGTTCACATAATGATGCCAATTTAAGCCCCAAACCTGGTGGGGTAAGGTGTTTTGCTAGATGAAACCCGTGTTTTGAGTTTCTCGGACTGATGACTTAAATCAGTCCTGGGCTTATCATCGTTTTCTTAATGTTTCAAATGAAGGGCTTAAGTGTTGTTCGGTTGTATTAATAATAATCCATCAGCTATAGGTAACAGACTAATAAATACTCGTGGATCATTTTTAATTAAATCATTAAGTTTTCTAATTTCTCTCGTTTGTCCACCCGTTTCATTTTCATCAATTACTTTACCATCCCAAAATATATTATCTACAGCGATTAACCCCTGGGGTTGAATCAGTTTTAATGCCATTTCATAGTAATTGATATAATTTGTTTTATCCGCATCAATAAAAATAAAATCAAATTTATGTTGCCACCCTTCATGAACTAATTCATGCAAAGTATCGAGTGCACGGCCCAGTCGTAATTCAATTTTATGGTCTTGCTTTGCTTCTTTCCAGAAAGGAGGTGCTTTACTCGTCCATGTTGTATTGATGTCGCAAGTAATGAGTTTTCCATCATCAGGTAACATTAATGCCATGGCCAAGGCACTATAGCCGGTGAATGTACCTAACTCCAGGATATTTTTTGCATGAATCAAGCGCAAAAGTAATTGAAAAAATTGCGCTTGCTCTGGAGGAATTTGCATATTTGCCAACTCCATTGAGGATGTTTCTTTGCGTAATGCGGTTAAGGATGGGTGTTCACGCAAAGATTTATCCAGCATGTAGCTATATAATTCGGGAGTTAGATTAATATGCTTCATACGATCCTTTTTATTCTAAGAGAGTTTCTCTTGGGCTAAATTATCTGCTATTTCGTTTGTGGGTAAATTTTCTTTGGCAGATCGCGTAAAAATCTCCATTAAATGGGTGTATATTGCATCGATTTGCTCATTAATTTGTTCTTCAGGAGTATGAAGATATTTAGATGCTGCAAAAATTAATCCCCCAGCATTAATCACGTAGTCTACCGCAAATAAAATACTATTATCATGTAGTTTTTTACCATGATAGGTATGGGCTAATTGATTATTTGCAGCACCTGCAATAATTGTAGTTTGCAGTTGTGGAAGCGTCAGATCATTAATAACTGCCCCCAATGCACAAGGAGCAAAAACATCACAGGGAACTTTGTGAATTTGCTCGGTACTTACTGTTTTTGCTCCAAATTGAGTCACAGCACGTTCAACCGCGGCTGGAGACACATCAGCAACAGTCAGTTTGGCACCTAATTCATGCAAATGTTTGCAAAGCAAAAATCCAACATGGCCCAAGCCTTGAACTGCCACATGAATTCCGTTTAGGCTGTCTTTCCCTAGTTTAAAAGCAACAGCTGCTTGAATACCGCGTAATATTCCACGGGCAGTAGACGGCGATGGATCTCCATCATACTTGGATAAACTGGCAACATATGGAGTATGTTCTGCAATGATGTCCATATCCTTTAATTCAGTACCACTATCAAGAGCAGTGATGTAGCGCCCGTTTAATTCATGAACAAACTTGCCAAATTGATGCATGTATTGTGCACGATCGAAGGATTCTCTAGGTTTTATGATAACCGATTTACCACCTCCCAAAGGCAGATTTACAGATGCGGCCTTAAAGCTCATTCCACGAGCGAGGCGCATCGCATCTTTAACTGCCGCCTGAGTATTTGGATACTCAATAAAACGACACCCTCCTAAAGCAGGACCTAATTTGGTGTTGTGTATGGCTATTATTGCTTTCATTCCTGTTTCAGGATCAACCTTGAAGTGTAAATCACCAAATCCGTGAGAGAGCGCATAATCAAGAAAATCATCATCGGCTATTGTTTGGTTACTATTAGAGATATTGTCCACAGACATCATGTTTCGCTCCGATTGAAATATTTGCAGAAGTTATATTCCTATTTTTTGATTAAATCAATGGTACCGTTTAATAATTTGGTATCTTTGGGTTTGCTGATATACACTTATTCGATTATTTATCAAATTGGAGAATATGATGCGTCAGGTAGTTCAAAAGCTGGCTTTGATGGTAGTTACGCCGTTTGCCTTTGCGGAAAATGCCTTACCACCGCCACCGCCTCAATTAGTGCTTGATAAAATTGATTTTCAACTTTCGGCAAAACAATGGGTTACAACGAAAACTGCGTTGCTTGGCGTCAACATTAATGTAACTTTAAACAATGCGGATCTTGTTAAAGCGCGCTCCGATATTATGGAGCGATTAAACAAAATTGCCAAGGGAGATTGGCATCTCGTCCAGTTTGATCGCTCACAGGACAGTTCGGGGCTTGAGAAACTTTTTGTACAAGCTCAAGCGCGAGTAGGTCAGGAGGTATTAACTGATATTTATCAAAATGCCAAGACTGTAAGCTTGCCAGGCGCTCAATATGAAATCTCCAGTGTAGATTTCAAACCAAGTTTTGAGGAAACACAAATTGTTCTAACGCAAATTCGGCAGCGTTTGTATCAACAAGTAAATAATGAGCTTGCCCGTATTAATAAGGCCTATCCAACACAAAATTATAGTGTGAGTAACTTGGTTTTTGTTGATGGAAATAATCCTCCTCAGCCTAGACCTTATCAAGCCAAAGAGATGAATACGATGTTGGCTGTAGCTGCACCTGCAGCACCTGCTTTGACGGTAAGCAATGAACTTATATTAACAGCTATAGTTGAAGTTGCTGCAAATCGAAAACAATAATTTGATGAAACTGTTGAGTTTTAAGTAGCGCATCGCAGAAACTAGATGGTTATTGCTAAGCTTCATACCAGGTAATGGGAATTGATACTCTACGCAAAAGGCATTGAGACGAGGCTAAAGGAAGGGGGCAAGCCCTAACCTGGGATTTTTTGTGTCACAATGCCGCGCGTAGAGCATAGTGTTATGCTTTTACTTGAAGGGGATTAATTTGTTGGCTGTAGAAAAAATTATTGGGCATAGAGGCGCTTCTGCCTATGCTCCTGAAAATACCATAGCGGCATTTGATAAAGCTTTGGCTTTAGGATGTCGTTTCATTGAGTTTGATGTGATGTGCTCTTCTGATGGCGAACCTTTTGTTATTCATGATGATTGTTTAAAAAGAACTACAAACGGACGAGGGGATGTTGGTTTAGTTGATTCAAGTTACTTACAATCACTGGATGCTGGTTCCTGGTTTTCACGGCGATTTAAAGGGGAACCCATTCCTCATTTTAAAGATGCTTTGGACTGGCTTTCTGCTGCAAATGTGCAAGCAAATATTGAAATTAAACCTTATCCTGGCACAGAAGAGCAAACAGCAGTAGCAGTCATGAGTCATATCAATCGTTATTGGTCGTATGAAAAAAATTTACCTTTAGTATCGAGTTTCTCTTGGGAGGCATTGACATTATGTCGAAGCATTGCTCCAGAGATGCCTTTAGGTTTACTGCTGCATGTATGGGATGAGCAATGGTTGCAAAAAGCAAAACAATTAGAATGTTTTTCCATCCATTTTAATCGCAGGGTATTAACAAAAGAACGGGTTAAAGAGATAAAAGCAGAAGGTTATGTGCTTTGTGCTTATACGGTGAATCGCAGACGTTTAGCAAATAAATTATTTGATTGGGGTGTGGATGCGGTTTTTAGTGATTATCCTGACTTATTAGTATGAAAAAAATAACGCATCACTACTTTAGAAGCTTCATTATTTTTAGTTGCTTATTTGCTTTATTATGCGCTTTTCCAGTTCAGGCAGAACGAATCGAGCTGGTATTTTGGCATGGAATGGCAGGGCATTTAGGGGAAGAAGTCCAGGCACTCGCCCATGAGTTTAACCAAAGTCAAAGCAAATACTTGATTAAACCTGTGTACAAAGGAAATTATGTCGAAACTTTAACCAGTTTTGCTGCAGCATTCAGAGCACACCATCCTCCGGCAATAGTACAAATATTTGAAGTTGGCACTGAAATTATGAGCTCTCCCAAGGGGGTCATTAAACCCGTAGATGAACTCATGCAGGAACAGGGAGTTCGTCTTCCTAAAGAAGACTTTTTACAATCGGTTCGTGAGTTTTACAGCAGAAATGGGCAGTTGATGGGTTTGCCATTTAATCTTTCAGTCGCCACTTTGTATTATAATTTGGATATTCTTGCTAAGGTTGGTTATAACCAGACGAATTTTCCGCGCACCTGGGCTGATATGGAGGTACTGGCTAAAAAATTAAAAAATGCGGGCTATGATTGTACTTATACAACAGCATATCCCGGCTGGGTGTTGTTTGAATCTTTCTTGGCGATTCATGGTTTACCATTAACTCAAAAAAATTATGCTGTTTTTGCCACCCCACAATTATTAAGCCATTTTGAACGCTTAAAACGTTGGCATTCCCTACACTATTTTCGTTATGCAGGAAGAGTAGATGATGCTACTATTTTATTTACCAGTGGGATTTGTCCTTTATTTAGCCAATCTTCGGGAGCTTACAATAGTCTTTCTGCATTAGTTCCTTTTCATATGGGTATTGCAAGTATGCCTTTGGATACAGAAGTCAGCAAAATAAGATACGCAAATGTTGCCGGAGGAGCTGCACTGTGGGCGGTATCAGGACAAACAAAGGAGCAATATCAAGGAATTGCACAATTTTTTGCTTTTATAGTAAAGCCAGAAACCCAAAAACGATGGCATGAACACACAGGATATCTTCCTGTTGGTGTGCAAGGTATCTATGCAAGCATTCTACAAAGCAGTCATCATCCTACATTGTTTATGGCTCAGGCAGACTTAGAAGGCGAAACACCTAACAAAGCACTACAACGCTTTGGCCCACAAAATCAAATCCGTAGTATTAACGATGAAGTCCTGGAGGCTATGTTTGCGGGATTTATAAGCCCCAATGATGCATTAAAAGAGTCTTCTATGCGAACGAATCATGTGTTATTGCGCTTTGTCCAGAATACAGAGGGGCAATGATGTTATTTATGAATTATAATTGACTCGTATGTGTCTGTATCCGTAGGGACGTCTGGATACACAACTTGGGGTGGATTATAGCCTGGGGCATAAGTGTAATGAATCGGGACGTTTGATGTTCCAATGACAGTAGCGGTAGGAACACAACCTACCAAGGAAGTAAGTATTATCCCTAATAAACCACAAGAGAAAATCATCTTTATCATAAAAATCACCTTAAGGCATACAAAAAAGCAGTGCGCCTTCGAGTTTCATTGTATAATTATAGACCAATCTGATGCCAATAGGCCTAAGAGCAAACATTGAATTTGGGCGGTAGTTAGCACTACGCTTGCTATCGAATTTTTATAAAGGCTCTAGAAAATGATTTAGATTGGATTTTTGACCCAAACGATATTGATAAACAATATAAAATGCCATAATGTTTTTTAAATAATTACGCGTCTCTTGCCACGGCAAGGTTTCTATCCATACATCTATTTCTTTGGGGGGATGGTTTTTTAACCAATAAACTACTTGTTTAGGACCGGCATTATAAGCGGCCGCGATAAGTATAGGATGATTACCAAATCGCTTTGCTAGCTGTTTTAAATAAGCAACGCCGATATTAATATTTTTTTGGGGTAGGTATAATTGTTTTTGATCATTATAAGGAATTTTATCTGCTTTTGAGACTACTCGTGCAGTATAGGGCATAACCTGCATTAAACCACGAGCGCCTGCTGAAGAAGTCGCATCATCTCTAAATCCGCTTTCCTGGCGGATAATGGCGTAAATAAATTCGGGCTCAACGGTATATTTTTTAGAATAAATTGAGATGCTGTCTTTGTATGCGAGCGGAAATCGTAAAGAAAGTTGATTATTCAGTGTTTCATTATTACTGAGATAAACCGATTTACCGTGCCATTGCAGTTTATTATCAATCCAATAAACTAAAGCACTTGCCTCATCTTTAGGTAATTCACTAATAAAATCATTAAGTAGTCTAGATGCTTGTAGATTTTGTTTGGTGGCGTAGAGTGTTTGGATTTTATCAATAAAGGATTGATAAGGTTTTAAAACTGCTAAATTTGTTGTGGGTGCCTCATTGCTAAAGCTTGGTGTTTTATCTAGACGCAAACTAGCTAAAAATCCATAATATTGCCTGCTTTTTGCTAACGGTTCATATATTGCACGTGCCTCTGCTGTCTTACCTTGCTCTTCCAGGGAGCGAGCTAGCCAATATTGCCAACAAGGTTCGTCTTTATTTTTTGAATCATTAATTAAAATTGTGACTTGAGCCCAGTTTTTATGTTTTAATGCGAAACGTATTTGCCAATCCAGTAACGTGTCGTTGTAATATTGCGGCTTTACTTTTGCGAACCATTGCAATGTATCTTCATTGTTTCGCATTGCTTTATATAGCGCCACATGGGCTAAAAAGGCTTGTTGTTGCTCTTGGTTAAGCATCTTTTGGGTTTTACTTTGTTGCCATAATTTAAGCGCTTTATCCATATTTATGGAAACCATATGCTTAAGGCCATAAAGATAAATGGTACCGTTTAATCCACCGGGATTAAGTTTACTCACGTTAGCTGGATTTTGGATCACGGTATTTAAAGCCTGAATTTCTGTTCCACTCGATATGTTGTATTGTTTTAACAAATAACGAGCTAATTCAATGTTACGCTGGTCTAATGCGAGGTCAAAACGTTTTATAATTAAGTTTTTGTCTAATTTATTGGCTTTAAACAATAAATTAAATAAGCTATCGCATGATGGGGGCCTTGAGCTTCCTGATAACCACAAAGGAATAGATTCCTTTAAGGCTTCATCCTGCATCCCTAAATTATATTTTGCAATCTGGTCATAACATACAAGATTAATATCCTGAGAGGGGCGGTAATATTGATTAAAATCAGCCCAGTCTTTGTTTTTAGCCAATTCATAAAGCCATTTTTCTCGTAATTTGGTTGAAAGAGCGCCATCTCCGCTAATAAATTCGAGGAATGTGGTATCAGGTGTAGCAGGAATATTTTGACTGTAGGAGAGATAAGTATTAAATCTATCCATGTATGCCTGACCTGAAAGAGCATGGCATAGCTGTGATCCCATAAGTCCGCATAGAAGTAAAATGATATTTTTCATGACGCTCTACATTAAAATTTTTTATATATTGGCTAACTGTGTGCGCATAGCACTAATGGTGTCTTTATAATTGGCACTTTTAAATACAGCAGAGCCTGCAACAAATTGATTTGCTCCAGCACGTGCCAGGGTGGCGATATTGTCTGTTGTAACTCCTCCATCTACACAAAGATCGAGTTGGGGATAACGTTCGCGGATTTGCGGTATTTTGTTAATGATTTCAGGAATAAGTTTTTGACCACCAAAACCTGGATTCACGGTCATTATGAGCACAAAATCTAGTTTATGAGCACACCAGGTTAATACCTCTATGGGGGTTGCCGGGTTTAAGACCAAGCCTGCTTCGCATCCTAAGTCTTTAATCAGATTGAGGCTTCGATCTAAGTGGATGGTAGCATCCGGATGGATGCTAATACGCTTTGCACCCGCTTTTGCAAAAGATTCAATCAGTGCATCTACAGGTTCTATCATGAGATGCACATCTATGGGAAGCTGGGGAAAGCGTTGGATTAACGCGTCGCAAAATGCAGGGCCAAATGTCAAATTAGGAACATAATGATTGTCCATGACATCAAAATGAATAAAATCTGCCCCAGCTTTCATTACAGAGTCGACTTCAGCACCAAGGCAAGTCAGATCGGCGGATAGTATTGAAGGTAATATATGATAAGTCATGGTGTATGTATTTAAAATTCGGTGCATAAGCATATGATATGCTGTCTTGAAAAAACATTCTATTGCTATCTTGCGGAAAGCAATAAATTGTTTTCAGGTGACATTGATTAGGGCATCGGGAATTGGGAAGATCACTAACCTCTCCATAATTTGAACTCAACATTGAGAATTTGAACAAAATATGAGATAATATCAGACCTGTTTCTGATTTTATGTTGCGTTAAGTTATAAAGACCTAATCATGCTTTTAGGGAGAATAATATGAGTCAAAATTGGCCTACTAGAGACAAAGATTTACAAACTGCCCGCATGATTATGGAAGAATATGCCAGTGAGCGTGAAAGTGATACCTTAGGTCTTTTTGAAATCGTTGTCGATCAAACCGAAAAAAAGATGAGTTTTCGCTTATCCGGATGGGTTGTTGCTTTAGCAAAACATTTTAATTCAGTGTATGGAGTAGATCAGGGCGATTTTGTAATCCGACAAGTGATTACACGTTGTTTTACTCAGGGACAAACGTTACATTAAATTTTTCCTGAAATATTAAGGTGTTATCCACTAAATCCGAGACAAGGTGTCTGTTAAGTGCGGTGAAAGAGTGGCCTTAAGTTCATGGCCGAGCCGAAAAACTTGTAATGATGTATCCTGGTTGGCTGCTAGATGAGCTCGACATAAGACATGGAAATTCGTTTTATGTCAAAACACAAACTTAAGGTTTGTCTTTGCAATGGTATGAATGCGATTTATTGGTACAGCATTCAATTCTAAATAAATGCATTTCAATACAAAAGCTTATGCAAATGGAAAATTCCGCGTTGCTGCAATCAAAATCCTGGTTTATCGACAAATATCTATCTGATTTACAACATCCTTTGTGTGACAGTGCCAAAAGACTTATTCTTTTTAGCGACTATGCCTGCAGACATATCCAATTGTTAAAAAAAATACTGATGACCGATAACTGTCTTTCTGCCTTGTCTCGCGAGGACTATTTTCATGCGCTTAAAAGCATATCATCATGTTTACCGATTGCAACATACTTACGTGACGTACGCCAATTTAGAAATACCCATCTTTTGCGACTGCTACTTCTTGAGATGGCAGGGATTATTCATGTTGAAGAAGCAATCAAATCCTGGTCTGATTGTGCTGATGCCTTGATATTGCACGTTTTGGATTATTGCAAACAATCACTTTCTGTACGTCATGGAACGCCGCGTGATAGAGAGGGAAATGAAGTTTATTTATATACCCTTGCTATGGGGAAGCTGGGGGGACGGGAACTCAATTATTCTTCGGATGTAGATCTGATTTTTGCTTATACGCTTGTAGGTGAAACGGACGGTGAGGAGCGTATTGATAATCAACATTTTTTTAGTAAATTAGTCCAGCAATTCGTTCAAATTTTGCAAAATATAACGGCAGATGGATTTGTTTTTCGTGTTGATTTGAGGTTACGCCCAAACGGAGATAGTGGTCCTTTGGTTTCAAGTTTAGCAGCGCTGGAGACTTATTATCAAGAGCAGGGCCGTGATTGGGAGCGTTATGCTATGGTTAAGGCTCGGGTAATTACTGCGGTGCTAGACGAGGCGCATCCCTGGTTTACGCGGTTAATCGTCCCTTTTGTTTATAGGCGTTATGTTGATTTTAGTGTGATCGAATCTTTACGTAGTATGAAGGCAATGATAGAGAGGGAAGTAGAATTAAATCCGCGATTAGATGATATAAAACGAGGTAAAGGGGGGATACGAGAGGTTGAGTTTGTTATTCAGAGTTTCCAACTAATTCGCGGGGGACGACTACCGCAATTGCAAAAACAAAATGCTTTAACGGCACTGAGTGTTTTAAAACGGGAAAAACTATTACCACATACTGATGCTTTAAAACAAGCTTATCTTTTTTTGCGCCGATTAGAAAATGTTTTACAAAGTTTAAATGATCAACAGACGCATTCCTTACCTGAGGATACAATAAAACAGGAACAAGTTATCTTAGCTATGGAATTTTCTTGTTGGGATAGTTTAGTTATCAAATTAAACAAATATCAGCGCATTATTAGCTATGCATTTCATTCAGTACTTGGCAAAGTCAAAGATTATGAAAATGATAAAAGGTTATTGGATAATCAGTTATCCAGCCTTTGGCAAGGACATGTTGAAACCAGTATGGCAATTAATTTATTAACCAGTTTGGGTTATACAAATGCTTCCTATTGTTATCAAATGATTCATTCATTTCGTCATAGTCCTCGATGCCGGCGTTTAACCCAAGGTGCGCGTATGCGCCTGGATCGGTTAATGGTTATGTTGCTTGCTGAACTTACACATGTCGAGAAAACAGATGAAGTGTTGTTACAAGTAATGCATTTACTTGAAAATATTGTAGGACGCAGTGCTTATCTGGCATTAATCACTGAAAATCGGCAAGTGCTTACGGAGTTATTATTCTGGTTTGCTCACAGCCCGTTTATTACTTCATTATTAGTGAATCAACCGTTTTTGCTGGAAGTCTTGTTGGATCAAGGTCAGGAATGGCGACCATTGTCTTTACAGCAATTACAACAACAATTGATTGAAAAGTTGACTCATCATGATGATATTGAATTGCAAGAGGAAATTCTGCGACAGTTTAAATTGGCTAATTGGCTGATGGCTGCTCGTGCAGAATGTTATGGTTTCTGTAATGCTGTACGGATAGGGCAATTTTTGTCGGATGTGGCACAAGTGATTGTGGATCAGGTTTTACAGCTTGCCAGCGAACAACTGTATGCACGCTACCCTGAAATAAAACAAACCCAATCACATTTTGCAATAATTGCTTATGGGAAATTAGGTAGCCGTGAAATGAACTATTCATCTGATCTGGATTTGGTATTTTTATATACTGCACAACCATCAGAAGAAGCTTTGGTAACACGCTTAACCCAAAAGATTTTACATATGCTGACTACCCGTTCCCAATCTGGAGTCCTTTACAATGTTGATACACGTCTTAGGCCCTCAGGCTCTGCTGGACTATTAGTCAGCCATGTGGATGCATTTGTTGAATATCAAAAAAAACAGGCCTGGACCTGGGAGCATCAGGCTTTATTAAAGGCACGGATTTTAAGTGGTAATGCAAAAATTAGACATCATTTTATGCAATTAAAAAAATCAATAGTCCAGATAGAACGAAATAAAATCACCCTGCAGCACGATGTATTGTCTATGAGATCCAGGATAGAACATAATCAAACTAAAGATCCTGTTGCTCGCGGATTGCTGGATTTAGAGTTTTTAGTGCAGTATTTGATTCTTCATTTAAGAAACCCTTCTTTGGCCCGGTATACACACACATTAAGCCAATTACACCATTTATTTTTAGCTGGCGCTTTCAATAAAGAACAATACGCTCTTTTGAAAAAAGCTTATAAGAAACACCATCAGCTATTACATCTGAATTTATTACGTCCAAATACGGTAAGTAGCGATGGCATGCAAAATGAGATTATGTCTATTTCCCGCGAATTTTTTGATTAATCTTTAAACTCAGCATATAAGTCATAATCATCACTATCTGTAATTATTACTTCAGCAAAAGATCCACTTTTAATTCCTGGGTTGGGAGGAAGAATCACAAGCCCATCGATTTCGGGGGCATCACCTTTGCTACGCGCAATAATTTGATCCCCATGTATTTCATCAATTATTACAGTTTGGGTTTTACCGACTTTACTTTCTAATTTATCGCGACTTATTTCTGCCTGTAATTGCATGAAGCGATGATACCTTTCTTCTTTTATTTCTTCGGGAACTGGATCACTTAACTCATTCGCTTTAGCCCCTTCAACTGGAGAGTATTTGAAACAACCTACACGATCTAATTGTGCTTCTTCCAAGAAATCGAGTAGTTCTTCAAACTCTTCTTCTGTTTCTCCTGGAAACCCAACAATAAACGTGGAACGCAGCGTAATATCTGGGCAAATTTCGCGCCAAGAGGCAATCCGTAAGAGTGTATTTTCACTGCTTGCAGGGCGTTTCATTGTTTTTAGTATCTTTGAGTTGGCATGCTGCAAGGGGATATCCAAATAAGGAAGAATTAGGCCGTCGCGCATTAAGGGAATGATCTCATCAACATGTGGGTAAGGATAGACATAATGTAAACGGATCCAAATGCCTAATTGACCTAATTGTTCACATAAATCAAAAAATCGAGTATTGATGGTTTTTCCTTGCCAATTCACTGGTTGATAACGTGTATCTACCCCGTAAGCACTGGTATCCTGGGAAATAACCAAAATTTCATGAACCCCTGCATCTTTTAATCTCTTTGCTTCAGTTAATACTTGAGCCATTGGATAACTTTGCAATTTTCCGCGCATCGTTGGAATGATGCAAAAAGTACATTTTTGATTACATCCTTCAGATATTTTTAAATATGCATAATGGCGGGGGGTTAATTTAATCCCTTGTGGAGGAATCAGTTGGGTAAAAGGGTCGGTTGGTGGGGGAAGGTGTTGGTGAACCGCATTGACTACTTCTTCATAGGCATGTGCACCACTAATATGAAGAACATCAGGGCAAGCCTCTTTTATGATGTCAGCTTTTGCTCCTAAACACCCGGTAACAATAACGCGCCCATTTTCTGCCATTGCTTCTTTAATAGTGTCTAACGACTCTTTAACTGCACTATCAATAAAACCGCACGTATTAATAACGACAACACCGGCATCTTGATAACTGGAAACTAATTCGTATCCTTGAGCACGTAATTGGGTAATAATCCGCTCTGAGTCAACCAGAGCTTTAGGACAACCAAGACTAACAAAACCAACCTTATGATTCATATTATATTTTAACTGTAAAAAAAATGAACTAATTATACATCTTCTTCAATACTATTCCAATATCTTATTGAATTTTCTCATACATTGAAGAATGTGGTGGGGGCGAAATGAAGAGCGAGGATGGATGAATTAATGGTTTCATCCTTTTTGCGCAAGCGGAAATCGATTTCAACAGAAGCATTGTGCCGCCATGGACATGAGTCCTCGCTTGCGCGAGGACGACCACAAGCTCCATAAGCTAATGGTAATGGGGCTTAGTGAATGCCTGACTTTCTTATCCATAACGTTAATTTAGAGACATGCTTTTTCGAGCTTCCTCCAGATTTTCGTGAAGTTTACTACCACGGGATTTCCAGAAACCCATGGAGTTGCTTGCAGTTGTGGCACTTGGGATGAAGGGAGTTAGATACAACAGACTGGGTAACAATGTAGTGATAAGATGACGTGCCGCATAGATCACATTGGTAATGAATCTTGACAAGGAATCACGATGCGTTTTTAAGGTTTCCGCCCCTAGATTAAGAGTGGTAAAAAACTGATTAACACGATCGGAAGGTCTCAAAGAAGAACCAGTATCATTCAAATCGTGTATCAAATGCTCTATCAAATCGATTTTGCGCATGGTTCTTATTTTTTTAATTTCATCCATACTCTCTAAATCCTGGGACTTAAGATGATCGTAGTAATTCTGGGTCATCGGCAGCAATTTATTTTGAATAAGTTCAAAATACTTATGTTCAGTCTTATTATTTATCAGAGAGATTAAATGTTCATTTTCAAGGTGTAATCTCGCATTAATGCCAACACCTTCAGCAAATAGTTCTAAAAGCGTATTTATTTCATTTCGTAATTCTTTAATCTTGTTATTTTGTTGCTTTATTAACTCTTGAGTTTCATTTTCTAATTTTTCACAGCGCTTGCTCTTTTCATTGGCAAATGCGGTAGTTTCATTTAATGCGTTTTCCTTTTTCGCCAACTCATTAAGTTGTAAATTTATCAATTCTGCGAGACTAATCACTTTGGTTTCTGGATTGAAGTTCGGGGGGCCATTTTGCTTGAAAAGTTCAAATTGCTCTTTCCCTTTTAAACATCTTACAATATGCCAGCCTTTGTCGGTATCGGATAAATTAATAGGGGTGCCAATGAGGGTCTGCAGGCCTTTGTCTCTTAGAGTGCCATTTTGATTTTTCGCAGGTAGGTTGGTTGCGATGTGGTTGGCTTCTTCCGTTTCATCAATTTGATCGATGTTTATATTAGTTAGATCGTTCTTTTTTTGAATGCTTATCGCAATTGCTGCTTGATTTTTTCGATAATTACAAGTATCTCCCCCAATGCGATGTATGACTATCTCTTGTCCGTCCTGAGTATAAACCGTTTTACAAATGCGAGGGCGTCCCGCAGGAACATGACCATGATATAAATTGTACACACCGTTTTCTGACAGTTTACGCAGAGTTTCTTCATTTAATGCGCTTCCAAAAGCCCCATGGATTAAGGTTTCTCCATTATTGCGCGCAGCAGGAAGCCCCATATTGATAAGTTCAGCTAGTCCCTTATTTAAGAGTGAAGTTGCTTGTTCATCTAATTGCGCTGCATTCGCGTATAATGTGTATAAAGCAGCGTACCACGCATTTTCAGCGTCTAGCAATTCTTTAACATTTCGAGCAACAAATCTGCCTTTTTCATTTGCCTTAGGGATATCATTGTTAAAAATCCGAGCTAATGTATGGGCATCAACCAATTCGGTGAAAGTACGAGGCAAAATAAACGAATTGTTATCAATTCCACCATGAGTAAATAATGTGCTACCAATTTGTGCGCCTATTTGGCAATGTCCAAGATATTTGACATAGGGGCTGTTAGGATTGGTGAAGTAATCTTTCACGAATTCCAAAGTGGCTTCTTCATCATCTACCACTATTTTATTTTCTTGCCAATGAGCAAAACCGTTTTCTAAAGCTAAATCTTCCCATAATTCGGGAGACCCAGTGCTGTTTGCTAATTGCCATTTGATAAATAAAATCTGTTTTTGTCTCTCATTCAATTGATTAAATAATCTGATTAACTCTTCAGAATTAGAATTTTCTGGCCAATGAAGCTCATCAGTGACATAAGTTAGAAATAATTTTGCTTTAGGATTACCATCTACCCAAACAAGCGATGGGTTACGGGCAGCACCTTTCTTTTGGCGTTCATCATCAGTTAATTGAGTATCTTTCCTAAAGATTTCATTAATAGATTCAATTTTTAGTTCATTCAGAATGCGGAATTTGGTGGTCTCACGATTACCAACAATCGAAACCATTCGCTCTCCATATACCTCATGAGTATTGTTGATAATGTTAACAAGACTTATGTTATATGCACTTTTTCGGCCTGTATTGCTGCGTGATTTATCAGTAAGGTCACCAATGTTTACGCAAATGACATTTTCTGGTAGCTTGATATATCTCTTCTTTTCATCTGTCATTACTATGCCGAAATCGTCTTCTTCAAGATGATGATCAGGAAACCTAGCGTTATATTTGCTTTTATAAAGGGCTAGATTTCGTTCCAAAAAGCTTAAATCGCCCTCAAGATCTGCAAAGGTGATTATCATTTGTCCCTCATAAAATTCATGATGGGTTTGTTTTGTCATTATCAAATGCTCCTGAAAAGTTGAATTTTTCGAAATGCTACACAAATAGATATTTTTTTTGCCAATAAAATTTGTTAATATGTGATATGAAATTTACAAATAACTTATAATTTACAATGGGTTATTGCGATTTTTGGGTATAATAACTGCTTCATAGGTGGGTTGCAACTGAATTCAATGTGAACATATTGACTGATTTGGTTCTGTTTGGGGTTTGAAGCAGATACAAGTCAGAGGAGGTATGACTTGTATCTGTTTACTGGATTTGGTTTAACGTTTTTAAGAATTTATCGGTAGAAATTTCACCGACTAATTTAAATTGATTTATTTCTGCCCCTTTTGTGTTAAAAAAGACAAAGGTGGGAGGAGCTACAACATCAAAGTAAGTAAGTATCGCCTTATTTTCAGAATTCTGTGTGGTAACATCAATTTTAATTACCTTAAATCGCGTTAAGGCGTCTTGTACTTGAGGGTCTTTAAATGTGGTTGCTTCCATTACTTTGCAGGAATGGCACCAATCCGCATAAAAGTCCAATATGATTGGTTTGCCTTGCGCTTCCAAAATAGCTTGCTTTATATCACTTAAATTCAGTGTTTGTTGCGTTTTGACAGCGGGAGCGTTTGCAGTATATGCATTCGTTAAAGGCTGCAAAGGGTTGGTCGCTCCCATGCTGGCGCCTACCAAAATTAAGAAACCATACACCAGTAAAATTAGCCCTATTCCTTGGCTAAATTTTTCACGATTCGTGGTGGAGTAGGTAAGTGCACCACTATAAATACCCGAAAATATAAGCAAAAAAGCCCATAATCCCATGCTGATTAAAGAAGGAACTATGCGAGAGACTAAATCAATGGCAACTGCAATGAAAAGAATACCGAAAAGAGCTTTAATTGTATTCATCCAGCTGCCAGTTTCAGGTAACCATCTGCCTGCTGAGGTGCCAATCAAAAGTAGGGGGGTTCCCATTCCCAAGCCTAAGATAAATAAGGTCAAACAACCTAAAAGGACATTACCTGTTTGGGCAATATAAGTGAGCACTCCAATTAAGGGTGCGGTAACGCAAGGAGAAAGAATCAGGGTAGACAAGCATCCCATAATTGCGGCCCCTAAATAGTGGCCTCCCCTTCGATTACTTGTGCCGTGTATTTTGGCCTGCCAGGAATGAGGTAATTTAAATTCATAAAATCCAAACATGGATAAGGCTAAAAGAATAAAAATTAGGCTGAATATCCCTATGGCCCAAGGCGATTGCATGCTGATTTGTAGATTGGCTCCGAGAAGTGCAACTACCGCACCGATTATTGCATAGGTTACCGACATACTTAACACGTAGCTTAAAGAGAGGAAAAAAGCTTTTCGGGTTGAAAGTTCCTTTCCATGGCCAACGATGATTCCAGATAAAACTGGAACCATAGGTAAGATGCAAGGGGTAAAGGATAAAAGTAAACCAAAACCGTAAAAAGTAATCAGAATAAAAAACCAATTATGGCTTAAAAAGACGTTTGAAATGCTATCATTTTGAGTTTCTTCTGTAATCACTGGCTCCTTGGCTACTTGTTCCAGATTTGCTTGAGCCAATGCTAAATTGTTATCTATAGATAATCGTATTGCTTTTGTTTCCGGGGCATAGCAAAAACCATCGTCTGAGCATCCCTGGTAGTGTAAATCAACATATGTTTCCCCTGGCTTATCGGCTAAAATACTCACTGGAATAGAAACTTGGTTACGATATACAGCATACACGTGTCCTTGCTTATCAGTTTTTTTTACTGTAGGAGGCAAACGAAGTGGGCCTAAATGAATGCTGCTGTCTGACTTGGATGCTAGCTTAATGCGTTTACTGTATAGAAAATAATCTGGCTTAATTTGAAAATTAATAGCAAAAGTATTGGGATCGACTTTCGTTACATTGACATGAAACACTTCCGAAGCGGGAAGTGGGTTTGCATGTAGAGCAAATGAAGCAATGTAACAAAATACTAATAAAAACCATTTTCTCATGCTGCAACCTTTTTAATAAAATTAGGGTCTGGAACAGTTAGCTACTAAGACTTCTATGCTATGTCCGAAGGTATAAATAACTATATCAGAACATAGTGTAGTGTGAATAAAGTTAAAACTAAAATTTTTTTTGTTTTAACCCTTGAAAGTTTTTTCTTTGTCCCCATATGCGTTTCAGCAACATTGCAAATGAGTTTAAAGTTTAATTAATCAGGAGATAGAAGCATGAAAATTCGTCCTTTACACGATCGAGTTGTTGTTCGTCGTATGGAAGAAGAGCGTACCACAGCCGGTGGTATTGTTATTCCAGATAGCGCTACTGAAAAACCAATGCGTGGTGAAATCATTGCTGTTGGCGCAGGTAAAATATTAGATAACGGCGATGTTCGCGCTTTAGCAGTAAAAGTAGGCGATGTTGTTTTATTTGGTAAGTACTCAGGTACTGAAGTAAAGATCGATGGTAAAGAACTAGTTGTGATGCGTGAAGACGACATCATGGGTGTTATTGAGAAATAATTTGTTTCATTAGGAGAGATATATAATGGCAAAAGAATTACGTTTTGGTGACGATGCTCGCCTACAAATGCTTGCTGGTGTTAATGCATTGGCTGATGCTGTTCAAGTAACAATGGGACCTCGTGGCCGCAATGTTGTTTTAGAAAAATCATATGGTGCACCTACTGTAACTAAAGATGGTGTGTCTGTTGCTAAAGAAATTGAATTTGATCAACGCTTCATGAACATGGGCGCTCAAATGGTTAAAGAAGTTGCTTCTAAAACTTCTGATACCGCTGGAGATGGTACTACTACGGCGACTGTATTGGCTCGTTCTATTGTGGTTGAAGGCTATAAAGCAATTGCTGCTGGCATGAACCCTATGGATCTGAAGCGTGGTATTGATAAAGCAGTAGCTGCAATCACCAAAAAACTACAAATCATGTCTAAGCCTTGCAAAGACAATAAAGCAATTGCACAAGTAGGTACTATTTCTGCTAACTCTGATGAAGCAATTGGTTCAATTATTGCCAGTGCAATGGATAAAGTAGGTAAAGAAGGCGTTATTACTGTTGAAGACGGTAATGGATTGGAAAATGAATTATCTGTTGTTGAAGGGATGCAGTTTGATCGTGGATATATTTCTCCATACTTCATCAACAATCAACAAAGCATGACATGTGAGCTTGAGCATCCATTCATTCTGTTGGTTGATAAGAAAATTTCCAGCATTCGTGATATGTTGTCTGTATTGGAAGGTGTTGCAAAATCAGGCCGTCCATTATTGATTATTGCTGAAGATGTTGAGGGCGAAGCTTTAGCTACCTTAGTAGTGAACAACATGCGCGGTATTGTTAAAGTATGTGCTGTTAAAGCTCCAGGATTTGGTGATCGTCGTAAAGCAATGCTACAAGACATTGCAATTCTGACTCATGGCCAAGTAATCTCTGAAGAAATTGGCAAAAGCTTAGAAGCCGCTACTTTAGAAGACTTAGGTACTGCGAAACGTATCGTAGTGACTAAAGAAAATACCACCATTATTGATGGCGAAGGTAAAGCTGCAGAAATCAATGCGCGTATTGCCCAGATTCGTGCTCAAATTGAAGAAACTACTTCTGACTACGATCGTGAGAAATTACAAGAGCGAGTTGCTAAATTATCTGGCGGTGTTGCCGTGATTAAAGTGGGTGCTGCTACTGAAGTAGAAATGAAAGAGAAAAAGGCTCGCGTTGAAGATGCATTACACGCTACCCGTGCTGCTGTAGAAGAAGGTATTGTAGCTGGTGGTGGAGTTGCTTTAATTCGCGCACAAAAAGCTTTGGATTCATTGAAAGGTGATAACGACGATCAAAGCATGGGTATTAATATTCTTCGTCGTGCTATTGAAGCTCCAATGCGTCAGATCGTATCTAACGCTGGTTATGAAGCATCTGTTATTGTCAACAAAGTAGCTGAAAACAAAGATAACTATGGTTTCAATGCTGCTACTGGCGAATTCGGTGACATGGTTGAAATGGGTATTTTAGATCCAACTAAAGTAACTCGTATGGCATTACAAAATGCTGCTTCTGTAGCAAGCTTAATGTTGACTACTGAGTGCATGGTTGCTGATTTACCAAAGAAAGATGAAGCTGGTGCTGGCGATATGGGCGGCATGGGCGGAATGGGTGGCATGGGAGGTATGGGCGGCATGATGTAAGCCTCCTCTCTTATAACCTATTCTTTTAAAACCCGTCTTTATGACGGGTTTTTTTTAATAGCGTCTACTAAAATATTTTGTATTGGTTCAAAAAGCATTTATTATTCAATAAATAAAGAAATTAAAGAGCTAGGAGTAATGATGGGAACAATAATTAAAAAATTGGAAGTAGTCTTGGCAGATACATACGCTTTGTATCTTAAAACGCAAAATTACCACTGGCATGTTAAGGGGGTGCAATTTAAAAGCTTACACGAGTTGTTTGAAATGCAATATAAACAATTAGCGGAGGCTGTAGATGAAATTGCAGAGCGAATTTTAATTATAGGCCATAAAGCTCCAGCTACTTTTTCTGAGTTTAATGCACTAAAAACTATAAAAGATGGTGATTCCAGTGCTGATGCAAACCAGATGGTGAGTGAGTTAGCTGAAGATAATCAGGCTTTGGTAAAGGATCTTAATAAAGCAGTTCGTTTGGCTCAAGAGCATGGTGATGAAGGTACTGTAGCATTATTAAGCGAGCGTATTGCAGCTCATGAAAAAGCACATTGGATGTTAAGTGCTTCTCGCTAAGACCAGTTGGTAATCCTAAATCTGCAAAAAGCATTACCTGCTGTGAATGCAAACGCTATTCCTGGTTGCAAGCAACCAGGATAGTATCTGCGGCGAGTTTGCTGCCATCCATGCCAATCTTTATTTGAGATAATCGTGAATAACTCTACCATAAGGTAAAGTAAGGTCAGATAATATATGTACGGCATTCACTACGCGGCGAACTGGAAGATCCGCCACTGGGGCTAAAGCATGGTGCGCTAACTCTAATTGGGCAGGTCCTTGCCAGGATCCTTTAATCACAACATCTTCCAAGTGATACTCGACAAGCTCACAAATACGGACGCTTCCATCTACATGGGGAATGATTTTGAGTAAATAATTAGGAGCATTCATTGACTCTAGCACTTTTTTTGCATCTAATGTTTCGTATTTGTAGCCCATTGTTGCGGTTGCAATACGAAAAGGGCCATATTCGAGAGTGCCTAGCAATGTTTCATGAGCAACCTCAAGCTTTGGCTGGGCTAATTTCTTGGGAAAGCCCCAGATTTCTCGGCCTCCGGCTATAGGAGGGAGATCATCTAAAAACATAGCGTGAGTATACCCCCCCATTTTACCCTTATAGCGCACAGGGATTACTTGTCCTGATTCAGTATAATCACCAAATCCTGTTGAATCAGGCATGCGAATGAATTCAAATTTAACTAAAGGATCTACTATCTCTAAAGGTTCAGGCACTATTTTACGCAATAAATCCATATCGGTTTCATAAGTAATGATTAAATATTCTCTGTTGATAAAGCGATAAGGGCCACGTGGATAAGCTGGGCTGGTAAGTGGCATTGCAAACGCCTGTTCTATTACCTCTGCTTCTTTCATGTGCAAACTCCTTTGGATGTGTTTATGGCGACAAGCTGTTTTTAGTAATTTAGCTTTTGTCGCCAGTGATATGCACTGATATGTCAATTTATTCCATGAACCAGCCATGACTTACTACAAGTGATTGCCCTGTCAATGCATTAGATTCAAAAGAAGCAAAAAATAAAGCGGTTTGTGCTACGTCGTCAGTAGTAGTGAATACTCCATCGACAGTATCTTTGAGCATGACATTTTTAATGACCTCTTCTTCAGTAATTCCTAATTCTTTGGCTTGCTCTGGAATTTGTTTGTCTACAAGTGGTGTCCGAACAAAACCCGGGCAAATGACATTTGCTCTTACATTATGGGCAGCCCCCTCTTTAGCAACAACTTTACATAAACCAAGCAAGCCGTGTTTTGCGGTTACATAAGGTGCTTTAAGCTTGGAAGCTTCTTTGGAGTGTACCGAACCCATATAAATAATACTGCCTCCTTTACCGGAAGCATACATGTGTTTGAGTGCGGCACGGGTTGTTAGGAATGCACCGTCTAGATGGATAGAGATTAATTTTTTCCAGTCCGAAAAAGCTAATTCATCTACAGGGCTTATAATTTGAATTCCGGCATTGCTGACCAAAACATCTACTCCACCAAAATTTTCAGCTACAGCGTCTATGCCTTGATTGACCTCGTTTTCATCGGTGACGTTCATGGCCACTGCCATTGCTTCTCCACCTTTAGACTTTATTTCCTCAGCAGCAGTATTGGCTTGAGCCAAGTTCAGATCAGCAATTGCAACTTTTGCCCCTTCTTTGGCATAAACTAAAGCTATTTCTTTACCAATTCCACTGGCGGCTCCAGTGATGATAGCTACTTTATTTTTTAAGCGCATGATAACAATCCTTGTATAATTTTTAAGTTAATGGGCAATCATATTGATTGAACTAAATTTTTAAAAAGTATAGCAATGTAAATAAAATATTGCTTACTCTTCTTTAAGAATTTTTGACATTTCATTTTGTCGTTTTAGTCCCAATCTTTAAGTTGGGAGCCCAATGGCGTAAAACAATTTGTGGAAACTAATTGTCACCAGCCTCTCATCTGTCATCGATTCATTATATAGGTTAATACATGAGGCTCAATGGATTTATAAACTTTAACCCCTTTAATTAATAGAGGTTAAAGTTATTTTTTGTATTAGTAATAATAGTAATTATGACCAGGGCGATAGTAACGATGACGGTAATAATATTGTCGGTCTTGTTGCTGACCAATAGCATTGCCTATTAGAGCTCCAGCTCCGGCACCTATCACTGTGCCTACCGCACTTCCACCAGTAGCTGCATAACCTATACCCGCCCCAGCTGCTCCGCCAACACCGGTTCCTACTTCTGTATTAGTGCAACCACCGAGCATAAAAACAGATAAACTGATAAAAAATAATGGAGCAATAATTTTTTTCATAGTGAACTCCCTTTTATGATTTTAAGAATTTCTGCATTTATAAATTGATTTTTATTTGCAAGAAGATTCTAATTGCTTTATCTCCATTATGATTTTAGTACAAAAATTTTAATTATTGTTAAATTATTAAACATAAATTGTATTTATTGGTGGCATTTAAAAGACAAATTTTACTCTGACCCTCATTTTCCAGTAGTATTAGCATTATCGATCATAAAAAATAGAGGAAGATATGTTTAAAGGAAGCATAGTTGCTTTATTAACACCCATGCTCAATGATCAAGTGGATGTTTCACGTCTGCGTGAGCTTGTGGAGTATCATATTGAAATGGGTAGCCATGGCCTCGTTGCAGCAGGTACCACCGGTGAATCAGGTACCTTATCTCACGAAGAAAAGATTCTTGTGATTAAAACTGTTGTTGATCAAGTTAAGGAGCGAATTCCTGTAATTGCTGGAACGGGTATGAATGCCACTCGTGATTGTATCCAATTAACTCAAGAAGCGATGGAATGTGGTGCACATGCGGCATTAATTATGACTCCTGCCTATATTAGACCCACCCAAGAAGGTTTATATCAGCATTACAGCCAAATAGCACATGCGGTTGCTATGCCTATCATTCTTTATAACGTTCCAACCAGGACTGCTTGTGATATGTTACCTGAAACCGTAGCAAGACTGGCAAAAATTTCTAATATTGTGGGAATAAAAGAAGCTACAGGGCAAATGACCCGGTTACAACAAATTTTGCGTCTTTCCGAAGGAAGCATTGATGTGTTTAGTGGTGATGATTTTACCGCCGCATCCTGGATGTTAGCTGGAGCTAAAGGAAATATTTCCGCAGCAGCTAACGTAGTTGCTAAGTTGATGGCAAAATTATGTGATTTGGCTTTAGATGGGGATCATGCGGCATGTTTGCGTCTCAATGAGCAATTAATACCTTTGTATGAATTATTGTTTGTTGAAACAAATCCAATTGCTATTAAATGGGCAGCAAACAAAATGGGTTTAATGGAAAATGAGTTAAGAATGCCATTGACACCTTTATCAAAAGAGCATCATGAGCCTTTAGAAAAAATATTGAAGAATTTGGAGTTGATCTAAGTGAAAAAGTTGAGTTTTATTCTCGTTTGTATTGCTCTAATTTGTTCTGGATGCAGTCGTTATGCAAGTAATGGGGAACGTCTTTACTTAAATAGCCGTAATGGTCCAGTTTTGGAGGTTCCGCCTCCATTATCGAGGGCAAATATAAGTAATTTTTATGATTTGCCACAACAAAACCAGGATGCACGTGTAAGTATTGCTCCACCTGTATCATAGAGGGGTTATTATGACACCATCAGAATCAGCCGAATTACATATTATTCAGGACTTATCACAGCGAATTGTTGATGCGCAACGCAAGATTAGGATTCTTGATAGTATCAAATGGGATGATTCTATAAAAAAAGAATTTTTTAAACACCAGGGCAAAAAGCTTCCTGCGGTAGATAAAGAATATTATGAGAAAAAGCCGCTACCATTTGATGTGTTTGAAAAGCAAGAAGAGTTTCGCAATATTTTACGTGATGCCCAGAATCAATTAGGACAATATTCTACTTTAACTCGTTTAATTCGGCGCCAATGCGAAGAATACATCAGAGCAACACAAATGCTCGCTGTACGAGGTACGCCTGCATTTTCCGAAATAGCAACAGAACTGTATGGCAGTCCCAATGATGTATTTTATGCTGGAGGACCTCGTATGTCAGAGATGGGTACATTACTCTTTGATGTATTATCAGGGCTTAGTGTTCAATTGCAATCAGAAGCAGACGTAAAACATTACACGCCCCAGCAGGCACAAGAAATTTTACAAGCTCGATTGGGACAATTCTTTGACAAACACCCTGGTAAAGTCACGGTTATGGTCAGTGATGATATGATTGCCGATGCTTCAGCAGGTGCTGATAGTATTAAGCTGAGTCAGCAAGCCATGTTTAGTGATCGAGATCTTCGTTATTTGGAGGTGCATGAAGGATGGGTTCATGTAGGTACAACCCTGAATGGTTCGATGCAACCTAATTGTTTTTTTCTTTCCAAAGGTTCACCATCAAGTAGTGTTATCCAGGAAGGTTTAGCTGTGATCACCGAAGTTGTTACCTTTTCTTCCTACCCAAGCCGTATGCTAAAAATTACTAATAGAGTAATTGCACTAGATATGGTCACACAAGGAGCAGACTTTCTTGATATTTATAATTATTTTTTAGGATGTGGTTTAACCGAGGAAGACAGTTACAATCAAACAGTACGTGTTTTCAGAGGCAGTATACCTACAGGGGGGCCATTTACAAAAGATCTTTCTTATGCCAAGGGTTTTGTGTTGATTTACAATTACATTCGTTTTGCGATAAGCAAAAAACATGTTGAGTCGATTCCATTATTATTTACAGGTAAATTGGTTTTGGATGATTTGCCTTTGCTCACCGAATTAAAGGAGCGCGAGATATTGACCAATCCTGTTTATCTGCCACTTCCATTCCGCGATTTGGCTGCATTAAGTGCCTGGATGAGTTTTTCCTTGTACTTAAATCAATTTGATTTGAATGAAATCCAAAAGAACTTTCGATTTTTGCTGGCTTAATTTTTAGAAAAGTTTAGATGTTGTTGACCGTTTTTTTTTATTAGCGAGATGATGCACCTGGGTTTTCTTTAATCTGAACACTATGTGCAAACATCTTTCAGGATTTAAGCACAACACCTGGCTTTGCAAGAACCTGTCATTGCTTCAAATAGATGCACACCCTTGGTTTGAATGTGAAATACGTATAAAAAGTTATTTTTTGGAACGAGGCCGCTTTTAAGTGACCCCTTGAGTTCAATTTCTCAGCTTAATCTTGGCAAAGCTGTGTTACAAAATGCGGCCAAACTTCGTTGTAGGGGACTCTTCATCATTCGACTCCCTTTCTTTCAATAGTTCTTCTTGCAACTGTTTTTCAATATAGTCATCATCAAATAAAGGTTCATTTTTCTCATATTCTTTAATTTTTTCCTTTATTTTTTTATTCTCAAAAAATTTGTTTTGTATCGATTCATCTTGATTATCTGAATTATCAGGTTTATTTGTTTTATATGGCATTTGATTTTCCTCTATTCGGCGTAAAGTAACTTTTAATAGTCTAGTTTCTGATCACTGCTATTACTTACATCATATCCTGATTTAGATAATAGTTCACTGGAACTCATAGATAAACTTCTTTTCATCGATCGAGAGAAAAATTGTTCCCGATTAAGAATTGGTTCTATAAGTCTTTTACCACGAAATTCCGCTAATTTTACCGAATCATAAATTTCTGCTTTTTTATCTTTTATATCTATCCATGCAACATACACAGGCGTAGAACCATGAGGCACATTTGTATCATAAATAGAGACTTGAATGTTTTTATTTCCAATTAATTCTTGATTGGAAAGCATTTCATAAGTGGATAAAGTTACATTGCGATGGGAATTAATTAAATATGAAGTTTGTACGTAACGACCGGTAGTTTCCCCACGTTGTTGGGCTCTTTTTACCGAGCTTTCAGGATCAACTGTAACAATTGAGATTTCAAGTTTTCCATTATTTTGTGTTCCTAGCTGAATCCTGTCATTAGCCGGGGCTACTCCATCAATCAACATATGGGGGGCGCTGTTTTGGCTAATTTTTTGACGCATTTTTTCATAGCCCATGAGCGTAATATAAGATGCTTCATCATTGTTTAAGGACACATGAAGCTCATTATTCGTCCCTAATTGCTCCTGACGTCCTTGGCACACTAATATTCGATGTGTATCCGTATTAATTTTTACCATATCTCGTTCATCGATACCATTGGTTATTTTGGCTTCATAAAGTACTTTAGCGAGAATGGTACCTTTTCCTGATGCAGGGGCTCCAGCTAACATAAGCGTCAGTCGTTCTGCTCCTTCATGGAGTGATAGTTTTTGTAGTGGTGCTTCCCCGATGATTGTTCCCTTTGCATCATGTATGGGAAAAAGAGTTTCTTCTGCAACCACCTTGTTAATAATTTTTGTTATTTCAGGTGTTATGTTTGACTGAATGCATTTTTTCATTTCTTCGTTGTAAACCATATCTTCTATGGTCATTTTTACTAACAAAGGAAATGCTTCTTCTGGATTAATATGGTGTTTCAGTAAAAATTTATTTGATACTTGATATAAGCCACTTTCAAAGGCTGCTTTTATCCTATCATATACCTCTTTATATTTAGCCAAAGAAGGATCTAATCCTTCTTTATTATGGATCGCATTAAAAGCTTTTAGTGCAGTGACTTGCGCTGTTTCTTTAATTGCGTGTTCAAAGTCCTTAAAGTCGATTTTAGAAACTTTGTCGTAGATGTAGTCTACATATTTATATAAATCAAGCTCTTCACCACATTGAACTTCTGTTTCAATGGTTGCGATAGTATCGAAGTATACGATACGCTCAATTGGATAGGTAATAAGGCTTTGGACTTGGGGGTATTTGGGTTTTTCTGTATTAGAGTATACGGCATTACAAGCCATTATTTCAGCAATATCTATTTTGGGGCGTTGACAGCTTTGTAAATTTGTATGAGTATATATTGGTTCTATCCCAGATTTGATCATTTCTAAAACATGAGTTGCTGGAACATTTTCAATATATTTGATTGATTCGTCAATTTTATTTTGCATAACTTACACCTATTTCGATAGATATTTATTTTAAAAATAGTAAATAAATCCATATATGTCATTTAATGACCAATATGGTTGTTTGTTGTTTATATCAAGGCTATTTTGTATCCACTGCTATTATGCTAAGGAAGTGTCCATCCCTGAGTTGGGGAAAGACTACTTTTGACGCATCTTGTGCAGGCGACACTTGTTAATAAATGGATTATCGCGCGCACAGAGATGGCAACTTTCTAAACTTACTGATATTTCCCAGGTACTAGGTTACCCAGTGGATGTATTTGTATTAAATTTTACATGCAACTGCTTCTATATATTTGTTGTTTACCTCTTTTTCTGGTACACGGGTAAAGAACTGATGAATATTATTATATAACTTAGGCTTGGCCTGTTCATTCATTGTTCTAGCTAATGAAGGACGATCTTTAACCAGTTTTTGAGCTTGCTCTTTAATGTATGAATCATTGGATTTTTGAATCATTCCTAAATAATGAACAGCCTTTTTTAAGTCATTCGCATCATTTGTTTTTGCCAATATTTGGCACATCACCAACATTGCATTAGTACATCCCAAATTAGCAGATTGGCGCATAGTTTGTTTGTACTGAGAAGAGTTTGGTGGATAGATATGCGCTAAATGATATAATGCCATGGGGTTATCTTGAGCTAACGCCAACATTTTAGGTAAATGCTTTACCACAGCTGCTTTTATGGCCGGATCATTTGGTGTTTCATGTAACTGGTTTACTAACGCAGCAAATTCATTACTGGATGTGGTCATTTCCTTACCCCCAACGTTATACTCTTGTGTGTAGAATAAAAGATGAAGGTTAAGGTAAGATTAAGCCCGAATGTCTTTACGATTTTTTTACAGTTTCAAATATTGCCCATCCTAAATGAAACAACATATGCGCTAATATCACTGTAATTAGCCCATATTTCCAGAAAACATATCCAAAAAGAAAGGATTGATAAAGGCTAAGAATAATAAATGGATAGAAAAAGCGCCTACTTGAAGTACACCCGGCAGCTACATAGGCTGGAAGTTGTCCTAGAGCAAATATTAATCCACTAATAAATATTGCAATCCATGTGATGAGGGTCAAATAATCCTTAGTGAAAATTAAACCAAAAAATAATGTCAAATTCATGAGCCCCCAACGGGCAATGACTTCTTCTACAACTCCTCCATAAAGGGCACAACCGTCAACCCCCAGAGTAAAACGAATTTTCTCCATAATTTCCAGACTTTTTTTGTCAATAATCCGTTTCATTACCCCATAATACAAGGCACAAAAAATAAGGAGTCCGAAAAATGCATATATGAGCGCGGGTAATAAAACGGGTAAAAGCACACCCACACCAGCGGTTCCTTGTAACAATGCCTCAAGTTCAGGGGCACGTAAACCAGTAGTTGGCGATAAGACTGCACCAGCGATACTCAAGATTAAAACCATAAATAGAGTTTGTATAATGGCAAATCGACTTATTCTTTTTTTTAATTCTTCAGAATTATCAGGTAATAAAAAATAAATTAAACGTTTTATAGCTATTGTCACTCCTGGAATTGATAAGCAGAATAAAACGATGATTAAAGGCCAATTGAGGGTCATTTTTCATCCTTAAATAATACAGCGTAAAAGAAACCATCCATACATTGTTCCCCAGGTAGAATTTGTTGACCATATTTTGTTGTATGTCCCCAGGGCCAAGATTTCGTGATTAGGTTGCAGTCTGGATTGTTTTTTATAAAATTAGCTATTTGTTGTTCATTTTCAGCAAGCATTACCGAGCATGTGGCATAAACAAGCAATCCACCTTTTGTCAATAAAGGCCAGAGGGAGCTAAGCATAGTATGCTGAATTTTTGTAATTGTGGCAATTTCTTCATCGTTTCGAAGTAATTTAATGTCTGAATGGCGTCGAATAACTCCTGTTGCCGAGCAGGGTGCATCTAATAAAATACGATCGAAGAGTTTTCCATCCCACCATTGAGAAGGGTTTGAGGCATCTCCTTGCAGCAAAGTAGCATGTAAATGAAGACGATTTAAGTTCTCCCGAACTCGATCTAATCTTTTCGAATCAATATCTACAGCAACACATTCTGCGAGATGCGGCTCCTTTTCTAAAATATGGCATGTTTTCCCGCCTGGGGCACAACAGGCATCAAGCACACGAAGGCCTGGTTTTAAAGATAATAATGAAGTCGCTAATTGGGCTGCTCCATCTTGCACGGAAACTAACCCTTGAGCAAACCCGGGTAATTGATGTACATCACAAGGTGTTTCCAGAACAATTGCTTCGGCTGCAATAGAATGAGGGGTGGCTGTGATATTTGCTTGTTTTAAAACATTCAAGTATTCCATCACCGATATTTTTCTCAAATTGACCCTTAATGTCATGGGAGGATGGGCTTCGTTTGCCTTGGTTATTGCTTGCCAATTGTTAGGCCAATCCTTTTGCAAACGTCTTAATAACCATTGGGGATGGCCATAAAGAAATAATGGATCCTTATTAAGTCGGGTTAAAATTTCATCATGTTGGCGACAAAAATTACGTAATACCGCGTTTACCAAGCCTTTTGCCCATCCCTTTTTTATTTTTTCAAGTAATGCTACGGTTTCTTTAACTACAGCATAATCAGGTAATTTCATATAGTGCAATTGATAGATTCCTATCAACAGGGCAACCCATAGTTCTATTTCTTTAGGTTTTTTGTGTATGAGACAGTTTGCTATTGCTTGCAGGCGAAAATAATGTCGGCAAAAGCCAAAACAAATTTCTTTAGTCATTGGTGAGACTTCAGCAGATGATGCCATAAGCTGCGACAATGGCGTTTTTTCAACCAGTAAATGGGTCAGAATGTATAGGGCATGTAATCGTTCATTAGGCTTCTTTCGAGGCTCACTTGTGGTGGTGCATTGTTTTGAGTCTCTTCGCACTTTTTTCTCTGTAATGAATTTTGAAGGAGGTTTATTGTTGTTCATCAAAGCAAAAACCTACTTGCACTTGTGATTTAGAAGAGTTTAACCAATCGGCTATAGTAATGACTTTTGCACCAGGAAGCTGGATTTTCTCTACAAGCAAACCTTGACTTCCAGTTGCAACCAGTAAACCTTTTTTATCGATGCTGATTACCGTTCCAGGAGCTTGTGCAAATGGTGTTGCTATAATTTTGGCTTGATGAACACGTAAAATTTCATGGCCAAAGATGGTATAGGCTATAGGCCAAGGGTTGAACGCACGAATTTTTTGATCAATTTCTGTTGCGGTTTGTTGCCAGTTAATACAAGCATCTTCTTTCTTAATTTTACTGGCATAAGTGGCTAATTCGTTATTTTGGATTTCTGGTTTTGCTGTCTGATTGGCTAATTGATTGAGTGTATCTATTAATGGTTGAGCTGCAATTTGAGCTAACTTATCATGCAAACTGCTTGCAGTTTCTGTCGATGTTATGGGACAAATTACTTTATTCAGCATCGCTCCGGTATCCAAACCTACATCCATTTGCATGATGGTAACACCAGATTCTTGATCGCCATGCAAAATGGCTGATTGTATTGGGGAGGCTCCCCGCCAGCGAGGTAGTAAAGAAGCATGCACATTAATGCAACCTAATCCTGGAGTGTCAAGAACGGCTTTAGGGAGAATTAATCCATAAGCGATAACAACCATGATATCTGGTTTTAAAGCGTTTAACTCAGCAATTGCATCCGGATTCTTAAAATTAATGGGTTGATAGACCGGGATTTGATGTTTTAAAGCCCATTCTTTTACGGCAGAAGATTGGAGCTTTCTGCCTCGACCAGCAGGGCGATCGGGTTGGGTATAAATTGCCTGGAGATGATGGTTTGAATGCAATAATGCATCAAGACAAGGAATGCCGAATGCAGGCGTACCCGCAAAAACTATATTTAATTGGTTCATGGTTTGCGTGTATGTTGGCGTTTAAATTTTTCTAATTTTTTTCGTGCCATGGCTTTTTTTAATGGCGAGAGCAAATCAATAAATAACTTCCCATTCATGTGATCAATTTCATGTTGCAAGCATTCAGCAAGTAAGCCATCGGCTTGGATTTCAAAGGGTTTACCTGTTCTATCCAATGCTTTTACTATGACTTTCTCTGCGCGAATCACTGTATCATAAGCACCAGGGACAGAAAGACAGCCTTCTTCGAATTTTTTTTCCCCTTCGGATGCTATGATTTCAGGATTAATAATAACCAGTTGATTTTTTTTGTCGCCTGCAATATCGATGACAGATAATCTCAAACCAATGCCAATTTGGGGTGCTGCAAGTCCTACTCCATGAGCTGCATACATAGTCTCAAACATGTCTTCAATTAAAGTTTGTAATTTATCATCAAAATGAACAACAGGTTTTGCAACCTCTCTTAATCGAGCGTCAGGTAAATACAGAATTGTATGAATAGCCATCGTTTATCTGGTTCTCTACATAAAAATCATGTTATTATCCTTGATATATTGTAAGGCTGCAAGATATTCCAACAAAGGATTGACTCCATGAGATTTTTTCTCTCATTTTTCTTTTTTTTCTTTTCCGCTTTGAATTACGCCCTAAGCTTAAAGCCAGATGCTCCTTCGCGTTATATTGTTCAACATGGAGATACTTTATGGAGTATCGCAGGCCATTACCTGGATAATCCTTGGGAGTGGAAAGAACTTTGGCATGCTAATCCCAAGATAAAAAATCCTAATCGATTATATCCAGGGGCGGTGCTGACCCTTGCATATATTGGTAATAAACCTTACATCAAAGTTTTATCTAATGGCACGATAAAATTGTCACCGAACGTACGCCCTTTACCGTTAGATGAGGCTGTTCCAGCAATTCCATTAAGTGAAATTAAGCCTTTCTTGAATGAATCTTTGATCTTGGATCAAGATGTTCTCAATTGGGCCCCTTATATAGTTGCTTTTGTAGGGGAACGTATGGTAGGAGGACAAGGAGACGAAGCTTATGTACAAGGCTTGCATCCTTCTCGCGAGCTACCCATGAAGGGGGTTCCTGCATATTCTATTTTTAGAGGTGGTAAAAATTATGAGCATCCCAAAACCAAAGAATTTTTAGGGTATCGTGCCAATTTAGTAGGGTATTCCGAACTTGTTGCAGGGGGGGAGCCCGCTACCATTTTATTAACCAGTATCAATGAAGGAATTAGAATCCAGGATAGTGTGTTAATCAATAATAGTCCCGAGTTTAATCTATATTTTGAGCCTAAAGCGCCTAATTTTCTTGAAAGAGGCTACATCATTGATATGCCAAATGGTATGCCTAATGGAAATGCACAGGAGGCTGTAGGAGGGGTCGTGGTGATTAGTTTAGGTGCGCGTGATGGTCTAGAAGCAGGGGATGTGCTTGGGATTTACAGGGACTCGGGTATAGTTAATGATCCTAAAGATAAGCTGGTTCCTATCCATTTACCGCCGGAGCGTATCGGGGAAGTTATGGTTTTTAGGGTATTCACCAAGGCAAGTTATGCATTAATTGTGCGTTCAACGCGTGCTGTTTATTTATTCAACCTAGTGACTAATCCATGAGTAATTTACTCTTTTATCTGGCTTTAAACCGTATGGAACAAGTTGGCCCACGTACCGTGATGAAGCTACGTAAACGCTGGCCTGATTTACAACAAATGTTTGGGCTTACAGCAACGGAGTTGGAACAAGCGGGAGTATCTGGTTCTTTGGCGCAAACCATAACTGGTTTTGATTTCAGTTTGATCCAAATGGATTTACATTGGTTAAATGCTGCAGAAGATCATCATCTATTGACTTGGGATTCACCTGAATATCCCGCACTCTTAAAAGAAATTACTGATCCACCCCTGGTTTTATATGCTAAAGGCCAACTTTCCTGTTTGCAGCAGCCAAAGCTTGCTATAGTGGGAAGTCGGAATCCAACTGTAACGGGTAGTGAGAATGCACGGATGTTTGCAAAATCAATTTCGGCTTATGGTGTTACAATTGTAAGTGGCCTGGCTTTAGGAATTGATGCTCAGGCCCATATGGGATGTTTGGAAGCTGGAGGCCAAACAATTGCTGTTCTGGGCACGGGAATTGATTGTATTTATCCACATCGACATGTAACACTTTCGCAACAGATTAGTCAAAATGGTCTTCTATTAAGCGAATTTCCCTTAAAAAGTCCACCAATCGCTGGACATTTCCCGAGAAGAAATCGTATAATAAGTGGTTTATCATTGTGCACTTTGGTTGTTGAGTCAGCAGTGAAAAGTGGCTCATTAATCACAGCACGAATGGCCTTGGAACAAAATCGCGATGTTTTGGCGATTCCAGGCTCCATTCATAATCCTATGGCTCGAGGTTGTCATTACCTATTACAGCAAGGAGCTAAGTTAGTGACGTCAGTTGCTGATGTTCTCGAGGAGTTAATGATTGATTCAAAAGGGCAAACAACGAGTAAAGCAATTTTACCTCTTGCCAGCGGGAATAAAAACCTAGTAAAGTTCATTGGTTTTGAAATGACTACTGTTGATCAGATCATTTTACGTAGTGGATGCACCGTTGAGCAAGTGACTCGTGAGCTTGCAGAATTAGAATTGAGTGGGGTTGTTGTATCTGTCCCCGGTGGCTATATGAGGTGTTAGTATATGAAAGATAACTTATTTGAAATGTTGTTGAGTTTATTTGAAACAAGTCTTACGCAGCTACAAAAAAGCCATAAAACCGCTGATCAAGATGTAATTGAATCTAACGATGAAGAAAATCTGGCTTCCGAAGAGCAGATGGTGCATTTGAAATCGCAACAACATACATCAACCCGGGTCTTTACCTATGATGAACAAATAAAGTTAACTAAAGCCAGTTATCAGTTTCTTGTACGCATGAAATTGTGGGACGTTCTAAATGCGGAAACTTTTGAAATCATTTTGAATCAATTACAATTCTCTGAATCTCGCATTGTGACCCTTCAAGAGACTAAATGGACAATAAGAAATGTACTGGCTAATGGTTTAGATGAAGAACAATTGGCTTTTCTTGATTTAGTTCTTTATCAATCTGAAGATGGGTTGACATTACATTAATATCATCTATTACCTATATTACAAGTAGTTATTTTAATTAGTTCATTCTTTAGCGCCAATGTTCGCCTATAATTCGCGGATTTTTGGCATTTTTGTGTTGAAATGGGGAAGAAGGATAAGGTTAACATTAAGATGAGTAAACATTTGGTAGTTGTCGAATCACCCGCTAAAGCAAAAACAATTCAAAAATATCTAGGTAATGATTATGAGGTCATAGCTTCTTATGGCCATGTGCGTGATTTACCTGCACGTAAAGGATCAGTCAATCCAGATAAGCAGTTTGCTATGACTTATGTTCCTATTGAAAAGAATGCCCGTCATATTGAAACAATTGCAAAAATACTCAAAAAATCGGATTCCCTATTGCTTGCAACTGACCCTGATAGGGAAGGTGAAGCTATTTCTTGGCATATCTATGAGTTAATGAAAGAAAAAAATCTTACTAAAGATAAGACCGTTCATCGTATTTTTTTTAATGAAATTACTAAATCAGCCATTCAAGATGCCATAAATCATCCGCGCACTATTTCAATGGATTTGGTTAATGCACAACAAGCACGACGGGCATTAGATTATCTGGTAGGCTTTAATCTTTCTCCCCTTCTTTGGAAGAAAGTCCGAAGAGGGCTGTCTGCAGGAAGAGTACAAAGTCCTGCTTTGCGTCTTATTGTGGAACGCGAAGAAGAGATCGAAAGTTTTGTTGCCCAAGAGTACTGGAAGATTTTAGCTCAATGTTTCCATGCAAACAGTCCCTTTGAGGCGCGTTTAACTCATTATAAAAATGAAAAAATACAACAATTTACAATAGTTAATCAAGAGCAAGCACAGCAAATTAAAGAATTTTTGATTGATCAGGCTAAAGGTTCTTTGTTCGTTACAAATATCGAGAAAAAGCAACGTAAACGCAAACCTTCTCCTCCTTTTATTACGTCTACATTACAACAAGAAGCAGCGCGAAAATTAGGTTTTACCGCTCGTAAAACAATGATGGTTGCCCAACAACTCTATGAAGGAATAGATATAGGGACTGGAACAGTGGGTCTTATCAGCTATATGCGTACTGACTCAGTGAACTTGTCGGTAGAAGCGATAGAGGAAATTCGCCAATTTATTACAGAGCGTTTTGGCGCAGCGAATTGCCCAACAAGTCCAAGAGCTTATAAAACCAAATCTAAAAATGCTCAAGAAGCTCATGAGGCGATTAGACCCACATCAATTAAACGTGTACCGGAAATGGTGCAGTCGTCCCTGACTACGGATCAATATAAGCTTTATAATTTGATTTGGAAACGTACAATCGCGTGCCAAATGGCTGATGCGGTTTTAGATACGGTCGCCGTGGACTTAACTTGTGGCGAAGGTACGATTTTTCGTGCAAATGGTTCTACAGTTACATTTCCTGGATTTCTTTCAGTCTATGAGGAAGGGCGAGATGATGCTAAAGACGACGAAAATGATGGTTCTTTATTACCAGTATTGGTCGTTGGTGAAAAAGTTAATGTACAAGACATACTGGCTAATCAACATTTCACTGAGCCACCGCCACGATATTCTGAAGCAACTTTGGTTAAGGCATTGGAAGAATATGATATAGGTCGTCCCTCAACCTATGCGACAATCATACATACCTTACAACAGAGGGAATATGTCGTTGTCGATAAGAAGCGATTTTTTCCAACAGATGTAGGTCGTATCGTCAATCGCTTTTTGACGGGCTACTTTACACGTTATGTTGACTATAAATTTACTGCAGAGCTTGAAGATACTCTTGACGCAGTATCTCGTGGTGAAAAAGAGTGGATACCGGTTTTAGATGAGTTTTGGAAACCATTTGTACAACAAATTAAAACTACGGATGAACAGGTACAACGTAAAGATGTGACTTCAGAAGTTCTGGATGAAAAATGTCCAAAATGTGAGAAGCCTCTTTCCATCAGGCTAGGCAAACGTGGACGGTTTATTGGATGTACTGGCTACCCTGAATGTGACTATACTCAAGATATTGCAGGCCAGGAAAATGAAAAAAAAGAGCCGGAAGTCATTGAGGGAAGAGTTTGTCCTGAATGCTCGAGTCCCTTGCATATAAAAGTTGGACGTTATGGTCGTTTTATTGGATGTAGTAATTACCCTCAATGCAAACACATGGAGCCTATAGAAAAACCTGCAGATACCGGTGTTGATTGTCCCAAATGCCATCAAGCAAAAATATTACAACGCAAATCAAGAAAAGGAAAAATTTTCTACTCTTGCGGTAATTATCCTAAGTGTGATTATGCATTATGGAATGAGCCGATTAATCAACCTTGCCCCAAATGCAACTGGCCTATTTTGACGGTTAAGGAAAGCAAAAAGTTTGGTCGCCAAATTTTATGCCCGCAAGAGGGATGTGGTCATTCCACAAAGGAAGAGTAAAAATATGAAACGTCACCTTCGGTAAAAGAGGGCGACGTTCTTCTAAATATCATCCCGCATAAAAGCAATAGTGAATTTTCCTTAAGTTCTGCCTGCCAGGGATAAACTCAGGGGAATAACGTTTGCTTTAGCGATATAAAAGGTGCTTTTATGCCGGTCGAACGCACCTTAACTAATACCAATCAATAGTGGTTGCTGTAACATCAACTCCCGGATAGGTGTAAACAGCTACAGGTTGAACGGTAGGCATCACTTGCCTGTATTCGACTACATCAGTTGAGTAATAACATCCAGACATTAATACAGCACTAATAATTAGGATACTCCATTTCATGATAACGCCCCTTTCTTGGACTCTTATAAAAATTGTATATTATTTGATCAGTTATGGCCAATTTTGATGCCCATATTGGTGTCAATATTCAAAGAGCGCTGCATATAGAAGTTATATAATGTTTTATAACACATTCTTCCTGTTCATTTTGAATCGGTATATACTCATCAACTTCATAGAAAATAACTCAAACAGGATGTAGCGATGTTAGACAGGGCTATTGTGGTTGATGAGCGGTTTGTAAGCCGGATCCAGCAAGCAGATTTTCCAAAGTCCAGGAGTACGATGGATCCGGAAACGGCGGAATTAGACAAAAAAACTGCTATTGACCTCTTTGATTCGCAAATCAAATCGCGTCTGCTTGATTTGATTGCCAGGCAGCTGAAAGAAAAGGGTTTATCTTTTTATACTATTGGTAGTAGCGGGCATGAAGGCAATGCGGTGTGGGGGCAGGTTTTCCGCCCCGAAGACATGGCTTTTTTGCATTACCGAAGCGGTGCATTTTATCTTCAGCGTGCCAAAAAATTGCCAGGAACTGATGGTGTTAGGGATATTTTGTTGTCTTTGGTTGCTGCTGCTACAGATCCAATATCAGGCGGTCGCCATAAAGTATTTGGTAGTGTTCCCTTAAATATTCCGCCACAAACATCGACTATTGCTTCTCATTTGCCTAAAGCCTTAGGGGCGGCAATATCTATTACACGAGCAAAAGAATTAAAAGTATCGAGTAATTTAAATTCTGACTCCGTCATTCTTTGTTCTTTTGGCGATGCATCTACGAACCATGCTTCTGCACAAGCTACCCTAAATGCGTGCTCTTGGATGGCACAGCAAAATTATCCATTGCCCATAGTTTTTATCTGCGAAGATAATGGAATAGGTATTTCTGTACCTACTCCCCGTGATTGGATAGAACGTTCTATTGGTGCACGTCCTGGGTTGCATTATCTGAGTTGTGATGGATTAAATATTGCTGATGCTTATGCTGTGGCCCAAGAAGCCGAGTATCTGGCTCGAATAAAGAAACAACCTGTTTTTTTGCATATGCGTTGTGTTCGTTTATTAGGGCATGCAGGTTCTGATATTGAATCTCAATATTGTACTCAAGAAGAAATTGAAGCTAGAGAAGCAGACGATCCCCTGCTTCATACTGCAGGTCTTCTTTATCAAGAAGGCTGGATGAGTATTCAAGATATGCTCAGTCTTTATCAAAACAATAAAGATTTAATCGAAGCCAAGGCTGTCGAAGCGATAAGGCAGCCTAAATTGTCCAGTGCAGATGAAATAATGTCTTCATTGATTCCTATTGTGCCTCCCAAACAGATCTATCCTCCTCCAAGTGAAGAACAGCGGGCCAATGTATTTGCTAATGCGTTTTCGCAGATAACTCAAAAGCGTAATTTATGCCAACAGATTAATTTTGCGTTGACAGATTTGATGCTGCAATATCCAAATATGTTGGTGTTTGGTGAAGACGTTGGAAAGAAGGGTGGTGTTTATCGCGTGACGGCTGATTTGCAGGCGCGATTTGGGCGGCGCAGAGTGTTTGATACTCTTTTGGATGAGACGACTATCTTAGGGACTGCTATTGGTTTGGCTCATAATGGATTTATCCCTGTTCCAGAAATCCAATTTTTAGCCTATTTACATAATGCGGAAGATCAACTGCGTGGAGAAGCTTCTACCTTATCCTTTTTTTCCAGTGGCCAATACCAAAATCCTATGGTTGTTCGAATCGCCTCATTAGCTTATCAAAAAGGATTTGGTGGTCATTTTCATAATGATAACTCTATTGCGGTATTACGTGATTTGCCTGGTGTCATTGTCGCCTGTCCATCTAATGGCCCAGATGCTGCAAAAATGTTGCGTACTTGTATGCGTTTGGCTTATGGGCAAGGGAGGGTTGTTGTGTTTTTAGAGCCTATTGCTTTGTATATGACTAAAGATCTGCATGTGCCTGGTGATAACGAATGGTTGTTTCACTATCCAGCTCCTGAGGTTGAGATTCCGTTAGGTGAAGTGGGTATTTATGGTGAAGGAACAACAGTCATTTTGACCTACGCTAATGGTTATTATTTATCACGACAAGCAGCACAGGTACTTCAGGAAGAACATAAAATTTCAGTGAAAGTTGTGGATTTACGTTGGCTTAATCCCTTACCAGGCGATGCAATTTTAAGAGAAATAGCCAAAGCAAAACAGGTATTAATTGTGGATGAAGGGAGAAGAAGTGGTTCTGTTAGCGAAGGGTTAATGTCCTTGCTGTTGGAAGAAGCTTCATCCAGCTTAAAAATTAAACGAATTACGGGTAAAGATTGCTTTATTCCTTTGGGTAATGCATGGCAGTATTTATTACCCAGTAAAGAAAGTATTATTGAAGCCGTAATTGCGTTAGAGTCAGATAAAAGGGAGAAAGAGAGTGGACGACTTGTTGTTTCTTGATGAACAGTTAAATGATGATGAGCGCATGATACGAGATAGCGTAGCGCGTTTTGTCAGCAATGATGTAATGCCTTTGATGGCTGATTCCTTTGAACATGCCCAATTTCCACGGGAGCTGATTCGAAAGTCTGCTGAATTAGGTTTATTAGGGTTAACCTTGCCTGCAGAATATGGAGGAGCAGAAGCTTCTTATGTTGCTTACGGTTTAGTTTGCCAAGAATTAGAAAAAGGGGATAGTGGATTACGAAGCTTTGTTTCGGTACAAAGCTCTTTATGTATGTTCCCTATTTTCCGTTATGGTAGTGAAGAACAAAAAGTACGTTTTCTACCTGGAATGGCTACTGGCGAGATTATTGGATGTTTTGGTTTGACTGAACCAGATTTTGGTTCAGATCCTTCAAGCATGAGAACAACAGCAAAAAAAGTCGATGGAGGTTGGTGTTTGAATGGTGCCAAAATGTGGATAACCAATTCACCAATTGCTGATATTGCCATCGTTTGGGCCAAAACAGATGAGGGTATACGTGGTTTTATTGTGGATACTGATTCTCATGGTTTAAGTCGTCCTGAGATTAAATTAAAAATGTCGTTACGTGCTTCGATAACTGGAGAATTAGTATTTGATAATGTTTTTGTTCCTGATGAAAATTACCTTCCAGGTAGCGATAAAGGTATAGGTGCTCCTTTAAGTTGCTTAAGCCAGGCACGCTATGGTATTGCCTGGGGGGCTATGGGGGCGGCTATGGCTTGCTTTGATATTACCCGTGATTATCTGCTGGAGCGCAAGCAATTTAATAAACAGTTAGCTTCATTTCAACTGATTCAAAAAGATTTAGCTGATATGTACACTGAAATTATTAAAGCACAATGCCTTAATTTACAAGTGGGTCGCATAAAAGATCATCACCGCGAAAACCCTGTAATGATTTCTCTTGCTAAAGGGAATGCTTGTCGTGAGGCATTGAAAATTGCTCGAAAATGCAGGAACCTATTAGGAGCAAATGGAATCAGCCTGGAATATCATGTAATTCGCCATATGCTTAATTTGGAATCAGTCTTTACCTACGAAGGTACAGACAATGTCCATACCTTGGTATTAGGAAAACATATTACAGGAATTAATGCTTTTGTTTAAATCAAGCAAAATCTGATTAGGAAGTATTGAGAATATTTACTTATGGGGAAAGGTGTAAGCCTACTCCACACTACCATCAAGTTAGAGTTCCATTAGATGGGTATCCGATGAGAAAGATGGCATGATGCTGCATTAAAAATGGATGTCCTCGAGAATGGCTTCTGCTTTATGGTAGTGTGTCAATTTAGCAATATTAATGAATTTGAGAGTGTTATTGATTATTCAGTAGAACTTACTTCATAGGGATTGTGTGAAGTAACGGCGGGTTTGTCGGCAACTTACAGGAGTATCTATGTATAAAATGATTTTGAAAAAATCTTTAATTTGCAGTTTAATCCTATTTAGCATGGACGCCCAGTCTGGGCTCAGTAAAGAACTTTTAGCCAATCAATGTTATCAGTTATCCCGAGTCATTATTTCGGCCTCGGAAAAACAGTATAGAAATCAATGCGTTGATAAACTTCTTATGGCATCAATGCAAGTAAATGCAGCAGCTGTTTTAATTATGGAAGATGAGCCAAATTCTGCTAAAGGGATCTTAAATAATGCAGTCGCTGATTTGCAATATGCAGAATTACTTAGTTGCAATCAATACATACAAATCGTACATTCAAAATCTGAAGTGAAAAAAATTAAAACATTATTATAGAACCATAATATTTCTCAGGTTTATGCTGGATGAATAGTAACCAATATTAGGCTTGACCTTTTGCAATTCTCGATGTCGCGCATAAAGCGCGACATGTACTGGGGGAAACTTTATGGTCAATAAACCTTGATTTAAAGAGCAGTTGGCAGACACTATTTACCGATGCGAATTACCCAAGTTTCCATCATACGAGTAAATTTATTTAAATAAATTAATTGTAATTATTATTTAAAATGAGTAAGTTAATTAAGAAAATAAACAAGGAGTGAAAGATGACATGTAAGTTTTACCCACTAGTTATTAGTGGCCTCTTCCTGGCAAATACAGCATTTGCTGCTACCCCACCTATCTTAGATAAGGATGGTCCAGTTTGTTCAAGCATGCTTTGTGCATTCAAGAGTCCTGGCGGATTATATGTTAATGGAACTGGTTATTATGTGCAACCAAGTGAAACGGGACTGGGTTTAGTGACTGACAGTTGGTTATTTGAGGCTCCGGGTAGTTCCCAGGCGCAAAGCAAGCCTTTTAATCCAGGCTATCAATGGGCTGGTAGTGTGGCCTTAGGTTATGATATACCTATGACCGCTAATAATGTTGAAGTCAGTTATCTTTATTTAAATAACAAAACCCATGCAGTAAATACTTTTGCAAATGGTTCCATTTTATTTGGAAGTATCTTATTTCCTGATGCCACTATTCCTGTCGATTTTGATCCAGGATTGGTCAGCGATGCATATTTAAGTTACAGAGTCGATCAAGTAGATGTTAAAGCGGGAAGAAAATACAGCGATACTTCTGGGGTATTCACTATCCGTCCTTCTTTAGGGGTACGATATGCGCAAATTAAACATGAGTTAACTTTTGCAGCTCCTGGAGATTTGAACAGTAAATTTAGTGGAGCCGGACCACTTTTTGGTTTGGATGGCCACTATAATTTATGGAATGGATTTGGCTTGCTTGGATATTTTGATTATGCACTGATGGCAGGGTCAATGCAGTCTTATTCAGCTGTTTTTCTTGGAACTAATCTGAGTTTTAACTGGCCTAAGCGCAATCGAGTTGTAAATAGTGTTACAGGAAAAATTGGTTTAGATTATACCCACCAATTGCATAATGCTTCTACTTGGACTGCTGCAGTAGGATATCAAATTAATGAATATTTTAGTGCGATGGATACACTTAGGGGATTTACCGGTATAGGTAATTTAGGTCCTCAAAGGATTGCAGGAAATGAAACTAATAACTTCTCATTTCAGGGTCTTTTCTTAAGTTTAACATTACATGCTTAAAATATTGAGTCCAAGCAAAATACTCACCACTTAGACCCACGATGATTTTTTAATCTAAATGGGTTGAATGCTCCAGCTAAGATCCTTAGTTGGAGAAAAAACTTAAATGTTCGTCCTATGATGCGAATTAATTTCCAAGAGCTTTTTTACGATGCCTTCAAGCTCAGTTTTTTGAATGTCTGTAGTTTGCTCCTTATTTAGCTTGCTTTCTAATTTCGATAAGGCGGTAACTAGATAAAAAGTATTTTTACTTACAGCCTTACTATTAAATGCTTCTGCAAGATCATTACCATTGTGCTCAATTATTTTTAATAATAAGTTTGTTATCGTGGAAGTATCAATATTTCGATCCATAGCAATAGTTAATGCCTGAACAAGATGCATAACGCCATTTTCACCTGTTCGTATTCCTGTCTTAATTGGTTGAGTTAATGCCGAGCTTATTGAATCTGGTGATTTTTTAAAAAATTTGTGGATCAGATCAACAAGTAGGTTGAACATTTTTGTATTATTTTCAATGTAGGATGCGGAAACAAGTGCTGTGAAAATAATATGGAACGCATGCATTCCTTGATTGTAGCCACTTTGAGCGATTTTAGTAAGTGAGTCCATTAATGGTTGGGGATGCTTTTCATTTACTATTAAAAGAATTTTACAAATAGCGTCTACAGCATCAATATTGTCTTGAGAGCATCGCGCAAGTGTAGGTATTATAAAGTCCATATACCTGGTTCCTGAAAAAGTACCTTTAGTAATTTCCTGGGTTAAGACAAATCCTATTTCATTAGGAGATTGGTTGATAAACTTCGCTAAGAGCTCTGCAATTAAATGTGTTATCGATTGGTTGCAATCATATTCAGATGCATTTTTTAATGCATAAATAAGGTTTAATAAGGCATTTGTTCCGCTTGTAAAGCCACTTTCAATAGGTTTAACCATAATTGATGAAAATGCATTGCCTTCCTGCTCAAGCAAATGAGAAAAAATTGTATTAAAAGCGACTAAGGTTGGAGAAAAAATAGAATTGAATGTTGCGCTGTAGAGTCGATCCATCCAAACAAAAATCCCGGTTTGACCTTTAAATTCACCGAAATCAATTGTTTTTCCAAGCATCGTTATTGCAAGATGAGGATATTGCTTGCTTATTTTATAAAAGATCGATGCGATTTCATAAGAAATTGAGAAATTTTTATTTTTCATGGCATGAGACAAACCATAGGTCAGCCAATAAAAGGTGTTACTCTGTTCGAGCTCAAGTTCTGATAAACTGTCTAGTTCTATGTAGGATTTTATTCGATTGATAAGCTCCGCCAATTCACTCTCAGAGAGATCAGGTGCAACATCTCCTTTGTATTTTTTAATGGGGGTGTTAAGGAAGTCCTCTTGAATCATTTTTTCAATCATATGCCAGGTGGTGAATTGGTGTTTTTTTTATTATAACGAGCTTAACCTGGATATTCAAAGATTTTTCATCTAGCAATATTTTTTTACAAATATAGTCTTAGTAAATCAAATACTTTATTTCACTTCGTTTTTCCAGAGATGGCATTACAAAATCTAATTTTATAAATAAAACCCTTATTGCTCTATAATTAATCATAAAGTTAATGATTTTAACGTAGAGGTTACTATGGATGAAAAGATAGTGATAGAAAGACCTAAACAGGGTAAACATACGCCATTTTTTATATTACTCGAGAAAACCCAGCGAACTACTCTTTATACATCTTACGGAGGTGATGAAGAAGAGTATATACATAAAAATGATGGTGTTTTGAAGCAATTACAGACCTATGTAAAGGCAGGTAATGAGGAAGAGTACAATAAATTGATAAATAAATTTCCAAATCGTATCTTTCGACGAACAAAAGGGGAAGTTTATGAAATGTTTGATGAGGGTAAGGAAATTGAGATACGTATTGCCTTACAAGTCAAAGCCCATAGTTTGACCTGGTATTTCTGGAAGCCAGGTGTTATGGATCAATATCCTCAAGAATTTAGAGATATACTTTATCATGCTGCGGCACAGGCACATAAAAAAGTGACAAACGGTTGTGATTTATATTATCGTGGTAGTAATTCAGTCCATCTAAAGTTAATGCATCATCTGGAAATTGAATCACTTCATAATCATAACCACTATCGTTTAAAAAATAACCAACCCTATACTCCTGAGGATTTTAACCAACACATGGAGGCTTTAAAAGAAACGGAAGCATTTGCTCAATTCTTTAATGAGGGTGAAATCGAGAAAATTGAAGAGCGGTTTGCTCAATTTTATGCCGATTGGCATATAAAACTAGAAGGAAGTTTATCGAAACACGAGGAATATATGCAAGATCCTTCTCAGCGGTTAAATACAGGAGATGTGATAGAATTGATGCTATTTGGCCATCAACAAGAACCCTGCCGTATTAATGTAAGTGAATTAACCATTGATTATGATCGGGCAAGAAAAGAAATTGAGGAGGCATTAGAAAAAGGAGTTTCCTCCGATTTGCAACTTGAATTAACCCAAAAGCTTCAAGAAATAGAAAAACAATATAAGGCTCTTTTAAAGTATCGAGAAAAAGGGGGGAGTCGTGGTTTACTTTCAGAAATTGGTGCTACGCGACAAACTTACCAATCGGAATTTAAACCAAATCCTTATGTAGGTGGACAAGACAGCAGTTTGGGGGCTCCACCAGAAGTACCCGAGTGGGCTACAAAACTCAAAGAGCTTGTTGACGAAGGCAAAAAAGCAATGATTGAGACAAGAGCCGAAAGAGAGATTATAGAGGACTCTCATAAAGAAGAGGCCATAAGAAGTTTTGAAGAAGAAGTTCCCGAGCATATTCGTAAAGCAAATCAGCAAAAAAATGTGACGTTTTTTAAAGAAGAAGCAAAAGAAGAAATTCAACAAGACAATCAAGATAGGCTACGGAAGGGATTCCAAAGCAAATAAGAGCGATAGAAAGCAATATTTATTGAGAGGATAGAAATATGCAAACTACAAAATTATTAAATGAAGCAGATAACAAGCAAAAAGCGGAGTTAATCCTTCAGAATCTTGATAGTGTTCAATTAGATATAGAAAAATACAATAAAGAGCTTTTACAGCTTGGCGAAAAACTAGACGCTGCCAGTTCATTCCCCGAGTTTTTTAAAATTGTTAATGACATTATTAAAACAGAATCAGACCTTGATAAATTTCTTATAAATGAAATGAAGGGATTGAATCAAAATATAAAAAATATTCTGATACAAGATATTAAAGATAAAAGCGAGTTTCAGTCCTTGACTAACGTTCTAAGTTTTAACCAAATTATAACGAATAAAATTTTAAAAAATAAAGAGCGGTTAAGTTTCTCTCTTTTAAAAGATGAATTACCCGAACCCAAATATACTCTTGCAAAAAAATTTATACATTCCATTACGGTCTTAAAGCCAATCACCGAGCTTATTGAAAAACAAAAGGCTCATTTTAAAACTGAATTAGATTCAGCCGATTCAATGGAACAAGTTTGTGAAATAGAAAAAGAAATTGATGCTCAGGATCGTGATTTATTAGAAGCGTATCAGGCGTTAATTAATTTTCCAGAAGATGAACAGACTGCCGAGGCCGTTATTAAATTTTTAGAGAAAAATCAACAATTCAAAACGATTATGGAGTCTTTCGATTTTTCTGAATCCTTAGCGGATGATGTACTAAATGCAAAGGTCAGGGTTTCTGTTTCTCAAAATCATGGTCCTAATTAATGGGGGAAAAGGAGCATAGCCACAGCAAATTAAGAGACACTTTGATTATGTTATCCTGATTTCATGAAAATGAAAATTGGAGTGCCTACACATGGGTTTTGTTATAAAAAGTAAATAGAAAATCTGTTTAACTGTATTGAAAGTCTTGGTTCAATTCCCAATGGACTCATAATGGATTTCTTGAATAAATAAATCTTGCTCTTGTTATTTCCTCCAGACTTCGCTATTATTTGCCACCAGTCGGGGCGTAGCGCAGCCTGGTAGCGTACTAGCATGGGGTGCTAGTGGTCGAAGGTTCAAATCCTTCCGTCCCGACCATAAAATCCCCTTTATAATCAGTAAGTTGCATCTTCTTAGTTAAACCCCTTAAAAATAAAAAATTCTGCTAGGTGTACTTCTGGGTGTACTTTTGTTTTGGATCCCACCTCATGAGTAGGTACTAATAATTATGGCAAAGCCTAAAGAAGAATATAAATTTACAGTTTTATATAATGGAAAACGTTATGGAATAATGGGACATAGTATTGAGAAGGATGAGTCAATTTATGTTAGATGTCGCAAAAAAGTAAATAACACCATGCTCGTAGATTCGGGAAATTTAATTTACTCTAGTGATAATTTAAAAATTGATTCAAGTCCAAAAGTAAATTCAGTAGGTAATCAACTTCATTATCATCCTTCTGGAGCTGTTTCAAGAAAAGAGAATCAAAGAATAATAAAAAACGATCAGTTTTACCCCTTAATATGCCTTCCAGAACCAATAGCCTTACTTAAATTTAGTCCGCCAGAAATTGAGTGGCTTGATGAGGCATCAGTTAACAGTAGGGAAGTCGTATTTGATCTTGCACAAATACCATCTCCATTTTCTAGATTAGATTTTCAAATATGGATAGGACCTAAAAACTGTTTTGCGAATGGATTTCGACCAGTTAACACTTATGCGTCATTTATATTTGAAAACGAAGTTTTATATGATGTTGCATATTTTATTAGAGAAATGGATCCAGTGGAGGAAAAATTAAAAAAAACAGCTATAACAGCCTTTCCAGAAACAAACATAACAGATCATAAAATTAAAACGGTAGCACCTGCGCAGTGGGTCGGTTGTTTAGCGGTAGGTAGGCAAGTACGTACTTTTATGGAAGAAATAATTAATATTAACAGATTAGAACCAAATAAAGGTAAGGTATCTACCCTCCAAATATTTAGTTCTAGCTATCATACAAGAATGAGTATTTGCACAAATGGAGTTATAGGTGCTGTAGGTTCTCGATTGGAACCTAATTCAGGCTTCGCTAGTATGGAGTGGAGGCATTTTAATTTATCTGTAGAAAGTGTTCTGAATATGTTAATAAATCGGCCTGATTTTAGTGATTTTATTGATATCAACAAGCATGATAAAAATATTCCGGCTGAGACAATTTTTGTCAGGCGGCAGGTGCCCCAAAACGATAAAATGAAACATCAACTTGTCGTAGTAGGTAAAGAATCTCCCAATGGATATTATCAATTACCAGATTCATTTACGTCTAGAGCTGCCAAAATTCAAACAATGCTAATGAATTTATGGAACAATCCAAGTTGATTGTTTAATTTAATACTTATCCATATTGGGCTGCTATATTGATAGTTTCTTCGGCCAATTTTTAATCCAATCATTTGCTAATACCTGCGCTCTTTCAATTTGTTCATTAGTCATCTTTTTGGCTAAGGCATCTCTAATTGAGCCTGCGTCTTTTAGTCCATTTGCAGATGCCATATTATAAAGAGCATGAGCAATCGTATAATTTTGCAGTACACCATGACCATTCAAGTACATCATTCCCAAATTATATTGAGCTTCTGGATTACTTCCATTAGCACATGCTTTTGTGTACCAATCAATGGCATAAGAGTAATTTTGCGGAATCCCACTACCTGTTTGATACATATAACCTAATTCGAATTGAGGTATACCTGTCTTATTTGATGACTGATCAAAAATTGATAAATACTTAAATGCATCTTGATATTGCTTATTTGAAAATAATTTTTCCCCATATTGAATAAATTCAACATTACACATATCTATATTACGTTGCTTTAACATGCTGTTTAAGTAATTCATGATATTTTTATCATTCGCAAAATAGAGGCAAAGTTCAGCTCTTTGTGGTAAATATTTTTGAATAGGCAGCCAATAGGCATTATAAACAGCGGTAAACATCTTAGCTTTTTCAACGCCAGATAAATTGATATCTTTTAAATAAATGGCTTTTAGACAGGTTTTTTTAGAAAGAGGATCTACTGATTCAACGATCCAATGATCAGGTACACATAGTAATTTTATTGAGCCAACTGAACCTTGATTGGCATATTTTCTGTAAATACTGAGAGCTTTTTCCATATATTTTGAACTATTTTTTAATTTATTTTCTTTTTTAGCCTCAACAATCTCTAGTGCTGTATGGTAGAAACTCAAAGCTAAATTTGCGTTGGCTCCACATAAATCTGTTTTTTTAGATCTAGAAATTAACAGATTCATTTCAGGGTTGGTTAATTTATTTTTATCAATGAATGTTAATAAAGTTTGTTTGAAATTACTCGGGGAGTTTAAACTCGCAACTTGTTTAAACATTAAATCAAGCTGACTTATTTTATGTATTATTTCTTTATCTAAACAATTTTCTAATATTAGCTCATCTGGAAGGAATTTATTCTCAACATCAGTGTTTTTAGTAATTGCCGTATATTGATCAGAAGCGAAAGTATTATTTATTCCAAACAAAATTATAACTAATATAAATAACTTAATTACACTTAATTTCATAATGTCTCATATACAATAACATACAATAACCAACTTAATGGTTATATGTTTCAAATTGAACGCCATTATATTTATTTATAAAAAAATGATCAAATATTGCCCAGAGAATAAATATTTTTAATTCTGCATTAAGGAACCTGGATTGCTGCAACGTAATATGAATATTTGAGGTAGGATGTCTCTATATTGTTATGCGCTATTAGCAAAAGTCTATCCTAGATAAGTCTTAGTAATATTCAAGCGAGAATGACCAAGTTCACGGCTAATAATTGATCTCGCTCGCCTATCAATTTGCTTTTCTTGATGATTGAGTTCCTCTGTAGCTTTTCCTCCAGCTATCGGGCAGATTAACCCAACCTTTAAAGGATCAATCTCTTTGGTCAATTCGGCATACCGTCGTTGGGCATAAGCATGACGCAGGCCATGTAGTTTACAGACTCCCATTAACTTGGCTTGTTGCTGATAATGACTTAAATGCTGTTTATAGGTTCTTTCCGCAGGGATTAGTGACTCACCGCGTCTTATCTGTTTCCAGACTGTTTGTAACCATTTCATTTGCGCCTCATTAGTAATTTTAAGCAATCGACCAATACCACCCTTTGTCCAACTGGGTTTTATATGCAAACAATCACCATGCCAAGCTTCACTGACTACAAATTTCATTGACTCCTCTCTACGTAAACCAAAAAGCATTTGTGCTTCAAGTGAAAGGCGTATGTGCGGATCGGTACATAAGTTTAAGTCGATATGGTGGATGGCTTTGTTTTGAGTGGGAATATAAGTGCGTTTATCAATTTGATAAGAGTCATTACCCGTTTTAACCAGCTTAGGTTTATCCAGAAAATAAGCGAGTTTACGCAATTTGGACATATAATTTTTTATAGTTGCTGGACTCTTGCCTTGCTTCTTCCAATGTTCAACAAGTACATAGATATGTTTAGGCTTTAGGCCATTTAAATGACCTACTTTAAAACCCAATTCGTGTAGATCTTTCATGCAGCGATTAATCATATGTTTCATGTCTGCCTTACTGGCATAGGAATAACCTTGCATTTGTTTAATCAATTGATGTACTGAATAAAGTGCACTGCGTAGTTTATTGCTCATTAAGATAACTCCAAAGTGTGGTACGGGATTTCAGACCCATTTCATCCATGATGAGTAAGGACAAACAGTAATGGGATATTTGAGAGGATAATTGCGAACTTAATTGCTGAGCATAAAGATAACGCCAGCATTTCTTTCCAGAGAGTCTTAAGGACTTCATAGCCTTTTGCCAGCCAAAACAGATAGCTCTATAGCCATGAGTAGTGATAAGACAGCCGTTCCCTTGGGTTAATAGATTAAAATCCTGTATAAGCTTTATTTGAGTTTCAGAGCGAATAGGAATTTTCCTATCTTTGCTATTAAAAGTGATTTCTCGAGTTAGTAATAATTCATGTTTTTGAATATGCACCCCGGGCAAAATTCGCATGGCTTCGCTCAAAGTCAAGCCAAAATGAATTTGAAAGCCTAAAAGGATTTTGGCTACAGGATCATTGAGCTTCTCTAATAAATCAGTAGGGGATTTCCGAGTTTTCTTCTTAATTTTCTTAGTTTGCAAACCAAGACTGAGATTATCAATATTCTCAGCATTATGACCAACATGGTTTAGAAATTTTCGGATGATGGTCATGTAATTCATCAGAGTCGAAGGTTTAACTTTTTTCTTATGCCAGTGTTGAATCAGTTGCTGCAAATGGATTGGTGTCAAACCAGACCAATTGGATGGTGCAAGCCCAAGGACAAAGAGATCCTCAATCATCCTAAGAATAACAAAGCGACGATATTTTTTGCCACGAGGGCTACCGCTATTATCATGATCCAGATACTGGCTCGCTATTTGTCTTAAAGAGTGTTTGCGCATAGTTCTATTCAATCAATTTATTTGCCCTGTCTTTGGTTTAGTGTTAGTCGAGCGATTCACTCAAAGAGGATATCCAGCTTGCGCTGCAAGGCTCGAAATGGTGGGGCAAATCAAATGTTAATGATTATTTGGTGAAACGGTTTTTTAGTGGTTTATCTCCTTATTGTTTAAATACAAAAACGCACGGCAATCCAACAGCAGCTGCCGCTGATCCATGGTTAATAAAGAAGTGATTATTAACTTATCTACCCGATGGTAGCCTATCCTAGAACTACAGATTCCCGACTAGACGTCCAGCCACAGGTTATGGGATGAGAGTGGCTTAGCATAAGACCCGAAGGTTTCGCCTGAGTTGCACAGGCTCATCAGTTATGCTTATGAAAAATTTAGCAAAGGTGAGATCTTGGGGCAATAGGTTTTGGAGGAATATTTTGTTCAATCCTGTGGTGTGGGATTGAATTTTATTTGTTAATTGTCTGATTTTAAATTTGAATTTTTGGAATTATAGTCTGCGTCACTGCACATAAATTGCAGTGACGCAGGATTATTTGAAATTGACTAAACTAAAAATAAGTCAATAGATTTAATAATGGAATATAAAAGATGGTTGGTAGATTAAAAAAAGGAGTAATACCTGTATTAGACTTATCAGCTTCACAAGCGAAAAAATATTTTTTAAAGGCAGAAAGCTATTGCAATTTTGATTTACCAAATTATATAAATTTTGATCCTCTATTGAAAATGGTTGAAAAGGAGCTTAAGAATAAAGAATTATCTGATTTTTATAATGGAGCAAAACCTAGGGACTTTGAAAATGTTAATCATAAGATTCTAAATAATAAAGATAGTAAATATTCTTGGAGGCCGTTCCAACTAATACATCCAGCATTATATGTACAACTGGTGAAGCAGGTTACTGAAAGTAAAAACTGGAAGCAAATTCAATCCCGATTTAGGCGTTTTTCCTCTGATGAACATATTAATTGTTTAAGTATTCCTCTTCGCTCAAATTTAACTACTTCTGATAAGGCAGAGCAAGTAACGAATTGGTGGATTTCTGTCGAGCAAAAATCATTGGAATTAGCTTTAGATTTCCAATATATAATAAAGACAGATATAACAGACTGTTATAGCTCGATTTATACACATTCAATTGCATGGGCAATTCATGGCAAAAATTTTGCTAAACAAAATCAGAAAGATAAGACCTTGTTAGGAAATAAAATTGATAACCTTTTACAAGATATGCATCATGGTCAAACAAATGGGGTTCCTCAAGGCTCAGCCTTGATGGACTTTATAGCTGAAATTGTTTTGGGTTATTCTGATGAATTACTTGCTGAAAAATTAAATAGTACTGAGTTTCAAAAAGAGTTTTTAGGAGAATATTTTATATTAAGGTATAGAGATGATTATAGGATTTTTGTAAATAACCCTATCACTGGAGATGTAATAGTTAAATATCTTTGTGAGATATTAGCTGAATTAAACTTAAAATTGAATCCAGGAAAGACTTCTGTTAGTTATGACATTATAACTGAGTCAATTAAGCCAGATAAATTATTTTGGATTAATAAAAAGCATTTTGACAAAAACCTACAAAAACATTTGCTGATTATTCACTCTTTTTCTAGAGAGTATCCAAACTCTGGAAGTGTAATAAAAGCTTTAAAAGCATACTATAAAAGGCTTTCTCAAAGAAAAAAGGGTGTTGATAATGTTGAGGCTTTACTTGGAATTGCTGTTGATATTGCACAAAAAAACCCTCGTGCTTATCCTGATTGTGCTGCGATTATAAGTTGTTTAATTTCAAAGATTAAATATAAGAAGAAAAAAAAGGAATTAATTAAAAAAATTCACAAAAAATTTGAAATGACGCCTAATACTGGACATTTAGAAATTTGGCTTCAGCGAGTGTCTCTGCAATTTTTTAAGGAGTTTAAATATGAAGAAACTCTATGTAAGAAAGTGAATGGTAAGAAAATGGAGCTCTGGGATTGTAATTGGTTAAGTACTAGACTAGCTAGATTAATTAATGAGTTCGATATAGTTGACAAGGAAATCATAAATAACCTTCCAGATATAATTAGAGCGAATGAAGTTGAACTTTTTCATTCTAAACAGGACTATTACTATTAGATATAGAAATAATTTGGTTGCTGTTTGGTGGCTTTTAGCTCTGTAAATCAGAATTCTCTAAAGAAGGATCTGGTATTTATTAGTCTATACTATTAAGGATACAGAAGAGAATGGATTATGTTAAAAAAGACTCGCCCAAGACATACAGACAAGGATATCGAGATATCAATCAAATATGCCATTGACAATGGTTGGGAGTTTAAGAAACTAGGCTTGGGAGGTCATTCGCATGCATGGTGTAAGCTAACATGTGTAGCAAAAAGTAGAGGGATTAAAATGGACGAATGGTGTTCAATGATAATTTATTCAACACCATCAAATCCTAAATTTATTGCAAATAAGGTGATTAAATATGTTCAAAAATGCATGCACTAATCAAGAAAATTTTGATTTTAGATTAAAGTTATTAAACTGTGACTTTAATGAGGAAGTTGCCAACCAAATATATTCATCTGGGTGCAGTGATGCTCTTTTGGTAATGTCACATGGCGAACTAATTTTAGATTTTACTCGACAAGCCGAGTCATTGGAAAAAGCTATTAAAAGTGCTTTGAGTGACCTTGATAAATTAGGTTATAAAGCTGAGTTGATTGAAGAAACTTGCCGCCATTCCTCAATGTGATTGTTCGGCTCAATCTGTCTACATTACGTCTACATGAAGAAATCTGAATTTTGGGCCAATTCTATGCGATTAGCCAGCCTTTTTGACCCAACCAACTAGCAGGATAAGGCCAATAAGCACCTGACCGATTAATTTTCGTTAGCTGTTCTTGTAATCCAACCATGATCTGTTCAAAAAGTCTCTCATCAGGATCAATTTGCTGGAATTGCTTCCATGCTTCAGTTTTATAACTAGGCAAGGGGTAGAGTTGCCAGAATTGTTCGAATTTTTGATATAGATTTTTTAGGTTACTGCTGGGCTGCGCATTTAAAGCTGATTTTGATAAGTAGGTTGGTTTTTCAGTTTTTACTGATCTCAGATTTTCAGTTGGTGCTGACTGGTTTTGCTCTACTTGGGTTGATGCACTATTTTCAGGCTGAGATTCATTTTTAATGTCTACAGGCTCATATGGATTAGCCAGAAGACATTTCACAATGAGATTTTGGGGCGTTGAGCAAATTTCTATAATGCCTTGGCGTGCCAGTGATTTAATTACACGTTTCATTTGCTGGTGGCTAGGGCAGCCTGTTTTTACGCCTTTGATTGGTGCGACATACAGAGTTTCTCTCAGTGACTGGTAACTGATTTTTCGTTTAATGCCGACTATGAACGTTTTTCTGTCCATGTAGGGGCGGATGCCCATGAGGTAGACTACTCTTTGCATGAGGGGGATTTCGCTGAGTGCGTCCAGTTCGTATGTGGTGACGAATAAGAAATCCATTTTTACTCCTGTTTTGACCCTTTATTTTGATTTCAATTGATATCAAACGCTATCAATCGATGATATTTAGATAACCAAGATGCATTAAACTTGATTCATTCTAGGAAATTGGTTGAGGGTGTCAATAGGGGAAATGGGTTTGATAGCAAATGATATTAAATGAACCTTATATTTTTTTACTGAGAAGTTTTTGCATTGGTAATTGGTTATTTTTGTTCAAAATTGTTTAAAAAATTTTTCCTCGCGCGCGTAAAAACATAAAAAACAGATTTTGGAGTTATGAGGTGGGTCGGCCTAGAGAATTTCTCTTTGTCGGGTTTTTCTATTCGACAGGTTTTTTCTTCTTGTCAGTACTGAATTTTGCTATGTCGGGTTTGTGTCGGGTTGATGTGTCGGGTTAGGGTCGGCCTTGTTTTGGACAGATTTAGGCTCATTGATTTTGGGAGTTAAAAAAATTGTGGTGAAAGTTTAGTTTAATGGTTATCTATTGATGATGTTTATTTAAATCTGGGTGTTTGTCAAAGGTTTTTTGTAGTTGTCATTATTTGAACGTATATGAAGTTAATTTTTAACTGGTGACAATTTGTCACAGCTTTATCTTTTTCAACCGGTTACACAATGTAACCATTTGCGATTTGCTTTTGGTTTGAATATTAACCCAAAATGGTTTCACTCTAGCCGTAACCTCAAAGAGATTGAGATGAACGGGTATTATAGAGTTTGGCTTTTATGACCATTGACATGTAATACTACACCATTTTTGTGGCATTGGATTTTGTTGAGAGAATGTTAATACCAGTGGATAAAGAAAAGCCTGAATTTTACTAATAATTTCTTGGAATTGAATCGGTACATACTCTTGCTTGAGCCGTTTGGTAAAGGCTAGCCATTGAGTTTGTTTTAATTGTATAAATTGATTTGAAAATGCCTCAATGTCATCTGATAATACAGTGTTACGGTTTTCAAATGTCAGACGTATTGCTTCTGAAAGTTCCTTACCATTAAAATCAAATTGTCTAGATAACATCCAAATATCATAAAAATCTTTCATTCTACTATTGAGGCTACCTAGCTTAATTATCGCCTCAAATTTTTCAGCAATCGCAGTTTCTCTGCTGTAAGTCAACAATTCTGGTGCTGGAAGATCCAGGATTGTTGGCATAAATGATTTTTTAGGAACAGGATGGACAACATCACCAAAGCCAATATCGATTTGCATATGAATTTTTGCTGTATCGAGATTGCCTTTAAAGAGTATTCTTATCCCATGATAATCAGCATCTTCTTTAATCCGTTCTGCCTGCAATGTGGTTACGTCAAAGGCGAGGCCGTCTTCTGGAACATTAACTGATAGTATTTCTTTCATCTGTTGAACAATATTTATTTCATCGTTACTTGTTTTTCCCAGCATATCAATATCCATAGTCGGTCTTGACTCCGGAGCGTTCCATACTCTTAGCATTAATGCACCTTTTAAGATGAACTTATTTTTGTGCTGGGATAGTGATAGACGATAAAGAAATCGCTCCATTGCATAATATTGAAGAATCTCATTAAATGGTTTTTGGTAGGTTTTCGAATGATTTAATAAACGCTGTCGGATTGATGCGGCACTATTTTTGGGCGATTTCATATGATTGCTTCCAGGTAGGGGGTTATGCCCTTATCAACTCTACAGATTTTAGCGTATTTGAGAATTTCATTCATATTAAATTGTTTTCTAGCTCGATAAAATTTTATTGCTTCCAGCACTATATCCATACCGATTTTATTCCTATATTTAAAACAATCAGCGATTGTTTTTTCAGCAGAATAAATTTTAATGTTGGCCTCATCTATAAGATGCTCTTCTATACCAGACAGATATGCTTGCCCTGAAAAGCGATGGACTTGAATCGGTGGATAAACGAGTGAGGGAGTGTGAGTTTCTCTTGGTATAGCTATAGATACAGAATGAGGTATTTGGGTTGTTAGACTATGATATGACAGTGCAGAAATCAGACAAATAACTGCATTAGGAAAACGAAGACTAACTGTTACCAGATCTTGATTACTAAGTGGAGGGAGACTAGTGAGTCGATATACTCCTCTACTAATTTGCTCAATAATTCCCTTATCTTTAAGAGAATAGAGCATATAACGAGTGATGCCATGCTTTATAGCCTCGCTCATTCTCAGCTGCCCGCCATATTGATGAAAAATTTCCTCAGGATTTTTGTTTGTCATTATCAGACAAATCCTTGCCATTTGTTTATATATGGTAAGATTATGTCTGATTTATTTTATTTGTGCAAATAGATGAATTGCCTTGATGATCTCAGATAACAGAAACTCAGTATATTCTTTTTCAAATTGTTTACGAAAAAGAGGATGTTGCATTTCTCGTTCAAAAGTAGATAAATCCTTTTTAGTCATATTAGTTATCATTATGATTCAATTGAAAGGGAGGCGGCAATTTGCCATTACCCTTAATCGAACTTTATTATTAATTGTTAATTTCAGTCGGTGACACAATGTCACCGACTGGTATTTAGTCCAAACAATTTATGCACAGAGATTTAAATGAAGTGGTTTGGGTTTTTTACCTTTGGAGTTTACAAAAGCTCTGCTTCTTTTAAAGTTCAAATAAAAATTCTTTTGATCAGCTTTAGTCTTAGTCTGAGTTTGTTCAATAATATAGAGTCGTAAAACTTGTTCTGTATTTTCATTCATACTTGTTATTTCATCCCCACATTTTTCCCATTTGCTGACAGCAGTGTGAGATTCATGAACTACGGTTTCACCAAATTCACGTAGAGGCATGGAAAAATAAGAACGAATGAACTTAACTTGATTGCCAGTTAATCTCTCTTCTTGTGTGGCCAGTTTTTTTATTATTTCATGAGTAACGTAGTGAACATCGATTTTGGGATGCCATTCGTCATTGATCTTTATCATTTCTACATTTTCTAATTCAATAGGAAAACCAAGCCCTTCGTAGAGGAGTGTGGATTCAATTTTAGATTGCATGGTATTTCCTCCTCGCTTAAATTGATCACTGTCATAATTAGTATCAGATTATCAGTATTAGAAGGTTTTATAATCATTATATTATGGTTTTTGTAAACTGGGTTTACAAGTTTCGTTTTGAAATTTATCAATAAATGAATTCGCTGCGCTCATGGGTTCCTGGATTTCACGTTGTTGCATCCAGGCTACGTCTAAATTGTCGTGAGATAAGGATTCAATGAGTTGGCTCCAACTTTCTAATGCCTCTTTTCTTTGAGGTAGCATTTCATTTTTATTGTAAGTGGCCATGATCTTCGGCATCTTATGCCCTAAACATTTCTCAATCACTACTGGATCAACATGCAATGCTTCACCAAGCTGAGTTGCAAAGGTGCGTCTTAGGTCATGGGCTGTCCAGTGAGGTATGCCAACACGGGATTGTATTCTGATTACAGCTCTTGGCATAGCTCGGTCGGATAAAATACTTTGGCCGTCTGCACCTGTAATGACGTATTCTGAATCGCTGTGTGCTTTGAGTTCTAGCAATACCTTTTTGGTCATTTCAGTGAGGTGGATTCTCATGACTATGTTGGTTTTAGTATTTTCGGCAGGTATTGTCCATAAGGAGTTTTCAAAATCGAATTCTGACCATTTGGCTACTCGAATTTCACCTGTTCTTACACCTGTTAGCAGGATGATTTTCAGGGCTGCACGGATTTGGAATGAGGTGCCGTGCTCTCCGCTGTCGAGGAATTGCCATAGGGTTTTAACTTCATCGAGAGTTAGATACCGTTCTCTGGGTTTTTCTATACCGCCTATGTCTCTTGCGCGAATGGTCATGGCTGGATTTAGCAGCATTTCGCCTCGGCTTACTGCATAGTTAAATGCTTGTTTTAGTGTGCTTAAGACTTTATTGGCATGTACTGGTGAGCCTCGGCCTACAATTTTATCGAGGGCTTGGGTGATTTCTCTTGTTTTTAAGTGTTCCAGTTTCTTGTTGCCTAACAGGGGAATGATATCCACTTTGATGTGTTGCCAGATTTGCAGTGGTTGGGCTCGGTGCTTTTCGATGTAGTTGGTATACCAATGGAGGATCAGATTTTTCACCGTGCTTTGCTCTTTCTGTTTTTGTTCTGCAATCTGTTCTTTGGGGTTTACCTCGCCATGGCGTATGTCGCTTAAATCAATAAAACGTTTCCTGGCTTCGGATAAACTCATAGCAGGGTAGTGGCCTATGGTGATGAAATGCCTTTGGCCGTTGATTCTGTAACGATAGAGAAATGTCTTTAGCCCTTTTGGGGTTACACGGATGCCAAAACCGCCATCTCTGAATTCTTCGTAGCGAGAAGATCTTGGTTTTAGCGATCGAATATAGGCGTCTGTAAATTGTCTTTCCATCATTGCACCACTTAAAAATTAGGTGTACTTCTAGGTGTACTTTCGTGAGTTCTTACATGAAATCGTTTGATATTTTTTGAAGTATAGCAGATGATGAAAATTAATAAAATACAATAACTTAATGATACTTTTTGATATCAATTGATACTGTTTGAAAATGGTCTTTTTAAGAATGGGGTACTAGTGGTCGAAGGTTCAAATCCTTCCCTCCCGACCAATTAAATCCCCTTAAAATCGAAAGATCTGGGGTCTTTGCGCACTCCTAATGAAGGTGCCACAATAAGAAGGTGAAATGTATACAGTGAGTATAGACCCACTCCCTTTAAAGGTTTTGGTGAGCATAACAAAACCTACATTGAACGCAAATCAGGCTTTAAATTGGCTCTTGTTTAAATAAATTATGAAATTCCTTTATTAAAACACTCTATATGGGTATAAAATCTATTATTTCTAATCGCATTAGTGTGCCCTATGATACCAACAAACAGAGCTCCAGCGCACCCAGGGGAAGTGTTACTAAAGGAGTTCCTTGAACCACTCAATTTATCACAAAGGCAGTTTGCCGAACATTTAGGCTGGACCTATGCTCGCCTTAATGAAATCGTTAATATGCGCCGAGGAGTCACTGCGGACTCTGCCTTGTCGTTTGCCGAGTCATTAGGAACAGAACCCGAATTTTGGCTCAATATCCAACAAAGCTGGGATTTGTGGCGAGCCAGACAAACCCATACAGCTGTTACTCCCTTACCACATATCGAAGGGTAATCCCATCAAATGCCCAAGGCAGACTATAAATCTTACCAGAAAGCAATTAAATCGTATATCGGTATATGATATAATCGCTATTATCAGTTTCAACAAAACCTCTACTATAAAGTGATTATGCTTGAATTGAATCCTTCAATGATTTTATATTGAAGCGCTGTAGAGGTACTTTGCTACCGGAAGGAATATCATGTTTTCAGTATTGGCTCGCTCTGATCGAAATGAAAAAGATTTTTTTGGCGATCCCATTATTTATCGCACCAGAGACAGTTGGGGTGAGATATTAGTCATTGATAGGAAAATGAAGCGTGTACTTGCTTTTGACCCGATTTATGAACAAAGCTGCTTGAATTTAAGTGAGCCACATATCCCTGCGCACGAATACACTCGAATCATGCTCCTGGTCCTGGCTTTTGTTCACCCCAAACACGTGACCCTTTTAGGTCTGGGCGGTGGATGTCTTCTTCACTCACTTCATTACCTCATGCCCCAATGCACGATTCGTGCCATTGAGCTCCGTAAAAAGGTGCATGAAGTGGCCCTTAATTTCTTTTTAATGCCAAACCGGCCCAATATTCAGGTCGTTATTTCTGATGCACAAAAAGCATTAGTACAATGCGATGCACAAAGCACTCAGATTATTTTTGCAGACATGTATCAAGCTCATGGCATGAATCCTTTTCAAATACAAAAAAAATTCATTCTTCAATGCGCTCGCATTTTGGATGACAATGGCTGGCTGGTGGTGAACTATCATCAACTTCCAGAGCATAATTCACGCTTCATCCAGTGTTTACAACGTTATTTTTCCGAACTATTTGCAGCTCTTTCTTACAGTGGAAATTATATTTTATTTGCTCGAAAAAAACAGGGTGGCCCTCTGAGTAAGTATCAAACGAACGTACTCGATTTAGAAAACCAGCTTAACGTTAAGTTACTGATGCTGTTCAAACGAATTACTCGCGTGTACACCAAACCATACTGATAAAGGCTTAAATGCTATTTTCCTGAATTCAAATAAGGAACAACTCTTAAGCTTTTTGCCCATTGAAAATCTGTGCTCAATTCAAGATTAAATATTGGCTAAAAAAACTTCATAGACATTGTTTAATAAAACTCATTGGATTAATTAATTTCTAATTGATTAAATAAGTGCCAACATGTGATATCAAAATATTTTGATATCACATATGAAAAAAATTGTTTAGTTGCCGTCTTTTTTTATCGATAAACTGATTATTTTTTAGGAAGTTAAAGATGCATGAGAAATTTGAAAAAAAATGGACAAAATATTTTGTTAACGATATTGAATGTGAACGCGATGCCATTTATCAAACAATTCTTGAAAACAAATTGTATGATTCGACAATTACTCTTATTAAAAAATATCATTTCGAATTATCTGAAAAAAGTAGAGTAGAAGAGTCGAACGGCTATCGATCTAATAAAAAAATAAGTACTTCAAGTCAATCAGAGAATAAATCGGCGTATATCTCTCATGAGACAAAAGTATTTGCAGACAAAATGGGGTATGCAAGTAAAGAATATAATCAACTGATTGATAAGCTGATTCATGCGGTTGATATGCTTTTTGAAACGGAGAAAAATTATGACCTGTATTCGCAACAATTTCGTGCTGCCATGCGTGATTTTTTAAGTTTTCTTTATAAATATACAGTTGAAAACGATACCGCTTATAATGATTTTTTGCGTAAATTATCCTTGGAGTACGCAATTTTTCTTTTTGATATGATTGCGTTTAGTCTATCGGAAGGTTACTGTTCTAATCAGAAAAAATTACCTTCTTTGGTCTTTGATTTTAGCGACCTTAAAATAAAATGGAATGAGAATTGGGATAACAAAAGCAAAGAGGAATTTTTAAATAAATTTTTATCTATTCTGCTGCAACAGACAGAGATAGTTCTTTCTCAGTGGCAAAAAAGTGATGCATTCAATGAAAGTGCTAAACAACAAATCACTGCTTCTTTTAATGAATTTAAAGAAGTAATCAAAGATTTTCAAACTCAGAAAAGAATGTTGGATAAATTATTGTTCCCAGAAATACAGAAAACCATTGTATTTGATAATATGTTTGCCTTTTATCAACAACCCCAAGTCAAACTGAGGATTGATGAGCAAGAAAAGAGCAGATTGCTTGGTCCACAATAAGTGTTCCATTTGCTAAGAACTAATCAATCTAAACCAGAAAGGAAAATATGGCGGCATAGGCCACCGGGGATTTTGTAGCAATATACAGTTTCGTCTATCCTCAAAGCAGTGCTAGTTATATTAATGTTATTTTATCAATAATGATTAATTTACGGGTTATTATTCATTGTTTATTCCCTTTAAAAGGTGATAACATCAGCATCGATTAGAGCAATAATTAAGGAAAGTTGTAGTTATGAATCAGGGAGTCAATTCGTTTATTTTTTTGGCTTAGGCCTCCGGAACTTGCGCTGTGACGCAAAAATATCAAAAAACTTGGAATTTCTTTGATCTAATTATTTTTGATTAACGCCCAGACCGTTTTCTTGAGCAGTTTCTGATGTTATCCCCGGCAATACTGGGTAAAATTACAGATCTGAGGCAAAAGCGAATTTGGGCTGAAATTAGGTTGAATTTAAATCTAAAAGAGTTTTTATAAGTCGATTTGAACTTAATAAATTATGTTAAATGGCCAAAGCTGTGGTTCTTTTTTATTCCAATAAGATAAAATATTGCTCTTGTTTTTTTAATAAATGGACTACAATTCGCTTTTGCCTCAGATTTGTAATTTAACCCAATTATATAGCAAGGCAATTTGGTGTGGGCTTTGCTATGTCTACTGCAAAAGCTTTGAAATTATGCCGCCATCTCATAGTGCGTTCTGGACGAATGGATGTATATAGACAAGAAAGCCAATTCATTCGGGAGATATTTTCAGACTATACCGATTTGATTGAGCCTTTATCTTTAGAGTAAGCGTATCTTGATGTCACTCATTCCACCAACTGCAAAGGAAATGCTACGTTGATGGCAAAGGAGATACGGGAACGAATTTTTCAAGCACGATGTCTCACAGCCAGTGCGGGCATTGCGTCAAATAAAAGTTTGGCGAAGATTGCCAGTGATTGGCATAATCCCAATGGGCAAATGGTGATTAAGCCTGATGAAATTGAGGATTTTATGATTGCCCTGCCCGTACGAAAATTATTTGGCATTGGTCCAAAAATGGAAGAAAATCTACGTGCCTTTATCATTAAAACCCGTGCAGATTTACAACAGTATTCAAAAAAATATCTTTTTAATGAATTTGACATTATAGGGCAAAGACTTTATGAGTTAGCTCGAGGTATCGATAATCGGCCGGTTAATCCAGAACGAATTCGGAAGTCCATTAGTGTGGAAGAAACTTATTTAAACGATTTACCGGATGTTGAGGCATGCCTTGCCTCATTATTCCAATTGATTATGCGTCTTGAAACCAGAGTCCATCGTGCAGGAACAATTTCGGAAATTCATACTCTTTTTGTTAAATTGAAATTCTTCTTGTTTATCCTTCATCATCTTGTTCCATGCAGTTGTAAAATCTCAGTTCGAAGTTTTGTAAGAATTTATGTGGGAATATTGTAACCTATTATGAGAGTTGGCCAAAAATTACAGGACATAATATTCCAAGCAATATTAGCTATTAAAAGGATCAAAAGGTCTAAAATTGGGATTCATTTCATAAACATCTTTAAGTTCAGTAAGACATTGGAACAAACAATCAACATAACTTGCATCAAACAATGTTCCCTTGCCTTCCTCTAAATACTTTAATATGGTTTCTTGTGATAACAAATTTCGATAAGGCCTATTCGTTGACATTGCTTCATATACATCCGCAATAGCCACTATGCGTGCGGGTATTGTAATCTCATCACCTTTAAGCCCATTTGGATAGCCAGATCCATCCATGCGTTCATGATGTTGGAACACTACGGATTTAATATCCCAAGGAAATTCCATGCGCTCAATTATTTTATTACCAACTGCAACATGAGTTTTCATTATTTCATATTCATTCATAGTCAATCGTCTTGGCGTAACTAAATACTCCATAGGAATCGCTATCTTTCCAATATCATGAATCAGGGCACCATAGTATATTGCGCTTAAGCAATGTGGGTTTGTAATGTTTGCTCTAGTAGCCATGTTTAGTGAAAGCAATGCCACTCGTTTTTGATGTCCAGCTGTATAAGAGTCCCTAGACTCTACAAAGTCAGAAAAAGCCAAAATTGTATCTAAAAAAGACTGTTGTAATAATCTTTTATCGATTTTTAATTGTTTATTAAGATTGATTTGTGATGTTATATCTTCAAAATGTATCATGTAAATTAATTCATTAACCAAGATATTACTTACTGGAATAACGCAAACAATGAATGTCCTCTCTCCTGCTGCTATTTCGGATCGGGTTTCAACACATTGTTCCACAGCTTTTTTAAAATGATCGGGGACTGTATCTTGTAAGGGATATACTTTCCAAAAAGGTTTATTCTCCGGCTTTTCAGCTACTAATTCTTTATATGCTTTGTTTGCAAATAATATGACCCCGGCCTCATTGCAGACCAGGCTGGGACTCAAAAATTTATCAAGAAGTTGAAACATAACAGTAGCAAGTTTTTTTTCTTCTTCGCTATTAAATTTCATGTTTGGTTGCGCTATTGCCAATTAACAATAATATTTTTTAGTATAGCAAATACTGTAATTTTTGAATTCAGGATATCAGGCGATGTTCCACCGAGTTAAAGATGGCCGATGGATAATATTCTTAATGCTAAAAACCCGGAGCAAAATAAAAATTATTTAAACTGTTGGAACCAGGTCGAATCAATATAATTTTATTAAATCCTCTTAATAAAATTCAAAAAAATTGTACGGATTACAAAAAATGTACTTAAATTTTTTAAAGAGCATGGCAAAAGTATGAGTTATGGAGTCATTATGGCCAATCGAATTTGTTCTGCATCAAGTAGCATTACCCTAAGAGCTCGCATAAAAATTACTCCAGGAACTTTTGGAAAATTGGCAGCGGTTATCGAAAAAGAAGGAGGGCAACTCAATGCGATTGATACTGTTCGCGTTGAGGATGGTTACCAGATACGTGATTTTACCATTTTTACGTGTGGCCCAAAACATGCTGAAATCATAGTAAATCAATTACGTATGATTCCTGAAATAGAGGTGCTCCAGGTTTCTGATCGAACTTTTCTTGCCCATCTGGGTGGAAAAATTAAAATCAAAGGCCGGATTCCATTAAAAAACCGAGATGATTTATCAATTGCTTATACACCAGGTGTTGCACGAATTTGTAATGCTATTTATGAAAAACCTGAAAATGTATTTAATTTGACAATTAAAAAGAACATGGTTGCAGTTGTTTCAGATGGAAGCTCCGTATTAGGTTTGGGAAATATAGGGCCCTATGCAGCGATTCCCGTTATGGAGGGAAAAGCATTATTATTTAAAGAGTTTGCCAATGTTGATGCATTTCCTATATGTCTCGATACTCAAAATGTGGATGAAATCGTTGCCAGCATTAAACATATTGCCCCGGTATTTGGGGGAATTAATTTGGAAGATATTTCTGCCCCTCGTTGCTTTGAAGTGGAAGAGCGACTTAAAAAAGAATTGGATATCCCTGTATTTCATGATGATCAACACGGTACAGCAGTGGTGCTGGCGGCGGCTATGATTAATGCACTCAAAGTGGTTCAAAAAAAACTGGAACAGATTAAAGTGGTTGTAGTGGGCATTGGTGCAGCCGGTACGGCTTGTACTAAAATGCTACTCAATTTAGGGGTAAAAAATATTATTGGTTGTGATTGTGATGGTGTGATTTATCAAGGTAAATCAGGATTACACCCATCGCATCAATGGTATGCTGAACATACCAATCCTAATCTTGAAAAAGGTACAGTGCATGAGGTAATCAAAGGAGCTGATGTTTTTATTGGCGTTTCAAAACCTGGAGTTATTTCTGCCAAAGATGTAAAAAAAATGAATAAAGATGCAATTGTCTTTGCAATGGCAAATCCTACACCTGAAATAATGCCTGAAGATGCAAAAAAATACGCTAGTATCGTTGCAACAGGGCGAAGTGATTATCCTAATCAAATTAATAATGTATTGTGTTTTCCAGGCATGTTTCGAGGTGTTTTAGATTGTATGGCGACTGAGATTAATGAAGAAATGAAACGAGCTGCAGCTTATGCTATTGCAAATTCGATAGAAGAACAGCATTTAAGTTGCAGTTACATTATTCCCAGCGTATTTGATACTCGTATTGTAAAAAATGTCGCTCAAGCGGTTAAAGATGCTGCCATTAAAACGGGAGTGGCGCGCAAATTAACAAAATACAATTTTTAATCGCCATGTAACCTTTAAAATAGTGAATACTAGACTGTTTGAGGATCAGGTTTCAAACTTTTTTTTTATTCCTCATATGATGGGCTATAATTATCATTGTATTACTTCGCATTGCTTGTAAAGGGAAACGATGTCACCATCCATAATTGCAGAAAGGTGAATATATGGCATTTATAGAAGCAGTTGTTGAGGAAATAATTCCTGTCGCGCAGCAACGTCTTGTTACCATCAGAGATGATGCTCCATTACTGGAGGCTGCTAAATTTCTTGATGGTCGACACATCAACCTTGTTGTGGTTTGTGACCAGGATGGGGCAATGGTTGGGATCATTACGCGAACAGATGTTGTTCGTATGATGGCGGTTTGCCAGGGTTGTGGATGTACCGTCCCTGTTGCAACGGTAATGACCAAAGATGTTATTTATTGTCATCCGAACTACTTATTGCGAGATGTATGGGCCACTATGAAAGAGAAAAACCTTTTACATGTCCCTATCGTTGACGAAAATTTCAAACCATTAGGGGTAATCAACGCACGTGATGCTCTTTTGGTTCTTATGGAAAAAGCAGAGTTTGAGAGCTCACTGTTACGCGATTACGTCATGAACGTTGGATATAGATAATTTTTTTCTATCCTCTGTGACAAAGCGATTTTGAATCGAGCGGGACGATTTTGATTTCTAAAAGAATAATAAGAACAGCAAACAGAGTTCGCTCTAAAATAGCTGATTTTTAAACTTATCTATTATGAGGTTGACATGTAGGAGTATAGAACCAAAAAAGACAGGAGGTCTTGAATGCGTTTTTCTATTTATCGTTATAATCCTGAGACTGATACAAAACCCTATATAAAAGACTACGATTTAGACATACCACCCGATTCCAACATGATGGTCTTGGATGCACTGCAACTAATAAGAGAAAAGGATGAAACCTTAGCTTTCCGTGCATCATGTCGTGAAGGGGTTTGTGGTTCTGATGGTATGAACATTAATGGATTAAATCGTTTAGCGTGCATCACCTCAATTTCTTCCCTGACACCACCTATTGTGATAAGGCCATTAATCAGTTTCACAGTCATTCGTGATTTAGTGGTGGATTTTACCTTATTTTTTAAACAATACGAACGGGTGAAACCCTATTTACAAAATGACAATGAACCTCCTTTGAAGGAACGACTTCAAACCCCGGAAGAGCGTGCCAAATTAGACGGACTTTATGAGTGCATTTTATGTGCTTGCTGTACCAGTAACTGCCCATCTTCTTGGTGGAATCCAGAAAAATTTATCGGTCCTGCAGGATTATTATCGGCTAATCGATTCCTGCAAGACAGTCGTGATACAGCAACTGAGCAGCGTTTAGCCGATTTACAGGATCCTTTTAGTGTTTATCGATGTCGTACGATTATGAATTGTACTGTGGTTTGTCCTAAACACTTAAATCCTGCAGAAGCTATTGCAGATATTCGTCGTTTGATGACAAAAAAAGGAACTTAATTCTTATTCAAGGAACTTGTATGAATCAGCAAAAATTTCGTAACTTTGATTTACTGACGATTAGTTACCCTTTTACAGCAATTATCTCGATCTTGCATCGAATTTCTGGAGTTTTTTTGTTTTTACTTATTCCTTTCCTATTATGGATGCTTGAAACTGCTACAAATTCCCCTGATGGATTTACATACATATACGCAGTTTTAGCAAACCCTGTTGCAAAATTAATACTATGGTGCATGTTGGTAGCATTTTGGTATCACCTTCTTGCAGGCATTCGTCATTTGTTAATGGATATTGGCATAGGTGAAGGTCTAAAAAGTGCACGTTTCACTGGAGGAGTAACCATAGCACTTACGCTCATCGTAGCAATCTTCATAGGGGGCTGGTTATGGTAAACAAACTGACTGCAAATATGAGTTTAACGGGAAATGGCTTGCGGGATTGGCTAGTACAACGTATTTCTGCACTCATCTTGGCGGGTTACTTTTTTGTCGTGTTCGGTTTTTTTATTCTGCATCCACATCTTGATTACATGGGTTTACGCCAATTTTTTGCAACTACTTGGATGCAAGTATTTACGCTCATTGCTTTGTTTAGCTTATTTGTACATGCCTGGGTTGGGATCTGGACAGTCATCACCGATTATGTCCATCCTGTCGCCTTGCGCTTAAGCATCCAGGTCTTAGTCATTGTGACGTTATTTATTTACTTTTTTTGGGGTGTAGAAATTTTGTGGAAACTACTTTAATGAGAGCATAACCATGTTAACAACTTATACATTTGATGCGGTGATTGTAGGCGCAGGTGGAGCTGGAATGAGGGCTTCACTTCATCTTGCCCATTCCGGGCTCAAAGTCGCCGTTCTTTCGAAGGTTTATCCAACACGTTCACACACAGTTTCTGCACAAGGTGGTATTGCTGCAGCATTAGGTAATGTACACGAAGATGATTGGCGCTGGCATATGTACGATACGGTTAAAGGATCTGATTATTTAGGCGATCAAGACAGTATTGAATACATGTGTAGAATGGCACCGAGTGCAATGTACGAACTGGAACATATGGGCATGCCTTTTTCACGCCTGGATAATGGAAAAATTTATCAACGTGCCTTTGGTGGCCAAACGATTCATTTTGGAAAAGAAATAGCTCATCGCACTTGTGCTGTTGCTGATCGTACTGGTCATGCTTTATTGCATACTTTATTTCAAAATAATATCAAAGCAAAAACTCATTTTTATAATGAATGGTTCGCGATTGACCTCGTAAAAAATTCACAGAACCAGATAGCTGGTGTCATCGCACTGTGCGTTGAAACAGGAGAAATGGCCTTTTTTAATGCTAAAATAACTGTTCTTGCTACAGGTGGTGCAGGGCGAATTTATGCTTCATCTACCAATGCGCTTATCAATACTGGTGATGGATTGGGTATGGTATTACGTGCTGGTTTTCCATTACAAGATATTGAAATGTGGCAATTCCATCCAACAGGAATCCCAGGCGTAGGTGTTTTAATTACTGAAGGTGTGAGAGGAGAAGGTGGCTATTTGCTCAATAAAAATGGTGAACGCTTTATGGAGCGGTATGCGCCGCATGCCAAAGATCTTGCTTCCCGCGATGTAGTTTCTCGTGCCATCGCTTTAGAATTACGCGAGGGTAATGGGTATAATCCAGAGGGTATTGATTATGTTAAATTAAAACTTGACCATTTAGGTGCGGAAATTATTAATTCACGTTTACCTGGAATAAGAGAGTTGGCAATCACCTTTGCTCATGTAGATCCACTTATTGCTCCGATACCTGTAACGCCAACCTGTCATTATATGATGGGTGGTATACCTACTAATGTACATGGACAAGCGCTCACTTTAGGGGCTAATGATAAAGATGAAATTATTGAGGGTCTTTATGCGATTGGTGAATGTGCCAGTGTATCGGTGCACGGTGCAAATCGCTTGGGAAGTAATTCATTATTGGATTTGGTGGTATTTGGCCGCGCTGCTGGATTACATGCGGAACAATCCATTAAAGATGGGTTAACACTTTCTAAAATTAGTGGGAGCGATATTGACGCTGCCTTGGTTCGCATACAACGATGGAATAATACGTCCGAAGGAGAAAGTGTTACTGGTATTCGACAGGAAATGCAAAAAGCCATGCAAAGAGATTTTGGCGTATTTAGGCAAGAAGAGCCAATGATTGAAGGACTTAAAAAACTAAAAGAGTTACGAGAGCGGTTAAAACATGCTGCATTGAGTGATAAAAGCCTGGTTTTTAATACAGCCCGCATTCAAGCATTAGAGCTGGATAATCTCATGGAGGTAGCGTTTGTCACAGCCGTCGCGGCATTGACACGCAAGGAAAGTCGCGGTGCTCACAGCCGGGAAGATTATCCTAAACGTGATGATCAAAACTGGTTAAAGCATTTATTATGTTATTCTGACGGAACGATTCATTATCGTCCAGTGAATATGAAGCCATCATCAGTCGACCCGTTTAAACCGACCGAAAGGGTGTATTAAGTACCGGATAGGGGATGAATATGAATGTATCATTTACATTATACCCCATTGCTCCATATCGATTGGATTATACTGTTTTCGCGTTACGCAGAAGAAGTAAAAATTGTGTTGATTGCTGGAATGGCCAATACTATACGCGCGTATTGAACCTTGATAATAAACCCATAAAAGTGGTGGTTGAGCAAACAAATAGCCTTAATAATCCAGAGCTTCTTGTATCACTCAACGAACCTGTTCATCCTTTGGTTCAAGAAAAAATAAAACATCTTATTGAGATGATGTTGGGCCTAAATAGAGATCTAACTGGTTTTTATAAAATGGCCAAGGATGATGTTCGATTAGATCCACTGGTATTTCAATTTATGGGAGTCAAACCACCTTGTTTCCCTTCTTTTTTTGAAGCACTCATTAATGCAATTTCATGCCAACAAATATCTCTTGATGCAGGTTTACACATTCAAAATCGATTGGTTCAACATATTGGTATGAAAATGAATCATGAAAATCAAGTGTATTATGCGTTTCCAACTGCCGAAGATGTGGGCCACTGTTCCGTTGCTGAATTAAAAAAAATAGGTTACAGCACCCATAAAAGTGAAACGATTGTCTCTTTGGCATCAATGCTCAAAGAAGAGCACTCTTTTTTGAATCGTTTGGAGGACAAGCCAACAGAAGAGGTGATTCAATTGCTCTGTCAATTTAAAGGGATTGGTCGTTGGACGGCTGAATATGTTCTATTGCGTGGTTTAGGGAGGATAGAAGTCTTTCCTGGAGATGATATTGGTGCACAAAATAATTTACAAAAGCTGCTTCATCTTGAGGATAAGCTCGATTATAAAAAAACCTCAAAAATTACTGCGCTATGGCATCCCTATGCTGGATTAGTTTATTTCCATTTATTATTAAAAAAACTCGATGAGAAAGGAGCGCTCTAAAATGCCGAACATTGAACTTAAAAGAATTTATGAGGAACCCCAAAAAACAGATGGCTTCAGAATCCTGGTCGACAAATTATGGCCACGCGGTATTAAAAAAGAAGATGCTGCAATTGATTTATGGCTCAAAGAGATTGCGCCCAGTGATGCATTGCGCAAATGGTTTGATCATGATGCCCAAAAATGGGCGGACTTTCAAAAGCGTTATGCAAATGAATTAGAAGAAAAGAATGATTTACTCGATAAAATTAAGGAAAAAGCAAAAGAACAAAAAGTAACTCTACTGTTTGCCTCTAAAGAAACAGAGCATAATAATGCAGTTGCGTTACTTAATATACTCCATCATCGCACGCAGTAGCATCCGGAGACTCCAAATGCCCATAAAAAAATGGATGGATTGGTTTAAGGGTTCTAAATCAAAAGAAGCTCAAACAATAGTCAATGAATCATCAGAGGAATCATTTCCTGCCAGTGATCCTCCTTCTTGGATTACTCAAGAGCATGAAATCAAAAAACCTGCAATTGCATCATCCATTATTTTGGAAAAGGAATTTCACCAAAAAATACAACAATCTCTTGTAATACATGGTATAGAATATCATTATTACAGTCTAGCAGAAGCAGAGCACGCAGGGCTTAAAGGCTTATCGCAGCTTCCCTATACTTTGAAAATTCTTCTAGAAAATTTACTTCGTCATCTAGATGGACATACGGTTAATGTTGATGACGTTAAGGCACTTATAGACTGGTTAAAAGATAAAACATCCGATCATGAAATTGCCTATCGACCTGCACGTGTCTTGATGCAAGATTTTACTGGTGTGCCTGCTATCGTTGATCTCGCAGCAATGCGTGATGCCATTAAAGAAATGGGCAGCGATACAGGACAAATTAATCCATTGACTGCTGTTGATTTGGTTATTGATCATTCCATACAGGTGGATCAATTTCTTGTTCTAGAAGCATTTACTACCAATGCCACAAAGGAAATGGAACGAAACTATGAGCGTTATGAATTTTTACGTTGGGGACAAAAAGCTTTTCAAAATTTTCGTGTAGTGCCACCTGATACGGGGATATGCCACCAAGTGAATTTGGAATATCTGGCGAAGACTATTTGGAGTCAAGAAATAGGTGGGAAGATGTATGCTTTTCCAGATACCCTGGTGGGTACGGACAGTCATACGACCATGATCAATGGTCTTGGTGTGCTAGGATGGGGCGTTGGCGGTATAGAAGCGGAAGCTGCAATGCTAGGACAATCCATTTCGATGCTTATCCCGGAAGTCATAGGTGTCAAATTGATTGGACACTTGCAAGAAGGCGTGACTGCGACAGATCTCGTGCTTACGATTACTCAACTTCTACGCAAAACAAGTGTAGTAGGTAAATTTGTTGAATTTTTTGGAGAGGGATTAGCGGAGTTATCCATTGCCGATCGAGCAACTATCAGTAATATGGCGCCTGAGTATGGGGCAACTTGTGGTTTTTTTCCAATTGATCAAACAACACTTGATTATTTGCATTTAAGCGGAAGGGACACGCAAACCATTTCCTTGGTTGAGGCTTATGCCAAAACTCAAGGCTTATGGCATGAATTGGGTCAAGTCGAGCCTGTTTATACTGATGTTATTACTTTGGATTTAGTAATGATTCGATCTTGTATGGCAGGACCAAAACGGCCACAAGATTACGTTGAATTATCCAATCTGGCTCACGTGATGGAGCAATTTCTAACTGAAAGCAGTCGTATTGAGGAGAAGTATAAAGTATTTGGTACTGATGCTGATTATGAATTACGCCATGGTGATGTGGCAATTGCTGCGATTACCAGTTGTACCAATACATCAAATCCTGATGTCCTCATTGCTGCCGGATTGTTAGCAAAAAAAGCAGTCGAAAAAGGCTTGAGCAGAAAACCATGGGTTAAAACCTCATTTGCCCCGGGGTCTCAGGTAGTGACTCGATATTTAGAGCAAACTGGCTTACAAAAATATCTTAACGAATTAGGGTTTACCTTAGTAGGATATGGCTGTACGACCTGTATTGGCAATTCAGGGCCACTTCCAGAACCTGTCGAAAAAACCGTGATTAAAAATGATTTGATTGTGTCTGCGGTACTGTCCGGTAACCGTAATTTTGAAGGACGGATCCATCCTCTGGTGAAAGCAAACTGGCTCGCATCACCACCTCTTGTGGTTGCCTTTGCTCTTGCCGGGACTACGTTAATCGATTTAACGCAAGAGTATCTTGGAGTCGATAAAGAAGGAAACCCTGTTTATCTTAAGGATTTATGGCCAACAAAAAATGAAATTGCACATGAAGTGGCAAAAATAACCAAACAAATGTTTCATGAAACTTATGCTAATATCTTTACTGGAACAGAGGAATGGCGTGCCATGGCAATTGAAGAATCAGATACATATGCTTGGAAATCCAATTCAACCTATATTCAACATCCACCATTTTTTGAGGGAATGGATGTAAACCCAGAAAAAATGCAGGATATTAAAGGCGCAAGGATTCTTGCCCTTTTTGGGGATAGCATTACTACCGATCATATTTCACCTGCTGGCTCAATTAAACCTGATAGTCCTGCAGGACAATACCTTCAATCCAAAGGGATATCCAATAAGGATTTTAACTCTTATGGAGCACGTCGAGGAAATCATGAGGTTATGGTCCGTGGAACATTTGCTAACATACGCATTAAAAATGAAATGGTTCCGAACGTTGAGGGAGGTTTTACAAAGCATATTCCCAGTGGTGACATAGTCCCCATTTATGATGCGGCAATGCGTTATAAAAAAGAACACAGGCCCTTAATTGTTATAGCCGGAAGAGAATATGGGACTGGATCTTCTCGAGATTGGGCAGCTAAAGGACCAAAACTTCAGGGAGTAGTGGCCGTTATTGCAGAAAGCTTTGAGCGAATTCATCGCTCAAATTTAATAGGTATGGGCATTTTACCTTTAGAGTTTTCTAAAGGAGTCACTCGTAAAACACTAAAAATCACAGGCTCTGAGCAAATTGATATTTTAGATCTTGCCCATCAATTAAAACCGCGTGCAACAATAAAAGCGGTTATTCATAGAGAAAACGAAATACAATTGGAGATTAACCTTATTTTGCGAATTGATACCTTAACTGAATTGGCGTACTACAAAAATGGTGGTATTTTGCAACATGTACTTAGAGGAATGACAAAAACTTAATAAGTATTAATAGAAAAGTACCATAAAAACGGGGTTAGATGGCTATTTTTGTTCTCAAAATCTTGCAATATTTGATTAGATTGAGAGCTGCAGTGGGTGTCCTGAAAAACTAATAATTCCGAGTAGTCTATAATTGATTTGAGTGTATTATTAATGTGCACGCAGAGGGTTAGTAAATTATTTCTATTATTTGACAAAATTTTGCCAATGTCTGAATTGTTAATTTTACAAAATAACCTGTAGTTGAGAAATTAAGTATTTTTTGAGTTATTAGAATGCAAGATTACAAAAAATTTATTTGCGTTATTTGCGGCTTTATATATGACGAAGCAAAAGGATGGCCAGAAGAGGGAATTGAACCAGGTACACGCTGGGTTGATGTACCGGAAAATTGGTTTTGCCCTGAATGTGGTGCTTGTAAGGAGGATTTTGATCTGGTTGAATTTGTCGCTGATTAATTAAAACCACAATGATCTATTTACCCAAACTACTTATGGGATATTATTTTTTTAAAATATTTTGTTCATTTGAGTGCCTCGGATAAGCCGAGGCACGTAGGTTGTTTAACGAGTCATTCAAAAATCAAATAACTATTAATTTTTTTGATATCAGTATCATACTGAATTTTATCGAACTTCTATATTAATTGTTAAATTAGAGTTGAGTGTGTTAGAAATAAAACAATAATCATGTGACTTATCCCGAATTTTATTTAATGTTGCCGAATCAGGTTTATTTGTACCAGCAAATGTTACTTTTGCATTCAAGGTAATGTCAGTGATGCAATTTTTACCCTTTTCATTTTTTCCTGTTATCCCTGTTGCATTATCAGCATAATTATCAATGATAAATCCAAATTTACAGGCAACTGCAAGGAACGTTTGCATGTAACAACTTGATAAAGCAGATATGAGCAATTCTTCTGGATTGGGAAATTCGCCGTCCCCAAAATATTGAGGGGGATTTGATGCTTGTATTTTTTTACCACCACTATACGTAATAGTATGAGTGCGATTGTACGTTTCATAATGAAAATCGGGTGTATTACGTATCCATTCTACTACAATTTTATGTTCAGTCACTTTGCACTCCTGATAAAGCCTGATTGATTCATATCATGACTCTGTTTCTAGCCCTGACTGCCATTCTCAAGCCATTTTATAGACTCTGTCAATTGGCCGGACACTGATTGTGAATTTTTGACTGTACTTAACCAATTCATTATTTGTTCCCTTAGTATGTTTAAAGTCACTGTGCCATTTTGGAGCACTTGATTGTGGAATTCTTTAATATTAAAGGCAGAACCTAATTCAACTTTTGCCAAATCACGCAATCGCTCTATTTCAAGTTTACCAAGCATATAGGCAGTAGCTTGTCCAGGCCATGCTATGTACCTATCAATTTCACCCTCTATGATAGATGCATTTACCGCAGAGTGTGTACTCAAATAATCTACTGCTTGTTGTCTCGTCCAATGCTTGCTGTGGATCCCAGTATCTACTACCAATCTTGAAATGCGAAATGATTCATTAGAAAGCATGCCTAGCCTGGAAATATCATCATCATAAACACCCATGGCGTCAGCAAGCCGTTCCGCATATAAAGCCCAGCCTTCTACAAATCCCGAGTTATGAAAATATCGGTTCATAAACAGCAATGACTTATTTTCTACATGCAAAGCGATTTGAAAGTGGTGTCCAGGGATTAATTCATGAAACAAGGTTGCCTGTTGATCGATACGACTGATTTTTTCTGGTTGATAAGTGTTAATATAAAAAATACCAGGCTCAGAACCATCTTCACTAGGTGCCTGATATTCTCCTGAAGCACCTGTTTTTGCCCTATGAAGAGGATACGGTTTAACGATACCCTCCGATTTGGGCATCAAATCAAACCATAATGGAACTTGCTCTTTTATCTTATTTAAAGCAACCATATTATAATCTAATATGTCTTTTTCTGTTGAAAAATAATGTGCTGATTCCTGTTGGGCTCTATGAAAAATTTCGGTCATATCCCTTATGCCATATAACTTATAACCAATTTCAGAAACTTCTTTATTTAATCGTTCCATCTGCATCAACCCTAATTGATGAATTGCTTCCGGGCTTATATTGATGGTAGTGAATTGCTTGATCTTAGCCTGATAGCACAGTTGTGCAGAGGGCGGTAGGGCTGAAACTCCAACTTCCTCACGTGCTACAGGGAGATATTCATTTTCAAGAAATACAACGTATTCCTGTAATGCGGGATTAATTTTTGTAGTAACAAGATTGGCAACCTGTTTTTTAAATGCTGCATCGTTATCCCTTTTGGCAAAATCATAAAAAGGTGATTCTTCTGCCTGCTCGCTAATCATAAGATGTATTTGCTTAACAACGCGCTGGACTGCGGGTTTCGATGCAGTAAACCCCAGGGAGATGCCTGTTTTTAAATTACGAATTTCATTATGAACCAGTTGAGGAAAAGTTGCCCACCTTTTTAGAGCCATTGCTCGGTTTTCAGGGGTGCCTACAGGCTGCTTTGTTGCAATATCCACCACGTTGTTGTGCCATCCTGCTGCAGAATTGATATCCCACAACTCGTCTTTGCATATCCTACTGTTTTTGTTGTTTTGCAACGTTTCTTTCATCAACCAATAGGTTGTATATTCTGGAGTTCCAAGTAATTTATTGGGATCTAATTCATTAAGGGCAGATAAATAGTAATCCTCTTGAGACTGCCAGCGATACATAGCTTCAAAAGAGTTATCAGTAAACTTATCTTGTGGAATGTCCTTACGATCTAAAAATAAAGCTGTTTCAGGAGCGTGCTCAAATAGGCTATTTTCATAGGCTTGGATAAGTGTTGCAAAGTCATTTAAATTTGAGGCATGGGGATTACTCGCTGCCAGGTGTTGACTTAAGGCAAACGCGCCAAAATAGACAAGCACATTAAATAATTTTAACCGTTTTTTTCTCATATTTTATTTATCTCCATATTGTTCGAATTGTCATTCATGCGTAAAAGGAATAATTGGGGGCGTCTTGTCAAATGAGGCTAACGCTTTAAATCCACAATAAATAGTACAGATGTATTGGCTTGAGATGCAACGTATATTATTTTACAAGTTAACTGGATCATTTAAGGAATCCGCATGCGTCAGATATTGGCTACACTTTTTATTTTTTTGTTGTCTCATGCAGTAAATTGCGCACCTGTCTTCGAAATTGTTCCCCTGGGAGTTTATGGTGGCTTGAAAGATGGAAATTTATCAGCTTATTTATTAAAGACTACTGACAGCGAAAATTATACCGCTCTTGATGGGGGGACCTTGGTCCATGGACTTGAAGTTGCAGTCAATCGACAATCACTGCGTCATAAAAATGTTGCAGATTTGTTACAAAAAAATATTCCAGCTTATCTCATTTCCCATGCGCATCTTGATCATCTTATGGGGCTTGTGATGGCACAGCCCGAATTGCGAGAGCAGCAAACAATTATGGCACGTGAAGAAACTATGCTGGCATTGCAGAAATATATTTTTAATTGGTCTGTTTGGGGGAATTTTGGTGATAGAGGGGAAATTCCGCACCTTAATTTTCAGCATTATCAAACGATGGCATTATTAGAGTGGGTTGCTATTCCTAATACTGATCTGCACGTAAAAGTATTTCCTTTAAGTCATGGTGGGATGGCATCAAGCGCTTTTTTAATACGTTATAAGACCGAATATATTTTATATTTTGGTGATACTGGTGCTGATAGGATTGAAAAATCGACAAACATGGAGTTTATTTGGAAAACAATCGCGCCACTCATAAGAAAGAAAAAGCTTCATGCCATTATGCTGGAGTGTTCATTTTTAAATTCACAGCCGGATGACAAATTATTTGGTCATTTAAAGCCAAATTTATTTATGTTCGAGTTGCGACAATTGGCGTCCATTGTTGATCCTTTAAATTCAAGAAACTCGTTACGAGGATTGCCTGTGGTTGTTACTCATATCAAACCAAGATTAGTTGACTATTCAAATTCCAAGGAAGATTCAAGAAGTCAGGTGATTCACGAATTGTCTCAGGAAAATGATATTGGCGTAGAATTAATTAAACCAGAACAAGGTATTATGTTAAATTTATAGCAGGGAAGTCTTTAAATTTTGGAAATCATGCTTGATGTCAACCAACCTTTTTGCCAGTTGGTTTGACGCTGATTTTTGCTGGGTTAAGGTTGTTCGTGATACGGGAGACAGCTCTATCTACCCGGCGTTGAAGCATGATTTCAACCATTACGGTTTCATTGGGATGAAGAATTTTGTTAATGTCAGCAAATGAGGAATGAAAATCAAGTAATCTGTAATAGGCAAGGGCTTGGTCATTTGGCTCAGGGTATGCCTTGATACGGAACCCCAGTTTACCCTGCATTTTTGGCGTATTAATTCCTGCCTCCATGATATCGTAATTAAGAAAATAAGTGAGCTTTCCTCGATTATTCAGGTTTCGCTGGCGATCTACGAAAAACCCCGTAGGAAGCGCCAGCTCACTATATTGGGGTCCTGCAGTTAGATAAAGATCATAATCGGCAAGATGGTTGCCCCGGTCATCAATAAGCCGGAAAATAATCATTGAGTAGCGATTAGTGATATAATCGCGCTTACAGATAAGCGTCTTCACTGTTTCAGTATACTCATTCTTCTGCGTTTCTTGAGTAACTTTGTCTAGGTCTTTTGCTAACGTGTTGTAGGAATCACGATTTTTTACTTGCAGACACCGCAGAACCCATATTGCTGTAGGATGAAGGGCTGCATTAGCCATTGTGACACTACGGATAATTCCCATTTTTTTACCGGAATGTGAACACCCGGGTAGAACTCCAAATGCCATTGGTTTTGTCCGTGTCATTTTAGAGACAACAAGACTTTCACCATTATTTCCCTCCTGATGTAATTTCAATAGACTATAATTCATATTTGCAGCTGCTACGCGTACCACTCCATCAGATCCAGCTTCTCCCGTGTAGGAGTTAAGTGCATCATAAAGTTGGCGATCAATTTTTTGGCCCATAAGTACAAAAGAATAGATACCATGAGCAGTGCAATCATAATTGAGCCAACTTTCATTAAGTTGCCAGCTCATATCGCTTCCGAGCTCAAGCCAATCAAGTACACACTGTCCTGGCTCTACACCTTCAAAAAAACTTTTTATACGGCCTAGCCGGGATTTCCCAAGTTGAGCAAGAGCAGAACCATGGTTGGAAGGGGACAGCATGATCAGATGGCTTAATGGGCATTGTGCAAGATTATTCTTAAAGTATAAATCCATCCATTTTCGAACAATAGGTCCACCGGTAGAGTGGGTAATACAAGCAAAACGTTCGCGATTTCGTAGCTTATCAGCAATTTCATCGTATAATGCCTGATCAAATGCACGGGCTATATCGTCAACCGTTACTGTATCTTCAAAACTAATGTAATGACCGAGAAAAATATTGCCAACTTGGATATCCAGCTTACCATTTTTGCCCTGGCTTTCAAGCCATTGGGGAAGCTCGCCATAAGTATTGGTATGTGTGACACTCCAACCATGGACGAAGATAACTATCATAACACTCCTTACTTATGTACTCTACAGCCGTGAATTGTTCAGTAACTTGATGATATTAGATTATTTTATACCCGCTCCTCAAGATCATCGCCGCAAATTTTCTGTTCTGACAGTTCCCCGCTGGTATGAAAAAAGCACCATATCCACTTAAGCGATCAATCAATCTCTACAGGCTTTCCACACCAATTCCCATGCGTTACAAAATTAATTTTTATTATGGAATGTTGCGGATAATAATGGTAGGAGCAATTGTCCTAAAATGAATGAATTGAAAAGGGACAGTTGTTCCATTCGATATTTCAATGCAATGGAAAGAGCTCATTTCCTACTTTTTAAATATTGCTAATCGATATTTTCCTATTTCTTGAAAGCCCAGGGATTTATATGCGCGTATAGCAGAGTGCTCATTAGTGAATAAAATCGCCCTTTTAACCCCATTCATCGCAGCGTGTTTTAAACAAAGATATACTGCGATTCTCGCAAAACCATTGTTTCTTGAAGAAAGGGGGGTATAAACTGGGCCTAGCTGCACAATATCAGGTAAATTGGCGTTAAATCCACATAGTGAAACTGGGAGATTATTTACAAATAAAACCCAGCGATTTTGACTAAGTTGCTTATCTTGAATTTCATTAATAATAGAATCTTCAAGTTTGGGATTATTTACATCGTCTCCAAGGGCTTCTATATGATAAGCAATAAGCCATTCTTTGATAACCTCTATTGGGCAATCTTGTACTGATTTGAGGGCATGGTTATATGTATGAATTGCTGCGGGTATTATCATTTTTTCAAGATTAAGTAAGAAAAGTTTTTCTTGATAATTAACGGCAAATAGAGACGGCGATTGCAGGTTTAGTTTATCAAGGACAAAACTGGCTTGAGAGTCTTCACCTAATACCCCGGCAATGGGTCTTGTTCTATTCAGTTTAAATGCGTCAACCAAGGCTGATAATATCGAAGGGTTTTCAGCCTGCATCATAATATTCCCATTCCAATAATGAACTAAAACCCCACTAAGTTGGTGTTTCTCGAAAGAACCATAATATTCCCCGTGAAATGGTGTACCCTGGTACGTGATTCCTGAATAATATAAATTGTTCCTAATGAACATAGTGGTTTCTTGATAATCGTTGAGATAAGCGGACAATTCATCCCTATGTAATTCATTCAGTTTCTTTATCTCTATCATATTTTCCCCAGTATGTTGATTTTTTACATATATTTGATTCAACAAGAAACACATGTCAAAGAAGTCGCTTTAAAAAGTTGGTATATAACGCAAGGTGAATATTTTATAAATATTCAAATTTTCGACTGAAAATAGACCGACTCCTTTCTGATAAATATTCGGTTGCTACCTCACATATGTATCAGAAAAGGAGTCAAATGAAAAACCATTAATAGGAAATAGAGTTAGAATCCGCATAGTGGAGGTAGATCCGCTTCTTCCTGTAAATCGTTTATAGCGTTCCCTACTTTTTCTACCCTGTTAATCGAATCAGTTTTAACCGGGGAGTAAAAACAGGTACCTTGGCTATTCCAATAATTATATAACGGGACTGACCCCAGGCTTACAATGGTCTTTAGGATATTCACGAATAATTCTTTCCATCCTCCATCACGATGTATTTCTAAAGTAGGCCGGGCTTCCCTTATCCAATTGTCGCAATGAGTTTTAAAATTTTCAAAGTTTGTTTTACCTGATTTATATTGTTGGAATTCTTTGTTTAGCTCTCTATAAAGTGATAAGGCAACTCTTTTTTTTGCTTGGGTTAGAGGATCTAAATCTGTTAGCTCGTTGGCCTTGTCTTTAATCTTGATTAAGAGTTGCTCAAGTTTTTTAACGGCCTTGGGATTTAAATTTGGGTTATTTAGAATTTGCTCGCTCTCTTCCACACTTACAGGGAATGTGGGAGCTTCAAAATTTCCTAAAGACAATTGAGCCGCATCTTGAAGTTGTAAGTGTTTTTGGTGTATTACCTCCAGAATGGCATTATAAATAACTGATTCCACAGTTTTTTTTAACTGTAAAAGTGACTCTGCATACCTTACCAATTCTTGTGATTTCTCTTTTAATTGTTCATTAATTTCCTCTTTACTGTTACAGGAACTAAAATTAAAATCGAACTTATAAATTTTTTCTTTAATTTCGTTAACTTGCTCTATTTCTCTTTTTTGTTTTTCTTTTACAGCATTATTTTCCTCTACAGCGTTTAGATAATTTATTGGGCTATAAACCATCATATCAAATTCACCCTGGACAAACTGACTATCTTGCTCACTAAGCGCCTTGTGTTCTCTGTTTCCAAGATTGGTAATATGTTCTGAAGTAATAATTTTATTGAAAACCGCTTCAAGAGCACCTATGGGAATATGATGAAGTTCATCTATGCTGTAGCGATCGAAAAACTTTTTAAGCTCCAGGTCAAAAAAAGGATATTGACAGTATTCTGCCAGCAGTTTATTGGTATCAAATCGTGCCGAAACAAAAGAATTAAAACCAAAACTATCCTTGGGACCAAGTTTAATTTTGTTGTCAGGGATTTTATTACTTAAATAAGACTCTATCTTTTGGGATAGGCTTATGATATCAGATAATGATGAGTATTTATCAAAATAAATAGTGATTTGATCCGTGTTTTTAAACCGATTATCATCATGACAACGAGGGTCAATAATTTTAAAAAAGAATTTTGCTCCATTTTGGTTTGATTCAGCTTCGTCAATTAAGAGTTTAATTAATCCTAATACAATTTGTTCATCTAACTCACCGATATTATTCAGATTGAGGTGCGACTTTAAAGAAGCTTCATTATTATTATAAAATTGGCCATAGAAATTATTTTTTCGGAGTTTTTCCTCCGCTTTTTGCACGAAATTTTTATTATTACGTTGATTTTGGTGATATTGTGAGATTGTTCCTGCGTAATTATGATTTGGCTTGTATGCCCTTTCTAAGGGAAGCTCCTTATTTTGATTTGGTGTAATTGTTAAAAAAATAGTGCCCCACATGGGATGACAATCAACATCTTTTTTTAATGCTCTGATCTTTTTCATTAACTCTTCTAGAGTTATGTTTTTAAATTTCATACTATTTGTCCTAATTTATAACTTTAAAAGCTGATATTAGAGAAAAATATTTAAATTAATCTTAAGGAAACAGGAAAAGAGGGAATGCATAATGCTTCTATGGAATGGGCAACTCAGATTTATATTTTTGGGTATTTCATCATTATTCATCCCATAAATTAGATTACTGCCTGTTTCAGATTGCTTCGACAAAACTAAATGAGGTATTTTAATATAACGAACAAGATGGGGTGTTACTTACAGCGAATAAACCATTATGTCAAAAAACAAATTAAAACGGAGTTTTAAAGCCAGACATTTAATGATGATGTCAGTAGGCGGTGTGGATTGGTGCTGGCGGAGCTATTGAGTTAGCCGGCCTGGCCGTTTTAATTGATTATTTCGTTGGCGGGATTATTGCATTATTGGTAACCATGCTTTTTGCCGAGATGGTTGTTGCGATACCTGTTTCCGGTTCCTTTCAAGTTTATGCCAAAATAGCTTTTCATCATTTAATGGGTTTTCTAACCGGTTTAACTTATTGGTTCGTATTTTTGATAGGTCCTGCTTCAGAGGCGATTGCCGCTGGAACCTTTTTACACCTTTGGTTTCCAACAATTGCGGTTTGGAAGTTTTGTTTTCTAATTGCTACCACCATGATCATCAATATGATTAGCGCCCATTTTTTTGGTGAAATAGAGTTTTGGCTTAGTTTAATTAAGGTTATCGCATTATTAGGATTTATTATTCTTGGACTTCTGGCATTAGGTATTCCCATGCACCAGGAGATCAAATCCTTCAATTTGTCTCCATTTGCCCCACATGGACTAAACGGCATTATCAATGCGGCATTATTAGTAATTTTTGCCTATGGTGGTGTCGAATAACTTGGCACTGCAGCAGAAGAAAGCTTAAACGTTGAAAAAGCTATTCCCAAAGTGATTAAAGGTATAACCTTGAGAATAATCATTCTTTATCTGGTTTCAACTGCAGTATTAATTATGGTTTTGCCATGGCAACAAGCCGGTCTAAGCTCAAGCCCTTTTGTGGATGCAATCACCCTATTAGGTGGAAAACAATATGGGGAACTATTGGGAAACATAATGAATTTTGTGGTGTTAATAGCAGCATTATCGTGCATTGATGCTGGAATCTATGCCACTTCACGTATGTTTTTATCATTGGCCTGCTAAGGTTATTTGCCAAAAGCTTTTATCTACATTCATCCGCACAGAAAAACACCAGTTTATGCCGTTGCATTAAGCAGCTCAGTACTTTATTTAGGAGCATTAATGTCATTGTATTCATCTAATGCTTATGCATGGCTAGCTAGTTTATCGGGTTTTGGATTTTTATTTTCGTGGTTAATGATTATACTCAGTCAACCTATTATTAGAAAATCGATTGTCTCTGATAAAACTGACGTTTTGACATGGAAGGCTCCGTTTTATCCTTACACTTATTATCTTGCTCTACTATTAATTCTTGCCATTTTTATAGGTCTATTTTTTAGCCATGAGGGTAGGATAATTTTATTATCCGGGATCCTATGGTTTATCCTTATTGGAATTTATTATTACTATGTCAAAAGAAAAGGGTAGGGAGGTGATAAAAGAGTAGATTACCTGTAATTCATACGCTATCCTCAATTAGGGAAGACACCATTTTCAATCAAAGGAGTGATATATAATGACTTTTTCCTCGCTAAAAGGACCAGCTCTTGTTCTTACCATGCTTTTATCCCTTAATGTTTATGCAGATGCCCAACAACAAAGTGGAGATTTCCAAACTATATGTACAGATGCCTGGATGAAAAAGGCTGATAAAGCAAAAGATAAAGTAGATTATAAAAATTTTGGTGAAAAATATTGCAGTTGTGCCGCAAAACAACCCTTAGATAATGATGCGGCGGTAAAAAAGGCAATTCAGCTCTGCATGTCAAGAACCTTATTGCATGATGCGATGGATTCCCTCGAAGATGAAATTACTTTAAGTAAAGCCAAAGAAAGTGATATTAATGATTATTGTCTTGATCGTTGGAGTGTTGTTCTGCCACAACAAACAGAGGATGATAAAAGATTAATTAATGTTTATTGTCAGTGCGCACAACCCAAATTAATGGCTCTTATTAAGCAATCAGATAACATGACTGATAAAGAATATGAAGCGGGTATCGATAAGGTGGCTGATAATTGTACTGAAAATTCGCTGGTTACAAAACCTAACCCATCCCGGTAATCCAAAAAAATGCATACTTTTCAGGCACTAACACAAATTTGGTGCCTTATTAATTTAGGAATAATTTATGGATGTTCATAGAGTTTGCCCGCAATTCGTTTCTTGTAGAGCAAAAGCAGGACTTTTTTGAACTAAGAAGGCTTTAATTTATTTGGCAAGATAAGGTATGGATCCTGTTACTCATGCAGCATTAGGTGCTTCCTGCACACAAGCAATTTTTGGAAAATATAAAAAGCATATTCCCTGGGAAGTTGGTGCATTAGCGGCTATGGCACCTGATTTGGATATATTTATTCGTTTTAAAAATGATCCTATGAGCTTGGAACTGTGGCATCGTAATTTTACGCATTCACTTTTGTTTATTCCTCTGGGCGGAATATTGGTAGCTCTATTCTTTTTGTGTTTTTCCCGTTATAGGGCATGTTGGAAGGCTACTTTATGTATCGCCTTGGTGGGTTATGCGACCCACGGACTGCTCGATGCGCTTACCTCTTATGGAACCATGTTACTATGGCCAGTGAGCTATAAACGTATTAGTTGGGATATAATTGCTATAGTTGATCCCCTGTTTACTATCCCTTTAATATTAGGCCTCACGTGGACTATTATCCATCACGATCAAAAGGGAGTCATGTTTGGTTTGCTATTTGCAAGCATGCTCTTGCTATTTAATAGCATACAACATCAGCGTGCACTTCAAAGCATACAAGCATTTGCTGTACAGCAAAAATTACGCTTAACACGCGTTCGGGCAATACCTGCCTTAGCAAGTTCCTTTTATTGGCGTGTCATTGCAAAAAATAATGATTGCCTTATTATTAAACAGGTTCATACACCAATTTTAAAAAAAAGCTCTATGATGTCCGTGGCACAAATACCACTTTTTTCCAACCTTACCAGCGTACGCTTTACCCCTGAGCAGCAACACGATTTGGCTATATTTTCGTGGTTTAGTGACAATTATGTGATTGTTGCCAGGCAAGAACCCCTAACTCTTGCAGATGGTCGCTACACTCTAGGGAAGAACCCATTATATTCGTTATGGGGAATTGAATTTTTAAGCAAAGAACATATTAACAAATTGTCTTTTATTTTGCTTGATAAACATTGCAAATATTAGTTCTACTGCCTGCCTGTTGTGCGGCCGTATTTCTATAGTTTTTCATGAATTTTCTTCATATTAATCGATTTTTGCCATTTTGAAATGATCAATGCAGCAATGGCATTGCCGATCATGTTGGTTAAAGATCTTCCCCCAGACATAAAACGATCCACCCCAAGAATTATAACTACACCGGCCACAGGAATGGTTCCTACAGCGGCTAGAGAGCTGGCCAATATAATAAAACCACTTCCTGTAACTCCAGCTGCCCCTTTTGAACTGATAATCATAATCATTAATAAAAAGATTTGCTGATCAAGGGGTAAATTTGAATTGGTTGCCTGCGCAATAAATAAAGCAGCGAGAGTGAGATAAATCGCCGTTCCATCTAAATTAAAAGAGTAACCTGTGGGGATCACCAGATCCACTACTGATTTATCACAACCCAATTCAGTGAGTTTTTCCAGTAAGTTTGGCATTACGGTTTCAGAAGAAGATGTTGCAAAAACGATAAAAATTTCGGTTTTAAAATATTTGATTACTTTGAATACATTTAAACCTAAAACAAAGTAGAGAATACTTCCCAGTAAGACAAGTACAAATGCAATACAAGTTAAGTAAAAACAAAGCAATAATTCGGTTAATCCCAGCAAAGAATGGGCGCCATATTGACCTACGGTATAGGCCATAGCAGCAAAAGCTGCTACCGGGGCATAATGCATCATCGCATGGATAATGTTAAAAAATATTTTGGTCAAGTGCTCAAATCCCTCCAGGATAAATTTCCCTTTACTTCCATATGACATCAATCCTAACGCAAAAATGATTGCAACAAACAACACTTGTAAAATTTCCCCAGAGACAAAGGCACTAAAAAAGGTTTCAGGAACAATGTTCAGAACAAAATCCTGGACATTATTTATCTGTTCTGTTTTGCCCAGGTAAGATTGTGCTTCGGAGATATTTAAAGAAGAGGGATCTATATTCATGCCCGCGCCCGGCTTAACTATATTTGCTACTACCAGCCCCAATGCTAAGGCGCAAATAGTTGTTATTAAGAAGTAAATTAGTGAGATACCGCCAATTTTACCTACGGTTTTTAAATCACTCATTGCAGCAATACCGGAAACAAGGGTTAGGAAAATGATAGGCGTTATCATCATTTTTATTAGTTTTATGAATAAATCAGCAAAGGGTTTAAATGAGACCGCTAAAGTTGGAGCAACAATGCCTAAAAGAATACCGATAAATATTCCTGCAATAACTTGAACATATAACCGTTTAAAAAATTTCATAATAAATCCGTCAATTTCAATAAGGGTTTTTCAGTATTTAGGCATAAAAACGACCAGGTCAGTCAAGCTTTCTAATCTACCCTTGCTGAGCATTTATAAAAAATTATTGGCACTATAATTTATACATTTTAAATTGCAATCAGATCTATTTGCTGATGGGAAATCAAAAGTTTATTGGGCTGTTTTTCATGGTTATGATTTTGCCTTTAAAAATCAGATGAAAATAAAATGTTACCTGCTATGATACCTTCATGTTTTTCAGATGTTATCAATAAATTATGACAGATGTAATTTTTATTGGTGCAGGGCCTATAGGCCTTTTAGGTGCCATACAATTAAAACTGCAATTCCCTGAAAAAGAAATCCTAATGTTTGAAAAATATGAGGTTCCTATACGTAATCACGCTATGTATGTGGAACAAAGCTCTTTTTCTGGAATGGATAGAAGTAATGGCTTTGGAGAGGTATTAGAGAGAATCCATTCTAAAGTGACAATTAGTGATTTGGAAAAAAAGCTAAGGGAATATGCCACATCAATTGGTATTAAAATCCAATACCAAGAAGTGAAAGACTTTAATGAGTTACAAGAACAATATCCTCAAACGGATTATTTTGTAGGAAGTGGTGGATTAAAAGGGATTATCCATCCTCAAGTTTTTAATGGGGAAAACCAGATTAATGAACCTTTGCGTTATGCGGCTGAAGTTAAATATAAGGTTTCTGGCACTACACGCACACTCAATAAAGTTACCGAACTTCCAGGAGTGCTTGCTCATACCAAACACCTTGTTTCCGAATATGTAGGGTATTTAAAAGAGGGGCAGACCCCAATTTCATTAAGAATTTTCATTGATGAATCTACCTATCAAGCGATGAAAGGGGCAACCTTTAAAACACCATATACCCTTACAGATAAGGATAAAATCCCTCCTGATTTATATCAAACTCTAACCACTTATTTAAAAGGAAGAAAACACCTTGCTCAAGAGATAATTGAGGAAGGCACCTTAAAAATTTCTACAATTACCTTATCCTTTATGCCAGTAAAGATTTTTGTAAGAAAGTAGATGGAAAAATAATTTTTCAAATTGGAGAAGAGGGCTTTGCCTGCCCGTTTTACCGTAGTTTTAATGATAATGCATCATGTATCCCATTTTTTACTAACGCGATGAAAGCACTTTTCAAAAACCGTAATGTAGAGGTAAATAAAATTGGTTCAAGCGTATTATTTAAGGCTTCCACTATGGAAGAACATCCACTTGAATATTATCAACATAGTGTACAAGGACTTGTAAATCGAGAGATTCGGACTATTCATTACTTAAACTTTGGGATTGAAATGCTTGAAACTACAGTTAGTTCATCTCAAGCTGTCCCTAAAATCGCAGGATCTAAATTGAATTTAAAAACAGGAGGTAAGCGTTTCTTACATGAAATAAATAGAGAACATCAAAAAGAAGAGCGAGAAAAAACGTCTTTATCATCATGTGTGCTCTTATAAAATTAATGAGGAATATATATTGATAAAGCCAGGGTCGATTTAGAAGACTAATTGGTTCTGGCTTGGTTATTATGATAGATGGTCGTCTCTTAATTGGTTTTGTATATTCCTACAGCCAGTAATAGCCAAGCAGTTATAAAACATACTCCACCGAAAGGAGTGACCATTCCAATGGTTTTTATTTTCGTCAAACTCAGTAAGTATAAGCTACCAGAAAACAACAAAATACCAGCAAAAAATAACCATCCTGCAAATCTTATGGTTTGTGCATTGAATTGATAGAGGAACATGCCTACAAATAATAAGGCTAAGCTATGGATAAATTGATAAAAAACCCCCGTTTGAAAAATATGCATCTGATAGGCATCAAATTCTGCTTTTAAAGAATGGGCAGCAAAAGCCCCAAAAATTGTGGCAAACATTGCTGATAGAGCACCAATTACCATAAAACGCTTTGGCATTACTGATTTAGATGTAGGATGTACCATAGTGTTAGAACTATTTCTAATGGTCAATCAATGGATTATATCAGGCTTTATTAAAATACAAGTATCATTTTAAGCTCACAGGTATTTAAGAGGTTGATTTTTACCTAGTGATTTATAAACATTACATATAAAATAACTTATTCGCAATTATCTCAAAATGATTGTCCAATTCGTTTTATAATAAGTGGCCTTTATGAATTTGTTTATTAAAATAGTTTTATCAACGGTGCTAACGTTAGCTCTTATAAGCCAATCTTCTGCTAATCCACCCACTAAACCTCCTGTACAAGGTTTAGTGAACATGGGTGATATTACTTTTTATAATAAACAGGGTAGTATTGATCCTCCTCCTTCCCCAAATAATTCTTTGGATAAGTTAACAATGCCCAATACGATACAACTTTTTGGTGGTACTGTAATTAATGTGACTTGGGCACAATTACAGCCTAATCCACCCGATAACAATGGAAATATTACGCTTGATACAACAAGTATTGATCAAGCACTTAGTGCTATTAATTTATATAATCAAGCCAATCCCAATGCAAAAATTACTGCTAAATTGAGAGTTTGGGCGGGCTTTGCAGCTCCGACTTGGGTAAAAAGTTTAAATGGAAATGCACCTATAAATATTGTTGCTCAAAAAAGTAATGTAACCCAGAGGGGTACAGTGGCTCACTGGTGGGAGGAGGATTATTTAGATAATTGGACACGCTTTTTATCCGCTTTAGCTCATGCAAAGGATATAAACGGTCATACTTATGATGAAGAACCATTGATACACGAAATCAGTGTGACCTCTTGTGCTTCGTCTACGGATGAACCCTTTATTTCATGGGCTGATCCAAATGCGCAAAATGCATTAATCAGCGCAGGTTATACAGATCTTGCGCAACAAAACTGTTTATCAAATGCTATAAATCTACACTATGCTGCCTGGAAAAACACTTGGCTTGATTTCCCTATTAACCCATTTTTTCCTGTCCAAGCAGAGAGTTCAAAACCTAACTTCACTTTCTCATATAGCGTGATGCAACAATGCGCTGAAAATGGGGCATGCATTATTAGCAATCAGGGTTTAAATCAAGCATCGTCCATAAATAGTAATTTGGCCCAAATCTATCAAAAAATATTAAGTTTTGTAGTTAATGGTGTATACGCTGATTTTCAAACGGTTTCTCCAACAATATTGGCAGGAAATAAAAATGATAATTTGTGCTATGTTTTCAAAACTGGAGCCCAATATGATGCACAATCGATTGAGCTATGGCCCTCTGTTGCTAATTTAAACGGATTCGATACCTTATCGCGTACCCAAATACAAATTTTGGCAGCGATACTCCAAGGAAATACGGACCTATCATGCGATAATTTTCAGTCTAATAAAAAATAAAGGCTATTAATAATTAGTTAAGTTTTGAATGATACAATACAATTGTAGCGATATTAAATCTCCAAGGTTATAAATCAATTTTTTATCGCTACATGCAATTTGAATCTTCTTTTTTGTTACGCTCTTTCCAGTAATTTAATACCCCCTGTTACAAGTTCTCGTATTGGATTTTTTCAAGAATCAAGGGAATCTACAGTGCTTTCTAACGCCCACCGTATTATACGCTGACGTTGCAGGATGAAGGCGGACGAAGCAAGACCTGAACTTTTTAACCTTTTGCATCTTTTATTAAGGCGTGTTGACCATTCATCCCCGCCACGACTTGTTCGCGGCATCCATGCGCTCTTAATCAAAGGCAGATTTCTTCATCTAGATCACGCCATTCTGGATTAAGCTCCTTAATCCTATTTAACTTCCATTGTCTGCAATAACATTACCTCAACAATCATACGCAGATCAGGCTTGTCATAAATCTGGTGTCGTAGCATCCCCTCCTTCAAGTTTGACCATGACCCATCATGGAGTATCAGTCCAGCCATTGCAAACTCATTTTATACTTGATATGAGAATCGTTCTATGATGTGGTTGCTCTTATTAATCAATCGATTACAATAATCTATTGGGTTCATTTTAAATAGGACTATCTCCGGGGTGCCGCGAACAAGTTCGGTACGTAGGCGGTGGGGATGAATGGTCAAAACGCCTTAGTTTACTGCATTATCCCTATAGAAAAATGGATTAAAAACTGGGGGAACGACTATGCCTATACCTATCCAAAACATTACTGAAAAGGTATCTATTGCTGGCAACGGAATTGTTGCTTTAATGATTGCCTATTTTGCTTTCTTGAAAGCAAGGGAGGAGGATAAGGCAATTAAAATTTCTATACGGGGTAAATATCCGATCACACAAACCACCGCAGCATTCTTAGTGCCAAGCTTGAGCTGGAATGAAATACTGTCCGTGGTTCCTCCAGGGAAAAAATTTATTGAAGCATTAGGAAAATTTTTTACGGAATTTAATGGCGGAATTTTACTTCCGAATGCGGATAAAATTATTTATCAAGCGGAAGAGTTCATTGAAGCTGTAAAATCATGTGGTGAAGAAGATATTTACCGTAAAAAAGAACTTCTTATTGAATTTAGCAAACTTTCTTTGTCGTTGTGGGGTTTTATTCATGAAACAGCAGATGAGGAATTGCGTCATATTTTGCTTGAAAGTAACTATTTAGCTTGTCGTGAACGAAGTGTCTCTGAAATACGTCTAAGAGATGGCTATCGCCTGGATATATATTATGATGTATTGAATTTTGAAGAAAAGTTAGATGCAACGATTAAAGAAAGTAGGGAGGCAGGCTATCAACAAGCACAATTAATAAGCCCTGATGAACTTATACAACTTGATTCTTCTTTTCAATTATTTTATGAAAATTACAGTACTACCCGGAGTGATGGAGTTAGATGCTGGAATCCTGGAGCAGGAGTTATATTGCGCCCAGGAGGTTGTATCAACACACCAGTATTTTTAAGCAAATTTGTGGATTACTTGACACGGGTTATGGGTACTTATCTTACCGAGGATGGTAAAGAAAAACCGTGTTTTAAAGCGAAGCTCGGAGAAGTTGTAGGGCTTGGTTACTCTGTTGAAAAAAATCATGTTTCCCAATTTCATATTGCCGATAAAAAGGCCACAATAAAAAAACGTAACTACAACTCGAATGATTTTATTCTTTGTCCTGGAGAAAGTGTAGGTACACTTCGTCGATTCGGCTTATTCGAACCACCCCATGCTCGTTTTGCTGGATTCTCCTTAAAATTAATTTTGCCTGAGCGTTTGGTTCTGAAAGCAGGTTTTAAGATGGATTATAAATGTAATTTGGCTATTCGTACTGGAGTGGCGAGCTCCTCTGTGGTGCAAGTCGGTAAATTTGGAGAGTCATTTACGCTGGGCATTGGTGGAATGAAAGCATTTTTAGGTCTGGACGAACCTGATTTAAATGCTGATTATGCAATAAAAGCTTCAGTGTACCAATTAAATGTGTTGAACCAAATTTATGCACCATTGATTAGTGTCTGTTTAGATCGAGATACTAGATGTATCACACTGGGGCAACAAGAACTTGACCAATTGATTCGTGATCGGTTTCTTACTCGTTGGACAGGTGCAAGAGCATGTGCTTATGATGGGGTTCCTACAATATGCTATGGACAAAATGAGTATGGATCGATAAAAAATCTGATTGTTGCGACTCACTTATCTTCAGGGGGGGTTACTAATGCACCTGGAAGTGCTTATCTCGTTGCCCACTTGCGGGAAAAACAAAATACTCACAATACCGGGAGCCTCGGTGGTTTTTTTAGAAAAGCAAAAGAACCAAAAGAACCAAAAGATACAGAACAGCTTCTTAGTATAATGAGCGCGACAAGACAAGCTCAAATACCATGAGGTTGTACTTCTTTTTAATAAAAGGTTTATTTTTTTATTCTATTTCATTTAGAATGCGCATTCCAATATCAAATGGACTCTAAAATGTCCTTTACTAAATTGAAAATGACATTAAAAGTTTAAAGATCAACGTTAGTGATTAATTAGAAATATGCATTGATATCCTGCTTTAATTCAAAACCGTTGGGCATATTAAATTTCTCATCTAGCAAAAGTTCAAACACGTAGATAAGCGATAAATAATGTTAGTTATTAAAAAAATTTCCCAAACGGGCGAACGCATTGTGGATAGCCTCGAGGCATATGAAATTGCCCAACTCTATAATTTGTATCTTGACACTTATAAACCAATTGGAGGCTCTTTACTTACCTTAGAAGAGTTTCAAAGAAGTATTGATCCCCAAGATACGCATTTTAAATATAATCGCATCCTGATTCTTGAAGATCAAAATGAAATCGGTCATTGTTTTTTGCTTCGAACAACACCATTTGGAACACGAATTAGCTTTGGGTTTGGTCAAAATGATAGTACAGGACGTGAACGGCGCTTGAATTTTTTGAAAAAAATGCTTCATGAAGACCACTATACGGAAGCCAGCGGAGCAGTGGCTAAACAGTTGCTTAAGGATGATACAGTAAAACTTTTGATGACTACGGAAAGTAATTATTACGCGTGTATTAAAACAAATCATGGAAAAAAATTAGTGTTTGGATCTTACAAAAATGCAATAGAGATTCATCCAAAGACAAAGAGCTTTATTTTTTATTTATATGCCTATATAGCACTTAAGTATTCTTTGGGAAATAAGCATGATACTGATAATTTAGCGATGTTCCTTCATAAGCTTCGAGAACTTTATACGATAGTGCACTATGAAAAAAATATTCCACAGATTTATAAATTAATCTTGTTAAGTAAGCTGGCGCGAAAAATTCATTTCCTGGATCCTACTGAGGGAAATAATCAATTAAATGAGCTCAATGATTTGCTATTTGATGCAAAAACTTGTCCAGATGCACAGGATGAGTTGTTATTATTCTCCAATAAATTATCTACAGAAGAACAACAACTTGTGGATTCAATATTCTATGAAAAGAGAAAACAGTTAGAAAATAAAACCGATATGACTTTTTTTAAAAATTACTTAAGTCTTGCTGCGAATGAATCTTTACCTGCTTCCCTGACCCCACTATCAATGATTTAGGTCTTATATTCATTCTCGCCAAAGCGGGGCACAATGCCCCTATAGAAATAATTTCCGCTTTCGTGACAATGACGAAAGCCTTAAGAAAAACTAGACAGAGAAACTCAAGGAGTCACTGACCGCATGATGGGATTTTGCAATGAGATAAGCGTTTCCGTCGAATGTATTTCCTCAATAAGCTGAATTTTATTCACCAAGAGCTGTTGTAAAGCATCAATTGATTGACACATCACTTTAATAAAAATATTAAAATGATGACCGATAGTGTAATAAGCTTCAATAACTTCTTCTAGACCTTCTAATTTCTTGAGAGCAGATTGGTAATCTTTTGCATGATTAAGCGTAATACCGATAAAACAACAAACATCATACCCTAATCGTTTTGGATTGATATGTACATGCACTCCTTCAATAATACCTGCCTGCCGCATTTTTTCTACACGTACGTGAATCGTAGCGGGGCTTACAGCATATGCCTTGGCCAATTCTGCGTATGCGGTGCGTGCATTTTTCATTAATGCATGGAGTATTTTTTTATCTAGATTATCGATTTGATAATTTTCCAGGTCTTTCATCTTTAAATTTTAAATTTCATTTAATAAAAAGTTAATTTTAATAAATTTTATATTTTATATCCATGTATATTTTAATTTAATAATAAAAATAATGGAAAAATTCAATATAATATAACATATAAATTATATCTGAGGTGGTTTTATGAAGTCGTCGTTTATTGAAGAACAAAAGCAAATAAGCTTTGTTAAAACTTTTTTTTCGCGTGAATTAGAACAAAAATTAGGCCTTATTGAGGTACAAGGGCCATTATTAGCTTGTATAGGTGATGGTGTACAAGATAACTTATCTGGAACAGAACAAGCTGTTTCCGTAAAGGTTAAAGCCATACCTGATCGTAAGTATGAGGTTGTCCATTCATTAGCAAAATGGAAAAGAAAGTTGCTAGGAGAGCGCGACTTTCAAGCAGGGGATGGTATTTATACCCATATGCGCGCTTTAAGACCTGATGAGGAAGTATTAAGTGCCACCCATTCTGTTTTTGTCGATCAATGGGATTGGGAACGGGTCATAGATGATAACGATCGTAGTTTAGGTTATTTGAAAAAAACAGTGATTGAACTTTATGATGCAATCAAAGAAACGGAAAAAGCTGTTAGTGATCTTTATGGTTTAAATCGATTTCTACCCCAATACATACATTTTGTTTATACGGAAGAGTTACTTGCCTTGTATCCTCATTTATCTCCTAAAGAGAGGGAGCGACAGATTACTAAAAAATATGGGGCAGTTTTCTTAATCGGGATAGGGGGTGCTTTGTCAGATGGCAAACCTCATGATGTACGTGCTCCGGATTACGATGATTGGAGCTCTGTGAATGAAGTGGGATTGACAGGATTAAATGGGGATATTTTAGTGTGGAATCCGGTACTTGAGGATGCTTTCGAACTTTCTTCTATGGGTATCAGGGTCAATGAAGCCATGTTAAAGTATCAATTAGCAATAACGGGTTCCCAACATCGTTTGGATTATGATTGGCATCAGAAATTAATCTCCGGTGCTTTACCCCAGACTATTGGTGGTGGTATTGGCCAATCTCGTTTAGTGATGCTTTTTTTACAAAAGAAGCATATTGGGCAAGTACAATGTAGTGTTTGGCCTGATGAAGCAGTGGATATTTGAAAGATGATGAGAAAAATAAAGCGTATTCAAGGTATTGAAATACGCTTCGTATTTACATTAGGGGGTGTTGAGCATTCATGCTAATCACTTAGGTCTTGCGCTTTGCACCTGAGATTTTTGGGAATCAAAATTAGGTACTTGAAATGTTAGGTGTCGCGCATAAAGCGCAACACGTAGACAGTAAAAACTAATAACCCCCTAATATGCTCCAGGTTACAAGCCAAACTCATTAGTGGGAATATTCTTTTCTGCATCAGAAAATTTAGTTACATGAGTGTCCAAACGTTTTAAAAAGCGAATTAAATTCTGTGTTCTTTCTTCCATTGTTTGGTATTGAGAATCTGCGGTGAGATTATTCATTGCTTCGAACACATGTTGGTTTTTTTTAATCTGGATCCCTGATGTTCCTGGTCCTGTATGAATAGATAAAGTATCCTCATCGCCTTTATAAACAGACATATTTTCTTCAACGTTTATTGCCTTTTTAATGGGAAGACTAGCAAACCATTGCTCAAATTCGGGTTCGGGAAATAGTTGAGTATGTGTGCCTTTGCTAACCGTAAAATTAATATCGATTGGTTTAAATGCAATAGAAATACCTTCCAATCCCTTAGCTTTTTGTAATGTTTTGATGCAGGTATCGATTAAATTTAAAAATCCCAAGAGATTTTCTTGTCTTTCGACACTGGATTTAGCATCGGCAGTAATGTTGTTAAAAGCAACAAATGCGTCACTTGATTTTTTAATTTGAATTCCCGGGGTTCCTTTTCCTTTGTTAAGCGACACAGTATCGTTGTCTATTTTGAATAAAATGACACCTTCCCAAGAAGTAGCTTTCTGTAGTGGAATGCTCTTAAACCAATTTTTAAACTCATTATGAACAAATAGATTAACATGGGTGCCAGCAATAGGATTAAACGAAATATCTTGTATTTTAAACCTGATATAAGCATTAGGGGCCGCCGGCATTAGGTTAAATCCATGGTGTACAAGATCATGAACTAAATTACGAAACAATTCAGAATTTGGATATTCTTGTGTTGCTTTATCATGTTCATAACCATAGTGTTGCCGAAATAGAAAAACATGCTTTGCAATAATGGATGCAAAAGTTTCAGTAACTGGTGTTGAGAATATTGATGGATATTGTGTTTCTAATACCTGAAGTAATTTTTCAGCGAAAAAAGAGTTTTGAGAGGCATGTCTTAGTGACGGTGATTCACCGTAGTCTTTCACTACTTCATCCCTCCAGGCTTTATAATCGGTATTTAAAGTTTTCTTCGCCGGAGTAGGGTTGGTATGTGGTACACTTGGGGTTTTGAAGAGGAAATCAAAATGGCCATGGGCGTGTGCGTCTTCAAATAAATTATAGACATGAGAAAGTTCTTTAAATTGTTCTGCTGCATTCGGTGATTGATTTTTATCAGGATGGACTTTAAGAGCCATTTTTTTATAAGCTTTCTTTATCTCGTCTAAAATTTTTTCTGAAGGTTGATTTTGTAAGTTCTGTGAAGAGAGCCCTAATACCTCAAGTGCTGCATTCAAGTTTTGAGTATTAATAAATTGAGCAGTAAACGGCATTTAATGTCCTTAATAAAATTAAAACGACAAATATTAGCATAGGTTGACTTATTTTAAACCAGTAGGTTATAAAAATTGTTTATAATGATTTTTTAGATCCCGATAAGATCGTTTACGGTCTGGTAGCTATTTTAGACTCCCGCAGGGAATACAAACATTGTGGCGGCTATCCTGTTTTATAGAGGTTATTCTATCTCCCATTGCATGAAGATGAGTTTAAAATCGTCAGACCAATCAGTCCATTCATGTTTTTCAAATGCTTTGACATAAACGAAATCACCCGGCTTAACAAGCGTTTTTGGGTCGGTATTGCCATGCCGAAATTGAGCAGTGCCCGATACTACAAAATGAATTTCATTTTTATACCCAGGATTGATGTGTTCAAATGGAGGGTTTTTACCTGGCATTACTATTCCAACCGTAACCTTATTTTCTTCCAGAATTCGGATGGCTCCAGGGTTGGGTGCAGGCAACATGTTCGTAATATCTGTGTCGCGGATAATACGTGTGAGGTGCGTTTCTTCAGGATCTTGTAAATATTGTTTCATGAACGCAAATATTTCTTGCTGATATTCTAAAAAATTGTGGGATGAACTAATAAATTGAGCGATGTCAGGTCGGGGACGTGAAATGGCAGACAATTGTTGAAATGTTATAAATGGATTTTCGGGAGTGTGGATAATCATACACGGATGTTGATGAGTCATCGTTAAATAATCGGGAAGCACTTGAGGATGAATCAATATTATTGCTTTAAACGCATTAACCTTATTTGAAATGATCCATCCCAATTCACATAGCTTTCCCAAGGCGATAAGTATGGTTTTATTCTTTTGGGCGAACTCTTCAAGTGAGCTATCTACAGGATCCTGAACCTCTATAATTTCTACATCCATATCGCTCTTTATTAAGGTAAGAAGCTCATCGGTTTGTGATAAGGTATTGTCTTTTAATATTATTATTTTACTCATGCTGTTTCTGCTATTTAATCCATGTTTCATGCAAATGTCGCCAAAGCAATGGTTGTTCCGGATTGTTTGTCGGGACAAAAATTACAGTGGATAAACGTCTCAAGCGTTCATATTCGGTGATCTGTTGTACTTCTTCGTAACTAACGATAACATTATCTGCGCAAGAAAAAATCTTTTTAAAATGTTCAATTGTAATGGTTACTTGGGGGCGCGAGCCTGCTGCATTAAGATACCAATTGCCAAGCCAATCATAATCTCTCAATACCCCATCGGGTTGGATTATAGTAAAATTTGGATGAAAATAACTTAAGAAAGGCAATCGAGCTTCATTAGTTATTTTGTTGTGAAATAAATTCTCAATTTGGACATGAAGCTCAATGACCTCTTGATAGGCTTGTTGAAATTGGTCCTGCAGGGATGTATTTTGCATTTCTAGAGTCTAATTAAGGTGCAATTTTTACATTATAGCGTAAAGTCATTAAATTAATGAGAGTTCGACAGAAAAGGAGCAAAACAGCTTTATGTCGTTTTCAAACGCTCTTACGTAATTCTTGCCTTCGCATCTTCTCACACTTTGAACGACCTTTATTTTTTTATATTTCTTAGATGTTCTGTTCGTTTGGGCCAGGTAAAATGAAATACAGCACCTTGGTTTTTAGCGGATTCAACCCAGATATTGGATCCATGGGTTTCAACAATTTTTTTTGCGATACTAAGTCCTACGCCACAACTTTCGAAAATATCACGGGGTTGCAGAGTTTGAAAAAGCTGAAAAATTCGATCTTGATAGGCACTTTCTATTCCAGGGCCATCATCAGCAACAAAAAATTCATAACAAGCTTTTTTTTCAATAACACCGACTTTAATGTGTCCCTTATGAAGATGATGATGTTTTACACTATTATCAATAAGTTCATAAAGTACTTCTTGTAATGGTGTTCTTTCTGCTTTAATAGAAAAATTGCATCGATCGCAATGAATATCGAAATCGTTTGCGGAATCTACTTTATGGACGACATTATTTACTAATTCCGAAAAGTTAATTGTTTCAACTTTTGAATGAATCACCCCAGCTTGGGCATATTTTAATAGCCCATCCAATAAATTCGACATTCGATAAGCACGCTTTCTTAAAAAGCTTAGATATTTTCGAGATTGGGGAGTCAATTGGTTCTCGGTATCTTCTTCAATCCATGAAACAAGGTGCTCTATTGCGGGTAATGGTGATTTTAAATCATGAGACGCTAAATAAACAAATCGCTCTAATTCATCTTCTGCATTTTTGACTAAAACTAAATTTGCAATTCTTGCTTTAAGCTCTTGAGCTGAAAAGGGTTTCGTCATATAGTCCTGGGCGCCTTCCTGGAGTATGCGCACCCGAAGATCATCATCTGCTTTCGCAGTTACAATCATAATAGGGGTGGAAAGTAGGGATGAATGCTTTCTTATAGCATGAACCATTTCGATTCCATTCATATCAGGCATCATTATATCACTAATAATTACATGAGGAAGAAACTCGATAGCTTTCTCCAAACCTTCTTTACCATCATGGGCACAGATAATGCGGTATTCTTTACTGAGAATTTCACACAAAAATTCATTCATTGCTGGATTATCTTCTACTATTAATACCAGAGGGCAGTTGGCATTTTCTATCCCTTTTGTTTGCAGAAATCCTGATTTTTGTTGTTCTTTTACATAACGAGGTATTTCAAGCATTTTTAACGGGGGGTGAGTATGATGCACCAATTGATTTTCTGGGGCTTTTAATGGAATTTGAATCACAAAACGTGCGCCACCTAATTCGGACTTCTGTACATTAATCGTACCTTTATGTAATTCAACAAAATCTTTTACGATGGCTAATCCTAAACCAGTACCAGCTGAATGATACAAACTTTCTTCCATTTGAAAGAAACGTTCAAAAATTGCTTCTTTAAATTTTGAAGGAATTCCTGGACCATTATCTTCAATAGAAAATTCGGCATAATTCTTTTTTTTATGCAATTTAAGATTGATTATTCCATGAATTGGATTAAATTTAATTGAATTGGAGAGTAAGTTAAGGACAACGCGCTCTATTTTTTCACTATCAATTTGAATGAGTAGCGTTTTAGGGAAATCACAGGAAACCTGAAATTCTTTAGCTTCAATATCTGCTTCAAATAAAGATAATACTTTTTTAATAAGTTGCACAAAATCAATATCGTAATAATTAATTTCTAATTTCGCTGCATCAAATTTTGCAATATCTAATAAATCATTTACATGCTTTGATAAGAGAAGGGCATTTTCTTTAATTAAGCGCAATTTTTTTGTTTGTAGGGATGATAGTGGTTTATCCTGTAGTAATGAATCTATAGGCCCTAAAATTAACATCAGTGGTGTCCGTAATTCATGACTGATATTTGCAAAAAATTGAGTTTTCATTTGATCCAGCAAGGCTAAGTGACTATTAACCTCTTGTAATTGTTTATTTACGGTCTGAATTTCTTGGGCGCGTTGATAAATTTCAATTTCCATTTCTCCGGCTCGGGTACGGAGTTCTTCCATTATTTTTAATTGTTCCGAACGAGATTTTTTTAATTGAATATATTCTGTAACATCCTCAACTCGGTGGATAATATATTTAATCCGGTTATGGGCATCTAAAACGGGTAAATTGATTGGGCTCCAATACCGTTCTTCATATCCCCCCCCTTTTTCTTGGGGACGGCGTATATCATATTTTTGAATGGCCATGGTGTCATAGGTTTTATTTTTTAAAACTCTATTTAATGAAGCACGTAAATTTATTTCCCCTGTTGCGCAGGGATCTTCTGGATTATCCGGGAACGCCTTAAATATATTTTTGCCTATAATTTGTTCTCTAGTTACCATTGTAGAGCGCAGATAATTATTGCTTGCTCCAATAATCGTAAAATTTTTATCTAAAATAAGATAAAGGCCAGGTATTGATTCAAAAATTAATTTAAAATCAATTGCTCCTTTTTTATTTTCCATCTGTTAGCCCTCTTAGTCCTTGTATGTTTAAGTATAAAATATTTACAATATTTTTAAAGTAAATACAGGTTGATGATTCGATTGGATTGTTGGAACTAAAAAGAATTTTTGAGTAACTCGATGTTGGCCATGATTTTAAATGCATTTACCATAAGCTCGGAGCTTATTGCTCCGAGCCGAGAATTCATTTTGCAGCAACTTCTTTCCACCAATTTGTTTTGGTTTCTGTTGCCCAGTGCCCTTCACGCATACGAGCAACAAATGCTTCAGCTTTTTCAGGAGATGATGTTTTTGGATCCAGTTGAATACACCAGTCCCATTCACCTGTTGTAGACCACATTTTTTGAACTCCATCCCATTTTGCCATTTCATTCATAGCAGACATAGGTTTGTTACTTTTCATAAAAATTACACTATTCCATGCATCCATTATTACTATCCTTATAAAAAATTTTATTTAAATTAAGCTTGAAGTAACCCAAGCTTATTAAGAATAGAATACTTCTAGAATTCTTTCCATGGATGGTATAATTTTTTACGATTGATTGTAAGGCGTGTTGACCTTTCATCCCCACCGCCTACGTATATGGACTTGTTCGCGGCATCCCGGAGATAGTCCTATTTAAAATGAACCCAATAGATTATTCTAATCGATTGATGAATAAGAGCAACCTCATGATATAACGATTCTCATATCAAGTATAAAATGAGTTTACAATGGCTAGACTGATGCTCCATGATGGGCTTTAGTCAAAACTGAAGGAGGGCATGCTACGACATCAGATTTATGACAAGCTTAATCTGCGTATGCTTGTTGTGGCAATGTTATTGCGTATGTCTGTTGGCTGTCTTTGGTGAGATCTACCTCTAGCATTTTGATTCTGGAATTCTCTCTAGCAACAATTCAATCGTTGATCCTCAAAAACAAGTTGGTGAAGATTTTTAAAGATCTCATCATTTTATGCCATATCTTATGGCAAGCAGGCGGAAAGCTACACTAGATACCGGTTCAACATCCGATTTAATGAAACGAGTCTGGGAGCATAAAAATAATAGGGTTCCTCGATTTAGAGCCAGGTACAATGTGTTTCTATTGGTTTATTATGAGGTTCATGAAGCCTGTGTAGAAGCTGCTCGACGTGACAAACGTTTCAAAAATTGGTACAGACAATGGGCGTTAAATAGGATTGAGGAGCTTAATCCAGAATGGCGTGATCTCGATGAGGAAATATGTCATAAATTAAGAGCGCCTGGATGATGGGGATGAATTTTCAACACACCTTAATATTTAAACTATGGAAAAAGCATCTAAAATGTTCATTTTGTATCAGCCAATAACTTGTTGCCGGGGTTCAAAAATCGGTAGCATTGAGATAATGGCATTTCGGGCTGCATCAAATTGGTAATTATTCCAGACAGCACTAATGTCTAATAGACCATTATCCAAAGCTTCATTATAGGCTGCCAATCCAATTAATAGATGAGAATATTTAATATTTTTAAACTGAGCTATGCTTTGAAGTAACGTCAAGCGTTCAATTTTCGATCCACTAAGATCATCACCTAACTCATCATTTGGACTATTGAACTTTTCCCTAAACCACTCTTCCAAAGGATAGCTGAATATAAAGACATGCGATATTTGAAATCCACCTGCGGCGCGTGAGTCGAGGTATTGCTTAATATCCATACATTTTGAATTTTCTTTGGTGTATACAAAAGCTTCTGCGAACAAAGGAGTTAGCTCAAAGGTTTGTACCTGAATTTGGGCACGTAATTCGCTTAATGATTTTCTAATGTGCTCATTTTTTTCATTTTCTTTTTGTTCATCGATCGCATTTATAATCCCGTGCAGACATTTGGCATTGGTGTCCTCAACGTTAATTCTGTTTTTTAAAATTTTTTGGAAATCATTTGATAACGTTTTGGTTTGTGGGCTGTTAAAAATTTTTAATAAACGTTGGTTAAATAGAATTTTATCCAATTGATTATATAGTGGCGCAGCTTTTATAAAAAGATTGGCATGTTCTTCTTCTAAATGTTCTTGAAGCATTTTATAAGCCCATCCCTCAACTGTGCCGGCGTCGCTTGCTTCAACCATTCCCCCACCTGGTAATTGGTAGAGGCCATGGCGTTTTGCAAATCGAATTTGTCCTTTCGCATCAACACTTATCTTATCTACAGCCTCATTGAAAAGCTTTCTGAACATTTGAATTTGAATGGGATATAATTGATTTACTGGTGGATGATTAATATCAAGTTGATCTAAATTAAAGGTACCTTCTTTTCCAGTTTTTCCAAGATGTTCTTTTTGTGCGGTACGGAATTTTTCCCAGATTTCAGGGGTATATTCAGGGAGCGGTTTTTTTAATCTCATTTGTCCTAGTGGACCAAATTCAAACCAATCACTTAATTTAGCATTTAAGTCCATGTTATAGAAATCTAACAAAATCTCAAAAAATTTTTGATTTTCAATTCGATTCAAAACGTCGGCATAGCTAATTAAGGTTGCAGTATAGGATAATAATTTATAGTGTCCCTTTGCATCATCTTTAGATGAAATTTCTCCAGATAATTTCTGTACGGCAGTAATTGCATCAAGCAATATCTCTCTTCTTTTTAGAGCATCAGTATTTTTATATTGGAGCAACATTGGTTCAATATCACTAAATAACTGTAACTGAGAAGACATATCTACTCCTATATGCATTGATAATAAACAGCATTAAGATTTGTTAAGATAAAGTGCGGCATAAGACTCAATAATCTAAATTTAAGCATTTGCCCGAGCAAGAAAAAAAATAAGATGTTCTTTTTTTATTATTGTAGTTAAATATTCTAGAGCTACAGTAATTTTTTCAGGTTCGTCAAAAAACTCAATAATTATAGGAAGAGAAAAAGGTATTTCTAAAAAAGAACCATTGTTGGCATTTGTTTCACCAAAGCCACTAATAGCACGAAAAACACTTATTCCACGAATTTTAGCTTCATTTTGTAGATAATTCAAAATAGCAGGAATTTTATCGGCTCGCTCTAAGGTATAGATTCGTACTACGGTAATTTCTACGGTTGGAATCTTAATTTCGCTTTTCATGCTCTCTCCCTTTACAGCACAAATGATTGCGTCATTATTTTTATCAAGTTTATCAAATACAAGATTGTATTCAGATCACCTTAAAATAAAAATTAGTTTCTTAAAGCGCATTTGCAAATTTATTTCATACCCTATAATACGCTGTTTACAGCAGTTTTGGAAAAAATTGCTGTTTCATGTAAAGTTAATGTTTGCCTGAAGCAGCAAAAATACTAATCTGCATAAATGATTTAAAAAAGGTATTTCATGAAAAGGATATTTAAAGTCTCAAAAAATGAGATTAATTTACCTGTCATTGTGATCGTTATCAGTGTATTAATTGGTATTTATCATATTTTTTCTTATTTGATTCCTTTTACAAGTCATGCTTTTGTTGTGACTAATGTGACACCTGTTGCAGCAGATGTTTCCGGATTCATTACTAAGATTTATGTACATAACGGGAGTATTGTTAAAAAGGATCAGCCTTTATTTGAAGTTTATCAGAAGTCTTATCGTTTAACTTATGAATATGCAAAAGCACGATATGAAGAAGCAATAGAATCGCTTAAAGTGATTAATCGCCAAACCCAAAAGACTGAAACGTTATTAGCTGCTGCAAAATATGCTTATGAAAAAGCTAAATTTGAATACCAATTAAAAAAAGCGCCTAGTGTACGCGAAGCGTTGTCAAAACTTGAAGTGCGTACGCTTGATTATGATTTGCACTCGCTGGAACAGAAGATGGACTCGCTCAAAAAACAAATTGCTATTGAGGATCAGCAAATCATTCAACAAAGAAAGCTCATTAAAGCACTCAAAGCAGAAAAACATAATGCTCGCGTTAATCTTGATTTAACTACAGTCAGAGCCCCGGCCGATGGTGTAGTTGATAATCTTTATATTGGTGCAGGAACCCCAGTTAAAATTCATGAGCCCTTATTTTCATTTATCGATACCTCAAAGTGGTGGGTACAAGCAAACTTATATGAAACGGACTTACGAAGAGTAAGGCCTGGAGATAAGGTGTATATCATGCTTCGTATGTATTATTTTAATAAAATCTTTCATGGACGAATAGTCAATACCATATGGGCTGCTGACCGGCAAACAACAGATCCACGCACGCAGCAGCAAAAAGTAGGTAGCAACAATCAATGGCTTTTGGAACCACAACGCTTTCCCATCCAGATAGAAATTCTTGATCCAGATCCTAAATATCCTCTTCATCCTGGTGCTAGTGCTTATGTTTATATCAAAACTCGCTCACATCATTGAAGCGTATGATCCCTACGGGAATCACCGTGTGAACGGAATGAAAGCTGCTTATGTTTTATTGATCCTTTTTGCGGTTAACTTCGTATTTTCTATTCCTAACCCTTATTTTTATTATTTTTATATTCCACTAACAGCAATGGCTGCCGAAGTAGTTGGCGAAACGATGAAGAAAAAAAATTTGCTGCTTTTTTATTGCATATTATGGTCCGCTATAAGTGCGTTTCTTTTTGATATTTTTTCTATTACCCCCTTTTTTCCTATTCTTGCATTTTTTTATTCTTTTCTACTGTACTTGATTGCGATTAAAAGCAGAATGCATACCATTGTCATTGCCCCTGTTGCGTTAAGTTTGGGCGCTTATTCTTTATTGTATGGAGAGGTTAATACCAGTTTTTATGCAATCCTAAATAATTGTTTAAACACTTTTATTGCCATGGCAGTAGTTTTTGCTGCATTAGCTTTTTTTCCGCGCAGCTATTATTATCGTCTTTGGTTACGATCATTATTATTATTGATGTCACAAATTACGGAACATTTATCCCTAATGGTTGCAAATCAAAGAATTGTTTTTGATCCCGTCCGTGGGCATACGACCCATTTAGTACGCTATGCCAGGATGTTACCTCGTTCTTTTCCACTGCGTTCGATTTGGAAAATTAATTTACTTGTAAATCAATTGCATCTACTGGTTTGTGTTACAGAAGTAGAGGCGATCATGATGGATAGTGAAAAGATTAACTTATTTATTCAAAAGCTCCATGTTTTTAAACAAGCAATCGAAAAAGAACGGCCTTGTGATTTAGCCGCAACGCCTTGGGTTATTTTAAATAAATTAGTACATTCTTGGAATTATCTGTGTTTAAAAATATAGATTATCGAAAAACGCGAGCGCTACAGATTTGCCTTGTTTTTGCCACAGCTTTGGCGGTACAGCGGATATTAGGATACTCCCATGCCGGATGGATAGGCTTTGCGGTAATGATGATTTATGCAGGTTTTGATAAAGGGGCAAGTTTATTGCGTACTACCCACCGATTCTGGGGGGCTGTTTTTGGATTGCTTCTTTCTTATTTTTTGTGGGTTATGGGGCAAATAGATTTTCGGTTAATCTTGATTGTTATTCCTTTTATTGTATTTATGGCCTACTTTTCTTTAGGCAAGCTATATGCATTTCCAACTATTTTTACAGTGACTTTGACTTCATTAGGAACTGATTATTATGGGGGAAATAATTACGCCGTTCCTAATTTCTTTTTTGATTATCTATTGTCTACTGTCGTTGCTTTTTTGCTGTGTTTCATGTTTGAGTTTTTCATATTTCGTGGGAGCCATTTATCACGCAAATTTTATCTCGATTTACAAAAAAGAATTATTACACGATTAAATAAACTCTTTCTTATAGTGACCCAACGGCCCATGCGCGATAGTAGCTATTTACGAGTAAGTATTGCATTGAACACAAATATATTGGATTTATATGCTTTTGTTGATGCAGCAAAACATGAGACTCATCCAGAAATAAATTTCCTTGAAGAATTATCTTTTTTCAGCGCTATAGTGCAACAAGCATATCACAATATACGCAGATTGTTTGTTTTGGCGCCTCATCGTAATGAGTTATTGGAATCTGAGACTCAAAACATACTCGCGCAACTTGATCGGGCAAATCAAAGCCAAAGGATAAAATACATAGGAGAGTAAATTGATAAGGACTATTGGTTTGCTCATTTTGAGTCTCATTCTAAGCTCTTGTGCTCAGCATGCTCAAAAGCCTTTACTGGTGGTTCCTGATCAGTGGGCTGCTAAAAATAAGCATTACATGAATTCCAATGAAAACCTTACTTGTTTTGCATGGTGGAAACAATTTAATGATCCCAACTTGAATTCATTCATTGATAGAGGCTTAATTTATAATAATGATATTAACATCGCAGTTGCTCATATCGAAGCAGCACAAGGTGAATTAAAGCGCGTACAATTAAATTGGATTCCTGATGTTACCGGAAATGCAGGTTATTCTTCATTTCCCTACTTGGGCTTTCCAGGCGTTTTGCTCACTGCAGTACCTACTTATACCCTTAATATTTTTAAACAGATAAAAGAACAACAAAAAGCCAGATATGAATTAAAAGCAACAAAATCAATGTATCATGGTATTCGACTGGCTGTGATAAGTCAGATTGCCAGTAATTACTTTAATTATTTGAGTCAGGTAGAGCAATTATCACTGCTGCATGCTTTGGAACAAGACCTTTCAAAACTAATTACGATTTCCAAGACTCTTTATCAAGGTGGTTTATATGCTCGAACTGAAGTAGATCTCGCTCTAACAGAATTTTCTTTAATCCAGGCGAAAGAACGAGTAGTACAACAAAATATTGTGGTTCGTGAAAATGCTTTGCATTATTTATTAGATGAAAATCCAGACAGGGTTTTTGTGAGTCGTCGTTTCAGGGATTTAAATGGTCAAAAAATGATTATTGGCGCCCTTCCAATAAATATCATTGAAAATCGTCCTGATATGGAGCAAGCGAAACAGGAGTTATTTGCCGCTAATGCCGGGATTGGTCTTTCTTTTGCCCCTTTATTACCAGCAATTAACTTAGCAATGGCTCGGGGTGAAATCGCAAAAGTTGAAAATGGCGGACAATTGGGGCAGGCGATTCATTTTAATCAAGCTATAGTTGAAGTTCCATTTTTAAAAGCATCGACCTATGGCCAATTAATAAAAGCTAAAGGATTGGATAAAGCCTCTTATTATCGATACAGCGAGACTTTGCGTAAAGTGCTTAGGGATATAACTAATGATTTGTCAGCCCATGAATTGTATACCCGACGGCTTAATGATGTACTAAAAGCAGAACGCGAACTCAGCAAGGCTTATCGTTTAAACCAGACATTATATCAAAGGGGGATTATCAGTCATCTCAGTTTGATCAAAGAAAAAGTGAGGCTGGATGAACTTGCGATTGAAGTCAATCAACATAAGCTAGAGCAATTAATTACTGTTGTTAATCTGTATCAAGATTTAGCAGCTGGATATAATTATATTCCTAAATGATCCATGCCTTGCGGGCTATGGATAAATGTCAACAAACCCACGTTAAAATCATTTAAATTCCAAGTACTTATTAATTTAATGTTCTTATAGACAGAGTTGGCTGTATTGTGCAAAATTAAAGGTTCTACCCTTAGCAACGTTAATAGAAAATCAAGGATATCTGGGGGCCAGTGAGCTTTTTCCGCATGCCAAGATGACAGATGCGCACGCGAGGCATACTGTTAATATACCGGGAATCCCTCCCAGTAGTATTTCTGCAGCAGCTAAATGTAGCCACAGCCAGGGAAATATTTCACCTTCTGCATTTGTTCCGGATGGATATTTGGGGTGGCGGATTAATAATAAATTTGTTGCGGGATTGGCTTTAATTGCTCCTTATGGTTTAAAAACAGCTTATAATTACGATTCTGTAGTACGCTTTGCTGCTTGTTTATAGTTCGGTTAAAACCATAGATATTAATCCTGCACTTTCCTATTCAATCAATGATAAGTTGGCGATAGGCGATGGTTTCAAGCACAATGGATGCAGGCAACTTTCTCTAATTTTAATGGAGCTTATACGGGAATCGCTCCTATTGATGCTTTGATAGCAGCAAATTTCCCTACCCATCTTAGAGGGGAGGGGGGGCTATGGCTATAATCTCGGAATTCTCTACAAGCCATTTGTCAACACCAGCCTTGGTATAGGCTACCGCTCCCAAATTGAAGAGACGCTAAAAGGTCATGGCCAGCAATACGTTTTACCAGGAGAGACAGTTCCAGCACCATCACAAAATTTTCTGTTTAATGCGCAAACACGTGTTAATACATCGGTTAAAACACCGCAAATTTTAACATTCAGCGCAGCTCAAGACATCGCTAATTGGACACTCAAAGCTTCAGCACAAATCAATTTCCGGGATGTTTTCAACCAAATCAGCATTAATATGCCAGACGCTTTTGCTACCAACAGCACGATTCAAACCCGCTGGAGAAATGCATGGTTTGGGGCATTGGGCGCAGAGTATCATTGGACTCCTGTATGGACGTTCCGTGACGGTATTTCTTATGATGAGACCCCAACCACGAGCTACAGAGATCCACGTATTCCGGATTCCGATCGCTATTGGGTAAATATTGGTGCAAGTTATACAGTGAACAAACATATATCGATTGATGCTGCTTATGCACATATCTTCTTGCAAGATCAAACGGTTAATGTCATTCAGGCAAGTGGAACTAGTGCAACGAGCACTGCGCCATTGGAAGTAAATCAGGTATCAGCGAACTACACCGGTTCAGTTGATATTGTGGCACTGGCTGCCCGATACAAATTTAACTAATTCAAGGAGGCGGTCGCATGTTAAAAAATGTAATGAGGCTCGCAGGGTACATGCAAAGGAATATATCTCGTTTAGCCAGTTTAGTTGTTGTATGTTTGAGTTGAGTCAATTCTGCACATGCAATACCTTTTGATCGGATTAGCCAGGTTTATTTTTTTGGTGATAGTTTGACCGATAGTGGTTATAACGATTATTTTCCAACCCCGCCAGGTAAAGCACCTACATTTACCACTTATGAAGGCTATACCTGGTCACAGTATGTGGCTCGTGATATCAAAGGTTTTGCATTAACTTCACCTGCACAATATCCCATTACTTACCCTAACCTTGCTAATGATCAAGTTACAAACAACACCACACCTCCTATTCAGTCACAATGCCCCAGTCCTGCTTGCCCTGTTTCGGGAATGCTCAAAGGTATTGATTATGCTGCTAGTGGTAGTACTACTAATTCGATAGGATTCGCTTTTAAATGGGCACCCTCGCTGCATGCTCAAGTCAATCAGTTTTTGACGACACATCCTACTATAGATCCTAAGGCTATGATTTTCATTTGGTCGGGCGCAAACGATCTTCTTACAGTGTTTAGTACCTCATCAACATCCCCCATATTTCAACTTCTACTCTTGGAAACCGCGAATGCTGCAGCAAAAAATATTGCTCAAGAAATAGCTTTACTCAGTAAACACGGGGCGAAGAGGGTAGTTGTTCTGAGTTTACCTAATATTGGTTATACGCCATTCATAAATGATTTGGTAACAGTTGGACTAGCTCCCCCTTCACTTCCTGGAGATATGAAAACGGCAACATTTACGTTCAATTCCATGCTCAATCAAGAATTAGGTAGGGTGAAGGCCAAGTACGGTACTAAAATTTTATATGTAGATGTTTACGATCTCCTGGATAATGTTATTCTTGCAACTAAAGCAGGAAAGCCTTATGTAATAGGGGGAGAGTCCTTTTACTTTACTAACTATAATTCCCCTGTATGTGGTTATATCGTTCCACTTACGCCAGGTGTGCTGCCTTCTTATGTACCTGCAATAGTATGTACGATGGGCTCAAATGGGTATATTTTCGCTGATGAACTTCATCCAACGGACATGGCTCATCGTCTATTATCCATTGCGGTAGAACAACAAGTACGTCTTTAGATATAACTTTTGTTGAGTTAATGCTAATTGAGGAGATCCCTAAAAGAGGTTTTTAATAAAGCTTCTTTTAGGGATTAATGGATGTATAAGTTAAAAATCATTACATTCCTGTGAAGTTCTACTTATTTTAGAAAGATGCTGTGCTCTAAAAGGATAACTTACTTTTGGATATTTCTTGCTCGCAGGAAAGTTCATTTTCAAAAACAGTTTGTTTAAAAGGGCTGAGTTTTTTAACAAAAAAACCTATTATATTTTTTCCAATCCAATTTTCGGTTCCGTCAAAACGCTGCAATTTTGTTGTTTTTTGACCAGTGCAAAGTAGAATTTTCTCAATATAGCGAAAACAATCGTTTTCACCTGCTTTCATTTTGGTCAAAATATAGTTATAAGTACATGACTGTGTTTCTTGAAGTTGCTGATGAAACGCCATCATGTCTACAATTTTTTCACCCCTTACCTTTCGTTCTTCATGTTGGGTAATCCGTCTCGTTATGACATCAGATTCGCCTAATGAAAACTCAATAAGTTCAGGTTTATTTTGATTGGGCAATGAAAGAATAATGCAAACATGGTGGCCTAAATAACCTTCAAGTTTTTCGCTGACAAATTGTGCGTTCAATGTTGCTATTTGAAACTTTTGCATTTCCTGTAAAAATTTTTTGTAGTATTCTTTATTATTGTCAAAGCATTCTTTTAACAACCTTGTTTTTACTTGTTTTTTATAATATGAAAAAGGTTTTACTTTTTGTTCATGCATATCGAGTAAACACTCTTCGAGCCTATCAATACAAAATTTTAATTGTCTTGTGAGTTCATTTTTAAATATTTTTTTGGGCGCTCTGAAACCAATTGCTGCGCCAAAAGCAAAACCAGTAAGTGCTCCATCTTTTAAATAGCTCAAGGGATTGTTTAAATCGCAAATGCTTCTTATTAATCCCGAAATTGATCCTACCAAGCCGCCTAGAACCCCAGTAAAAACAGATAATAATGTGGAGCCAAGGTTAATTATGGCGTAGCCCACGGCAACAGCCTTTGTGTTCGTCTTGGAAAGCTCACGGAGTTTTTGGTAGGATTGAGTAATTTCAATAAGCAACATTTGCGGTAAAGTAGCATTTTCTGGCTGCAAGAGTCGAATTAATTTAAGACTTAAATGGGTTAATTCCTTTAAAAAATCCTGGTATTGGTCTGCATCTGCTTTTTTAATAGAATTAAGGGCTAATAATAGATAATACTTGACTTCACTTATAGGTATTTTAGCGATTTCATCAAGACATTTTTGTAATTCATAAGTATTAAAAGGACGCGCCATAACTGATTTATCTCTGGGGGTTAAAATCACAACTTTGGTCTGTTAACAATTGGTACTTCTTTGTCTGTGATTGAATTCCTAATGGATTCTAATTTCTTGATAAAAAAATAAAACATTAATTTATGATACTATTTTAGCAGGGATAAATTACAGAGTACAACAAATGGGATACGTATACATGATAAAAATGGGGGCTTCCATTCCCTGTGCTTTTAGATTGAAAAATATTGGTTCTTTTCTACTTTATCGTTTTGAGCAATAGGAATATTTTGGAGAATATTCTGAATTGATGATTGATTGTAACGTCGTTGGGGATTGTTTTTTTCAAATAGCCCGTCACTAAAAAAAGTAGCATGATAACTTGGATTATTTGAGTCGCCATAGTCGAACACAATTTCTTGATTTCCATATGCTGTCTGAAATTGGGCAGCAATATAGGCTTCTAATATACGAGTTTGCTCCTCATTTAAATCATTTCGTTCAAATCTTCCTGATACGAGATATACTTGCAAGTAACCTTTTCGTTGGCAAACATATCCTGCATAAAATACAGAGCCGTCATAATCTCCTTCGGGTAATGTTAATGAGGGATGGCCATAACGATCTTTCCAATTTATAAATGAATGAAGTGACTTACTAAAACTGTTCTTAAATCCAGTATATCCGTATTCCTTTTCGTAGGCATTTTTTACACCAGTGGCCAAAATAAAGTCGCTGCGCAACGCCCAGATACGCTTTTCTTGTGGCTTTAGGGGAGAATGAATGCTAGTAATTTCTTGATAACCTGGATTGATACTCCCTTCGTCAGAATAGCTGTATTTGGGACTCACAGGAGGGATAGTGCTTTTAATATAGTGTTGAGCATTTTCAAAGCATGAGTCACTATGCGCTATTATAACTGCTTCACTAATTGCGGAGGATTGATAGATTCTAGAGCTTTTCCTTTTAGGAAACGGTTTATTTTTAAAAAATAATGCTGAATCAATGTCATCTTGTTCTGGGGTTGTGTCATAAAATATTATTTTTTGGAGTCCATATGCTTTTTGAAATTTTAATGATAGATAAGACTCGATGACATGAGTCTGTTCTTTTGTTAGTGGAAAAATTCCTTCTTCAATTCGATTACAACGATTATATCTTCCAGAAGATAAGAAAACCTCCAGGTATCCGCTTCGTTGACAAATAAATCCAGCATAAAGCACTGTCCCATCGTACTTATTATCGGCTATGGCAAGGGAAGGGTGGCCATATCGATCCTTCCAATTTAAGTATGAATATTGTGATTTTTTAAAAGTTTCTTTTAATCCATGATAACCATGTTGCTGTTCTGAGTTTTTAACTCCAGTCGCTAGAATAAAATCACCACGTAATGCAAATATACGTTTTTCATTAGGATTAAGAAGGACATCAACTTCCTCAATACGTTGAAAAGCCGGATTCACTCCCGATTCTTCAGAATAAGTATATTTGGGCGGCACGCCTTTAATATGACGTTGGATGTAAGATTTCAATACAAACTCTACATTAAAAATTTTTGATAAAATGTCTCTTACGCTAGAACTCATGATAATGACCTCATATAGTCCCGAATTAACCTATTTTGTTTCTATAGCTGGAAATTCGGGTTAAATTCAGCAGCAAAAATCATGAACATTATTGCCGTTAAAATTTAATTTGAGCGCCTTGTATTTGGAGATTTCTGAACCAGAATCACAAACCTGGACACTGGTGTTGGTGAGGATTAATTTGTTAGCGCTTTTTCCAAATAACTCCGCCCAACCTCGACAACAGTGTCCAGGCAGCGCATTATTATTTGTTGAACGCTTATGTGGTGCATCTTAAAAAAACATCAGTATGTAATAAAAATTCATTATGTCATTTGATTGAACATTATGTCAATCGCTTTTTAATTTCACCCAAAAATAGACTAACTGGTTGTTAAAATTCATATATTTTTCCTATCGATAACACATATAAAAACAATCAATTGGATAACTTCAATCTTGAGTGATTAAAATATGATCGCTGTAATAAAAATTTAATAAATCTGTCCATTAGGGGGTTGTAATGGTTAAACCATCTTTTTCTAAAACTAAGGAATGGTTCATGCAATTATCCAATAGCTATAGAAAAGAAATAAATGAGTACAAAACACAAAATAATTTTACAGACAAACTAACCCCGTTATCTGATGACTTCAATAAAGACAATATTGTGATTATGGGAGGCGGCCCCTCAGGGCTTGCTACAGCATTAGCCGTATTAAATAAAGGTTACAAGGTTACATTAGTTACTGATTATCCATATGCGGCACGAGCACAGAATATAAATCACGAGTTTCGCACATTCCTAAAAATGGATTAAAATACGCGTCATAAATAATAGAGATAAAACTGGTTAGAGATGTCGCGTCATCGATGTACAAAGGAATTGTATAAATCGTTTTTACAAGCAAGTAGCATGCGTTATTCAGGCCTATCCTTATCAGAAGTAAGTCCTATTGAGTTATCTGACGATAGCATTAGTCG
>NZ_RXNW01000006.1:0-172114 GCF_004283175.1 Legionella longbeachae
GGATCAAACTCTTCAGTTCAATTCCTGTGCTAGTCTTAAACCAGCTTCTTACTTCTTTATATACTTCATCAGCACTCAAAGTCTTTCAAAGTGCCCACACAGTTTGTCTTCTCTATTCTTAATGAACTTCACCCTCAAGGTGTGCTGCGTATTCTACTCATTTCAGACTCAGTGTCAAACACTTTTTTGTTTTTTTTATAAAATATTTCGCATTTAATTTTAAATTTTCAATAAGACAACGTATATTAATGTAGTACACGATGATTCAAATTCAAGCTTAGTACTTAAATAATTTTTTACAGGGCTGGCTATTCCTCTTTTTTTTTGTTAATCTTCGACCTTCAACTATGGTGGCTCTATTGGTCCCTTCGCGGCGATAGATTGTGAACCCCGTCAGGCCCGGAAGGGAGCAGCGGTAACGATTGATTCGAGCGCCGAAGTGTGGCTCTTAGAGCCGCCACCCAACGTATGAAAATAATATGAGCTATCTGGCACTTGCCCGTAAATGGAGACCGCGTACTTTTTCTCAGCTGGTTGGACAAGATCATATTAAAACTGCATTAACCAATGCCCTCAATCAACAGCGTTTACACCATGCCTATTTATTTACAGGAACACGCGGTGTCGGAAAAACAAGTATTGCAAGAATTTTAGCTAAATCACTAAATTGCGAACAAGGTATAAACTCCATGCCCTGTTTGCTATGTGGTACATGCTGTGCCATTGAGCAAGGCCGCTTTATTGATCTTATTGAAATTGATGGAGCCTCTAAAACGCGAGTGGAAGATACGCGTGATTTACTAGATAACGTACAATACCTTCCTACTAGCGGTCGCTTTAAAATTTATTTAATCGACGAAGTACACATGCTGTCACAACATAGTTTTAACGCACTACTAAAAACACTGGAAGAACCACCAGAACATGTTAAATTTATTTTAGCAACCACAGATCCGCAAAAACTCCCAATTACAGTCTTATCTCGTTGTTTGCAATTTCATTTGAAGCATTTAAGTACCGAATTAATTAGTCAACAGTTGCAGCTTATTCTAAAAGATGAGCAATTAGATTTTGAGAGTCAGGCTGTAGATATATTAGCTAAAGCAGCTCGCGGCAGTATGCGTGATGCACTAAGTCTGCTCGATCAAGCAATTGCTGGCTGCAGCACGCAATTATGTGCAAGTGACGTTAAAATGCTCTTGGGTTATACCCAACAGGATTATGCCTTACAATTACTCCAGGCATTAGCAGAGCAAAATGCTTCCATGCTTTTAAAAATCAGCCACCAGGTTTCTCTTGAAGGAGGCCATTTTCAATATGTTTTAGATGAGCTTCTTAATTACCTCCATCAGATAGCTATCTACCAAAATGTTGGAGACAATAATCCATTAATTACCCCCTCATCAGAAATAATAAATTTTGCTCATCATATCTCTGCTGAAGATATTCAATTATTTTATCAAATTGGACTAAAAGGACGAGAAGAAATACACCTCGCCCCAGAATTAGTTATTGGTTTTAACATGACACTTTTACGGATGCAAACGTTTAGACCGATTTCTAAAGTAGCCCTCCCCCCTTTAGCCTCCTATCAGGATAAGGTACCTCAGCAACAAACCCCTGCTGCTCAAACGAGCGCTACGGTAAATCCTTCTGGGATACATACTGAGGAGAAAGCGGCTCCTGCCATAGGTTTGACCATGAAGGACAGTGATGAAATCCTCCAAGTGACTCATCAGGAAACCAGGGATTGGTCGAGTATTATTCAAAATCTTAAACTGACTGGTTTAGCTCTTAATGCTGTTGAAAATGCTGAACTCATTTCAAAAGAAGGCCGGGACATTACTTTACGTGTGGCCAAGGGGCATCAATCCCTTTTTACACCAACAGTACTTAATCGGATTGAAAATGCATTAAGTCAATATTACCAGTGTCAGGTAAAAATTACTCTTAACAGCGATGAGTCAGTTCAGTCCTCTCCTGCCCAACAAAAAGAACAAATAATGCAACAAAAGCAAAAAAATGCGGAGAGTGCATTAATTAATGACCCCGTATTTCAGCAACTTCAGCAAGAATTTTCAGCTGAATTGGTCAAAAATTCTATTGTCTCATTAAAAGATGACTTATAATATATGCGAATTAAACCCTAAACATATGAGGTCCTAACAAATGGATATGAATCAAAATCTTGGTAACCTAATGAAAGAAGCGCAAAAAATGCAGCAACGCATGCAAGAAGCGCAGCAGCAACTAAGCCAATTAGTGGTTACCGGTGAAGCTGGTGGTGGCATGGTAGTAATTAAAATGAATGGCCGACATGACGCAACTGAAGTGAAAATTAAACCATCTATGATGGAAGAAGATGTTGAAATGCTCGAAGATTTAGTAGCAGCAGCCATTAACGATGCAGTACGAAAAATTGAAAAAGCATCCAAAGAAAAAATCAGCCAATTAACCGCAGGCCTTAATATTCCTACTGACTTAATGGGTGGTGATAAGGGCGATAAGGAATAATCCCTGGCATGGATATTTTAACTCGCTTGGTCGAAGCACTCCGCTGTCTTCCAGGCGTAGGTCCAAAATCTGCGCAGCGTATGGTTTTTCACTTGCTCCAGCATCAACGGCAGCGAGGGTTGCACCTTGCTTCTTGTTTGGAGCAAGCAATGAATCAAATACAACATTGTGAACGTTGTGCTAATTACACAGAGCACAAGCTTTGTGCTCTCTGCCAAAACTCAGATAGAGACTCCTCTTTACTTTGTGTCGTAGAAAGTCCAGCTGATGTATCTGCCATAGAGCAGAGTAATGCCTTTCAAGGTAAATATTTCGTCCTTATGGGAAAAATCTCTCCACTTGATGGATTAGGGCCCGATGACATAGGCCTTCCACGACTTAAAAGACTTATTATTCAAGAGAATATTAAAGAAGTAATATTAGCGTTGAGTCCTAGTGTAGAAGGACAAACGACCATCCATTTTATTCATCAACTTTTGCGTGATCAGCCAGTAAATATGACGCAATTGGCTCATGGTATACCGTCAGGCGGAGAGTTAGAATTTTTGGATGGTAATACTATAGGAAACGCTCTTCGTAACAGAGCAATAATTCATGTTTAAAACACTATGCCGCAACAAGTATATGAGACTTTTTCCGAAACTCTCAACAGCGAGAAAGATACGAGAAAATTTTGAGCGCTTATCTACGCCATTACATGTGGGCTCAAGTACCTTGTTGAAAAAGCAGTCTCGCTCTTTAACAATGATTACGAAAAAATCCCTTTTCCTATTGTTAATGCTCCTCTTTACGGGGCTAGCAAACGCGTCTTTTTATAAAAATTTATGGCCAAAATGGGAAGTGAATAATCCATCATCATCAAAAGTAATTAACCATCAACTTTGGCAAACCTTTCTAAGCCGTCGAGTCATTACCAATGAAGAAAATATCAATCTCGTTGATTATAATCATATGACTCAAATAGATTTAAACCTATTGAAAGATTATTTAAAAAGCATGTCTGAAATTAATATCGATAATTACAACCGTAATGAACAACTCGCTTATTGGATTAATGTTTATAATGCGTTGACAGTACAAATTGTTGCTAACTACTATCCTATTACTTCGATTCAAGAAATTAATATTTCTCCGGGTTTATTCAGTGTAGGTCCATGGGGAGCTAATTTAATCACTATTAAGAACACACCATTGACTCTAGATGATATCAATAATCGTATTATAAGAGCAATTTGGAACGATCCTCGTACTCATTATGCTTTAAATAACGCCACTATCGGGGCTCCAAACATAAGTAGAAAGGCCTATCAGGGAAATAAGCTGGAGGAGCAATTAAATCAAGCAGCTTCAACTTATATTAATTCTCTTAGAGGAGTGCATGTTGTCGAAGGAAATCTCATAACCTCCAAGATTTATGAATGGTATGAAGAGGATTTTGGCGGTACGAAACAAGATGTAGTTTTTCATTTATTAATATTTGCTAATGAGCCGTTACAAAGTCAACTGAAACATATCAATAGTATTGATGGATATATCTATAATTGGCATATTAATAGCACAACGACCGATCTTTAATGAAAAAATTTGGATTTTCCATTTACCCAAAATTGATGGAATTTATTTGACTTCCCGGGGTAGTTTGAATCTAAATATATTTTACCAAACGTACATTTTTTATTGATAACCACATATATAAAATTTAGTACGTGGTGCTGTAGAAACATAATTCGTAACGAGCAGGTTATAGTTACCCAGTAGAACTTCCTTGTTTTTTCCAGGATAATTGAATTTATTATATTGATCTAAGGGTGCAAAAATGAATCGTGGTGGTTTTTCCTGGAAAAGACTTGTTGGTATCTCTGCCTTAAAAGCTAAAATATCAAGAAAGATTGGTATCCCGCTGACTCAATCAGGTAGACAAAGAAAATTGGGAGCCTTTGTTATTCAATTATTACGTAGTATTTTATTGGACAAAAAGAAAAAATCATAAAAGTAGCTAACACTCATGATGCTCCTACGTGTTGCACATAAAGCACGTAGGCTATGGGAATCATTTGCCTACACAATCTAATCAGTTTATCTATAAGCAAAATGAGATTTTGAGATCACGGTTATCGAAAATAATTGCAAGCAGACAATAAACTTGCCAAAATTGAACTTCAATATCATGCCTAAACCAAGAGAATTTAATGCTACAATCAAGCTATCTGCTATTTATTGATCAAGATCCAATCAGTGACGATCTAAAAAATTATTTCGCACAATTTAATATTCAGATAGTTCAAAAAAAGCAGCTTGAACCTATGCAAAGTATATCGGGGACACCTGCAGCAATTCTAATTCATTGGGCGATTTTAAAACGAGAGCCACAGATAATTCATCAGTTTTATACAAACTATCCCGTACCTTTATTGGTAATAAATGATAATGCGGATGAAGATGCATGCATTGAGGTACTCGAAGCCGGTGCTGATGATTTTATAGTTAAACCTCTTTATCCCCGCGAACTTCATGCACGGATAAGTGCTATTAATCGACGAGTATTAAGAGCACAGCACCACATAGATCAAGAAAAGGAGGTACTTATTTTTTCCAACTGGAGACTTTATCCTGCATCCAGACAAGTTTTTCGAGATGATCACCAGGAGTTGCCATTGAGTGCAGGTGAATATGATTTATTACTGACTTTTGTGCAACAACCCCAACGCGTTTTAGATAGGGAACTGTTATTACAAATTACTAAAAATAGTGATCTAAATCCTTTTGATCGAAGAATTGATGTACAAATAAGTAGACTTCGTCAAAAAATAGAGATAGATGCAAAAAAACCAGCATTAATTAAAACAATTCGCAATGGTGGCTATATGTTTACCGCACAAGTCATAACCTTAAAAGAAAGTGATCTATGATCTTAATCTTGTATCGCCTAGTAATTTGTAACTATTTAAAACACTTCTATAAATCAGCATAGATCCAGCAGCATGGCTCTTTACATCATCGCAATATTTTTACCTCAGTCCTATACTGTGTACATTTCTTCAGATCACTTTAATTGCACCTTCCCTACAGGCTAACGTAGTGCTATTTTTTTGTAGCAAAAAGCTCCAGAATTTGTGTTTTTTTGCCAATTTTAAACATTTTTACACTTTTAATCGTATTATCTCCTACTTTTAGTATTTCAATACGATAATTTTCTATGGTTAAACATGATTCTGCAGGTGGAAAGTAGCCAAGATGTTCCACAATTAAACCACTTAACGTTTTTGGTCCTATATGCGGTAATTGCCATCCCATCAAGCGATTTAAATGGCGTAAAGTTAGGCTCGCATCCACAATAACTGAGCCATCATTTTGAGGTGTAATATCTCGACTTAATGCTGCGACATCGGTAGTAAACTCACCTACAATTTCTTCAAGAATATCTTCCATAGTTACTAATCCCTGAATGTCTCCATATTCATCCACTACAAAAGAACTGCGCTTTTTCATTTTTCTAAAATTCAAGATCTGGACATTTAATGGAGTAGCCTCCGGAATATAATAGGGCTCATCAGCTGCGTGCAATAAGCTGTTAAGATCCAATTTATCTTCTATAGCCAGATTTAAAACATCACGCATATGCAGCATTCCCACTAAATCATCTACTGAATCACGATACAGAGGAAGTCTGGTATGTTTTGCGGTTTCCAATTGCTCCAATATTTCTGACCAGGGTCTTTCGATATCAATTCCAACAATTTCTGATTTAGGAATCATAATATCTTCTACTGTCGCTGTTTCTAAATCTAAAAGACTAATTAACATACTTTTATGTTCAACAGGCAATAACCCTCCAGCCTCATGAACCACTGAGCGTAACTCTTCGCCGGTTAATGATTCTTTTTGCATTTTATCTACAGAAACACGAAATAAGCGTAAAACACCATTAGACAGTGAACTGCTCACAAAGACTAAAGGAGCAAAAATCCATTGCAAAACTCCTAATGGCAGTGACGTAGCAAAAGCAACCTGTTGTGGATGAATTGCTGCAAATGTTTTAGGAATCATTTCCGAAAATACGAGTATTACCAATGTTAGAAGGGCTGTGGCTACAGCGATTCCAACATCTCCATAGAGACGTTGACCAATCAAAGTTGCGATCGTTGAGGCAAAAATATTAGCCAATGTATTCCCGATTAACACAACACTTAACAATCGGTCAGGACGAGCAAGTATCTGATTTACTCTAATGGCTTGCTTATTTCCTTTCTTGACTAAATGCTTTAATTTGTACCGGTTAATTGACATCATGCCTATTTCAGTACCAGCAAAAAACGCAGCCAGGATAATTAAAAATAATAATAGGATGGATAGAGTAGAAAGTTGAAGTTCCACCGAGTTTCCTTAAGCTTTTATAACAGGAAATAAATTATCATAAGGCTCACAAGAAAGCGAGATGAGGAGTAAGTACAAGAATCAAGTTAGTAGATAATCCTATACATCAGTTGAGCATACCAGCCATACTCAACTGGAGTTCCTTGTTCACGCAGGTACATTTAAGCATACTTCAGTGATTTAATCTAAGCAAAAACACAACACTACCCTAAGTCTTTATTAACATTGGATCGGATCCATTCAGCCAGAGCGGTGCTGTGCTTAGCTTAAATAAAATTTGATTCTATTACCTTATAAAAGAAAACCAGTTTACCTATCTCAGGACGTTAATTTTTCTCATTAAAACGAGCAACACTGGATAAAATTTCTTTAAAAGCCTCGTCAGGACCAACCCAACCATCGAGCTTCACCCACTTCCCTTCTTCCAGGTCTTTATAATGACTGAAAAAGTGTTCTACCGAGCGCAATAAATGCTGAGGTAAGTTTTCATAAGAGTGAATGGATTCATAAATTTTAGTCAATTTGTTCGTTGGAACAGCCAAAATCTTGGCATCAATACCTGATTCATCGGTCATTTTCAACATTCCTACCGCACGGCATGGAATAACAGATCCCCCTACTAAAGGCACTGGAGTTACAACTAGTACATCAACAGGATCCCCATCTTCAGATAAAGTCTGAGGAATATAACCATAATTAGCGGGATAAAACATGGGTGTTGTTAAAAAGCGATCCACGAATAATACCCCGGACTCTTTATTCATTTCATATTTTACAGGTTCACTGTGCATAGGAATTTCAATAACAACATTAATCTCTTTTGGTAAATCTCGACCACTACTGATTTTCATTAAACTCATTGATTCCCTCTCCCTTTAATAATCGAATAAAAATAAATAATCCCTCACAAAATAAATTTGTTCTAAAATTGTGAAGAGTTCGTTAGGCGGCTATTATGCGAAAAATCGTACCAAAAGGCAAAGATAAGCTGTCGTAATATAAGTTAGCAATGTATAATAACCTGTTTATACATAATATTGAGATTGCTTATGAATTGCTTGTTTTGCAAAATTGCACAAGGTGCAATCCCTGCATCAGTAGTTTTTGAAGATGATGAGATAATAGCGTTTCGTGATCTGAATCCGCAAGCTCCCAAACATGTGCTGATAATACCCAAGCAGCATATTTCTACGCTGAATGATGCCAGCGATGAACACCAGGCCCTGTTGGGAAGAATGATGTTAGGAGCAAAAAAAATTGCTCACGCTGAAGGAATTAGTGATTCAGGATATCGATTAGTTCTTAACATCAATCCAGACGGAGGCCAGACAGTATATCACATTCATTTACATTTACTGGGCGGACGTCACATGACTTGGCCACCAGGTTAGGAATTACTATGGAACAAATATATACAGAACTATTAAAACTAATTGGTGAAGATGTAACCCGTGAAGGATTAGTAGACACTCCAGCACGTGCTGCAAATGCTATGCATTACTTGACTAAAGGCTATCAAGAAAATCTTGACGACATTATCAATGGTGCTCTATTCGAATCAGATATGGGTGAAATGGTTATAGTTAAAGATATAGAAATGTATTCTATGTGTGAACACCATCTACTCCCATTCCTTGGCAAGTGTCATGTGGGCTACCTTCCTCACGGAAAAGTAATTGGTTTATCTAAAATTGCACGTATTGTTGATTATTTTGCAAGACGCTTACAAATTCAAGAGCGCTTAACTACAGAAATAGCGAACTGTATTGAATCAATTACAGGAGCACGTGGTGTAGCCGTAGTTATCGAAGCAAAACATCTTTGTATGATGATGCGTGGTGTGGAAAAACAAAATTCTGTAATGAAGACGTCAGTAATGCTGGGTGAAATGCGTAATAACCCTACAAGTAGGGCTGAGTTTTTAACTTTAATTCATGGGAAATAAACTTAAATTATCTGAATTTGTTCACAACCAAGATACTGCATAGAAAATGTGTATGAATGAGGCCGCGATATAATCTCAAAATCAATAATTATTTGATGTTACTTAATCCTATTCTCTATGCATTCATAAAAATACCCATTGTGAAAAATGGGTTTGAGCGAAAATTGCTTTAAAATGGTACTTAAGTAACGGGGGATACCTCTGTATGTGCTGTGTGCTTTAAGTACAGTTTTCGCGCGAAATGCTAACCGCTGCCATCATTAAATGAGGTGCGAACACGCCCTGATAACAAGCTGAAAAGTAAAATTTATAATATGACTTGTTACTGTTTTGGAAATTTCGGTCTTGTCTCTCAACCATTCTCTGGATAGTTCTATCTCTTTTGCCAGTTTTGACAAATCAATTCATAAGGATCTTGCATTGAGGATTTGAACTGGATCACTGTTCGCTTCGTTTACATTAAGAATTTATTTTATTGTTCAAATAATGGTATGCCCGGTGAATCGTTTTGTAGACTTTAGGGCGTTATGGGCATCTCAAAAAATTACAGCCTAAGCTCGACATAAAATGCTATCTCACTTTTATATCGAGCTTAGATTATATGAACATCATGATAAGATAAACAGCGCTTAAACTACTCTTCCTCATTACTTCCTTGAGGAGACTCTACACTTGCGACTTCACTACTGCTTTCTTCTGCGAGAGCCACTGCCTCTTCATTCTTTGGTTTGTCCTTCCACTCAAGTTTTACTCTGCCTTGTTTATCAATACCAGCAACAAAAACTTCTATTTCTTGCCCTTCCTGTAAAACAGTGTCTACCTTTTGCGCTCTATCATTACAGATTTGCGAAATGTGAAGCAAACCATCTTTACCTGGTAAGAGATTAATGAAAGCACCAAAATCAACTATTTTACTCACTTTTCCTTGGTAAGTTTGACCTACTTCAATTTCAGCGATTAACGATTTAATTTGCTTTTGGGCTTCTTCTAAGGCCTGCAAGTCAGGTGAAAATAATTGCACGACACCTGTATCATCTATATCGATAGAAACTCCAGTACTATCAATAAGACCTTTGATTGTTGCCCCACCTTTACCGATAATTGTGCGAATCTTATCTTCAGCAACTTTCATGGTAGTAATTCTAGGAGCATGTTGTGATAGCTCTTCTCTATGTTCTGCTAATGCATTATTCATTACACCAAGAATGTACATACGCCCTTCTAGAGCTTGATCTAGAGCTTGTTCCATAATCGCACTGGTGATTCCCTGAATTTTGATATCCATTTGCAACGCGGTTATTCCATGTTCAGTACCGGCTACTTTGAAATCCATATCACCTAAATGATCTTCATCTCCTAATATATCTGTAAGAACAGCATAACGATCACCTTCCTTGATCAAACCCATTGCTACCCCAGCAACAGGTGCCTTAAGAGGAACACCAGCATCCATAAGTGCCAAACTTGTGCCACAAACTGTAGCCATAGAACTTGAACCATTCGATTCAGTAATTTCTGAAACAACTCTAAGTACATAGGGGAAGTCATTTGACTCAGGCAGGACTGCCATAATCGCACGTTTTGCTAAACGGCCATGTCCGATTTCTCTACGCTTAGGGCTGCCAATCATACCAGTTTCTCCTACAGAATAAGGAGGAAAATTGTAATGAAGCATAAAGCGGTCTTTTGATTCGCCAGTAATGTTATCAAGTATTTGCGCATCCCTCTCATTTCCTAAGGTAGCAACAACTATAGCCTGGGTCTCGCCGCGGGTGAATAAAACAGAACCATGAGCTCTTTCTAGTAGCTTTGTGCGAATCGATATAGGCCGTACTGTTTTACAATCACGACCATCAATACGGGGCTCACCATCAAGTATACGATTTCGCACTGTGGCGCTTTCTAGTTCTACAAATATATTACTTATTACGTCGGCATTTAACTCTTCATTTTCCGCTTGTAAGGCCGTAATAGTTTGGTCTTTTAGTTCGGCCAAGCGTTGATAGCGCTCTTGTTTGTCTTTAATAAGATAAGCAGCTTCAACTTCATGTTTTATCATATCAGACACACGTGACTGCAAATTAACGTCTACTTCACGAGGACTCCAGTCCCAACGTGTCTTACCTGCTTGTGCAGCAAGTTCTTCTATTGCTTTAATCACGTTCTTCATCATTTCATGACCGAACATGATCGCTCCGCGCATAATGTCTTCACTTAATTCTTTAGCTTCTGATTCAACCATCAAAATAGCATTTTTAGTTCCAGCAACAACTAGATCTAATTTAGAGTGTTCCAACTCTTTTCGACTTGGGTTTAATAAATAAATACCATCTCGGTAACCCACACGCGCAGCGCCAATTGGCCCATTAAATGGAACCCCGGAAAGAGCTAAAGCAGCAGATGACGCTATCATTGCTACAATGTCTGGAGACACTTCAGGATTTAATGAAAGAACTGTAGCGATTACTTGCACTTCGTTACAAAAACCCTCAGGAAAAAGAGGTCTAATTGGACGATCAATGAGCCTGGAAATTAATGTTTCGAGTTCTGTAGGTCTGCCTTCGCGTTTGTTAAATCCCCCTGGGATTTTTCCAACAGCGTAAAATTTTTCCTGGTAATTTACTGTCAAAGGAAAAAATCCACTGTTTTCACCACCGTCTTTTTTTCCAACTACAGTAGCTAACACTTGGGTACCATTCATACTGGCAAAAACTGCTCCATCAGCTTGTCGTGCTACTTCACCAGTTTCTAATATAAGAGTGTGGTCACCAAATGCTATTTCTTTTGTAAACTTCGCCACGTAAGCTCCCTCATTAAGTAATTATAACGAAAAAAAGGCGCAGAAAATTGCGCCTTTATTTAAAGTATTTGTTTTTATAAAGCACATTTCTAAAGAAATGTTTTTTCTCATTAATCAATAAGAATCTCTCAACTCTAAAGATTGAATTAATGTTTGATAACGTGCTCCATTTTTACGCTTTAAATATTTTAATAATTTGCGACGCTTATTCACTAACTCTTGTAGTCCACGTCGAGAATGAAAATCTTTCTTATGTTCTTTAAAATGCTCTGTTAAATATTTGATACGGCTTGTAATGATAGAAACCTGAACTTCTGGTGAACCAGTATCTTTATCAGAACGTTGGTAATCTTTCACAATTGCTGCTTTATCCGCGCTGTTTAGCGACATTATACACTCCCGGAACTACTATGTGTTCATTCAAAGGCGAACATTCTACCAAGGCAAAGTCAACGAAACAAGTACTACAAATTAATTTTGTGCAAAAATTTCATATTTAGTTCGCTTCTTTCGTTATCTAAAATGAAAAAATTAAAAAGAAAGTAACCGTTTCGCTTTAATAGTGCCATTAGTGCTGCGTTCACCCAACCCAATAAATTGTGCCCTCGCATCATATAGACGAACACAATCAGCCAGTTTAACATTTATTTTATTTGTGATTGCTCTACCTTGCCGTATAGAAATCACTTCATCGTCCAAAAGCGTCACTTGTTCAAGATAATCAACAGCTCTATCTATAGGAATTAAACAAGCTTTTCTTTCAGTCAAAGACATTTCCTCTAATTCATCAAGAGAATACATAGGCATATCATTTAAGCCAGCAGTATATACTCGATGTAAGCGCGTCACATGTGCTCCGACTCCTAATGCATCACCAATATCTTCCACCAAATTTCGAATATAGGTTCCCTTGCTGCAAGTGACCGTCAAAGAAAACTGTACCCCATCAAATGCATTGAGTTCCAACTCGCTGATAAAAATTTCACGCGCTGGTCGTTCTATATCTATCCCTTTTCGAGCGAAACAATAAAGTGGGGTTCCCTGATGTTTTAATGCAGAAAACATGGACGGGATCTGTTTTATAACTCCCTTATGCTTTTCTAATACTTCGATTAATTGCTGTTTAGAAATTGTAAACGCATCTACCCGCGCAATTTCATCCCCTGTTGCATCTGCTGTATTTGTTTTAATGCCTAGTAAACCAGTAGTTTGATAACATTTATCTGCATCGAGCAAAAACTGGCATATTTTTGTTGCCTCACCAAAACAGAGGGGTAACATGCCCGTAGCAAGGGGATCTAGACTCCCAGTATGTCCAGCTTTTTTAGCGCCTAATAGTTTTTTTGCTTTCTGTAACGCAACGTTTGAGGTCATTCCTTGCGCTTTATTAAGCAAAAGGATTCCATCAATTTTTGTCGATGATGAACTACTCGCTTTCATGGTCATCAGGAGGCGCGACTTTATCAATTAACCGACTCAATCGTTGTCCATATTCAATTGACTCATCATAAACAAAATGAAGTTGTGGTACTGTACGTAAGGTAATGCTACGCGCTAAAACACTACGCAAATAACTTGAAGCCGCATTTAAAATGGATGCAACCATTTCACGGTCGTCATTAAGCACTGTAAAATACACTTTAGCATGCCCCAAATCAGCAGCGACTTTTACTGCTGATATAGTCACAAATCCAGTTAGTCGTGGATCTTTTACTTCTTTCGGTATAATTTGTGCCAGCTTTCGCTGAATCATTTCAGCTACTCTGTCTGTACGTTTAAAATTATGACTCATCTATAGATCACGCTTAATTTCAACTGTTTCATATACTTCGATTAAATCACCAGGCTTCACGTCATTGTAATTTTTCACGCCAATACCGCATTCAAATCCTTGGCGAACTTCAATAACATCATCCTTAAATCTTCGTAAAGATTCTAAAGTACCTTCGTAAATAACCACATTGGCCCGCAACACACGAATAGGATTGTTACGCTTAATCACTCCCTCTACAACCATACAACCGGCAATTGCACCAATTTTGGGTGACTTAAATACATCACGAACTTCAGCAGTACCAATAATTTCTTCTTTAAATTGTGGTGCAAGCATACCCGATAAAGCACCTTTGATTTGATCAACGATGTCATAAATAACACTGTAATAATGTATCGGCACTGATTCATGTTCCGCGAGTTTTTTAGCGCTGCTATCAGCCCGCACATTAAAACCAACTAAAATTGCATCAGATGCAATAGCAAGATGAACATCCGATTCAGTAATACCGCCTACACCACTAGATATAACTGCAACTTTAACTTCATCAGTAGATAGCTTCACTAAAGCATCTGAAATTGCTTCAAGCGAACCTTGTACATCTGCCTTGAGGACAACGTTAAGTGCTTTAGATTCTCCAGCAGCCATGTTTTCCATGATGCCTTCAAGCGTTGACTTTTGACGTCTCGCTAATTTTACATCGCGGAATTTGCCTTGGCGAAATAAAGCTACTTCCCTGGCCTTTTTCTCATCAGAAACGACTACGGCTTCATCTCCTGCATGAGGAATTGCGGATAGGCCAAGTACTTCTACAGGGATTGAGGGACCTGCACTTTCTACCATATCGCCATTATCACCAACTAAAGCCCGGACGCGACCATATTGGAAACCAGCCAGGAGAATATCTCCTTTATGTAAGGTACCACTTTGTACCAACACAGTAGCAACTGGCCCCCTACCTTTATCTAAACGAGATTCAATAACCACACCTTTTGCAGCACCATCGGTAATTGCGGTTAGCTCTAGAACTTCTGATTGCAATAGTATTGAATCGAGTAAATCATCAATCCCCATTCCAGATTTAGCAGAAATATTAACAAACATGGTGTCTCCACCCCATGCTTCTGGAATTACTTCATGAACTGTCAATTCATTCATAACTCGCTCAGGATCAGCATCTGGTTTATCCATTTTATTAATGGCTACTATAATAGGTACTTTTGCTGCTTTTGCATGTTGGATTGCCTCAATCGTCTGGGGCTTAACTCCATCATCTGCTGCAACAATCAAAATTACAATATCTGTTACCTTAGCCCCACGAGCTCGCATCGCAGTAAATGCCGCATGCCCCGGTGTATCCAGGAAGGTAACATCACCTTTAGGGGTACTCACATGATAAGCACCTATATGTTGTGTAATGCCCCCTGCTTCGCCTGAAGCAACTTTTGTGCGTCGAATGTAGTCAAGTAAGGATGTTTTTCCATGATCAACATGCCCCATGATTGTGACAACAGGGGCTCTGGATTCACGATGACTTCCCTCAGTAATAGACTCACCTAAACCTGCTTCAATTGCGTCTTCTTTAATAACATGAGCTTTATGGCCCATTTCTTCAATAACAATCACTGCAGTTTCTTGATCAATTACTTGGTTGATAGTGGCCATTGCACCAAGTGACATCATCACTTTAATCACTTCTGCAGCTTTTACTGACATTCTTTTCGCTAACTCTGCAACTGTAATCGTTTCGGGAAGTAAAACTTCTCTAACTACCGGTGCTGTTGGCAAGGCAAAACCATGCTTTAATGATTCTTCCGCCTCTCTATATTTATCTGATTTTTCGGTGCCTTTCCGTTTTTTAAATTTGCTACGCCCACCACGTCTATGATTCTCTTGCTCCTCTTCATCACGATCGTAGGTTTGGTATTTTGGCTTTTTCTTGGCTTTTCTAAATTCAGCTGACTCAGACTCAGTAGCTTGTTCCAAGTGTTTCTTTTTACTTGGTTTTTCAATTTTATGATCTTCTTTAATTGTTAGCTCAGCTATTTCTTCAAGTGCAGATGTCTCTTCCAGGGTATCCGCAGCCAATGTATCTGAAAGTTGTTCCGCTTTTTCTTCTTCGATAACAGAATCTTTCTCCTTAACTTCTTGATTCTGCTCAACTGATGTTTCGGGAATTGTCTCTTTTTGTTCTAAGGATGATTCTGCAGATTCGGCAATAGCAGGTGTTTCATGTACAATCTCCGCAGGTTGCTGTTCTGGTACTGATACATTCTCTTCTGCTACAATAACAGGCTCCTCGGGTTCAGGCTGCTCTATGACAGGACTCCGCTTCACAAATACTTTCTTTTTACGAACTTCAATATTTATAGTCTTGCCACTATAAGCATCATGGCCAATAGTAACTTGCGATAAGCTTTTTCGTCTTAAAGTAATTCTTTCTGGCGAAACATTAGTATCGCGCAAAGAAGTTTTCTTCAAGTGATTGAGAAGAATTCGCTTTTGCTCTTCATTCACAGTTTGTTGATCATCTTTGAAAGACAATCCTGCTTCCTGTAACTGGTTCAATAGGCGCTCAACCGGAATACCCACAACTTGAGCTAATTGCTTAACCGTCACATCCGCCATATTTTAATCCCCTTTCTGCAGTAATTTTATTATCTGCGTATCATTTGTACTACAATATTATCAAAAATCCAAGGCTCTATAAAAACCATGGCTCTCTAGCCTTCATAATTAAAGCAGCGGCTTTATCTTCTGTCATACCATCAAGTTCTAGTAGTTCATCTACAGATTGCTCAGCTAAATCTTCCATAGATGTTATTCCTCGAGTAGCTAATTGGTTAGCGAGATCTTGAGTCATTCCTTCCATTGTGAGCAAAGAATCATCAGGTTGGCCAGATAAATCTTTGTTGGAAGAAAGAGCCATGGTAAGTAAGTTATCGTTGGCTCTGTTTCTCAGTTCTTCAACGATTTCGTCATCAAATTCTTCTATAGCTAAAAGCTCTTCTTTAGGTACATAGGCAATTTCTTCGAGTGAAGAAAAGCCATGTGCTACTAATAATGTAGCTATTTCTTCATCAATTTCCAGTGCAGAAGTAAATAATTTGATGATTTTGCTCGACTCTTCCAAGTTTTTATTTTCAAACTCATCTGTAGTCATAACATTTAAAGTCCAACCTGTTAATTGGCTCGCCAAGCGAACATTTTGTCCATTTCTACCAATAGCTTGCGATAACTGATCTTTTTCTACGGCAAGATCCATAGTATGTGTATCTTCATCAACAACAATAGAAGATATATCTGCTGGTGCCATGGCATTAATAACTAATTGCGCTGGGTTGTCATCCCATAAAATAATATCAACTCGTTCCCCGCCAAGTTCACTAGAAACGGCCTGAACACGAGCACCACGCATACCAACACAAGCCCCTACTGGATCAATACGGCCGTCATTCGTTTTGACAGCGATCTTTGCTCTATTTCCAGGGTCACGGGCGGCAGCTTTAACTTCAATAACATTTTCACCTATTTCTGGTACTTCAATGCGGAAAAGTTCAATCAGCATTTCATTGCGTGTACGGCTGACAAATAGTTGAGGGCCACGTGCCTGTGGTGTTATCTCATATAAATAAGCACGAACTCTGTCATTGGGACGGAACATTTCATGAGGGAGCATTTCCGTACGAGGCAAGAATGCTTCTGCTTTTCCACCAAGGTCAATAATAATATTGTCTCGAGTTACTTTTTTTACAGTACCATAAATCAATTGCCCCAGTTTGCCTCTGAATTGATCTATTACAAGTTCGCGCTCCGCTTCTCTAACCTTTTGCATGATTACTTGACGAGCAGCTTGAGCTTCAATACGACCAAATTCAATTGAAGGGATTGATTCTTCGATACGATCACCCACATTTACTGATGGATTACGGGTCTTTGCTTGTTCTAAAGTGAGTTGGCGATCTGGATCTTCAAGATCATCATCGGTAACAACGTCCCAATATCTAAATGTTTCATAGTCCCCTGTACGAGGATCTAGTTTAATTCTGACTCCGATATCTAGCCCAAAGATCTTGCGAGTTGCAGACTCTAATGCGGCCTGAATAGCAAGTATAATAACGTCCTTACTTACACCTCTTTCGTTTGATAACGCCTCTGCAACCAGTAACAATTCTTTGCTCATTGTTCGCCTCTCTATACTGTCAAACTTGCTTTCACAATATTTGAAAAAAGTAATTCTTGATCTTCATTGCCTAGATTTAGCACTATAGATGTTTCAGACGCTGAAACTAGAGTACCAAGCAATTTACGTTTACCACAAACGGGTTTAAAAGTTTTGACCTGAACCTCTTGCCCTAAATATCGTTGATATTGCCAACTTTTAAATAGAGGTCTGGGGATACCAGGAGATGATACTTCTAAACTATAGTTCCCATGAATTGGATCTTCGACATCAAGTAAAGCACTTACTTGATGGCTTACTGCCTCACAATCATCAATAGTTATTCCATCAGATTTATCGATGTATATTCGCAATAAAGAATGCCTACCTTGAGAAAGATACTCACAGCCCCAAAGTTCATAGCCCATATCAGCAATTGAAGGAGCTAATAAATGTTCTAATTCATCTTGTATCATAATATTTATTAATTTCTAAAGGCATATTAGCCTGGTACAAATACAGTACAGTAACCAAGCTAAAGATAAACATCCATTTGGAAATCTCCCGTAAATAGAAATTTCTCAGAATGACTTTATTCTTCAGGGCTACTATTTTCTTGTGCAGTTACAAATTAAATATAATCCTAAAAATTTGATTCACCGTGAAGGATTTTATAATAACCATGTCACTGGAATTCAATTATGTTTTTTAAGATAATAAAAAACCCCATAAATGGGGTTCTTAATAAGTGGTAGCGGGGGCAGGATTTGAACCTACGACCTTCGGGTTATGAGCCCGACGAGCTACCAGGCTGCTCCACCCCGCGTCAACTGAAGAGAAGTATACTGAGACTCTTCTTTCTTAGCAAGTACTTTCGTAAAAGTTTTTGAAAAATATGTTCTGCATCAAAAAAGAGTCAATTTATGATGCAGAGATACGTTATTATGAGTTAAGAGGCAAAAGCATTGATACACATAACAATGAGCGCACTGGGGAAAATTCCCAGGTAAAGTAATGATAAACAGTTAAAAGAAAAAATTAAGGCATTACCTTTATTTACAATAACTGGTTCATTATGAGCGGGGTTATCGAAATACATTAATTTCACAATTCGCAAATAGTAATAAGCCCCAATCACTGTAAAGAATAAACCTACAACAGCAACCCAAGTCATTTGTGCATCGACTAAAGCCTTAAGTACAAGTAGTTTGGTAAGAAATCCAACAGTAGGAGGGACACCTGCCATTGAAAACATAATGATTAGCATCATAAATGCCAGCCAAGGACTTCTTTTGCTAAGTCCCTTTAAATCATCAACATTATCAATTTCCATTCCATGGCTTGACATTAAAACAATCAATCCAAAAGCTGCTGCTGACATGATCGCATAGACAACGATATAATAAAGGGCTGCTGAATACCCTGATGCACTTGCTGCAAGAATCCCAAACAAGGCATAGCCTATATGCGAAATTGCTGAGTATGCCAGTAACCGTTTAATACTACTCTGGACTACAGCAAATAGATTTCCTAAACCTGTCGAAAGAAGTGTAACTACCAATAAAATTTGTTGCCATTGCGAACTAATATCTACCAGACCAAGGGTAAGAAGTCTAAATGTCATGCCAACTGCAGCTATTTTGGGTGCCGCACTGATAAATACTGTAACGGAACTAGGCGCACCTTGATATACATCAGGAGCCCACATATGAAACGGTACTGCGGCTAATTTAAAAGCAACCCCGGATAAAATGAAAACTAAAGCAAAAGATAATAATGCATTTTGCTGTTGCCAATTTGCCGCAATTGCATTGGAAATATCTAATAAATCTAATTTTCCGGTAGCCCCATAAATTAATGACATGCCGTATAAAAGCATAGCTGACGCAATGGATCCCATTACAAAGTATTTCATTGCAGCTTCAGAGGAATCACCATCTGTCCTGCGAATAGCTGTCATTGCATACAAAGGTAACGATAATAATTCTAAACCTAAAAATACTGTTAACAATGAATGTGCAGACACAAGAAGCATCATACCTAACGTAGAAAACATACCGAGTACATAATAATCACCAGAGGGCATTTGGCGCTCATCAATGTAATTTCTTGAATAGATGAAGCTAAGCAAAACGGTAATGTAAATGAAAAACTTCATGATGTTAGCTACATCGTCACTAATAAATAAACCATTCAAAGTAACTACTTTATACATCCCGATATAAAAGAAGGTAATTAAGGCAGCTATAATCAATCCTATACAGGATATAAAATAGGCGATTGATTTATATCGATGCTTTATAAATAAATCGGCAAGCAATGCGATACAGGCAGTAGCCAAAACTACCATTTCAGGAAGGGCTACATGAATATTTTCTAGTAATGCTGTCATATTGATTAACCTTGATTACAGTTTTGATTGGCTTGCTAATGCTAGAGTATGGCTTACAGTTTGATGGATATACTCTAACAAGGGCTTTGGATAAACACCCATAACAATTACTGCTAACGCAAGCAAGATATAAGCACTTAACTCAAAGCCCGTAAGGTCTTTTAATGCTGCAACTTTCTCATTAGCTATAGGACCAAAAATAACTCGTTTATACATCCAGAGGTTATAGCCTGCTGAAGTAATTAACGTAGTAGCGGCCCAAAATGCAACCCAGAAACCAGCTTTAAGCGAACCAACAATAACCATAAATTCACCAACAAATCCCGAAGTGCCTGGCATCCCGGCATTTGCCATACAAAAAAGCATAAAGAACGAGGCAAACATGGGCATGGTGTTTACGATTCCTCCAAAATCCGCTAGTTTTCGTGTATGCATACGATCGTAAATGTACCCAACACCAGCAAAAAGACCGCTAGAGACAAAAGCATGTGAAATCATTACGACAATTGCGCCTTCCAATATCAAACCTGCGCCACTAAGTCCTGATTGTTTGGCAATAGCAAAAATAGCAAAGGAACCCAGGGTCACAAATCCCATGTGCGAGATAGAAGAATATGCAATAAGTCGTTTCATATCTTTCTGAATAATTGCAACTAAAGCAATATAGACAATCGCAATTAAGGATAGTGCAATCATTACCCCTGCATATCGATTACATGCATCTGGTACTATAGGTAAAGAAAAACGAATAAATCCGTATGCTCCGAGCTTCAATAAAATTGCGGCTAAAACTACCGAGCCACCTGCTGGTGCTTCTGTATGGGCATCAGGCAACCATGTATGAACAGGGAACATAGGTATTTTTATTGCAAAGCCCAGGAAAAAGGCAATAAAAATCAATGTTTGTGCAGTCATTCCAAGTTTAATCGCATAAAAGGCTTCAATATTAAATGTGCCTGCGATATATCCCATGTACAAAAAGCTCGCCAGCATTAAAACTGAGCCTAAAAAGGTATACAAGAAAAATTTAATCGCAGCATAGACTCGATTATCAGAGCCCCATATACCGATGATAAGATACATGGGAATTAAAGTAGCTTCCCAAAATACATAGAACAAAATGGCATCTAAGGCAGAAAATACCCCGACTAATAGTCCCTGCATAATTAGAAATGCAGCTAGATACTGAGAAACTCTACTGGTGATACTTTCCCAGGTAGCTAAAAGTACAATTAGATTAGTAAAAACACTAAGAACGATGAGAAGCAAAGACAATCCATCAATGCCTAAGCTATAGCTAATCCCTAAAGCGGGCATCCACCGAAATTCTTCTAGATATTGCATTCCTAATATTTTTGTATCAAAACCTGCAACAAGAGGAATACAAAGCAATAAGCAAAGTATAACCGTGAATAAAGCCAAGTAGCGCGAAATATTCGGGTTACGATCATCTCCGACGAGAAGAACAAAAACACCGCCTATTATGGGCAACCAAATTAGTAAATTGAGCAAATAATGCATACCTTCACCCTATATTCAGCCGAGTATCAACCAGCATAAAAATCCAAATAACCCTAATACCATTACTGCCGCATAATGATACAGATAGCCACTTTGTATCGCGCGACCCTTAGCTGAAAACCATCTAATAAGTCGACTACTGCCATTTACAACCATTCCATCAATTAATTTTTGATCACCGACGCTATAAAATATTCGTCCTATTCCTTTTGAGCCCTTTACAATAAATAAATTATTAAAGGCATCAAAGCCATATTTATTGATAAGTATTTTATAAATAAGTGAAAATCGACGTGCCAATTGTCCTGGAAAAGATGGAACTGCTATATAACAAACCCAAGCGATAGCTACTCCAGCTAAAGTAATCCAAAGCGTCAACGAGTACACTGAATGCAGCATACTTGCAAAAGGAGAAGTAATCTCATGAGCCAACTCTGCCAACACATTATGTTGAGGCAGGACAAAAAGAGAGGAACTAATTAATCCAGGGCTATTGAACAGCATTGGCATATAAAGTACATACCCTAATATAACAGAAGGTATGGCAAGCAGAACAAGCGGAACCCATACTACCCAGGGTGATTCATGAATATGACTTTGGGTATGTTCATCCATACGCGGTTTGCCATGAAAGGTCATAAATAAAGATCTAAAGGTATAGAGTGCTGTTACACCAGCTCCAAGAACTACACAAAAGTATGCATAACTGCTACCAGGGATCTGTGATAATTGTGCTGCTTCAATAATTGTGTCTTTTGAGTAAAATCCTGCAAAGGGCGGAAACGCACATAAAGCTAGAGAGCCTATAACATAGGTCACATATGTAATCGGCATTTTATTCCACAAACCACCCATTTTCCGCATATCTTGTTCATGATGCATGCCAATGATGACTGATCCGGCACCAAGGAATAACAATGCTTTAAAACATGCATGAGTGAGCAGATGAAAAATCCCGGCGCTATAGGCTGATGCGCCCATTGCGACCATCATATACCCAAGTTGTGAGAGAGTCGAATAAGCAACAACTCTTTTAATGTCGTTCATGACCAGAGCTAAAATTCCCGTGAAAAGCGCACCGCTTGCACCAATTACTAATACCACACTTAGTGCAGTAGTAGAGTATTCAATAAGCGGCGAGATACGCGCTATCATAAATACCCCTGCCGTAACCATTGTTGCAGCATGTATGAGGGCTGAAATCGGTGTTGGACCTTCCATAGATTCAGGTAACCAAACATGTAAAGGAATTTGTGCTGATTTTCCCATAGCCCCGACATATAAAGCCAAACAAATTACAGTCATTAATGACCAGGGATGCCCCTGAATTAACTCAATATTTTGACTAGCCAGGTAGTTTGCATTTTGGAACACAGTTGCATAATCAATACTTCCTGTATAAGCAAAAACTAACGCGATGCCTATTAGAAATCCAAAATCACCTACACGGTTTACAATAAATGCTTTCAAACTGCCTTCAATGGCAGATTCTTTTTGATACCAAAATCCAATAAGTAAATAAGATACGAGACCTACACCTTCCCAACCAAAGAATAACTGTAAGAAATTGTTGGCAGTGACCAACATCAACATCATAAAGGTAAATAATGAAATATAACTAAAAAAGCGTTGATATCCGTCATCTTCAGCCATGTATCCAATACTGTATATATGTACGAGTAAGGATACAAAGTTGACGATAACCAGCATGACTGTACTTAACGGATCAATCAAGAATCCAACATTAAATTCGAATGGGAGAATTAAGCCGCCAGTCGCCCAATGATAAACAACGGTGTTATCAGTTGTGATATGTCCTGAGAAAAGCTGGCACGCTAAATATACTGATAATGCGAAAGAAATCGCAACACCCAAAATTGTGATTGTATGAGCTCCGGCTCGTCCTATTTGATTACGAAAAAAGCCAGCAATCATAGAACCTGCAAGAGGCGCTAAAACAATTATTAGACAAAGTTGTTGGATACTCACAATGTTAACCTTTTAAATGATTCATCTTATCAACGTTAATGTTACCTCTATTTCTAAAAAGCAACATCACTATGGCTAAACCTATAGCCGCTTCAGCAGCAGCAACAGTTAATATAAAAAAGACAAAGACTTGTCCACTAATTTCGCTATAATAATGTGAAAATGCAACAAAATTCGTATTTACCGCAAGTAACATTAATTCGATGCATACAAGCAATAAAATGATGTTTCTACGATTCATCATAATGCCGATAAGCCCAAAACCAAATAAAATAGACCCTAAAATTAGGTAATGATTAACAGGTATCATCTAGAATTCCCCAATATTTATTTTTCTGCTTTCATATTAATTAATTCTACTCGCTGATTTTTATGCGTTAGAATCTGTTGTTTCACATTTTGCCTTTTCGATTTTCTCGGGCCTCTATGTACCAAAGTTATTGCGGAAATGATTGCTATTAACAATAAAGCAGCTGCAATTTCAAAAGCCAGTAAATAATCGGTATACAGTACCATGCCTAAAGCTTCAGTATTTGATAATGGTTGTTGCTCAGCGCCATTTTGTTTTACTTCAAGCAATTGAGAGTTTATTGCATAGCCTTTAACCTCTACGTTTTTCTTAAAGGTTCCAGAAGGGATAGACACCATTAAAAGCCCGATAAACAAAGCAACAAGAATCAGTCCAAATGGTAAATATCGCTTATAATGGCTCTTCATTATTTCAACATCAATGTTGAGCATCATGACAACAAATAAGAACAAGGTCATCACTGCGCCTACGTATACCAATATTAGTATAAGTGCAAGAAATTCTGCCTCTGCAAGTATCCATAGCGCCGCACTGGCGAAAAAGGTTAGTACAAGAAATAAAACACTTCGTACTGGGTTATCTTGGATAATTACCATAAAAGCAGCGCCTATTGCCAATGCTGCAAAAATATAAAAAATCACTTGAACTAATAAATCATGCATAAAAATTACCTCATCATCGGTATTTTTCGTCAGCAGCTCGATCAGCTGCGAGTTTTGGTTCCATCAAATCACCAAGTGCCAATAGTTTTTCTTTCGTCATAATATTCTGACCGCGCTCACTGACATGATAATGATGTATTGGGGTAACAACTATAGAATCCACTGGGCATGATTCTTCGCATAAACCACAATTTATGCATTTGAACATGTCTATGTCATATCGTGTTGTACGGCGTGTACCGTCTTCACGTGGTTGTGCTTCAATAGTTATCGCCAAAGCTGGACAAACCGCCTCGCATAACTTGCACGCGATGCATCGCTCTTCACCATTTGGATATCGGCGTAATGCGAGTAACCCTCTAAAACGTGGCGAAATAGGCGTTTTTTCTTCAGGAAATTGCACCGTAATTTTCTTCTTAAAGAAATATTTACCGGTTAACTTTAAACCCAGTAACAATTCTACTAAAAGAAAACTACGCAGGTAATATTTTATATTTTGATATGCTTTTTTCATCGGCTTCTCTATTAATCATCAAAACCAAGGTTTAAGATGTGTTATAACCATTAAGGCAGTTACAATAATCCAAACGATGGTGACTGGAATAAGTACTTTCCAACCTAAACGCATAAGCTGGTCATAACGATAACGAGGAAATGTTGCCCTTATCCACAAATACACGTAAAGGAAAAAGCATACTTTTACGAGCAACCAAACAAAACCAGGAACAACAAAAAAGATTTCATCTAAAATCGGTATTCCCTCAAAAGGAGACATCCATCCCCCCAGAAACAAGACACTTAGTAATACCGAAATAAGAATCATGCTGGCATATTCGGACAAGAAAAATAATGCAAACCCTATCCCGGAGTATTCAACATGAAAACCAGCAACAATTTCAGACTCACCTTCAGCCAAATCAAAAGGTGCTCTATTGGTTTCAGCGATACCTGCGATCCAGAATACAAAAAAGAGTGGCAGCAACGGAATAAACCACCAATGTAAAATACCTCCTTTTTGTGAATTAACGACGTCAGTTAAGTTCATGCTTCCCGCGGCTAGCAGTACACCTACTAAAGCAAATCCCATCGCTATTTCATAAGATACGGTCTGAGCAGTACTTCGTAAGGCACCAAACATTGCATATTTAGAATTAGATGCCCAACCTGCAATAAGAACTCCATAAACCCCCAGTGAACTCATTGCAAAAATATAGAGCACACCTGCATTAATGTTTGCGAGAACAACGCCCTCTTGAAAAGGCACAACAGCCCATCCGACTAAAGCAGGTACCAATGCAAACAATGGTGCAGCAATAAAAAGGTATCTATTTGATCGTGTAGGAATAATTATTTCCTTCGTAATCAATTTAACTAAATCAGCAATAGGCTGAAGTAAACCTTTAACTCCAACCCGGTTTGGACCTATCCGAGCCTGGATATATCCTATTACTTTACGCTCAGCGTAAATTAAATAGGCAACACAAAGTAATAAAGGGATTACTATCACTAATATTTTAATGATGACCCAAATTAATATGCTAATATCTTGCAGCATTTTTTTTCCTGCCTAGCGCTTAATAGTTATTGCAGCAAATGAATGACCTAAATCTACCGTCTCAGGCATCGCGTTTGCTACCCATACAACATCAGCCGCAATACGCTCATCACGTTTAAGCGGCAATGTTATCTCAATATCTCCCTGAGATACAGTAGCAACTTCATCTAAATTTAATCTATCTGCTGTTTCAGGATTAATACGTATACATGCCGATTCAGCTGCAGCACATGTTTGCAGTTCTTTAGCATTTCTGACAATTGCGTCACTACGGTATAAAGGCCATTCTCCTACTCGAGCCAGAGATTGATTCATTGGTGGCAAACACTCAGGATAATATGGTTTATATTCATGCTCCATTGTAATTGCAATAATATTTTTAATTTCTGTTAAGACATCTTCAGTCGACATATATTCAAAATCATGGCAGTGGAGCAAATTGCCTAGTACTCTTAAAATCTTCCATGCGGGTCTGGAATCCCCATATGGAGTTAAAGCACCTTTTACTGTTTGCCAAGTATTATCGACATTAATATATGTCCCTGAAGTTTCTGCGTAAGGTGCTATAGGTAAAATCACATCGGCATAATCACGCATTGAATCATGATCATAGGCAGTGAGAAGCACCACAAATTCTGCGGCAAGCATGGCTTGTCTTGCACCAAACGGGTTAGCAAAATCATAACCAGGCTCAACACCCATTAAAAAATAAGCTTTAAGTTTTGCATTGATCGCTGACTGGACATCCATTCCAAAAGTAGAAACGGATTTACCAGCTGTTGTTCTATGTGGAACCATCCCCGCCATCCATGCTCCGGCAGTATTAGCACCTTGAGTAAGTCTGAGTACTTTTGCACCACTTAACTTTTCGATCAGGAATACAAAAGTTCGCAACAAGGACGCTTCGGGATGATTTTCGCAAAGAGCGCCTGTAACCAAACATGCATTGCCTTCTTTTAGTGCCTTTGCAACATTTCGAATTGCTTCGTTTGGCTCTAAGCCGATTAATAATTTTTGTATTTCTTCTGGTAGCGTTTTTATATTATCAGTAAGGGCTAAAATAAGTTTTGCCAATTGCATTGGCATTTCCAATGGGGAAACTATAAAGCGTTCAGTCAAATCAAAACGGTATTCAAAATCTACTGGATTAATTGCAAAAACTTTAGCTCCATTTCGAAAAGCCTTCCGAACTCGAACCCCAGCTAAAGGGACTTCGCGATCTATATTACATCCAACGAGTAATATTGAATTTTGATTCTCTATATCCCCATAAGTTAGTGAGCTTTTCGGGGTTGTAGTCTGATTTTCCTGGTCTTTAAAATCCACTTGCTGCATTCTGTGATCAAGATTGTGCACGCCAATTTCGCGCATAAGTTTTTGCAATAAAAACAGCTCCTCTAAAGTAGAAGAACTTGATGCAAATGCGCCAACTTGCTCTGGTCCATTATTTTTTATAACTCGGGCCAGACCATCTGCCGTATATTTTAAAGCCGTTTCCCAATCAACAGACTCCCATTGGCCATTGCGCTTAATTTGTGGCTGTGAAGCCCTTGTTGCGCTTTTTAATCCTAGATAACTAAATCGATCTCGATCAGAGAGCCAAGTTTCATTAATTCCTTCATTTTCTTTAGGAACAACACGCATTAATTCATTTCGACGTGTATGCAAATAAACATTTGAGCCTAAACAATCATGTGGTGCAATACCTTCATGTTGTGTTAACTCCCAAGCTCTGGCCGTGAAGCGAAATGGTTTAGATGTTAAGGCTCCTACAGGGCACAAATCAATAATATTTCCAGAAACTTCTGACTTCATACTATGCTCAACGTATGTGCCGATTTGCATATGTTCACCGCGTCCTGTTGCTCCTAACTCCCTTAGTCCAGCAATTTCTTCGCCAAATCGAACACAACGTGTACAATGGATGCACCGTGTCATTTCAGTAGAGATAAGCGGCCCTAAATTATCGTCATCTACAGAGCGCTTAGTTTCTTTGTATTCTGATGACCCCGAACCAAATCCCATAGAATTATCTTGTAATTCACATTCCCCACCTTGATCGCAAATTGGACAATCTAACGGGTGATTAATAAGTAGGAACTCCATAACAGCTTTTTGAGAATGTAATGCTTCTTTCGATTTAGTGAATACTTTCATCCCATTTGTAATTGGGGTTGCACAGGCAGGAACAGGCTTTCTGCCATTTTCAACTTCAACTAAACACATGCGGCAGTTTGCGGCCACTGATAATTTTTTATGATAGCAAAAACGTGGAATATGGATACCTGCCTCATCTGCCACCTCAATGATCATTTGACCATTTTCTGCTTCAAATACTTTACCGTCGATTTCAATAGTAGTAGTCATAGTCAAACCTTTTATTTTATGCTGCGACAATTGAGCGTTTATTTTTCACGAAATATTCAAATTCATCGCGGAAATGCTTAATAAAACTTTGTACAGGCCAAGCTGCTGCCTCACCTAATGCACAAATAGTGCGTCCTTCGATATTATTCGCAACATTGACTAATCTCTCTACATCGCCAGGTTCTCCATGACCGGCTTTAATGCGGTGCAATAGACGAACCATCCAACCGGTACCCTCTCGACATGGAGTACATTGACCACAAGACTCATCCATGTAGAACTCTGCAATGCGATATAACGCATCTACCATACACGTAGTTTCATCCATGATGATTACTGCACCGGATCCTAACCCAGAACCGGCTTTTTGTATGCTATCATAATCCATGTCGAGACCCATCATAACATCGCCTGGTAAGACAGGCATCGATGTTCCTCCAGGAATTACGGCTTTTATCTTTCGTCCTTCCCGAACGCCCCCCGCCAATTCTACAAGCATTTTAAAAGGGGTTCCTAGTGGAATTTCAAAATTTCCAGGCTTATTTACGTGTCCACTTACGCTGAAGCATTTAGCTCCCCCATTATTGGGTTTACCTAATTTTAAAAACCATTCACCGCCTTTTTCCATAATAACTGGAACGGAAGCAAATGTTTCAGTATTGTTTATTGTTGTGGGCTTACCATATAAACCATAATTTGCAGGAAATGGTGGTTTGAAACGTGGTTGGCCTTTTTTTCCTTCAAGGGAATTAAGCAAGGCAGTTTCTTCACCACAAATATAGGCACCTGCTCCTAAGTGATTATATAAATCAAAATCAAACCCAGATCCTAAAATATTTTTCCCCAATAAACCTGCAGCATAAGCTTCTTTTATAGCCATCTCTGTATGTTCATAGGGTAGCCAAAATTCACCGCGGATATAGTTATAACCAACTGTTGCCCCCATGGTATATCCAGCTATAGCCATACCTTCTATAAGTTGATGGGGGTTAAATCTTAGTATATCTCGATCCTTACATGTACCAGGCTCACCTTCATCTGAATTACATACAACGTATTTTTGCACTGGATTATTGCGGTTCATAAAGCTCCATTTCAATCCAGTAGGGAACCCAGCGCCGCCTCGACCTCGTAATGCAGAAGTTTTCAATTCGTCAATAATATGCTGGGGAGAAGTCTGTTCTTTTAATATTTTTCTCCAAGCACTATAACCACCAACACTTTCATATGCAGATAGCGTCCAAGGCTCTGGTAGATGAAATGTTCGATAGCAAACTTGATTTAATTCAACCACGGCAACCACCTCTATCTTTTATTGGTATTGTTCCAACACTTTGTCTATTGATTCAGGAGTCAATTTTTCATGATAGTCCTTATTCACCTGCATCATCGGTGCGTTAACGCAAGCACCCAAGCATTCTACTGCTCTTAATGTAAAGCGCCCGTCATCCGTAGTTTCACCTAATTTTATGTCTAATTTTTTTTCTAGATGTTTCACAACCGCAGCAGAATCACAGAGCATACATGAAATATTGGTACATACATTTATCAAATGTCTGCCAACTTGCTTGTGCTCATACATTGTATAGAAACTAGCCACTTCATACACTGCTATTGGAGGCATATCAAGGTAATCGGCGATTGCATCCATGAGCTCATTAGTTAAGTAGCCATGCTCTTCTTGAGCAATTCTTAAAGCACTCATTACGGCAGATTGTTTTTGTTCCATTGGATATTTTGCTATCCAATGGTCAATTTCTTTTATTCTCTCGGCCGAGACTAGTTGACGCAATATTTTTGCTGAATTATCAGACATTTCTAAACCTTATATTTAGGGGTCGTGTAAAAAACTTACATGACTCACATCATATCTTAACCATCATCTGGACACTTCTTTTGCAAAATAGTTTACATACTACTACTAATGCGCCCGCGCTTTATCAAATCTGTCAATTTGATAGCCATTCAAGCACAAATCTAATAAATTCCTGTGATCTTTAATTAAACTCATATAATGTCATAGCAAAATATTTGCAAGAAAACATCATGATAATCAACGATCAATTTCACCAAATACTATATCCTGGCTTGCTAAAATAGCAACGCCATCAGCTATCATATGTCCCCGGCTCATTTCATCAAAACTGGACAGATGCGCAAATCCAGGAGCACGAATTTTCATCCTGTAGGGTTTGTTAGCCCCATCAGAGACCATATAAATGCCAAATTCACCTTTAGGAGCTTCAACAGCACTGTATACCTCACCCGCAGGTAAGCAAAAGCCTTCAGTAAATAACTTGAAGTGATGGATTAACTCTTCCATGTCTGCTTTCATTTCTACACGCCGAGGAGGAGTAACTTTATGATCATCTACTCGAACAGGGCCAGGGTTTGCTTTCAGCCACTCGATACATTGTCTAATTATGCGATTTGATTGTCTGAGCTCTTCTACACGAACCAAATAGCGATCATAACAATCACCCGTTTTACCTACAGGAATGTCAAAATCAACACGATCATAAGCAGCATAACTTTGTTTTTTTCGCAAGTCCCAAGCAATACCAGAACCACGAAGCATAGGGCCTGTAAATCCCCATTGCAAGGCATCTTCGGGTGAAACGATACCAATATCAACTGTACGCTGCTTCCAAATTCGGTTATCAGTTAATAATGTTTCATACTCATCAACGCAACGGGGAAAACGTTCTGTAAATGCCCAAAGAAAATCCAGCAAGCTGCCATTACGGTCTTCATTTAATTTCTCAACTTCGCGATCGTTATGCCATTTTGAGGTTTGATATTTAGGCATAGCATCGGGCAAGTCTCTTGCAACTCCTCCAGGTCTATAGTAAGTAGCATGCATTCGCGCCCCAGATACAGCCTCATAACAGTCAAATAAATCTTCACGCTCTCTAAAACAATATAGAAAGACAGTCATAGCCCCTATATCGAGTGCAATGGCCCCTAACCATAAGAGGTGATTCAAAATACGTGTTACTTCATCAAACATAGTCCTGATATATTGGGCACGTAATGGAATTTCTATTCCTAAGAGTTTTTCGATTGCACGCACATATGCATGCTCATTACACATCATAGAGACATAATCGAGCCTATCCATGTAACCAATTGTTTGGATATAGGGTTTTGTTTCCGCTAATTTTTCTGTTGCCCGATGTAATAGACCAATATGAGGATCAGCCCGTATTATTGTTTCGCCTTCAAGCTCAAGAACTAAACGTAATACACCATGTGCCGCTGGGTGTTGAGGACCAAAATTTAAAGTATAGTTTTTCAATTCAATCATTTTCGCCACCTTTGTTACCAATATAACGGTTATCATTACGAATAACCTTGGGCACTAAAATTCTAGGCTCAATATCTACTGGAGCATAAATGACTTTTTCAGACTTCGCATCATAGCGCATTTCAACATGACCGCTGAGTGGAAAATCTTTACGAAATGGGTGTCCAATAAAACCATAATCCGTCAAAATACGCCGTAAATCGGGATGTCCTTCAAATAAAACACCATATAAATCATAAGCTTCACGCTCAAACCAATTTGCTCCTTTCCATAAATCATGTACTGACGGAACAATTAAGTGCGACTCATCTACAAATACTTTAACTCGTATGCGATGATTTTTTTTAGTTGAAAGCAGGTGATAGACTACAGCAAAACGGGGCTTATCAAGTGTGCAGGCTTTGGTTTCTTGACGCTCGACGCCACGAGAAAAACCTTTTTCTGTCGCTGCATCTGTTTCCCAATCATATTGACCGTAAAGCAAATAATCTACCGCACAAAGATCAATAAGTTGATCAAAACAAAAAGATTCTAAATCACGTAATTCATGCATTACGGCCTTTAGATTTGATACATCAACCTCAATGGTTACTTCATTGTGTGCGACAGACACACCGTCGACGTAACTTGCTAATTCGCTCTTGAGTTGTTCAACCAAATAATCATTTTTTGTCATCTAATATGCACCTTTGATAATCTTAAGCTTCTAAGATTTTTTTATGCCTGATTTTGTTCTGCAATTGAATAATTCCATAAAGTAGTGCTTCAGCAGTTGGAGGACACCCCGGCACATAAACATCTACAGGAACGATACGATCACATCCGCGCACAACTGAGTAGGAGTAATGATAATATCCCCCACCATTAGCGCATGATCCCATGGAAACAACCCACCTGGGTTCAGGCATTTGGTCATAAACTTTTCGCAGAGCAGGAGCCATTTTATTGCATAATGTTCCTGCAACAATCATCACATCAGATTGACGTGGACTGGGACGAAAGATAATGCCAAATCGGTCCAAATCATAACGTGCAGCACCAGCATGCATCATTTCTACTGCACAACATGCCAATCCAAATGTCATAGGCCACATAGAACCACTACGAGCCCATCCAACAAGTTTTTCGACAGAAGTCGTCACAAATCCACTTTTTTGCAATTCAGCAACCGCCATAGCTAGCCTCTAAGCAGTTAAATATTAATAAAAAAAAGAGTACTTCTGGCCCCATGTTTCTAATTATAGAAAGCGATCAGAAGTGAACATGTTTACACCTAAAATCATTCCCACTCAAGTGCGCCACGTTTCCATTCATAAATAAAGCCAATCACTAACAACCCTAGGAATAGCATCATTCCTGCAAAACCAAACCACCCTATTTTACGCAAAACCAAGGCCCAAGGGAAAAAGAAGGCCGTTTCCAAATCAAAAATAATGAAAAGTATGGCTACAAGATAAAAACGGACATCAAAAGGGATATGTGCATTTTCAAAAGCACCAAATCCACATTCGTAAGGTGCGTTTTTGGCATTATCAGGCATGTGTTTTGAAAACAGGCTACCTGCACCTATCATCGCTAAACCTAAAGCGACTCCAATAATTATGAAAATGAGAACTGGAAAATATTGAGATAGCATTTTTGTACCTTGCACGGATTAAAATGGTGCCGAAGGCCGGACTCGAACCGGCACGGCTTACGCCACCGCCCCCTCAAGACGGCGTGTCTACCAATTTCACCACTTCGGCATGTTTTTACTTATTATTACTTCCAACCATTTCCTTTTACTTTAACAACGAAGTAAAAGATTTATTTATTGTTTTTATCCTTGTTATCAATCGGAACTGGAATTGAATTCACCGGTACACTGGTTTGCTGAGGAATTACTTGTTGTTCCGTTTTTTGATATTGTATAGACACTAAATAAGATAACAATAAACTGGTAACAAAAAAAGTCAGCGCTAAACCACCAGTTAGTTTAAACAGAAAGCCTCCGGTTCCTTGGCTGCCAAACAATGTATTTGATGCACCTGAACCAAAAGCAGCACCAACATCAGCACCCTTACCATGTTGGATAAGAACCAATCCGATTAATACAACCGCAACGATTACATGAATCATTAATATCAATTGATACATTTCACAATTTCCACAAACTGTTTCGCGTTCAACGATGCTCCCCCTACCAAGCCACCATCAACATCTGGCATCGAAAATAGTGCCCTAGCATTATCTTCATTTACACTACCACCATAAAGGAGGGGTAGTTGTTGTGCATCGCTATCATTTACTCCTGCAACCAACTTCCTAATGAATCTATGAACTTCTTGAGCTTGTTCTGGTGATGCAGTCTTTCCAGTACCTATTGCCCAAACAGGTTCGTAAGCCACTACACAATCACTAAAGCAGTTTTTATCCGCTTCACTTACCGCCAGTAGTTGATTTGCAATTACTTGTTCTGTATGTCCTTTTTCGCGCTCACCTAGAGTTTCACCGACACAAAGAATGGGTATCATACCATGTTCTTTCACATGGTGGAATTTTTGCGCGACAAATTTTTCATCTTCCTGAAATCCATGTCTTCTTTCAGAATGACCTACCAAAATATAACGGCAGTTAAAGTCTTTTAACATGGGAGCAGAAATCTCGCCGGTATATGCACCGAAATCCTTTGGGTATACATTCTGTGCCCCTAGCGCAATATCACATTCCGCCACTAAGTCTCTTACTTGCGGTATATAAATTGCAGGCGGCATAATTACAACACGGGTCTTTTTAATAGACTGGAGCAGTTCTTTAATCTCATTGGTTAATTGAACTACCTGGCGTAGCTGACCATTCATTTTCCAGTTGCCAGCGACTATTGTCTGTCTCATTAATTGACCCTCATATTCTTCACTGCGGACTATACCCAAACTCAGACAAGATGTGTAGTCTTATCGCATTTTTTTTATTAAATGCTTTTCTTATAAAAAATCCTTTTGTTCTAAAAGATTACCTAATGAGTTCTTGTTCATCAATTTGTCTTATATCATCGCAGAGCTTTTGTGCATATTGTTTTACTAAAGATTCATTAATCCCTTCTACCATTACGCGTAGTAGCGGTTCTGTGCCCGATGGTCTAAGCAGAACTCGGCCGTCACCTTTTAAATTTTTTTCTAAAGCCTTAATTCGTTCGATTACTTGTGGGTTTTTTGCTAAGCGCTCAGCATGGTTTGTTTTAAAATTTACAAGACTTTGTGGTAATAGGGTGATGCCTTGAGTTAGCTGTTGTAACGTTTTACCTTGTTTTACCATCATGGATAAGACTTGTAATGCAGCAACTATTCCATCGCCTGTAGTAGTTTTGTCCAAACACACAATATGCCCTGAGGGTTCACCGCCAATTTTCCAATCATTTTTGTGTAAGGCCTCTAAAACATATCGATCACCAACCTTTGAACGAATAAATGGGACACCTAGTTCTTTAAGAGCGCGTTCCAGACCATAATTGCTCATCAATGTGCCAACTATTCCTCCATGTAAAACTCCACGCTGGTGTCTATCTTTGGCAATAATATATAAAATTTGATCGCCATTAACGATATTACCCTCAGAATCAATTAATATTGCGCGATCTCCATCACCATCAAGACCAATACCAATGTCTGCTCCAGTACTAATTACCTTTTGCCTTAATAATTCGGGTGATGTCGAGCCACAATTATCATTGATATTAAAGCCATCAGGGCGATTAGCTATAGAAATAACTTGGGCTCCAAGTTCAGCAAATACATTGGGAGCAACGTGGTAAGTAGCCCCATTTGCGCAATCTACAACAACTTTTAAACCAGATAATCGCGTTAGAGATGGAATTGTAGATTTACAAAACTCAATATAACGTCCTGTTGCATCGTTAATTCGTGTTGCCTTACCCAATTTTTCAGAAGGTACTGTTTGCATCTTTTTTTCCAGCTCTTCTTCTATGGCTAGTTCTACACTATCAGGTAATTTTCCCCCCTCAGCGGAAAAAAATTTAATCCCATTATCTTCAAACTGATTATGTGAGGCACTGATCACAATACCCGCATTAGCCCTTAGCGTTTGCGTTAAATAAGCAATGCCTGGAGTTGGCATCGGACCTAATAAGGCTACATCAACTCCAGCTGCAGATAAACCCGCTTCTAAAGCAGACTCTAACATATAGCCAGATACCCTGGTATCCTTTCCGATAACAACTTTTTTTCGATGCCCATTAGCCAATACTTGTCCAATGGCCCAGCCTAACTTTAATACGAATTCAGGATTAATATTTGATAGACCTACATGTCCACGAATACCATCAGTACCAAAATATTTTCGCTGATTCATCCTTACTTACCTCTCATTTAATCGATACTGTCTGGGAATGTAATATCCGCACGACATATCATATTGATCATATGTAACGCTTGTTTTGTTTCGTCGACATCATGCGTTCTTATAATTCCAACGCCTTTCAGTGCAGCATAAACAGCCACTGCAATACTGCCTGTTATTCGATCGTTAACTTCTTTTCCAAGTATTACTCCAATAGTGCTTTTGCGTGATGCACCTAAAAGCAACGGCAATCCAAATGAAGAAAAAACATCAAGCTTTTTAACTAAGAGCAAATTATCTTGTACGCGCTTTCCGAAACCAAACCCAGGATCCAAAATGATATTTTGGCGATTAATTCCTTGGCGCTCGCATTCAGTGATACGTTCTTTAAAAAAATTTTGTATTGCAGGAAGTACGCCCTCTGAATAATAAGGCATTTTCTGCATATTATGCGGTTCACCCTGCATATGCATCAAGCAAACAGGAACCGCAAGCTTTGCTGCCATTGAAAGTGCACCATCGGTTCGTAACGCATAAACATCATTAATCAGATTCGCACCCGCATTAACAGCTGCCTCCATCACCTCGGGTTTGTTTGTATCAATAGAAATGCAAATATCTGAATCAATTCGAATTTGTTCAATTACAGGAATAACCCTTTTTAATTCAACATCTACTGATATTTCCTCTGCACCAGGCCTTGTGGATTGTCCTCCAATATCAATTATGTCGACCCCTTGGGTAATTAATTGAAATGCATGTTCACACGCATGATTCACAGATAAAAAATGGCCACCATCAGAAAAAGAATCTGGCGTTACATTTAGTATCCCCATAATTAATGGATTTTCAGGAAGGCTACCTGGCGTGAGTTGGCTTTGTTGCTGCAGCCAACCCATAAATTGCTTTGAATTCACCTGCTTCTCTCACTTATGAATTATCATTTCAGTGCTCTTCAGCAGGATTTACAATTACTTCAGGATCAATTGGTTTCTCAGGCAATTCTTTATTATTCTTTACCTCAGAACCATCTAAGGGTTTCGATGACCCCCAGTCTTGTGGTGGTGAAGGCTCTTTACCCGACATAATTTCTTGGATTTGTTGAAAATCTATCGTTTCATATTTTATTAAGCTTTGAGCCATTAAATGCAGTTTATCCATATTAGTAACCAGGATTTCCTTGGCTCGCTTATAGTTTCTATCAATAATTGCCCGCACCTCATCATCGATTTGTTGCGCTGTCCTATCTGACATTTCTTTATGTTTATTCATGGAGCGACCTAGGAAAACTTCTTCTTCCTCTTCGCCAAAAGTCAGCGGCCCCAAAGTAGATAACCCCCACGTAGTAACCATTTTACGTGCTATTTCAGTAGAACGCATAATGTCATTTGAAGCACCGGTAGTTACACTCTCTGGACCAAATATTAGTTCTTCAGCAATTCGTCCACCAAATAAGCTAGACAATTGACTTTCCAAACGACGTTTGCTATGGCTGTATCTGTCTTGTTCTGGTAGAAACATAGTCACACCCAGAGCACGTCCACGAGGAATAATAGATACTTTATAAACAGGATCATGTTCAGGTACACATAGACCTACAATCGCATGCCCTGCTTCGTGGTATGCAGTTAACTTTTTCTCATTATCATCCATTACCATGGAGCGGCGCTCAGCGCCCATCATGATTTTATCTTTAGCATTATCCAACTCGATCATACTGATTTTACGCTTATTGGCTCGTGCAGCAAATAAAGCGGCTTCATTGACTAGATTTGCTAAATCAGCACCAGAAAAACCCGGGGTTCCCCTTGCAATAGCCATTACATCTACATTGGTGTCCACGGGAGTTTTTTGCAAATGTACTCTTAATATCTGCTCACGTCCTCGTATGTCAGGCAAAGGCACTACCACTTGTCGGTCAAAACGGCCTGGGCGTAATAATGCTGGATCCAAAACATCTGGACGGTTAGTTGCTGCAACGACAATAACGCCTTCATTGCCTTCAAAACCATCCATTTCAACAAGCAATTGGTTCAGCGTTTGTTCACGCTCGTCATGCCCTCCACCGAGACCGGCTCCTCTATGTCGACCAACTGCGTCAATTTCATCTATGAAAATAATGCACGGCGCATGTTTTTTTGCTTGCTCAAACATATCACGAACACGCGAAGCGCCAACCCCCACAAACATTTCTACAAAATCAGACCCTGAAATAGTGAAAAAAGGTACTTTTGCTTCACCTGCAACAGCCCTTGCCAAGAGCGTTTTACCCGTTCCGGGAGAACCAACCAGGAGCACCCCACGTGGAATACGCCCCCCAAGATTTTGAAATTTAGTAGGGTCACGCAAAAAATCAACCAATTCTTTAACTTCATCTTTTGCTTCATCAACTCCTGCAACATCTGCAAAAGTGACTTTAACTTGATCTTCACCAAGCAGGCGTGCGCGCGAACGTCCAAAAGACATCGCCCCTCGGCCTCCGCCACCTTGCATTTGGCGCATAAAAAAGACCCAAACACCGATAAGAAGCAACATCGGAAACCAATTGATAAATAAATGCAGGAGGAAACTTTCTTGCTGCTTTTCCTGGCCACTTACATCAACTTTACTTTTTAACAATTCGCCAAGAAGTGCATTATCTTGCATCGGCATGTAAGTCACAAAACGCTTATTGTTTTTGGTGATTCCTTTGATGATTTTATCATCTTCAATCGTGACTGAATTGACCATACCTTGATCAACTTCTTTCAAAAACTGGCTGTAAGAAAGTTTCTCAGCAACCGAGTTTCGAGGGCCGAAATTACTGAAAACTGAAACAAGCACTATTGCTATAATCAGCCATAAAAATAAATTCTTAACCATGTCGTTCAAAGTATTAACCTCGTTAGTGACGAACTGCTTTATATTGTACAATTAAAATTATTAGATCATAAAGTTACTATAAATTGTATCCCTTTGCCAGCAAATAGGTTTCTTTTGAACGAGCTCGTGAAGCCATTGGCTTACGAATCACTACTTTTTCAAAAGATATCCTCGCTTGTTTTACTAAATCATCGAAACCTGAACCATGAAAAACTTTAATTAACATAGCACCACCAGGTTTTAACATTTTTTCAGCAAAATCAAAAGCAAGCTCAACAAGATACATCGCTCGCGGAATATCAATCGCTTTACTTCCACTCATATTTGGGGCCATATCTGATAATAACAAGTCCACGCTACGTTCAGGAATCAAATTTATTAACTTTTGTAATACTTCTTCTTCTCGAAAATCACCAAGAATAAAATCCACATCAGGCAAAGCATCCATAGGTAAGATATCTAAAGCGATAATACGTCCACAACCTTTCAACTGTTCAGAAACATACTGAGTCCATCCCCCTGGAGCAGCGCCAAGGTCAACCACAGTCATTCCAGGCTTCAGTAATGATTCTTTATCATCTACTTCTTTTAACTTGTATACAGCACGACTGCGATAACCCTCTGCTTGTGCTTTCTTTACATACACATCATCAAAGTGTTCTTGCAACCAGCGTTTACTGCTTTTAGTACGCTTCATAAATTTATATATGGATTTCAATATGCATTATGATACTGAATTTCACTACCTTTTCCCAGCAAAACGTGCAATAATTTGCCATTTTATCATTTACCCCCCAAATGACTTAGGTTAACTGGGAGATATTTAGGATTATTACAGTGGATACTTCACAAAAAAAATCACTTAAAGCAAAAGCCCATCATCTAAAACCCGTTGTTCTTCTTGGGGCAAAGGGCTTAACTGAAGCAGTGATTGCAGAAACGGATGTTGCCTTACTTTCCCATGAGCTCATCAAAGTAAAAATAAATGGCGCGGAAAAAGAGGACAGACTTAGCATGGCTCATGAACTATGCCATCAATTACAAGCCGAATTCATACAAATGATCGGTAATACGATCATTGTGTATCGTAAAAATGAAGAGAAACATAAGTGACAGAACCCTAAGTATTGTATACACTAGACCTTACTATTTGGCAAATAACATATTCCCTTCAAGAGCTAATCCTTATTTTTATTTAAGGACGACATAAGGGGTAATTAAATTATCGTATGGCCTATGATATTAAAATACATACCAAATGCGCTCACTTTATTGCGCTTAATATTAATCGTTCCTTTTTTATTCTATCTATACCGTCATGAATATGTTATCGCTTTTTATTTATTTATTCTCGCTGGTCTTAGTGATGGTTTAGATGGTTTTTTAGCAAGGAGCTTTAACTGGCAAAGTTTTTTTGGCTCTTTTGTCGATCCCTTGGCCGATAAATTATTAATCGCTTCCAGCTTCATTTCATTAGCGTTAATCGGCATTCTGCCTTGGTGGTTAGTTGCATTAGTCTTTCTTAGAGATTTAACTATTTCTCTTGGGGTGGTAGCCTGGTACCACTTTATTCGCCAAAAACTGGAGTTTCAACCTACCGTTTTGAGTAAAGTCAATACTGCATTGCAGCTCACTTTAGTGACTTCATGCCTGTTTGAATTAGCTTATTTTCCTTTTCCTACCTATCTATCCGCCACGTTGATCTGTTTGACGACAATAACCACAGCAATTACCTACATTGATTATCTTTGGACCTGGGGTAGAAAAGCCTGCCCCAAAAAAGAACTGTCAAAATGAATAAGCAGTTAGCTTTAGCTATAAAATTAAATGAGCAAGCAAGCCTGGAAGATTTTAATTGGGGAAATAACAGGCTGCTGCAACAACAACTGGAGAACATGCTCCATTACAGAGAAAATCGCTTACTTTATCTCTGGGGTGTTTCTGGAAGTGGAAAATCACATTTATTACAAGCATGCTGCCAGGAAGTCAATTTAACTCAATCAGCTATCTATCTTCCTTTGGCCCTCCTTAAAGAGTGGGGACCTCAAACTATAGAAGGAATTGAAGATCAAACATTAATCTGTATTGATGACATTCATATTATTGCTACAGATTCTATTTGGGAAGAGGCATTATTTCATTTATATAATAAAGTCAAAGATTCAGAGAGAAATATTTTAATTATTTCTGGGAATCAATCACCGGCAACCATTCCTATTAAACTCCCAGATTTACGTTCCAGATTAAGCTGGGGCTTAGTCATTCAACTAATGGAGCTCGACGATCAAGATAAAATTAATACGTTAAAACACCATGCATTAAAACGAGGCTTTGATTTACCAGACAGTGTTGGTCAATTTCTGCTTAATAGGTGCTCAAGAAATATGCATGATCTACATCATATACTTAATCGTCTGGATGATGCATCTCTCGCAGCACAACGAAAAATAACAATTCCCTTTGTAAAGGATATTTTAAATATTTGAATGAATGTGCTTATAAACGCTGATTTTCAAACTACTTAACGCCACAAAACATGATTTCATGCAAATCTTGGTTTTCACGAGGAATTGCTGAAACGGACAATTTAAGAAAAGAATAAAAATTACTACTTACCCGTAGATCCGCCACCGCTTTATTCTGAGTTGTATTTGAAGCCAGGGTTTGTTCATCCCTGCTATTCCCATGCTCTAATTGAGCCAGTCTTTTAATGAGTCTTGCGGTGCTAATCACTTTTTCTTTTACACTCGTTAATTTGTTTGCCTCTTTGTCCACTGAACTTTTATCGCATAATTGTTGTACTTTTTCTTCATTCAATCCAAACCAGTTAGTCACTAATTTTTCCAATTCAGGACGCTCAACATACCAATAAATGCTAAGTGCTGCTAATCCTACAAGCGCACTAAAAACAATTACTGGCCAAAATGTAGGAAGTGCTGAATCCAGAACAAGGCTCGAAATAAAAAGAGCAACTGACTGTCCTGCAAAAAAACCACCGCCAAAAAAAAACAGTGCTGAAACTCCGGAAATAACGGTCTTAATCATTTGTACATTCTTATTATTTAAGGCCTCCTCAAATTGTTTACTGGCTACGGCAAGAAATTTAAGCCGTTTGTGCAACATAGATAGTACTAATTCCAACTGTTGTAAATCTTCTTGCGACATAGCGACAAGAGTATAATCATTAATTTTCTTCCTAATCGCCTTAATCCTTTGTAATTGCAATAGATATGCATCTAATAATTTATATTCACTTAATTTAACACCTAGAGCATTGGATACTTTAACTAAGTCAACCCCAAAAAACACAATGACCGACAGTAAAATGAAAGCAAATCCTATCCCAAGCAAAATTGAGGGCGACATAGCAAACACGCTTAGCATCGTTACAACACCATCAAATCCCTGGCACGCAGTGACTAAAATTCCTGCAGAAGTGAGGAAAAAAAATTTGATCTTACTCATTCGAGAAGAATCATTGTTGCCTTTTCTCTCTACTTTTTCATACTCGCCTTGCATAGAAAGGCTTAAATCACGCAAAAGTGCTGTTTGTAGAGAAACAAGAATTATTTCTATCTTTTGTCTATTTTTAGACTTCCCAAAAGATCTAATTGGATCGGTGCTTAACCAGGCGATTAATGTTTTGAACTGTATAGAGGTAGAAGGTAAGCTTTCATTTCGTCGTACACCGCTGGCAAGTAAATATTTTTTTATCCACTTTTGTGAACTTATACTGATTGTAATATCCATCACAACGTTTTACTTCAAATTTTACTAAAACACTTAATGCTACATCAAATCTGGCAAAATTAATATTGTTAATAAAATGGATTCTGACTTTTACTCTTTATGAAGATAGTTGACTTTTATGCTTGATTTAAAAAAAATTTAAGAAGAAATAAATTGAAAATTATATTTATATAATTTAAGGAAAGTACCATCTGACCAAAACTGCAAAATTATTGCATTGATTTGAGCCACTTTCAATTTATTGACAGGAAGTGTAGCAATCCCCAGTCCATTTCCTATTTTAAAGTGACGTTTTAATACCTTGGTATATTCTGGATATTGGGAATGGAGATACGATACTGTCAAATAGTTTCCAAATATAGCATCTATTTCGTTATTATATAAGGCATTTACTAATTCAACCGGTCGTTGATAACCAATAATCGTATATTTACCAACTTTATTTTGAGATAAATAGTTTAGATATTCTCTTCCTTGTAATACGCCAATGCGTTTGGCCTCTAATTCATTGACGCTGCTAATGGGATTATCGATTTTTAATAAAAAGGCACCATCAGAAATCATGTAAGGCAAAGTAAAGAGATATTTACCTTCTCTGTCCGGAGTAATCACTAAAGCACCTATCGCAAAATCAATTTTGCCTGCATCTAAAGCAGATAATAAATCAAAATAGTGCATGGGCACATAGTGACAGTCCCATTGGAGACGACTACAAATAATATTCATTATATCTATATCAAGGCCTCTAACACCAATAATTTTGTCATTAACTGCATAAGGTGGATCATAGATGGGCGTACCAATTATAACAGCAGCCTTCACAGGAAGATGAAATGTAAGATAAATTAAGAAAATCCCGAAAATCCTTTTCATCTGTGGACTATTGTAAATTTTTTATTAATTAAATAATAACCTCGGACCTAATAAATTTCAATTTTTTTCAGCGACTTAGAATTATTATTTTCGTGGCAAGGCTATTGCAGGGAAGCATGGCTCAGTAATTCCATGGTATTACCTCTGAGTTCCCTAGCGACGAGCCTAAGATTTATTCATGCTCATTGTGTACAAATTTGATTCATGTTTTATAATTAAAGTACAATAATTGAGCGAGGGAGCGAGCATGAAAAAAACGATAATCGCAGTATTAGTACTTGTACCCACACTGCTTTTAAGCGGCTGTTATGTCACTTCTTATCCAGGAGGATACTATTATAGCGGTTATTCTGGTTACTATCCAAACTATTACTACTCCGGATGGGGCGGTAATAACTGGTATGGCCGTAGCTGGAACACTGGGTGGCATGGCGGCGGCTGGCATGGCGGCGGTTGGCATGGCGGCGGCTGGCATGGCGGCGGTTGGCATGGCGGCGGTCACTGGCGTTAATAGATCACAGTTAGCCTAAATCCACTATCTGGATTTAGGCTTGAGTTCCATTCTTATGAAACTGAAGAAAACACTATTTTTAGTTGGAGTACGAATGACACGGTCTTAATGATTTGGATGATTTTCTAATCCAGATTGCATGATGTAACACTTGGCTACGGAGTATTCTACTTCTTTTATTTCTTGGTAAGGTTCTGTTTTCTTTACTTCGAGATAACGACTTAATCGAGGTGACAATAACCACATCAATAAAGCGATAAATAAAGTCACGATACCAATACAAGCAAATACATGAGTATAAATCATCAAGGAACCAACTCCTGGTTTAATTTGCTCAGGAAGTGCCGTATAAGAAGCAACCGTCGCACCAATGAATCCAGCTATAGCAGAAGTGAGAAACCACATGCCCATCACAAAACCTGCAATTTGTGCAGGTACTAATTCTGCAACCATGGCCACGCCCAAAGCAGAAACTAATAACTCACCAAGACTTTGGAGCAAGTAGCTTGTAATTAACCACCACGAAGAAACCATTCCATGTTCCGTATAAAAATAGCGGGCAAAAAAGAGCATTAGAAAACTCAATCCACACATGGTCATGCCTAAAGAAAATTTATAGGGAATTGAAATTATCACTCCTTTTTTATTGAATAGACGATAAAGGTAAGCCAAAACAGGACTCATCAATACAATCCAGATAGGGTTTAATGCCTGGAAGCTTTGTGCATCAATGGTAATACCCAAAAACACAGGAGTAACGTTATGTACAGCAAATAAATTAAGTGAGGTCGGCATTTGCTGATATAATGTAAAGAAAATTACTGCTTCGACCATTAATGCTAAAGCAACCAACATGCGATTCCTTACCGCTTTATTTTCTTTACGTAGCATCAATACGTAATAGCCGATGACCGCAAAGGTAATAAGCCAAAACAAATTTTTAGCGAGCATTACATGCTGCAATAAATATGCTGACAATTCTGTTAGAAAAACGATACCCAAAAGGATTATTAACCAATCAAGTGAGGAGATTTCGCGCTTGTCTGCATCAGTATTAATATGAGCAACAAACTGGTGTTGCAACCAATAATTAGCTAATCCTACTAATAAACCTATTGCGCTCATCATATAGGCATACGAATAACCATATTTACTGGAAATTGCAGGCCCTGCAAATAAAGCAATGATGCTTCCCAAATTAATTGCCATATAATACAGAGTGAATCCCCCATGTAACCGGGGATCATTTTCTTCATAGCATTTTGCTAATAAATTCGAGGGGTTTGCCTTAAATAAACCATTTCCTACACAAATTAAACCTAGTGCAAAAAATACATGTTCTTTATCAGTAATTGCTAATGAAAAATATCCCGCAGATAAAACCATAAGACCAAGAACTATGGTACGTTTGGTACCTAATATCCTATCGCCTAAGTACCCACCAATAACTACCATTCCGTAAACAAGAGCCGAAAAAGCGCCAAATGTATAATATGAAACCGTATCTGTATATCCCAGGTAACGGATAAAAAAAAGTGTTAAAATGCCTTGTACTGTATAAAACCCAAACCTCTCCCATAATTCCAACATAAAAATCATATGAAATGCGCGCGGTTGTTCACGAAGAATATTTACCATAAGCGTTCTTCCTTAAAGGGTAAATTTTTTGAAATCCAGAAAAACAGCCAGGCTGCATAGTTAGCAAGATAAGGATGTTGCAAAACAGTATTTTTTGGAATTTTTTATGAACCCAAGAGCTAACTTTACGGTTAAAAAATTCAAAAAATTTAGTAGGTTAAATTCCTTATAGTGCGTTATACGAATTTGCTGTTCTTTCTAAGCTAAAGTAAAGGAGTTTTAATTTTTTTGCAATAGACCACATAATCTCAAAACAGCATAACCACCTAAAAATAGAGTAAATTTTTAAGAAGAGGGCTTGGAAGTGCTTGCTAATTCATCTCAAACTCAACTATATTTCACATAAAGATTTAATGAAATGCGATAAAAATAATCATCATGTCTAAAAAAGCCATTTATTTAGCTGGAGGCGGTGCCCGCGGCGCTTATCAGGCAGGTGTCCTAAAAGCGATTGGCCAGATATTACAAGTTAAAACACTTCCATTTGATGTAGTCAGTGGAGTTAGCGTAGGCAGTATTAATGCCGTTGTACTTGCTGAAAATGCGGATGATTTCCCCACCGCCCTTGATAAACTCGAAACCATGTGGAGTGAAATCCATTGTCAACAGATCTATAAAGCCAGCAACTTTGCGTTAGGCAAATCAGTAGTACGAAATATGAGTGCGATGATGGTTAAACAGCGTCAGGCAGCCCATTTATTGGATACAACCCCACTGCGACAACTGATTGAAGAAGGTCTTGATTTCACCAAAATTACCCAAAATATAGCCAATGGAACACTCAATGCACTGGAAATAATTAGTAATTGCTATGAAACACGTCAAACAATTTCTTTTTACGAACATAGTAATCCTGAGTTTATTGATTGGAATTACCCACGGCATAGCAGTAAGCGCGCCAACATTAAGGCGGAACATATATTGGCTTCCAGCGCCTTACCCTTATTTTTCCCTACAGTACTGCTTGATGGGTTTCATTATGGCGATGGAAGTATTGGCTTAGCAGCACCACTTCGTGGCGCCATTCGTTTTGAAGTAGATAAAATTTTAATTTTAGGAACACGGGCCATACCTACATTTGTGGAACAGGAACATTTACGTAATAACGACGATATTCCCTTTTCACATATTTTTGGAAACATGCTAAACGCACTTTTTCTAGATAATCTTGACCGTGATATAGAGATGGTAAATCGAATGAACGAAATTGCCATGCTCCTGTCCATCTGGAAAAAACGTCGTTCTCCTTGGCGGCCTATTACCACATTGCACCTGCGCCCCAGTAAAGATTTAGCGCCTTTAGCACAAGGACATTTTAATGCCTTACCCACATTATTGAGATATTTGCTTAATTTTTTAGGTGAAAAAAAGCACTCTGGTGATCTTCTCAGCTTTGTTCTTTTCGAACAAGATTTCACAAGAGAGATTCTTCAATTAGGTTTTCAAGATACGATGAACAACGCAAAAGAGGTAGCTGCATTCTTTGAGTAACCTTTATGGATTAACTGTTTAATGTTAGCTCCAAACGAGCCTAAATTAAAAAACGCTCGTGGATTATGAGCGCAAAAATCTCAAAACATCTTTAGTCTCAGGGTGAGTTCCATGCCAAATGTAAAATGCTTCTGCAGCTTGTTCTACCAGCATCCCTAAACCATCCACTGCATCGCAACCCAAGTTTCTAGCATATTGAACAAAAGTTGTTATTCCCTGATGTTTGTAAGACAAATCATAACAAAACGGTTTTGCAGTCATACATTCCAGAGGCAAAGCAACAAACTCTTCCGTCAAACTTGCAGAAGTGGCATTAATAACCATATCAACCCCCCCTTCAACTTCATGAAGATTGATACATTGAGCTTGTGGAAAATCCAGCTGCAACGCTGCTGCTTTCGCAGGCGTGCGATTGGCTATAATGAGTGTTGCAGGATGTTCGTTTAATAATGGATGAATAATCCCTCGTGCAGCCCCTCCTGCCCCCAAGATTAATATGCGCTTGTTTTGTACCGAGAGGTAACGGCTCAAATCGCGAATAAAACCAATGCCATCGGTATTATCTGCATGTAGTTGCCCTTCTTTTATCCATAACGTATTTGCTGCTCCAGCTTGCTGACAGCGGGGACTCTGTTGTTGTGCCATTGCAAAGGCGCGTTGTTTAAAAGGTAAGGTAACATTAAGTCCCTTGCCTTCTTGATTAAAAAAATCCATCACTTGTTGTTCAAAGGTTCTATCTTCTGCTTTTATTTTTTCATAAGTTATTGAAACATTGCTTTGCTTGGCAAAATAATGATGAATGATTGGGGATAGACTATGTGCGATGGGATTACCGATAACTGCATAACGCTGAGACAATTCACTCTCCATTTTATTACTCATTCTAGAAGGTACATGACGATGGGCTCAATAGTATCAGAAACATGGTTGAATCATCACGACACCCTAAAAATTTTTGATCTAATTTTACATGATACCCCCTCGCAGTAGTTTTTTCAGGACTTTAGTCCTACAGATACTGACACATAGAAGAATCCTTTAACTTTTCTTGCAAAAATACATAATTTTACAATAATTAAAATAAACCCTCCTTTTTCGTATCATCTTTTGCTGTCATAAAGTGATTACGAATAACATTAAATTTGAATTAAGGAAAATTCAATGAGCGATTTTTCCGAACAAGAAATAAATATCTTAAGAAACAGCCCATTGTTGAAACATTTATCTGAAAAAAACTATCAGTTGTTCATGGCTATTTCTTCCAGGGCTACTTTTGGAAAAGGCGATCTCTTACTTAAAGAGGGGGAGATAAGTGATGATTTCTTTATTATTATTTCAGGAACTGTTGGTCTTTATAAGAAAGAGAACGAGTGTTCTGATCCTGAGTTTATAGAAACACTAGCTATGGGCGAAACGATTGATGAAATGAGGGCCATTCAAAATCGTACTTGTGCGCTTACAGTAATCGCTAATGAGTCGGTTGTTGTACTGCATACTTCGATTAGTCAATTACATGCTTTAGAAAATCAACGCTGCCATAAAGTTATTGTTGAAGCCATTATTAAAATTATTAGTGACCGATTATTTCACAGTAATGAAACCATTTTAAATAAGATTCATGAGCAAAAAAGACAAAACAAGCAACTTCTCTTTTCTCTCTTTAGCATGCTTGTGCTAATTATTTTCTTATGTGAATTGGGTATAGGACTTTATTATAAGTTGAACCCTATGGATTTTTGTAATTGGATTAGTGCGCTTCCTGCTGAAAGCGCAAAAGTTTCGTTATAGATGCTTAAAACATCATCGAGTGCCAAGCCGTTTCTGATATTCTGAATTAAAATGAAGAGTATTCATAGCAGGCTTATTACCTTTGGGGAGCGCTGGTTCTAAATGTACCATTCCACTCATTCAGGGTTGCAATCAACGCCCTTTGCCATCAATGGTCTTAACATACAACTCAAAACCATACTCCTACTTAGCCAACACGCTTTTTCGCCAGGTTCCAAATATACATCAATTCATCGAAAGATTGTCCCTGTAGGTTATTTAATTTTTTTTCTTTTGCAACTGCCTTCACAGCCTGCAATCTATGCTCAAATTTATCTAATGCTTTTTTAAGCGTCTCTTGAGGAGAAAATTGACAATAAACACATAAGGAGAATACCGCATGCAGGAGGTCACCAATTTCTTCTTGTAGCTCAGATTGGTTCAGGTTTTGTTTTGACTGTAAATGTTCCGAAATTTCCATACATTCACTTTGAATTTGCTCCATAATTTGAGTAGTCGTTTCCCATTGAAAGCCAAAATCAGCAGCCTCTTGCTCTAACAATAATACTTGTTCCAATAAATTCATTTACCACCTCTATATGAAGGAAAACATATCTTACTTTTGCGATGCAATTTTGATAATGATTCATGCGAATTCGATATCTTTTTTATGTTTTATAACAAAAGTATTGATTGAAATTTAAACCTCTAAGTTATTGCGGAAACTGACGAAACCGAGAATCTCAGGATGGGAATATCCCCTCTGCGCAAGCGGAGAAGTTCCGATCAGAGGAATGCTGTAAGGCAAAGAGCAAAGTTAATTGCTCCTGTACCTTACACTTATGTGCTTTTGCGAAGGGTAGCACCCCCTGTTGCAAAGACAACTTAAAGATGTTCCAAACTTTTGGAAACTACTTCACCTAAATCACGCGACAAGCTCTGCTTCGCTAATCTTTCTAACTGATTGTGCATTAAATTCTGCCTGGATTTATCATAACGCTGCCACCTCGTAAATGGATTGGCGACACGCGCTGCAATTTGTGGATTAATCTTATCCAGAGTCATTAATATATCGGCTAAAAAGCTATATCCACTGCCATCAACAGCATGAAAATTACGTGGATTTGCCATACAAAATGCGCTTACTAAAGCTCGAACTTTATTAGGATTTTTAATATTAAACGCAGCATGTTGTAATAGGGTTTTGACGTGAGTTAAGGCATCTGGGAGCTCACTAGTCGCTTGTATTGTGAACCATTTATCCAAAACCAATTCATCTTTAGCCCATTGTTTATAAAAATCCTCAACTGCCTGCTCACGTAATCCCTGGTTAGTACAATTGGCTAATAAAGAAAAGCTCGCTATCTGATCCGTCATGGTTTGTGCAGATATAAATTGCTGTTGGCAAATATCTAAAGCATTGGCTTCCTTTGCTTTCATCATGAGCCACAAACAGATGTTACGTAGTTTTCTACGGCCATAAGCTATGCCATGTATCTGATGATCTTCTGCTTGCCACAACTGCTGATAAAGTGTTTGTGCCGAATCATACAAATACCACCCCAATTGTTGACGGAAAAAATCACGGGCAGTCTCCACTGCACCCACGTCAACAGAATTTAATGTTGCTGCAACTTCTTCAAAACCAGGAGGGGTCAATAGTTCTGCACGTAAATCAGCATCTAATGACTCATCCAGTAAGACATGTTTGAATGCTGCACTCAAGGCCGAAGGAATTTGCCAGGTATTTGATGGCTGTTCTAAATAATCCTTAATACAACTCAATACAAGACTCTGAGCAGCATCCCATTTAGCATACCCATCTGTTTCATATCGCAGCAAGAATAGTAAATCTTCTTGGCTTAGATTATGTTTCAATTTGATAGGGGCAGAAAAACCTCTTAATAAGGAGAAAACCGGTTTTTCGCTTAAATCAGAAAAACTAAAACTTTGCTCTGCTTCCTTTAACTCCAATATTTCTCTATCTATAGGCATCATATGACCTTGAGAATTAAAAAAAGCAATACGAATAGGAATATGAAATGGTTTCTTATGATGACATTCAGGCGTAGGAGGACAATGTTGTTGCATCTTTAAAGTTAATTTACCCTTTTCATAAGAACTGACTACCGTAACTTCAGGGGTTCCTGCCTGGCTATACCATCGTTTAAATTGGGTTAGGTCTACTTGATTCGCATCTTCCATTGCCGCAACAAAATCATCAATAGTAACAGCTTGGCCATCATGGCGTTCAAAATACAAGTCCATACCTCTTCGAAATCCCTCTTTTCCAAGTAAAGTATGTTGCATACGAATTACTTCGGCACCTTTATTATAAACGGTTGCCGTATAAAAATTATTTATTTCCTGGTAGGAATCTGGTCGCACTGGATGTGCCATTGAACCAGCATCCTCAGGAAATTGTGCGCTTCTTAATACCCGCACATCCATAATGCGATTCACATCACGTGAATTCATATCACAAGAAAATTCTTGATCCCGAAAAACAGTTAATCCTTCTTTTAGACTTAATTGAAACCAATCCCGACATGTAACCCGATTACCTGTCCAATTATGAAAATATTCATGAGCAACCACACCTTCAACATCAGCAAAATCTTGATCAGTTGCTGTATCAGGACGAACGAGAATGTATTTAGAATTAAAAATATTTAATCCTTTATTCTCCATTGCCCCCATATTGAAATCACTGACGGCTACGATCATGAAGATATCCAAATCATATTCTCTCCCATAGACCTCTTCATCCCAACGCATGGCATTTTTCAATGATTTCATTGCATGAGCACATTTATCCTCGTTTCCGGGTTCAACATAAATGTGCAAATCAATAGCCCTTCCAGAACAGGTAACAAATTGATCGCTAACCTGAGCTAACTTACCCGCCACCAAAGCAAATAAATAAGAAGGCTTTTTAAAAGGATCATTCCAAATCACCCAATGACGTCCATCAGCCAAGGCACCTGAATCGACTAAATTTCCATTAGATAACAAAATAGGATACTGTTTTTTATCCGCCGTGATACGAGTAGTATACGTTGCTAATACATCAGGACGATCCGGAAAGTAGGTGATCCGTCTAAAACCCTCTGCTTCGCACTGGGTACAAAATAAGTGGTTGGAGCGATACAATCCGGATAATTTTGTATTATTTTGTGGATAAATACGCGTTACTACAGTTAAGGTCAACTCATCAGGACAATTTTCTATAATGAGTGCCTCAGATTGCAAGGTATAGGCAGAAGGTTCTAGTTTTTGACCGTTCAAATGCAGACTTACTAACTCCAATTCATCGCCATATAAATGCAATGGACCTTTGTGGCGACGGACTAATTTAAGTTCGTTACTCACCAATACATGATCATCATATAAGTCAAAATTTAAATTTACAGTATCTACTGTAAAAAAAGGAGCCTGGTAATTTTTCAAAAAAACAGTGGTGTTTGGCATGATTATGACATCCTTTGCGAAAAAGCGATTAATTTATTGAGTTATATAAAAATTTACTTAGTTTAGCCTATAATAATTATAAAGGGGTAGCTTCTTAGATCAAACATTACTAAGAGTGAGAAGTTAACTAAAAACATTTATTGCTTTTATCCGCTAGAAGTATTAAATGTAAAGAAACATATGTTTATATCCTTCACCAGGATATGTAAAAGGGGATGGCACATGAATACTCAAGACTTTTTAACCGGATATACCAAACGTTTTGTTGATAATAAAGAAGAAGAACTGAGTTTGGAAGAATACCTGGAATTGTGTAAAAATGACCCTTCTGCTTATGCCAATCCAGCGGAACGATTATTAATGGCTATAGGGGAGCCGGAAATGATCGACACTCGCCATGATCCCGTTTTATCGAGAATTTTCTCTAATAAAGTGATTCCACGATATCAAGTGTTCCAAGATTTTTACGGCATGGAAGAGCCCATTGAGCAAATTGTCGGTTTTTTAAAACATGCTGCCCAAGGATTGGAAGAAACAAAGCAAGTGCTTTATCTCTTGGGTCCTGTTGGTGGTGGCAAATCTTCAATTGCTGAAAAATTAAAAGATTTGATGGAAAAAGTTCCGTTTTATGCCATTAAAGGTTCTCCGGTATTTGAATCTCCCCTGTCTTTATTTAATCCGACAGAAGATGCAGAATTATTACGAGAGCGTTTTGGCATCCCTTCCCGCTATTTGCGCTACCTCATGTCTCCCTGGGCTGTAAAAAGATTACATGAATTCAATGGAGACATCAGTAAATTCAGGGTAATTAAAGTAAAACCTTCCCGTTTAAAGCAAATTGCAATTGCCAAGACAGAACCTGGAGATGAAAACAATCAGGATATTTCTTCATTGGTGGGTAAGGTTGACATTCGCAAATTAGAACAATTTTCCCAAGATGATCCAGATGCCTATAGTTATTCTGGAGGGCTATGCCGAGCCAACCGGGGCCTTTTAGAGTTTGTGGAAATGTTTAAGGCACCCATTAAGGTGTTGCATCCTTTATTAACAGCAACTCAGGAAGGCAATTACAATCCGACTGAAGGTTTATCCTCCATACCCTTTGAAGGAATTATTTTAGCTCACTCCAATGAATCAGAATGGCAAACATTCAGAAACAATAAAAATAATGAAGCATTTATTGATCGCATCAATATTGTAAAAGTGCCTTATTGCCTGCGTATTTCAGAAGAAACCAAAATTTATCAAAAGCTTATTGATAACAGTTCATTAACCCAAGCCCATTGCGCGCCAGGCACGTTAGATATGTTAGCCCAATTTTCCGTCTTAACACGTTTAAAAGAGCCACAAAACTCAAGTATTTACTCTAAAATGCGCGTGTACAATGGAGAAAGTTTAAAAGATACTGATCCAAAAGCAAAATCATATCAGGAATACCGTGATTTTGCTGGTGTTGATGAAGGAATGAGCGGTGTCTCCACTCGCTTTGCGTTCAAAATACTTTCAAAGGTATTTAATTTTGACCACAGCGAAGTAGCAGCAAACCCAGTACATTTAATGTATGTGCTAGAACGACAAATTGAACAAGAGCAGCTTCCCCAGGAAATACAAGAATCATACTTAGGCTTCATCAAAGAGTATCTTGCTCCCAAGTATGTTGAATTTATTGGCAAGGAAATTCAAACAGCCTATCTGGAATCATACTCTGAATATGGACAAAATATATTCGACCGCTACATAACCTATGCTGATTTCTGGATACAAGATCAAGATTACCGTGATCCGGATACAGGTGAAATTTTTGATCGGGCTTTATTGAATCAGGAATTGGAAAAAATTGAAAAACCAGCAGGGATATCAAATCCAAAAGATTTTCGTAATGAAGTAGTGAATTTTGTGTTACGTGCTCGTGCAAATAATCGGGGCAAGAATCCTGTTTGGAACAGTTATGAAAAATTAAGAACGGTTATTGAGAAAAAAATGTTTACCAACACTGAAGACTTGTTGCCAGTTATTTCCTTCAATGCTAAGGCCTCTGAGGATGATAAGAAAAAACATGAAGAATTCATTTCACGAATGATAGACAAAGGGTATACACGCAAACAAGTACGCTTGCTTTGCGAATGGTATTTGCGAGTACGGAAGTCACAATAATTAAAACCGCTCATCGGCGAAGGGAGCCAGGATGGGCTCAAAGCGGCTTGGCTTCCGAGGCTGTAATTGTGCTTCACCAAAGCTACAAATATTCACCAAAAATGATTTTGTATGGGGATAAATTATGTCGCAATTGATTGACAGACGACAAAACGCAGGGAAAAAAAGCACGGTGAATCGTCAACGTTTCCTTCGTCGTTATAAAAATCAGATCAAACGTGCTGTCTCCGATGCTGTTGGAAAACGGAGTATTACTGAAATTGACCAAGGCGAACAAATTACGATTCCAGCAAAAGACATTTCTGAACCCATGTTTCGCCGAGGCCAGGGTGGACACATAGAGCGCGTATTGCCCGGTAATGACAACTTTATAGCGGGCGATAGAATAAAAAGACCTAGCGGTGGCTCTGGGGGAGGTGGCGATAGTTCTAGTGCGAGTGATAGTGGCGAAGGCGAAGATAATTTTGTTTTTGAATTATCACGAGAAGAGTTTCTTGATTTGTATTTTGAAGATCTTGAATTACCTGATTTGGTTAAAAAAGAACTCGCGCAAATTAGTACCTTCAAAACTGTACGAGCTGGAGTTACAACCAGTGGCATCCCTAACAATATTAATGTTCTTCGCTCCATGAAACAAGCAACAGGGCGAAGAGTAGCTTTAGCATCACCCTATAAAAAACAATTAAAAAATGCTGTCGAAGAATTGGATAAACTGCAAGCACAACCTGTTCTGGATACAGATGAAATAAAAAAATTAGAAAATAGAATTGAGTTTTTGAAAAGAAAAATACAAACAGTCCCTTTCATAGACACGATTGATCTTCGTTATAATTATCGTATTCGCATACCCTCTCCATCTACTCAAGCAGTTATGTTCTGTGTGATGGATGTATCTGGCTCAATGGATGAGGCTAAAAAAGACATTGCAAAACGTTTTTTTATCTTGCTTTATATGTTCCTCACCAAGAATTATGAAAAAATTGAATTAGTGTTTATCCGACACCACACATCAGCCAAAGAAGTCAATGAAGAAGAGTTCTTTTATTCTCGGGAAACTGGCGGAACTGTAGTTTCCAGTGCATTGGAACTTTTGAGCACCATTATTGAGGCACGCTATCCACCAGAATCCTGGAATATTTACGTCGCACAAGCATCAGACGGTGATAATTGGAATGCAGACTCGCCTTATTGCCAAGAGCTACTTCAGGATAAAATTATGCCCTTATTGCAATATTTTGCTTACATCGAAATCATGCCACGTCATCATCAAAGTTTATGGGAAGTTTATCAGCTTGTTAAAGAGAGCTACCCTAATTTTGCCATGGAAAATATTGATACAGTAGCGGATATATATCCTGTATTTCATGAGCTATTTAAAAGGAAAACTGTATGAGAAAGAAACCATTATCTACAGGCGCAGAATGGACCTTTGAATTAATTCAGGATTATGATCGCGAAATAGCACGAATTGCGAAGGACTTTAAACTTGATACTTATCCTAACCAGATAGAGGTTATTTCTGCTGAGCAAATGATGGATGCATACGCTTCCGTAGGTATGCCTATAGGATATCACCACTGGTCCTTTGGCAAACATTTTGTAAGTGTTGAAAAAAGTTATAAACGTGGGCAGATGGGTTTAGCTTATGAATTGGTGATCAACTCTAATCCTTGCATTTCCTATCTTATGGAAGAAAATTCCATGCCTATGCAAGCCTTAGTTATTGCTCATGCATGCTATGGCCATAACTCATTTTTTAAAAATAATTACTTATTTAAAATGTGGACCTCGGCCGATGCCATCATTGATTATTTAGTATTTGCCAAAAAATACATCAGCGATTGTGAAGAACACTATGGCATTAATGAGGTTGAAGCAATACTTGATGCATGCCACGCCCTTATGAATTATGGAGTAGATCGTTATAAACACCCTGCCCCATTATCCATGCAAGAAGAAAAGATTCGCCAACAAAACCGTGAAATATACATGCAGTCCCAAGTAAATGAATTATGGCGAACAATCCCACAAAGCAAGCAAGTGATAAGTCAGTCTCAGAAAAAGCGTTTCCCAGAGGAGCCTCAAGAAAACATTTTATATTTTATTGAAAAAAATGCCCCCTTGTTAGAACCCTGGCAACGAGAAATTGTACGTATCGTGCGCAAAATGGCACAATATTTTTATCCCCAAGGCCAAACTAAAGTAATGAATGAAGGATGGGCCTGTTTTTGGCATTATACGATTTTACATGCGCTGTATGATGAAGGTTTGGTTACTGACGAATTTATGTTGGAAATCTTGCAAAGCCACACAAATGTCATCATGCAACCCCCTTACAACAGCCCCTATTATAGCGGCATTAATCCCTATACATTGGGATACCATATGATGCAAGATATCAAACGGATCTGTGAAAACCCTACTGAAGAAGATAAACGCTGGTTTCCATATTTAGCGAATACAAACTGGTTAACCAGCCTTGATACCGCCATGCGCAATTATAAAGATGAAAGTTTTATTGCCCAATATTTATCGCCTAAATTAATTCGAGACTTAAAATTATTTCATATAGTTGATGATGATCGCAGTCCCGATCTTTACGTCAATGCCATACACAATGAATCAGGATATCAAAAAATAAGGGAAGCCTTATCAAGGCAATATAATTTAGGTTATTTTGAACCAGACATCCAGGTTTATTCCATTGATTTACAAGGTGACCGCTCCATGACCTTAAGATATGCCCAACATAATCGAGTTCCCTTGGGTAATACAACCACAGATGTGCTCAAACATCTTTATTCCTTATGGAAATTCCCTATCGTATTGCAAGCAGTAAATTCTGAAAATGAGATTACCCAGGAATACCATTGTCCACCGAAAGCGCTGCCTAATGCATGATGCTTATGTACGAATTAAGTAGGTTTTATGGCCAAGAATTTCATTAGATAAGGCATATCTGGCTTTGGTCAGGATGAGATGTGCCTTCATCAGTACAGAGAGATTTTTTTGATTCTGGTGAAAAAAAACAAACAATAAAAATGCCCCCTCAGGGGCATTGGCAATTATTCTAAGGCCATTTCAATCGCGAAAGCTAAAGCCAATTTAGAAAAATTAGTCATATGTTCTAGACTTAATTTTTCCATGGTGTCATCAGACGAATGAATGTAAGGATTATGATCTTCAAAGTTAGATTCACATGGGAACGCAGCTGGAACACCTACATCATCCCACGATGCATGATCACTACACCCATAACCACACTCTGAATACCTGACTGGAACATGCACATAAGTCTTAATTAATTGAGCGACAAAGTTACTTAATTTCTCATCTGTATAATCAGTAAATACCCACATAGTAGGATCATTCGCATGGACGCGATAGCCCGTCATATCAAATTGGATTGCTGCTTTTACCGGAATAGATTTAGATCTGAAATGTTTCACTACATGCTGAGAGCCCACTAAACCGCGTTCTTCTGCAGCATACCAGATAATGTAAATGGGGCGCTTAAATGCTATTTTAGAATTTAATAATACGCGCGCCATTTCCATATTCGATGAGGAGCCACTACCATCATCGCCTGCTCCTGGCATACGTCCATCAAGCGTGTCCATATGCGCCCCAATCACTATCGCAGGTGCTTTAATGTCTTTACCAATTACAGTCACCAAGGAGGGCTGTTTGTACCGGCCTGTTTCCACAAAGAAAGTTTCTGTATCAGTGCGACCACTTTCAATAACCATTTTATTAAACTGGCCTTCTAACCAATAAGCTGTGAAAACACCTGTCTCTTTAGTTGCGGAACGATTATGAATTGCAGTTAATTGAGATAGGGTATGCCAAATATTATCAGACACTATATTTTTTAACTCTTCATTAACCTCTTCTTGATGTTTGATCTCATAAATATTATCACTTAGAGGTTTTGCTTTAACTGTCTTTTGTTGTAAAAGGCTTTGTGCTGTTTGTTTTTTTACTGCAATTTGCGAACCTTCAATTTTGTGGCTCACATTGACAAATCGTCCACAATTGACTTGATCCGCTAAATGGCTTAAAGCATCCAAGTCGCTCTCAGAAATATCAATGATTTTAAAATCCTTATTTTCTGCCAAAACCACATGGGGAGTAGCTATTTTTGCTGCAAGACATTGGGGTACTTGCACCTGCTCGTGAATAGCATTCGCTGCTAAAACATTCGCACTCGCAAACATCGAACCCGCTGCGATATAGGTCATCCATTGATTCAAACGCATTTATACTCCTAGATTAAATTAATTTTAAAACGAGATTAACTCGCGGCCATTTACTTTACCTAAATTCTACAAACGGATCTACTGCTTAATTAAAGTGGTATTACAACAAACTATGAGCATATGTCCTTTTTTTGCCCTATATGCTATTGATAATCATTTTCATTTGAGATAAAGTGATGTCCCTAATCCACTCAATGAGCAAATATATGGCAATCAATAAAGAATATTTCCCTATAAAAAAAATCCCCTATTATCTGCTTCTTACACTTCTTACCACGGGTGCTAGTTTAATCCTTGGTTTTTTAAGTTTTGGTGGCATGTATGCATTGATTCCCGCTTTGTCATTAGCATTTGCGACTTTTGGCCTCTCAGTCGCTTATGAAGGTGAAATTTACCTACAAAATATTAAAGGCGCCTTTAAAAAATTATTCAAAAGTAATTACTTGGAAAATCATTTAGCAAAAGAGTATCTACTACAAAATTTCCCCGAGAATACTGAGCACCCGAATTGCCCTCAATTTTTCAAGGATTATGAAAAGCAACTGCAACTTCTTAGCCTGTTTCAGCATAAACAACTTGATAAGGAAAGCCAAAAACAAAAAAAACAAATCGAAAAATCTCTAGCAGATATGGAAAAATGGTTTGCGTTACAACTTTTTGTCCCCAAAGATTATCAGGATGAAGAAAAGCCCTCTGCATATAAACTTAAGTTAAGAAAATGGCTTGCAGAACATGGACAAAATGAATGGGAAGCACGCCTGGAAAAGCGTCAATCAACGTTTAATTATGTTAAAGGCTTTAGTGCTTTTGCTGCAACTTTTATGGGTCTCGGCAGTACGTATCTCATCGTTGAAGCATTTAGCGTAATTCCTTTGTTTGCCACTATTCCTTTTGCGTTATGGCCATTCATAATCGTCCCCATGTCGGTCATTGCCGGAGCTGCGTATGGAATGTTGACCTATAACACCATCACTGATCTGATTAACAACGATACCCTTAATAAATGGTATCAAAAACTTCGCCATGATTTGAGCCAGGGATTAACCGTTCGCAATGTGTTTATGGCCTCTATGGCCGTATTTTTAGCAGGTTTGGCAGTTGCGCTTACGATTTGTACGGCAGGGACCTGGTGGACTATCGCAACCAATGCACGCCCATTATTTGAATGGATGAAAAAGATGCCCAGTTTTATTATGGGTGTAATTAATCCAATTATTACGGGATTGTCCGCTATCTTCTTTAACATCCAAAATACTGCTGAATCTCTGGAAATGGTAGATGAGGCTACCCGCTCTAATAAAAATATATTTCGTAGTGTATATGAGTCAGTTACCGAAAATCTTTCTCATGTTCGCGATACAGAAAATTGGCTCCAGATTTTCAACCCATTTCGCCTTCTTTTAAAACTGACCCTTACTCCGCTACGCATTTTGCTCTTTTTAGGTCATCTAGTGAGCATTGCCGTCACTTCAGATCGAATGCCTGGCGTGCCACAAATCGTATCTGCGCTCGTAGGTATAATTAGTGAAGGTTTCGAAGATGCCCATTATTTTGCTGGCCATGAAGAGAGAGCATCACTGGACTCTAAAGAAACAGCATCACTATTGGAAGAGCGTTTAGCAGGAGAAGCAGAAAATGAGCCCAACACAGATATCCCTACTCGTCTTCTAAAGATCTTGGCATCGCCTTTATACGCCCTGGCCGCGGGTTGGGATTATTTAGCCAGTCAATTCAACTTGGGATCTGATAAAAAAGAAATACTTACTTTTGCCCGTGCATGGGATAAACAACGTGGAATTGAAAAAGATGTAAAAGTAGACTTACCTATAAATGCCAAACATCCTTCACAAGAATGGAAAGTGGAACATACTACCTTCTTGATTGATAAATATTCGCGAAAACACTTAAATCATGTCAAAATTGGCACTGAATTAGCCAAGGATAAAATCGGCGCCCTACATGAGTTGAGCGAAAAAGTCCGTGCAACTTCGTCTCATGGATATTCACTCAAAAACTTAATTACCGATGCGAAAAATAATCCTGTTTATAATCAACATCGATTATTTTCCCTTTCTAAAAACGAAAAAACAGCAACACAAGAGTTTGTCGAGCACTTACCTGAGCGCGTTAACGCCATGGTATAAATTGTTTGAGTTACCCATCTCCATTGTCTCTACTTGTTTCGAGTAGGGATGGGCATTATGATGAATATCTCAATAAGACAGGATGAGCTGCTTTCTCTGCGGCTTGTCCACAGGATCCAGAGCACCTGACTCCCAAAGCCTGCGGAAAAACCGCAAAACGTCGGCTGTAGTTTATAGTCCAGAATAATCTGCACTGCTGTCATTGACTTAAAATGGTTTCATCATTTTTGCGAAAGCGGAAATCCATTTCTACAGGAGGATTGTGCCCCCTTTGCACGAAGCAGATTATTAGTTCTTTAAAACCAATAGCAGTGAGAACAACTTCTCTTTTTCCTCATGCTTATAGCTAATTTCCAAGCTGATAAAAATTGAGTTATTCTGAGCATAAATAATTCCTGGATGCCCTGAAGCTTTGCTTTTTCCTTATTTCGATCCGAAGGTAACTATATTGTATGAGGAAGTTTCTTGCGATTGATGTTGATCCAGTTCCAATTTCTGTAAAGTTTTCAATCCGTCATAATACTCTAGAAGCAGCGTTAAAAATTTAGATTTTTTTGTTTCCATCTGAAGAGATGACTTATCCAATAGCTGATACACGGTATTATTCCCCGCTTTCTCAATCCGATCAGGAACAGAGACAGGAGCAGATAACAAGTTCTCAAGGTATCCAATTTTGGTCTGCACCGTCTCACAAGCGGGAGAAGTCAATGCCAACAAGACGGCACGCATTTGGTTAAAAGCAAAGCCATTGGGATCTTTAAGTTGTAAAACATGGGCATGGGACAGGATTTCATCAAACACCATACCAAGATGCATTGTAGCATGCCTGTACCCTTCATTTTGGGTCTGTTGGTCAAGACATGTTCTCAAGCCCTGCAATAACGAAAATAAGTGAGATAATTCTTTCTTTGGTAATCTTAAAGATGGCTCACACATGAAAAACTGTACCATCAAACGGTTCATTTCTGCATGGCAATATCTTTTAATATCATTATGCGCCATTGCCTTTACAAGGATTTGGATAATTTGCTCTACGTTCATTAATATATTTTTAAATATTTTACTTCGACGCTCTAAGTCATTTAAAAGTTTTTGACCAAAGAAAGTGGTGCTTTTTTGCTTATTATGTTTTTTATTATCTAATTGTTTCAGTTTGAATATACACTTGTTTTGCATTTCCAATAGAGTTTTTAAATATTTATCAGGCAAAATATAAAGTTGATTCTGTATATGATTCACCAAAACCATGCGATCAATAAAATGAGTATGGGAAAGTTGATTCTTGGAGCGACACATCAAATTACGCTCATATTGTTTTTGATTTTTATTAATCTGATTAGTTAAGTCACTTAACTCTTTAACCAGGGATTGGCAACCATTTTGATATGAATAGTCATTCTGCTGATTGAACAAGGCTCGCTTAAATTCCTTACAAAACCTACGGACTGCTTCCATGTTTTGAGATGCCAAAAGACTACCCTCTTCAACAATTAGGGTTAATTGCTGAAAACTATCCCATAATAGCTTTTTGCATTGCTCTTCAGCATTTGTTTTTTTATCGGTTAAAATAAACTGCAGCTTATTCTCACAGTTTTTTAAGATTTGATTTAAGTCACTTAATAATTTTTGATTGAATAAATAAAATCTTACCTTTTCATTAACGATTTCATGTTTTAACGCTTTAGAAAACTCTAAATCTTGTTTATTAAAAAGTGATAAATGGCATTTGAGCTCTTCATTTATAAATTGCACCCGAGACAAATTAAGTTGGGTACGTTGTAGATTAATTTCATCAATTTCTTTTGTTATACCAACGGACAAACCTTGTGCGATGCTGCTTTCAATTTTACCATAAACCGAGTCTCGCTTTTCATTCTGTACCAATGAAGTTTGAGTTTCCATATCGCCAATAGATGATTCAGCCTGCGCATTATGTAACTGCTCTTCGAGGCGAATTTTTTTTCATTTTAAATTTTCATCTCTACCAGCAATTGTGAGTTCAAACTTAGTGGTAATACGGTTAATTACAGGTAATTTAAAGGGGCTGGGCTCTTCTAATAACGAAGCAAGATTGTTTCTGCTTGTTTCACCAGGGCCATATAAAGATTCCAAGTAGTGCAATATGATTTTTATCTGCGGAGAAAGTCCACCCCAGTCTTTCTTATCAAATATTTTTTGTATGTCTGAATAAACAAAGGCTTGGTACACTGCTTGTGCACTAAAATAATTCCCCATTTCAGTGAGCTGTTTTGCCAGTAACACGAAGCGTTCAAGTAAAAGTCGACAAGACGCAGTATCCACCCGTTTTAAGAGCTCATTACGAATGTACTCACTTTGGTAACTGGATAACTGTACTAATTTTCGGGTAATCGCTTGAATGGATTCACCTTGGTTTAAGCGTTGATTAACCGTTCTAGCGAACTCTGAATAGGCGTCATTTGCCATTTTAGTCATCGTATCTGCTAATAAAGAAATTGCTTTGCGATTCACTAAACGTACATGAAACGCCATCTTTGGTTCGTCATGAATTTTTTCATTCATTCTCTTATTCAGTAAAAGTTCATCCCATTTAGTCAATAGAACTGAAAACGAAGGCACGGATTGATTCGATAAGTCTTTGCCTGAAGGTAAATGGCTTGGCGATTTCTGTAATTCGCACAATGAGTCTTGTATTTTATTCTGGCGTAAACATTGCAACATCAGTTCATGAAGTTGTGTCACAGAATCTTTTAAAATTATAAATCGTGATTGCATGGGATAGTTTTCTCACTATGATAGTCTGATTAGATTATTATGACGCCATGATGTTATCTTATGAATCTCATTGGACATTTTAAATATCACCAGAACCATTGCAAATCAAGCTGCTCGATTGTTGTTTTTTGCATCAGACATCAAATGTAAAGAAATAGCTATTGATGCCATAGGTAAACCAGCAGACCGTATCCTTCACAGATTACAGCAGGTTAATTACTTTGCATTAATAACTCTTGAGCATGGGAACGTGTTTGCTCGGTAATTTTCAATCCACCAAGCATACGTGCAATTTCATCAATTTTTTCAGCATGTTGCAGTAAGCTAATACGGGTGAATGTTTCTTTATTATCACTTTGTTTTTCAACCATAAAATGATTATGTGCAGCAGCAGCTACTTGGGGTTGATGCGTAACACAAAATACTTGCAATCGTTCACCCAATTTACGAAGCATTTGCCCTACCAAAGCAGCCGTTGCCCCACCAATCCCAACATCCACTTCATCAAACAATAAAGTAGGAGTTGTGCCTTGTTGCGCGGTAATCATTTGAATGGACAATCCAATTCGAGACAGCTCTCCACCAGAAGCAATTTTACTGAGTGAATCGAGCTCCATACCAGGATTGGTACAAACTTTATATTCAACTTTATCCATCCCATGTGCCTGCATTTTTTCCAGTGGAGTTAGTGCAATTTCTACTTTTCCTTTAGGCATACCCAGTTGTTGTATACTTAAAGTAATTTCTTGCGCCAGCTTTTGGGCTTGTTTTTGTCTTGTATCCCTCAATTTTAAAGCAGATATTTCATAGGCATGAAGCAACTGACTTAGCTGTGATTGTAATTGAGTTAATTGACGCTCATTATGATGTAAATTTTCAAGTTCATGTTGCAAATGTTGAACATGAGTATGTAACTGGCTACTGTCCACATGATATTTGCGAGCAAGTTGATGTATGCTACTCATTCGTGTTTCTATTTCATGCAAACGTTCAGGATCTAAAGACACGCGTTCAGAAAATTGTTGCATTTCATCAACAGCTTCTTCACATTGAATCAGAGCTCCATTAATCAACTCTTGGGCATTTTTGATTTGGCTTTGTTCTTGAGGCAACTGGCTAAGCAAGTGTAAAACCTGGTTTAGGCTCGTACAAATATTAGGTTCATCATCTGCATTTAATAGCCCATGTAGTTGCTGACAATTTAGTAAATACTCTTTGGCATGATGCAACATTTGATGCTCTTGGTATAAGGTTTCAATTTCACCTTCATGAAGGTTTAATGCCGATAACTCTTCGATTTGGAATTTAAGTAGCTCAATTTTGTCCGCCTGCAGCTCCTGACTTTGCAAAATTTCTATTTCGTGTTGAAGCTTGTGACATTGTTTATAAAGTTGAGCCACTTCTTCAAGCAAAGGTTGATTTTTGCCATATTGATCCAGTTGCTGGCGATGGGTGGCATGCTGCATCAAAGCTTGATGCTGATGTTGTCCGTGAATATGTACTAACTTTTGACTTAATTCTTTAACTTTTTGCAAAGGGAAAGGTTGCCCATTAATATACGATTTAGAACGTCCCTCCGCATAAATAACGCGACGCAAATAAATCTCACCATCATCACAAGGGATATCATGATCTGCAAGCCATTGTGCCGGATCAGAATCTTGGCTCACAAAAAAACCTGCTGTGATATCGCATTTTTCTTGACCAGGGCGAATCACTGAAGCATCAGCCCTCTCACCTAAAGCGAGCATCAATGCGTCGATCATAATGGACTTCCCTGCACCGGTCTCACCAGTAAATGCAGTCATCCCCTGTGTAAAATCTAACTCCAAATGGTGCACAATTGCGAATTGTTTGATGCACAAAGTTGTTAGCATATCCTATCCTTGATGTTTGGATTCCCAACCAAGTTTCGATCGTAATGTATCATAATAATGGTAATCAAGAGGGTGGAGTAAACGTAAGTGGTGACTGTTTTTTTGAATAGCCACTTTTTGTTCAGGTTTGACCATTCGTGACTCATGGCCATCACAACTCACTCGTAAATCGGTTTCGTTAAATTGACTGATATGCAGCTCAATTTGAGACTCCCCATCAATTACAATAGGACGAGAACTCAAACTATGAGAAAACATAGGTACAAGTACAATCGCATTGAGTTGTGGATGCATAATTGGGCCTCCTGCAGATAACGCATAGGCAGTAGATCCTGTAGGAGTTGATAAAATCATGCCATCAGAACGATAATGACTGACTAATTGTTGATTCACATAAACTGAAAATTCAATGAGATGGGTTTCCTTACCACGCCCTAAAACAACATCATTAAGCGCATCCCCCTCAAAATAAATATGATCTTCATCGTAAATGCGTGTATGTAATAAAAAACGTTTTTCTTCTTTATACTGTCCAGCTAGAACAGCATTTAGCTGAGTTTCCAGCTCATTGGGTAAAATATCCGTAAGAAAGCCAAGGCGCCCTCTATTGATACCAATGACTGGTGTATCTACCTTAATTGCCATTCGCGCGGCGGAAAGCAAGCTTCCATCACCACCAATGACAATAATTAAATCCTGTTCTTCTCCCATATTTTCGCGAGCCAATATGGGTAATTCCACACCAAAACCTGTAGCCGTATCAATATCTTGATAAACTTGCACATCCTGCTTTTTCAGAAAGTCAATTAAGCGATATAAGCTCTCACTGACTCCCTGGTTGGCACGATGTTGACGCGCAAACAAAATAATCCGTTTAAATGAGCAGTTATTCATCGACATTTGCTGTTCTTGATGCTTTTTTTCGTTCATGTTCTTTCAATGACTTTTTTCTTATGCGAATAGAATCAGGAGTCACTTCCACTAATTCATCATCGTCTATAAATTCCAATGCTTGCTCTAAAGTTAACTTTACTGCAGGTGTCAAGATAATATTTTCATCTGAACCTGAAGCGCGAATATTCGTTAATTGTTTTTCTTTAGTTACGTTGACCACTAAATCATTATCGCGGGAATGAATTCCAACAATCATTCCTTCATAACATACTGTTTGGGGTTCAACAAACAACCGTCCACGTTCTTGTAAATTAAACAGGGCAAAAGCACGTGCCATACCTTGACAATTAGCAATTAAGACACCATTGGTTCGTTTGCCAATTCGACCTTTAATTGCTGGGCCATAATGATCATACACATGATACATTAAACCCGTGCCAGAGGTAGACGATAAAAATTCATTGTGAAATCCAATAAGGCCCCGAGTAGGAATCATATAGTCAAGGCGTACACGTCCTTTTCCATCCGGTACCATATTTTGTAACTCACCCCGGCGTTCGCCTAATTTTTCCATAATAGCACCCTGATGATTTTCTTCTACGTCTACAGTGAGATGTTCATAAGGTTCTTGTTGTTCCCCGTCCACTTCACGAATAATCACCTCAGGCTTACTTATAGCTAACTCATAACCCTCGCGCCGCATGGTCTCAATAAGAATGGATAAATGTAATTCACCGCGACCAGAAACTCTAAATTTATCAGGATCATCACAGTCTTCAACACGTAGAGCGACATTATGCAATAACTCTGTTTCCAGGCGCTCACGGATTTTTCGGGAGGTAACAAATTTGCCTTCTTGACCAGCAAAAGGCGAATCATTCACCTGGAAAGTCATGCTGATTGTTGGTTCATCGACCGAAAGCACTGGCAATGCCTCAACGACATTGACATCACAAATTGTATCTGAAATCTTAAGTCCCTCAATTCCGGTAATTGCAATGATATTTCCTGCATTTGCTTCCTCAACCTCGATACGCTCGAGGCCTTTAAACCCTAATAGTTGCAGCAGGCGACCCGAACGAATATTGCCATCCTTATCAATAATTTTAACCGCAGATTTTGCTTTGATTTGTCCACGAGTGATTCGTCCTATACCAATAGTTCCTACATAGGATGAATAATCCAAGGAACTGATTTGCATCTGGAAAGGACCATTTGCATCTACTTTAGGTGGATCAACTTTTTCAATAATTGTTTGCAATAAAGCACTCATATCAGAGGCCTCATCTTCTAAATGCAGCTTTGCATAACCATTTAAAGCAGAAGTATAAACGACAGGGAAATCCAATTGTGCATCTGTCGCACCCAGGTTATCAAACAAATCAAAAACCTGATCCATAACCCAATGAGGTCTTGCTCCGGGACGATCAATTTTATTAATGACCACAATAGGATTTAAGCCACGAGCAAAAGCTTTTTGCGTCACAAAACGTGTTTGAGGCATAGGGCCATCGACTGCATCGACCAGCAATAATACACTATCAACCATCGATAAAATACGCTCAACTTCGCCGCCAAAATCAGCATGCCCTGGAGTATCAACTATATTAATTTGATGGTTTTTCCAATAAACACAGGTGTTTTTCGCAAGGATAGTAATTCCCCGTTCTTTTTCCAAGGCATTAGAATCCATAACCCGTTCAACTTTAGGGGCCCTCTCATTTAATGTGCCAGTTTGTTGTAGTAACTTATCAACTAGAGTAGTTTTACCATGGTCAACATGTGCGATAATGGCAATGTTGCGAATTTGATCAATCATAAAATAACCTTTGATGGAAAAAGCAAGTACTTGTACATAGATTTGACATTATACCTCAACCGCTCAGTAAAACCTATCTGATTCTTGTATTTTAGCATAGCAAACTTCACTTCATGCTGGCGTGAATAAAAGCATGCCTCTGAAATCAATTTCCCCATCTTCAACACATTGTTTTATTCAATTATTTTCTTTTAACTATTCACGCTATGCGCAGCTAATTATTTTTTAACTGCTAAAATAAGAATGAGGGGATAAAAATAGGGAGTAATTATGAGACAGCTAATTTTACATCCCACTGATATTTGCCAATGGCATGCATTAGTTAATGAGGCTCAAGCTGCGACCCAGCTTATTTTGAGCGAAAACACTGAAAGTTATTTGGTATTTCTATTAATGCGTTTTTCTCAAGGACCTAAATTAATTGAATCCATAGTTGCACTCGATTTCCTAGAGTCTATGCATAGACCGCGAACATTGCAAATGGAATTACTACGTGATGTGGGAGATAAAAGTTTATTATTTTGCGGCCTTTTTCCAGGAATTGCTAAAAGAAGGCATGTGAGCCTTGAGTATTTTTCCGAAATGGGGCAAGCAGCCTATTTGACTATTGGCGAATTAGAGGGAAAACATACCCAAAATATATATTTTCAATTAAGCGAGCAATTTCTAATCTTACAGCAGATATTACAGGCTATGCGCGGTGAATACACCGAACTCATTCAAGCAGATCCTGCAATTTTATCTTCCATAAAAGTAAAGTTCCAATAAACAACTAAAACCTGGGTTCGCTCAGCAATCCCAGGTATGTTTTTTAAACTTTATAACTAACCTTATAGCGTACATGTTTAGTATAGGCTTAATTTGTTGACTTTTAATTCCATATTAAGATTTAAAAGTATTTCTTATGCGTTAAAAATACACAACAACATGCTCACCATGTTATTTTATGCTCCATTAATAGTCATTTTGACGAATTTAAATATATATTAAACCACCAAAAAACAAAAGCGATATAAAGGAGAATAAAGTTATGGCAGGCATTTTAAGTTTTTTTTTAGACGTTCCAGTTAAAAAACAAAATTCAGAAACAGAAACCTTTTCTGAGGAAAAGAAATCGAATTTTCTCCCGGATATTTTTCGGATTGCGTTGAAAAATATGAAATCAGAAGATAAATTAGCAAAATATTTGCAGAAGCAAGCACAAATGCATCCGAAAGAATATCGCGAAGCCATTCAGGACTATTTCAAAGAGAAACTAGAACACAGAACCGGGCTGATGCGCCATGTCAGTTTTTTTGATTCTGAAAATACGTCAACATTACACTTTATGGATGTCGTACAAGGATTTAAGGACTTAGGCTTTGGTGCGCTCTCTGCTTATTTAAATACGGCTCTTGTTATAGGTGGAGGTATCCTAGGTACCCAAGAACTAGAACCTCCTATTGAAAAGGTTCATAACTTAGCACATCCTCTCACGCATACCGCTCTTTTTAATCAGAACCCATTTAAATTTAACAACGTTGCCCATGCAAAATATCTAAAAAATATGATCGAAAGAAAGATGAAAGGACGCGATCAGCTTGGAGAAAAAGACATCATTGAGTTGGTTGATGAAATAGGAAAGCAACACCCCAAAAACGGCTTGGGCAAGGTATTCGTTGAACTTTTAAGACCGCTCCAAATTATAGCGTTCACTAACGTAATGAATCTTTGCGGTGGTTCCCTTAAGCAACAAGATTTTGAAGATTTCTATAACGGCACACTTTTTTATGGTATCGCTGAACCAAGCTCTGTTGCTCATAGAGTGATGACGATGCGCTAAATGCCCCATTGTCGTTTTGGGAGCGTTGAACTAAACTCCATAGTTCAACGCTATACCGCTCAAAGATATTTAACTAAAGGAATATTAGATTGATGCTCGTAGTCTAGTTGACTCATTTAATCGATTAGTAATCATTTCTTCCATTTCGGAATTTTTATATCTTTGTGCCCAATATAAAGGGGTATGACCTTTTAAATCCTCCACCCCTGGATTGGCTCCATGTTGCAGCAAGAGCGCTACAATCTTACTGTCATTACGACTGGCTGCTTCAAGAAGAGGACAATTTCCTTCTTGAGAAAATTCATTAACATCGCCGCCTTCTATAATAAGCGCCCTAACTGCACCAATCTGGCCAATTTCTACAGCTTTCAGTATAAGATTCATATTAGTTTTAGTATTAGTTTCCATTTCACTGTCCTCAAATTGTAAAGAATTAAAATTATTACATCAAGTTTATTTATTATTCAAAAACCTAAATAGCAGGGGATTTTTTGTAGTTAGTTTCTTCAGGATTATGAGTTTCCAGTTGAATCCCATTTAAAATTGTTTCTAAACGCTGTTTGATATCGACAGTCACATTTATTGAAGTATTTTGAGATATATTATTTGATCTATCTTTTATTATTAATTCGCTGTATGGTAACAATCTTGGATTTTGTTTTTGTAATTTATCATAGTATCCCTCAAGATAATCACCCATATTAGAGGGTACTTCAGTGGTTTGGGAAAAAGCACTCACCGCACTTATAAGAGCATTAGCCATATTTTCAACCTGAACTTCTCGAGTAGCTTCTATAGGCCTTTGACTTGCTAATTTATTTAAAACCTTAATGTATTCTTTTACTTCAGGGTTTTCAAAAAATTTTTCTCTGGTTTCTTCTGCTCGAATAAAACCTACGTCACTGATAATACGATTTACCATTTTATCAATTTCAGCCCTATTAAATTTTTCGTTTGCGGGCGAGATGTATAATTTATTTTTTATTTTCTCTTGAACGCGTTGGTCTTGATGTTTCAAAATCGCATCAACAGCAGTTTGTTGCTTTAGTTTATCACTCAGTAATTTGTTCGTAGCAAAACTTAGAGCTACTTCCTTAAACCCGTTTATAGTTAAGTCTTTAAGACAACTCTCCGTGCTTAAAGAGTCAATGGCTGCAGATAGAGCAGCTTTATCTGCATCTGAAACAACATATGGTTCCTTGAGCGTATCTAATTTCGCTTTAACCTTTTCGCAGATTTCTTTTTTTATCAATTCCATACTATTTTTTAACTGCTCATTTCTAGTTACTAACAGTTCTTGGCTGTATTGGATTAATTTCGCTTTTTCATTTACAAACTTACCTTCAGGTATAAATTTTGCAATCACTTCCAGATCTTCAGGAGTAACCTTATCGTTAATATCCGGAGTTTTTATAATGTCCTGGAGATTTGAATCATTTTTAAAGATATCAAATAACTCTTTAAGAAGTTGATTGCCCCGCTCAGTATTAGGAATAGTTCTTAGTAAAGGCCCCAATAAAGAGATATTTTTACTTTGAATCACATGATTAACAAAACTCGTTACGGCTAATTCATCATAATTTGTATCAGAAACAGCAAGAAGTTTTTCACGGTCATCTTCCGGGAGTTTAGGATTAGTATATTTTTTTATAAGATATGAAAAAGATGGAAAATCCAGCGTTGTTGTCTCATTATTTTCGGATTGAACGGAAACTTTAATACCTTTGAGCGCCGCACAATAATCAACCTTCCCATCACCTTGACTCCAAGACATATTAATTGCAGTCACAATATGCTTAGTCATATCAAAAATTGGGTGTTCAAAATTAACTGAATAACAACCCCATAAATTATTCCATTGTTGGTAGTATTTTCGATTATAGGATACTAAATCGCTATCCATAGCCGCTTTAGAAAAGCCAACAGAGTAAATTTGGTTTGAACCAGGTGTTTTTCTTTCAAGAAGATCTTTGCTTTCAGCAACATAGCTATCATGTTGTTTGGCAAGATGTCCAACAAATTTTGAATCTTCGCAAGTATAAACGACCTTATTGTGCGGAGATACATATAAGCCTGAGTCATCGTAATAACTGGCATTCATCCCGTCTTTTTGTATGCTGGAACCTAGGGTTGCATTATAAAAAGCTTTTCTATCAACAATGATTGTATTGGTATCGATTTGCAGGTGCCGTTTTCCTTGATTGTTAATGATGGCCCTATTTTTTATTAAATCAGCAGTACTACCCAAAGCTTCTAATTGATGCAAATAGGCTTTTTCATGTGATGTAGCTGCCTCTTCGTAGAAATCTTGTACAGTGATCCCTTCTGCCTTACATTTTTCTGTAAGGTAATCCAAATATTCTGCTTTAATTTTTTGGTAATCTTCGGAATTATAGTGTTGCCCAGTATAGTTTTCGCCGCTTTTCCAATGAGGAATCATAAGTGCTGAAAGAACAATTTGTGGCGGTTCGCGCCCAATTTCTCGGGCGGCATCATCAAAACTTTTTTTCATGATCCTGATATTAGCTATCTGACCATCGATAAACCGCTTCACACCTTCTTTATCTAATTTCCATCGATCTTGCATTCCAAACGTACTAAGGGTAACTACATCCGTAGGTGCAGTAGATATAAAATCCTTGTTTGTTACATGAGGTATATTTCTAGTCATTTAATGCTCCGAATTTATGCTTTCATCGCATAATTCAAACATTAAGGCGCCTATTTGTACAATTCATTATGTTTATATATCATATTGATTAAATTGATATCAATTATTTTTTATGAACTTAAATAGATATCGTTGTTGGGTTTATGAAAAAATAAAAGGCGAAAAAACTGAGGTAGGAAATTATTCTGGGTACATTGATATAAATGGATGTGCTAAATTGAGTTGAACCACTTAGAGCACTACATGATAAACACAGGGTGATCTAAATCATGAGATGCTCCAGGAACTTTAATTATCCCTTATGAAACAACATGGTGATATCTATAGGATCAAAAGTATATTTCTGATTGCAAAAATCACAACGAATAGATACCTCCCCCTGTTCTTTTAGTAATTCTTTTGCATCCTCCTCACCTAAAACAGTAAGCACTTGCTTCATTTTATCGAGACTACAGCGGCACTTAAAACGAGTTTGACGCCGTTCAAATATTCGTATTTCAGTTTCATGATAAAGTCGATACAGCAATATTTCATTATCTAAAGTCAGTAACTCTTCCTCACTCACTGTTTGGCCTAGTTGCACTGCATATTCCCAGAATTGTTCCCTATGTTGCGTATCTTCGCCCGGCATTAACTGCAACAACATTCCTGCAGCGGCACTTTCATTCACTGCTAACCAAACTCGAGTAGCGATTTGTTCCGATTGAGCAAAATAGTTCATTAAATTTTCACTCATCGCCGTAGATTGAATAGGAACCATGCTCTGGTAGGCATTGGTTTGATTATTTTGATTAATGGTTAAAACCATTTGTCCTTCGAGAAATGCATTCGCGTACTCTATGGTTTCGAGATTTTCAATAAATTGAGCAAAGGCCCTTACGTTAAGTTCATGATCACATTGCACTAACAATAAAGGAAGCCGCTTATCTCCTTGAAACTGCAAATTTAAACTTCCCTGAAATTTGATACTGGATGCCAAAAGCAAACAAGAGACAAGTGCTTCTCCTAATAAATTTTTAACCATTGGAGGATAGTTTCGTTGACTCATAATGGTTTGATAAGTGTCTTCAATGTGAACAATTTCACCACGAATATTTGCATGTTCAAAAATAAAGCGTTGCAGGGTATCTGATTGTTTCATAAACGAGCTCTAAAAAATTACGGCAACCATTAAAACTCAGTTGCAATCCCGAAGTATAACATAATTTTTTTGTAATTTTCCCTGGATAAAAAATGAATTTGAACTATGCTTTTAAAATCCACACTAAAATTTTAAGGATAAAATCATGATAGACAAAAATATACTTGCCCCCTTGTTTAAAACTATAGATAAAGTTGTTTTTGGTATTGAGGATGCGGAAGAACCTGAAACCAAACCTGATTTTATTGAGATTGACACTGAAGAAGAGTTTGATGTGGAACGCTCTATTAATTAATAGTTGATTCCTAATACCTATGCGGGCAATAATCGCTCTTTTTGGAGTGAGATGTCTTTAATATGTTGAATAGCCAACAAATGGCAGCAGTGCGTCATATAGACGGACCTTTATTAGTTCTTGCTGGAGCTGGAAGCGGTAAAACACGAGTAATCACGCAAAAAATAGCTTATTTAATTAATACATGCGGCTATGCCGCCAATACTGTATGTGCAGTAACTTTTACCAACAAAGCAGCCAATGAAATGCGTGCTCGGGTTGCAGCCGTTTTACCACCAGCGACCCGAAGAGGTTTAAAAGTTGCAACCTTCCATACTTTAGGCTTAAGCATTATCAAACGTCACCTTGACTTATGTGATTTAAAAAAGGGATTTTCAATTTTTGACAGTGAAGATTGCGTCCAAATCTTGCGTGGTTTTTTACCTGCGAATAGAGCTACAGAAAAAGAGTTTATCCTGCAAATCCAACAAAAAATCTCACGTTGGAAAAATGATCTGCTCACACCGGACCAAGTCATTAATAATCCCGCTGATGCACCATATTATGAAGAAGCAGCTTTGCTTTACCCACGCTATCAGCAGGCTCTTAAAGCATATAATGCGGTAGATTTTGATGATTTGATTCGTCTTCCTGTAAGCCTGTTAAGCGAACATTCTTCCGTATCAACCTATTGGCAAAATAAAATTCGCCATTTATTAGTGGATGAATATCAAGATTCAAATACCAGCCAATACCTTTTGGTAAAACAATTAACCGGAATAAGAGCCCATTTTACCGTTGTAGGTGACGACGATCAGTCAATTTATGCATGGAGAGGTGCAAAGCCTGAAAATCTAAAGCAATTACAACTGGATTACCCTCAAATAAAAATTATAAAACTGGAACAAAATTATCGGTCGACTAATATCATTTTACATTCAGCAAATCATCTTATTGCGAATAACCAACATTTATTTGAAAAAAAATTATGGAGTGAATTTGGCCATGGTGAATTATTGAGAGTCATTCGTTGTAAAGATGAAAATGATGAAGCTGAACAGGTCGTTACTGATTTAATTAGCCATAAGATACGCGCTAGAACCGAATATGGAGATTATGCAATATTATACCGCGGTAATCATCAATCCCGTATTTTTGAAAAAGTGCTTCGCCATTATGGGATCCCTTATAATATTAGTGGTGGCCAATCCTGGTTTGCTAAAGCAGAAGTCAAAGATGTTTTTGCCTACTTAAAATTATTATGCAATGCGTCAGATGACGCTGCATTTTTGCGGGTCATCAATACGCCCAAACGAGGAATTGGGGAGACAAGTCTTGATGCCCTGGGGCATTATGCACAAAATAAAGGTATAAGCCTTTATGCTGCATCGGATCATCTTGCGCTTGGCGAATATCTCGCAGAAAAGCCTCGTGCCGCTTTACTTACTTTTAAGTCATGGATGGAACAAATAAAAGTACGCGTTACCACTGGTTCTATAGTAGAACACCTCAAACAAATGGTAGAGGACAGTGGTTATGAAGCTCATGTTTATGAACTCTGCGATACCCCAGCTAAAGCGCAAAAAAAGATGGATAATGTTTGGGAGCTATTAGAGTGGATTGAGCGTTTGCTATCCAAAAATAAGGAACAAACTTTAGCTGAGGTAATTAATAAGCTCATTTTAATCGATATTCTTGATCAAGCAGATGAACAAGTTACTGATACCTTGCAGCTCATGACCCTACATGCATCAAAAGGGTTGGAATTCCCTTATGTTTACTTGGTAGGGATGGAGGAAGAATTATTACCTCACAGGGTCAGTATTGATGAAGACCAAATCGAAGAAGAAAGACGATTAGCCTATGTAGGTATTACTCGGGCCCAGAAAGGGTTATGCTTTACCTTAGCCAAACAAAGACGCCGCGCCGGTGAGTTACAAGACTGTTTGCCAAGCAGATTTTTAGACGAACTTCCTCCCGAACATCTTGAATGGTTCGGAAAAAATGTAGAGCGCTCTGAGGAACAATCAAAACATTTAGCAAAAACTCATTTGGCAGGATTAAAAAGCCTTCTACTTGAACGGTAACTGACACATATTATTGTAGCTTTCAATACAGTACAAGCTACAATAATATGTATGAATCATCCTGATTGCTCAATTGATACCATGAGAAAAAACATCATCCTATTTACTGTTGCATTAGCCATGTTTATGGAAGCAGTAGATACAACCATTATTAACACAGCAATCCCTGTGATGGCGCATAGTCTGAATGTCGATCCCATCGATTTAAAGTTGGCACTCATCAGCTATCTTTTGAGTTTAGCAATCTTTATTCCTATAAGTGGCTGGGTAGCAGACAGATTTGGTATCAAAACAGTATTTATAACCGCTGTCGCGGTATTTACTTTAAGTTCTATTTGGTGTGGATTCACACATAACTTATTGGACTTGATTTGTGCCCGTATTGCTCAGGGCATCGGTGGTTCATTTACAGTCCCTATAGGGCGCCTCATTATTTTTCGAACCAGTGCGCGACATGAACTAATTACAAAAATGACCATGGTGATTATGGTTGCCTCCGTAGGCATGATGTTGGGTCCATTATTAGGAGGGATTATTAGTTACCATTTTTCTTGGCGGTGGATATTTTGGGTCAATATACCAGTAGGGATAATCACCATTTGTTTAGCAAGTAAATTGCTGCCTAATTTACCGTCACGCCAAGTCCCTCCTTTAGATAAATTAGGATTTGTCCTATTTGGTTGCGGGCTAGCTGTTTTAACTTTTGGTTTATCCCTGTTCAGTGAATCCAATGTGACAATGACGCAAACATCGATGATGTTAATCACCGCTTTTTTGTTATTATGCGCATATACCAAACATTCCTCTAAAAGAAAGCATCCTATTGTTCAGGTTGAACTTTTGCATACCCGTACCTTTTGTATTTCAGTACTGGGAAATCTATTAACCCGCTTGAGTTTTGGTGGTGTTCCTTTTTTATTGCCTTTATTGTTACAAATGGGCTTAGGCTATTCACCGAGCTTATCGGGCTTACTTCTCACCCCTATAGCATTGGGCGTATTTTTAGTGAAACCTTTCTCTGTGTATATATTACGTTGTCTTGGTTATAAAAATTTATTAATAATTAATACCTTTTTTGTGAGCTTGTCTTTATTGTCTTTTTTTTCAATTAATGCAAACTCATCCATTTATGATATTGCCATTTTAACTTTTGCCTATGGATTTCTGGTTTCGCTGCAGTATACCGGCATGAACTCGCTTGCATATGCTAACATTACTGAAAATGACCTAAGTGCAGCCACCAGCATTATGAGTACGATTCAACAATTATCGCAAAGTTTTGGACTCGCTGTTTCAGCTATATTGGTTGATTTTTTCACCTATAAATACTCGTTACATCAGACCTTTTCAGTCAAAATATTCCATGATACGTTTATAACCTTGGGAATCCTTACTTTTTTTTCCGGTATTATTTTTACATTCCTAAAAAAAGAAGATGGTTTGGAGCTTATTGAGAGTCCTGCAAGCAAATCCTTATAAAGGCTTATATCATCTAAAATGAACAAAAGCGCTAATCGGTTATCTATTTGGCACGATTCATAACAATATTTAGCAAAATATGATCAAACACGTGTAATGTATTAGAATTTTTAGTCAAAATGATTTATGATAGAAATGCATTATTGTTGTTTTGCAAAAAATAAAAATTTTTTGAGAAAAAAACAGCACAATTAATAAAATAATGCTACAATGTATTAGTTACAATTTAGGAAATTAAAATGTCAGATAAAATTCGTGGTACAGTAAAGTGGTTTAATGAGTCCAAAGGTTTCGGTTTTTTAGAAAGTGGCGGTAAAGATTATTTTGTTCATTTCAGTGCAATTTCAGGCACCGGGTTTAAAACTCTTGCAGAAGGTGCTACAGTAGTGTTCAAACCAAGTAATGGTCAAAAAGGTCCGCAAGCTGAAGAAGTTGAAGTAGTAGCCTAATACATTTATTTAAAACCCTATTTGCTTTAATACATCGTTATTACTGGGGTAGGGTTTTTCAAGAAAATCATAATATTTCATCAAAATAAACAACATACATTGAATGATGTTATAATCAAAATTCACCTTTGGTTATCATGTCTTATATCAAAGAACAAGCGCATTAACAGCTGAAATACAAGGAATCGTATTATGGTTAAAAAAATTGGCGTTGTGGTTGGAAGTTTACGCAAAGAATCCTTAAACCGAAAAATGGCACACGAACTCATTTCGTTGTCACCTTCCTCAATGGAATTAGAAATTATTGAAATTGGTGAATTGCCATTATACAACCAAGATCTTGATGATGAAAATAGGCCTCCAGTTGCTTGGACACAATTTCGTGAGCAAATAAAATCATGTCAAGGGTTACTGTTTATAACCCCTGAATACAACCGCTCCGTTCCCGGCGTACTGAAAAATGCAATTGATGTAGGCTCTCGTCCTTATGGCCAAAGTGTGTGGGGCAAAAAACCTGGTGCAGTGATTAGCGTTTCTCCCGGGGCTATTGGTGGATTTGGCGCCAATCATCATTTAAGGCAATCATTTGTATTTTTGGATATTCCCATATTACAACAACCTGAAGCCTACATTGGGGGGGCAGGAGATTTATTTGATGGCCAGGGAAAAATCAAAAAAGAAGAAACGGTACAATTCGTTAAAAAGTTCATGGAATCTTATGCTGCATGGGTTGAACTAAATACCTAATTAAACACACTGTGGGTGGAAAATATAATTTTAAGAATATAGAATAGCCAATACAGCTGCGTTCCATATCCTTAGTCAATTATAAAATAGCAGGCATAAAATCCATGACAAATCACCTCGAGCAGTTTGAACAACGCAAACAAGATCATATTAAGTTAGCCTTAATGCCTGAAAATCAAACTGCTGATTTAAGTACTTTAGATAATATTAATTTAATCCATGAAGCTCTTCCTGATTTGAATTTTGATGATGTTTCTATCAAAGGGAGTCGATTGGGCCAGGTAGTTGAAAAACCTTTTCTTATCAGCTCCATGACTGCAGGACATCGGCGTGCAAAACACATCAACCGAAACCTTATTGAAGCCTGCGCACAAAATGGTTGGGCAATGGGCGTTGGTTCACAAAGACGCGAACTGACGGATCCCAAGGCAGCTTTTGAATGGCGAGATCTTCGTCAAGATTTTCCAGAAGTCAGTTTATACAGCAACTTAGGGATAGCTCAATTAATTGAAACATCCATAAAAGACATACAACGCTTAACCGATGCATTGCAGGCTGATGCATTAATCATTCATTGCAATCCATTGCAGGAATGCATACAACCTGAAGGAACGACAACCTACAGAGGTTGTTGGCATGCTTTAGCTCATCTAATAAAAAACTTTGAATTGCCCATTATAGTAAAGGAAACTGGTTGCGGTTTTTCACGTGAAACAATGGTGCGCTTAAATGATATTGGGATTGCAGCGATTGATGTAGGGGGATTGGGTGGAACTCACTGGGGACGAATTGAAGGGCATAGAGCCACTGATGACCCAATTAGACAACAGGCAGCCATAACTTTTCAAAACTGGGGAATAGACACTGCAACCTCAGTAAAACTAGCAATGGAACTAAACCCCTCTTACGAAATTTGGGGATCTGGTGGAGTATATAACGGGTTAAATGCCGCTAAGCTTTTTGCACTTGGGGCAACAACTGTTGGTTATGCAAAACCAATGCTTGAAGCAGCACTGAAATCATCAGAACAAGTTAGTTTATGCATGCAGACAATAGAGTACGAATTAAAAGTAGCTATGTTTTGTACTGGAAGCAGAACCCTGGCAGACTTAAAGAAAAAATTGGGTTGACCTCAGTTTGACTTAAGTATTTCCAAATTTTCATTTAGTGAGTGTATTTTAGGGAAGCCTTTTTCTACATGGGCATATAAGCAGCTAAGCCCGATAAGAGGGAAGTGGAAAACTTATCAAGCCTCCGATGTCGCGGGGGGCAAATTGATTTTGCTCAAAACTGTTTCAACAATGCGACGTCGTCCAAGCAAATATTTTTGAAAAGCTACCGTTCGTTTTTGCAATGGAGCCGTTAACTGTTCCATAGGCCTCAGGCTCTACTACACAATCGTTTTAAAAAAATGCGTATTTTTATAAATCCTACTTTTATACTAAGTCGCATGAATAAAAGTACCGACTTACCAAGGTATGTCATCCAGCTTAAGTGAGTCATTTTTTGGTTAAATACCTGCACAATTTGTAGGCGTATAAAAATGATTGTTTGTTTAAAAATGTTCTTCGTCTTGAAGAAACAAGAGATGCTGTCCAGTATCGTTTTGCTAGTATATGAAATCGATAATAGTCTATACATAGGAACTATTCCCACAAAAAAACCACCGCTTAAAGAAGCGTGTTTGGGGTTTTTCTTTGCTTGATATAAAATGATTTTTAGGATATTTAACCACAACACATTTAGATTGCGATTGCGTGTTATTTGCATCACAATATTTACAAAACTCAAATCATGGGTTATTTCTTCACTCACTTTAGTATCAAAACGTTTCAATGAGCCAGCACTAAAATTCTCTGTTTCGAAGCTTCCGATGATGGTTTCGGCTGCTAATCTTCCACTTTGTAAAGCATATTGTATCCCTTCACCAGTAAACGGATTGATAAATCCTGCTGCATCACCAGTGAGTAAGACTCTGTCTTTTACATTAATTGTACTGGGGTCATAACAAGATAAAGGCCAACCTGCTATTTTAGTTATTTGCATTCCCTGGCTAATTTTTGTTTTAAAAAAAGGATCATTTCCTATCATTTCCAACAGCATGGCTTTCAAATTAGTTTCATTTTTGGGAAATGTTTTTAATACCATACCAATGCCGACATTAGCGGTTGTAGATGATGTGGGAAAAAACCAAAAGTATCCCGGAAAAGTGTTTCGTGTAAAAAAAAGCGTTGCTTGGTGCGGTATACAATTAATATTTTCACAGTAGGCACGCACTGCTACAATTTTATGTTTTGGATTTGGTTTTTTACCTTGAAGAATTCTCGCAACCGTACTATTGCTTCCATCTGCACCAACCAAAATTTTGATTAAAAAGCGTCTTTTTTTACCGTGTTGCTCGCATTCAACCCTAACATCCTGTTCATTGACGAAATAATTCACAAGCTTACAGTCAGTAATAACGTTAACTCCCTGTTGCTTTGCTGCGTTAACTATCCAAGTATCAAGCAAGACACGCGGAATGACTCTACCATAATTAACAAAGTCTTTGATTTGAGGGATATTGTCCGTTATCAATTTCTGGCCATCTACATAAACTGTCGCTTCTGTAATCATGTTAGTTGCTTTGAATTCAGGAAGATCGGTAATACCGAGCGTCATTAATTCTTTTAAAGACACTGGAGAAACAAAATCTCCACACACCTTATCTCTTGGGAAGGAATGAGAATCTATGAGTATTACTTTTTTGCCCGCTTGTGCCAAATAATAAGCACATATCGCCCCAGAAGGACCTGCGCCTGCGATCAAAACATCCGCATCAAAATCCCCTGCTTTTAGTGAATTGTCCTGCGCTAAAATCGACTTATTCCGACAATATGCCATATTATTCATTTCTCAAATGTTTCATTCAATGAATACAACATTAGGTATTGTAGTAAACGTTCACTCACCTATTCATGTAAGTATATAAAAAATATGCGTCCTGACAAAAAGCAGGATCAAAGTTAAATCAAAATGAGCGCTGATTCATAAAAGACAAAAAATACCAACATATTTAAAGCTGATTCTTTATGATTAAATAGATAAAATCCCTTATAAATGACTTATCGAACAGTTAATATAACTTTGTATCATTATTATCGAGTGCATTTTGAATAAAGTCTAATTTGAGGAGCAAGTCTTTAATTTCGTGTATGGTTAGCTGCTGCGTATTATGTGAAGTATAATCTTCGTAATTGGAGATAATTTCCTCGCCTTCAACAAAATATTTCTTGTAATTTAAATCCCTGTTATCCGCTTGGATACGATAATATCGCCCCATGTCCTCTGCTTTAGCCATTTCTTCCCTGGAAATTAAAGACTCATATAATTTTTCACCATGTCGAGTACCAATAATTTTTACTTTACTCGTGCTTTTAAAAATTTCAATTAATGCTTGGGTTAAATCAGCAATAGTAGACGCAGGTGATTTTTGAATAAAAATATCGCCTTGGTTTGCATAAGTAAAAGCATGTAGTACCAAATCAACAGAATCTTCAAGCGACATTAAAAAACGGGTCATTTGAGGATCTGTTATCGTCAACTCTTGATTTGCTTTGATTTGCGCGACAAAAAGAGGAATCACAGATCCTCTTGACGCCATAACATTCCCATAACGTGTAGCGCAGATGATGGGGCCATTTTCAGGAACAACTCTGGATTTAGCAACGACAATCTTTTCTGCCATCGCTTTGGAAATGCCCATGGCATTAATGGGATAAACAGCTTTATCTGTACTTAACACCACTATTCTTTTTACTGATCGGGCTATTCCCGCAGCCAAAACATTATCTGTACCCAGAATATTAGTTCTCACTGCCTCCATTGGATAAAACTCACAGGATGGGACTTGTTTCAACGCTGCAGCATGGAATACATAATCTACTCCAATCATTGCATCTGCTACTGATGAATAATCACGAACATCACCAATGTAAAATTTTACTTTATCGTTATTCAGTTCGTTACGCATATCCTCTTGTTTTTTTTCATCACGGCTAAAAATCCGTATTTCACGAATGTCAGATTTTAAAAATCGTTGCAAAACAGCATGCCCAAAGGAGCCGGTTCCACCTGTAATCATCAGAACTTTATCTTTGAACATGCTTATTTATCCTCATATAAATTTTTTGATTTATGCATTAAAGCAATCAATTGTGGCCAATCAGGAGCAACGTAACCCGTTGCATTTTTAAATCGTTCGCCATTGAGAGAGCGATCGATCCTTAATTCTTCGTCAGCTATGATGTTTATGTTTTTCTTATATACCTCTGCGATCAAGGAAAGCAACTCATATTTATTAATAGGGGTAGCTGCAACATGATAAAGTCCCGAAAGCTCGGGTTTAGGAATAACATAATCACGCATGACCCTCGCTAATTCGAAGGTAGGTAATCCTGAAAAGATAGCATTTACATATCCTTTAACAGATAGCTCCTGTGAAAGAAACCATTCAACTAATGCGGATTTGCTGTTGAATTCATGCCCTATTATTGAAGTGCGCAGAGTGATTGCATTTGAACTCTCTGTAATTTCACCAATAAACTTTGATTTACCGTATAAGTCTTCGGCATCTGAATTGTCATTCTCTGTATAAAAACCCTTTTTCCCAGAAAAAACACAGTCGGTGCTAATATGAATCAATCGTGCTCCTGCTAATTGACACAACCGGGCTAATTGATGAGGTAACATCGCATTAACAGGCAACGCAGATAAGGGATCCTTAGCACTTGATAATTGTTTAATTAATCCAACACAATTTATGACAACATTGGGACGAACTTGCTCAAGAACTTTACATAAGGCATCTAAATTAAGTACATCTGTATCAGAAATGAGGTAAGGATGAACACCGTTTGGAAAATAGTTTAAACCTTCCCTGCTTCTTAAAGTACCCCAAACTTCAAAATCATTCTGCTGCTGGTTAAACGTATGAAACACTGCACTACCCAGCATACCTGTTATACCTAGAACCAGAATTTTCAAAATCAGTTTACCTCTTTTTTAATTTTATTATTAAAAATTTCAATGAGCCTACGACTCTGCGTTGTCATTTCAAAATGTTTCAAAAAGAAATCTCTCGCGGCTTTTCCCAGCTTTTCGCGCGCAGAAACAGGCATATAATATAATTTTTCCATATTTTTGGCTAGCGCATCAGCATCCTCAGCAGGTGAAACTAATCCTGCTTGTGCTTCTTTAACAATACGCGCCCCCTCTCCATCTAATGCAGCTAGAATGGGTCGACCTGCCGCTAAATAAGCTTGAACTTTACTAGGTATAGTATTAGAAAAGAGTTCATCCTTTTTTAAAGTGACTAAAAGAGCTGCTGCTTTCGAGAAAATAGCAGGCATTACAACCGGTGGAAATCGACCAGGGATTAATACGTTTTGTATCTTTCGTTGCTTTATTTGAAGTAACAGCCAGTCGCTCATACTGCCGCTACCGATTAAGAGAATTTTACATTGGGTTAAATGTGAAATTCTCTCCGCGGCATTGATAATTGTCTCAAGTGCTTGCGCAGTACCCAAGTTGCCCGCAAAAACAAAACAAGTATAAGACTCAAGCTCCGATAATAGGTGTGCGGGGAGCTCTTTATGGGTGATGGGTGTCACTGGTTCTAGAAATGAATTAGGGTAATAAACTACTTTTTCCAGGGAAGTATACTTTTTCATCAAAGCAGGGAATGCCTTTGATTGTACTAATAAAGTATCAGAAGCGGCATAGATACCTTTTACAACATAACCAATGATTTTTAATAACAATCTATTTTTTATAAATCCCGTAGATTGTACACTATCAGGCCACAAATCCTGTACCCATACGGCAAGATGAGCTTTTAAACGCCATTTTAAATAAATGGCAGGGATTACCGAAGTAATTGGCGAAGGTACAAATACAAAAACAACATCGAACTGCTTTCCTCTTACAAACCGGGGAAAATGATAAAGACCATTAACGATAAAAGATAAATAATTTAATACTAATCTTTTACTGCCTTTACCTCGAGGGAAAAGAGGCGCGCGATGGATAGGAATCTCATGAAAGGTTTCAGTATGGTGACCTGAGGCACTATAGCCTTCAAAAATGTTGCCCTCAGGGTAATTAGGCTTGCCCGTAACGACCTCTATTTGATGTCCTTGCGCTGCAAGACACTGCACTAATTCATTTATGATAAATGTTTCAGGCCAAAAATATTGTGAGACGACTAAAATTTTCACTTGTTTCTTGAGATAGATTGGTTGAGTTTCTTGAATTAAATGCTCAAAGTCATAAAATGAAGAAAATCTTTACGCCGATGTTAAGAGATTTTTCCACTGAGCACAACTAAAAATTAAACCTCTAATTGCAATTACCCCCTTTCCACGACTTGTTTGCAGGCTCCGGCGGACAAGGATCAGGATCCAATGCAGGGGCTTATTTATAAGCAGGGAGAATAGTTCGCAACTCTTAAGCTGTAACTCAAAAGCTTTTTATCTAATCTGCTCTCTTCAAATCTATTTAAGATGTTCAAGTAAATTCAATTGTTATAAACTAATGACACCAAAGACCGGATAAATAGATCTCAATGATACAAACGAAACGTTTTGTCGTGCTTGATAGCTTCAGAGGAGTGTGTGCACTTTCTGTAGTTATTTTTCATCTGCACGTCTCCGGCACCATCACAGAATTTAATTTTTTTAGGAACGCTCATTTATTCGTTGAGTTCTTTTTTGTTTTAAGCGGGTTTGTCCTATTTCATACATATAAGGACGCCTTCAATAATTATCGTGATTTTAGCCCATTTATCATTAAACGCATATTTCGACTTTATCCTCTTCATTTTTTTATGCTTGCTTTATTCATTCTTTTTGAATGTGGGAAATGGTACGCTGAAACGAAAGGATTTAATTTCAATGGTCATGCATTTTCAGGAAGAAATTCATTGAAGGAAGTCCTCCCCAATCTTTTATTATTGCAATCCTGGCTTAATCAAGTTGAGCCTTTATCCTTTAATGGCCCTTCATGGAGTATTAGTGCTGAGCTCTATGTTTATATGCTTTTTGCTGTAATACTCATATCAAGCCGTAAATTTAGTGTTTCACTTTTTGCCATTATCTCTGGATTTTCCTTTTTTGCATTAGCAATGAATTTAGATATTCTTAATAATAACATTTTACGAGTCTGTTCTTGTTTTTTTGCGGGCATCCTCGCATATTATGTTTATCAACAAATCTTAAGTTATTCCTTATCAAAACAAACCCTGACGCTACTTGAAGGATTAGGTTTAGTTATGATATTTGTTATTTTAAATTGGAATATCAAACATCAAGGAATCATTGCCAGCATTTGGTTCTGTATGGTCATCATTGTCTATTCTCTAGAAGGTGGTTTTTTCTCTTCCCTATTGAAACACTCATTTTTTAGGAGATTAGGAACATTATCTTACTCCATTTATATGATTCATTTTGCAGTGATTTTTCTATTAATAAGTGCATCTATAGTTGCCTCAGCATTAAGCCACCATAATTTTGCTCCCATGTTAAAAGAGCCTCAGACTGGGGAGCTGATTCGCTACATCACTACTGATTCGTGGTTAGGAAATAATCTCTTGGTACTTGCTGTATTAACCGTTATTGTTGGCCTGGCCCATTTGTCTTGGAAATTTATTGAAAAACCCGGAATAGCATGGGGAGAACGATTTTTATTCAGGTATAAAAAGGATGCCTTACATTTAAGAGCATCAGCAACAGATCCCGCTTCTTAATGATAAACAATGAACCAGGGACAAATCAATCAAACTGATATAAGTTTTTACTTTTTAGCTAAATAATTATCCTCCATGCACTAATGTGAAAAAGTCCTCCCAACAAGTCTCATAGCGCGGGAAATAGGGCTCAATATTAATATAGGAAAAAGACTTCTCTATAGCATTCATCCATTTTTCAGGATCGTTTCGTGGAGCAAAAAGCGCCCCTGGGTAACAAGAAATAACTTCCTTCGCATAATCTTCATCAATAGCAACTAATGGCTTTCCAAACATGGCTGCTTCCACCAAGGGCAAACCGAAGCTTTCAATATAACTGGGAAAAACTACCGTAGTGCATGATTTATAATAAATAAGGACTTGTTCATAACTTAATGGGCCTAAAAAATGAACATTTTCTTGCAAATTTAAACTCTGAATTAATTCAGTCAGCTCTTTATCTTCCTCTGCGGTAATTGTTAAATAAACTCCAATAGAGGTTGCTGCATTTTTTTTCTTAAACTCATTTAACGCATAAATAATCTCTTCATGGTTTTTAAAAGACGCGCTGGTTGCAGGATAAAACAAGGTATACGTGTAAGGCAACTGCAAGGGAGTAATGGTGTTGATGTCCTTTCTCAAAATATCGGGCTTAATCACATAGACATTTTCTTCCTTTTGTTTGAAACGAGCACATAAAGCGTGTTTCATCCATTGAGTTTGCACAACGAATTTTGTTTTTTTATCTACGTGTAAAAAAATAAATAAGGGATAGATATACTTATAAAGAGCAAGCCGCCGCTCTCGGCGCTTCAGAAACGACCATTTTTGTGCATGCAAAGGCAGGCCTTGGTGTAAATAAATAAATTTAGAGATACCCTTTTGATAAGCGAAAGAAGTATTTTGCAGGGATACTACGCTTTTAGCCTCTATCCCATGCTTTTTTAACCATCGCTTGAGTCCCCAACTGTCCCAAAGAAGTCTTTTTGCGATCGTGGCCGTTTCTTTTTTAATCAAATAAACATTCTCATTTTCCACAGTTAGATTTAGAGAGGGATGAATAAAAAAATAATAAATTTCATCATCACGAACATGAGATAAAAACTGACGTAGAATGGATAATGCTCCACCTGAATTAAGTGCTGTAGCATTAACAACCGTAACTTTTTTAAGCACCCTATTATTTTCCCTCAGTTTTATAATGAAAAGATCATGCTATAGCAGGAGAGGACCTATTGGGCCAATACTTCATAAGCCAGTTGTAACATGGATCCATTAATTTTAATAACAATAAAACACAAAGACATTCTAATAAATTAATGAAGCCTAAATAAGGGATATTTAGTCCTGAAACACACCAATAACCCAATATTAACCCTAGTTGTGAGAGTAAGAACTTATTTCTCAACATCAAAAAACTCATCCATTCTATAGCGCACAATAAAAAACAAACACCAAACATACCCCCAAAAACTAAAAAGTGAGAATGGGCATAATTTAATATACCAACTAAACCGGGTAATGATGAAAACATAGTTTTTGGAGTAGCGTTAACATACTTATTAAGTTTTAACACATAACGTGTATAACATCCCACATCACCTACGGAAGGTTTGGCCAGGATACTGTTTTTAAAGAAAGTCCAACTAGACTGAGGAAAAGCCGTAGTTGCCATAACAGCTTCTAACCCAACCCATCGCCCTACAAATAGTTTTTTTAATTGATTAGAAAATTTCTTTTCTGTAACCCTCTCCTCTAATTGAGGGGTAGTTAAAGTGGCAATTTTTTGCTTCGTATTGACTGTATCTACTGTATAATATTGGGCGCGAATAACGCTTACTAAAACTAAAGACAAAGCGGCAAAAGTCAAATAAACAAAAATGACCCTTCTATTTTCCCATAAAGATAACCGTCTCAAAGAAAAATTAGATCCTGAAATTAGGATTAATAGATAAGGTAAAGTCCAGAAAATATAAATTGCTCGGCTTAAGGCAGATAAGGCCGTAATAAATGCCATGAAGCAAACCCAATAAAATCGCTTCTTCTTTTGCTCCGGTTCACGTTCCCATCCTAAAAATGTCGCCATGCATAATGGAACAACAATCACCATACCCCAAATCATTAACGCATTTAAATGAAAGGGCAAAACAAGCTGCGGCCGTAATCCTGTCACTGAAATAGAGTAAATGGAATTGATGAGATTCACTGTGCCACCAAACAAAACGAGAAAATACCAGAGAAAGTTACTGTGTTTGAGATACCATTGAGGAATATTCAATTCATCTTTTTTTTGAGGTCCGTTTTTCGTACCTATGAAAAACAATAAATTAGCCAATAGAACCCCAGATGCAGCGAAACTAGATGTCAGCAAAACCTGATCCCACATTTCTGGATTTGCAAATTTAGAGGTCCAATATCCCGTCGGCTCAACAAAAAATACGCCTAAAATTAGATGGGCCATTAATTTTACCCAAAACCCCAAGAATAACATGATCTGGATGTAACAAATGACATACGATTGGGAACAACATAACGCAGAGAAAAGCACTGCTAACCAAATGATGTCAAAAGCAAAATAATGAAGAGAAAATCCTTGATAAGAATTTAATCCCAACAGGGATAACAGAAATAAAAATAAAACTAAAACAAACCCATATTGGGGGTTAAGTATCTTCACAGTCATTTATTTACCTTCGGTAATTTCTTTAGATAAAGTTTTTTTGTAAAATAATTTAGAATAATTCGATACATGTCTTGCTTAAGCAATTGACGTGGAGCAAGTTTTATCGTAATCCCCAGGTAACGTATCGCTGTTTTATAGCGACCTGACTCTAAATGAGTTCTAGCCGCAAATAAATAAGACCGACTTAATATTTCGTCTTTTGCATCAATTAATTTTTTATCATGAGTTATTGTCAATTCATTTTTCATTACAGTTATGAATTCATCAGCTGTTTCAGGACTTACTTTATTAGCGGATAAAGCCTGAGAGTGCACTCGAGAATAACCAAGTACTTTGGGTATGTACTTAAACTTACCTATTCTTGCTAAGCGTAATTGATATGCATAATCAGGCATCAAACGATATTTCGCATCCCAACCGCCAATTTGATTGAATGCTGCTTTCAAAAAAAAGGAGCCTACTCCAATTCTACATTTTGCATGGTAAACAAAATCATAATAATCATATTCAGGCGCTGTATATTTACGAATGACTTCAGATTGACTATTAATCACAAAATTATCAGGATAAGTTAAGATAATATCCGAATTTTCCAGAAACGTACCCACCGCAGTACTTACTGCATCTTTGGCTAAGAGATCATCGGCACTTAAATACCCAATAATCTCTCCTCGGCTCAAATGCCAACCTTTATTCAGTGTCGCTGCTTGTCCCATATTCGCATGAGAATCATAATAAAATTGACCTTTGTATTTTTGCAAAAATTCAGCCGTGTTGTCTTTTGAACCATCATTTAAAACAATCAATTCAATATTCGGATAATCCTGAGACAAAACACTCTCTATTGCTTCCTCCAAATAAGGCATAGCATTATAAGCAGGAATAACAATAGAAACTAAAGGTTGTGGGTTCTCCAACATCATTGTCCTTTTATATAATCTTTAATACTAAATATGAGTTACTGGATCGAAAACCAGCATCCTGTAAATTATCCAGATTATAAACACTATTTGTATAACATGAACAGATCAAATCTTTAACTAGGCTCATGTTGTCGCTGGCTTGAAAGAAAATAATAAAGATGGCTTGCCGGCCAATTACACTCGAAATGTCTGCGATTAAATACTTTATCTGAGGTATAATAAGTATATTTATCAGAGCTAAAATTATATTGATATAAGTTTTGCACCATCTCCATAGCTTTTTCAGAGATATCAGAATACTTACCATAGGGCCAAGCAAAATAAGCACACTCATTCTGCAACATATCTTCTATTCTTCTCTTACATTCGATAATTTGTTGTTCCAAAAACATGGAATCACTGCTTACTAAGCGTTCGTGATCTAGCCCGTGTGCACCAATAATAAAACCTCTATGGTGTAACTCCTGTATCATGTCCACATTCATGGGTCTTCTAAATGCTAGATGTGGTGCTTTTTCCTTAAGAAATTTACGAATATAGTCATCATTACCATAAGTAAAATTAGGATTAATAAAAAAAGCAGCATTAACATCAAACTCGTCCAAAACAGGAGCAATCTCATGATAACAATCATCAAAGCCATCATCAAAAGTAAATGCTACAGCAGGGCGAGTGAGTTGGCTTTTTGCCATAATTAACTCACATGCTTTTTCTATATTTAAAAAGTCAACATGATTCGATAAATAGTCTAATAATTGGCGAAATTTGTACTCACCACGCTTTCTTTGATCGCCAATAATATGGCCATTTAAAATGTGCACACAAGGAGAAATTTTTTTGAAATTTCCCAAAATGGAAAGGTAGCTATGTCGCAGAAAAGGTCTAAAAGGTATCATAATCTAAGTAGGTAAAATTAAGTGTTCTTAAGTCAGCATCAGCACTGAAATTAATATAACAATAAGCCAGGCTCTTTTTGGAAAATCCAAACGCGCCCATATTAATATTTGCTAATTGATTAGGTGAGCAATACGTTTTGATCCTCATAATCCCCATTAACGCACAAATAAATTTCAACCGGCGTAATGCCTTTCTTACATCGGAAGATTTTCCATAATTATATAGAGCTCCTATTCCAATGCTATCATTTTCAACTTTTAAAACCAGGAAAACCTCTTTATATTGTAAAAGGATACAATTATGACCCAGTTTATAATTAAAGAAATCGTGATCATGTATCACACCCTGCTCTTTTTTTTGAACAGAAAGAAGTTTTTCAGGTAAGACTTCATGCGCTGTAAACCATTTTTTTAATAAACGTAATACAGTATTGCTATGCCAAACAGCTTGATCCTTTTTTTTCAGTAAACGCGCATAAGGCAAAGTAGGCACCAACAAATTTACAGAAAGCATATCATATGCATGCGTCCATCCTAATTTTCTCACTAAACCAGGATAAGAGTTTTTATTAGGAAAACCATACACAAATTGGATACCTAAGCTTTTTCCAAGTTCATAAGTCTGCTGGGCAAGTGCGACAAATAACCCTTTATTGCGGTGATCTGGATGGGTCATGGTATCGCCCGATTGTGCTGCCATAACAACGGTTTCATTGAGCTTGACTCGCAGTGGTAAAATTCCATAGTAGGCAGCAGCTTCATTGGTCTCATTATGATAAGCAATATAGCCAACGTAAGATGCCCCAAAACAATCAGTTGCGTATTTCTTTTTAAATTGGGCCATATTGACATCAACGCCATAGACCACTTTTACTAAGCGCATCAAATCCGCAAAATTTGCTTCATTTAATCTACAGTATCGATAAGTGTCCATATTTAGGTTCTAACTACATAAAAATAAAAAAACCACATTGAAAACTAATAAGCAAGCTTAATCCAGGCACAATGTCTCGTGGCACGTAGAATAACACCTGTCTCTTCAAATTGTCTATTCTTGAATACCTTGACCTCCCGCGGCTTGTTTCCGGGACATAGGAATCAGAATGGAATCTTTAAGTCATCTGCAGTTACTTAAGAAGTGGCTGCTAATTTATAATTTTTATTTTCTTGCTTAAAGTAGAAAAGCACAATCATGCCCATGAGCAACCAATAAACAAAATAAGTCAATGCAAAAGCATAAGTCACTCCTGGTAATCCATATGTTCTTGCAAGCAAATGACTAAGGCTTACAAAAATGATGCTCAAAATGACTTCAGTAAAAACATATGTTTTTGTCCATGCCTTAGCTAAGAGCAAATAAGTAAATAACCAACTTGCTATGCGAAAAAAATCGCCCAAAAGTTGGTAGGAAAACAACTCCATTGCTGGGTTGAATGTTTTGCTATACAGAAGGTTAATGATAAAATCCCGAAAAAGATAAATGACGATTAAAATAAAACCAATAAGCGGCATAAAAATTCGATGGGTATCTCTAATTTCTTGTTTTAAAGCTTGGGGGGTTTGTAACTCTGATAAACGCGGTAAATAATAGGTGGTTAATGCCGCAGTAACAAACAATAAATAAGCATCCGATAAACGTACAACTGCCTGCCAATAACCGACACTCTCCCATCCAAACAATGCACTTAAATCATTACGAACAACGATTTGAGCAAGAGGCACAGTTAATGTACTGACACTACTCATAAATGAATAACGCAATAAATTAATTAAATATTGTTTTTTGATATTCAAGGAAAAAAGGAGGCGAAACCAATCTTTACGGAAGACAAATAATAATGAAATAACAACCGCCAATGATTGTGCAATCACAAAAGCGCACAAAATACTTTTTAAAGGATAAAAAACGGCGGCACAGCTCATCATTATAAGGCTAAGCAAACTGGATATAATTGTTATGCTGACCAACAGGCGAATCTGTTTAAACCCGTTTAAAATGGCACACAATAATAAGTGCAGGGCGATAAACAATTGAACAAATGCAGTCCAACGTATCAAGTATTCATATTGAGTTGATCCTAAAATCCATTCCGCCAATTTTTGGCTATAAATAAAACCTAGCAATGTTGTAACAAAAGAAAATAATAACGTATAGAGAGTCGCGGTGGGTAAAAAGCTCCGAAGCTCTCCTGTCTGTCCATATTCGGCAACATATTTTATCACTCCTAAAGCAATGCCTCCTCCGGCAATGGTGGCAAAAATATTCGCCAATGACATAAATTGGCCAAGTATGGCTACACCTTCTGGCCCAGCATACAATGCAATTATTTTTAGGCTTACCATGCCCGTCAGGATTTTAACGAGTGTTGATATCCCGGAAAAAAAAGAAGTTTGTAATAATTTACTGGATATTTTCATGGGGCAAGCAACTTTTTAAGCATCATATTTTACATCATTAAAATCTAATTTTACTTATGGTCTTCTTTATTTTTGAAGATATACCTAATTGCAGAGAATTATAAGTAGCAAATGTAGTTCTTACCACAATCTTTTCAACTTAATGAAAAATAAACACTCAGCAATACATTCCCTGATTAAAGGAGATGCTATCTCATGAATATTAAATTGCGATATTATACCAAAGTGCATAAGTCGAGCTCTTTTATCATCGGCCTAGCAATTGACCAGCACCATCACGGTTGTAAAAACCTCTATTGAAAAAATGGCCCCTTTTACATTATAGTTGCATCCAAACTTTCTCTTATGATTTTATTTGAACAAGGATTCAACCATCATCCGTTCTCTTCCACCAAAGCAGTTGATTCTCGAGGATGGTACTTTGGGTTATCGACCAGATATAGATAGCTTACGCGCCGTTGCCATTTTGCTTGTATTAATCTTTCATGCTTTTCCTGAACGGTTACCTGGTGGATTTATTGGTGTGGACGTTTTTTTTGTTATTTCAGGTTTTCTTATTAGCTCGATTATTTTTAAAAATTTAGAGAAAAACCAATTTAACTATTTACATTTTTATGCACGACGAATCAAGCGTATTTTTCCTGCCCTAATAGTCACATTGATTGGCTGCTATACCATCGGGTGGTGCCTTTTATTTGCTAATGAATACAAACAACTTGGAAAACATATCGCTTCTGGCGCATTTTTTATTTCTAATTTTACCTTGTGGAACGAAGCTGGCTATTTTGATCAAAGTGCGCTAACAAAGCCATTATTGCATTTATGGTCACTTGCTATTGAAGAACAGTTTTATATTTTCTGGCCTTTATTAATCAGCTTTCTCTGGAAACGAAAATATAACCTTTTTATTTTAACTGCCTTTATCGTTTTATCGTTTATAACAAATATTATTTACATTAAAACAAATTCTGTTGCTGGTTTTTATTCACCTCTATCTCGGTTTTGGGAACTCCTAATAGGCGGATTTCTAGCATATTTTAAGTTATATCAACCTAATTATTTTGCCAGACAAGCTAACTTTCAATCCATATTAGGCGTAACATTTATCGCCATAAGCGCCTTATTACTAAATCAAGAAAAAACTTTTCCTGGGTTTTGGGCTCTATTACCTACCATGGGGACATTTTTAATCATTTCCGGGGGACCCAAGGCCTGGATTAATCATACGATATTGAAAAATAAGATCTTGGTCTGGATTGGTTTGATTAGTTTTCCCATTTATTTAATTCATTGGCCTCTTTTATCATTTGCGCGAATAATGACTGGAAACAGTTTAAATTGGGAGATTCGCCTTTTTATTTGCCTCATAAGTGTTTTAGGCGCATGGTCTATTTACTGTTTTATCGAAAAACCCGTTCGTTATAATTTACATAAAAAACCAATCACCATTTCTCTTGCCCTATTACTTATTCTGTCAGGTACTTTAGGATTTATCACCTATAGATACAACGGTTTTCATTTTCGTTTTCCTCCACTGATGAATGAAATTAACAACTATGCTGATTATGATTATCGCACTGTTTATAGAGAAGGTAGTTGCTTTTTAAAACCAAATCAAAGTTACGATGCCTTTAGAACAAAGAGCTGTACGATTGGCAACCCAAAATATAAATCTATTTTTTTGTGGGGTGATTCTCATGCCGCTCATCTGTATCCAGGGTTAAAAGAACAATTAAAAATGACCAAAAGCATTACTCAATTGACAGCTTCTGCTTGTCCTCCAATTTTAGGATTGAATAAATCCGATCGCCCTCACTGCAAGAAAATCAACGACTTTGTGTTTCAACGGATAAAAGAAGAAAAACCAAATGAAGTCATTTTAGCCGCGAGATGGAACGCTTATGATTGGCAAAAAGTGGCAATTACCATTAAGCAACTACAGCTTCTCGGGATAACCAATATTACTCTTATAGGTCCAGTCCCAAGCTGGATAGATAATTTACCTTCTTTGTTATTAAATAATATTAGAAAAAACAGACTCAAAACCCTACCGGAACGATTAGTACTGGAAGTGGATCTACACGCACAAGAACTTGATAAAAAACTCTTTCTTTTTGCAAAAGAACAAGAAATTAATTATATTTCTCCTATTAAAATTTTATGTAACCAAAAAGGATGTTTGACAACAGCAAGGGCTGGCAAAAAAAAGGAATTAATGACTTGGGATGAGGCGCACTTGACGTCTACAGGCTCGCGAATGCTGGTCGCCCATTTTCCCGATAGTTTGCGGTATTAATACTTTAGCATTCGTTATGAAGTCGACAACAGCATATTTATAATGTGATTTGAGAAAGCAATCTGTTCTTCCAAATCAGACGCCTGATGGTATTCACCCATTGCAGTGAGTTTAGGGAGAAAAAAATCCACTAATAAATTTCTAGTAACTCTATCTTCTGCTAAAAGTGGGTATCGTTTTTCAATACAACCTTTTTGAGTTTGCTCTAATAACTCTGTTGCTTGCACGCTTAAACCAATTACAGCGAAACAGTTACAGATATTAAGCGGCCATTCTTGCAGTAATTGCGGTTCCTTAATGACCTTGAAGAAGCTATTAAAAACGGAGCAAAGAGGACGATCTCCTCTCCATTGATTTTGAATCACTTTTTGCTCAACTAATAAGTTTCCTGGTTCACTTGCAAAGTCAAGAACGATACTCCCTCCATTGACCACAATTTTTCGAGTCCTTTGTGATGCTCTACGAGAGAGACAAATATTTATCGCTTTTGCTCCTAAGGTAGCCTCTACTACAGCCACTGAATTTTCTTCATTATAAGTAACGCTAGTGATGTTCAGGGTTTCATCAGGAAATAAAAAATAAAGTAATGACCAACAATGCTGAAAACTATCATGCATCAATGGGGTATAGATATCACCAATTTTCTTTTCGCCATGTCGTGTTTCACAAAAGGGATCTTGCCAAATAAGATCCAGGGTAGAAACTGCAGTATTTTTTAGATAACTTGCAAAGTCCTGTAAATAACTTGCATATATAAACTCAAAATTGACACCGACAGCAACTTTATTGAGCTTGCCTAGAGTTATCAATTCTTGTGCTTCACTCACACCAAGAGTAAATGGCTTTTCGGATAAAACAGGAATTCCTAATCTTATGGCTTGCTTAATGTATTTAGAATGCGTGCTTGATGAAGTTGCAACAATTACTGCTTGGGGACTTAAACTCCAAGCCAGATCCTCTTCAGGGGTGATCAACACATTATTAATATTTTGACTTTTCAACCAATTAACATTAGCTGCATAACCATTTTTGGTAACCCAAATAACCGTCAGATCTGGATAGCTTTCAAGCAATACGGAGAGCAATACTCGCGACCATCGCCCTCCACCCAAAAGACATAACAAATTTACCAATGCAATTACTCAATAATTTTAAATTCTGGCATAGGAAGAATAAATTTAGAGCGTAGGCCGCGTGCTCGCAATTGCTCCATGATAGGTTCAGCATAATGCCAAGCTAAAATAATAACGTACTCCGGTTGCTCATCAATCAAACGTTGATTGTTAACAATGGGAATATGAGTTCCTGGTAAATACTTATTTAACTTCAGTGAAGTTGGCTGTTCGCCCAGGTAAGGCAACAAATCAGGACCTATTCCAGCAAAGTTTAATAAAGTACTGCACCGGCCTGGGCAAGAGTTTCCTACAATACTTAAGTTTTTTTGATTGCACTGAACAATAAACTCAAGTAATTGATTTTTCAAGTTTATCGATTTCTGACCAAATTGTCTGTAATAATCAGGATTAGATAAACCTGTTCGTTCTTCTTTAGCCAGGAGCTCATTGACAGATGCCTTGGGCGTATGGTTTTTTCCTTTAGCAACATATACTCGAATATTTCCACCATATCGCGACACCTCTTTGGCATCAACCACAGTAAAATTGTAATAGCTGAATAATGTAATTAATGAGCGTAGGGAATAGGTGCGTAAATGCTCATGATAGATAGTATCAAATTGTAACCGCTCCATAACTGGTATCAAATAATGGTTTTCAAGAACGAAAAAACCATCATCAGCAACCAGAATCTCAAGACCTTCGATCACATCACCTAAGGACGCCATATGAGCAAACACATTTGTAGCGGTCACTAATTTTGCATGACCTATTGTTTTAACGATTTGGGTTGCAATTTCTTGATTAAAAGGTGAATGAACCGTTTCAATCCCCTCTTGATTAGCTATATGGGCAATATTGGTTGGCTCAATCCCCATAACACGCATCTGTTTGGCTTTGAATGCAGACAGCAATGTTCCATCATTTGAACCTATATCGCAGACTAAATCATCATTGCAAAGATTTAAATCATGAACCAATTCCGAAGCCATCTGTTGTTGATAGGCTACTAATTCTCGAGTTACGCCAGTTCGATAAGGGTAATTTTGATGATATACCACCTCCCCCTGCACCACATAGTTCAATTGTGAAAGAGTACAATCTTTGCACCACAGCTGGCATAAAGGATAAAAAGTCTCAGGTCCTTTGAGCTGTTCGGCCGTGAGCAAACTATCGCAAAGAGGTTGATTACGTAAATCAAGTACTTGCTCTAAATTTTCTGAACCACAAATTTGGCAACACTGTAAAAATCCTGATGAAAGGTTATGATTTGGCCTGCTTTTTATTCCTGATCGTGCGTACATAAGCCTATTTGATAGTAAAATTGCGATGTGATACGATACTTTAAATTTTTTTCAAAAACAAGATTATCAAACCCTACGCATTATGGATAAGATCGATACTAGCATGATCAAGTCTGATCAAAAAGATAAGCCTCTCATTTCCGTAGTTATCCCTGTGTTTAATGAAGAAGGCAATATAGATCGAGCCTATGAAGCAGTGAAACAGGTTTTTGAAAATCAATTATCGAATAAGTATGACTTTGAAATCATTTTTACCGATAACCATAGCGTGGATAATACCTATCAGGAATTGCAAACACTCGCAATGCGTGATTCTCGCGTACGAATAGCGAGATTTACTCGAAATTTTGGGTTCAACAAATCATTGCTAACAGGCTATCGCTTAGCACAAGGTCATGCGGCAATTCAATTAGATTGTGATTTACAGGACTCTCCTGCTCTATTTGAAACACTCTTATCTTACTGGGAAATGGGATATGATGTCGTAGTAGGAAAGCGAAACAAACGCGAAGAAAATTATTTATTACAAAGTGCTCGAAAGATATTTTATAGATTATTAAAACGGATTTCTGAGGACAATCTCACCATTGATGGTGGTGATTTTCGCTTAGTTGATCGCTCAATTCTTGATAAGCTGCAAACGATCCATGACGCCACACCCTATGTTCGAGGATTGATTTCCATGTTAGCGACCAAACAGATAGCATTCCCTTATGATCGCCAAGCACGTCAACATGGTAAAAGCAAATTTCCATTCTTCCGTTTGTTTGGATTAGCTATCGATGGTATCGTAAGTCATTCGATTGTACCTTTACGCCTCGCCTCACTTATTGGGTTATTTGTTGCCACTACAACCTTTTTATTAGCAATTTTTTATATGTTTGGGAAATTATTTCTTAGTGGAAATTGGCCTTCAGGTTTTACAACACAGGTGGTATTAATCTTATTTTCTACTGCATTGAATGCTATCTTTTTAGGTATTATAGGTGAGTATTTAGGTAGAATATACAAACAACTGCGTTATCATCCCATGACCATAATTGAACAATCAATCAATCTTCCCAACATCATTAACAAGAATTAAATATGGAAAACAAAAAGGATAATACATCTAAAGCACCAGCCGAATTTGATCGATATAGTGACTCATACTCGGAACAAATCAATCAATCTTTGGCCTTTTCAGGTCTTTCCCATGATTTTTTTACTCGAATCAAAGCAGATTATCTAACCCATTTATTTCACAATAATAGTTTCTTAAAAAATAATCCCAGTATTAATGTATTAGACGTCGGTTGCGGTCATGGCTTAATTCATCCTTATCTTTTAGCAAATAATAATAAGCTTAAATTATCTGGAGTTGATGTAGCCTCTTCAGTAGTCGATATTGCCCAGACAACGAATCCCAATGTTGCTTATCAAACATATGATGGCATCACTTTGCCCTATGCTGAGAACTCCTTTGATGTTGCCTATGCAATTTGCGTCATGCATCATGTCCCCCCAATGCAATGGAATAATTTTTTACAAGAAATGAAACGAGTAGTAAAAGTCAATGGCCTGGTTGTTATATTCGAGCATAATCCTCTTAATCCTTTCACACTCAAAGTAGTCAAGAACTGCCCTCTTGATAAGGATGCGGTATTAATTCGTAGTAAGTTAATGAGAAAAATGATGCAACAAACAGGACTAATGTTATTAAAGAATACTTATATTTTATTTACTCCTTTTGATAACCCCTTATTTCAAAAATTTGATCGTATGTTAGGATGGTTACCGCTTGGAGCACAATATTACACACTTTCTTCAAAATCATTATGAGCATCAACGTGTATAAGAACGTGTTTGTTCAAAAAATCATACAAAAGGGAAGAGAAAACACTCCGGTTAGTAAAATCATTTCTAAAATTGATAATCAACTATGTCGATATATTTTAGTAGGCAGCATTAACACTCTTTTTAGTTGCTTTCTGTATTTAATTCTTAGTCAATTAGGCTTTTATTATATCTATGCGCTATCAATAACCTGGTGTGTCGGCATGCTTTTTAGTTTCAAAGCAACAGGTAAATGGGTTTTTAAAAATAATGACAAAGCGTTATTAATAAAATTTGTAGCCTTATATTGTGTCATTTACTTAATAAGCATTGGCCTATTAAAAGGATGTAATAGCTTTCTGAACAATAGTTCATTAAGTGGCATTATTACCATATTAATAACATCTGGCTTAAGCTTCTTAGGGAATAAACATTTAGTGTTTATTACAAGGCAGCATAAAAAATAGATAGGATGGTACATTTTATGAAAGCAGTAATTTTAGCTGGGGGCATGGGAACCCGAATAAGTGAAGAGACACTCTTAAAACCCAAGCCTATGATCGAAATTGGTGGAAAACCAATTTTATGGCATATTATGAAGATTTACTCTGCGCACAATATTAATGATTTTATTATCTGTTTAGGCTACAAAGGCTACCTCATCAAGGAGTATTTCATTAATTACTTTTATCATACTTCTGATGTAACTATCGATATGCAGAAAAATACTACTGAAATTCATCAAAGCTACTCTGAACCATGGAGAGTGACCTTAGTTGATACTGGTGAAAACTCCATGACAGGGGGACGTCTTAAACGAATCAGAGAGCACTTGGGAGAAGAAGACTTTTGTTTTACTTACGGAGATGGGGTTGCAAACGTAAATATTACCCAATTAATCAAATTCCATAAATTACAAAAGAGACTTGCTACAGTAACAGCAATTAAACCTCCCGCACGATTTGGTGCCATCAATATAGACGGAGAAAAGATTATCAATTTCCAAGAAAAACCTTATGGTGGTAATGGATGGGCAAATGGAGGATTTTTTGTATTATCGCCTCAAGTCATAGAATACATTAGCGATGATACGACTATCTGGGAACGCGAACCCATGGAGCGCTTGACCGAAGCCAATCAACTTTCCGCATTCCAACATGAAGATTTTTGGTATGCAATGGACACCTTGCGGGACAAAAACTATTTGGAAGAATTATGGGCAAACAATCAAGCTCCATGGAAAATTTGGTAATGGATTTATCTTTTTGGAAAAACAAAAAAATTTTAATTACTGGACATACTGGCTTTAAAGGAAGTTGGTTGGCTTTATGGTTACAACAACTGGGAGCAGAAGTAATAGGCTTCTCTCTTGATGCCCCAAGTTCCCCAAATTTATTTACTCTTGCTCATGTCAGCCAAAATATGATCAGTCTTATAGGTGACGTACGCGATTTTGATACTCTTAAGAATGTTTTCATTGAGCATCGACCTGAAATAGTCTTTCATATGGCAGCACAGTCCTTAGTACGCCAATCTTATGAGGATCCAAGAGAGACATACGCAACAAATATTATGGGCACTGTAAATTTATTTGAGGCAATCAGAATTACGAAAACAACAAAAGCAGTGGTCAACGTAACCTCTGATAAATGTTATGAAAATAAAGAGTCCCTGATTGGATATCGAGAGGAAGATTCTTTAGGCGGCTATGATCCTTATAGCAATAGCAAAGCTTGTGCTGAACTAATTACCTCAGCGTTTCGTAATTCCTACTATCAAAACAAAGAATACCCTTGTGGCTTAGCATCGGCACGCGCTGGTAATGTTATTGGCGGTGGCGATTGGGCCAAAGATCGACTTATTCCTGATATTGTACGTAGTATTCTGAGCGAATCAGAATTCTTGGTGCGCTACCCACACGCTTTGCGACCCTGGCAGCATGTTTTAGAACCACTTTGTGGCTATTTGCAGCTAGCGCAACTTCTTTTTTTGTTACCTGATAATTACGCACAAGCATGGAATTTTGGCCCGGAGGAACAGGATATTAAATCAGTTGATTGGATAATCCATAGGGTCAAACAATTATGGGATAGTAAACTCTGTATTCGATATATATCCTCACCGCAATTACACGAGACATCTCTTTTAAAGTTGGACAGTTCGAAAGCAAAACGAAGCTTAAATTGGAAACCTATTTGGAATTTAGATAAAGCATTGCTAAAAACTGTTGCTTGGTATAAAGCTTATGAAAAAGCTGAGGACATGCGCAAGATGACAATGAGACAAATTGAAGAATATCAGACTGATATTTTATCGCAATCAAGAATCAATGAACTCCTTCAGCAAGTTCACAGTTTAAATACAGAAATAGTGGGATAAACAATCCATGTCAAAAGCTACTTTATTGAGTATTATGTTCTTTAAAATAAAAAAATTAAGCTCCAACTTATCTTGGCAAAAAATTGTACTCCCCATTCTTCTGATATTATTTGGTAATTTTTATACTTATTATTCGATTACTCATAATAATTACCCATCCTTCTTTTACCAAAATGAATTCGCTCCGGCAGTGATGTTCGCGTGTGGCAATGAGTTTGCCAATCCAGCATCTATAAACAATTCATTAAAAGCCTTCTTAGACAATAAAACAAACACATTTGATTGTAGAAACTTTCCTCAGACACATCCAACTCCACTAAATTATTTCCAGAGCTTAGAACGTTATATGATTTTAAGTGCAGGAATCTTATGGAAAATATTAGGTGTTAATTGGGATTATTTAATTCCTCTTTTTTTGATTTTGTATAGTATCAGCCTGCTCGCTACCTATTCTATTTTTCGCTTGGGAATGAATCAGTTCCTTTCCTTTTTTTTCTCCCTATTTGTAGCGACTTCTTTTTTGCAAATGTACTTTGTAACTCATCTGAGAGATTATTCGGTTGCTCCTTTTTTGCTCGTTGTAGTCTGGATTCTGGGGAAATTAGTAATCGCGCCTCCCAATAGAAAAAACCTGCTCTTATTCTCTATTTTGTCTGGGATATGTTTAGGACTAGGGTTAGGATTTAGAATAGATTTACTGGTAATGCTGCCATTTTTTCTTATAACTATGCTCTTTTTTGTAAAAGTCGATAAAAATACCTTTCAAAATAAATTAGCAGCTATAGTTCTTTTATTGATTGCTTTTTTCAGCGCTGGGTTTCCAGTTTTATATGCTTTGCATCAGCATGGTGGTGGTGATCTTGCCCATATTATTATTCTTGGATTAGCCGACTCCTTCACTCCAAACTTGGGTTTAGGGCAACCTGAAACTTACTCAGTGATCCCTGCTTACCGAGATTTGATACCATTTACCGCTGTTAATAGTTTTTCTCAAAGAATTTACGGTATTGAAGGATTAATCCCAACAGCCACAAAAAATTACAGTTATTACAGCACCCTATTTTTATTACATTATCTCACGACATTCCCGGCAGATTTTTTAGTGCGAATTTACGCCAGTATTCTACAGGTTCCAGTAATTTTTATTCATGGACTTTGGCAGCACATTTTTAACTATGCTCTGTTAAGAAATATAATCGCCATACTTCCTTTTGCTGTAACTGCAATCATAGCCTGTTTTCAATTGAGAAAAGCATTATTTTTGATATTTGCTTTACTATATTTAGGAACTTACCCTGTTTTACAGTTTGATCCTAGGCATTATTTTTATTTGGAATTTGTTGGTTTATGGTTCATTGGCTTTTTGTGTCAACAATGCATTTTTCTCATCCAAAACAAATCCAACAAAGTACTTTTCGAAGAGCTTAAAGCCAAAATTAGAGCACGATGGAAAGTAATTTTGTTAACTCTAACAATGAGTTTTACAATTTTGGGTATTTCTATGGTATCACTGCGCTCTTACCAAGAAAATAATTTAAATAAATTATTTAACAATTACTTAGAGGCAAGGACGGAAACAATTAACCCAATTTTAAATGAAGATAACAAAAACTACACTATAAAATTACCCTTGAAAAACAAAGATCTTCAATCTTCTTATTTAGATACGCTCTATCTCAAAATCACAAGCAAAACAAAATGCCCCTTAAGTCAAATCTCATTTAAGCTCCACTATCTTGAAAAACCACCTATTTTGGGTAATACGGAAGAAACTCTAACGCTCCCTAGTGAACATTCAACAATCTATTTTTTGCCAATTTATAATTTTCATAATGGAGCAGGCCGTGACATTCTTGATGAAGCATTTCTTCCTTCTTATTGGATTGATTCTTTAGAGTACTCCAGTACTGATGCTCAGTGTATCAAGGATATTACTTACGTAAAAGACATCAAAAATATACCTCTTTTATTAACCCTAAAACTGCAACCAGGATGGGAAAAAACGAAACTCTATCAGTACTTTCAAAGAATATAAGTTCTATCCGCTCAAGGAGTAGCTTGCCTCTTGGTAAGCTAAGATTAGAAATAGTTGTAATCCGGATATCTCTTGCTTCATGCCCCCAGTTTACGACTTTGCCTCCGGGCCAAAGAAGAATTTGAATCAACTTTTCTTAAACGGTCGCCTAAAACCACTCTATTTTGACCATACTTCACGATTGACATAATCGACATAGCTGGTCACGATTCGAACTATTTTTTTGGAGACAGATCCACCCTCATAATCAGAAACGACTGCAAATGTACGTGTTTTTTGATCGTGTTGGGAGGTAACAATACGCACCGCGTTTAGGACGCTAAAAGCTTTAAGCCCACACATTATTAACGTTGCCTCATCCATCCCTTCAGGTCGTTCATGCGTATTCCGTATAGTAACTGCCGGCAAATTTAACAGGGAGGCTTCCTCCGTAATTGTGCCACTATCCGATAAAACACAATAAGCTTCCATTTGTAATTTAACATAATCCAGAAAACCAAAAGGTTTTAAAAAGCGAATACGTGAATCCAGTTGAGTTACATTGAGCGCTTCCAAACGCTTTCTTGTTCTTGGATGGGTTGAAACAACAATAGGCATGTCATATTCTTTGGCTAACGCACATAAGGTTTCCAGTAAGTCATTTAGATTCGCTGGAATATCCACGTTTTCCTCACGATGATTGCTCACCAGGAAATATTGTTGTGGATTTAAATCAAGTTGCGATAAAACATTTGATGCTAAAATTTTAGGCATGAAATGATTCAATACTTCCTGCATGTGCGATCCGGTTTTAATCACCCGTTCTGCGGGGATGCCTTCCTGGATTAAATAGCGGCGAGCATGCTCTGATAATACCAGATTAATATCACTCAAATGATCGAGTACCTTTCGATTAAGCTCCTCAGGAACACGCTGATCAAAACATCGATTACCAGCTTCCATATGGAATACCGGTATTTTTCGTCGCTTGGCAGCAATAACTGACAAACATGAATTTGTATCACCATAAAGAAGGAGGGCATCAGGTTGCTCTTTCTCCAAAACTTCATCTGCTTTTTCAATAATCTGGGCGATAGCACGTGCAGCCGTATCACCAACTGCATCAAGAAAATAATCTGGCTTACGAACTTCTAAATCATCAAAAAAAATCTGATTAAGTTCATAATCAAAATTCTGCCCCGTGTGAACGAGAACATGTTGGGTATACTTATCAAATTCAGCAATGACACGAGACATTTTGATCAATTCTGGTCTTGTTCCAACTATAGTCATTACTTTGAGCATTTAAGAATATCCACAATTTATACGATAAAGAGCGCCAATTTATCATAAAATAAATGGCAATAACAGAATTCCTCAATCTTCGCCGAATTGAAGTAACAATGGAAAAAGGATCAACTCATCACCATAACCAAGCGTCTATGCGCACAATAATGAAACATACTAATTGATCCTGCAACAGCCAACAATATAGGAATAAAAAAGCTAAAATTAATACCAGTAAATTCAATGATAAGCACAATTGCTGTAATGGGCATCTTTTGTGCCGCAGCAAGAAACGCTGCGCCACCTATTACCGCAAAAGCAGATATAGATATTCCAGGCCACATATAATTCCAAAGAATTCCAAGAATAACAGCCATTAAAGCGCCATTTGCAAGAGAGGGAGTGAGTAACCCACCCGAAGCACCCGCCTGTATGCTGGTACAAACAATTAAAACTCTAAGTATAAATAGAGCTATGGCTACCCCTAATCCTAACATATTTCCATCAAAACCTAGCTGGGCAGCAGAGCGCCCATTTCCCAATATTTCTGGGAAATAGATCGACATAAGTCCAATGAGAAAAAAATTTAATAAACAACATACTATGATTTTCCAATCTCGCGGAGCCCTACTTTGAGCTCTGATGGTCATTTCTTTAAACCAATATGCGGTAAAACCAAAAAGAGGTCCTGATATAATTGCCCAAACAACGACTGATGTATCAAGTACTAAAAAAGGTGTATGGTATAAAGACTGGTTACCCAAACCAATCCAGGATATGACTACTGCTATAGCAGCCGTAGTAATTGCAGGAATCACGGCAAATAGATGAAAAGAACCAAGTAAAACCTCTAAAGTAAACATGGCTCCGCCAAAGGGAACATTATAGACCGCTGCAAGCCCTGCTCCAGCAGCGCAGGCGACAAGTATTCGACTTTCCTTGGGATGGAGTTTCATTTTATTAGTAAGCCAGCATGCAAACGTTGCGGCAAACTCCCGAGGAGCGACTTCGCGTCCTAAAGGTGATCCTAAGGCAACAGTTATAATTTGAAGCAATACATGGGCAACAGTTGTTTTTATAGGCATATAAGGTCTTGGTGACTTAATTGCACTTGCAATACTCACTAAAGGCCTTCCATAACGAAAAACAGCCCACCAACCAAACCCTGCAATGAAACCACAAAGCAGTAGAATGATCACTCTCATTGATGGAGTTGCAACACTTGCAACAAACAGGAAGCTCTCATTTCCAAGAATTGGGAATACAGTATGCTCATATGCCAAGTGCTGCAAAAAATGCAACAATATAGCCAAAAACATCCCGCCAAATCCTGAGAAAATACCTATCACTACTGTGGCAAAAAAAAGAAGAGGCCAGCGAGATGCTCTATATTGGGTCATGAACTCCTCCTTTTAATTCATAACGGGGTCTGAGCGTTTAATTTTCCTGCAACGTGCAATTGATGGGCAACAATACGAACAAGGTAGTCAAACTCAATATTTACCTCTTGCCCTGGTTTTAAAAAACTCAAGGTGGTGTTCAATAATGTATGGGGAACAAGCATTAATTTAATGCATTGATCATCAACCGAATTAATCGTTAAACTCACCCCTTCAACAGTAATACTCCCTTTGGGGATTAAATACAACATTGCATTAGCGTCAAACCCACCAAGTTCTACTGCAACAAAGTCATTCATCTGCCTCATAGAATGAACTTGAGCTATTGTATCTACATGTCCACTCACATAATGGCCACCAAAACGTGCAGATGCCAGCATAGCTCGTTCTAAATTCACCTCATCATTTGTTTTTAAACGTCCTAAAGTAGTTCGACTCAAAGTTTCAGGAGAAACATCAAAGCACAAATCCAAGCCATCTGAAGGTAATAAAGTTAAACAGACACCATTAACGGCAATACTTTCGCCTGCATGCAATTGTTCAAAAGCGGATGAAATAATCAACCGATTAGCACCATCTTGGCTCAAATTACTAATCACTACACCTTTACTTTCAATTATTCCAGTAAACATGTTTTTTTCACTCCTGGCTCAAATGAGTCCGTCTCTCTTGCATGGTTTCTACGCTATTAATTACCGTTTGCCTACAAATCTCCTGCATTACCGGAATCTCTCTAAGCGGTACACCCTCATGAATTGAATAAGCGATTAGAAAACTATCCCGCCATATTTTTTCATTTCTTTTTTCTTTAGCCTTCATCCATAAAGCAACCCATAAAAAATGAAATTGCCATTTTACACGATGTAACTCCATCTCTTCGCTGAATACTGCATCCATAGCTTCTTTCATGCGGCAAACTCTGATTCCATCAACAAAACTGCTGTTGTGATTGACTATCTTATCAATTATCGGGTTTTCCAAATACCAGGATTCAGTAAATGATTTACTCTTAAGCCAAGATTTTGAACGCTGCAATGACTCATTGATTGTTTCTTGAGTAAAAGGAGTAATTTGCACGCCTAATTGTTCAAATAAATAGTCCATATCCAATTTTTGCGGTCGCAATCGAATTCCAAGTAATTCTTGAATTTCTAAAAAATGAACACTGGGTATTTCACCATGTTCTACGGTTACCGCCAGGAAATGTTCTACAATCATGGTAAAATAGGATAAATCAACTTCGCGTAGGGTCACATTCTCATCAAAAGCTTGTTTGTAATAATCTTTCACATCTTTTGAAGAAATTGCAGGTGTTATCCATGCATCTTTAAGGCCGAGGTCATATTTGAGCAATAACCCACAAAGCCTATTTTTTCTACCGCTACCTATATGAAGAAAAATACCTTGAGAGCCAGTTCCATCCACTTCTGTTGCCCTGATTGTCGAATGACCTGGTTCCGGTTCAGGAGCAAATACAACGCCCTTTTTACGTTGTATTTTTATCCAGGAATCAAAGAGAGGATGATAGTTATCAGGATACCAATACTTAACAGTCTGTAACCGTGAAAGGGAAATAGAGGTTAAAGTGACTATATCCATAACTTGGCCCATTGTCTCAATGGCTATTTCTCGCACGTCTGCCTTTGGATGCAGCAATATAAGTAAGGCAATATCCCCACCTTCGTCGATGTTGTATAAATCAACGAGAAGATCTGCAAAAAAATCAGCAGGCATGGCATAGCTTTGGGCAAAGAAATTTTCAGCAATATCAAAAACAGAAAGATCTGATAATTCATGAATTAAATCACGAATCGCATCTAAATGAGATAAAGACTCATCTTCATTAATTAATTCCTCCTCTTCGCTTGCCAAATCATAGTAAGCATTTTTTAAATCTTCTGTAAGCTCAACATGAGACTCATAAAATGAATTCAGTATAGGCAACCAGAAACTTAATGTATGTTTTTGAGAATTTATGAGTTGTGCTAAATGATCCATTAATTGGATTAATGTCTTAGCACTGATTTTATTCGATTCCGCAGCACCTTGTAATTGAGCGACACAAATATCCAAAGCGAAAATACAAGCGGAATAAACCGAAAGTCCCTCATCTAACTTTTCTTCTAAATTATTAATAATATCGATGAGCTTAAAGGCAAGTTCTGGCTGCTGGAAAAATAAAATATATAATTGAGGATCAGGCTCGGAGTTTTGCTCAATCAATGTTGCCATTTCAGTTAATAAACGGTACAGCTCTGGAGAATTACTGGTCATGTTTGCTTAGGCACCTGTCTTGCTTTACCTTTTTCATCTAATGCCACAAACACAAAAACACCTTCAGTAACTTGATATGCCTCTCTTTGAATCGCAGGATGAGCCCATACTTCCACGCAAATCGTCATCGAGGTATTACCCTGCTTTACCAGGTTCACATAACAACTTACAAGATCACCAACATGGACTGGTTTTAAAAAACTCATAGAATGGATAGCAACTGTTGCCACGCGCCCCAAAGCCAATCTTTTTGCCAAGATTCCTGCCGCCAAGTCCATCTGCGAGACTATCCATCCACCAAATATATCGCCATTAGCATTAGTATTTGCGGGCATTGCCAAAGTTTGGATAGCAAGGTCTCCCTTTGGAGTATTGGTCATTATTTTCCACCGTATTTATGTATCGATAAAATCAAAATTAATCTATTTGCCATTCAAGTCATCTTTATCTCTACGTCCTAAGACTTGTTTCCTGAGGAAGCATCGGAAAAAGCCTGGCAGCAGGTTTATGCCACTTTGTCAGGACTTATTCGCGAGCGCCCAAAGTCAGTGGGCACCACGAAAAATCTATTGGCTTATCCAGTAGCTTTTGGCTACAAGGCCTTCAGCTACATGATCATTTATTAATTTCGTTTTAATTTAGCTAATGCATCTGCCATTGCTGTATTAAATACAGTTTTTTTAACGGGTTCAGCTTTTTTACTCATTTCCGGTTTTTTCTTATGTTCGGTTTTTTTGGCCTGATGCACTTTTTTTGTTTCTGCAGGTTTAGCTGTTTTTTTGGCTGGGGTACTTAAAGGTTCATCTTCTAATTTCATACTCAAGCCAATGCGCTTCCTTTCTTTATCTATTTCGACCACCTTCACGGTTACGATATCGCCAGCTTTCACTACAGTACGTGGGTCTGAGATAAATTTATGCGTCATTGCCGAAATATGAACTAAGCCATCCTGATGGACACCAATATCAATAAAAGCTCCGAAGTTAGTTACATTACTGACCACACCTTCAAGAATCATACCTTCTTGTAAATGCTCAATATCTTCAATCCCTTCTTTAAATTGTGCCGTCTTAAATTCAGGCCTAGGATCACGACCTGGCTTTTCCAACTCACTCAATACATCTTTAATGGTCGGTAAACCGAATTGTTCGTCAACAAATTGCTCTGCATTCACGCTACGTAATTGTTCTTTATTACCAATCAAATTTTTTATATCTACTTTTTTATTAGCAATAATTTTTTCAACCAATGGATAGGCCTCTGGGTGAACACAAGATGCATCCAAAGGATTATCACCATTCATAATGCGTAAAAATCCAGCTGCTTGTTGAAAGGCTTTTTCGCCCATACGACCAACATTTTTTAATTCCATCCTGTTTTTGAATGCCCCATGTTCATCACGATAAAGCACTATATTTTTAGCTAAAGTTTCGTTAAGACCTGAAATGTGGGATAACAAAGCGGCTGAAGCCGTATTAACATCCACTCCAACTGCATTGACACAATCTTCAACAACACCATCAAGGCTTCGAGCCAAGCGAGTTTGATTGACGTCATGCTGGTATTGACCCACACCGATTGATTTGGCCTCGATTTTTACCAATTCTGCAAGTGGATCCTGTAACCGTCTCGCAATTGAGACTGCTCCTCTTAACGTTACATCCAAATCAGGAAACTCTTGTGATGCAATTTCCGAAGCCGAATATACAGACGCCCCTGCCTCACTTACGATTACTTTATTGAGTTTCAAATCGGGATACATTTTGATGAGTTCGGAAACTAATCGCTCCGTTTCTCGGGAACCTGTTCCGTTACCGATGCTAATGAGATTAACATGGTACTTAGCAGCAAGTTTAGCTAAGTCCGTAATTGCTGAATGCCATTCGTGTTGTGGCGCAAATGGAAAAACAACAGTGTAATCAAGTAATTTACCTGTTTCATCAACGACAACTACTTTAACTCCTGTTCGAATTCCGGGATCGAGTCCAATGGTTATTTTAGGACCAGCGGGGGCTGCAAGTAATAAGTCACGTAAATTCCTGGAAAAAACTTTAATCGCTTCTTCATCTGCGATTTCACGTAAACGAGTAAGCAATTCGAGTTCAAGCTTGGTAAATAATTTGACTTTCCATGTAAGACGTACGGTTTCTAACAACCAATGGTCAGCTTTTCTTTGGCGGTCAGCGATTTGGAAATGGGCTGCAACTTTATCTTCGCCGTAAGACAAATCATGTTCAGGTAACACCAAACTCACTTGTAAGACACTCTCGCGGCGACCTCGAAATAATGCTAAAGCACGGTGTGACGGAATTTTTTTAATTGGCTCAGCATAATCAAAATAATCTGAAAATTTATTTATTGTTTCTTTTTTCTTGGCGCTTCCTACTGATTTAACGATACCATGTTGCCATAAATATTCACGTAATTCATTAATCAAATCTGCATCTTCAGCAAAATGTTCCATTAATATATGGCGCGCCCCTTCTAATGCAGCCTTGACATCCTCGACTCCAGCATCAGGATTAACAAAAAGTGCAGCTTGCTCTTCAGGATCCAGTTCTGGATTTTTCCAAAGCGTTTGAGCCAATGGATCTAGCCCCGCCTCTACAGCAATCTGTGCTTTGGTGCGACGCTTAGGCCTGAAGGGTAAATATAAATCTTCAAGTCGCGTTTTAGTATCTGCAGCTAAAATGCTCTGTTCAAGTTCAGGAGTTAATTTTTCTTGTTCGCGGATTGACTGTAAAACCACAGCACGACGTTCGTCTAATTCACGCAAATAAAGCACACGCTCATCAATAAAACGTAATTGTATATCATCAAGTCCTTCAGTAGCTTCCTTGCGATAACGAGCAATAAAAGGAATTGTTGCTCCCTCATTCAGCAGACGAATGGCCGCCTCTACCTGCGCTGGCTTAACTTTAATTTCTTGCGCAATAATTGCAGCTAATCCCGACATCTCTTGAGTCATTTACATCCCCGTAACACATAAATAGATAACAATTAATTATCTCACCCCTAAATCTTAATATCATGTAACTGGTGATGATACGCTATAACCTGCTTCAACCAAGCTACACAATTATATTTCTCTCTTTTTAAGGATAAAAAGCAAGAAACCAAATTAAGGATGACTTATAAAAAAACGCCACATTATCACTCAACAGTTACTGATTTGGCAAGATTACGTGGTTGATCCACATCTGTACCTTTAACAACAGCAACATGATAAGCCAATAACTGTAAAGGAATCGTATAAATTATAGGAGCAACCCAAGAACCACAAGAGGGAACCTTAATTAGGTGTGCTCCATTTGCCCGCCAGATTTGGCTGTCATCCACAAAAACAAACAATTGGCCGCCTCGCGCGCTTACTTCCTGCAAATTAGATTTTAATTTATCGAGCAGTTCATCATTAGGGGCAACAGCCACGACGGGCATGTTTTCATCAACTAAAGCGAGTGGCCCATGTTTTAACTCTCCGGAAGGATAAGCCTCAGCGTGAATATAAGAAATTTCTTTAAGCTTTAATGCGCCTTCTAAAGCAACTGGATATTCAACACCACGTCCTAGAAATAAGGCATGTGCCTTATTCACAAATAGAGAAGCTAAACCTTCAATTTCAGTATTCATCTTTAAGACCCGTTCACAGCATGCGGGCAACTCTTGTAATTGTTTGAGAACCTCGTTAGCTCGACTATCGTGACACAAGGCTGTAGCAAGCATCAAAAGTGCAGCTAATTGAGTAGTAAATGCCTTGGTAGACGCCACACCAATCTCGACACCAGCCCTGGTTAGAAAGACACAGTCAGCCTCTCTCACTAAAGTACTCGTTGCTACATTACAAATAGCCAAACTGGCTAAATACGGCATACTCTTTGCCTTCTGTAAGGCCGCAAGAGTATCCGCTGTCTCACCTGATTGAGAAATCGTGATAAACAATGAATCATTAGGAACGACTACATCGCGATAACGATATTCACTGGCAATTTCAACTTGCGTAGGTAACCCGGCCAGGGACTCCAACCAATATTTAGCAACCATTCCCGCATGATAACTGGTACCGCAAGCAACAATGTGAATTTGTTTGATTAACGGAAATACACGAGAAGCCCGTTCGCCAAAACTGGCTCTAAGCACTTCAACAGTACTCACCCGCCCCTCTATAGTATCAGCCAGGACCCTTGATTGTTCGGAGATTTCTTTGAGCATGAAATGTCGATAAGGCCCCTTAGTTACAATTTCGGCATTGCTTGTTAATAAATGAGAGGGGCGCTCAACAATTTCTTTTGATGAATTATAAATGACAACTTTTTTGGAAGTAACATACGCACTATCACCTTCCTCTAAATAAAGCACTGATTGAGCAAAAGCTTTTAATGCCAGGCTATCCGAAGCGATGAAATTTTCACCAATACCCATGCCAACAACCAAAGGGCTTCCTTTGCGGATTGCAACCAGCTCCATAGGCCTTTGCTGATGGATAACCCCCAGGGCAAAAGCACCATGCATTTCTGCAGCAGCGGTCTGCACGGCCGCAAGTAAATTTTCACTTTGAAGATAATAGTAGTGAATCAAATGAGCAGCAACTTCCGTATCTGTTTCAGAAGTAAAAATATATCCTCTAGTGGTTAGTTCCTGACGCAGCTTTTCATGATTTTCAATAATCCCGTTATGTACCAGGGCAATCTGATCATGAGATAAATGAGGATGTGCATTTTGTTCTGAAGGCTTTCCGTGTGTAGCCCATCGAGTATGAGCAATACCGATATTTCCCATAACTGAGGTTTCTTGCATGGCATCGGCTAAATTTTGTACTTTACCCTGAATTCGTACGCGCTTTAAATAGCCCTGGCTATCAATTACCGCAATGCCCGCAGAATCATAACCCCTATATTCTAAACGTCGTAATCCTTCGAGTAAAATTTTACTAATATCCCTTTCAGATACAGCACCGATTATTCCACACATTACCTACTCCTCGTTTCACTAAACCGTAGTTGAACGATACACAAATCAATAAAAACTGGAATTATGCCATAAAGATAAATAAATCACTAACACGCATGGCCAAAGAATTTGAAAGGATTTAAATCACCTTTATCCTCCCAAGAATATCCTGAATCTTCACATCTCCAGTCTCGCCCTTTACTCCGAAGTTTCATGGCTTGTCCGCAGAATGCAGAAGCACGGGACTAAAATACTGAACCCCGTGGAAAATTCCCGGGGTTTAAAATCGAGATTTGATTCTGAAACAGCAAGAATAACCCAGTCTCCAGCTATCCTCCCAAAGACAGACTGCCATTAGCTTTAAATAGCAGTTGTCCCCAGGGCTGTTAGTTAGCAAACCAATCTAAATTACTCAATGGGATTTTTGCAGGTTACTGAATACCCATGGTCTTTCATAGCATTACATACTTCAAAAGCGATTAATCCGTGAGCTCGGGTGCTTGGATGGATTTCATCCCAGAATAAATAACTATCAGGAGTATCACAAACATGATAGTTTTTATCTCCAGCTGCGAAGCTTTCATCTCTGTACTGGAGGACTTGCGCATAACGTAGTACATAGTTATGGGCAAAAGGCGAAGTACGAAATGCATCATACATAGGCAGCTTCACATCAATACATGCATCCTGAACATTAGTAAAACCATAGTTTCCTGGATTTTTTAAAGCCCTTTCCATGTACTCTTGCATGTTAATGTAGAGAAAATCTGCATTGGGATAGATTTTAGCCCACTCTTGCATACGGTTTTGAAGACGCTCATTGTGCATATCAATTGCATTATTCAAAACGTCTCTGTCTGTAGTTTGCACTACACGTGGAGTATCTCCCAAATGAGGTAAACCCATAACCACAAAGCGACGAGCTCCAGCCTTCATTAATTTCATTACTGCAGAACCAGTGCTTGATAGGACATTGTCGACATAGGTGCTCATGACTTCAGTATTGTAATTATCTTCGAAAAACAAAACATTGATGTAATCATTGCTGCCCGAGAAAACAAAGAACACTGTTTCCTCACTCAAAGAAGGATGTTCCAATAAATATGCCTGAACAGTTAGGCCAAGACTTGGAGGAACAAGCTTACCCACTATAAGGTTTTTGATTGTTCCCAGTGGATGGCGAATTAAGTTCCATACCGTTAATTGATAGTCATAAGTAGCTGACCAGCTTCCACCAAATGCACGGTTTAAATATACCTCTTCATCATCTGGGGCAATAGAAATCATTTTTGCTAAATATTCATTCCATACCTGCCCATTTGAGAATCTTGAATTCCAATAAGGTTTTCCTGGTAATACTGGAACCATCTTGACTTTACTGACTAAATTCGCAATATAAGGCGCTAACTGGTTATCAAAAAAATCAGTAACAATGGCGATACCTGAATCTAATACCATTTGAGGAACATAATATTCTTCGGCGTATTCAACCATTTTATTCAATACAAATATTTTAAATGGTGCAACTAAGAATGCGGGATCTTCTTCCTGGCGTAAACTTTTAAGCAAGTGTGTGGTGTTGCCTGTGTCAGACAAACTATCACCAAATACAACCATAGATTTAACGGGGGTAGCAGCAAAACTGACTAATGGGATAAAAATACAAAGGGCCAAAAACCAACGTAACTTCCTAATGTAATATGCCATATTATCTCCTTATAAGCCCGGCGGGTATGTAAAAACACGAATACCTGTGTTGGTATATAACAGTATGATCGCTGATTGGCTTTTGTCAACGCATTTAATTAATTTTTGCTTAATATTTAAACCCAACTTGTGTGCATTTAAATCATGCCTATTGATTAAATTCTGTGTAAATGGTAATTTTTGCTGAATATTTTTTGTTTCTATTGTTAGGTAGTACATGAAAGAAATAGTCATTGCTGCATTTTATAAATTTGTTCTCATAGAAGATTATGAGATTTTGCGCGAGCCTTTATTGACCAAAATGCAAGAAATCGGTATCAAAGGCACAATCATATTAGCGTCCGAAGGAATTAATGGTAGTTTTGCTGGCACACGAGAGCAAATGGATCTTTTTTATCAGTTCATTCGTCAGGATGGACGACTGGCCGATCTAAAATTCAAAGAAACTTTTGATAACGACAATCCCTTTGAAAAATCCAAAGTCAAACTTCGCAAAGAAATTGTGACTATGGGGATAAAAAATGTGGATCCATTGAAAACTGTAGGCACTTATCTAACCCCTCAAGAGTGGAATGAATTAATTGCAGATCCTGATGTTGTTTTAATCGATACTCGTAATGATTATGAGTTTGAATTAGGAACATTTAAAAACGCAATTAATCCTAATACAGAAAATTTCCGCGATTTTCCGGAATATGTACAACAATGTTTGCTTGACAAAAAAGATAAAAAAATAGCCATGTTTTGTACTGGAGGCATACGTTGTGAAAAATCAACCGCTTATTTAAAAGAACTTGGTTTTGAGAATGTTTTTCATTTGCATGATGGCATTCTTAATTATATAGAGCAAATGCCCAAGGAGAAATCGCTCTGGCAAGGCCAATGCTTTGTTTTTGATAACCGCGTGGCAGTTGATCAAGAATTAAATAGGGTCTATCCTCAGTTACCACTAGATTACAAGCATGATCGAGAGCGTGCTAAAGAATAAATTTTATGACCAACAAAAAACAATCTGATTCAACTATTGTTTTCAATCGAAAAGCAAGTTTTGATTATTTTATTGAAGAACAATATGAAGCTGGCCTTGTCCTCGAAGGCTGGGAAGTGAAAAGCTTGCGTGCCGGAAAAATTAATCTATCCGATTCACATGTTATTATAAAAAATAGTGAAGCTTTTTTATTGGGAGCACAAATTCAACCACTAATTACAGCTTCAACACATACCATTCCAGATCCAATCCGTACTCGAAAGCTCTTATTAAATAGAAAAGAATTGAATCAACTAATCGGAAGTGTCGAACGCCAAGGCTATACCATAGTCCCACTCTCCTTATACTGGAAGAAAAATAAAATAAAAATCAAAATTGCTTTGGCCAAAGGTAAAAAGGAACATGACAAACGAGATACGATCAAAGATCGTGAATGGCAAAGAGATCGCTCACGCATCATGAAAAAAACAGGGAGAGACTGATGAATATAGGAGAATCCGTACCTAATTTTGCCTTTACTGCAACAAACGGACTTTCAGGCCAACTTAACGATTATCAAGGGCAATATGTAATCCTCTATTTTTATCCCAAGGATGCAACTCCAGGGTGTACCACTGAAGGTCAAAACTTTAGAGATGCATACCCCCAATTTCAAGCGTTAAACATACAAATATTTGGAATTTCCCGCGACAGTTTAAAATCACATGAAAATTTTAAAGCCAAACAAAGCTTTCCTTTTGAGCTCATTAGTGACCAGGACGAACAGTTATGCCAATTATTTGATGTAATAAAGATGAAATCCATGTATGGCAAACAAGTGCGTGGTATTGAACGCAGTACTTTTATCATTGACCCTCAAGGTAAACTGATGAAAGAATGGCGAAAAGTTAAGGTCAATGGTCATGTGAATGAAGTGTTGGATACTTTAAAATAATGACAAGAGCCCCATCATAAAAGGTGAATTTATGGATAAAAGCAATACCACTCCGAAACTGTTTGTACTCGATACTAATATTTTAATGCATGATCCTACCGCCATCTATCATTTTGAAGAGCATGATATTTACTTACCAATGGTTGTGTTAGAAGAATTAGACAATCATAAAATGGGCACATCCGAAGTAGCACGCAACGTACGACAAACCAACCGTATGTTGGTAGAACTTATGAGCAATTCCTCTCATGAACAAATTGTCTCAGGCTTACCAATCCCTAATTATTCGGATAAAAAAAAGTGTAGTGGCAAACTTTATTTTCAAACCGATGAATTCAACCAGGTGGTTCCATCTACATTACCTGGGCATAAGGTAGACAATACCATTCTTGCTACTGCCCTGGGATTACAAAAGAAGCATGCCGGAACAAAGCAAGTTATCATTGTGTCAAAGGACATTAACTTGCGCATCAAAGCAGGAATACTTGGGATTCTTGCAGAGGACTACTACAGTGACCAGGTACTCGATGATGTCAACCTCCTACATAGGGGCTTACATATACTGAACAACGATTTCTGGGAAACACATGCTAAGGACATGGGGTCCTGGCAAGAAAGCGGCAAAACTTTTTATAAAGTAGCTGGCCCATTAATTGAACAATGGAATCCAAATGATTGCCTCAGTACTGAAGATGACCAGTTTCAAGCCATCGTAAAAAAACTGGAAAATGATCATGCGGTCATTCAATTGGTTCGTGACTATACCAAACATTCAGTGTGGGGGATTCACGCTAAAAATCGCGAACAAAATTTTTCTTTAAATCTACTTTTGGATCCGGAGATTGATTTTGTAAGTTTACAAGGCCCTGCAGGTACAGGAAAAACACTACTTACAATCGCTGCCGGTTTAACTCAAGTATTGGATCAAAACCGTTACTCAGAAATTTTAATGACTCGCGTCACTATTCCTGTAGGTGAGGATATCGGATTTCTTCCAGGTACTGAGGAAGAAAAAATGACCCCCTGGATGGGCGCGTTGATGGATAATTTAGAAGTACTCCATAGCTCACAGGTTGGGGGTAGTTTTGGACGTGGCGCAACCCAGGATTTATTACAAAATAAAATTAAAATTCGTTCATTAAATTTTATGCGTGGCCGTACTTTTTTAAATCGTTACATTATTATTGATGAAGCACAAAATTTAACTCCCAAGCAAATCAAAACTTTGGTGACACGCGCAGGCCCTGGTTCGAAAATTATATGTCTTGGGGACATCAAACAAATTGACACCCCTTACTTGAGCGAAACAACTTCTGGTTTAACTTTCGCGGTGGATCGTTTTAAACATTGGGAACACAGTGCCCATATGAGCTTAACTCGTGGTGAGCGTTCAAGGCTTGCATTTTACGCTGCAGAACATCTATAACCTCTATTCTTGAACACAAAATATCTTTATTTGGCTTGATCGAATCACTTTGGATTCGATCTAAGCTGGTTGCGTGAATAAATGCACCGTGAAAAATCATGTCTTGCGAGGAATAAACAAAAATAGACCTGGTGTAAAATGTGCGTTATAGTATGCACTTTAAGGATTTACCATGACAGACCATGCCATCACCTTTGATGACGTTCTCCTTGTTCCTTCATACAATCATCATGAATCAAGAAGGGTAGTAGAAACCACGAGCAAAGACCGCTTAGGCAAGTTAACACTGGAACTACCTGTAATCAGTTCTAATATGGATACGATTACTGAAAGTGCCATGGCAAATTTCATGACCTCTAAAGGAGCTATGGGTGCCTTACACCGCTTTATGTCTGTAGAAGACAATATCGCAGAATTTAAAAAATGCAGCGGTATTGTTTTTGTCTCTATTGGCTGCTCTACCGCTGAACTGGAAAGAGCGGAAGCCTTACGCGATGCAGGCGCTAACTATTTCTGTGTGGATGTTGCCCATGCACATGCCAAATATGTGGGAAAAACACTAAAAAGTTTACGTAAAATACTCGCCGATCGTTGTATCATGGCAGGAAACGTTGCCACCTACGCAGGTGCCGATTATCTTGCCTCCTGTGGTGCTGACATCATTAAAGCAGGAATTGGCGGTGGTTCTGTATGCAGTACCCGCATCAAAACCGGTTTCGGAGTCCCTATGTTAACCTGCATCCAGGATTGTTCGCGTGCTGATCGTTCTATTGTTGCAGACGGTGGAATCAAAACATCTGGAGATATAGTAAAAGCTTTAGCTTTTGGTGCCGATTTTGTGATGATTGGCGGTATGTTAGCTGGAACATCCCCTACTCCCGGCGAAGTCATTCAAAAAAATGATGGCAGCAAAGTAAAACGTTACCGAGGCATGGCTTCCAAAGAAGCACAGGAGAATTTCCTGGGTGAAATGCATGAATGGAAAACCGCCGAAGGCGTAGCAACAGAGGTACCTTTTAAAGAAAATCCTGATGCAATTATTGCCGATATTGTTGGAGGGCTAAGATCCGGTTTAACTTATGCGGGCGCGGACACAATTAGTGAGCTGCAACGTAAATTAAATTACGTCATTGTCACACAAGCCGGACGGATTGAAAGTTTACCCCATAAATTATTAGGTTAAAAAAGACTTAACTCCTAACCTAATCAAAAAAACAGAGCCTCTTCATTATCAACAATATTTACAGGCTCTGTTTTGTTTCAAAATAAGGTCCGGTCACTCTAATGGAGTACCCTAAACAGAATTACCGCCCATACTTGGCCCTTCCTTATCCAAACTTTGCGTTTGTTCTGGTTCTTTGTCAGGCTTTTTCGTTGTTAATCCATCATCAACATTGTTAACGCTGGATTCGACTGATTGTGTAGGTGTAACATCACTACTTTTTGGTGAATCCATAGCAATTTGTTTTACGCCTTCGGTAAGGCCTTTCACTCCGGAGACCATACCTTTACGCATACTTTCCCCCATATCAGAAACTTTCTCTGCCGCAGAGGATAGTGTATTTGCAATAGGCGCTAACTGTTCGCTGGTTTTAAGCTCATTCCATTTCTCATTCAATGCATCAGTGGCTGCTTTTCCTAACCTGTCTTTAGCCTGCGCCAGTTCGTTTTTTAATTCCATACACTCTTTGCCAAGCTCTGTTTCCTTGAATTTTTCTTTAAGTTTGCCAGCACCTTTTGCCAGCAAATCAGTGACATCATCATTAATTTCTTCCACCATCTTCGACAGTTCTTCTATCATCTTCATCCGTGGATCTTGACTGCCTGTATCAAACCCCTTTTTTTCTTTATTACCACTTTTATCCCCAGCAGGACTCGGTGCCTGACTCTGCTGTTGATTTGCATTAGAGGTTGACTGGTCTTTTGATGGCAGAGTGATTTCATCAGGGTTTTGCGGAGCAACCGTATCTGTCTTTGGTGTTGGATCTGTTTTAGGCGTTGTATCTGTCTTTGGTGGCTCTTGGCTTATTGATTGATCTTCGTTTTCTTTCATATATCGAACCTCAGTAATCTACCCCTATTATTTTTAAAGATAGCACATCATCGCATGTAATGCTCTAGAATCAGTGCTGGCATACACTTTATTGTATACTATAATCTTATCAAGAATTATTTTTGATGAATTATGTATGAAATCAATTTACACTAAATTTTCAAAATAAATACAAACAAAATGGATTACTCATGATTTATGATGATTTTCGCTGTATGAGCCGTGGAAAACAACTCCTTACTTTGAAAGAAGAGGACTTCTCACTTCTCCACCCCATTAATCAACAAGGCACAAAAAAAGATCGCGCCCTGCTGCTTTTTCATGGATTTACGTCATCCCCTGCTGTTTATCGTTACCTCATTCCCCAATTAAAAAATTATGATGCGGTAGTGTGTCCGGCACTACCGGGGCATGCCGACAGTATTGCTGCTTTTGCCAAGGCAAAAAGAAATGATTGGGTATCGCACGCTAATCAAGAATGTGACACATTATTCAAAGAATACCAAAAGGTAGATGTATTGGGAGTATCCCTTGGTGCTTTGCTGGCATGCAAACTGAGCCGAAATTATTCATTCAACCACATGTTTCTTTTAGCCCCTGCACTAAAACTGCAGATGAATATTAATCGCAATATAAAATTAATCATGCTACTTAAGAGTCTGGGCTTTTGCGAGCTCCGTGGCATGGCTGGTAATCTTGTCAGTGATAAGCACACTGAAATTTCTTATCGTAGAATCCCACTTTCTGCACTACTTGAACTATTTGCCTTAATCCAAGAGCATCAATGGGTACCTCCTAACTGCCCCACTGATCTTTTTCTTGGAACACATGATAGGGTTGTTGCATCAAAAGAAGTAGAAAATATGTTTGCTCATCTACCCAAAGCAAACATACACTGGCTTGCAAACTCAGCCCACGTTCTCCCTTTGGATAATGATTTGGATCAAATTGTTCAGTGTGTGAATCAATGCATATAGTCGGAAGGTAGTGGTTGATGGATAAATGATGGAAGAGTAGCGTCTATCTTCAGCAGGATTGAATGCCCTGCTGAGTTTCTAATCAAAAAACTTTCTATTTGCTATTTGAGCAACGTGTAAATGTAAAATAAAAGGCATTTACATGCCTTTTTAAAATTTATCGTAATTAAGGGAATTGTTTGTTGTAACGATTGAAATCTTTCAAATCGTATTGGTTCCATTCCCTCATATCCAATACCGAACCATTAAAGACCATAAAATCAGCTCGGGTCTTCGGTAGATTATAATAGTAAATATCACTTGCATCGGTAGCAAAATTGCTTTGATGTTTCGCTACAGAGATTTCTGCAACAGAATGTCCATGTGTTTTTACAAAACTGCGTTGAGCACGTAAATAGCGTCCTTTAAATCGTGCTTTGTTCCACAGCTCAACATCTAATCGATTTACTGCGCCAGCTAATTGAATTGTTGAGGAATCCTTTGCACGTATGGTTAAAGTATCCGTTTTAACCCAATACAGGCTAAACCAAGCATTACCTTGCATGGTTAAATTTGCTAAATTAGCGACCCCGGAAAGCTGTACTTTGGGGCTACCCTGCAAATGGATTTGCAAGTTTTGACTCGAGATGCCGCCAATTTGCGTTAAACCTTTGCCCTTTATATCCAGCACACGTAAACCAATAGCCCCATTTAATCTTACAGTTCCTGTGTTTACCGAATAAACATCTAATACACTTGTATGTAATTGATTACCTACAACAAAATTAACGTCTTTTAACGCTAAACGGTTAAGAAATTGGCCTCTAATATCAACAGAAATAGGCCCATACAATGGATAACCTTTTCCCAGGCTTACATAAAGCGTATTTTGTGTCACAACTGTTTTTAGAGCAGCCAAATCCCGCGTATCGCCGCTTACAATAATTTGTGGCTTTTTATACCCCGTATGCACCGTAACATTCATTTGTCCTTGTACATCAACATGATTAAAAGCACTAACTGCTCTAACTTGTTTTGTTTTAATACCTTGTGGCATTTGAGGTAAAGAAGGGGCTTTGGGCGCATGATGTGCGCAAGCAGTTAATAAAAAAACAATAAAAATCAAAAAATAGCACCGCTTTTGCATAAGATTTTATCCCTATATCATAATTACTCTACATTAGAGGAAGTTTTAACAATGTTCAAGGTTTAGGGCATGTGATCTAATAACTCAACTTACATCATATGAAGACTCTGTATTAAAATTAGAAAGAATTACAGTGGCAGGGCAAGTATCTTTAATTGGTGAATCAGGAGCTTCATTAATTAAATACTCTAAAGAGTCATTATCCGAGAGAAGTGCAGGTAATTGAATGTAAATATCAACTAAAATACCTTTTTTGCACCCTAAATATATTTTGGTCGAATTACTTGGACCAAAAGATTGAGTAATCATTTCTCTGAGATGAGTTAATTGAACTCTTTGTCCCTGATGTTGCGTTAAGTATTGGCCAAATAAAGAATCATCGGCTTTCTCAGCCAGGCGAATTGCCAAAGCAAAATACTGATCTGCTGATAAAATTTGACAACTGCCATGTTTATTCCATTCATGCCGTTCCAAACAGCTTCCGTAATAATAGCTTGGCATTATCCTTTTTAAGAGATCAGAAATTTGTGGGGATAAATCCAATGGGGGATAGGCACAATGATTTGTTTTTTGTTGCACCCCACAATACCCATAATTTTGACCACACGCTTTTTGATTAGGCCATAATCCATGTAAAGTAAGGTGTTTTGCCTGGTAAGAGTTCTGAGATAAATGTGTACATTCTGGTTTACGAGCTTCATATCCGTAGGTTTGGCAGAAACCAGGTTGCGAACTTAATGCTAAAACATAAGAATCGGACAAGCCCTGAATATCACAGGAATCGCCCAGCAGTTCAATAGCATGTACATTAATTGAAAAAACAAGCGATAACAAAGCAATAAACTTTATCATGAAGACACTTCACTTAGCTTCTTTGGGAAACATTATACAGAAGAAGATAATGAATGCCAGTTCTTTGTTTGGGATTAATTAATTGAATTTAATATTAAATTAACGATCAAACCATGAGTTCCTGTCTACGAATCGCGCTTTATGCCAGGCTCTTTTTTGCCACACAGCGCGATTCCCGACAGATTAAATGGCCAGCCTATCGAAAATCTAGTTTGAATAAAGTGGCCCATCTTCTAGATCCATGGAAGAATCAAAATCCTTGTCATCAAGTAATGGTTTTTTCAGTGGATCTACTGATGTTTTCTTAAAGAAACCTTGGGGCTTTTTCGTTTCAACCTTGTTAAGCGAAGCATAAAATTTTGTATATTCTTCTTGGTCGAACTCCAATGCCTTTTTTTCCTCTGGTTTAAATAATGAGTCAACCAGAGCGCGAGTACCCAGAGCGAACCCCAACGCAGCACCAATAGTGAGTATACCAAACCCTAACGGCATGCATACTAAACTTACGAATACAATCGCAGGGATAAGAATATCAAGTACAATACCACGTATTAAATTAACTGATTGATAAATCATCATTTGCTTTTGATATTCAGTTTCTGCCTGGAGCTTCTTAATTTCCAAGAAAAGAAGTTTTCTTTGATCTTCAGTTAACTTATGCCCCTCTCTTTTCAAGAGGTCCACTTTAAGATCAAGTTCTTCTTTTATTCCCTTTCTTGTTTGATGAGTGGTATACAATTCGATACCACCTTTTATCGCATTATTAATAATGGTTAATGCAAGACAAACAACCGCGCCAACAAGACTTAAAGTAGCTGCAACAGGTGCGGCAACAGGCAAGAACGGCATCGTTAAAAGGACAAATGCCAGCATCAAACCAACCGCATAAGCAATATTGCTAATTAATGAAAGTTTGTTCATTTGCCATTCCCTTGCACATTTTGCTTGTTCTCTCTTTAAAGCATGCAGCTGCATCTGTAATTGCCGTTCTTCAGCAGCCCGCTCTTGATTACCCTCTTGTTGAGTATGACTTTTAAGAATTTTAAGCCGCTTTTCTATTCTGGCAATGTCCTCAGAATACTGCAGCATCGCTTTATTGTATTTTGTTTTTTGCTCCTCAAAATCCCAAACAGCGATACTGATATCAAAAATCAATAAAGCAACGGTGAGTGCATCGCCCCAAGTGCCTAAAACACTCTTTCCAGTTAGCCAAAAAAAGCAAACCAAATTTGCTGTTCCCCATAGGGAATCATTCAATAAACTAAACTTTCGTTGATCCCATTGTGTTTGAAAACGCTCATACCAAGGCATTTTTGCCTCTTCCTCACTCATCCAGGGACCTTTAATGGTATGTTTTAGTAATAAAGAAAGATTTAATGCAAAACGTGCATAATATAATGCCCAGCTCAGTGTACCTGTATAAGGGTCAGGATATCTGATTACCTGTGCAGCCTGACCGGCATTAGGATGATCTTTAGGAATCAAATCAATTACTGTTTTTAAAAAAGTTGACTCCCACACCCAATTCAATCTCTTTTCATTAAGAGACCCCATGTATTCTTTAATCGTTTTGGTCGTACCTTTTTCGGTTTTGGTATCAGTCCAATCTACCATTTTTTGGCCAAGTTCGTGACCAACGACCCATCCTAAATATTTTAGTGGCTTATCCTGATTAAGCTCAGCTTGCTCCGGAGATTTTATAATGAAATTTTGATATTCAGGATCAAGTACGAGAAGAAACTCGACGCATCGTTTAATATGCTGGGTATATGCCTTGCGATTTTCAGTTTTTTGATAGTCTATTTCATGTTGTTGCTGAGCGAGTAAAAGCAAAAGTGTCATTTTTAGATCAAATCGTAATTGCTCTTTTTGCGCCTCACTCATATAGGGAAACATCGCTTTATCAGTATCACCCAATATTCCCAAATAGAAGTTTAAGGAAGGAAGAAAATCATCACTGCGATGCTCATTAAAAGCACGACCAGTTACTGATCGTACCTGGGTTAATGTATGCCCTTTTGCCTTATTATAAGTTGGAGTGCATTTTCTTCTTAATTGCTCATAGTCATCTTTATTACTTTTGTTTTTTTCAAGCGCAATCACTTTTTGATTTTTTGTATCAGCGTAATAAAGTTTATCATGGTATGCAATCACCATATTTTTGGTGTAGAGTGAAGGGGTAACCTCAGTAAGTTTGTTGCTGGGATCAAAATCGACTTCAATGAGACCACACTCTGCCCTACTGTATTCAAGAAACTCCTTGCGAAGCTTAAGAAAATCTTTAAAGTGCACGTCAGCAACGTTCTTGTTTTTATTTAATTTATCGTTAAGAAAAGAGTGAAGGATTCCGCTGCTGGTAGCCATAATATTACCTTTGTGTTTATAAATCTTGGCGACTAATTCCTTTAATCACAGTAAAAATCAATGTGTTCTTTTTTATAACATAGCACTAATTTTAAAAACAAGGTGGGCATTGATTGATTTACAGTATTGAAACTAAAATTTGCATAATCTAATTAAATAAGTTTTGTAGAAGGTTCAGCCCTTAATAAAGGGCATAAAACTGTGCAATATAAAAGCCCAAAGGCTCAAAATTTGAAAAGGCGGGATTACAACAAATCACGTGCATAAATATCATCAAATCGCTTAATGTCATCCTCCCCTAAATAAACTCCGCTTTGGACTTCTATTACATAGAGAGGTTCGTTGCTTGGATTACTTAAACGATGAAGGGTATTTTGTGCAATATAAGTAGATTGATTTACTGATAAATATATAGTTTGTGTGTCATTAATAACTTCCGCCTGCCCCGAAACCACAACCCAATGCTCTGCTCGGTGCTGGTGCATTTGCAGTGATAGTCGTGCACCAGGTTTAACCATGAGCCGTTTTACTTTAAAAGATGCACCCTCAGCTAAAACTTCATAATACCCCCAAGGTCGTGATACGCGTTGGTGATCCTGGATTAGTTCATGGTGATCTTTACTTAATGAATTAACTAAATCTTTAACTTGTTGGGAATACTGTTTGTCAGCGACCAAAACCGCATCTTGGGTAGCAACGATAATTTTGTCTTCTACTCCAACAGTTGTCACTAAGATATCTGTACTATGGATAAAACAATTTTTGCTTTGTTGAGCTACCACTTTTCCAGTAACGGTATTTCCATCCTCATCGGGTTTATTCGCATCTGCAACTGCAGACCAGCACCCTAAATCACTCCATTGCATTGCAACAGGAATTACGGCTGCTTTATTTGTCTTTTCCATGATTGCATAATCAATTGATTCTGCTTCACAGCGCGAAAACTCTTCCAAATCAAGACGCAAGAAGTCATGGTGGTGTTGGGCATTTAAAACAGCCTGGCGACTAAAATAATGGATGTCTGGTTGGTGCTCCACTAATTCATTCAGATATACACCGGCACGACAGACAAAAATGCCGCTATTCCAATAATAATTAGTACTTGCGATGAACTCTTTTGCCGTATCAATTGAAGGCTTCTCTCTAAAGCTTAAAACCTGATGTACATTTTCAGCAAGTGATCTTCCTGCCTCTATATAACCATAGCCTGTTTTGGGACTATCAGGTTGAATGCCAAAAGTCACTAAAGCTTGTTGCTCTGCGGCAAATTGCGCACCAATAAGCATCGCCTCTTGCCATGCCAAATCATCAGCAATCCAATGATCTGAGGGTAACACGAGCATCACGGCATCAGAACCAGCAATTTGTGATATATAATGGGCTGCACTTGCAATTGCCGGCGCCGTATTGCGTGCACACGGCTCCAATAGATACGTTATTGAATGAGCGGAAGTATCGAGTTGCTCCTGGCAAAGAAAGTAATGTGCATCATTACTTACAATAAGGGTATGCGAACTCTTAAGATTTTGTGCTCTTTTCACAGTTTGTTGTAGAAGGGACAATTCACCGTTTAAGGCAAGAAACTGCTTAGGGTAATTTTTTCGCGACAAAGGCCATAAACGAGTCCCAGAACCTCCTGCAAGGATAACGGGATAAAGAGTAGTCGTCATAAAGTTCCATGTTATGGCATAATTGGCGCATTCTAACAGTATTTTTTACCTAAAAAAAGCGGTTCTTTTTTACAGCAAACATAATTAACAAATTCCATTTAGGTTTAAAATAAGTCATTTATGGAGACTTTCAATGAAAAAAGCGGTCATTTTACTCTCAGGCGGCCTCGATTCAACAACCTGCCTTGCTTTAGCTGCCTCAAAAGGTTTTGCCTGTTATGCAATAAGCTTTTCCTATGGGCAAAGGCATTCAGCAGAATTATTTGCTGCACAACGGATTGCAAAACATTACAAAGCAAAAACACATCAGATTGTCACCTTGGATACTGAATTATTTCATAACTCTGCCTTGACGGACCCAAGCGTGGATGTCCCTGATTTTAAGGAAGGCTCGGAGATCCCAGTAACTTATGTACCTGCACGCAATACTATTTTTCTATCCATGGCATTGGGTTTTGCAGAATCTATAGGTGCCAGAGATATTTTTATCGGGGCAAGTTCCGTGGATTATTCTCACTATCCCGATTGCCGCCCTGAATTTATAAGTGCATTTCAAACTCTAGCTAACTTGGCTACCAAAGCAGGAGTAACAGGCGATTCTTTCACCATCCATGCCCCCCTACAATATTTAAGTAAAGTGCAAACCATACAACTTGGAATAAGCTTGGGCGTAGATTATAGCCTGACTGTTTCTTGCTATCAGGCCAACGAAGCTGGAGAAGCATGTGGCCAATGTGATAGTTGTACTTTTAGAAAGCGAGGATTTATCGGCGCAGGCATTGATGACCCTACTTTATACCGCCATCCTGAATAGGATGCCGTTAAAATTTATTAGCTGATAACACACGCAGGGTGCAGAATAATATTCCCCTCAAAAAACAACCCGAGTTTTGAAATTGGGTTGTTTGCTTCTTAACCTAATGACAATCGGTGATAAGCAGGAAAGCGTTTTTTTATTTAACGCCAACACCATTGCAGCTATTTGCAAAATTGTAGAAAACGGTCCTGCTACTATAGAACCAAAATGAGTATTAACAAACCGAATAAATCAGATTTTTATTAAAAACGGCTCTTTTAGAATAAATAATAACAAACCTGAAAAACTATTAACCAATAAGTTGCTTAAAGTCAAATTAATTTACACTTTTGTTACAACAAACTGAGCATTTTTGATTCACATGTAGCAAATTCATTGCTATCATCCGTTCTGATTTATAACCTTGGAGTAAAACATGAAAAAATTTATGCAGACGGTTGCTTATTTACCAGCTGATATTTTTATCGGGGCGGTTAATCTTACATTAGGCTCTTCTCAAAAAAATAAAGAGGGAGAAGTCAAGACAAAACGTGGTCTTTTAGGCCTTCTTCTTGACGGAGTTAAATCTGTTGCCCAATCTACTGCTAATTTCATCGGTGCGCATAGAGGAGCAATCTCTGTTGCTGCTTGGCTGTCTTTAACAGCGGCTGCCGGTGTTGGCCTTACATTATTCTTGTGGCCTGCTGCTTTAACTGCCGTTGCTACTTTTACAGTATATGGTTTTTCTATTGCAGGCATCGTTGGCGCTAACACTGCGCTGCAAATTGGATTTGCTGCTGGATTAGCTGCTGCTGCTGCTTCTGTTGGTACTTACTTAACTGCGGCTGCAGTAAACACTGTTTCTGCTATTGCCAGTTACTTTAAACGTCCTAGCAAAACAGATAAATTAGCTGCCAGTAATGAGGAATCTTTAAGTGACGAAAGTTCACACAGCCATGATGAAATTCCTGATACTAACCCAAGCCTCATTTTATTAAATTCACAAGCTCCTAAAAGTACAAATTTTGCTACTAAAGAGAGCGAGAGTGAACCAAAATTTACAGAATTATTCTCAAGTTCAATACCAGTAGTTGAGAAAAAAGATCAAGAGGAAGCACTTCAACTTTCTTGCTAATCATGTAAATAACAGGTTATAAAAAACGCGACTTAAGTCGCGTTTTTTATTTCTACCCGTCCCACTAAAACCTGGTTACAATTCTACATATCATTCTAAAGCATTTACTTTCCTTTTGCGTTATAATCAACCATCTGTCATACAAGTAGGTGCTTTATATTGATGAAACAACGCAAAATGCTGGTTACCAGCGCTTTACCTTATGCAAACGGACATTTACATTTGGGGCATTTAGTCGAGCACATTCAAACTGATATTTGGGTTCGCACTCATAAAATGTCTGGGATTGAATGCATCAGTATTTGTGGTGATGACGCGCACGGTACCCCAATTATGTTGAAAGCAGAACAAATGGGACTCACTCCAGAAACATTAACGGCTGAAATAAAGCTAAGTCATGAACGTGATTTCAAAGCTTTTGCTATAGATTATGACTGTTATCACACTACCCATTCGCCAGAAAATCAGGCTTTAGCTGCAGCAATATATGAAAAGCTTAAAGCAAATGGCTCAATCATTAAAAGAACCATACATCAAGCCTATGATCCGGTAAAAGAAATGTTTTTACCAGATCGTTATGTCAAAGGAACTTGCCCTAAATGCGGCGCTAAAGACCAATATGGAGATAACTGTGAAGTCTGTGGTGCTACCTACTCGCCAACCGATCTCATTGATGCTGTCTCTGCAATTTCCGGGGCTAAACCTATAGAAAAAGAGTCAGAACATTATTTCTTTGATTTACCTCGATATGAAAATCTTTTAAAAGAATGGACTCGAGGTGGTCATTTACAAACTGAAGTTGCCAATAAATTAGACGAATGGTTTGCAGCGGGGTTAAAGCAATGGGATATTTCTCGTGATGCACCTTATTTTGGCTTCCCTATCCCAGGCACAACTGATAAGTACTTTTACGTATGGTTAGATGCTCCTATAGGCTATATGGCAAGCTTTAAAAAATACTGTGATGAGCATGGAGTTTCATTCGCAGAATTTTGGAATAAAGATTCTGACACAGAATTGTACCATTTTGTGGGTAAAGACATCGTTTACTTCCATGCCTTATTTTGGCCTGCAATGCTTGCTGCTAGCGGTCATCGCACCCCTACTGCGGTTTATACACATGGCTTTTTAACAGTTGACGGACAAAAAATGTCTAAATCTCGGGGGACTTTTCTTGAAGCTCGCACTTATATCGAATATTTACACCCGGAATATTTACGCTATTACTTTGCCGCCAAACTCAATGGTCGTGTCGATGATCTGGATTTAAATTTTGATGATTTCACCAGTAGAATTAATGCCGATCTCGTAGGTAAAGTGGTTAATATTGCAAGTCGATGTGCAGGATTTATCAATAAACGATTTGACAACACCCTAAGCGAACATTTAAGTGAACCCCAACTATACGCAGAGCTCATCGCAGTACGTAGCGAAATCATTGAATCATTTGTTTCGCGTGATTATGCACGTGCTATTCGCCACATTATGGACTGTGCCGATAAAGTCAATCAATATATTGATACCAATAAACCCTGGGTATTGGCAAAAGAAGAAGAGCGTCTTTGCGAGGTACAGGATATTTGTACTATGGGCATTAATTTATTTCGTATTTTAATTACTTATTTAAAACCAGTGCTGCCATTAATGAGTCATTCGGCAGAAACCTTCTTAAATTGTAATCCCTTAACTTGGGAAGCAATCAATACCCCTTTATTGAACCATCAAATCAATGCATTCCAACCGTTAATGGTTCGTGTTGAAAAAGAAAAAATTCAAGCCATGCTGGAACAATCAAAACAGGTGCATCATGGCCTCGGTTAAAGAAATTGATGCTCTGTTACCTCAAACTCAATGTGGCGAGTGTGGTTATTCGGGTTGCTTACCCTACGCTGAAGCGCTTGTCCAGGGTACAACCTCAATCAATAAATGTCCGCCAGGTGGCATTGCTACTGCAACAGCATTAGGCGCTTTGCTCAATATCGACCCCACACCCTATCTGGATGAAGTACGAGCAAATACTCGCCCCCCATCCGTTGCTGTCATTCGCGAAGCTGAATGTATAGGCTGCACTAAATGCATTAAAGCGTGTCCTGTAGATGCAATCATTGGTAGTGGTAAATTAATGCATGCAGTGATGACACACGAATGTACTGGTTGTGGTTTGTGTGTTGCCCCTTGTCCTGTAGATTGTATTGAGATGGTGGAGTCGTCAGCTGCCGAATATGATAAAGACTTGGCTCGTATCCGCTTTCATGCCAAACAGTCCCGTTTATTACGAGAAGATCATGAAAAACAACAGGCTTATAGAGAAAAGCGCCAATTGGCGATGCAAGCCACAAATAAAGCACAAGAGATAAAAGCCAAGCAAGATTATATCCAACTCGCTTTGGCACGTGTCAACGCTAAAAAAACCCATGAATAAACAAAAACGCCGTGAGATTTTTCTGCGCTTCCAAGCGCAAAACCCACACCCAATTACTGAGTTGGTCTACCATTCTTCTTTTGAGTTATTAATCGCTGTAATTCTTTCAGCCCAAGCAACTGATGTTGGAGTAAACAAAGCAACCGCTAAATTATTCCCTGTAGCAAATACACCTCAGGAGATCCTTGATTTAGGATTAGAAAAACTTAAAGAATATATAAAGTCTATAGGCTTATATAACAGCAAAGCACAAAATATCATAAAAACATGTGAGATGCTGATCAAGAATTACCATGGAAAAGTCCCTGAGCAGCGCGAAGCATTAGAAGCATTACCTGGGGTAGGTCGAAAAACAGCCAATGTGGTGCTCAATACTGCTTTTGGGCAGCCTACTGTAGCGGTGGATACACATATCTTTCGAGTAGCGAATCGAACAGGGATCGCCAAGGGTAAGACTCCTTTGGAAGTGGAAAAAAACTTAATAAAGAATACAGCATCTGAATTTTTAAAAGACGCACACCATTGGCTAGTATTACATGGGCGTTATGTATGTACTGCACGAAAACCACATTGTAAATCGTGTATTATTGAAGATCTTTGCGAATACCCGGATAAAAATTTATCATAATTAACGTGAGTTCGGCATAAAAGGGATAGAAAAGCTTTTATATGGTTAAACAATCGCTATCCCGTAAAATGGGTGGCATTTATACGAGATCCAGGGCAGATAAAACTGTTCGACAAAAAATAACTCTATTTTTTGTCGAGGCTGACGTTAATTACAGCACGAAGCAATTTCTTATAATTTGAGTGCAGACAATAACTGGCAAACTTTAGTTTCCACTGACAAAATATAATAGTAAGTTATGGACAACAATAATGAGCGCACATCATAAAAATACCTTTATAAATAAAATATTAATAAAGTTTTATCGCTTTTTATCCAAAGAAGACTGTGTGGCAAAAAGAACTTATTTATATGATTTTGTGCAACTGACCCAAGAGATAAAACCTGGTGATGTTCTGCTAATCGAAAGCCACACCCGAATTGGTAATATCATTAGGCTCATATCTGAAAGCACTTGGACTCATGCCGCTTTATATATTGGCCGTATCGATGACATAACAGCTCCAGGTTTACATGAATTGGTACAAAAACATATAAAAAATTTTTCTTCAGATCAGTTAATTATTGAAAGCTTACTCGGAGAAGGAACTCGAGTATCTTGCATCGATGAATACAAAAGTGAGCACATCAGGATTTTAAGACCTTCTTTTTTGTTACCAGAAGATAGAGAAAAGGTGATTGCTTCGGCAATTCACCGAATTGGAAAAAATTACAGCTTACGGCATCTTTTTGATCTTGCGCGTTTTATTTTTCCCTGGAGTATTTTTCCACGCAGATGGCGTTCTTCGTTATTCCAACATAATATGTTACAACCCACAGAAGATATTTGTTCCTCAATGATCGCTGATGTATTTCAATCAGTGAATTATCCTATTTTACCTCTGATTACAAAAGATAAAACAGGCTATGCATTGATACATAGAAATCCTCGTCTCTATACACCAAGTGACTTTGATCTTTCGCCATTTTTTGATGTCATCAAATATCCAATTTTACCGCTAAGCGAAGGGCAGACTTATAGAGATTTACCATGGAAAAAGCAATTAATTAGTGACGATATTGCTATTGTTCCTCTACAAGGTGGAAGCGAGTAACAAAATTAAGCAGTTTTACGTCTTAAATGCAATAAATAATAGTATAATCATAGCAAAATGTAGTGTTACTGTACTTCATGAGGAAAAGACTGGCATTTCTTATTTTTTCCTCATACAATGAGATTTCCTGGTTGCACGGAGAGCAAAAGTATGAACTGGTTGACGTCGGTAATGGATGGGGCTAAATCATTTGGTAATGGAGCAGCTTGGGCATTGAGCAAAGCCCCCATCACACAAGTAGTAAGCTATGCCGCAGATACGGCCTTTTATGTGACCGAACAAGTTTTAGCATTACGCGAAGCAATTCCTGCTTTAATTGCCCCATTTAAGACTCGCGTAGAAGAAATGACACCAGAGGTGGAATCCGTAAAAAAAGTGATTAAGGGGATGGGAAGCGTTGTATTCCATGACGTACTTCCCGTAGTAGCAGTAAACTATGTAAATAACGGTATTCAAACTTATTTTCGTGAGGGTTATAATGAAGAACAGGGTTCACTCCTGGCTCCATATGCTCTTTTCTTATCCACCCTTTCTTTAGTCAATTACGGTGTTCAACTCTATAACTATAGGCAGGCAACTAAATTAGTAGCCCATACTTTAGTTCTCGACACAATAGCACCCTCTGCTTTTAACGAACACAAAGCCCTTGTCCCGTCAACCCCAACGCTTTGTGTCGAAGAAGATTGCAATTTTAAACGAAAGTTTAAAGGCTCTCTGCGAGGAACCATAGGATTAGCTTTAAATGATCTCACGCTATGGGGAATTAGCCAATTTCCGTATGGTGGTAAACAAATTGCATGGGTATTAGGCCTTTATTTTTACGGTGAATATATCACCTATATGGCCACACCTGAGCGTTGTGAGCGTCATAAAGGCATGAAATCAGAATCCATACTTTCTTTGGGTTTGGCGTACACGGGAACCTCCGCGCTCATGAATTACGCACTTGAATCCACTGTAGGCGTCCCCCCCTATCTGTATAACAGAACATTACAACATTTGCTGCTTTTATTGCATATCAATGTTGCTTCTCATATGTCGCTACCCTTGGTCAAACCACAAAAGGATACCCCAATTCCAGTTGATCCCTTATTTTTGTATGACCGGACAAAACGATTTATTATTGATGTAGTCTTTGCAGGTTTAATGAAAAGAGTGCCTATTGATTTTAAACCCCCCGAAGGCGCGAAACCTTTTATTCCACTTTCAACTGTATTTAAGTTTTTCACAAAAATATTGGAAAGTGATTTAGAAAAAGTACAGGTTTCCCAACCTGGATTTTTTAAGCAAGCTACCCGGGTCGTTTTGCCTAATATGTTTCATAATCCCAAAAATGCCGTTAATGATCCAGTAATCAAACAATTTTGGCCTGAAATACGCAGCGACTTACTTAATATTATAGACATTGTTGAATCTACAAAACCGATTCAAACCCTAACAACTGGGGCTAAGCCAATTGCTTCTACAGTTAAATACACATTACCTAAAATTCTTTGGTATCGTTTTGGTTTACCTATAAAACTATCTGAATTTCTTTTATCTTTAAGTAAAAAAGAAGATTTTTGGAATTTTGTTACTGCACTTAAACGTTGGATTGAACGCAACGATGTCTCTCGTGAAATCATTTTAACCAAAACAAATTCTAAAGCTGGCTTACACGAAACCGATAAGATAATCGAACTTCCATCCGATACAAAAAAATCAACAACAATACCTCCGTCAATTGAAGAGTTAAAGACACCTCGGCCAACAATGATCGCTGATGCAAAACAGTTGATTTCTCATAAACCATCCTCTGTAATAACGGCTAATAGTTTATTTTCTACAAAACAGCGAAAAAATCTAAATAGTGGTCCTAAAATTGATGAGATACAATCATTACAATACAGCTAACCAATTTTAAAAAGAGTGGGTGCAATTAGGGTGCATTGTAGTCTGGAGCAGCTTAGCGACCCCCGGGGGTTACTAAGCAGTGCCCAGGCTTTAAATCTACGAAGAAATAGTTAAGCCGTACGTATTTGATTTTCTTTCCAAATACGCCCAATAGAGCCTTTTATTGATAAAGTATCCCATTAGCATTCCTTTTTCTTCATACTTCTATTGCCGCAGAAAGAACGCCAGGAAGCCTTATTCAAACCGCTCTTATTTGCTTGCCATATTAAATACTATAGTGTTATATTTGCGCACGAACTAGCTCGTTACAAAGCAATTATCGTAGAAAAAGCCAGGACTGTTTATGGAAATCCGACACAAATGAATCAATCGTTGCCTGCACAGAATTCCCCTGGTTTTTTATTTTTGACTGTAAGTGCCATTACCTCACTGATTTTATTAATTAATGTTTCTTTTAAAATTGTCCTTCTGCAGGGACTGATGTTTTCTGTGAATGGCTTAATCTGTCCGCTAGTTGCAGGATTATATTTATTAGCCTTAAGAAACTTCACAATTAAAGAACAAAGGCATTTTTTGAACATTTCTTTAATGACTGTATATGTATTTTGTATCGGTGTGTTTGTATTAGTGAATTTACCTGCCGCTGAATATATGCATAATAATCCAGTTTACCAAATCATTTTTGAAGATATTCCCAAAAAATTCTTTGCGACTACGACAGCTTTTGCACTTAGTTTTTACTTACCGCACCTACTGTTTTATCCAAAATCCAGTAGGACGCTTCCCACATCGAAGCAATGCATGCTGTTGGCTGTATTAGGAGGGCTAAGTTTTTTTGGTTTGGACTTTATGCTTCTATTTTCTGGAACATATCTACCTAATTTCAAACAAATTTTTATTGATTCCTCCATGATTGCCTCCCTCATATTGCTTATGATTGGGGTTTTTTATTTGACTTTTTTACTCAAACATCAAAATACAGCTTTTACCCCCGAGCGAGGTAGCGAAAAGTTACCTTTATATGATTATCTTATTTGTTTTGCAATCATCGTCATGTTGATCTGCCTGGCTTGCGAATACAGAATAATTGCGCTCTTTAACAAACACAATATCCTATCAGCAAGTTCTTTATTTTTTCCTATAACCCTGGTGATCAGTACGATTTTAGGTGAGTTATGGGGTTATAAAGTAAACTTAAAACTGTGTCTGGTTCTAATTGCGACTCAATTTATATTTGATGTCTTATTAATGATTGTTGTAGCCTTACCCTCACCTACCTTCTTGAATTTGAACCCTTTTTACAGCTTCATCATGCTCAAAAGATTGCCTGCCGCATCTTTGACATTGTTTCTCGCCTTCATAAGCAATGCGATGTTATTGCATCATTTAAAACAACCAAAATGGGCTTTACAGCGCCCTCTTCGCATCTTAATTGCTAATATTTGCGCGAATTCTTTATTGTGTTTAATTGATTACAGTTTATTGTTTGGCGGTATTTATCCCTATGATCAGATCATTAATTTAGTGGCTAATGTCTGGAACTACAAGTTACTAATGACGTTGATTTCTTTACCTTTCATTTTATGGCTATGTACCCATATGGAAAAAAATAAAACATTAACTGCCTTGCAATATGATTAAAAAGTATTTCTTGTCAGATTAATTAAAAAAACATCTCCATCTTCAACAGCAGAACGATGGCTTGCGTCAATTTTTCCTTAGGTTGACCCTTTTCCGCGTTTTGCAAAGGAGAATGAGGTTATACCTCTTAACGAAGATTCTATCCTGCTGAACCCTTAATAAAAGAACCCAACCCCACTGCCAGTAGCTTAGGAAGTCTATCTTTATTTCTTAAGTCAAAGGCTGTGGGGCGGGGTCATTACAAACTCGTTAAGTTGGCATCATTAACTGTTTTGTAAGTTTATTCTAGTCTTTTTTAACAGGGCGCTTCCAACCATATACCGTTTTTTGCTTTGACTCCGTTAAAGTTAATTCACCGGGAGGAACATTTTTACGTATCGTGCTCCCAGCACCAATAGTTGCGTGAGCACCGACTGTTACTGGAGCAACTAATTGTGTATCTGAACCAATAAAAACACCATCTTCAATAATAGTTTTGTGCTTATTAACACCATCATAATTGCAGGTAATAGTACCAGCGCCAACATTAACTTCTTTTCCTAATACGACATCACCCAAATAACTCAAATGACTGGCTTTCGATCCTTCATCAAATATTGCCTTTTTGGTTTCTACAAAATTACCGATCTTACAATTTGCAGCCAACTGTGTACCCGATCTTAAACGGGCAAAAGGACCAATCATGCAATCATTTGCTATAACACAACCCTCTAATACGCTATTAGCCTGAATCTCGCATCCTGCTCCTAAAACTACATCTGCCAACACACAATTAGGTCCTATAATACAACCATCACCAAGTATTACTTTTCCGCGAAACACACAATTGACATCTATAGATACATCTTTGCCACAAACTAAATCTCCTCGTAAGTCAAAACGATTTGCATCAGCAATGGTCACCCCCTGTTGCAATAGCTCATTCGCTTTCCTTGTTTGCCAGATACGCTCCAATTCCTGTAATTGAAGTCGGTTATTGACTCCTTGGATTTCGGCGTCATCTTTTGCACTTAGTGTTCTAATAGATGTTTTATTGGCGACAGCTAGGGCAATAATTTCAGTCAAATAGTATTCACCTTGGGCATTATCATTACTCAATTTGGGTAACCATTTTTCTAAATCATCTGAAATTGCACAGCAAATACCAGTATAAATTTCTTTTATATTCTTTTCTTGCTCATTTGCATCTTTTTCTTCTACAATGATGGAAACTTCACCTTGATTGTCTCTAATAATACGCCCAAGACCACAGGGATCTTCAAGATGAGCAACCAAGAGTGTCAAAACGGATTGATAAGAATTTGCTGGATTGCTGCATTCAATTAAAGCACTTAATGTACTAGCTTGGATAAGCGGCACATCAGCAGATAAAACAAGAACTTGTGTTTTTGGTGGAATAAAAGGTAAAGCCTGCATCACTGCATGGCCTGTACCCAATTGTTCCGCTTGATATACCCAATGCACAGGTAAGTCAGGGAGTGAGTTCTTAAGCTGTTCACCACCATGACCATATATAACATGAATTGCATCAGGATTTAGTTGCTGTGCGGTTTCCACTACCCGAACCAGCATAGGCTTCCCCGCAAGCGGGTGAAGTACTTTAGGGATATTGGAATACATTCGTTTGCCCTGGCCTGCAGCTAAAATGATAATTTGTAAGTTCATGAAATTATAATTTCCTAGGTTAAAAACAATAACAGGTATGCAATGAAACAATCTACCTAAATATAAATAGCACTAAAGGTATGATAACTAAATTGCAGTTCAAGGAGTAGAGCGATGACCGTTTTTATTAGAGCAGCTAAAAGATTAATGCTTCAATGCCTAGACAAGTCGATGGAAGACTCAAGTGCCAAAAACCAAAGCTGGTTTGGCGGCTTTAGAAACGCAGAGCTATCTGAGGCACAAAAAGAGTTAACTCTTAAACTAAGGAGGCAAATTGATGACTTTGTTCCTAAAGAGACCGATTTAAAAAGTTTGCTTGCTTTAAAGAAAGCAATTGCCGAACTTGATGCGGAAGTAGAGGGAAAACGCAAGGAATATCAATATGCTCGTGGAAATTTGAATACAACCTTAACCGAAATGAATTCCAATCTGGAACGATTTTATAATACGATTTCCACCTTATCCTTTAAGACCTCTGAGGCAACTGTACCCTTTCCTCTTAATGATATAGAAAACTCAAAACATCCCTTTAATATACTTTGTGCCCATGCCGCATACTATTTCGGTGAAAATATTTTTAACCCTGTCGATGAAGGTTATATTGTTAAGGCTGTTTCATCACTTGTTGGAGCTACATCGACTGTAAGCGTTAGAGAGCACAAAGAAGCGTGTTTACTTTCCCATCTGAAAAAATGTGATGATCTGTTAAAAGGGGTAAAAGAAGGGGATGAATATGATGGGATGCGCCAAGAATTGGTACTTCGAGAAGTAGATGCGATTAAACGAGAAAATGCTGAAATTTGCAGGCAAGCACAGCCGATTACGAGCGTTCCGGTGAGTCTCTCATTTTTTGCAACAGCGAATGTGAAAGCCCCGACGCTCAAACCAAGTAGAGGTCGATTAGAGGTATGTATGCAACACGTACTCGAAGAAATTGCTTCGCTTAAAAAACCAGTTGTTACAGAGCCACTCACGCTTTAATTTCAGCAAGAAACATAGCCTGGAAAATCTAGGCTATGAAGTTAACTCGCCACAAAGATCTGTTTCTATTAATTGCTTAATTTTTGAAATATCCAATCGTTTACTTAATAAATACAATAACTTGCAATGTGCTGCTTCTGGAGTCATATCGTGGCCGCTAATAAGTCCTGCTTTTTTTAAAGAATGCCCCGTAGCATATTGACTCATCTCCACTCCACCTTGCTGACATTGGGTGCAATTAATAATGATTACCCCACGTGCGCAAGCATCAGTCAGTTGTTTTAAAAAACGAGGATCATTATTTTGTGCATTCCCTGCACCATAAGTTTCTAAAATTAAACCACATAAGGGTTGATTTAATATGTAGGCCAAAACATCCGTAGCAAAACCTGGAAATAACCTGAAGTTAGCAATAAATTGAGGCTCAATAGTTTGTAAATGAAACGGCTTTTGTGGCCTTTTTAACAACAGATTTTTATGAACTTTAATATCAATCCCTATAGATGCTAAATGAGCATAGTTGGGAGAATCAAACGCTTTAAACCCCTGGGAGCTTATTTTTTGCGTTCGGTTCCCACGCAGCAAATGTTGATTAAAATAAATACATACCTCATGAATTGGTTGATGTGCACATAACCATAAAGAAGTAACCACGTTATCAATGGCATCATTACGAACTTCAGATAAAGGGATCTGAGAACCGGTCAGAATCACAGGCTTGCCTAAATTCTCCAACATAAATGATAAGGCAGAAGCTGTGTAAGCCATTGTGTCCGTACCATGAAAAACGACAAAGCCATCAAAATGCTCATAATCATCTGCAATATCTTTGGCAATTCTGTTCCAATCATGCACCGTCATATTGGAAGAATCGAGTAAAGGCTGGTATTCCTTGATGGTATATTCTGGCATATCCTGGTGTTGAAGCAAAGGAATCTGCTGTAATGCTGATCCCACGTAACCCAAGGATGGCTCATAACCATTTTTAGTTTTGATACAACTAATGGTACCACCGGTATTAAGTATTAAAATTCGTTTACGCATATGGTCGTCAACTAGAAGTTTTGTTCCAATTATATAACTAAACAAGCGGCGATGTTACTGGAAAAAGGGATATCAATAAGCTTTTTTAAAGATCTAACTAATAGAACAGGATTTAGTTTTAACTTCGGTTAGGGATTAAATGACGATTAACTTTCAATGTAAGACAATAAGTAATGAATCTTGTCACACAGCTTACAGTTGAAACAGTAGAAGAGGCTGATGATCTTTATGTTTGAGGTTTGGAGAGAGTCAAGTTTGGCGTTCGCATCGTGCAAAAAATCGAAACAGCTGCGACAAAATATTTAAAATGGTCTAATGAAAACGATTCAGGTTGCTAATTAGTGTATTTTGAATGGTTTTCTAGCGCTCTCTAAAACAGAAATCTTGGTTTATATAATAAGCATTTGAGTGTTGTTTTTATTGTAAACGCGACCATCTACAGCCTTTTTGAGATTTCCCCTCACCTAATAAAAACCATTTTTAAATAATAATTACAGATTTAATTGCCAAGGTCTTGTAGTTTATGAAAGAATCAATACATTAGCGGTTTAATTGAAAACAGTGACATCATGGTAATTGATCGAGCCGGATATCGGCTGAATGTAGGAATTATCCTTGTCAACTCACAGAACAGAGTTTTTTGGGGAAGAAGAAGCGGTCATGATGCTTGGCAATTTCCACAAGGAGGATTAGCTGCTGGTGAAACATCACTAGAAGCAATGTTTCGAGAGTTGCATGAAGAAGTAGGATTGGATAAGGAGGATGTTGAGGTCATAGGTTCTACAAAACGTTGGCTCAGATACAGGTTGCCTAAACAGTATCTACGCCATGGCAGCGAACCCTTGGTAATTGGACAAAAGCAAAAGTGGTTTTTGTTAAAGCTTACTGCCAGCGAACAAAAGGTAAAGCTTGATCTCAGTGACTCTCCTGAATTTGACAGCTGGCGTTGGGTTGATTTTCATGAACCCGAAGGGCAGGTCATCTTTTTTAAACGCCAAGTATATATTCAGGCGTTAAAAGAGCTGGAACCTTTATTAAAAATAAAAAATCGTCGTACACCTTACGGCCTTAAACGAAAAAAGAGGTAATAATAAGCAGAGATGCTCAAGGTACTTAAACGGATAGTTCAAGAAGTCACTGCAGCAAGACAGCTTTCTGAAGCGCTTGGTGTTTTAGTGCAACAAATTAATAAAGCCATTAATGCGGAGGCTGCTTCCGTTTACCTTATTGATACCAAACATGCCGAATATGTTCTTATCGCTACCGAGGGTTTAAACAAGCAAGCTCAATTCCGCGTACGCATTTCATTAGATAGTGGTCTTGTTGGGCTTGTAGGACGACGTGAAGAACCCATTAACATTGAAGATGCCCCTGCCCATCCTGATTTTTATCATAATCCCCTATTAGGTGAAGAACATCTCAAAGCCTTTTTAGGGGTGCCGATTATCCAGCATCGAAAGATCTATGGGGTTCTCATTGTTCAGCAAGCAGAACAACGTCATTTTGATGATACAGAAGAGTCCTTTTTAATTACCTTAGCCGCCCAGCTTGGTGGGATCATCGCTCACGCAGAGGCTACGGGGGAACTAGCGGAGTTGACGCTACCCAAGCCCATGGGAGTGACCAAAGTCGAAGTAAGCTCGGCGGCGCTTACCGGGATTGGCTCCGTACCAGGTATTGGAATAGGTACTGCTGTAGTTGTGTATCCTCAAGCCGATATCGATGCGGTTCCACTTCATCCTGTAGAAACATTGGATGAAGAAATTAAAGCATTTTATGAAGCCCTTGAATCCACCAGAGAAGATATGCATCGCTTAAGCAGGCGCATGAAAGCAGTTGTTGCTGAAGACGAACACGCACTTTTCGACGTGTATTTGCGCATTCTAGATAAAGACAGCTTGGGTGTCGAAGTAGAGCATGTTATTCGCAAGGAAAAAATTGGAGCACAAGCAGCTTTAGCGACTGTTATAAAAAAACATATCGCTCAATTCGAAAGCATGGAAGACTCTTACCTACGCGAGCGCGCCAGTGATTTTCGTGATTTGGGACGTCGTGTTTTAGCTGCATTACAATGGTCGCAACAAGAAGAGATTGTTTATCCCAAACGAACCATCCTTGTCGGGGAAGAAGTCACTGCCGCCGCTCTGGCGGAAGTACCTGAAGGTTACTTGGCTGGAGTAGTCTCAGCAAAGGGCTCAAATAACTCGCACGTTGCTATTTTAGCTCGCGCACTGGGTGTACCTACTGTAATGGGGGTGCGTGGTTTAAAATTAGAATCACTTTCCAAGCGTGCAATGGTTGTTGATGGATATTATGGCCAAGTTTATATTTCGCCTTCTAAATCTGTTCTTGCAGAGTTCAAACTTCTTGAACAAGAAGAACAAGCATTAAATCAAAGTCTAATAAGTTTGCGAGATAAATCCGCAGAAACTATTGATAGCTATAAAGTTTCATTGCAAGTAAATACCGGTTTGGCGATGGATGCGGGTTTATCAATGAGTGTGGGAGCAGAGGGAGTTGGTTTATATCGTTCAGAAGTCCCTTTTATGAGTCGCGATCATTTTCCTTCGGAAGACGAACAAACCATTATTTACAGGCAAACATTAAAAGCTTTTGCACCACGTCCAGTAACAATGCGAACGTTAGACATCGGTGGTGATAAAGTACTCCCCTATTTCCCCGTAAAAGAAGACAATCCTTATTTGGGATGGCGAGGAATTCGGGTTACCCTGGATCATCCGGATGTATTTCTAATGCAGGTACGTGCCATGATGCGTGCCAGTGAGGAATTAAACAATTTGCGCATCATGTTGCCTATGGTTACCAATTTAAGTGAAGTTGAGGAGGCAGCTTATCTTATTGAGCAAGCTTTTACTGAGTTATTGGAAGAAGGATGCGTCATTGAAAAACCAAAATTAGGCGTGATGATCGAAGTACCCGCGGCTGCTTATTTGGCGCGTGAAATTGCAAAGCGAGTCGATTTTCTCTCAGTAGGTAGCAATGACTTAACTCAATACTTCTTAGCTGTAGATAGAAATAATGCGCGCGTCGCAGGTCTTTATGATGCCATGCATCCAGCAATGTTACGGGTTTTACTTAAAGTTGTAGAAGGAGGTCACGCTGCAGGAGTTGAGGTGAGTATTTGTGGTGAAATGGCCAGCGATCCACTCGCCGTCATTTTGTTAATTGCAATGGGATTTGATACCTTGAGCATGAACTCTTCCAGCTTACCAAGAGTAAAATGGGTTATCCGTAATTTTGCTATTGCCAGTGCGCGCAAAATACTTGCAGAAGTCCTTGAGTTTGAGCATCCAGCACAAATACGCTTTCATTTGCAAAAATCTCTGGAAGAAGTAGGCTTGGGCAGTCTCATCAGGGCTGGGAAATCTTTATAAAGATCAATACGATAAAAATTATATCCTGGGAAATATAGAGAGCCCTGGAGTTCTTTGCACTCTAAATCTAGATTCTTAGCCTCCACCCAAGCTACAATGGACACCATTTTTTATTACAAGAAGCATGGCTATAAAAAAGGAACCTAAAAATATATGCTCACTTTCCCCTATATAAATCCAATTGCTTTTTCAATAGGGCCATTACAAGTCCATTGGTATGGTCTAATGTATTTGCTTGGCTTTGTCAGTGCCTGGTTATTGGCACATTGGCGCAGTAAGCACTATAAATTACATTGGACATCCGAACAAATAAGCGATTTGATCTTTTATGCTGCCCTCGGAGTAATTATCGGTGGCCGTGTGGGCTATATGCTTTTTTATGATTTTCCTGAACTGATAGATAACCCTTTGTCCTTATTTAAAATCTGGCAAGGGGGGATGTCTTTTCATGGTGGTTTACTCGGTGTCGTGGTTGCACTGTGGATCTTTGCTTACAGACAAAGTAAACCTTTCTGGGAAATTGGCGATTTTATTGCCCCATTAGTTCCTATTGGTTTAGGTGCGGGGCGTATTGGTAATTTTATTAATGGCGAACTCTGGGGACGAGTAACGGATATGCCTTGGGGTATGGTTTACAGCCATGTTGATAACCAGCCACGTCACCCTTCAGAACTTTATGAATTTGGGTTAGAAGGAGTGTGCCTATTTTTACTCGTATGGATTTATGCAAGTAAACCTCGCCCTACCGGTCGAGTGTCTGCTGTTTTTTTAATGGGTTATGCGGTATGCCGTATCATTGCAGAATTTTTCCGACAACCTGATCCTCAATTAGGTTTTATAGCTTTCGGATGGTTAACAATGGGGCAAATTTTATCTATTCCCATGTTGTTGCTGGGAATTTGGTTATGGTGGATCAAACGATGAAAACTTATTTGAATTTGTTAGAGCATATTTTAAAAAACGGGACAAGAAAAACAGATCGAACAGGAACGGGAACCTTATCAATCTTTGGGTATCAGATGCGTTTTGACTTAAGCCAGGGATTTCCTTTATTAACCACCAAAAAGCTTCATACACGCAGTATTGTGCATGAGTTACTCTGGTTTTTAAGTGGTAATACAAATATCGCTTATCTTAATGAAAACGGGGTCACTATATGGGATGAATGGGCCGATAGCAATGGGGATTTAGGACCTATATACGGCAAACAATGGAGAAGTTGGCCAACATCTGATGGTCGCACAATCGATCAGCTCAATGAAGTTGTACAAGAAATTAAATCCAACCCAGACTCCCGTCGCTTACTTGTCAGTGCTTGGAATGTTGGTGAACTGGAGCAAATGGCGCTCATGCCGTGCCATGCTTTATTCCAATTTTATGTTGCCAATAATATTCTTTCTTGTCAGTTATACCAACGCTCTGCAGATGTATTCCTGGGGGTGCCTTTTAATATCGCCTCTTATTCTTTGCTCACCCATATGGTTGCCGAGCAATGTAATTTACAAGTGGGCGATTTTATATGGACAGGCGGTGACTGCCATTTGTATTTGAATCATTTGGAACAAGCTCGCACTCAATTAACGAGAGAGCCTTTGCCTTTAGCCACTTTAAACATTAAGCGAAAACCTCAATCGCTGTTTGAATATACATTTGATGATTTTGAATTTTTGAATTATCAATCTCATCCTGCGATCAAAGCCCCAATTGCTGTGTAACATATATTTTATTTAAACTCGACTCTTAACTGGCTTAACCACAAGAAGTCGAGTTTAAATATTGCAACACTTTAGGGAGATTGTTGTGAATAAAGTCGCCATAGGATAAGCATTGCTTTTAAAGGGAAAAGGGATATTTAATGAATAAAAATAAATTCGCACAGCTTATAATAATTTTAATGGGTTGGTTATTAGCTCTAGTTCAGGCTAATGCATCTTTGTCTATTATACCTGATAAAAATTGTCTTAACAGAAATCACCTTGGTGAATGTATCGTACAAATGACTGCCGGTTCTAATGTACCGGCTACGGTAACCATTTTTAATAATTCGGCAAGGGTAACAGCATCTAATATTCACGCTATTTTACCCTCTAATTGGGTCGATGTTTCCCAAGATGCCTCTAATTGTGCCGTTCTACCCCCAAAAAAGAGTTGTGCACTCAAGTTTTTGCCTGGTAAAACAACACATGCAGCCACTTCGATACCTATTGTTGGTACTCGAACAAGTACTTCTTATATTACCATGGAAGTTGTTGCTGCCTCCTATACAATAGGAGGATCAATTTCGGGATTAACAAAGAGCGGCTTGATTCTCCAAAATAATGGGGGTGATAATTTATCGGTACCTGCTGGCGCAAACTCGTTTCAATTTTCAAATCCTGTTACAGCAGGTGGAAGCTACAATGTTACTATATTACAGCAACCGAATGGGTTAACCTGCACTGTCAATAATGGTTCAGGTACTGTTAGTGCTAATGTAACTAATATAAGCATAGCCTGTAGTGCAATCACCTATACAATCGGAGGCTTTGTTACCGGATTAACGTCTAACGGATTAATTATTCAAAATAATGGTACCGAGAATTTATCGATACCCGCCAACGCAACTTCATTTCAATTTCCAACACCAGTTCCAGAGGGTGGAAGTTATGAGGTCACCATAGTGCACCAACCTACTGGGTTGACATGCTCCATCGAAAACGCTTCAGGCTCTGATGTTATGGCGAATGTAACCAATATAAACATTGTCTGTAGTGTGCCTATGTACACAATTGGCGGCTCAATTTCTGGTTTAACTACCAGCGGATTGATTCTTCTCAATAATGGTAGCGATAGTTTATCTGTTGCTCCTAACTCGACCTCGTTTCAATTTTCTAACCTGATTGCAGCAGGAGGAAGCTACAGCGTTACTATCCAGCAACAACCGGCTGGATTAACCTGCACCATTGATAACGCTTCAGGCACTGATATTATGGCTAATGTGACTAATATAAGCATTGTCTGTAATGCAACGACCTATACGATTGGAGGGTCGATTTCGGGATTAACAGCCAGCGGCTTAGTACTCCAAAATAATGGCAGCGATAATTTATCCGTTCCTGCCAATGCGACCTCATTCCAATTTTCTACACCTATTGCTGAGGGCGGGAGTTATGCAGTCACCATACAGCAACAGCCAACAGGCTTAACCTGCACCATTGGTAATGCGACAGGTTCCAATGTTACGGCTAATGTGGACAATATTACTATTGTCTGTAGCGTAACGACGTATACAATTGGAGGTTCAATTTCGGGATTGTCCGCAACTGGATTGGTTCTCCAAAATAATGGCGGAGACAATTTATCTGTTCCTGCTAATGCGACCTCATTCCAATTTTCTACACCTATTGCTGAGGGCGGAGACTATGAGGTGACCGTACTGCAACAACCTAGTGGGCTAAAATGCAGTGTGAGCAATGGTACTGGTACAAATGTTATGGCAGATGTTACGGACATAAGCGTTACTTGTGTGGTTTTATATACCTATGTAACCAATAGCGGAGCAAACACTGTATCTCTTTGCAATATTAATCAAACTACCGGGGTATTAACTTGTCCAGGAACAACAGGTAGCGGCTTTAACAATCCTCGTGCCATTCATATTAATCCCACAGGTAGCTTTGCATATATAGTAAATCAAAATAATGGCAAAATTACGCTTTGTAATGTGAATCAAACCTCAGGAGTATTAACTTGCCCAGGGACCACGGGCGGTACCTTTCAGAGTCCTATTGACATTGCGATTAATCCTGCAGGCACTATAGCCTATGTCACTAATAGTGGAAATAACTCCATTTCTCAATGTGTAATTAATCAAAGTACAGGTGAACTAACTTGTCCGAGTACAACAGGTAGTGGATTTAACGGGCCAGGAGGTATTACAGTAAACCCGGCAGGTACTTTTGCTTATATAGTTAATGAGCTGGCTAATAATATTTCTGCATGTGCTATCGATCAGAGTACAGGTAATTTTACCTCTTGTGCTGTGTATACAGGTGATTTTAACCACCCTAATCGGATCACGCTGAATCCAGCAGGAAATTTTGCTTATGTGAGTAACGGTTTTGGCGGCAGCGGCCCTAGTCAAGTATTTCTTTGCAGCGTTGAGCAAAGTACGGGAGCCCTGACTTGTCCAGGCACAACAGGGAGTGGGTTTAATCAGCCTTTTGGCATTACTATCAACCCTGCAAATACTCTTGCTTATATAGCAAACAGCGGAAGTAGCTCCGTATCTCTATGTAACATTACTCAAAGTAGTGGTGCATTAAGTTGTCCAGGAACAACTGGAAGTGGATTTAGTAACCCGACTGGTATTGCAATAACAGGGAATCTTTAATTCTAAATTGTTTCATCTTAAATGGGCTCACTTCCTCTTGAAATGAGCCCATTTAATGATCCCGAACGTAAAACAGGTCGCGAGGAGATCGTTCCCATCGCTTGTGATACAAACTGTAGCTCCTCCGTATTTTCGCAGCTACCTTCGTTCAGGATACGTCAAATATAGCCTCTAACTGGTTGGGGTGGCTTATTACGCTATTTGATCTATTGGCAACCGATGATAAGCTCAGCCAACTCCGTTGGCGGCATAGTCACTAAACTATCTAAAGCAGCATTTGTACTTACATTTGCAACTAAATCCATATTGAGTTCATTACTCAGTATAACAGCCTGATTCTGAGTGGGCTGCGCCACGTTTGTTGCACCTAAGCTGCTGTAAGTTTTCCAGGGAATAGAACCTGGAGTAAATTTTTGATTTTTATCAAATGAACCACTAGCAAACTTTTGTGAAGGCCCAAGAAGTTCGTTACCACTTTTTACCATTCCTTCAGTAACTTGGATGTATGTTTTTTGTGGTATTGCAATGAGTTTGAATTGCGTTCCCTGGATAGCAAGTGCGACAACTGGTGTTTGTATGAGGCCTTTCTTTTTTCCTGTTGATTTGTATTCAATTGCGCCTTTATTTAATTTAGCGTTTAATTTTAATTCTGCCTGTGGTTTATACGCCACCGTTTCATAATTAGAATTTTTTTGTACCGCGACAAGAGTACCGTTTTCATATTGAATATCTATTTTGGCATTCGCCTCAGTGATGATTGCTTCACCTACATGAACGGGTGAGCCCGGAGATAGTATTCGTTGTATGTTACCCTTTTTAGCGATAGCGGTATTGGTGACATTTAACACTTTAGCAACAGGTTGTGCCACTGCATTGATAGAATAGAAAAGTACACTGATGACAATTAATTTTTTCATTTGCTTTCCTGGCAATTTATTGATTAAATGATAAACAACTTTTATTTTTGCGTATGGACAAATACTCCGTTCCAGTCTTTTGGCGGTGGCTTTTGAATGAAACCTTCAATACGACTCAAAAAAATTTGATAAAGATGCCGTTCGGGATTACGTGCCAGTAGTTTTAGGAATTGTTCTTTTGCGTTCTCCCATTCTTGCCCATAATAGGATTTTAATCCTTGCTCATATTCTTGTAACTCGGCTAAAAGTTCTGGCGAAGCATCTTGTCTATAGCCTAGAGGCTCATAAATCTTCAAGGGAATATGTCGCCCCTTCACAGTAATTTGATCCACCAAACGCCATAGAAAAGGAGTCTCCTTCATTTGCGTTGACTCGTTCACTAAAATAGAAATTTGGTAGTATTTGGTTAAATCTTGTAAACGAGAAGCTAAATTTACTGTATCGCCAAGGACGGTGTAGGAGCGGCGAAACTCTGATCCCATGTCGCCTACATCCATTAAGCCCGTAGCAAGACCCATACCTATCCTGATGTAGGGCAAATTCATCTTTAATAATTTTTTATTAATTTCTTCAAGATTATCATTAATCGTTAAAGCAGCTGAAATAGCATGATAGCAATGCTCGTTATCAGGTAAAGGAGCCCCCCAAAAAGCCATAATCATATCGCCCACATATTTATCGATAGTGCCTTTATGACTAAAAATAATATCAGTAATTGGCGTAAAAAATTCATTCAGCAACCGTTTAATCTCTTTAGCCTCTAAATGTTCACTTAAGGTAGTAAAATCACGGATGTCAGCAAAAAAAACTGTCATCTCACGCGTTTCACCTTCCATAGTGTAATTTTCTGAAAAGTCAGTGAGTTTTTTAACGTAAGTAGGAGGAACATATTGTCCAAACAATTGTTTTATTTTGTTTTTTTGTCGCTTTTCAAGAATGAAATCATATGAAAAATTAAGAATTGCTAATAGAGCAGTTAATAGAAATATTAGTGCTGGGGCAATAAATAAATTTTGATAATTAAACAATAAAAATGAAATGCCTGAAATTAAAGTAATAATAAAGAAATAAAAAAGCAGCAATATAAAGGGACTACAAAAAGGAAATAGAATAACTAAAATACCACCTAATGCAGTTATCGCCAGTATGCCCGTAACAGTATTCCAATTAAATTCTACCAGCGCGTCTTGAGTCAAAATTGCTGTAACTATATTGGCATTTATTTCAGCACCCGGAAAAGTTTGAGATAAAGGAGTTTGGTGCAAATCTGCTAAAAGTACCATAGTGGAGCCTACAATCACAATTGAACCAGCAAGTTCGTCAGGGGATAATTTATTTTGTATCACGTCACTTGCTGAATAGTAATCAATCGTACCTGGTAGCCCCCAAAATGGGATGAGAATTTGTCCTTTATGATTCGTGGGTATAAAAATATCTTTAATGGTGATCCCATCTAAAAGCTCCTTACCATGGCTCTTATGCGTTATCAATTTTACTTGATCCGTATCCAGATATTGCATGACTGCTGCAAGTGCAATGTTTGCATACAATTTATTGGCATAATTTCCTAATAGGCTGCCATGTCTGATAACGCCATCAAGATCTGGAATATTGGAAACGAAACCAGCATGGGGAGATGCCTTTAATAATAAGGGCAATATCCCATTATACCCCAAAAACTCAGGTACTATGTAATTTGTTGCATCAATAGGTTTCGCATCTTGATTAAGCAGCGGTTGAGGTAAAGAACCTTTTTTTACCTGCGCATCATAATGTAATAAATAACCAAGCACAGCATTGTTGCCTGATAAAGTAGCAGCGAAAATCTTATCATTATCGACATAAGGTTCTATCTGATTCAACAAGTGGATAATTTGCTCTTGCGTATCCTTTTGTGCAAATGGTAATTGAGCTACTTTTTCTTTTAAGCTCTGGGCATAATTTTTTTCAACATCAGAAAACACTATATCAAAAGCAACAACCTTTACCCCAAGATTTTTTAGATTATTCAATAAAAGAGCGATTTTATCACGCGGCCACGGCCAACGGCCTTCTTGTTGGACAGAATAATCGTCAATATCGATAATCGCTACTCGAGGAAAGTTTTTTTTCTGATGCAAACTCATCTTGGATAAATAATCATAGATAAGGCCATTAATACGATTTAAAAAAGCAGGCTGCTCACTTTGTAATAAAAGAATAAAAACGAGGCATAAACTGCCTAACCCTAATTGAATCGTTCTAATCTTAATTGCTTTCATCAAAGAAAAAGCCCCCTTAATCCATGGCAATCTTTAAGGAAACTATAGAGAGGTTGCTATGATATACATTAGCGCGTTGTACATATTGTTGCTCCAAGCGCAAGGTCAATTTTTTCAATGAAAAATTGACTCCTCCACCGACCTGGAATCCATTTTGATTTAAATTAAATTCAGGCGCAGTACTCACTAAAGTACCTGTTATAAGCGGACGGCTATTTGAGAACTGGACAACCTGAATTAAGCCCCCATTGATAAAAGGTTGTATGGTTTGCGTGATCTTGTAGCCTATTTCCGCATTTTCCAAAAGATATGATGACTTATTGGTTAATGGTGCTATGGTATTTGCTACTAAATTAGGTCGAAAAAAATAAGTAAATCCATTTTGTTTAATTTCGTTATGCAAAACACTAAATGCACCGGTAATTAAAAAATTATGAAAAATAGTGCTATATAAAGTACTTAAACTTACAAACCAATTATTACTATGGTTTGTAGCTGCTGCGGTTTGTTGATTAGGTGTTTTAGGCGCCATTAATGTAAGGTAATTAAGCTTATTTTGTCCGTAACCACCATAAAAATCGACAAATAGATGTGGCTTAATCGATTTTGTTAAATGACCAAAAAGCGAATTGTTATGGATTGATTGGGATGTTTGAATAAGCGGAGTGGGAAAAATAAGCACGTTAGAACCCAAATTCATATCAGCCCGGTAAATAAATAAACCTCCCGTAAGCCCCTCCATTATTTGCAGGTTATTGGCTCCTAGCGCATAGAAATTTGAATGGCCTTGAAAACTGTTGTAATTCCCAGACTTAACTGATTTAAATTTGAAATCTCGATAACTATAAATGCCTTGAAGATAAAATAGAGGATTATTATTAACCCCTGTTGATTGCTTTTCCTTATTTAATGCAGTATCGGCAAAACTTAAAATGAGATAAAAAGAACAGAATAAGCTAAGTACAATCCTTTGTTTTTTCATGGTATCCTCAAACAACAAACTAAAATCAATTATACACCGGAAGCGCAACATTTATAGTTACATCTATGTGGCCGAGAAGCAATAACGGCTCCCCACTTTTTATCCCAATTATTGCTTGTAATAACCATTCTAATGCGAAATGAGCTCAAATTGACTTAACCTAAACACTATGATTATTTGAAGTGGGTTTGATTGTTGCCTAATAAAGATTGATGAGAAACTCGGGGCTTACAATTATTGATTGTTGTTATCCGCAAGGCTTCTTTCTTTATTTTTCCTTAATCCATTTTGCCTTTTAAAGAATACATTATTCAAAATTAGATTTCTGCGATCAGCGTCTCATAACATTGGCTTGTTAAACTTTTTAATATGAGCTTAAGAAATTAATCCTATTTTAGGATATGAGGCGAAATCATGAATAAACCTAAAAGTGAAGATATAAAAGCAAGATCCAATCTGCCTTTTGCAATGCAAGTAGTCTCTAACCCAAAAATTACCGTAGCACATAACAAAACAAGCCAGGGAATTCTTATAGGTGCACAAGCCATGATTGCTGCGGGGGCTCAATCTGAATTTGTCACTGCCAATATTATGCAAGCTCATGCGCTTAACAGCAGTATCATTTTAAGAGCAGGAGATCCTCCCCAATATAATAAACATAGGAGTCCTAAAAGCGGGGTTAACTTAAGTAAAACGAGCAAACAAGGATTCTTTAAAGGTTCACTTGCAGAAGAACTTCGTTTTGCACGCATTGAAAATGGTGAGCCTAGACCTCATCATCCCAAGGACGAAGCGCATCTTTCATTAAAACCTACTGATCCAGAATATCAACATACGATGCAACTTGATATCAATATGCGGGACATCTTACGTGAGATAGGGCCTGATGGTGATTTACGAGTTTTAGGATTTAATCCAGACAGTGGGCTGTTACGATTTGAGTATAAAGAAGGGCATGGACCTAAACCTGATGACAACTCCCCAACTGGCTTCGAGGGTCAATTTGTTGTTAATTTATTAGCTGGGGAAAATAACCCCATTTTTTACTCTCGTGAGTGGGATAAAGCAGAACATGACAAAAATTGGGATGCGAGTCAGGGTATTATTAAAAAGCCTCCTGAACTAGAAGCAGTATCCGATGAACTCTATAAGCAACTATTTAATCATACTTTTAAACTACAGTATGCAGAGTCAAAAAACGCGCATCTGAACGAATCTGAACTTAAAAGTGCGAAAGTTTTTGCCAATAGGCCACGCAGTGCTGAAGAATTTAAACAAGCAATGGGAATTGACCATCCTCACTATGGGTTAATAAAAGAATGTACTTCGCTTGAAAAAATTTTAGCGAAATTCAAAACTCATTTAGAAGAAGAAACAGCCAATGAGGTCATTTTAGAAATCTATGACAAAGGAGGCCGTATTGTTGCTGGTGACTGGGATGGCATGGCCTTAGGGCATCCTCCTGGTTTAGATTCCAAATATGCTGAAGTGATTAATGTATTTGCGCCGCAAGCAGAAGGGATTGAAAATAAGCAAAAACTTTTAGAACTGTCAGATGCCTATTTAAACGAAATCCAGTGTAAAGCCCAAGAAAAAAAATCAAATGGCATCCAATTGTCTTCATTTGAAGAAAAAACATTAGCCATACCCAGTATTACTGAAATAGTAAGTGATTTCGCTCTAGCACGTGCGGGTTGCATTACTCCTCATGAGTTTGTTTTTCAACAAGTGTTAAATCATGCGTATCGAGATAAATTAAATGCTCATTATGGCGAAAAATATAATACAGATGCAGTGCAAAAAGCTATGGATAAATTAGTATCTATAAAAGATGTTATTACATCTGAAAATATTATGGATATATCGAGACGATTAGTGCAAGCAGAAATAATGCTGGAGCAGGAGAATATATCTCCAAGTTTGCTGAATCAAATTACTGAGCATATGGCCTCGCATTTCGTCTTGGCTATTAAAAAGGAAACGCCTTATGTTATTCCCCATCTGCATCATGATGTAAATGTCCATGATTTATATCAACATGGTTTTGATATGAGAAACCCATACGGAAGTAATTTAGAAGGAGCATGGCTTTTGATTACTGCAGATGGTAGTACCCTTTATGGGGAGACACAAGAGCAATTAGTTGAGGTGTTGCTTACTGGAGACTTCTTAGCAAAAAATCACCTAGAGATTAGCCATGGCGCCAATATGAATGCAGGTTGGGGAAGAGTTATTGAGCGACAAATTCAATTAGGACAGACTATTCCTCCCAAGACCATGGAGGTATACGAGAAAAATTTGGAATGTATGAAGTTGGAGCAAATAAATCATTTTCATAATTATAAAAGTCAATTGAAACATTTAAAATGTACTACTCAAATCAACAATAATCCAGAAAAAGATGTATACCATCAAACCGCAAACACATTTTAGGAAGAATATTATGTCTAATAAAGAACTCATTGAAAAAGTAAAAAGTGCATTAATCAAGCTGGCTAATCTACAAAAGGCAGACCTTGAAGATACGAATGATATGACAAATTATAACGAATCCACTTCTCAAATAATAAAAATCAGGGCGCTTATCAATAGAAACTGTACCCCTGATAAAATTTTACCTATAGTAGAGAACTTGCAAAAAAATGCTTTAGCTGAATTGGAAAGCGAACTCCCGAAAATGATCGCGAAACATCAAATGGAAGAAGCTACGAATCTATATAAAGAGATCAAAACAGACATCAACACGCTTGTGTTTGAATTAACGGATCAGCAACCTTCTCCATCGATTGCGAAACCTTAATTCAAAAGTCTGTCATCCCAAATTTCTCACGATGACAGACTTCTTAAAAAAGAGAATCATACTCCACAAGAAATAAAACAACTATTTACATCGTTCAAAACATATATTTTTCTAATTTTATCAATAAGTAACTAATTTTTTTATATCACATATAAATTCATTTGGTTGGATTAATCAAGGCCTGATTGTTTTAATTATGAGCTCTCTGGCTCGATATCGCATGTGGTGAGTAATGCTGTGGTTTAAAGGAAAATGGATAAGTTTCATTTTTCAAAAAAGGAATGTCACCGATAAGGCTGGTTAATTAATTTTTAGCAAAATTTTTAAAATTTTACAGGGTGATCATCATGCCAAAATTTACTAAAGAACAAGATGTAAGATTAGAATTAGGTAAGCTACTAAATAGCTTTAAAATAAAGATAAAAGATGCCGATCAATCTTCTGATGCACAACTAAAGCTTCGTTTATGCAAAGAAATAATTGATGAATATCATGTATCTATGGAAACTTTAAGCAATATAGACGATTACAGGAAGAGAACCCCGCGCTCCAGGGAAGTAGCATTTAAAGTGATTAAGGATGAATTGAGGGACCAATTAGCAATAGCTAAAGGGATCTATATAACCGAGCAAATGAACTGGATCTTTGATAGTAAAAATTTTAGTAATCTCAAAAAACATATTGCAGCAGTTAAGGAATTGATTGCCCTAGCCAGAACATCTACAAAGTATAAAAAAGAAGAGTTAAAAGAACAAATACAACAGGCTAAAAAATTATTAAAGGAGCTTGAAAATCAGCAACAGGAAGAGGCTCGGGTTAAAGAGACAATAATAAATCAACCCGAGGATCAAAATGAAGTGCGTCCACAAGAATTTGCAGCGGTAATCAAGGAGGAAGCAAGAGTAATTTTAGAGACTGGAGTAATCAATGAGCAGGTGGAACCGCAACAAATAAAGAATCAAAATGACAAAAATCTGGAAAAAGAAACAATAGAAACTCAAATAGCACCAATAGAGATACAACCACCACTTTGTATCGAAAAAACAACGGAAACCAAAGCAAATGTCTTCGTTATGCTGCAGGATCTTCTCAACAAGGCAAATGAAAACGACGCACAAATTGTTGGAAGAAAATATCTTTTAGACTTCATTGCCAGCAACCAGGAACAATTTAATGTCTTGATGGCTAATCTTCCAGAAGATAAAAAAGCACGATTTATTGAAGATATGAAACCCTTACAGAACCTGACTAATGCTGATAGTGTGAAATCCACATTCTTGGCTACGATGAGCTGGATTACCATGCCTATGACAGTAATAGTCAGATCCATTGCACCGCCCATAGTCGAACAATTCAATTCTTTGCTTCCTGAGACTCAAGACAGTCATTGCAAAGCTCAATTAAAAAAATTAATTTCAGAGACATTAGAGGACTTGCGACGAAATGAAGCAACAGTAACACACCAAGAACTCGACGCAAAGGCACCAATATTCCTCGATAAAGAAAAAGCAAATAAAGAATCAGTGAAGCCAATTGCTACACAACAAAAGTTTGAACCAATAGCCAAGGAAGCAGCACAAAAAGCTTTGGACAAAGCTCTATTAAAGACACAGCAAGAACACCAACAAAACTTCGTACCAGTAGCCAAAGAAGCAGCACAAAAAGCTTTGGACAGAGCACTATTAAAGGCACAGCAAGAACACCAACAAAATTTCGTACCTGTAGTCAAAGAAGCAGCACAAAAATCTTTGGACAGAGCACTAATAAAGACCCAGCAAGAACAACACCAACAAAACTTCATACCTGTAGCCAAAGAAGCAGCGACCAAGGCGCGGGCTCAAATGCTAAGTAAACAGAAGAGCGAGTATTTTAATTATGTAAAACAACTTGGTGTGATTGTTTTGGATCTGCAAAAGAAACAAAAACACAATGCAAACTACAAAAACGTGACCCAAGTTGCCTTGGATTTGTATGGCAAATTAAAAGAGGCCGCACTATTTTTTGAACAGCCCTCTGCAGAAGGATTTGAAGTATTTAAACAATTTTGCCATTACAGTATTAATGAAGCGGCGGGAGAATTTAAACAACACCGTGATTTATGGCATAAAGTTCATCCTGTTCTCAAAGGTATATTGGGTGTAATCGCGGCTCTCACTGTACTCCCTGCCTTAATGGTTGCTACAACAAAAACAGGATACGTTAATACATTCTTCAAAACACCTGAAACCGAATCATCCAAGAAATTGGAACGAATCAAAGAGATGCTTGAGAGGATGGAAGTAGAAGTAGAGCAAAAAATAAAGGCATAGTAGTTCAACTATGATCTGACAGTTCCAGCGTTTCAGGAGTTGCTGTCAGATCAAATCCAGCGATAACGTAAGATACTCATCAAAGCATAGTCAATATACATAGAGCCAAAAATATTCTTCAATTTTGTGGCATCGCATAAAGAGTACGAAAAATATCAGGTAACGGTATTGATTTATTTTGCGTATAATCCACCCAAACAATTTTACAGCTACCATGTGCCATAAGCACTTCATTTTGATAAAGCTCATGATCCATAATCATGCTGGAATTACCCAAGCTATGAATTTTGGAACACAAAGTAACCATTGCAGGATAAATTACCGGTTTTAAAAAAGTACACGCAACATGAATCACTACTGGACCTGTTTTTTCAGTCATATTAATCTTTAAGTCCCTTAGCCATTCAATACGTGCTTCCTGAAAATACTCAAAATATCGTGCATTATTCACATGCCCTAATGCATCCATGTCCCCCCAGGCAATAGAGAACACTTTTTTATGTATTTCAACTTTTCGCTCATTCATTTTAGATTCCATTTTACGTATTATTAAGATAAATCTACAGGGTCTACATCTACATTCCAGCGTATACCATTACTTAATTTATTTTTTGTGAGCCATTCACGCAACTGTGTTAATGCATATTTTAGCGCTTTTCTTGAAGCTGATTTAATCAATAACTGCATGCGGTATTGATTGGCTTTGCGAGGCATGGGCGCTGGTGCAGGTCCCATAACGATAATAGAGTGTGTTTTTATCTGCTCTTTAACCGCATGTAAAAATTTTGCTACATTTGTTGCTGCTTTTCCCTGTGCCCGAATCACTGCCAAAAAGTAAAACGGGGGCATTTCAGCTTGTTGGCGCATTGTTAATAAAAAATCTGCAAAGCTATCATAGCCTTGTTGAATCAACAAATTAAGTAATGGATGATCCGGCATGTGGGTTTGAATTAAAACGTGTCCTGCAGAATCTGCACGTCCTGCACGACCTGAAACCTGAGTTAGTAATTGTCCTAAATGCTCCAGGGCTCGGAAATCCTGGTTGTACAGTCCAGCATCCGCATCGAGCACCACTACCAAGGACAGGCGTGGAAAATGGTGGCCCTTAGCCAACATTTGCGTGCCAACAATCAGCTGAGCCTCTCCACTATGGATTTTATCTAAATGCTCATCCATAGAATTCTTTTTACGCACTGCGTCGCGATCGATACGCATAACTTCTATATGAGGAAAATGCAAGCCTAAAAATTCATGAATACGCTGGGTACCTGCTCCTACCGGCATCAACTCCGTGCCTTGGCAATTCGAGCAATACTCAGGCTTTTTTTGCGTCAAACCACAATGATGACAAATCATCTGCCCTATTTGTTTATGCAGCGTCAAATGGCTATCGCAAGCACGACAATCAACCATCCAACCACATTGATGGCATAACAATACCGGTGCAAAACCACGGCGATTAATAAATACCAAAACCTGATTTTTTTTCTTTAAGTGTTCTTGGATCACATGCAGGGTTGGGGTGGCTAAACCATGTTGTACTACCTGGGAGCGCAGATCAATGAGTTGGTAATGCAATGGCGTTGTTGATAACGCTTTATGAGTCAAGCGTAATAATTTATATTTTTGCTGCTTGCAGTTATAAATACTTTCAAGGCTTGGTGTGGCTGAACCCAAAATGATGGGAATATTTGCTAAATTTGCCCGCATTAATGCCGTATCACGAGCTGAATAACGCACCCCTTCCATTTGTTTTAATGAGGGATCATGCTCTTCATCAACCACAATTAATCCTAAGGCAGGCATTGGTGTGAAAATAGAAGCCCTGGTTCCAATGACTACCTTAACCTTATTTTCTTTTGCCAGTTGCCAGGCAACTTGGCGTTCGGATTCATTTAAGCCAGAATGGATCACTGCAATAGGTTGTTTAAAACGTGCTGTAAAACGGGCTACTAATTGTGGCGTTAACCCAATTTCAGGAACCAAAACCAACACCTGCTTCCCTTGCTCTAATACTTCAGCAATCACTTGCAAATAAACTTCCGTTTTACCACTTCCCGTAACCCCTTGTAATAAAAAGCATTGAAAATGACTTAGCTTTTCTTTAATCGTTGCGACCGCAACAGCTTGTTCCGAATTCAGCGTCAATGACGGTATGTGTGAAATCTCAGCTCGTTGAGGGAATATGATTTTTTGCGATAAAGAGAGAACTTGAGTGGCAACCAAGTGACCTAATTGACTGTGATTAAACCCTTTTTGGATTAAATCACGTTGCGCAACAGGTTCTTTTTGGATACTTAAAAATTCGATAAGCTTGAGCTGCTTATGTGCACGAGCAGGGATATTTTTTTTAGCCTCATCCAAAGGTAATGCTAATTGATAAAAATCACTCATAGGCAGTTGACAAACTTCGCCTAAACGATATTTTTTGGGTAAAGCCAAAGGCAATACTTCCGATAGGGGGGATTGGTAATAACTTGCTATCCATAGGCATAAAGTCAATATTTTTTCATCAAGTAAAGGCTCTTTATCGATAACAGCGCTGATGGTTTTTAATAATACACTATCCTGCACAGCTTCTTTTAGGCTGATTACGACTCCAAGCCGCGTTTGTTTGCGAAACGGAACCCAAACTCGGGCTCCGATACATGGAGCAAATTCATCCGCAATATAATCAAAACAATCTCGGTTGGTATTGGGGATACACACTTGATAAACAGTATTAACTGTTACTTGGAGTGTCGATAAGGTGCTTGAATCGTTGCCTAACTTCATAGGTGCCCCAATTGTACACTCCTTATCTTCAAGCATTTTTAGCTCCGCAGTATATTGCGAAAGAGATTTATTCATCCGCTCTTTGCCATTCATGGCTGGCTGATTGTCCAGGGGCAGAAAAAACCTTGACGACAACCTTTTCGATGCGATGCCTATCCAACTCATCCTTATCTTGAATTAACTCATGAACAAACCACTTTGAAAGTTCTTCGACGGTAATATTGGTTACTGGTAATAGAGTGACATCTTCCTTGAGAAAAGGAATTTTTTTGTGGTTGAACGTAAAATAATAATAAGCCTCATCTTCAGCATATTCTAAAAAAGGTGAATATTGCGGCATCAAAAAAGTTTGGTTCAAATAACGGCATAATTTATGGATACGCTCTTTATAATAACGGTAATCAAAGGTCATCCCATTTTCTTCAACCCAGGTAGTCAATGCAAGATAAACTCCATACATATGACCATGCAATGGTTCTCTTTCTGTGGCAGAGAAAATTGTCGTATGGCCAGCAGAAAACTTCATCGATTCTTTTTGTAACTCTACGGTAGTAAGATATTTTTTCTCGTTCATAAACTCACTCGTTTATCATTTAGTTGAAACCCATGTAAAGCAATGTCTATCTCTTTGCTCAATGCAATTACCTTAAACAATTCACCCATTTCACTAGGTTGCGTCAATTGTTTTATCGCTTGTTTTGCACGCATCTGTTCTAACTCACTATCCGATGAGTTAATAAAGCTTAACAAACCATTGGCCAGCAAAAAAGAGGCTTGATTGGTATATCCCGCAACATGGAAACCTGCTTGTTGTCCAGCCTCTGCTACATGGGTGAAATCTACGTGCGCAGTGATATCTTGCGCTCCAAGATTCAAGAAAGGGTTTGAATGGCTGTGATGTTGGTAATGACACATCAAAGTTCCCTGATTTCGATCGGGATGATAATACTCATGGCGTGGAAATCCATAATCAATCAAAAAAACAACTCCTTGCTTCAGCATACGATAAGTATTCAAAATCCAATCATCAATAAAAAGATTCACCTCTGAAAGATAGGGGACACCTAACGAGGATATTTTGTGATTTATATAGTGTTGCAAACGCTTATTTTGACAAGGTTTGAAAATCTCAACCACCTGCTGCTGTTCATCTAAGCGCACATAACTTTCCATAATCCCCTGGTTTGTGTTCATGAAGCGATGCACGGGCATGGCGTCCAGGACTTCATTTGCCAAAACCACGCCATTAAATGGGGTTTCTGGCCAACGATCCAACCAGGTGACGAGATGCGCTAAATGGGGGATTTTTTGTGCGACCATCTCACGTTGGCGATGGCATAAATTAGCACTGACCTCAAGGATGTAATAGGCTTCGGGCAAAGAATTATACTCGGCAAGATACTCTAATATAGAAACACAAAGTGCACCAGAACCCGCACCAAACTCAAAGATTGAAGGTGATTCAAGGACATCAAATACTTGCAGGCATTGATTTGCTAAAGTTTTACCAAATAAAGGTGTTAATTCAGGGGCAGTAATAAAATCGCCTTGCTTCCCTAATTTTTGCAATCCTGAACTATAATATCCTTCACCTGGAGCATACAATGCCAGTTGCATGAATTCTACAAAGGGGATCGCTTGTCTTTGAGCCAGTTGTTCTTGCAGTGTTTGTAGTATACTCATAACGAAAATAAATAAAAAATCTAGGGAAAATACCTTGAAATTCGAAAAAACACAAGAAGCAAAACTCGCTTTGGTTACAGGCGGGGCGCGCCGTGTTGGTGCCGCAATAGTCCAAAAACTGCATGCCACAGGGTATAATGTAGTTATCCATTGCCATCAATCCCTGCAAGAAGCACAACTCCTTGCAAAAAATCTAAATGCCCAACGCGCGAACAGTGTTTTTGTGGTACAAAAAGAATTATTTGATGCTAGCGCTGCTGAAGACATTATGACTGCAGTAAATGATTGGGCTGGGCGGTTGGATTTACTCGTGAACAATGCCTCTCTTTTCATACGCACCGAAATGACATCCTTTAGCCCACCTAATTGGAATGCCTTATTCGATATTCATGTCAAAGTCCCTTTTTTATTAAGTCTTGCCGCCCGTCCTTTACTTGCAAAACAATCCGGATCCATTACCAATGTGACTGACATCCATGCGGAAAACCCCCTGAAAGGATATTCTGTCTATTGCCAAAGCAAAGCGGCCTTGGAAATGCAAACAAAAAGCTTAGCCCGCGAATTTGCTCCTGAAATCAGAGTAAATGCAATTGCGCCGGGAGCGATCATCTGGCCAGAGAGTTCCAATACATTAACGCCAGAAATACAAGAAAAAATAATTGCAAAAATACCTTTAAAAAAACACGGCGATCCAGATTATATTGCCCAAGCCATTTTAACCCTGGCTGAAAATCCTTATATCACGGGACAAATTCTTAAAGTTGACGGAGGAAGAAGCATACTTACCTAGTTCCTCTTCCATACAAACATCTTTCAAATTTTGTAGTCAGGACATAAAGGCGGATAGGAACTTAAAATTTCCAGAGCCTTGCATTAATTCTGAGCTTTTACTTGCTGCAGCCAGGTTTCTAAAACAGAAATAGTTCCATAACTCTCTAATAAAGAGATACGTTTTGAATTTAATGTATCTCCATTAAGAATCATGTGATTCATTAAATCAATTTGATAGCTGTATAATGAAGCTTCAGCCGCTACTTGAATTTCCAGTGCAGGTTCATTATGCCGGCAAACTAAAAGCAGGTTATTGTCTTGAGTAGGAAGCCAGGGATTTGTTACTACCTGCAAATGACCTTCAGTCCCATAAACATCAAATTGCCAGTACATCTCAATATCATCGGCTGTAGATACCACGGCCAGTGCGTCATTTTCAAATTTTAAAAGGATACTTGCTTGATTATCATTGTTACTGACAGGATTTATTCTACCCATTGCTTTGATTTCAACAGGTTCAGCATCAGCTAAAAATCGTATTAACGAAATGGGATAGCATCCTAGATTACGAATACATCCCCCTGCAATAGGATTGGCGATTTCAGCAATATTTGCCGTATAAGTCGCATGATATAGTTTGACCTCTCCGATGCTTTTATTGCGAATAATTTCTTTTATTTTTTGCGTCAAAGGATGGGAGCGATACATCAATGCTTCCATACAGATAACTTGAGATTCTTCAGTAATTGCAATCACTTCTTGCAGCTCACGTACATTCATGACTAAGGGTTTTTCACAAAGTATGTGTTTCCCTGCTAAAGCCGCACGAATGATCCATTCTTGATGCAAGTGGTTCGGCAATCCAATATAAACCACATCAACTTCAGGGTTATCCAGTATTGCTTGATAATTATCATAATAATGAGGCACTGCAAACTTTTCTGCAAATGTTTGGGCAGTTAACATCGAGCGGCTCCCTATAGCCTCTAGTAGACCTGTGGAAGACTCTTCGATAGCACGTGCCATAACTTCAGAGATATAACTTGTCCCAATAATTCCCCACCGAATACTCTTTTTCACCATACTAAATTTCCCTTTCAGTCGTTTTGCAGTACCATGAAAAAATGCGCTATCTTTTCTAAAGAATCCAACTGATAAAAACGATTCAATAATGATGCATCCAACACTTTTCCAAAATAGTAACGTATCAAAGATTTGCTTTGTAAAACAGCTTTATATTCATCTTCTAATGCAGCAAGGCCTTGTAAGTGCGATATAAAAAGATTAATTTTTTCAGAAAAACTCACCGCCACATTTTGTTGCGCCAATAACTCCTGGTAAAGCCAGGGTTTACCGCTTCCCGCACGAGAAATCATATAAGCATCACAACCGCTAAGCGCTATAGTTTTTTTTAGGCTGTCAAGATCATGAATGTCGCCATTAGCAATAACAGGAATCACTAAACGTTGCTTGATACATGCAATTTGGTGTAAATCGGGGGTGACTTCATAATCATCCATCCAGCGACGACCATGCACAATCAATGCATCAGCCCCTGCTTCTTGAATTTTTTTCGCCAAAATAAAGTCTTGCTCATTGCCTTGAATGCGAATTTTAACGGTTAACGGTATCGTGATTGCCGCGCGAACTTCTTTAACAATTTTCACCAATTGGTCAGGGGCTTCAAGTAATGCGCTTCCGGCACCTTTTTTACGGATTTTAGGCTTGGGGCAACCGCAATTGATGTCAATGATATCAGCACCATAACGTTGTAGGTTTTGTGCCGCTTGTGCCAAAAGATGTGGTTCTGTGCCTGCAAGTTGATAAGCGAGAATCTGCTCTTCCGGAGCCCGATAAATATAGCGGGAACTTCTTGAATGTTTGTAAAGGATATCGATTGCAGAACTCATTTCAGTCACACAGTAAGCTGGTGGGCGATAATTATGAAATAATGTTCTAAATGGAGCACAACTATAGCCTGCCAAGGGGCCTTGGATAAGTCGATGAGGTAGTGTTAAACCTCCAATTTTCAAAGAACTGTTAATAAAAGCGTGCATCAATTTCATTCATGGATATAATGAGTGCGAATTTTAACATAATTGAAAAAAAATCGAATTAAATAGGATAAATCCTTCATGGACAAACGTTATTTATCTCCTTTGGAAATACTCAACATCGCAACACAACATGCCTATGCTGCAGACTATTTGCTTCAGCAACTCACTCAAGGGACTGTAAGGGACTCTGATTCCCTGATTGTATTAACACCAGTCACTTCATTGATGTATCAAGCCTTTCAACTTACATTAAAAGCTTATTGTTTGCATGAACATCGTCCAATCAAGGAATATAAGAAGCTTATGGAACTGGTTGAGTTAAACCGTCATTTGGGATTTTCTCATCAAGAAATCCTTTTATTAAAAACATTGACCAAACAGCAGGCTTTTCACAAAGGTACGGATTTTGATCTTTGGGAAAACCAGCAACAATTTCATGTCTTTTGTGAAGAAATACTTTCCCTTTATCAACGCTTACAAATGATGATGCCTTTGGAACTTCACCCAGATTATCAACGGTAGAGAGAAGCCCTGCATCTGGGTTTTCATAGAGAAGCCCCTGGATTCTGCATTTCATAATTAGTGCGCTTTGCACTCTTTAGCGAGTTTTCAAAAAAGTTAACAACACCCCTTTTGGTGCTCAAATAATAAACAGCCATTATCTGTGGGACTTGGCAGCAGATGCAATTCACGTTAGGATAAGTTCATTATTTTAGAACCTGTTGACAATTCATTCCAGGTTGTCTACTTTTCGAGCTTTGTGTGCGGAATCAAGGCGATATTGAATCGATTAGTATCATGGTACTTGAATATGATCAGCACTGGCTCCACATATAAGGAAAATAGGGCACGTAGACTTAGGAGGCAAAATGTCAATGACCTCTAATCTCAGTATTGAATTTATTCACATTTAAGGTAGAAAACTATGGAGCAAGTAGAAGACAATAAAACTGAAAATTCGGTGCAACATCAAATATTACAGTTAAGTCATCGCTTAAACTCGCAAATTTTAGGCCAAAAAGCGTTAATTTCGCGTCTGCTCATCGCCTTACTTGCTGATGGTCATTTATTGGTTGAAGGAGCGCCGGGTTTGGCAAAAACGCGTGCTGTTAAAGAATTATCTGATGGAGTTGAAGGTAATTTTCACCGCATCCAATTTACACCGGATTTATTGCCTGGGGATTTGACGGGAACTGATGTGTACCACCCCCAAAATGGCTCTTTTGTTTTTCAACCAGGCCCAATATTCCATCATCTCCTTTTAGCAGATGAAATTAACAGAGCCCCAGCTAAGGTACAATCTGCGTTACTCGAAGCCATGGCAGAAAGACAAGTTACCATAGGAGGTAAAACATATCCCTTACCAGAATTGTTTTTGGTAATGGCAACTCAAAATCCTATTGAACAAGAAGGAACTTATCCTTTGCCGGAAGCACAATTAGACCGATTTTTAATGTATGTAAAAATTAGTTATCCGGATGCGAAGGTAGAACACGATATTTTAGCGTTATCCCGCAAAGAAGCCATGGGTCTTGCGATGGCCAACAAGCCAGCTACAACTGAAAAATTACCCCAGAAGACATTATTTGAAGCGCGTAAGCAAGTGCTAAATGTTCATACTAGCGAAGCAATAGAAAATTATTTGGTACAATTAGTCATCGCCACTCGAAATCCCGGGGTGTATAGCGAAGAATTAGCTAGATGGTTACGCTTTGGTGCCAGTCCTCGTGCTACAATTGCCCTGGATCGTTGTTCAAAAGCACATGCATGGCTTTCAGGAAGAGATTACGTCACCCCAGATGATATCCATGTAATTGCTCATGATGTTTTACGACATAGAATTTTATTAAGTTTTGAAGCTGAAGCAGAGGGAATTAATAGCGATGACTTTATTGACTCCTTGTTACGCTTAGTTGCTGTTCCTTAGACCCGATCCTCAAGTTTTCATGCTTGATTTCTTACAATGTCGACGCCCCACTGCTTGTAGGCGGGCTTTTTAGTTCTGGCAATAGTGCTGGATCCTGCGTAAAAGCAGCTGGAAGTTGGTCTTGTAGATGATCCGAAAAAAAACTTGGGGATCGTGTTAGAGAATCTAATAGGCTAAGTAAAATGAAGTACTAGAGGTTTTTATGGCAAATGGTGTTGTTGCAGAACTCAATGAACTGATTGAATTAAGACGTTATGTACAATCCGTTCGTTATCATCCAGAAGGTAAAGCGATACGCTCAGGCAACCATTTATCCCGATTACGTGGTCGAGGAATGGATTTTGCTGAAGTAAGGAATTATCAAGCTGGTGATGAAATTCGTCACATGGAATGGCGTGTCACTGCACGTACAGGTAGACCTCATGTCAAAGTGTATCAGGAAGAAAAAGAGCGCCCTGTAGTCATTCTCACCGATTTTAATCCATCAATGATTTTTGGTACGCGCATCGCATTTAAATCCGTAATCGCTGCACGATTAACGGCGCTTCTTGCCTGGACGGTAATCAAGGAGGGAGATAGGGTAGGTGGATTATTTTTTTCAGCCACCGAACACAGTGAATTTACCCCTCGTAGCCGTGAAGTAGGGGTTCTTCCCATGCTCGCTTCGTTAAGTCATTATACGGCGCAAACCGAAGAACAACGAGAGGCTCAGCCAAGACAACTCAGTGATGTATTGATCCGCTTAAATCGTGTGATTAGACCCGGAAGTATTTTAGTTTTAATCAGTGATTTTTATTCTCTGGATAATGAAAGTGAGCGGCATTTAAATCGGTTACGCTCACACAATGATATTCTGGCATATCATATCTGCGACAAAATAGAACTCGCTCCACCAAAACCGCAGCAATATGCCATTACCAATGGAAAACAGGAAATAATTCTTGATACCAGCCTTCACTCAATAAACATTGCTTACGAACATTACTGCCAGCAGCGCATCACCCAATTACAGGAACAGTTACGTCGCTTACATATTCAGTATGTTCAAGTAACCGCGGATCTCGATTTAGCTCCATTAGTACGGCAAACTTTTCCCAGGAGGTCTTCCCATGGCTAACACCGACCCCTTGGCGCAATTAAAAGATATTCATCTTCCCACACCTATAGGCTGGTGGCCCTTAGCCCCGGGGTGGTATGTGGTCATCGCACTTATGGTATTAATATTCATCTTTGTTTTTTATTGGATTTACAAAAATCATCGTAATGCAAAAGCAAAGAACTGCGCTTTAATTTTATTAATGAATTATCAAAAAGAATACGAAAAAGAACACAATGTAGCCCTGACAAGTGCCCGTATTTCAGAATTATTACGCCGAGTTGCCTTAGTCTACTATCCAAGAGGTGAAGTTGCCAGCTTACATGAGGAAAACTGGCTGCGTTTTTTAAATGCAACAGGTAAAGGAATAGATTTTAACTTAGTAAAAGACATGCTTCTAGATGCCCCTTTTAAAACAGGTCAAACCATGGATCTCAGCCCACTGTTCAAAACTGCACAGCTTTGGATTAAACAACGGAGAGTGCCATGTTCGAATTAGCCATCCCCTGGGTTTTATTACTTGTTCCTTTGCCTTTAATTCTCTGGTTTTTAATGCCCAGGGTAAAAGTAAAATTGCCCACGGCTTTAAGAGTACCTTTCTTCGCAGCTATGATTGACATAGCCGATCAGGAAAAGAGTTCTATTTCTGTACAACACTCTCTTTTAATACCGGCCTTAGTATGGTTATTACTCGTATTTGCTCTAGCTGGGCCACGTTGGGTTGGTGCCCCTAAACCCGTTTCTCGTGAAGGATATAACATCATGATGGCCTTGGACTTATCAGGAAGCATGGAAATTCCAGACATGATTTTGCATGGGAGACCTACAAGCCGTTTGAATATAGTAAAAAGCGCCGCAGAACAATTCGTGCGTGAGCGCTCAGGCGATAAAATTGGTTTAATACTTTTTGGCACCCGAGCTTACTTACAAACACCTCTAACCTACGACCGACATTCAATACTTTTACGCCTTGAAGATGCCACAGCCGGACTTGCAGGCAAAACAACTTCTATAGGTGATGCGGTGGGCCTTGCAGTCAAACGTTTAGATAGTGCACCCAAAAAAGGGCGTGTTATTATTCTATTAACTGATGGAGCGAATAATTCAGGCGTACTTGCTCCACTTAAGGCAGCTGAATTAGCGAAAGAGGAAGGAATTAAAATTTATACTATTGGTTTAGGTTCGGAAGGCGATTCCAGAGCCCTCGTTGGTGATTTTCTCATGCAAAGTCCCGCGGCAGATTTAGATGAAGAAACCTTGAAAAAAATGTCTGATATGACAGGAGGACGCTATTTTCGTGCAACAGATACTGAATCACTCCATTTAATCTACAAAACGATTAATCAATTAGAAACGATAAACCAAGAGCAAGCTACTGTACGACCACAAAAAGAATATTATCCATGGTTTGTTGCTTTCGCTTTAGTTCTTTGCTTCTTTTGGCTGTTTGAAAAAACTGACCTGTCTTTAAGAGTAAACTTTTCAGCAGAAAAAAGGGAGGCATTAAGGCCATGATGACAACTTTTCATTTTTTAAGACCATGGTGGCTTTTGATGATAATGCCTTTATTAGGATTAACCCTGGTTTTATGGCGACAAAAACCCAAGCTACATGCATGGGCCGAAGTTTGTGATCCACATTTGCTCAATCACCTGCTTCAAAAGAAAGAACAAGGCCAACGAGTAGGTTCTTTATTGAGCTTAATATTCAGCCTTCTATTTATGATTTTAAGTAGTGCAGGCCCGGTATGGTATAAACTACCTGTGGCAACCTACAAGCCAATACAGCCCAGGGTTTTGGTTTTGGATATGTCTGAAAATATGATGGTAAATGATTTATCGCCAAGTCGTTTAAGTCGCGCCAAATTTAAATTGCATGACTTATTTGCACACAAAGATGCAGGTCAGTTTGGCTTAGTAATTTTTACTAGCGAACCTTTTGTCGTCTCCCCGCTGACTGATGATGGGCAAACAATTTCATCATTACTTGCTTCATTAACTCCAGATATAATGCCCGTGACAGGTCAAAATTTACATAGCGCATTAAACGAGGCCAGCACTCTGATCAAACAAGCAGGTTATAATCAAGGACAAATTTTAGTAATGACTGCAGACTCCCCTTCAAGCGAATCGATTGCGCTTGCAAAGAAATTAGCAGAATCAGGCATTTATTCCTCGATTATGCCAATCAAAGCAGATCAAAATTTAAACCCATTATTTCAGAAATTCGCCCAGGAAGGGGAAGGACAATTGATAAAATATACCTCCGACTCAAGTGATTTGGATCAATGGCTTAACTCTGGAAATACTAACAAATATGCTCTAAGCCAAAATGAAGATATCCCACTTTGGCGGGATGAAGGGCGATGGTTTTTAATCCCCGCGCTGCTGTTGCTCTTACCAGTGTTTCGACGCGGTTGGATGCAGAGGGTAACTGTATGAAGCGCTGCCTCATTCTTTTATTATTTTTATTCTATTCCTTTTCCGTTCATGCTTTTAATTGGCACGACTTATGGATTACCCCAGACCAACAAGGGCAAGAGTTAATGTCAAAAAATCAATTTAAAGAAGCCCAAGAAACCTTTACACGAAGTGATTGGGCTGCTGCCGCTGCATATAGGGCTGGAGACTATCAAAAAGCGGCTGAATTGTATCAAAATTCAGGAAATGAGCAGGGATATTATAATGAAGGAAATTCTTTAGCACATATGGGAAAATATGAAGAAGCCCTTAAAGCCTACAATAAAGCATTAGCAATTAATTCATCCAACCAAGATGCACTTTATAACCGTAAATTAATTGAAGATCTTTTAAAGAAAGAAAAAGAAAAGAATCAAAATCAGCAAAACAAAGATCAGCAAAACAAAGATCAACAAAACAAAGATCAGCAAAACAAAGATCAGCAAAACAAAGATCAACA
>NZ_RXNW01000006.1:172214-229874 GCF_004283175.1 Legionella longbeachae
AAACAAAGATCAGCAAAACAAAGATCAGCAAAACAAAGATCAGCAAAACAAAGATCAGCAAAACAAAGATCAGCAAAACAAAGATCAGCAAAACAAAGATCAGCAAAACAAAGATCAGCAAAACAAAGATCAGCAAAACAAAAAGAATCAAAACACTCAGGCTACTGAACCTTTGTCTGAGGCCGAGCGAGAAAAACAACAAGCGAAAGAACAATGGTTACGTTTAATTCCGGATGATCCTGGTGGATTAATGCGAGAAAAATTCTTACGTGATCATTTACGAAGAGAACGTGGATGGTATCAATGAAAAAATTATTATTAATTGGATTTTTTTGTTTCTTTAATTTGGTAGCTCGTGCAGAAATACAAGTACAAGTTGACCCGTCTCAAATCAGTATCGATGAATCATTTAAATTGATTTTAACCCAAGATAATTTACAAAATGGGGGGATCCCCGATTTAACTCCCCTCCAACATGAGTTTCTAATTCTAGGCACAGAACGCCGAATGAATTATTCCATTATCAATGGACAAACTCAATCATCCAGTGAGTGGACCATTACACTAAAAGCACAGAAAGAAGGAATATTAACAATTCCTGCGATTAAGATGGGCAGAGAATATACCGCGCCTACAACCATTAATGTAAGCGCTGCGAGTATAACCAGACCACAAAGTACGTCTACTGATTCAAATCAACAGCAAAGTATTTATTTGACTACTTCAGTTAATCAAAAAAATCCCTATGTGAACCAACAAATTATTTATAAGGTAACTTTATATAACTCAAAACATCTGTTAGATGCTGATTATCAAGGCCCACAAGTTGAAAACGCATTACTCATTCCCTTAGGACAGGAAAAACGTTATCAAACCCAAAAGAATAATATTAATTATCTTGTTGAAGAGCAAAACTACGCTATTTTTCCGCAAAAAAGTGGTCCTCTAAAGATAAAATCACCCGTATTTACTGCATTAATTTATGATTTTAATCCAGAACGTGTCAAAGCCCAGGATAAAACAATTAGTTTAGATGTACAGCCAATTCCCAAAGAATTTTCTGGAAAGACCTGGCTTCCTGCAAAAGAAGTTAAGTTCGCTGAAAACTACGAAAACTCAGAATCAACAATCACCCAGGGTAACACACTTATTCGCACGGTAACTTTAGAAGGAACTGGTGTCCCAGCACAGCTTTTACCAGCACTTACTTTTTCAGAAATTGATGGGGTTAATGTTTATCCTGAAAAGGGCAAAGATAAAAACCAAGTCATTCAGGGCGAGTTAATTGGTCGTACAGAAATTAAGATTACTTACCTGTTTAACAAATCGGGAAAAATTACTATTCCTGAATTAAAACTTCCTTGGTTTAACACCCAAACAGGTAAAGAAGAAATTGCTACTTTACCCCCAAAAGTTATCGATGTGAAAGCTTCAACTACTATGCCAGCATCTGGCTCAAACCAGCCTGTCATAACTAATAATCAGAATGAACTACAAGCAATGAGCCAAGTAAATGAATCTAATTCAGCAAGCCAGTTTAATTGGGCCTGGATAGTTGCAGCATTTTTTGCTTGTGCCTGGTTCGTCACTTTAATTTTATGGGGACGGCAAAAACGCCATAAAGTCTCTGAAAAAGTCCGATACAAAACGACACTTAACGAACTCCACAAAGCATGTGTGCAGGCAAATCCTCAACGAGCACGTGATGCATTACTTAAATGGGCTGGTTTCTATTGGCCAGATGCACCTATACTAAATTTGACTGATTTAACACGGGTAAGCACTAATGCGGCTTTTAAAAGGCAAGTGCAGATTCTTTCACAAATTTTATATAAAAGTGATGAGAAAATTTTGTGGCGTGGAGATGAGTTATGGCGCACTATTCAGCAAATGAAAAAAAATAATACTCATAAAAAAGAAAAAAAAACCGATTTACCTCCTATCAATCCCTCTTGAATAGCCTTAAGAGGGACATTGCCAAATTTTTAAATTGAACTCATTCCTAAGGAATCAAGTGCTTGCTATCCTCAATCAATTTTTGGTCCACCATATTATAGTCAGACTTGACTGTTATTGGATTTGCAATTAGTGACTGGATGCTTTTGGGAGTTATTTTGTGTGTCAAGTCAAAATGTTCCTGTGAGCAAGTGCCAGATAAGTCCTTGAGTTTTTTTGCTAATGCTTTTCCCTCATTTTTTAAACCAGGATTATCAAACATAGAAGGAATATCTGAATAGGCTAAAGTATTTTTTTCCATTAATCCATTTTTTAACTCTTGATCATTTTGCTGCTCATTATCAAGATGTGGCTTTTTTGTAACCGCATTAATAATTTTTTCTGCCAAAAATTTAATCAAAGGAACTGTTATACGTGCAACCAGGTAAGCCACTCCCAAAGAAGCTGTAGCAGCAAGTATACCTACTCCCACAGGAGGAAAAATCATACTGGTTACAATACCAACTAATGCGAAAGCAGCTAAACCAACACCTACAGTTTTATCTAAAGCAGCTGCTGTACCCAGTTTTTCTAATTTTTGCTTGCAATATTCTCGAGTATCATATAATCCTTGAAGTTCATTTAAATGTTGCGCGATATCCCTTTTTAATGACTTTATATCATCGTCTTTTGCCGCCCCGGCAGTTTTTTCTAACTTCTCTAACTCATCAATTAAGAAATTTACTCTTTCTGTTTTCTGAGCAATGTCCTTTTCTACCTGTACTAATTTATCTTGAGTTTCAATGCGCTTATAATAAAGGTTAGTTAAAGTAACTATACTTTGGCCTAATGCTGCTACTCCAGCAACTAAAGCGATTATAGGTGCTGCAGGAGGAAATGCTATTGCAGTAATAGTAAGTCCTAAAATAACTGCTGAATATAATAGTTTGGCATTACGCGAAAAAGTGAATGGTACTTCTTGCTTGGCTATAAGAGCACCCACATAGATCGCTGGAATCCGAAAGAAATCAATGATCGCAGTCCCTAATTTAATATACTGGAACACGCTTGTTGCTGTTTGGGTTGCATTATTGACAAGTCCTTCTATTTCAATCATGCGCGTGATTGCATTCCCTGCACCGTTTGCAGAGGCTATAAATTTGTTAAAAAAGGGAATCAATTTCAATATAGATAAAGCAATAGACTTTTGTGAAGCAACACCCTTCATTGACGCTAATCTTTTTCTTAATCCCTCTGCATTTGCATTTAATTCCTGTTGTTCAATTGTTTGAATTTCAATTTCGTTATGATTAAGAGACATTAGCTTATCCCTCGAATTGTTTATACATAAGACAGTATACCAATCAAACATTACCCAATTATTATCGAGGGATTAAATAGTTTTTATACCCTATGAAAAAAAATCATTGGTTCCATTAATTCGTTTATTTCAAAGGTAAATTTCTTCCCAGTAAAAGCACCTGGAAAGAAAATATCCCTTTAATTAATTTGGCTTTCATATAACCTGTACAATTCATTTTTGTGTTGAAGAAAATTTAGTTACGCCGCATCTCGTTCTGAATTCAATATCAAATATTTGGGTAATAACTAAATTTCTTAAGAAGGAGCTTTCTAGATATTGGGAGAATTGGTAAAAAAGTGTATAATTCCTTTTTTTGTTACACAAATATTGATCAGAAATGAATCTTGAAAAATTATATGACGTCATTATAGTCGGTGGTGGACATGCGGGCACAGAAGCAGCTCTTGCAGCAGCACGAATGGGGATGCAAACTTTATTACTGACTCATAACATGGATTTACTCGGTCAAATGTCGTGTAATCCAGCAATAGGTGGAATCGGTAAAGGCCATTTAGTAAAAGAAATTGATGCATTAGACGGTGCGATGGCAAAAGCCGCAGATAAAGCAGGAATCCAATTTCGTATACTGAATGCTTCTAAAGGACCCGCTGTACGTGCAACACGCGCACAAGCAGATAGGGTACTGTACCGGCAGGCAATTAGAGAACAACTACAAACACAAGAAAATTTGACCCTTTTTCAACAGGCCGTTGATGATTTATTGATCGAAGGAGAACGAGTAGCCGGTGTGATTACCCAAATGGGATTTACTTTACGGGCTCGTGCCGTAGTGCTGACTGTAGGTACCTTTTTAGGGGGAAAAATTCATGTAGGCATGAATCAATATGCTGGTGGACGTGCAGGAGATCCCCCTTCCGTCGCATTAGCAAAAAGTTTACGTGATCTCGATTTACCTGTGGGTCGCTTAAAAACAGGAACACCACCACGAATTGATCGTCGCTCATTAGATTACAACCAAATGATTGTACAACCCGGAGACACTCCCATTCCGGTCTTTTCTTATTTGGGGCATGTTAGTGATCATCCGCAACAGATTCCTTGCCATATCACTCATACTACCGAAGCCACTCATGAGATTATCCGCAACAATCTCCATAAATCGCCTATGTATGCAGGAGTTATTGAAGGAGTTGGCCCACGATATTGTCCCTCTATTGAAGACAAAATCGTTCGTTTTGCAGACAAATCATCACACCAAATTTTTGTTGAGCCTGAAGGGCTAACCACTGAAGAAATCTATCCCAATGGCATTTCCACAAGTCTTCCCTTTGAAGTACAAGTACAATTTGTGCGGACAATTAAAGGGTTTGAAAATGCGCATATCACGCGCCCAGGCTACGCCATTGAATATGATTATTTTGATCCTCGAGGGCTTACTTCATTTTTGCAAACCAAACCAATTCCAAATTTATTTTTTGCAGGCCAAATTAATGGCACTACAGGATATGAAGAAGCAGCAGCACAAGGAATTATCGCGGGTATGAATGCTGCGTTATATGTTCAAGAAAAAGAACTCTGGTGTCCGCGACGTGATGAGGCTTATATAGGTGTACTTATTGATGATTTAATTACACGCGGTACCCAAGAACCCTATAGGATGTTTACATCCCGAGCTGAATATCGCTTACTTTTGCGTGAAGATAATGCTGATTTGCGTTTGACTGCGAAAGGAAGAGAATTGGGTATCGTGGGGGAAACACGTTGGCAACATTTTGCTACTAAGCGGGAAGCAATAGAATCCACTCAGTCGCTATTACACAGTACCTGGGTGCGAGTAAGCCATAATCAAATACTTTCTGATGTTCTAGTTAACCCGATGCAACATGACACGAGAGCCGTAGAATTTTTGAAGCGTCCAGAAATTAACTACCACCATTTACTAATGCTTCCAGATTTGAATCTGCCTGAATTAGCATCTGAAGTCAGTGAACAAATAGAGATTCAAAACAAATATGCAGGCTATATTGATAGGCAACAACAAGATATTGAAAAAATGCGCAAACAAGAAAATATGGTTTTGCCTGAATGGCTTGATTATAGTGAAGTCACTGGATTATCCAATGAGGTCATCCAAAAACTCACGAAAATTAGACCAACTACTTTAGCACAAGCGTCGCGTATCTCTGGAGTTACACCAGCAGCACTCTCTTTACTCTTGGTTCATTTAAAAAAACAGCGAATTGATGCATGAAGAATGACGGCAAAATTAAATTACTGCTTGACCAGGGTTTACAGTCATTTGGTTTAGAAGCCATTTGTACTTCATTATCAGATTACTTATTCTTACTGAACAAGTGGAATGCAGCTTATAATCTGACCGCAATTCGTGATGTTGAAGCTATGGTTGGTAAACATATACTTGATAGTTTAGCGATTTTACCCTGGCTTAAAGGCAATCGCATTATCGACGTGGGTACTGGTGCAGGTTTGCCAGGAATCCCACTTGCATTAGCAAAACCAGAAATTAACTTTGTATTGCTCGACTCTAATGGAAAAAAAACACGCTTTCTCAATGAGGTAAAGCGACAACTCAATCTAGAGAATCTTGAGATTGTACAAATTAGGGTCGAAAACTACCACCCGACACAAGGTTTTGATACAGTATTAAGCCGAGCGTTTAGTAGTCTTGGACAGATGATTCAATGGACGCGCCACCTGATTGCTGATGAAGGGATCTGGTTGGCAATGAAGGGGCGCTTTCCTGATATAGAATTGAATGACATAAAACAAAACTGCACAGTAAAACCATATTCTGTTGCAGGTGTTGACGGTGAACGCTGTTGCGTCATTATTGAAAACACAACTAAGGAATAAATCATGGCAAAAGTCATAGCCATTGCCAATCAAAAAGGCGGTGTAGGCAAAACTACCACCGCCATTAATTTAGCTGCTTCTTTAGCAGCAAATCGACAACAAGTTTTATTAATAGACCTAGATCCTCAGGGGAACACCACAATGGGGAGCGGGGTTGATAAAAACCAACTGGTGCATACAACCAATGATGTTTTACTGCATGATTGTCTTGCAGCTCAAGCCTGCCTTACCACGGGTTGCGGTTATGACTTAATACCCGGAAATGGTGATTTAACTGTTGCTGAAGTAAGCCTCATGGAGCGAAATCACCGTGAAACTTTTTTGTACAAAGCCTTGCAACCTATTCAAAGTAATTATGACTTCATTCTGATTGATTGCCCTCCAGCATTAAATACTTTAACGATTAATGCTTTTGTTGCTGCAGATTCGGTTCTCATTCCAATGCAATGTGAGTATTATGCCTTAGAAGGTTTGGCTGCCCTGCTTTCAACCATTGAACAAGTTAAAGTATCAGTTAACCCCCGTTTGCAGCTTGAGGGAGTACTCCGGACTATGTACGATACGCGCAACCGTCTTTGTTCTGAAGTATCAAAACAATTAATGGAGCACTTTCCCACAAAGGTTTACAGGACTGTAGTGCCTCGTAATGTACGATTAGCCGAAGCACCAAGCCATGGACTACCCGCGTTGCATTACGATAAAACATCACCTGGCGCAGCCGCCTATATGGTACTTGCCTCTGAACTCATTAATAAACAAACTGTTGCAGGATAAGGGGTAATTTATGACAGTAAAACGTAGTAGTTTAGGACGTAATTTATCCGCTTTACTAAGCCAATCAACCAATGTTCTTTTGAGTGAAAAACCACAAGCAGAACGACTCATGCTTGCAGTAGATTGTTTGCAGCCGGGTAAATATCAACCTCGTGGCGAAATGGAAGAAACCCCCTTACAAGAACTTGCCCAATCCATAAAAAAACAAGGTTTATTGCAACCTCTATTAGTTCGCGAATTAAGTGATGGTCGATATGAAATTATTGCGGGGGAACGCCGCTGGCGAGCAAGCCAAATGGCAGGCCTTACTGAAATTCCGGTGATCTTGAAACAAGTAGATGATGAAACTGCAATGGCAATGGCTTTGGTTGAGAACTTGCAGCGTGAAGATTTAAATGCCATGGATCAAGCACGTGCCATGCAACGTTTGATCAATGAGTTCTCATTAACTCATCAACAAGTTGCTGAGCTCTTATGTAAATCCAGAACTGCCGTGAGTAATTATATACGCTTACTAGCCCTGTCCAATCCTGTAAAAAAACTTTTAGAACATGGCGATATTGATATGGGGCATGCCCGTGCATTATTGATCCTGGAAGAAGAACAACAAAATCAGGTTGCCCAGCTTATTGTCGCTAAAAATTTATCTGTTCGTGAAACAGAAAAATTGGTCGAGCGTATTAAAACGGGTAAAAATGATATTGATAGTAACCAAGCTAAAGATATAAACCCTTCTCTTTTGTATCATGATCAACTAAAAAATATATCACGGCATTTGCAAGCGGCAATTAAATTGAAACCGGGCAAAGCTGGCAAAGGATCTTTAGTCATTCACTATGACAATCAACATAGTTTGCAAACAATTATTGAGCAGTTAACTAAAGGAGTATACTAACTCCATCCCCAACATGAACCTCATGCCAGGAATGCGGGTCTTTTTAGTGAAGCACTTCAATACATGCCAAAAAATCTGTCATGCCCGCACAGGCGGGCAACCATTTAGTGTATAGCGCACAAGTAAAATAAATCCCTGACATACGGATTCAATCCAGGCAACCTAACATATAAATCCATGTGAATTATTAACTTGACACGTTAATCCAGGTGTTTGCAGCGTCAATACAGTTTTTCCATAAGTCACTTTGAGTTGTTGTCCATTTACTTGCAATTTTGGATTCTCATATACCTCGAGTATTTGACATGCTCGTGTTGGTTTACTAATGATCCATTTACTGGCAATAGGTGAAGCAAGGGATTGAACTGTTGGCACATATTTATTAAGGGGACATCGGTTAAACGGATCATACGAGGATTGTAATTCCAAGTCTGTGGGCGAAGGTGCTGCAATAATAGTACGGCCAGAGATCGCAAGCTGTACAGCATTATTGGCATTAACAATACCTATACCACAAGATTTGACTCCCTTACAAGAACGTTCAGGATCCGTAGTAGTTCCGAATGGCATCACACTTTCTAAAAGAATATTTTTTACTTCTTGAGAACTAATATTAGGGATCAATGCATAAATTAACCCTGCAATTCCAGCAACATGGGGAGTCGCCATACTGGTCCCTTGATAAAATGAAAAACCGCTATTTTGACATCCGGTATTCGTTGACACTGTTGATAAAATTCCTCCAGCATCACAAGCACCTCCCTTTTGTTGCTCCCCTCCTGGAGCCGCTAAAGTAACGCGTGGACCATAATTTGAGTATTCTGCTCTAAAACCATTAATTTGTGTCGCCGCAACCACGAAAACATTACTACAAGACCGGGGTGGATTATTGGAGGCTGGCTCGTCATCATTTCCAGCACTTACTGTAATAGTACCATTGTTGTCATGGATAAAAGTATCAATTGCTTCCTGGAGAGAAACTGGGCAACCAACTTCTAATGTATTGCGAAAACTCATACTGATTACTTTGGCGGGATAATTATTGTGCGGAACCCCATAGACATTCCTGCCCATTGCCCAATAAATACCTGTTTCTATTCCTGAAGCGGTTATTTCGACTTCTACAGGTAAAATTTTAAGCATAGGCCCCATGCCTGCAATGCCTGATATAGATCCTGTTGCGGCTATAGTACCAGCTGTATGTGTACCGTGATCCTCGGATGGATCTGTAGTATTGGTGCTATTTTTAACAAAACTCCATCCAGGTGATAATAAATTGGGATTTAAATCCGCATTTGAATTAATCGCTTCGAAATTTGTCAACACAATGGGGGGATTGGCATAACCTAATGTTATCGCCCAAGCTCCGTCTAAAGCACCCGGTGATGATTCTAAAAAGACACCTCCGGGACCATTAAATTCATCCCATTGTGAAGCATGAGAAATCAATACTAGATTTGAAGTCTCTAGCGGTGATCCTTTCTTAGTAATGTCAGAAGGTCTGATAGGACATAATGTAAAATCTCGATCAGCATATTTAACATCAGATCGCTTTAATAATTGAGCAATCACCTGATGAAAATAATCATTTTTGGATAAATTTTTTGTTGTCGATATTTTCTTAAGTTTTTCAGAGTCAACCATAACGAGATACGCTCCACTTGGCATAGGTTTGATTGACTGTATAGGGAGCTCACTTTCATTTGAAAAGGTATTCCAGAAGCGAACACCCAAATCTGGTTTATTGACGCTACTTACTGTATTAAACTTTAGAATTATTCGATCTAAAAATTTCCCACATGGCTTTTCTGCCGCATATATGTGAGACCCTATAGAAGAAAGCACTCCAAAAGTGCCAAGTATAAAATATTTCCTTATATTCATCATCTATCCTAATTAGACGGAATCTTTAACCAAAATAAAAAATAAAATTAAGTTTTGGCCCGAGTAGATAAGCATTTTTTGCAAAGACGTTTGTTTCAGTAAAATCATCCTCGTCCCTTGAAAACGTGCCAAATGGAATTTTTCCTAACCAAATATAATTTACTCCCAGGTCAATAAAGATATTCGATAATGCTGCATACCTTATCCCTGCAGATATTTGGGGACTAAAATTACTTCGATTTTTATTAGATTTCATTAATAAATAAGTATCATCCTCATTGGACTGGTAACTTAATGAATTCTTTGTTCTAATGTTGGCAGCACCTAATCCCGGTGCTGCATATACTGAATATTTTTTATTTACTAAATATTCAATATTGAGTATACCGGCAACCACATTACTTTCCAGCTTTGTATGGAGCGTATTAATAATATCAGTGCCTTCGTAAGGACCAATCATAAATGGATTAAGGCTTTTTGTGTAATTGCCGAGTTGAAAATAGGAAACCTCAGGACTTAATTGCCATAAAGTAGATAGTTGCCGTGTAAAGCCTGCTGCAAAATTTCCAGCCCAATTCCCTCTGTTGAGAGAACCTCTATTTATAGAAGGCTCTAAAGTACCTGGAATAGGATTAATTCGTGTAAATGAATAATTACTACTTTGACTCCAAAAATAATCTGGGCCCAATTTTACATAAACAGGTACTTGCTGGAAGGCAAACACGCCATTGATCACCCCCATTAATAATGGTAATCCAGATATAATATATTTGATATTCATCTTATTCCTTATTAAATATGTGGGTGCTTATAGAAAACAATAACCTAAAGGTATTCAATAAGAATAATTTCCTTATATTCATGACTCATCCTATAAAATAAATATGAAAATTCCATTTAGAAACGCTAAAGAAGGGTCCCACTACAATCACTTTATAATGAGGCAAGAGATAGAAACCATTTACAATAGATTAGATTAAAAAAATTATTACTAATTTTCAATAGGTTGAAACTAAATTTATCAGTGCCTCTAAAGCCGCATAAATAGGCTTCCTCAGTTACGAGGTATTCCTCCGCGAGTTCCCACACAAAGCGAAAATCCAGAAGATACATATTGAAGTATAAAAGTTTATTAGAGTGGACTTCGATTTCAGATGCCGCGCATAAGGCGCGGTACGTGTAATGGATGCGGAGCACTTAAGGACAAAGCTCCAGACGGAAACAGCAAGTGCTTCCGTTGAGGAAGATTTGAGTTATAACCAATACACAAATACAAATAAAAATAACCAAACTACGTCTACAAAGTGCCAGTACCAGGCAACCCCTTCAAAAGCAAAATGTCGTTCCGGAGTAAAATGGCCATATTTACATCGGAAAAAAATAACGATAAGCATTATAGTTCCCAATGTTACGTGTATGCCATGGAAGCCGGTTAACATAAAAAATGTCGTGCCATAAATACCAGCAGATAAAGTTAAATTCATTTCGGTGTAAGCTTCATGATACTCATAACCTTGAAGAACCAAGAACAAGATACCTAATGAAATTGTTAAGGCCATACCAATAAGCAGTTGCTTTTGTTTCTTTAATTTTAATGCCCAGTGAGCCCAAGTAACTGTAACCCCGGATGTTAATAAAATTAATGTGTTTACTGCTGCTAAACCCCAAGCCCCCATTGCTTCGTGGGCTCCAGCAAAAATTTGGTTATCCGGATTATTTAATATTGGCCAACTTGAGTTAAAATTAGGCCAGAGCGTGAAATGAGTAATAGGATGTACTTCACCACCTAAAAGGGGTACGGACCAAAGCCTGGAGTAGAACAATGCCCCAAAAAAGGCACCGAAGAAACATACCTCCGAAAAGATAAACCAACACATTCCCCAACGAAAAGAGCGATCAACTTGCTCATCGTATACACCTTTTGAGTTTTCATAAATGACTTGACCAAACCAGCCAAAGAGCATGAAAACCATAATCCCAAAACCGATGGTAAATATATAAGGGCCATACCAATCATCATGAAGCCATGATCCCGCCCCTACAAGAGTAGTGGTTAATCCGCATGAAGCAACTAAAGGCCAATGGCTTGGTTTAGGGATGTAATAAGTACCATGTGCTCCCATTGTAATTTAATCTCCTGTATCAATAATCATTTATCGGTTACATCAAATAAAGTATAAGATAAAGTAACCGTATTTATTTTTTCCGGTAAGTCAGCATCTAAATGAAACAATAAAGGCATATTCATTGCCTCATGTCCATCCAGTGTTTGTCGAGTAAAACAAAAACACTCTGTTTTTTTCAAATATTTAGCTGCAATCCCGGGAGTGACGCTGGGTATTGCTTGTACCGACATTGGATGATCGGTTTTATTTTCTGCATAAAAAGCCAGTTTCGCAATTTCACCAGGATGAACCTGAATTTTTCGAGTTTTAGGATAGAATGCCCACGGCACTCCACTATTATTTGTTGCAACAAACTCAACGGTTACTAATCTGTCCTTAGCCACTTTTACCTTGGAGGCATCATAGGCGATTGCCTCCGGGTTTGTTTTGCCATTGATCCCGAGCGTTTTACAGATACTGTTGTAAATTGGGACAAGAGCAAAACCAAAAGCGAACATTCCCAAAACAAGCAAGGCTAATAAAAATACTAACTTATTGTGCCCTTTCTTTTCACTCATATAAATACACCTATAAATCTAACTTAGGGGGAGTAGAAAATGTATGATATGGTGGTGGTGAAGGTAAAGTCCACTCTAGCCCAAAAGCGCCTTCCCATGATCGTGCTGCGGCAACATCCTTATTAGTTCCTTTCTTCCTGACAGTAGCAATTACATTATATAAAAAGAGTAATTGGGTAAAACCAAAGATAAAAGCACCAATTGAAGAAATCATATTAAAATTAGTAAATTGCAGCGCATAATCTGGAATTCTTCTTGGCATGCCTGCCAATCCTAAAAAGTGCATGGGAAAGAACGCGATGTTTACTGAAATTGCTGATAACCAAAAGTGCCATTTACCCAAACACTCGTTGTACATATGCCCAGTCCATTTAGGAAGCCAGTAATATGTAGCTGAGAAAAGGGCGAATATTACTCCAGGAACTAGAACATAGTGAAAATGAGCAACAACAAAATAGCTGTCTTGGTATTGGAAGTCTGCAGGGACTAAGGCCAACATCAAACCTGTAAACCCTCCAATGGTAAATAAGAATACAAACGCTAATGCAAACAACATTGGGGTTTCAAAGGTCATAGACCCTTTGAACATGGTACTTACCCAGTTAAATACTTTAATCCCTGTAGGTACTGCAATTAACATAGTAGTATACATAAAGAACAATTCTGCACCTAAAGGTATACCCGTTGTAAACATATGGTGAGCCCAAACAATAAAGGACAATATTGCAATGCTCACAACCGCATAAACCATAAAATAGTAACCAAATAAAGGCTTACGGCTAAAGGTAGGGATTACTTCTGAAATAACACCAAAAGCTGGCATTACCAAAACATAAACTTCAGGATGTCCAAAGAACCAAAATACGTGTTGAAAAAGTATTGGATCGCCACCACCAGCTGCGCTAAAAAAGCTTGTCCCAAAATGTCGGTCAGCCAACATCATGGTTACTGCTCCTGCCAATACAGGCATAATTGCAATTAATAGAAATGCCGTAACTAACCAGGTCCAAACAAACATGGGCATTCTCATCAAGGTCATTCCTGGCGCACGTAAGTTTAGGATAGTTGCAATGATGTTAATGGAACCCATAATGGACGAAAGACCCATCATATGAATTGAGAAAATCATAAAATCTGTACTTGGAGGAGCGTATGTAGTTGATAATGGTGCATACATCGTCCAACCAAAATTAGGGCCGCCACCTGCATGAAAAGTTGTTGACAGCAACAAAGTAAATGCAAAAGGTAAAATCCAGAAACTCCAGTTATTTAACCTGGGCAATGCCATATCTGGCGCACCAATCATCATTGGGATCTGCCAGTTGGCTATTCCTGTAAATGCGGGCATAACAACACCAAATAACATGATTAATCCATGCAGTGTTGTCATTTGATTAAAAAAGTTTGGATCAACAAAACGATGGCCGGGCTGGAATAATTCTGCACGAATCACCAAGGCCATTCCCCCTGCGACAAAGAAGCTAATCATTGCCAACCACAAATAAAGTGTACCGATATCTTTGTGGTTCGTAGTAAACAACCAGCGTTTTATAAATCCTAAAACACCTTTACCTTGCTCAGGTCCATGATCATCGTGTTTTTCATCATGTGCTAATGTATAACTACTCATTGCAAACCTCCAGCTTGAACTTTATTAACCATGGTTGGTTGTTGATTAGCATTCTTTCGTTGTGCCGCAACATCCGCGGGTTGAATTAACTCGTTAGTGTTGTTATCCCAAGCATTACGCTCATAAGTGGCGATAGCCGCTATTTCTTCATCAGTGAGTTGATCTTTATAGGGTTGCATTGCTGAGCCAGGAATACCATGAAGAATCACATCTATATGACGTGAAATAGGATGGCCTGTAGCTACAGAACTTGCTCTAAGTGCTGGATACAACGGAGGAATACCCATACCATCTGGTCTATGACAGGGGGAACAGATTTGGTCATATTTTTCTTTCCCAAATGCCAGCAATTCGTCTCGAGTCATAGTTTTTTGTACAGCCTCAGCCGCCTCTTCATTAGCGTATTTATCTTCTGATTTAGTTTGTGAAGCAACCCACTTATCAAAATCGTCTTGGCTTACTGCCTCGACCACAATAGGCATGAATCCATGATTAACCCCACATAGCTCAGCACATTGCCCTCTATAAGTACCGGGTTTTTCAATAGTCGCCCAGGCTTCATACATAAATCCCGGAATTGCATCGCGTTTTATACCTAATTCAGGAACCCACCATGAGTGAACTACATCATTTGAGGTAACGAGAAAGCGGACCTTTTTGTTAACAGGTAAGACTAATGGCTTATCGACTTCCAATAAGTACCACTCATTCTTTTTTTGAGTATTTTCAATTTGATTGAATGGGGTAGATAAAATACTAAAATAGCTTATACCTTGATCTAGATATTCATATTGCCATTTCCATTGATATCCCACTATTTTTACAGTAATTTCTGATTGTCTCGTATCATCCATACGCATTAGAACACGGGTCGCTGGTATTGCGAGTCCAACCAAAATTAAAAACGGGATAACAGACCAGAAAATTTCTAATCGGGGATTATCATGGAATGATGCCGCTTTATAGCCTTTGGATTTTCTATGATGAATCATAGAGTAAATCATTACCCCAAAGACAACAACACCTATTACGGCACATACAGCCATACAGACCATATGCAGGTAATAAGCATCCTTACTGATAGGAGTAACACCTTCATACATATTCAGCTGCCAATTATTTGCAGCTGCAAATATTGGCTGGCTTCCGCACCAGACACCCAGCATTATTATTAATTTACAGATTTTTAACCTGTTTAACATCCCCATTCCTCGTCTTATCATTGAAGTTTGAATAATAGACATTAAAAAGTTCCCATGCCTTATATTCAGATAATTGGCTCTTCAATTCAATCAATATCTCCATTCAAGAAAAGGTCATAAGCAATACCTTAGCTTGAACATAACGCATACGCCCTTCTTCTTGAGCAAAGCCTGAGTTTTTTTCAGGCCTTGGCTCAAAGTTCAATTTACCACAAAGAGTAGTTTCCTTCAGTTTTAGATTTACTAACCATATACTTAATTGCTTCGATTACTTCATCGGTTGAACAGTGTTTACAACCACCGTTTTTCGCATGGTTCTTTCCATTAACAGTATTTTCAATGAGAACATCGATATTTTCTGCAATTAAAGGTTGCCACGCTGCTTTATCCCCTAACTTAGGTGCGCCGTCTTTTCCTTCATTGTGACAAACAGCACAATTTTCATTATAAATAGTTTCTCCGTTAGTAGGATATTTTTTCGCTCCTCCCTTTTGGAGGTTCAATAATTGGGTACGAGTTAATGATTTATCTAATATATAATCCACAGCGGAAATAATGTCGTTATCAGAGCAAGTAACACAAGCCCCTTTCACCGGCATGAAATTAAACCCATGGATAGCATGGCGATATAATCCATTTAAACCGCTTGTTCTTAACCGTTCATACCAGCCGGATGAATTACCCATTAATGGGGCGGTCATTGCTCCTTCTTGATGACAAATAACACAGGCAGTGAAATAAACTTCCTTTCCTCGAGAAAGAGTAGGTGGCTTTTCTGAAGCGGGCAGCCCTAAAGGTTCTTCACTGACGACTGTTTTGAGATAAGTTGCAATCGCCATTCTATCAGCATCTGTTAAATACATCAGACTGTTATGATTCACTTCAGCCATAGGACCAGCTACAGGACCAGCATTGTTAATCAGTTTATCGTGTTTAAACACATCAACAACTTCTTGATGCGTGGCTGATTCCAACCCATATTTAGTAATATTAGGTGCCCAATAACCATCAATAAAACCGCCTGTTAAATAATATCTGGTTTTTGGAGACCCGAATACGTTTAGTGGGGTATGGCACATGCTGCAGTGGCCTAAACCGTCTACTATATATTTTCCGCGGTTCCATTCTGGAGATTTATCATGCTGATATTGGTACACGCCATCTTGCGGAAAGAAAAATAAAATGTTCCATCCCCAAAGTGTAAAACGGGCTCCAGGAACGTTGAATGGGAAAGGCAATGATTTATTTTCGAGATGAACTGGTGGTAAGCTCATGAAATAGGCATACATTGCACGTGCATCTTCATCAGATATTTTTGAAAAATAAATATAAGGGAATACCGGGAAATAGTTTCTACCCTGAGGATCACGTCCTTCCCTTACGGCACGAATAAAATCCTGTTCAGTCCACTTACCAATACCGGTTTCCTTATCTGGAGTAATATTGGGACTATAAAAAGTTCCAAAAGGCGTGGCTATAGGTAATCCTCCTGCATAAGCCGGGGTACCTCCTTTAACATTAGTATGGCAGGAAATACAATCCCCCATTTTTGCTAAATATTCACCTTTCTGAATTAAAGATTGCTGCTCACCGGTAGCTGGAGCTGTAGGTGGATAAGCAGGATAATATCCATCAATAACTGTCAATTTCTCTTGAGCAGGTGCATTTTCCGCTTGTAATAATTGACCTGTCATGCCAAGCACAGCCACCGTTGCAGTGACAATTAGCTTTCTTAGTAACAAAGAGCCCACGCCCCCTCCTATTTATTCTTATTTTGTATGCCTATCTTATGGAGTCAGAATAACCGACGCATTTTATACTCCACAATACATAAGTTGCAATGTTATAATAGCTATCTTTGATTTTTTTTATATCGTTATTATGTTTGTTTATCTTGATGGCTTGCTTTTAGGCTTATCCTTAATCATCGCTTTAGGGCCACAAAATGTTTTTTTAATCAAACAAGGAGCGCTTAACAACCATGCAATCCTTTCCGCTATTATTTGTTTTATTTGTGATTTTATCTTAATTTGTGGCAGTATAGCAGGTCTTCATGAATTACTCATAATTCGTCCTGTTTTACAAATCTGGATGCTGCTTCTCGGCTCTGCCTTTTTGCTTTTTTATTCTGCAAAGGCTCTTGCAAATGCTTTTTCAAAAACTGAGGAAACCTCTGAGAATGCAGCCCAGCCCCGTACCAAAACTCAAATAATACTTTTAGCCTTGGGATTTAGTATACTTAATCCTCATGCAATTATCGACTCTTTGGTTATTATAGGTGGAGGCAGTAGCGGATATCCCAATAAAGAACATATTTTCCTGCTGGGTGTACTCACATCAAGCTTTATTTGGTTCAGCTCATTAACCTTTACGGCCAGATATTTTTCTGACATTTTAACAAAAGCGAACGTATGGAAAGGAATTGAGCTCACTAGCGGCCTACTTATGGCTTTTATAGGAGTTAAGTTAGGAATGGATAGCTTCCATTTAATTTCAGCATTTCTTGAAAAATAGGCCTAGAATAGAAAGGGCCAATCAGTGTGTCGCCAATTGACCCAGTGGAATGACACATAGCAAGTCCAACCTCGCAACGCGGAATATCTCATAACCAATGATCCATGTCAACTCAAGAGCGTGCATTTTAAGCAATAGGTTTTCCCAAAAGGTCTATTGTCGTTCTAGTACGCTTCAGCTAAACTTATATTTTTATAAATTTTGAGCAATACATGTTTTATGGCGATACCATTCAGGACACCCGGCAAATGTTTTTTTCAAGCTGGGAAAAATTTCAACAAAAGAAACTCTTATCTCCTTTAGAAAATGAAATTGTTCAAGTCATTCTCGCCCATCCTGAATACCATAAGATTCTTGAGAATCAGGATAAATTTCAACAACAATCCTATCTCCCGGAGCAGGGAGAGCCTAACCCTTTTTTGCATATGGGCCTTCATCTTGCCATTAGGGAGCAAGTGACTACTAATCGCCCTGTTGGAATAAGTGCCATCTACACGAAATTAATTCAAAAATACAATGATCCCATGACCGTTGAGCATTTATTAATGGAGCAACTGGCCGAATTTCTTTGGCTTGCACAAAAAAATAATTTACCACCCGATGAGGCTCTTTATCTGCGCACATTAGCTAACTTATGCGGCGAAGATATTGATCCCTCTACATTTTGAAGATGAACCCAAGAGATTACTCTAATCGATTGATGAAAAAGAGCAACCTCATAATAGAACGATTCTAATATCACGTATAAAATGGGTTTGCAATGGCGAGACTGATGCTCCATGATGGGCTGTGGTCCAACTTAAAGGAGATCTACCCATAGAATTTGGATTCTGGAATTCTATTTAGCAACAATTCAATCGTTGGTCCTCAAAAAACAAGTTAGCGAAAACAGGTAAAGAAGATAGTTTGGTTTTTTATTCATCTTGCCTGTCACTTTGATATTCAAGAATGTCTCCGGGTTGACAACTAAGGTAGGTACAAATTGCCTCCAATGTAGCAAAACGTATCGCTTTGGCTTTACCATTTTTTAAAATAGATAAATTTGCCTCAGTAATTCCTATTGCCTCAGACAACTCTTTAAGCCTGCATTTACGTTTTGCCATCATCACATCCAAGTTAACAATAATTGACACGGGAATATTCCTTAGATTGTTAATTGTGTTTCTGACTTTAATTGATGTGCTTCTTGAATAATCCAAGATGCAACTAAAATAATAAATGCGGTGATTAAAGTAGATAAATTTGTTGAATTCAAAGTAATACTTATAAAGCGTTCACCTACCGGGTTATTAAAAGTAAGGGCAGCAGTAATTAATGGTTGATAAATAAGCTGAATGAGCTCCCCTACTATCATGTAAATACTTATCTGTTTAACTAATTTGATATTGTCCTCCTCAAATAGATACCCTTGTTCGAAAAGTTTAAATAATTTAGCAAGTTTATAACAAATCAAAATTGTAATTGAGAGAGGTAAGCCTTCAATTGCTAATATAATACCGCGGTGGGCTAAAGAAAAATGTTTTAGATCATAGATGTGTTCAGGAGAAATCAGTGTAGACCAACATCCTAAATCGAACATCCGATCGAATTTAACTAAAATCATAAACGCTAGTGTTAACGGAATAAGAAAACAAAGTGATCGAAAAAACAAATAGAGCTTGTGACTGGTATTTTTTATTTTATTCATGAAAACTCCTTATTAAATAATGATGATGAATTATAATAATTTATTATCGTTTTACAATAATTATTTTTAATTTTAGCTCCATTTGATAAGATTATTATTTTTATTCAGTTGGGTTAGATCCCGAATAAGGGAGCGAAGGCTGGGTATCTTGCCTAAAATAAGTTAATATCAAGTTTTTAATGGCAAACCTGTATTTTTATGGCTGATCAAGACAAAAATACCCACTTCGGATACACTACTGTCGCTTGGGATGAAAAAGAAAAAAAGGTGGCGGAAGTTTTTCATTCTGTAGCAAAAAGCTATGACTTAATGAATGATTTGATGTCTTTTGGTATTCATCATTTATGGAAACGCTACACCATTGAACTTAGCCACGTTCGCCCCGGACAATTTGTTTTAGACTTAGCAGGCGGTAGTGGTGATTTAACGCGTTTATTGTGCAAGAAAGTGGGGGACACAGGTCGTGTTATTCTTACTGATATTAATTCAGCCATGCTCAATGTAGGTCGTGATCGTCTGTTAGATGAAGGTTTATATAAAAACATTGACTATGTACAGGGCAATGCCCAGTGTCTGCCTTTTGCGGACAATAGTTTTCATTGCATTACCATGGGCTTTGGTTTAAGAAACGTGACCGATAAAGAAGAAGCACTACGCTCGATATATCGGGTCTGCAAACCCGGAGGAAAAGTACTGATTCTCGAGTTCTCCACACCGACACTCCCAGGTTTAAAACCAATTTATGACTGGTATTCGTTTCATATTTTACCTAAAATAGGGAAGTTTTTTGCGCAAGATGAAGCCAGTTACCAATATCTTGCTGAATCCATACGCATGCATCCAAATCAAATAGAGCTCAAAAAAATGATCGAAAATGCAGGATTTGAAGACTGTCGTTATGACAATCTAAGCGGCGGCATAGTTGCCTTGCACATTGCCTATAAATATTGAGTTGATTATGCTAAAAAAATATTCTTTAAAAGCCCTTCAAAAAGCCATAAACAAAGCAGTCCAGCTTGATGAAAGCATGCCTGCCAAATTGCAAGCGCTGGACAAAAAATGTATCGAAATGGTTATTAGCCCATTAAATGTTAATTTTTTCATATTGTTTGAAAATCGCGAAATTGTCCTGCTTGGCCATTATGATAAAGAAGCAGATACCGTCATTCACAGCAGTCCTTTAGGTTTAATCCGCCTTAGTTTATTACCAGCATCTAAAGCCCGCTCTCTATTTAATGATAAAATTCGCATCACCGGAGACACCGAGCTAGGACAGCACATTAAAAAATTATTTGATGAAATGGACATTGACTGGGAAGGCCACCTCGCTCATTTCACCGGTGATGTGGTGGCACACCAAATTGGTTCTTTTTTTCGCAAAGGGCTCCAATTCAAAAAGCAAGTTGATGAATCAATACGCCAAAATATGGCTGAGTACTTACAAGAAGAGTTGCGTGTCGTGCCTTCAAAATATGAACTGGAAGATTTTTTTGCAGAGATTGATGAACTGTCCTTAAGTGTCGAACGCTTACAAGCCCATGTCAATCAACTAATAAATCATTATGAAATCCATTAAAAAACTCATCCGCCTTATTCATATTAACTATATCCTGGCAAAAAACGGACTGGATAATGTAGTCGTGTCCCTAAGGTTATTTGCGCCGCTTCGCTTCATGGTTTATTTAAATCCCTGGAACTGGTTTCGTAAAGAACATTTAACACATGGAGAAGCCCTACGTATTTCATTAGAAGCACTTGGACCCATTTTCATTAAATTTGGCCAGGCACTTTCCACCCGCCCTGATATTTTACCTATAGATATCGCTATTGAGCTCAGTAAATTACAAGATAAGGTTCCCCCATTTCCCAGTGACAAAGCAATGGCAATTATTGAGAAAGCCTATGGCTTGTCTCCTTATGAAGTTTTTGCTGAATTTGACCCCGTCCCTTTAGCATCAGCCTCCATGGCCCAAGTACATGCTGCAAAACTGAAAACAGGGGAAGAGGTCATCGTCAAAGTGCTAAGACCCAATATGCGGCGTGTTATTGAGAATGACTTAAGTATTATGCATACCATAGCCAAATGGGCAGATCGGTATTGGCCTGAAATTAGACGCCTGAAGCCCAAAGAAATTGTCGCTGAATTTGAACATACTTTGCTTGATGAGCTCGATTTACAAAGGGAAGCCGCTAATTCCGCTCAACTAAGGCGAAACTTTGAAGGTTCCCCTATTTTGTATATCCCGGAAGTATACTGGGATTACTCGCGCTCTAACGTAATGGTTCTTGAGCGAATTCATGGTATACCTGTATCAGACATAAGCAGCTTGCAAGCACACGGCATAGATATAAAAAAACTGGCTGAACGCGGAGTAGAGATTTTTTTCACGCAAGTATTTCGCGATTGTTTTTTCCATGCTGACATGCACCCTGGAAATATTTTTGTTTCCTATAAAAACCCTAAAGATCCTCAATACATTTGTATTGATTTTGGCATTATGGGCACATTAAATGACAATGACAAGCGCTATTTAGCTGAAAATCTTTTGGCATTTTTTAATCGAGACTACCGCCGCGTTGCTCAATTGCACGTGGAGTCAGGTTGGGTTGCCCGCGATACTCGGGTTGATGAGTTTGAAAGCGGAATTCGTACGGTATGCGAGCCTATTTTTGAAAGACCTTTAAAAGACATTTCATTTGCACAAGTAGTCTTGCGCCTTTTTCAAGTGGCGCGGCGATTTCATATGGAAGTACAACCCCAGCTGGTTTTATTGCAAAAAACTTTGTTGGCTATAGAGGGTCTGGGACGTCAACTTTACCCTGAGCTTGACTTGTGGACTACAGCAAAGCCCTTTCTTGAAAAATGGGTAAAAGAACAAATTGGGCCAAAGGCTTTTTTCAGCCAATTAAAACAAAATCTGCCCTTTTTTGCAGAGCAATTGCCTAATATGCCAAAATTAATTTTTGATTTTCTTGAATTAAAAAGGGAAGAGTTAATCACCGATAAAAAGGATTTAATCCATACAAAACGGGAAGATGAAAAAACTGCAGTCCACTGGAAAAGTATTGCCACTGGAGCAAGTATTTCTTTCCTTCTAATAGGTATGCTTGATTATTGGCATCTTGTGCAGCACACACAGCTTGCTCCTTTAGCTTTTATAGGAGCCACTATCACAGGATTGTTTGTTCTTCTTAACCGTAGCATGAGGAATTAAAAATGGGACTAAGCGGTATCAGCCCTCTTTCTTTATTATTAATCTTGGTTATTGTTATTATTCTTTTTGGCACTTCTAAATTAAAAACCATAGGTTCTGATCTTGGCGAAGCCATTCGCAATTTCCGTAAAGCATTAAACGAGGATCAACCTCAAACACCAAAAGAGGATGACAAATCCTTATGAGTGGTGAACTCCTGGTGATATTGATTGTTGCCTTAATTGTATTTGGCCCTAAAAAACTGCCTATGCTCGCAACTCATTTGGGATTATTGCTAAGAAAGATAAATCAATTGAAAGTTCAAGCTGCTGCCTTATGGCAACAGCAACTTAATGAAATACAATTACACGAAAATCAGCGTAAGGCCAAAGAAGCTGACGCGCAGTATAAAAAAGAAGAGCTAGTGTAATTTTCTCCCAAGCCCTATTTTTTTATTCAACCTCAAACCGTATATAGTTCCTGAAAACTATTTATTCTCTACTTTAGGACCCGCCGGCTCAGGCATTTTAAAATCTTTATGGTCAGGAAGGTCCTTCATTTGCTCTTTAGTAGGCAGCAGAGACTTACCAGTAATCTCTTCAGGCTCCTTATCTTTTCCAAGTCCTGGCCTATAAAGCTTGCCGTCTCCGTTTGAGTAAGCGAGAACCTTATTCGTTTCCGCATCAATCATTACAAAACGGTTTCCATTTTCGGCTTGCTGTTTAAAGAAATCCGTCATCTGCTCAGGAGTTCCGAAATCTAAAGTAACTCGGCCCTCATCATCAGGTTTTAGCTGATCATCCTTTACGTCTATTGGAGGATTTTGTTTTTTGCAAAACTTTTTATAGTCATTTAAAAGCCTCTCCATATCCGCGCTTTGCACCATCACACTTTGTTGCTTTTTGGCTTGCTCTTCCTCTTCGTCATGATCAGTAGTCAAAGAATCAGGCTGAGGAGTTACTACTGTTGTTGTGGGAGCTGTTAGTGCAATTTCTTGCAGATCTTCTTTATGTTTCTCATGCTGTTCTTCTTTGTGTTTCTCATGCGGATCTTCCATAGTATCTCCAGATATTATTGATGTCGAAGTGGGTCATTAGAATAAATGACTCTGTACCCACTTATTAATTATGTGCTTTTGATCTAATGTTTGTACATTAGCAGCCACCCCACCCCCAATCGCCAAGTGTCCCTGGGGAGTACTTTGATTTCTCCATCCTAACAACATGCCTCCATTAGCCATTAATTGGGAGGCATACTCAAGACTTTTCTGTACTGAAACATCATCCGCGGTCACTGCTTGCCCATTACTGTACTTCATTGTGGTAATGGGAATCGTCCTGTATACGCCCTGTAAATGTTGATATTTGGTCTCGGTTAATAACTTTTCAATTTCAAAAATTACAGATGCTTGATTTGATCCTATTGTGCCTGTTTTCCAATCACCTTGTCCATAAGTGTCTAAAATTTTATCTGTTTGCGCTTGATTGGCAGAGTATGTAATTCCAACTGTTTTTGCCCCTTGAGCATGTAACCTGGCTACTTCATCCAAGATGATAATCGCTTGTTCTCTAGATGAAACATCCATTCCATTTTTTTTAAAATCAACCTGGAATGGGATAATGCCGTTTGGTTTTAGCGAAGGCATGGTAATTCCTTGCCATTAAAAATTGTGTTGATAATTTAATCATAGTTTATCCCTTTTTTGTTTTCAATAAAACAACTAAAGCTCGAATTCAGCTTTAAAATGGCAGGTGCTGCTTCGCTACCCATTATTTTGGAAAAACCTGTTGGCTGCTGCTTTTTCTAGGATTAGCTAAGCTTACCAGCCGCCAATTGTTCTAAACAGTCACCGGCCAAGCGAAATTGCAATAGATCGGTGCGTGGATGTGCGCCTAAAAACTCAAAGAATTGAATGGATTTTTTATTCCAGGTAAATGCATGCCCTTCCATGCGGCAACATTGTTTCTCGAGTGCCAAACGAGCAAGATAGGACAATAAAGAAGTGCCCAAACCATGATTTTGATATTTTTCATTCACAAATAAATCTTCCACATAAAGAACAGGGGCACCATCAGCAGCAGAATAAGAGAAGAAATATAAGGCATAACCTGCTGGTTCTTTCTTATATTCAGCTAACAAGATATAAAAATATCTATTTTTACCAAAGCCATGGGCTGCGATTTTATCCAGAGTTAAACTCATTGCCCCAGGCTTTTTACGTTCATATTCCCCTAATTTCTCTACTAGGAAAGCGATCTTTTCTAGATCTTTTTTTGTAGCAACTCGAAGAGTAAATTCCATGTTCCATCCCCTGACACACCCCAAAAAAAATTAATCAAATCGATTTACTGGCTGATGACAATAAGGTGCTTTATGATGTTTCTCATAATAATCTTGATGATATGCTTCTGCCGGCCAAAATGTTTGGGCAGGAAGAAGATGCGTAGCAACTTGATATCCTTTTTTTTGCAACATTTGGATTAATAGCTCGGCTTCGTCTAACTGTTCCTGGTTGTAATAAAAAACAGCGCTTTGATATTGCTGTCCGATGTCAGGGCCTTGTCCTGATTTTTGCGTTGGGTCATGAATTTCGAAAAATCTTTTTAAAACATGATAATAATCTGTTTTGTCTCTATCAAAAATAACCCGCACCGCTTCATAATGCCCGGTATTTCCCTGACACACTTGTTCATAACTGGGCTCCAAAGTAACACCACCGGTATAACCTGCTTCAACTTTAAGAACCCCGAAAATTTGCTTTATAAAATGATCAACCCCCCAAAAGCATCCACCAGCCAAAATGGCCTCTTCAGTGTCTAAAACCTGATTATCGGCGACAAAATCTATAGAAGCTGAATTAACGCAATGGCGCAAATTCTTTTGGGTGAAATATTCCCCGGTAAAAACGTGACCTAAATGAGCCTCACATCGTGAACATAGTATTTCCATACGCTGACCATCACGATCAGGAACCTGCTTTACTGAATGGACAACATTATCATCAAAACTTGGCCAACCACATCCAGAGCTGAACTGACTCGATCCGCGAAATAAGGCCAAACCGCAACGCCTGCATAAATAAGTCCCCTGAGTCACCAGAACATTATAGGCGCCTGTATGAGGATATTCTGTAGCCTTGTCACAAATTATCCTTTTCGCTAAAGGAGTCAAACTGGCTGTCTTATCAAGATAACTGTCCATAATGGATTACCTTCTTTGTTGTCCCTGACAAATTTTATCTGCTAGATATCCTACAGCTCCAGCATAATAGATAGAATTATTATAGTGCAAAATCATCTTATAATTGGGAAAAGCAAGAAAAGTCGGGCCACCCAATGGTTGGACAATACTTGCTTGCAAATTCTGATAGGGTAAAGGCTGTCCATCTTCTGTACGTACCCCTACGGCATTCCATTCGCTTACAGGTTTTACTATTGTTTTACCTGCCATCGCCATATTAAATTTGGGAGGCAACTTGACTTGAATAGCCCAAGGTTCCCCTGTTTGCCAACCATTTTGTTTCATGTAATTTGCGATTGAAGCAAATACATCGGGTTTGCTCCTCCAGATATCCTTGCGTCCATCACCATCATAATCAACAGCATATTTTACCCAACTTGAAGGTAAAAATTGCGGTTGCCCCGAGGCTCCAGCCCACTCACCCTTGAAATCTGCCAAATCCACGTGACCCTCATTAAGAATTCGTAAGGCAATAAATAATTCTTTACGGAAAAATTCTTTGCGATTAGAGTCATAAGCGAGAGTTGCTAATGCCTTTATTACAGGGAAATTCCCCATATAAGTACCATAACTTGTTTCCATGCCCCAAAATGAGACAATAAAACAGGGATTAACCCCATATTGTTTCGCCACTGCATCCAAGACGGCTTGATTACGTTTGTATTCTTTACGGCCAATAGCAATTCTATAGCTATCTACGCGCGTGTTGCGATATTTAATAAAAGTTAATCGATGTTCAGGTTGCGAATGCAAAAGTCCTTTAATTTGATGGCTTGGTTCATGGATGTTTGCAAATGCTTCATCAAAAATTTCAGGGGAAATCCCTTGTTGTAAGGCTTCTGCTCTAACTCCAGCAACCCATTGATTCCAATTTTGTTGTGCAAAGGCAACATGATGTACCAGAACATATACTATCGCAGCAAGTCCCCATTTTTTCATACTTCATCCCCCTGATTATTTCTGTTACCTTCGTTTTTTATTTTGCTTGCTTTATTCATTACTTCGTGTTGAACCAAAGCCCAATTTACTGTTTTATTATACTATGCAACATTGCCTTTCCGTGAGGCACTGAACCCTCTACACAAGTCTAGATATCAGGTCTAGCTCTACTCCTTGACGTTCTGCAGCTTGTCGACGCAATCCAGGAGTCCTGCACTATAACACAAAACTCCGCAGCCAAGCTGCGAGGCATATCGCCAAAGATGTGCCCTGGAAACAGCGTCAAGAGAGACTCTATTAACTTTTAAAGTCTTTGGCACTCTTAGAGTATACAGTGACTATTAAAGCGCTTCCATAAATGCAACCAAATCAGTCTTTTCATCTTTTGTTAATTGTAACTGTAAAACCAAATTAAAAAACTCTACGCTATCCGCTAAAGTAAGCAGGCGTCCATCATGCAAATAGGGAGGAGAATCTTTAATACCTCTCAAAGGAAATGTTTTTATAGGCCCATCACCAACGGCTCTCATACCATTAATTGTTTGTGGCTGATAAAATTTCTCTGTTTGCAAATTATGCATGGTATTGTCCGTATAATAAGGAGGGGTATGGCAACTGGAACATTTTGCCTTACCAAAAAAGAGTTCCTGGCCGCGTAACTCTGCCGGAGTTGCTTTAGCAGGATCAAGTTTCCCTTCCCAATTTAATTTAGGTGCAGGAGGAAAATCCAGTATTTCCTGAAATTCCGCCATGAAATGAACCTGACTGCCACGTTCAAGGATATTAACCCCTTTTTTGGTTGCAATAACAGGATCACCATCAAAATACGCCGCTCTTTGTTCAAACTCGGTAAAATCTTCTACTGTCTTCAAAGCACGTTGCGAGCCAAATAATCGCTGGATGTTGACTCCACGCAAGGTTGGCGTATTGATACGGTGCCGAAATTCCTGGGGTCTAATATCACCCACCAAATGGGTTGCTTTGTTAGTATGGCCATTAGCATGGCAATCAAAACAGGCCACTCCTCGACTGGGCTTAACCGTACGCCTGTCTTCTGTTTGGTTAAATTGTTGCTGCATAAAAGGAGTGACTAATAAACGTAATCCTTCTAATTGCTTAGGATTTAATAATCCATTGAATAGCTCGTAATAATTTTCAATAGTTACTACTTTACCTTTGGACACATCACCCAGATCAGGTCTGGTGGTTAAATAAATAGGGGCGGGGTAAGGCGGTAAAAAATGATCTGGGATGTCAAAATCCAAATCAAAACGAGTTAAATCCCTATCTTCCTGTTTTTTAATTTCATCAATAACAAATTTAGGGAATAACATCCCACCCTCTGGATGATTCGGGTGGGGCAAAGGTAAAAATCCCTGAGGAAAAAGACCTTTAGCTTTAATTTCTTCTGGACTCATTTTTGCCAACTGCTCCCAGGTGAGGTTTTCAGGAAGCTTCACTCGCACACCTTCCTGCACAGGTTTTCCATTAGACATTTTTACGGTTTGAGAAGGATTATTACTCAAATCATAGCGCTGTTTTAAGAGTTCTTGCTGACGATCATTCACTCCTTGTTTCGCAAGGCTCATACGCTGCAAAATGCTTTGAAAACTCTCATGGATATCCACTGGCATATAACTTGAGGGAAGTGAATTAGTTGGAGAAGCAGGTGGGGTATCTGCATAAACTAAAGAACAAAGACTAGCAGTTAATACACCTACTTCTAAAAATTTTTTTAACATAGTTCAAGTCCATTTTATGATCAAAGAATTTTTTCATCTTAAGGTACTTATACATTCGGTGCAATAGAGAAAAAAACCAGGCGTACGTCTAGGGCATTTTGGATGTTGATTGTTCCTTAATTGATTGCAGCAAATCGTCTATTGCTTTTAAGACAACTTTCACTGCAGCAACCTGCTTCACATCAGGACGGTATACCATGCATAAAGGCTTAACATACGTTGGCGTGTCTTCAATCATTTTTAATTGATCTTTAAAATGAAGTTCAATGTAGCACTTTGGCAAAATAGCAGCTCCGTGATTGTTAATTGCCATCGCCGCCAATGCTTCAATTTGATCCACATTACAAATACGCGGAGCAGGCCTATGTTGGCGCAATTTCTGCAATTCGTTCAATAGGGAGTGCACTAGAGGAATTTTTAAATCGGCTAAAATTAACAACTCATCCGCATATAGATCAACTTCTTTATTTTGTTTACAAGAGGACCAAAAGGCAAATTCAGTCTCAGCAATCTTGCGAATTATGACATTAGCATGGGGATAAGGATCCGTCATAATACCTAAATCTACATTGCCTTCGATTATGTGTTGCATAATGTCAGCAGATAACCCGTGTTTGAAATGAATTTCCAGCTCTGGATATTGCAACAATAAGTTAGAGCTCATTTTCGACATATAGGAACAAAGTGTAGAGTAGCATCCTATAGTTACTTTCCCCTTAATATTCTGGTTCGTTTCTTCAATTGTTGTGGTTAAGGAATTCCATTGGGTTAACAAACTCTCAAAGTTCTCGAATAATTTATTACCTGCTCGAGTTAAAGTAACGCCCTGGGTATGACGTATAAATAAATTTGTATTCAGTAATTGCTCGAGTCTTTTTATGGAAAAACTCAATGAAGGTTGGCTTATATGCAATTTTTTAGCAGCTCTACTAAAATTTGATTCTTTAGCTACTTCATAGAAATAAATTAAATCACTTGCAGAAGGTAACATCGATTAATCCTTTTATTCGATTCCGTGCTTCGTGTCCTGGAAGCTCCATCATGTGGCGTGAGGCTATAAATTTTATTTATATCCTCTATAAAAATTCTATATTTTACATAGCAATAGCTCCTCCTTAAACTTTTTTTTGCAATTATTTAAGGAGTAATGAATGAAAATATTAAACAAAGTAGACACAATTATCATAGGCGCAGGTCCTTCCGGTTTATCCGCTGCCAATGTTTTAAAAAAGCATGAAAAATCAGTATTCATTCTGGAAAAGGAAGCTCAAGCCGGAGGTAAATGCCATACCTTTACCGATCCCTTAAATAAAAACAATAAAACCGAATGGGGGGCTGCTTTGATTGCGCCAAACTACGGTAGGGTCATTGATAAGATGCAGGAAAAACGATTAGCTTGGGAGCAAGTATTACCAACGGATCTCAGTACTGTTCCTTTTGATAAAAATTTAAGCCAAATGGGGCTCCTGGAGAAAGGATTTTGGGGGATGGAATTTGCGAATGAAATGTTCATTTTTGCCAAACATGCTAAAAAATATCAACGATTAAGAGATAAACATCAGGATCTCCCCGAAGATTATAAAATTCCTTTCAGAGACTTTGCCAAAAAATATAATCTGGAAAAAGTAAATGAATTTTCCTATCTCTTTGTTCCCGCCTTTGGTTATGGCCTTATGGAAGATTGTCCTGCCTACGCCGTTCTTGAATACTACGGCACTATGACGCTACCTGATCTGATCATTCCCAAACTCTTTGGAATGCAAGGCCTACTTTGTGTACAAAATGGCTTCCAGGAGTTAATGGAGGCCATAGCTGCTGATTTTAATATTAGCTATAAATCGAATATCCAATCCATCATAAGAAATGGTGAAGGCATTACCGTTATTTTTGAATCAGATGATGGCCTGCAAAGCATCAGTGCAAACTCTTTGGTTCTTGCTATTTCGCCATTGCATTGGCCCACATTAGGAATGAAACTTACTGAGACAGAGCAAAAATGTGTCGATAATCTGAGTTGGTATCAATACCCTGTCGCAGTAGTTAAATTGCTTGGCTATCCTGCGAATCATTATTATGAATATGCGGGTCTTAATGCAGAAGGATTAGAACATTTAGCGCTAATCACTACGAGAGACAATCGCGACAATCCCGAAGACGGACGTTTATGCACTGCGTATATTAATTTAAAACCCAGTCAACTAAATAAGAGTACAGACTTTGTTTTTACTCCGGAAAAAATAAAGCAATTAAAATCAGAACTCTTGCAGGTACCCGGTGTAACCGATGTAGATATTTTGGAAACTAAAGTTTGGAAGGATTATATGTCAACCCTGCCTTGGGAACTTCGTCTGGAATTGGATAAAAACCAAATGCACGCCCAGACACTTTATGTCGGACCATATACCCTTGGTGGCTTTGAAGATGTTGCTTGTGTTTGGGAGCAATCTCATAAAGCAACCAAAGAATACATTTTGCACAAACACCCCAAACCCTCATCCCTGAAAAAAGAAGTGAATAGGAACCTTTTCTTTTTTACATCAGGATATCAAAAACCCTATGATGGACAGGAAATAACGTCACCTTATCATCATTCGCTGTCTTAAGCGCCGCTACCTTGTCGAAGCTCAATCGCTGCGCAGAGAAATTACTGGTGCCAGTTTTGCCGCTCGCCGTGCAGGATAAAAGCCAAAGAAAATCCCTGTTGCAGCAGATACTAAAAAGCCTGCTACAGGAGGAAGAACATAGATTGAAAAATTCCAGCCACTAAAATAGGCTAAAATACGTGTGACAATTAACCCTAAAAAGACGCCAAGCACGCCACCTAATAGAGAAAGCATGACCGATTCCGCTAAAAATAGCGCTTGAATTTCGCTATTTTTAGCGCCAACAGCCTTACGGATACCAATTTCTTTTTTACGTTCGCTAACCGAGACCAACATCACATTCATTACCCCAATCCCGCCTACTAAAAGCGAGATACCACCGATTACTGCAAGTAACAGGGTAAAAATCTGCCCTTGGCTTTCCATACTGGCAATGATTTGTTTAGGACTACGGGTAAACACATTTAATTTAGGTGCTGCGGATCCAATGATTTGTTTTATTTCTTCAATTACTTCATCAATAGGACTATCCGGTCTTAATTTCAAAATCACATTATTCACTTTGGCATCTTTACTGATTAGGTTAATCCCGGCCAAAGGGACAATCACCGCCTGATTGATGTCTTCATTAAAGAAACCATTTTCTTTCCAGGGTTCAGCTATTCCGATAATAGTATATAAAGATCGTCCTATTCGTAATTGCCTGCCTATGGGTTCATCAAAACTAATTTCTTTTATTTGTCGTGCTAAATTCGCCCCAATAACACAGTAGTGTTCATAAGAGTCAACAAAAGAAACGAAATGCCCTGCAGCTAGTTTGATGTTAACAATTTTGGCCAAATGTTCATTGGCCCCAATTACTGCTCCTTGCATCGATTTCCCTTGATAGCTTATAGGCTGGTATGCGGTACTATAAGGTGCCATATCCATAATGTAGGGGATGCGATCAGACAGTTGTTCCCATTGTGCTACAGAAACTGATTCCTGGTTACCTTGACCTACAGTCTTGGAGTACACGGCAACTGAGAGCAAATCGGTTCCCAATGCTTTAAATTGTGCCAAAGCTTTTTCTGTAGCCAATTGCCCACAACTAATTAAAGCGACAACAGCAGCGGTACCGACTAGAATGCCTAAAATAGCCAAAAATGAACGTAATTTAGCCGCGGTCAAGTTGACTAAAGCTTGCTGGCAATGCCCAGAAAACTTCATCACACCGCCTCCGTTGTTACCACACCATCCACAAGCGTAATCCTTCGCTGGCAAAGTGCGGCAATTTGCTCATCATGAGTAATCATGATGATACTCCGGCCTTGGGCATGTAGGGACAAAAATAAATTCATCACGTCATTGCCTGTTCGCGAATCAAGCGCACCCGTAGGTTCATCTGCTAAAATCACTTGGGGTTCCGTGACCAAAGCACGCGCTATAGCAACACGTTGTTGCTGTCCCCCTGATAATTGTGTAGGTCGATGCCTTGCATATTGATGCATACCCACACAATCAAGAGCCGCGAGAACCCTTTCTTCAATTTCAGCGGCATGAACACCACGATAAATTAAAGGCAATGCTACATTTTGCTTGGCACTAAACCGTGGTAGCAAATTAAATTGTTGAAAAACAAATCCTATATTTTGATTCCGTAACTCTGCAGTTTGATCATCAGTTAAGGCGGCTACATTGCGGTTGTTTAACAAATAAATACCACTATCCGCTTTATCTAATAAGCCCATAATATTCATCAGCGTGGATTTACCTGAACCAGAGGCGCCTACGATGGCAAGAAGATCGCCTTCATAAACGTTAAGGGATACTTCTTTTAAAATAGTGGAACTAATTCCATCAAGATGATAGGTTTTTACAATATCAGTAAGTACCATTAACGGCTGCTTTTTTTTGTCCCTATCCGTATCCTTACTGCCTCCCTGTACCATCCTCTTTTCACATGGTTTAGATGGGATATTACTCATAAACCACCACATCACCGGACTTTAAGCCTGCTTCAATAAGTACTGAATCTGATTGAGCCGCACCTGTAGTAATCACGCGTTTTTCAATAGAACCTGATTCATTTTTCACGTGAACAATACTTTGCCCTTTTTCACGTTTGATTGAAGCAATAGGTATCACTAACTGCTTTCCATTATCCACATTTAATTCTATAGAAGCACTCATACCTACTTTAATCCATTTTTGTTGCTCTGCACTTAGTTTTCGTACTTCAACCACTGCCGTAAAAAATGGAAGCCCGTTATTATTAGAAGCTTGTGCATTCACAGCAACCAACTTCCCATGTAATTGATATTTACCAAAAGCAACCCCACTGACTGTTGCATCCATACCTGCTTGCACCTGGGTAATATCAATTTCAGGAACATCAATTTCAATACTGATTCCCGACAAATCACCGATTAATCCAATCACCTGGCCTGATTTCACCGAGGAGCCTACAGAGACGCGTACACTCTTGTCCTCTCCTGCTTTAGGGGGATAGAGCAGCACCCCATCATTTGGTGCTTTTAAATGAATCAAATTGTGGTTTGAGGCCAAAATATTTTTTAGCCTGTCGAAGTCAGCTAAACTTAATGAGGATATATTTTGTGCACGATTTTCATCTAATCGTTCCAACATCTCTGTCAGTTTACGTGTGGACTGCATCAGGGTAACCCGACTTGTATCCACATTTGATTTTTCACTCAAGTAATTATTTTTTGACAGCAGGCCTGAATCCCATAAATCCTGGGTTCCCACAAATTTGGCCTTGGCAATGGTATAACTGTCTTTGGCCTTTAAATACTCTGTTAATGTGTCATTAAACTGTCTTTGTAATTCCGTTGAATTTAAGGTGACAATTACATCCCCTTTTTTAACTATTTGCCCATAATGAAAGTTCATGGTTTCAACCACTGCCTCGATTGGGCTACTGAGAGTACTTTCATGTAAGGGCTGAACTGTTCCTGTAAAATGCAATGACTTATGAATAGGGCGTTCCTGAACTTTATATTCATGCAAAACAGCCGTTGTCTTTCTCTGTTCCTGATGTTGTCCACATGAAGACAAAAATAAGCATATCATTAAGATGATTACGCTCGTTAATTGATTGAAATACCTATTCATCCACCATACCTTAATTTAATTTGCCAATGCTCCAGTGTTGTTCCAAGAGTTCTTTGCAGATTTGATATTTGATTCAAATAAGCAATTTTTGCATTGATTAATCCTGCTTGTGCTTGAATTAATTGATTTTGCGTGTTGTTTACATCCAATGCGCTGGAAATCCCCGCCTGTTGTTTTTTCTTTTCCAAGGCATAAGACTGTTCTGCCAATTTCACTTGCTTTTGTGCCAATTGATAACGCTTGGCCAAGCTATTGATATTATTGATGATATTTGTGATGTTGGTCATTAAGGCTCTTTTAGCAGCAAGCAGCGCCAAGCGGTCTTTTTCCAAACGAACTTTGGCACTGATTAATTGATTCCGTCGCTTGAGATCATGTAATGGTACCGTTAAGGTCAACCGCGCTGTTTCAGTCACATTATTACCATCATAAATACCGCGCACTCCCCCACTAGCCCCGGTAACATCATTTACAACGCCACTTTGTATGTTTGCTCCTAAATCTAATTGCCATAATTGTTGGTTTTTAGCAACTTTATAAGCACGCTCATCAGCACGCAAGGCAACTTTATAGGCTAAATATTGAGTATTGTTATTTAAAGCATACTCAATCGATTGCTTTAAATCAGGAACGGTAAGTTTGTCTAATACTACATCGCTAGGTACTGATATATGCATTTCTGGATCAAGACCTATGGTCTGTAACAAATCTTGTGATGCGGTTTCAAAATCATTTTCTGCTTGCTCAACCATCAAACTTAAAGATTCAATTTGATAAGATTGTTGAATATTACCTGTGGGCTCTAATTGCCCTGCTTTTATTTTCTTTTCATTGATTTCATAAGACTTTTGGGCTTCTTTTAATTGCAAACGCTGATTTTGTAAGTTATTACCACTGAGAATCAGCATCCGATAAGACATGATGACCTGGGTCACTTGATCCGCTACTGATTGCTTTAAATTTAATTTATTCAACCACTCAGCATCTTCAGCATTTAAAAGCGCTGCTTCATTTACAGCTTTTCCAAAACCACGTAATAGAGGCTGTGTTAACGAAAAATTTAATACAGGATTATAGCTGTTGTTTCCATTAAGATTATTATCAATCCCGAGCTTTGCCGAGGTACCCAACTTTGTATTTAAATTAAATTCAGGGGTGCCTAGAAGTGTGCGGTTTGTACTGGAGCCAACACCGGAGTAAGTGCTTTTCTGAATTGCTCCTGAGGCCCCTATAGCGTATTGTAGCTCAAACTCATTATAAGCCAAGCGCAGCTGGTAGCGCTGGACAATACGATCAAGCTCGACATTTTGAATATTAGGGTTATAGCGCAAAGCCAATAAAATAGCCTCTCGTAAACTTAGTTGATGGATGGTTTTATTACGGGAAGCAGGGGATGTAGGCAGCTCTATCCAGTGTTTTAACATAAATTCAGGATTTTCTATTGCTTTTTGCAAACGGTCTTCAGCTTCTTTTATTGACGAATTTTCCACAGCAGGGATGGACCAAATCTGGCGCGTAAACAAGGAAATAAACAAAAAAAGCAGTGCTCCCTTTTTTAAGATCATTTTTTGTTCCACACTGCAAATCGCTGCCTGTCCTGCAAACGTAATGCGGTTAGTTGTCCTCCCCAGAGACATCCAGTATCTATGGCATGAATTTTAGGATTTGGGCATTTTCCCATTAAAGCTGCCCAATGCCCAAAAACAATATCGCACTCTATTTCTTTACGACCTGGTACATCATACCAAGGATAAAGATTTGCTGGCGCTTGCGCAAGGGTTCCCTTATAACCCAACTCTAACCGACCATTTGCATCACAAAAACGCATCCGCGTAAAATAATTTGTTATCGCTCGCAGCCGCTCTATTCCAGTTAGATCATCAGACCAGAGCTCAGGTTTATTACCATAGATATGTGCTAAAAAATCACGAAAATGATCACCGGCAAGAGCGTCTTCTAGTTCTTTAGCCAGTTGCATTGCCTGGGTTAAATCCCATAAGGGAGCTATCCCTGCATGACACATCACGACGTTAAGCTCTGCTGAATAATGTAAAATAGATTGCTTTCTTAACCAATGACCTAAGTCCTCGCTATCAGAAGCATTTACCACCTCCTGTAAGGTATCATCATGCTCGCGCCAAGGCCTTCCGCCAAATAATGAGGCTAATAAATGCAAATCATGATTCCCTAATGTGATTATTGGCGTAAGGGGTAGGGAACGAATAAAGCGTAGAACAGCCAAAGATTCCGGACCACGATTTACCAGATCACCAACAAACCATAGGCGATCTGTTTTTTCATCAAACTCGATTAATTCCAGTAATTTCTGCAAAGGCCTGTAACAGCCTTGTACATCACCGATTGCATAATCAGGCACCGTTTTTTGCTCCCGGCCTTAGCACATTATGTTCATTTTCAACAGCCTGCCATTTTCCAGTTGCATTTAATTTCTGCAATGAAGTCACCAAACCACTATTTTGTTGTGTAAATTGACTGTTGAACTGAGCTTTATGAATCAATTCCGTAGCCGACATACTCTCAACCTTCCCGGTATTCATATTTTGCACTTTGACTGATGCAGGTAAAGCAAGCGCATATTTAGAAAAGATGATACCTGACTCTATCTTTCCTTTAAGATCATATCGGCTTATGACACTTCCATCAGCAGCGCGGCTGTGAAGTGCTAAAGCCAAAAATCCATTTTTTGCAGCTTGCCAGTTTTTATATTCAGGATGCTCCCGCACAAATAGTTGATATATTTCAGGACACATCAACATCCCGCCAGGCACCATAAATAAAGGTGCTTTATTAATCATAATACGGCCTTCATCTAAAGATTTGATCATCCATTTGATGAACTCCATTCCTATTGCCTGTTCTTTTTCCAATATCGATTCTGGCTGACCACCGGAAAATGTGGCGGCACGATACCGTCCTCCCCCCTGGGCTGAAACAGTTCGCCCCATAAACTCAAGTAAATAACGTTGAATTGCAATTGCTTCGGCATGAATTAATATCGCACCTAAAGTACCGGCGGAACGCTCGTCTTCATTTAATAAAGCCAACCAAACCGCTAAAACTTCGGGAGTAGAAGCAATCCAGTTAAAACCACTGACAGGCATCAATGTCCTGGCCATCAATAAATTAAGTCGACGGCGCAGATCAACTTCTGACTCTTTTTGAAATTCATAAAAATAATAAACACCTGTACTTGTCAAATTCTCAAGTAATGGATTCCATTCTTTTAAAAATTGGCCATTTGTATCATAAAGCCCAATTCGGTAATCCGCATATAATTTGCCGATACCTTGCAATAAAGCTGCGGAATAAAGTGCATATTGCCAAAGTTTTTGCTCTTCAGACATTGCTGCAGGTTGGTCGAGTAACATAAATTCTTGAAATAAGCCAAGTGCTGCTTCAGTACGATTTAAGGCATGATCGACTAATCCACCAGGCTGCGAATAATAGCTGTGTGTTGTTTCAGGCAGATTTTGGCAATACTGAACAAGATTATCGACAAGAGTACCGCATAAACTATCATAGCGTGACGTTTCCAAACCCGAAAAAACTCTCATTTTTTCGAGCAATATTTGCCTTCTTTCTTCCGATAAAAAAATGTTGGCATTCACCATGCGTGTTAAATCTTTCAAAGATTTGCCTTGCGAGGACAAGGAACCTTTACGTTGACGTTGAAACAAAGCCATCTCCATAATAATTTAGTAACTCCGACCAAAAAAAATCAATCCTCAATAGTTAATTTTACACTAATTGGAAATAAATTTCGCTAGTTGAACATATTCCGAGATAGAAATTTGTTCTGGTCTTCTACTTCCATCAATACCCAAATCATGTAATTGATCTGCAGTTATTAAGCCCTTCAAGTTATTATTTAGCGTCTTGCGACGCATGGCAAACGCATGGGCCACCAAATACTCCAGTCGCTCCACAGCAATCTGTTCAAAAGGTGAAATGCGGTGGGGGACCAGACGAACCACAGCAGAATCAACCTTGGGTTTGGGATCAAAAGCCTCGGGAGGCACATCAAATAAATGCTCCACAGTACAATGGTACTGAAGCATAACGGTTAATCGTCCATAAGCCTTGCATCCTGGTTGGGCTGCCATCCGTTCAACGACTTCTTTTTGTAACATAAAATGCATGTCTTCTATAGAGGCCGTAAACTTTAGTAAATGGATGAGCAATGGAGTAGAAATATTATAAGGCAAATTGCCTACTACCCGTAAATTGGGGCCAAATTGATTATAATCAAGTGTTAATGCATCAGCAGCAATCAAATGCAATTTATCAGCAATACCCGATAATTCAGTCAGATATTTTTGCAAATCAGTATCAATTTCAACAGCGGTTAGATGATTTAGGTAGCGCAGTAATGACTGAGTCAGCGCCCCCAAGCCAGGACCGATCTCAAGCATATTATCTTGCGGTTGGGGATTTATCGCATGCACAATACGGTTAATAATATGTTGGTTCTGGAGAAAATTCTGTCCAAACCGCTTACGAGGACTATGCTTCACTTTAATTCATCTCCAAAGAGTAAAAAAGAATTATATCGTGCCTCGATCTTAAAAAGTAGTCCGATAATAAAATGAGCGTAATCATTAATTAAGTTTCAAAAATGGGAATTTACCTTTATTGAGTTGATAAATTTGTATGGCGTAAGCTTCTGGAAATGGTGTAAAATTCGTCCATTATGAAAAAGGCTGGAATTATTATGGCTTATAGAAAAATGTTAAAATCAAAAATCCATCGTGCTTGCGTAACAGAAGCTGATTTGGACTATGAAGGAAGTATCACGATTTCTCCGGAACTTCTTAAAGCAGCTAATATTTTACCTTATGAAGCAGTTAATGTCTGGAACATTACCGCAGGAACCCGTTTTGAAACTTATGCAATCACGGGCAAACCCGGCTCAACCGAAATTTGTGTTAATGGTGCAGCTGCGCATTTAGTCACACCTGGGGATTTAATTATTATCGCTTCGTTCTCCCAGGTATTAGAAGAAGATTGTGCAAGCCTGGTTCCAACCGTGGTTTTTGTTGATCAGTTCAATCGGCTAAGAGAAATTAGACCCGAGAGGATTGGCGTTAAAAATCAAGAAGTTACTAGCGCTTAGAACTACTGTCCTTGATTTAAAGAATCTATCTTATTCCTATCTCCCGCGATGTATTCGCGGGATCCAGAAATCCAAGCCAGATATGAACCATAGCTTATTAAACCATCTATTAGAATTGCGTCGTCGAGGACTACAAACCCTAATTTGGTTTATCGCATTATTTTTCATTTTCTTTTTCCAAGCCAATCATTTATTTCAAGCCCTGGCTAGCCCCTTACTTGACACCCTATCTCCAAAAGAAAGTGTCATTGCCACCCAAGTAACATCGCCTGTGTTTACTCCATTAAAACTTGCTGCTGATGCCGCAATGTTACTAAGTGCCCCATTTGCCTTATTCCAATTCTGGTGTTTCATTAGCCCAGGACTGTATAAAAAAGAACAAACTATTCTACGCACTGCACTCATATTGAGCCTCATCCTTTTTTTTGTTGGCGTATTATTTTGTTTTTACCTGGTTTTGCCATTCATGTTTCATTTTTTTGCCCATTCCTTACCTAAAGGAGTACGCTACATGCCGGATATGGGCTATGCATTGGATTTTATCACCCGGATGCTGATGACATTTGGATTTTGCTTTCAGGTACCCTTAATCTGTTTTGTACTCGTACGCTTAAAAATCATCGATGTAATGACTTTAAAAAAAATCAGGCCTTATGTTATTGTAGGCGCTTTTATAGTAGGCATGTTACTTACACCACCTGATGTTTTTTCTCAAATTATGTTAGCGCTCCCTCTTTGTTTGCTCTACGAAACAGGAATCATTTTATCGGTTTGCTTTACGGACTAAATATTAAATTTTTCCCAATAGTAAAAACCAAAATCAGCAACACCGACTTAATCATTAAAGTAGGATGACAAGAACCCGCCTTAAAATTTACTGTATTCCTGATCTTGCCTTTAACATCAAGCGTTTCTGCTGAGTCTCTGTATGGGGGAAGTGAAAAATCCTGGCCATTAAAGCAATGTCCTATTTTAGAACTTGATTGTATTGGCCTTTGATTCGAATATAAAATTGGAAATGAACCCCTACTGATTTCCCAGGGTCATAAAATGAAGGGAATAGGTACTTTTGTAATAATAAGCGAATTAAGCTTATGGATTTCATTAAATATCAGCATCATACATAGTTACGCCCTGAGGGCAAAGACTGGGCTATTTTGCTAAATCCGACCATTCAGGGCTCCCTTTGCACGGCCCAATAATTTGATATTTATTGCGATAAAAAAATAAAATTAAATCACTATAGAAAATTCAGGCTTTGTTTGGTTAAAATAAGCACACTATTTTTTATCCTAGTGCTCAAAAATAAGGAACCCTGGAATGTATGATAAAACCCAAGATATGGCTTCTATAAAACACGCGGGCTCATTGAAAATAATTAATTCCGCTACCAACAAATCAGATGGGTTTCGTTTATATACTTGCGTCCCAGTCCATCATGATACGGAAGGAAGGGTAGTAAAAATCTTAGATCCAGAAATAAGATTTAAAGCGAATAAAAAATTTAATGGAAAAAGTGTTGGCTTGGCAATCCAACAAAAAAACTCTCCAGTGTGCTTCCAAATCATAATGAATATAATCAATAAAACTATTCTCGATGACATTCAATTGGCGCAACACAAACATAAATCATTTATTAATCAATTGTGGAATGGATTAACTTATGAACATAAATTAAACGTAATAAAGGCTATTTATGAGAAAAAACCTTTTTTGCTTTCAAGTAAAGAAAGTGTCTCCAACACCATTATAGAAGGTAATAACGCAAAAGAATTTTTTAATATTGTTTGTCATAATTTCCCTATTGCAACACCATCAACTGTACCCCCTGAACATGCATCACGCATTATTTTTATTAATGCCGATGTATATGCAAAAAGGCAGGGCAAAGAGAGTGTATCCGCATATACTACAAACCATCCAGATGAATGCTGTATTGTTCATAATAGATCAGCCTTGGAAAATGTTCTAAAGCTGCATGAAGGAAAAGACCAAACCATTACTTTAGTCATTTTTGCAGATAATAACATTAATAAAGAGAAAACTTGTTTGGATTGGACACTTGAAACTGTTGGCAATAAGCTTGGCCAGATAGTCAAGGCACATCCATGTATTGGCCATTTAAACCTGTTTACTTGTTATAGTGGTTCATTAGATGTAACAAGGCTCGAAGAGGCTTCATGTTTTGAAAAAAGTGATGGGGCACAGGATCTGTCACGATCGTTATCGGTCTATCCCAAGAGCTCCCTCCCTGAAAATAACCCTTTTGAAATCGGGACTATCGCCCATCAAATTTGCCAGATAATTTTTCCCGCCATACATGAAAAAAAACGGGGACCGGTCGCCATCTCTGCTTCACCACGTTACATCCATTGTAATGAATCACGATTTATTGGCTCTTCCGAGGGAACTCCGTATTATCAACATCGTTTTTTTACTGAGGAAAGCCCTCTTCTACATTATAAAAGAATAACCGCATTTATTGGAGAACCCCTATTATTCGAAGGAATATGTTTATCTAAATCAATTGAGCAAAAAAATAGCCACTACCAAGTGACATTAGCTAAAAAAGACACTAACATAGCGCCCCAAGATAATGGGCAACTTTTACCATACAGTTTTTTTAAACGTTCAACTAAAGAATCAGCACCTAATACCATGAGCAAACATAGTTTGCATCAGCACATTTAGAAAAACTAAAATAAGTCGGGGATTTGCATGAAGGCTTAAGCGTTTGAACCGTTTGTTTCTTGCCTGGCTTCGACTTATCTCCAGCGTCCCTGAAGAGGTGAAAAATTTGAATATCCATAGTTACATAGGTTGAAATAAATGCCCCATCTAGATCTAGCTCCGCTAAGAAGAGGAGAACTCCGATTAATTAATCCTACGAGCGCCAAACGGGATGGATTTCGTTTATACCTCTGCACTCCAGTTCCTTATCAAGAGAACACAGACGATGGTAATGAAAAAGAATTACCGACGGAAATACGATTTAAAGCAAATAGAACTTTAGGTGAATTTCACATCCATGAAGAAATTAAAAAGAAAAATTCTGCATTTTGCTTCCAAATTATCATGAATATTGTCAATCAAGTAATCTTGAGTGGCATTCCAATCAAAAAATACAGGCATACTGCGTTTATCGATACATTATGGAATGGCTTAAATGAGGCTCATAAAAAAGAAATCGTACAAACCATTTATGAGAAGAATCCATTATTATTGAATAAAAAAGCAACCGTATACGAAAAAATCATTGGTGGTGGTAATAATACACGGGAGTTTTTTAATCTCGTTTGTCAAAACCATCCTATGGTTTATCCTGATACCGTAGATCCCCCAAAAGCATCCCATGTAATTTATATTACAAACAGAGACTTAAACTCAAAGGAAGGCATTGACAGCCTATCAATCTATATGCGAAAGCATCCTGGCAAATGCTGCATTGTCACTAAAAAAAATGCTTTGTTACAGGTTTTAAATCATCATAAACATGAAAATCAAACCATAACTTTGACAATTTTTGGCCATAACAATATTGATAAAAGCAAAACATATTTAGACTGGACTCTTGGAACTGCTGGAGAAGAGCTTGGCAAATTATTAAATAAGTATTCTTGTATCGGGCATCTAGATATGTTTACTTGCCATAGTGGCTCATTAAATAGTTCCAAGTTACACAATGCCATATTCTACGAAAAAAGCACGGGAAAACTAGATTTAACACGATCGCTTTCCGTTTATCCTCAGGGCGCTTTAGCCGAAAATAACCCATTTGAAACAGCGACTCTTGCCTACCAAATTTATAAAGTCGTTGCCCCCAAAATCCATGCCCACGAAAGAGGCCCCCTGGCTATGACTTTTTCTCCTGTTTTTATATTCGCAAAAGACCATCAATTTATTGGCACCTCCCATGAATATATAGATTCTTTTAATGAAACAAATCCTCTTTTACATTATAAAAAAATCACTACTTTTATTGGAAACGAGTTTTTATTTGATGGGGTTTGCTTATCAAAATCAAATCATCATAAATCGAAACGCCATCAAGCCGTTCTAAACAATAATGAAATCACGCAACAAAAAAAATTATCCACCCACTACGCTTTTTTTAATAAATTATTATCAAAATCTGAGAGCAACTTTTGCAGTCAGGGTAAAATAAATACTTTTTTCGACAACTCACTATAAATTCAATAGCCATCCCATGCCTGAATTAAAGTCATAGTGCAAATAGACAAAGTATCAGGCTGGATTTCCTTAATGCACGCTATTGAATTAAGCAACTTGTCATTGTTCCTTACGAAACCACATAGACGTTAATTTAAGGAAAATTTGACAATAGCTTGAGTAGCAAAAGCCCCCCCTGTTAGAACAGGGGCTCTATTGAATCCATGTATTCAAGTTAACGTTTCAAACCCTGTTTATTGTTTTTTAGGCCTTGCGTAAGGTGGCTTAAGGAAACTCATCCCCTTCTGCAAAGTGGCAAGTATTGAATTGATGCGCTGCGGGTTGTCCGGCGTTGTTGGGAAAATATACTACAATTATAGATTAATAATATTTAAGTAATGGATTACCAATTATGTACTGGCTTGCTGGCGAGATCCCTTCATCTACTCTGGAGGCTCCTGAAATGCTTACCTGGAAATAATATGAAACCGAATTTTTCAGCAAGAATAGTCTCTTTACAGGAGGTTTATCTCGCAAGTTATAAACTTAGCTTACTTATCATGAACTCATCCTATAGTTTTGATACAGTGATTGCTATTGCACGAGGTGGATTTCCAGTTGCACGCTTTATTTGTGATTTTTTAAATATCCATCATTTAGGATCTATACAAGTCAAGCACTACACGGCTGGGGCTACGGAATTGGAACAAACGCAAATCATTGCGCCGGTCAATACCGTGGTCGAAGGCAAAAAAATATTGCTTATTGATGATGTCAACGATACGGGGAAAACATTAATCACCGCATGTAACCATATCCAGGCCATGCATCCTGCTTTACTTAAAACAGCTGTTATTCATGAAAAACCAAACACCGTATTTAAAGTCGATTTTGTGGCTGAGAAAACAACCGAATGGAAGTGGTTAATCTATCAATGGGCGGTTGCCGAAGATGTTCTTGCCTTTCTTCATAAAGATAGGATGTTGGATGAAAGTGAAGAAGTTGCGCATGCTCATTTAGCTGAAAAATATAAACTCAGTATAGATAAAAAATTTTTTCATGACATTTTGCAATTAAAGGGAAACTATTACGGGCTCCCTGGCGAGGAAGGTTAACATGCCAGTAAAATCCCGGATAAAAATTTTTTTAGGCGGCGATGTAATGACAGGCAGAGGCATTGATCAAATATTGATACATCCTGCTGAACCGCAAATTTACGAATCTTATATTCAAGATGCAAGAGATTATGTTTTGCTTGCTGAACGCATCAATGGAAAAATCCCCCGCTTTAAGCGTGGGGATTACTTGTGGAGCGATGCTTTAAAAGAACTGAATCGCCGACAGCCAGATGTAAGCCTTGTTAATTTGGAAACAAGCGTGACGCGTGATGGTAGCCCTTGTATTAATAAAGGGATCCAGTATCGAATGCATCCAGAAAATATTGATGCTGTAACAGCAGCAGGAATTAATGCATGTTCCCTCGCCAACAACCATATCCTGGATTGGGGGATTAGTGGTTTTCATGAGACGCTTGAAACGTTAAATAAACAATCTATCGCTCATGCAGGCGCAGGACACAATATACATCAGGCACAAGAACCTGCCATTCTTTTCATTCCCGGAATGCCTGGACGAGTCTTGATTTTCTCAATGGGGACAAGTTCCAGTGGTATTCCAAAGGATTGGGGGGCTAGTGCAACTCAATCAGGCGTTTGGTTACTTAACGATCTGGGTACTGAAACGCTGAAACAAGTAAAAAAGACGATTGAATCCTATAGGCAACCAGAAGATTTTTGCATTATCAGTATTCATTGGGGCGAAAACTGGGTAGAGCAAATCCCGTTACAACACCAGGCTTTTGCCCATAATCTCATTGATTCAACAGGGGTAAACCTAATCCATGGGCACTCTTCCCACCACCCTATAGGTATCGAGTTATATAAAGATACCCCTATTTTCTACGGTTGTGGTGATTTAATTAATGATTATGAAGGTATCACTAGCCATAAGGAGTTCAATAGCAATTTATGCCTGATGTATTTTTTGGAATTTGATACTGCGATATTAAAGTTGCAACAACTTGAATTGATTCCTTTAGAGAGAAAAAAATTCAAACTAAACTATGCCAATGATAAAGATTGCCAATGGCTATTGAAGGCATTACAGAAACAATCCGCACCTTTTGATACTCATTTTAAACTAAGAAATAATGTCATTTATGTATAAGGTAAAATATGGGAATAACAATTGGTCGCCTAAAGTAACTGAAATGGGCCGGTCTATCGTTTGTTCCTTTGTGCCATAACCAATTTAGGAGCAAGGAGCCATGAAAATGTATAAAAATATTATGCTAGCGCTTGATTGGAATAATAAGATATCTGAGTCCCTGATAGAAGAAGTAATAAATCTTACCAGGGGTCAAATAACTAATGTGCGAATCATCCATGTGATTGATGAGAGCTTTGTCAATTATGGTGGGCCACCATTTGACTATGTTTCAATTATTGCGTCCTGGAGGGAAGATGGTGAAAAGTTATTAAATGACGCGGCAACAAAAATAGCCAGCCAATCACCTGCTAAAGTTGATACGTTAATTCTGGAGTTAAAACCATTGCAAGGAAGGGTAGCCGAGGTAATTGTTGAAGCAGCAAAAGAATGGCCTGCAGACTTATTAGTTGTAGGCACGCATGGCCGGCGTGGCTTTAGCCGCCTCTTTCTCGGTAGCGTGGCAGAAAATATTGTTCGTATTGCCCCAACACCAGTGCTTCTTGTGCGTGGCACTGATGGATAAGCACAAAGGAGGCATTTTTATTAAGTATAATTCCTGATAAACTTAATAATCAAAAATACAGGTATGGCAGCAATATCAGCTTTGGCTAAGTCAACGAAGTCGGACTTGGCGCAGTGTCTTGTTCTTGTGCCATTAGCGGCGTAGTATTTTTATTTTTCCGGCGCTCAGTTGCAAAAAATCTAAAATTGTCGAGTATCGAACCCACTACTTTTTCCGCCTCTTCTGCTGAGTCAAACCTGCAATAATGGCTGCTGAATGCCAGTAATGCGGCATTAAAAGATTGATAAATATCGGCAGCTAAGACCGGAGTAATGGATGAATTAAAGCGAATATGTGCCCCATGATTTCCATCGGAACGATTAGAGCAGATAATACTGCCTTCATAATTTTTAATCACTTCATGGGCTTGTGCCAAACCTCTTCCATGACCGCCTAATTTTGATCGTCCTATTTTTTCAGAAATAATGGCGGATTGCCCTGCTAACTTAACGGCATAATCGAGATGAGTCGTATCTTTACCTAAAAATTCTGGTGAAAATCCACTCCCATCATCAAACACACGTATTGATGCGTTCCCACTTGACTCATCCTCAATAAACAATGTGTTCGCATCTGCATCAAGTGCATTTTTGAGTAATTCACTCAAGCTGACTAACACCACATGGTGCGCGGCGGTCATGCGATCAACTCCAATAGTCTGCTCAAAAAAAGCTTGGACTTGTTCTTTGTATTCTTGAATACATAGTTCCCAGGACAATAGGGAACTGAAACTACCCTTTTTTAAGGAAACCAACTCTAAACTTATCATTAAATCTCCATGCCTCGTGATTAGACAATCGTTGTATTGGAATAGGAAAATGCCAGCGCTTGAGCACGTTTGCTAATTATTGAGCAACGCATCCGGGGTCAATAGTACATAAAATGCGTCGATTAGTCGATTGTTTGCATTTGTGTAACAGGCAGCACCCCTCTTGAATTAAGAATATGTCCTGTTTGTTGCAACCATTTTTGCGATACCCTTTTTTAAGGTATAGTAATTGTTACAGCCCCTACACTTTCAGGATGAACCTATGTGCTTTTCAGCTTCTGCCAGTTTTACTGCTGCTGGTGTTATTGGTGCTGTTGGTATTTGTTCTTTGCTCAAAGCACGTACTTATCCCTTATTTCTATTTGCACTAACCCCATTATTTTTTGCTGTACAACAAGCTTTGGAAGGCATTGTTTGGATTACATTAATGCAGGGCGATTCTATGAGCCCTTTAAACAACATAGGGGTTTATGGATTTCTATTTTTTGCAGGTGCCTTTTGGCCAATTTGGTTATCGGGTTGTTTGTATCTTTTAGAAGAGGATAAAAAGCGTAAAAACTTACTCCTTATTGTTTTTATCATTGGCATTATTGCTGCGAGTAAAATTTTATTTCGCCTGGTCGCCCATCAGCATACCGCCGTTATTAGCGACCACCATATTGATTACCCCATGTTTGCCTTAACCTATAGCGTTTCTTCTCTGAAACATGTTTTCTATTCCTATACCCTCGATATAGTTTTAACGATAGCATACATCATAGCCGTCATTACCCCATTTTTTATTTCCAGTATTAAGGGCATGTGGATTATTGGTGCGATAACGATTATCGGTTTTATTGTCGCTGCAGTTTTTTATGCCTTAGCCTTCGGATCGGTGTGGTGCTTTTTTGGCGCCCTATCCACAATTGCTACTTATTACATAGTCGTCAACTATACAAAATTGCATGCTAATGCGTGATTTAATTATCAAGGCAGGTATCGATTGGCCGTATCTATTTTAGTGATGGCATTGCTCAAGGAATCACTTCCTGATAAGGTAAACAACGAGTCATATTCGTTAGATTAGGTGAGCGATGCTGAGGCAATTGATTGATCATACTCCATTTTGGTGGGTAGTGGTTATTTTTATCTGTTTTCTTGTTTTTACTACCCTAAGCGCAGCATTTATTTCCTCTCGTTTTTTTTCTTTAGCTAATGATAAAGATCATTTTGAACGCTCCAATTCAATCATTGCCATCCTAAGCGGTGGATTCTCTGTATTATTGGCGTTTGTTATTATCACTGCCTGGAATTACCTGTTAAAAGCGCAGGATAATGCCGCCCAGGAAGCTAATTCACTCGCAGTCATGATGCGCAATATTGCCGTGTTTCCACAGGAAGCCCAAATAAAACTTTCAAAGGCCATCCGTGATTATACGGTTGCCGTAAGGGTAGATGAGTGGAAGAGTATGGAAGCGGGGAAAGAGAGTCCATCGGCTGCCAATGCATTTATAGGGTTATACAAAAGCATGCAGTCCTTTACACCTAAGACTCAATTAGAAAAATTGTATTATTCACAGGCACTACACAATCTAAATAGCATCCATAAACTGCGGCGAGACAGGATGAACCAATTACATAGTGTTATCCCCAGCAGGCTAAGTGGGGCCCTCATTATTGGCTCCTTTGTTTTAACATTGACCTTGGGGTTTATCCGGGGCAGCTCAAAGTTTATCGATGTAATTCCTATCATCGTGGTGGCAGTGGTACTGGGATTTAATTTGGGGATTGCGTTTAGCCTGGACTTCCCTTTTTCAGGCGATATCTCGGTAAAAAATGATTTCTTTTACCATGGTGTCCTAAATACTTTCCATGATTAAAATCAATACAATGAATTAAGTTTAAACCACATGTTAAAATATTGCCATTGCGATAATTTTCTCCCAATGGCATAAAAGGAGAACTGGCTTCCTGGTTTTAATGATTAAACGGGTTCTCGCTAAGATGAGGTATGTCGCAGCATATTTAGCTTATCTTAGTAAGATCGTTTGATGTGTGCCCACCTCTTTTTAAATTTCATCATTAGATAACACCTACTACTTCACCACTGGAGGACCGATCGTGTACACACATAAAATGACCCTGCAAAATTTAACTGCGAATGAATTTTAAACTGTTTTTGCCAGCATTCCATTTAACAAGCGTGCAATAGAACTGCTTAAGCATAGTCCTTAAAGATCTTGATTCTTTTTTCTGTTCTTCGAAAAAAAGAATCAAGATCTTAAGCGGCCTGATATCAATAGGGGATCATTTTTACTTTTTTTAAGAGAGATGTCTGTAATGAAAAACCAATTGAAGGAACTACCCATTGAAATTCGAAATCTTGAAATGATTGGTATCATTGAATGTTCGGATAATGAATTGGACTCTGTCCCACCCTTAAGGATTTAAGAGTACTTAACTTAAGAAATAACCCGATTAACAAAACTCTAAATCGATAGGTTTGTGAACCATTTTATGAGCTTCAACACCATTTTAATTCGTAAATGCTGACCATAAAACAAGGTTTGTGTTGGCTATAATTCATAGAGTTTAAACCATCGTACTTAAAAAATGATGCTAAACCATTAGAACTTAATTTAATAACTTTAAAGAGTCATTTTGACAATAGATTCAAGGCTGCGATAAGTATAGAGTAGATAAACTCTATTAATAGATGAGCATTAGAATTAGTTTCCCAGGATCGCGTTCTTTAATCTAAACGTACTTTTTTTGTACTAAAATAAAAGGTAACCAATCTATTTGGGACGTTGAATATGGAACAGAAAGAAGAATTTATTGAACCTCAGGATGAAGAAGAAATAAATTATGCGCTTATTAATGCGGCCATGAAAGGCAATGCAACATTGTTTGAGGAGTTTTTAGCAAAAAACCGGGGGAAAATTGATCCGAAATACAATGAATCCATAATGGGAGCAGCACTAGAAGGAGGAAATTTAAGTATTCTACAGAGCTGGTTTGAGCATACACCAAACCCTTTACAAACTAACACTTATGGTTTAAATGCATTACAGATAGCTATTAAACTAAGTAATGGGAATCTGGATATTGTCCGCTTTATAATTAATGCTCCTCTTTGTCCTATTAAAGAAATGGTCAATGCGCACGATGTATTTGGAAGAACAGCCCTTGACATGGACCAGTCACTGGATAATCCCGCACTTCTTTCCCTTTTAAAAGCAATTCCTGGTGCCCCCTCTGAAAGTCGTAGATTTATCAATATATCCCAGAACAGATTTCTGCCGATTCTGGATGCATTTTCAAGAAACAATAATCCTCAAGGAGAAGAAAATAAATATCTTAGTATGCGAGGAATGTGCACGGGTTTAGGATTTTTATTTTTACTTTATTGCACACAGGGTAGAAAAGATGAATTTTTTGATATTTTGCGAACCGTTGTCAATCAGGATGCTCCTCTCAGCAAGCGATTAGCAGAAAAATATAAAAATTCAACTGAAGTTATAGAGCAATTTTTAAATGATATAGCTTGGTTTAAGCATGATAATCTTGGTCCAATATCTGGAACCCGCATGAGAGATCGGCAGAAGTTGTTTGATATAGTCAAAAGTAATTCTAATGAATCAATCATATTACCACTAGGTCCAGCGTTAGAGGATTATACGGTACCACAATTAAAAAAATTTACAAAAAACCAATTAAGCGAATGGTTAGAGTTTAACAAAACAATCCCGAACATTATGGTTGAATTCCTCGATAATGAAAAGAGTCACGAAACCGCATTAATGTTGACTGCGCAAAACACCTGGCTTTTTTATGATAGCAATTTACCTTATGAATTAGTGGAATTTGCTACAACTGAAGATTTTGTTGAATTTTATTCTAAAGTAAGAGGATCAGAAAACTTTAATTTCGCATATCTTTCCAGCTATGATAAAACAATAGACTTAAGCCCATCAAATATTCCTGATTTTAAACCACCAGAATATCATTTTTCAGAATTATTTTCTCCTCTCCATTACGCGGTTATGTATAACAACATAGAAGAAACAAAAAAAATTTACTCTGAAAATCCTGCCGCCATTGACAAAAAAGACATCTATGGATTTACTCCAATTGAACGCGCACTTTCAAGAAAAAACTACTCAGCTTTTAGTTTTTTGCTGGAATGCAAATTGGCTGAAGAACCAAAATACTTAACAGAGAAAAAATTTATTGAAACGGAGTGGCAAGGCGAGATTCAGGAACAACCATTATTATTTAAAACCGCAGATACGCGAGATATCGAAGCCTTAAGAATACTAGCGGATTATTATTCTTCCTTTGAGGATTGTACTTATGAAAGCATGAACATCATGCAATATATTGAACAGTCAAAAATGCCCATAACAGCGCAAAAAGAATTAATTGCTATACTCACCAAAGAGAAACCTGCTAATAGTAGTTTTGATTCGATTAAATCACGATTTAAGATCACAGTTATTCAACCCGATGAAAGAGCAAATAATATAATGGCAATAAGCTGTTTATTAAATGATAAAATGTTCGACACGAACGATGGAAACCCGCATAAAATAATAAAAGAATTAAAAGATATTCTTGCAACGCTAAATCCTGCAAATGAGTCAGAAGTTGCAATTACTATTATGAAAATAAAAGATATTATTTTAGCGCAAGATTCCAACTACGATGATAATATTGCTTTTGTACTTAAGGCTTTTACAAATCCGGGGAATAAAACTTTTAAGCAGATTCGTGAGTCCTTGTCAGAAAATCCTGCAATGCGTGAGATTATGGATACGTCAAAAAAAAATTGTTTGCCCTGATCCAGGATCTAATTTATTGAAATATTTTGGATGCAAACAACCGTCCCTACAAAAAGCAAAAAATTCAAATTTTTATTTTGAAGCAAGTCAATATATGCCGATGATGTTATTTCTATTACGACTCCATCTTCAATTTGCATTATGTTTAAACAAATTATTTAAACACCGACCTTTCTAAAAGTCTGGTTGATTGGTTTGTGTTGTTGCTGCGTAAATAATATTAAATTTGGAAACCGATGCTCCTGCAAGAAATTTAATTTCGAACATTTATTTGTAAGCGGTTAACCAGGTTCACAGATCATCTAGGGTTAGGGAAATGAACTCATCAGTTGAGAATAATGCACCCATTGTTTTGAAGTTCCTCAAGCCAAAAAGGTTGATTTAAATATTTATTGCACCTTAGGTCTAATTTTTCTAATTTATGGAGTTTCAGCAGGCTTTTAGGAATTTCTGTTACGTTATTATTCCTCAAATCCAAATAAAGAAGTTCAGACAAATCGCCGATCTCTTCAGCAAGTAACTTTAATTTATTATTACGCAGATTCAAGATCTTAAGCGATTTTATAGCCCATAAATCATCAGGTAAATTTTTTAACTGATGATTATAAAGATTGATTCCTTTTAAGTTGCCTAAGTCTCTTAACAATCCATCAGCAATGAATTTTAAATTATTATTATCCAAATTAAGAGTACCATTGAATATTTTATTTTTTAGCATAGGACGTTGTTTTATCTGCATTAAGAATTTGGATAGTGAATAATATCATGGTAGGGCACAATATTTGCGATAAGACACTGATAATTCTCTTAAATCTGATAACTGAAATTCCTGGATCTTTTGCCCCCATCACCCAGTATTAGCAAGAGAATTTACCTTCAACTTATTCTGGTTGCATTGGGAGATGGGTATGTTAATTAATCAAGTTTGGGTCTTGTTACTGGCTCGGATTTAGGTGTAGCCTCACCATATATATAAGAGTTCAATAATATTAATGTACTTTGAGTTATAGCTAATGCTACTCCTGCCATTTTTATAACTCCCATTAACGGGTTAGGCTCATCAGTATTTGTGTATATTTCCGCTGCTTTAAAAGAGAGAAGCAAAAATCCCGTAACAAATTGTGCTCCTCCCATTAATTGACCCATATAAGAATAAGCAGAATCCTCACCTTTTTTCCTATAATATCGATTGCCAAAAAAACCAATTCCGCCAACAACCAATCCCCCCACCCCGGTGACCACATCGTTGTTAATCATTTGATCCGCTTTACTGAGTGCATAGAGGATTGCCGGGCCTTTAGTAGCGATTTGCAAGTTAAATTTAGCAGCACTCTCATATACATCTGCACCTAATTTAGACTCATCTACATTGGAAATTTTTTCTCGTTTTTCTTCAGTCATAACCACTCCCTGTAATTTAAAAAGCTGTATTTTTTAGCCTGAATGAGCCTTAGAGGTCAAGTATTAATGCTTTTAAAAAACGAGTTAGATCCTTAATGTCAAAAATATACAATTTTTTTTCTATGAAAATGGAGAGGATAGTTCGGTAGCTACTGTTTTTTTATTCACAAATCAATTATGAGATGTACGTGAACGTTTTATATAGATCTAAAGGGAAGGATCTTATCTCTACTTTATTATTTTTAATTAATCCTTTTTACATCACATGATTGCTTGTAATGCCGGTATAAAGGGTTCCATATTTTTTATATGGATAACATGTAAACATCATATTACTTTTCTTAAATTTTACATCCTATTTGATTGCTAAAAAGATCTTGCTTATTGGAGCAAGATTATAGGTTTTGATTGACCATTTCTCTGGACAAAAATCTTTGGTTTTTATAACCCCCCGTGACCTATAACAACAAAAATCATTGATATATTATCGCTTTCAGATTTAATCACGCTTCGGCCACAGAGAATTTATTTATTACAAAAATAATTTTTATAACAAATATTTTGACTCTTCGAAGAGGTTGTGAGAGATTAGACGTGTAATTTGATTCAATCAGATCTACAATAATTTTACTCCGCGCTACTTACACACTTTAAATGACACCGCCCGTTTATACTTTTCAATCCAGATTTGTTTTCTATCCGGAGTTTTTAGAAACAAGGAGTATAATGTATCAATTAAATCGTTATTCGACAGCTCTTATTTTTGTGTATCTTTCAGCTGTTTTCATTATGGTATATGGTTCACCAATCAATTGGAGTGAAGGGCTAACCATGACTTTACCTCTTATTACAGTTGTAATATTCTGGTCTGAGATATTGACTAGTCGATTAAACTTAAAAAAATCAGTATCAACCTTAGATAGCTTTCACAGAGATTTATTCATTATTAACTATGCTACTTTATTTGCATTTATAGCTTCCTTATTAATTGAACACAACAACCCGGATGCAAAAGGATGGTGGCCTCTTCTAATCATAGTCGCTGAATTATATGGGATAGTTTTGGGATCTGTCTTTGCATTATTGTTAGATAGAAAACATTTTAAATATACCCTGATATTTGCGGTTGTTTTATCAATTACTTTTAGTACCCTAAAATTAATGCCCCCTTATATTCATATTTTAATATTAGGAGAGACTAGGATTTTCCCTTTGTGCGCTTTTTTACTAATAAGTGCGCATGTTATGGGCTGTATAGCTTGGCGACTTTCAAAATATAATCTATTTAAAAAATAATATATGAGGCCCTGAGCTGGATATGCTATTGCATACTCCCTTACTGATAGTTCAATCGCTTCATCTACTCGATTCTTTATATTAGGTTTTCTTCGGTTCTGGTCGAATAAAGCATCAACTCCTCCCGATTCTACTGCCGACTTGTAGCGATAAAAAGTATCTCTGGATAAGCCCATTACTTTACAGGCCTTAGATACATTCCCTAATTCTTAAGCAAGGTTTAATAAGCCAACTTTATGTTTAATAATTTTAACTGTATTATCTATCATGAGAGTTTTCCTTTTGGTTTTGTTTAAAGTTCGCACTTCTATCAAAACCGGAAACTCTCACCTTTTCAAGTAGTGGTGTCAGATTAAGCCGAAACTAATTCAAATAAATAAATTCATTTTGAATAAGCACTACGAAGGTACTCTAATAGTAACGAAATCCCCCAATTTGTTCCTTGTTCAATGTCAAAATTATAGTGTCTCAAGAACACATGTTTTACGCTTAATTCATCATTGGCACATGACATATCAGGTCATAGCATTCCAATGTCAATGAGCATGATAGGATTAATTGTTACAGGTGTTTGAGCTATTTGGATGTTTGTGACAGCGGTTATTTTATAGGTTTGCTTTTGATGCTCTTTTAATCTTTAAGTATTTTGTTTCACTAAGGATGCTATTGTCAGGCATCAAAAAATCTCTAACCTTGGTACCCAAAACATCCCGGATTAGTATATTTGCATCTAGTACCAGAACACGCTCTATCATTAATCTTTCTCTTCACACAAACGACAAAATTACGAGATTAATTCATCTTCCTCAATGCTTTGAGTAATTAATATGGTTTCCAACTTTTTCGCAGCTTGTTTTAAAAGTTCTAATTCAGATTTTCCGCATGATGGCGTGTTGGAATATAGTAACCAATCGATTCTCCGTGACGAGTTGACATTTCCGCTAGAAACCTCACCATGGCTACATTCCGCTGCATGTCCACTGAATCCATGGACCCTGCGGACATGCAGCAGAACGTAACCATTAGGCGAATTGTCAATGGACTTTAATGTTTTAATTGCGTTTCAGATTTCCAAAAAGCATCTTCTTCGGGTTGGTTTGCTGAAAAAAGATAGACCTCGACAATTTGACCATTATTAATTTTCATCAAGTCAACTCCGTCCATAGACAGTCTGCTGCCATTGGATTTATGGGCGGAGAAATGAAGGGTAGCGGCTACTAAGAGGTTATTAGCCATGATATTTTTTACTTCATCGATTTTGAAAGTATTTTCACTGATTTTCATAAATTGACCAAATAGTGAAAATACTTCCTGCTTACCGTAATAAGTTTTTGACAAAGAACCATTTCCAGGTTGATGCCAAATGATATTTTCAGAAAGCAGGCTATCGAGCAAGGCCATGTCACCTGTGGCTAGAGCTTCAAAATATTTTTGTACTATTTGAATTTCGCTTTCAGACTGCGTTGCCTTCGGAATATGGTAAGCATGGGCAGTCACGCTCTGAAAGATCATTGCAAAACAAAGAGTTATATTTCTTGACCAGTTACTTGTTTGTTTTCGTATCATTCTATTTTCTCCTCACGGTTTGTTGTTTCACCTACGCAGTTTATGAGCATGGAGAAAGAAATGATTCTAAAAACTCGCCATTAATTTTCAGTTTTTAGCCATATTGAGATATTCAGAAGGCAATTGCCCGGTATGAGTACGAAAGGTTGCAATGAATTGACCTAAGGAATTATAGCCTACCTTAAAGGCTACCTGAGTAACGGAGTTTCCAGATAGGCGTAGGAGTTCCTTTGCTTTTGTTATTCGATAATGAATCAGCCACTGCTTGGGTTGTAGTCCCGTTTCAATCGCTGCCAATCGATTAAGACTACGACTACTCAATCCGGAATGACGTGCCACATCATTCATATTAATATTTTCTGCTAAGTGCTCCCGCATGTAATTTAAGGCTATTTTTAAACGTGGATCGCTCGCTTTTGCTTCTAAATGCTCCACTGATTGTATGTAATTGGAGGAGGTCTGCATAAATATTTCCTGCAAAGTTTCACAAAATACCTGAATTAACGATTGCGCATTGTTTGTTTTCGGGTGGAGTAATAAATAAAAGAGTAGTTCCTTTATCAAATGATCTACTGGAAGAATTGAGGGTACTGAAGAAGAAAAGCTTGCTTGGTATTTGTTAGAATCAATCAAAGCAATTAGCCGCTCACCTCTTTGAGTAGTGGAAGAAAAAGAATGCGTCAGATTTGGTGGCAGGTATAACATTTTACTCACACCCAATTGCAGGGCTTTCCCCTCCAAAATAATGCTGATTTCTCCTTGCAAAGGGATAAATAAAAGTGCTTCTTGTAAAGTGATTTGCTGAACCTGCTTCCCAGGAAGATTTTGATGAATCAGATATAGACCATCAAAACTTACCGAGATGTCTTTGCCCTTTTTCATGAATGTCCTCGGTAAACAGATATTGTATTGCTTACAGTCTGGAATTATAGTGGTATGCACCAATTATTTTCAAATTCAATATTTCTATTATGTCTTCAGGGGTTTGTCAGGTTTTTTTCTTCATTCTTATGTTTTCTATCGCATTAGCAAAATCTCCTTCTGAAAATATCAGCCCTTTGCGTGGTTAATGAGGCGTGTTATCGTTTGAGCTAGATAAGGTACCGGCCTGTTGTAAAAGATGCGCTATTTTTGATCATGCAATGTGATATAACTGAAAACAACAGAAAATTAACAAGTCTTTTAATATTAATCACTACAGCAGCTATGTAGGCCTGGATCTGCATATTATCAAGACCACGATACTTCGCTTTTGAAAGGCAATGATAGTTTTTTAATTCATTCATAACACCTTCAATTTTCCATAAACGTTCTCGAAATTTTTCTTTAAATTCCTCAGTTTCCATTTTAATTTTCACTTTTTGAAATAAATCGGCATGAATATGCCGTGCCATAACTCGAATGTCTCTATTCTTCATTTGAGGCACTTGGCAAATT
>NZ_RXNW01000007.1 GCF_004283175.1 Legionella longbeachae
ATTAATTACAGTAGTTGCCTCAAAAAATATAATATATTTAATATCCAGCAGTTTACTCTTTATTATATTCTTCAAGTTATGACTAGTTTTATTAAAGTAATCATATTTATGCGTGGTAGATATTAATAAATCTTTTTTTATTCTATTTGCTAAATTTAATGCTTCCTCATTATTTTCTTCTTTCTCTAGTCTCCTGGCAATATAGTCTATCAATTTAGAATTAAATTGAAAATACTTGCTTTCAAGTTCATCAGAAAGTTCTAATATGGCGGTATATCTTCTATTGACATCTAAAAAACAATAAAAAATCAATAAGAGAGCTGCGTTCATTGAGATCTCTGAAATTACGTTCAACATGGTTGTACTTAATGTAAAAGATGTAAGATGGCAAAATGATATCTCTAAGGGCGAGGGCGAAAACTTAGACCCTAAATAAAAAAATAAAAAGACAAGGCCAATAATGAAAAATCTATGTAAGACAATTTTCTTCCATTTAGGATTCATGTTTTAAATACTTATATAATGTAGGTTTTGAAATATTAACTAAATCACATATTTTTATTAATAATGTGGTTTTTGCTTTTATAAAGCTCACGAATTAAATTTTCTTTATCTTTTGATAGCTTATTAGGCCTCCCACCTTTTCTACCCCTGTCTCGAGCTGCTTGTAAACCCGCATGCGTTCTCTCTCGAATTAGATTCCCGTTCGAATTCAGGTAAAGCCCCAAAAATATGAAATATTAGTTTTCCAGAGCTTGAAGAAGTATCAATTGATTCGTATAAGCTTCTTAATCCAATTTTCTTGGAATCGAGTAGGGCGACCATTTCAATTAAATCTTTAAGTGATCTACTTAATCGGTCTAGACGCCAGAGAAGAATGACATCACCACTTGGAGTAAATTGTAAAATTGCTTCTAATTCTGGTCGTTGAATTTTGCTTCCAGTAATTTGATCATCGAATATTCGCTCGCATCCAATATTTTTTAAAGCATCATGTTGCAAGTTTAAATTTTGATCATCAGTGGAAATGCGGGATACCTATTAGCATAATCGAATCTTTTGGTTAAATATCTCAATAAATTTTATCATAAATTGGCTTAGAATAATTTACCATATTAATTGACTAATTTTGATATAGAAAATAAGAAATTATTATGCCAAATAAATATTTACTTGATAGAAATCCATTTCTGATATTAAATGACATAGTTGATTGATTAAAATATTTTCTAATCATCTATGGTAGCTAATCATAAAAATAAGTATATTCAAATTCCCATGTAAATTTTAATGTTCTTATTGTGCTTCATGCTTTATGAAGTTTTTAGTCTATTAAATTGATCCAGAGTCTCCTTTGTGATTTTTAAAATTATTTCCTTGTCAAAATTATATTGGTTTATCACCAATGCTTTTAAGACTCCATTAATCTGTATAATTAATTTTTGGCAATATTCTTCCAGTTCATTAGTTTGAGTCTTTCTACCTTCATTCTTATTTTTCAGGACAATAAGACCAATCTCAACAAGTCTGGCTATTGTATAAGAAAGAGAGTCTTTTTCTTTAGTGGCTATCTTTAGGACTTGTTGATGAATTGGTTCTGGCAATGTTATTGTAACTCTGGGCATGTGGCACCTTTCATTTGCGATTTTTTGGATTTCAAATGATGCATCCATGCATATTTTTTTAAAATCATTTCATCATAAAATTAATTATTATTCAATTGGTTAATTAAAAAATATGCATGGACGCATCATTGTGAACAATTGAGGTGATGCGTTGTTGCATACTGTTTTTCATTGATTTTTTCTGCTTTGAATATATTTTTTCACTTAACTTTCTGCTACCACAGATTTATATCAGTAAAGATAAGGGGTTATAGCTAGTTCAACCTGTTGCGCTAGGTGTGCTGTTTTCATTTTTTATGGTTGCTTTATTCATTAATCCTTCACTCTATCTTCTTGTGAGCACATTACTTTTTTATCTTCAGCGCAAAGTAATTGCGTATTTGTGATTACATAAAATTATTTCTAGATTATTGAATTGAGATGCACGATATGATGTAATTAGATGCTCGAATCGTGCATTTCAATGCAAGGAATATGTTTATGAATCAACTCAAAGCAGATATAACACAAAAAACATATAGCCGAACACTGAACATCATTGAAGCTTCTAAATTTTTAGGGGCTCATAAAGAAACAGTAAGAAGAATGGTTGCTAACGGAATAATCCCCGCTGCAAAAATAGGTAGAAGTTGGCGTTTTATAGAGGATGATCTTGTGATGTACATAAGAAACAAGTACTCTACTTGGGATGCATCGCAGGGTGTCAATATAAGGAGTATTGATACATGGCACTCTACAAAAGAGATGGGATCTGGTGGACAGATATTTACCACCAAGGAAAGCGTGTACGAAAAAGTACTGGGACTGAGATAAGACAGAACGCCCAACGCTTTCATGATCAACTTAAAAATGATTTATGGAATGAAAAAACACAAAAGTCCATACCAAAAAAATCATGGATAGATGCGGTTGTTCGATGGGTTGATGAGTCTCAACATAAACGAAGTTTAGATATGGATAAAATGCATTTAACTTGGTTGGATCCTTATTTAAGAAAAAAAATGTTGGTTGATGTTGATAGAGATCTAATCGAAGCAATTGCGCAGAAAAAAGAAAAAACAGGTGTGACTCCCTCTACAGTCAATCGAATGTTGGAAATAATTCGTGCGGTATTAAATCGAGCTCATAAACAATGGGGTTGGTTGGAATCGGCTCCAATTATTCGAATGAGAAAAGAAGAGAATAGGAGAATACGCTGGTTAACTAAGGAACAGGCTGATCGGTTATTAAAGGAATTGCCTTCTCATTTAAGAGATATGGCCGCATTTACTTTATGTACTGGTCTTCGGGAATCAAATGTCACTCAATTAAAGTGGAGTGCAGTTTCTCTGGATAAAGGACATGCACTTATTCATTCGGATGAATCTAAAACTAAAAAAGCTATTCCAGTTCCTTTAAATAAACAAGCTATTTCAATTATTCAGTCACAAAAAGGTAAAAACTCTGTTTATATATTTACGTACCAGGGTAAACCTGTAACTCGATGTAATAATCATGCTTGGAGGAAAGCGCTTCTTCGAGCAAATATAAATGATTTTCGCTGGCATGATTTACGCCATACATGGGCAAGTTGGCATGTGCAGAATGGAACAGCATTACATGAGTTACAACAACTGGGTGGGTGGTCTAACTATGAGACGGTATTACGATATGCACATCTCTCGAGCGACCATCTAAAAATGGCGGCAGAACGAGTTTATGACACGTTTTTGCCACAGTAGCTGGTTTTTTATGTCACAAGCTTTGGGGTAAGTCATTGATTTTATTTAGTTAAAAATGGCGCGCCCGGAAGGATTCGAACCTCCGACCCCCTGGTTCGTAGCCAGATACTCTATCCAACTGAGCTACGGGCGCGTTGATTGGCGGAGAGAGAGGGATTCGAACCCTCGATGGGATTTCTCCCATACTCCCTTAGCAGGGGAGCGCCTTCGACCACTCGGCCATCTCTCCAATCAATGGTTGCGGAGTATATCAGGTATTTTACTGTCGTCAATATACATTGTAAATTAATTAAAATCTTATTTAAATTAATAAATAAAAAAAGATCTCCATGTTTAAAAGTAATGCATAATACACCCAAGGACAAAAAACTATGCTAATACCACAGATAAAATTATTTTTTGTAATTAAATATGTGGTATACAGATATCTTACAATCTCAAGCTAAAAAAATATGCAAATCAAATAAAAAAATGGCTGAGCGATTTATTACTCATTTAATTAATTTGATGGAAATAAAATGGGATTATGAATTTGAATTAATGGCAGTCCTGGGTTTAATTAAAGATTTGTATCTGTTTGCAGAAAACAATCAATATAGAGATGTTTCATTATCTGAGTTTTCCAGAGTCTGTATAGGCTTGCTTATTCTTCATGTGAAATATGCCGATGACTCTGTTGTTAGAGTTAGTGATTTTATTCTTTTGTGTAAAGATGAGGTAATATTTACAGCTATGGACTTCAAAAATGAGGTACACGAATTAATAAACGTTTTCTATACAGGCAGTCCATTAAAGAATGCTGAACAGTCATTAATATCTAGAGATATTCAGACGTCGTTTAATTCTACGCCGAATAAAATTTTTTTAAGAATATTACTCGGAATAGAAAATGAAGTATTTGGGAGTCTTAATCATAATGTATCGGTGAATGTTGACCAATTAATTTTTGTATTGCGTCAATTAATGTCAGAGGCTAGCGATCCACATGAGCTTGTTTCTCAATTGTTATTTTTTCTTGAAGTATTGGAAAATAAAAATGAAAAGTTTGGTGAATTTATTTTTGAATTAAGAAAAAGTGAAGAAGAATTATTGCCTCTAGCAGTTCATGAAATATGTTTACAACTTGAAGAATATCTAACAAAATTAAAACCCCATTCTGATGTAGGCTTTTTTTGTTGTTTAATATCATCATCTATATATGATCATAGTCGAGATATTACTGAAATAGTCGCAAAAATTAAGCAAAAGGAGTTACAGGATATTGATAGTATTCTTGAAAAGCTATATGAAATTGAAATTATTAGTCCAAAGGATAAACTCGTTGATACAATACAGTTTTTAGAAAATAAGTATCGTACCCCTATTTGTCAAATCTAATTACCATTTTTCATGAAGCTATAAAAACTCATTTTATTTTAAATGAAATATATCCATGAATATTTGTTTTAGCTTGGAGTATCTTCGAGCTTATATGGGGGGCTACTAAAATCAGTTTGATATATAAATTAACGTATGCTCTACTTAATTAATCGTGTCATGACTTGGTATGAATCATATTGTATTAAAATAATGTATGGAGTTCTTTTTTATTCAAATAGTTAGCTTCATTTATTTTTTAGTGAAAGTTTTATAAAATTTCCAAATTTTCATGTTTACTGCTACTCTTTAACATTCATAAATCGGGTTAATATTGGATTAAGAAAATATTTCTTGTGTCATGCCTGCTTTTAAGAAAATGATAAATGTGATTGCCGTGACATAAATGCATAGATAAATAAGGAGGATCAATGAAACAGCAGTCAAATTTAAATGGTCGGGATGTTTATGTTGTTGATGGAAATCGAACTCCATTTCTTAAAGCCAAAGGAATAGGTCCTTTTTCTGGATCAGATTTGGCTGTAGCTGCAGGTATAACATTATTAAATCGACAGCCTTTTTCTCCATCAGAACTTGATGAAGTAATTATTGGCAGTGCCATGCCTGGACCAGATGAGGCCAATATTGCTCGTGTAATTGCATTGCGTTTAGGTTGCGGTGATAAGGTTCCTGCGTTTACTGTAATGAGAAACTGTGCTTCCGGCATGCAAGCCTTAGATAATGCTGCAATGCAAATAGCTAGTGGCCGCAGTAATTTAGTTCTTGCAGGTGGAACTGATGCAATGAGTCATGCTCCTTTATTATTTAATCAAAAAATGGCCTCTTGGTTGGCCAGTTGGTATTCTTCCAAAAGTATTGGGCAAAAATTAGGTCTTGTCACTCAATTTAGACCTGCATTTCTTGCTCCTGTTATTGCATTACTTCGCGGACTTACAGATCCAATTGTAGGCATGAACATGGGACAAACAGCTGAAAAGGTTGCTTATCGATTTGGTATCACTCGGGAACAAATGGATGAATTTGCTTGCCAGAGCCATATTAGATTAGCCCATGCATATAACGAAAACAAAATGACAGAGGTATCGCCTATTATTGACTACAAAGGACGTGTTTATGTACAAGACGATGGCTTAAGGGCTGATTCAACAGTAGAAAAATTAGCTAAATTAAGACCTTTTTTTGATAAAAAATACGGTATGGTAACTGCAGGAAACAGCTCTCAAATAACTGATGGGGCGTGTTTATTATTGCTTGCTAGCAGTGAGGCAGTGAAAAAATATGGTTTACCTGTTATTGGACGAATTGTAGATTCCCAGTGGTCTGCGCTTGATCCTTCTCAAATGGGTCTTGGTCCCGTTCATGCAGCAACGCCTATCTTACAAAGACAAAAATTAAAACCTAATGATATGGATTGTTGGGAAATAAATGAAGCATTTGCTGCACAAGTTCTTGGCTGTATAGAAGCGTGGAATAATGATGATTACTGTCGTAACCAATTAGGTCTAGAAAAAGCTTGGGGCGGACCTTCATTGGACAAGTTGAATCGTGAGGGAGGGGCAATTGCGGCTGGACATCCAATAGGCGCAAGCGGAGCCAGGATTGTATTGCATGTATTAAAATCATTAGAGCAAAGAAATGAGTCGCGGGGTATGGCCTCTATTTGTATTGGTGGAGGACAGGGTGGGGCAATGTATCTGGAAAGAGTGACTGAGGTGAAAGGACATGAATAATTATAAACATTGGGAATTGCATCAAGACAATGACAATATTCTATGGCTGGGTTTAAACAGAATAGATACAACTGTAAATAGCATTAATGAAGAAGTATTGGATGAACTGAATAGTTTGCTTCATGAAATTTCACAAAATAAAAATGCTATAGGATTAATTGTGTATTCAGCTAAAGAAAAAGGATTTATTGCTGGTGCAGATGTTAATGCTTTTTCTAAATTCGAAACAACGGCTCAAGCGGTAGATTTCTTACGAAAAGGACAAGCCGTATTTGCTAGGTTACAGGCATTAACAGTTCCTAGTGTTGCCATGATTGATGGCTTTTGTATGGGAGGAGGTTGTGAATTAGCTTTAGCCTGTACCTACCGTGTCGCGAGTGATGAAAAAGATACTCGGATTGGTTTGCCTGAGGTAATGCTAGGTATACATCCTGGTTGGGGCGGTACTGTGCGTTTGCCGCAACTCATAGGAGGTTTTAACGCCTTATCACAAATTATTTTAACGGGAAGTGCAGTTTCGGCTTCAAGAGCAAAAAGCTTAGGTATGGTTGATGATGTAGTACCTGTTCGGCAGTTAAAACGTGCAGCAATTTATTTCATCAAAAACAAACCCGCGAAGCATAAACCCTCATTAATACAGGGAATTACTAACAATGCATGGGTGAGAAAGCCTCTTGCTTCTTTAATGCGCCGTAGTGTTGGTAAACGAGTTCGTAAAGAGCATTACCCAGCGCCATACGCCATTATCGATTTATGGGAGCATGAAGGAGGTATAGGGGATAGGGCTTACTTAAAAGAAATTGACTCTATAGAACATTTGATATCGACTGGGATTACTTCAAAAAATCTAATCCGGGCATTTACTTTACGTGAGCGATTGAAGGCTTTTGCTAAAGGAAGCGATTTTAAGGCGAAGCAGGTACATGTTATTGGAGCAGGAGTGATGGGAGGTGATATAGCCGCCTGGTGTGCCTTGCGCGGGCTTAAAGTAACATTACAAGATCAAACATATGCTCAAATTGCCCCTGCAATTGGGCGTGCACATGCTTTATATAAGAAAAAATTGCGCAAACCTAGGCTAATTCAAGCTGCAATGGACAATTTAATTCCTGATCCTGAAGGCTGTGGTATCGCTCGTGCTGATGTAATTATTGAAGCAGTTTTCGAGAATCTTGCAGTCAAACAAGACATTATAAAAAAAGTCGAAAAATTTGCTAAAAAAGATGCCATTATTGCTACGAATACATCGAGCATTCCATTAGATGAGATGAGCAGTGTCATGAATGATCCTAAACGTTTAGTGGGGATCCATTTTTTCAATCCAGTAGCAAAGATGGATTTGGTCGAAATTGTAAGCAGTGCACAAACATCTAAAAAAGTTGAGCTAAATTCTTGTGCATTTGTCAATCAAATCGGCAAGCTTCCTTTACCTGTTAAATCCAGTCCAGGTTTCTTGGTGAATCGAGTATTAATGCCGTATTTGATGGAGTGTGTTCAATTATTAGATGAGGGCTATAGTCCTGAAACAATTGATGAAGCAGCTTTAGCCTTTGGTATGTTTATGGGGCCAGTTGAATTGGCAGATACGGTGGGTTTAGATGTCGGCTTGGCTGTGGCTGAAAATTTAACAGGACATTTCGGCGGTACAGTCCCCCAGAAACTACGTGATATGGTCAAAGAAGGAAAACTGGGTCGCAAGAGTGGTCAGGGTTTTTATCACTATAAAAATGGCAAAGCAATTAAAAAGCGTCCAACTGTTGCCATAGATGCCCATATTGCGGATCGATTAATTTTAAGGATGGTAAATGAGTCAGCTGCTTGTTTACGTGAAGGAGTTGTTGCTGATGCTGACTTACTTGATGCAGGCATGATTTTCGCTACCGGCTTTGCACCATTTCGTGGAGGGCCAATGAATTACGCGAAAGATTTTGGGGCAAACAACTTAGAAAAACTATTTAAGACTTTGGAATCAAAATATGGTGAACGTTTCAAGGTAGATGAGAGTTTATAAACTCTCTTACTAAGTGAGTATATGCATCTTAAGTGAAGCAAAGATCGAACTTAGATCATGATAAATTACACAATTTACATTGTTTCACCCAGGTACAGGTTTGAGTATGATAAAAAATGTGCTTAAGCAAATATAGGCTGTTTGTTTTACTTATCTTACAAATTGTTGGGCTATTTATTATTGCTCATGCAACTACATTAGTTTTACCGGCTACCGGAGATGTAGTCGGTGAACCACAATATGTATTGTCTGAAGGCCTTGAATCTATCGATGAAATAGGGAAACGATTTGATGTAGGTTATCATGAGTTAGTCAGAGCTAATCCTCATATTGATCCAAAACGTACAATAGCGGCTAATTCACGGCTAATTATACCTTCTCAGTATATTTTGCCCCATGTTCCTAGAAAAGGGATTGTAATCAATTTAGCAGAATACAGGCTTTATTATTTTCCTGAAAACGAAAATGTAGTGCTTACTTTCCCTATCGGTATAGGACGCAAAGGATGGAAAACTCCATTAGGAGTTACTAAAGTTGTTGCTAAAGTAGCTAATCCAAAGTGGAGGCCAACAAAAAATCTGCGAGAAGAAGCTGAAAAAAATGGTGATTTTCTTCCTGAAGAATTGCCTTCAGGTCCATATAACCCATTAGGTCAATATACTTTGCGATTAGGTTGGCCTACATTTCTTATTCATGGTACCAACAGACAAGATGGAATAGGTGCTCGTGTAAGTGCGGGATGTATACGAATGTATCCTGATGATATTGAACTTTTATTTCGATCAGTCCCGGTCGGCACGCAAGTAAGAATCATTAATCAACCTGTAAAAACAGGTAAACAAGATGGCCAACTGGTATTACAAGTATATCCGATGCTTAGCGAGCAACGTAACATACGGTTACAGACGGTACTGGAAAAACAGTTATCGGGCCATATGACCAAGGATAATAAGGTTATCCAAAATGAGCTTGCATTTCCATCAGGATTAGTTAGAAAAATATAAAAAATGAAATGATATAAACCGCAAGGCATTGAGCCAACTATTTCAAGAGTCTCTCAAGATAGTCGGTTCTCTTATGATATTGTGCTCAGTTTTACACAGATTAAAAAAATAGTAACTTATCCACAAAACAATAAAACTACCTATGATATCGGTAATATAATGCCATCCTAAAAGTACACATGATGCAATAAGAAATAGATTAATCACGGATAAAACTACCCATAAAATTTTCCAATCTCGAACTAAGTTCACACATAATACCGCCCAAATTGCGTGAAATGAGGGAAGAGCAATAAGCCCCCCATCATTTGTAGTAGGATTAATATAATGATGTATTTGTTGGAACTTAAGTCCTGTTGCTATTTGTGAAATAGAAAAAAGATCGCTGTTTAAAACACTTGCTGGAGCGGTGGTTGGAAAAAAGTAATAAAATGAAAACCCAATCAATGTGGTACATAATAAATAAAAATAATATTCTCGAACAAGATGAAAGTGACAAGTAAAAATGACAAACAGGGGCAAAATGCTCATTTGATAGGTTAAACTATCATAAGTTACGCCAAGGAGGTATTTAAATTTAGGGTGATTATTAGTCCAAGCCACAACTGATTCCATAGGAAAATGTATATAGTTTTCAAAATTAACAATGGATGGATCTATAGGGGTAAAGGGGGTTAATTGTACTGCATTGGTTGCTATTGCGATCAAACTCATTACACCAAACAAATAAAGAAGCTCTCTGCCAATTTGTCTGAACTTGCTTCCTTTTTTAAAATAAAGTATTAATCCTAAATTGAAAAGAAACAAAACAGTTGCCAGGTAGGGAATCCCTCCCGGAAAGTAATTATTTCCCCTGAATTTAAAAAAATAGTTATTTACTAAAAAAACAATAGAAGACAATAGTAGCATTAGCCCTGCAAGGATATTAATTGGCCGTGATGATATTTGGTTCATTGAGTTATTATTCGACTGTATCTAAAAGTTGTTTCTGTTTTATTGCATTAAAAATTTCTTCCCTGTGTACATTGACTGATCTAGGAGCATCAACTCCAAATTTGATATTTCCTGGTTCTTGTGTTTTAAATGCTAAAATTTTGACAGATGCTTTGCCAATATGAATCATTAAAGGTTCTTCAAATTGAAGAGAAATTATATCCATTAAAAACCTCTATAATTTTTGATTAAGTAGTTTATAAGTCCATCACGTTTATCATGTGCACGGTAACCTAAATTATAGATATTTACCACTACAAATTGAGATAAATGAATAAAAAAATAATTTATATCGTAGTATTAGATACTAAATTTTTAAAATTTCTATTTTTTACGTAGCTTGCGATTGTAAGATCAAGCAGAAATAGTTATAATTGGCAGCTTTTTTAAAACCTTGCCTTACTGTTGTCATTGAATACAGAAGGCTTTTACCCATAAGGAGAAATCATGAGACATTATGAGATTATGTTTCTTGTGCACCCTGATCAAAGTGAGCAAGTACCTGCAATGGTTGAGCGTTACGAGGGGATCATAAGTAAGCACAATGGAGTAATCCACCGAAAAGAAGACTTAGGCCGTCGTCAATTGGCTTATCCAATTTGTGATGTACATAAAGCACATTATATTCTTATGAATATTGAGTGCAGTCTCGAAGCTTTGGAAGAGATTAAAAATGCATTCAAATACAATGATGCAATCATCAGAAACTTAATCACACGTCAAAAACAAGCAATTACTACTGAGTCTGTTTTGATGAAGAAAGAGAAAGAAACCAGAGCAGCCTAAGAGGAGACTTATTTATGTCAGCTTATTTTCGTAGAAAAAAAATGTGCCGCTTCAGTGCAGAAGGTGGCAATGAAATTGATTATAAAGATATTAATTTATTAAAAAATTACATTTCTGAAACAGGAAAAATAGTACCAAGTCGTATTACTGGTACTCATACTCGTTTCCAAAGACAATTAGCAAGAGCAATTATGCAAGCCAGATTTCTTGGTCTGTTGCCATATTGTGATAGCCATAAATAAATCAAATGAATCGAGCAGGTAATTTCATATCAAAACAATGTAAGCTAATGCTTGAAAATAAGCAGTATGCAATTGTTTGTGCAGCGGTTTTTTCAGTCTTGCCGTTTGTATCTTGGCTTTCAGTTGCTTTAGTTTGTCTAGTAACTTTAAGAAAAGGAGCAAAATCTGGTTTTGATATTTTATTACCCGCTTTAGTCATTCATTCTGTCCCACTGATGATGTTGGTACCATTATCCGGAGCTTTAATTAATACTTTCATTACTTATATGCCCTGTTATTTAGCAGCACTATGTTTGCGGAAAACCGGAAAATGGCAAATGGCATTTGGAGCTTTTTTCATACAGGCATTTTTGGGATGTTTGCTTCTTCAACTTTTAGCGCCTAATTTTATTTTGGGGCAATTTGAACAATTTAAGATGCTCATTATGCAATATCAGGAGCTCGTTGAAAGTTCTCTTGATGGCATGAACTCATCAATGTTGGCACAATTGTTTTTCGGCGTTCAGATGTTAAGTGTAATTATTTCATCAGTAATGTCGTTGATGGTTGCTCGAGCAATCCAGGCTAAATTGTTTGTACCTGGAGGTTTCAAGAATGAGTTTATGACATTTCGAAGTAGCAAATTATCGTTTTTAGTATTTTTAGGAGTTTCTCTAGCTTCTTATTACGGAATTCCTTTAGCTATCAATGTTCTTCCTTTGATGCTTTGTTATTTTGTACTTGCTGGTTTTACATTGGTTTATTTTATTTTTTCTAATAAAAGCCAGATTAGTATATTCATTTTATTAATATTATTAATATTATTAATATTATTGAAGCCAACTTTTGTATTGTGTATCTACATTATCCTTGGTTCATTAGATAGTTTAGTTAATTTTAGAATGTACCTCCCATCAAGGGTAGGTGAATCAATTTAAGGGGTTATTGAGATGGAAGTTATCTTATTAGAAAAAGTGAGAAATTTAGGTAACCTAGGTGATAAAGTTAATGTAAAAGCAGGTTATGGTCGTAATTTTTTAATACCACAAAATAAAGCTGTTTTTGCCACACCTAAAAATATCGAAATATTTGAGCAACGTCGGTCAGAGCTCGAAAAGAAAGCCCAACAGGCATTATCTATTGCAGAGCAACGTGCGTCTAAGTTTAATGATACTCATATAGTTATTAGTGCTATGGCTAGTGACGAAGGCAAGTTATACGGTTCTGTTGGTGTCAATGAAATTAAAGATGCTTTGACTGAAAAGAATATTGAAGTAAGTAAACGCGAAATTGTGATGCCAGAAGGTCCTTTGCACTCAATTGGTAATTTTGTTGTTGAAATACATGTTCATAGTGATGTTATTGCTAATTTAAGCATTGAAATTGTTCCTGCCAAATAGTGACATATTTTTACATAAAGCAAAGTGTGGTATAGATGTTTAAATTATATATCCTGCTTTGCTTTAGTGTTTAAATGACTTTCATATCAATTAAAAAAACAATAGAAAAATTATATCCTCATCTCGATAATATGAAGGCTTATGAAAGTTGCTTAGCTTTCTGAGCTTAAAAAGGTATTATAAAACCCTGTTGTCTACAAACATCGCTTTATGCACAATTGAGATGTTTCTCTGCACAATTGAAACATGAAAAAATATTTTTATGGCTAAAAAATAAGAATCCTGTAAAGCGCAATTAATGCAAGCGCTGTATTTAAACCAGCCCAAATGTAAGCAGGGTGCTGCCCTTTGTGTCCGACATAATAAGAATAAGTGCCGATAAATGTGCTACCAGAAAAAAATATCCATTGATTATTATAAGCTAGTCCTATAGATAGCAAAGCTATTCCTAAAATTCCAAGTACTAAAAAAAATTTTATCTTACCAAATACAAAATAGAAGGTTAACAGCTGAGTGCAGAGCAGTATAGGGAGAAAAAGTTGAGTATAGGGGCCGATTCTGAGGATAATTGCTAAGTGTCCTGCTATAAGAATGAGTTCAAGAGCAATATAGAAAAACAACCTAAAGTAAATTGCTGTCGTAAGTAATGCTACTGCGCCAGCAATATAATAAATATGGGATGGTTTTTGAGTGGTTCCAAATAATATAATAAGTGTGCCAAACCATCCCAATAGGGTAAGCCATTGTTTAAGCACAAATCACCATTTTAAATAAATTCCTTTTGCTACAGACTCCTGGATAATTGTTCCTTGTGGTTTATTAAATGAGATCCAATAATTTCCCATGTTACTTAGAGCGAATTTTACTCTTGGATACTGACACACATCTAATACATCTTGGCACGCTACAAGTACAGTGTTGTCATCGTTACGCTTATAGCATTTGAAATTTAAATTTTTAACATCAGAAGCAAATGCTCCCCAGCTCATTGGATCTAATGTTGCGTGTAAAGGGGGGCTCATAAAAGCCTCTTCAGTATTTAAACGCTCTAGCTCAATTCTGCTATCAGAATGATTTTGTATTAAATAATAGGACTGATTTCCAGTCTCATTTAAAATTAAATAATTTTGATTGTATCCAAAACCAGTGACCTCACAACCTCTTGGGAATGGTCCAGAAGCCTCTACGGAGCTAGCTAGTATCATAGAGAGAATTAGTGATTTTTTAATTTGTTGCAACAAAAACATAACGACCTCAATAAGTAAATTTTCGGGGTATTTTAATCATAAAACAAGCAAAGTCTATCATTTAGTAAAAGAAGCTTATTATCTATGTGCAGTAATTTTTGCCTTAATCAATGGATAATAAGTTCTATAAAAGCTTAAAAACAAATACATTGCTACATATGCCATCGAGAGGCTAAGGCAAACAATATTGGGATTAGGATAGCTTACGAGTAAACAAATAGAGCTTATAGCATAAATAATTGAACAAATATGCATGAGAATTTTTAATATTTTTGATTCGGTTAAATAATCCAGTCTTGAAGGATATACATATTTTACGGGCACAAAAATAAGTATAGAAAGAATGAATAGTATTATGGCATTAGTTGTTGCAGAAGTGTCAAATATAAACATATATAATATTGCTACATTCCAATAACAAGGAAACCCTTTAAAAAAGTGATCAGGTGTTTTAGCATCTGATTGACAAAATTGATAGGCGGAAGTGATTGTAACGGCAGCAATCAAAAAAACAGAATATTGCGGAGGAAGCATATCTGGTTTTACTAATAAGAAAAAACATGGGGTAATGACATAATTTAGATAGTCGACTATGTTATCAAGTAAAGCGCCGTCTATTTGTGGCAAGATTTTTTTAATCTCAACAAGTCGTGCAAAACTTCCATCAACTGCATCTATAACTACTGTGATTAGCATGAGCCATAAAGCAAAAATATATTCATGCTGATACATTTTTACCAACGAAAAAACACCAATACATGCTGCACTTGCAGTAAAGATATGTACTAACCAAGCAGCAATGTATTGTAATGGATGGAATTTCAATTTGCTTAAATTCATCAATTATCCTAGGGTTAAAAGAAATCCATTATTTAAAAAAGTATTCTTCTAAAAACAAATTATTGAAGATAATCAGTAAGTCTATTTAATATATTGACTACCACTTTTTTATAATAAAGCGTAAAACATAAAAATAGTATCAATAATCAAAAGTAGTACGCAAGGAGAGTTATCAACTTTGAGTTAAATATACTATTATTTCGTATGGAGATATAATGAAAATTCAAACAATAAATCCTACAACAGAAGAAGTTTTGCAAAGTTATGATTGCCTCAGCCCGAAAGAAATTCATGAAAAACTGAATAAAGGTCATGATGCATATTTGTCATGGAAGCAGACATCATTTACTAAAAGAAAATTATTGATGCTCCAACTTGCACAACTTTTAAAAAGTAAAACTGACGAGCTTGCACGATTAATGACTCATGAAATGGGAAAGCCAATTACAGCAGGCAAGGCAGAAATTAATAAATGTGCTTGGCTATGTGAGCATTATGCCGAGCATGCAGAAGAATATCTTGCGCCCCGAATCGTTCAAACTGAAATGAAAAAGGCCAAGGTTTGTCATTTACCGTTAGGAATAGTTTTTGCTATTATGCCGTGGAACTTCCCATTTTGGCAGGTATTTCGTTTTGCAGTTCCATCATTAATGGCTGGGAATGTTGCAGCTTTAAAACATGCGCCTATTTCAACAGGAACAGGAAATAAAATTGAACAGCTTTTTTTAGAGGCTGGTTTTCCGCCACATGTTTTTCAGCATTTAATCGTTGATAATGATGGAGCAGCCAAAGTAATTGAACATCCATCTGTTATTGCGGTAACTTTAACTGGTAGTGGGAGAGCTGGCAGTGCTGTTGCAGGCCATGCAGGAAAATTTTTGAAAAAATCTGTTTTAGAACTTGGTGGAAATGATCCATATTTGGTTCTTGAAGATGCAGATCTTGATTTGGCTGCAAACTGTATTGTTAATTCAAGACTAAACAATTCAGGTCAAGTTTGTATTGCTGCTAAGCGTATCATTGTTTTAAAATCTATTGAAAATGAGTTAATTCAAAAAATAATGGAACAAATAGCTGGATTTAAAATGGGAGATCCACTTGATCCGGATACGAAGCTTGGTCCATTGGCTCGTTCGGACTTGAGAGATAGCTTACATTCGCAAGTAGAAAAATCACTGAAACAAGGTGCTAAATTATTGCTTGGTGGTATAATTCCTGACGGCCAGGGATTTTTCTATCCACCAACTTTGTTAAGTAATGTAACGCCAGGCATGCCAGCTTTTGATGAAGAGTTATTTGGACCTGTTATTGTCATCATTTCAGCCAATAATGAAAAAGAGGCCATAGCCTATGCCAATCAAAGCCAATATGGCTTAGGTGCGGCTGTGTTCACACGTGATTTAGAAAAAGGGGAACATATAGCGACCTATGAAATTGATGTCGGGGTATGTTTTGTCAATGCTTTTGTTGCATCTGACCCTAGGTTACCATTTGGTGGAATAAAAGAATCTGGCTATGGTCGTGAATTATCAAAAGAAGGTATATTAGAATTTGTTAATATCAAAACCATAGCAGTTAGTAACACTTAACGAGAGCACAGTGCGAATTTATCGACAAGATAAATTAGCAAAATGCTTGGGTAAAGCATAATTTTTGAGCCACTCTTATCTCATGTCATCACATTGAGGTATGAGTGGCTGGTTATTTATTTAAACAATAATTCTCGCTGCAGGGCAGAGGCAAAATCGACGGGGTAAAACAACAATGTCTTATAAATTTGAAGAAGGTAAAGATGTATTAATTGAAGCCATTGTAGATAAAATAAAAAGCACTATGATTGGTGATCAAGCTGAATTCTGCGCCGAATTTGCTAAACAGTTATATGGTACTGTGGCTATGGAAGATCTTAGCGCATGGAATCTGGATGACCTTTATGGTGCTGTGGTTAATTTTTGGTCCTTGATTAATGAACGTGCTCCACATGAAACAAAAATAAGAATTTATAATCCAGATTATGAACGGCACGGCTGGCAAACAACGCATACTGTAATTGAAGTGATTTGTGATGATATGCCTTTTCTAGTTGATTCAATTCGTCTCGTAATCCATAGAATGGGACTATCTTCCCATTTAACAATTCATATGGGCGGCATTCGTGTTAAAAGAGATAAAAACAATAAAATTTGTGAGATTTTACCACGTAATCAATTGACTACTGAAACTGGAATACTTCATGAAGCTCCTATATTTATCGAAATTGACCGGCAAACTGATCCTGAAATGCTGGAGCAATTACATAAAGGATGTGAAAGGGCACTTGAGGATAATAGGGTTGTTTTTGAAGACTGGGAAAAAATGCGCGCATCAGTTCGCGAGGCAATTACTGAGATTGATAAAGTATCTTCCGTGCTCGATTCGGATGAAGTAGAAGAAACCAAGGCATTTTTACATTGGATTGAAGACCATCATTTTACTTTTTTGGGAATGCGGGATTATGAGCTCGTGCAAAAAGGAAAAGAAACAGTATTACAAGCAATACCTGACACAGGCTTGGGGCTTTTACGTGAAAACGTTACAAAATCAATGGCGCGTAGCATTTCTGCAATGACTCCTGAGGCGCGAGAGTTTTCTTTATCCCCCCGTATTTTAGTGACCTCAAAAACCAATACATTAGCAAGCGTACATCGTGATGCTTATACCGATTACATTGGTATAAAGCGTTTTAACGCAAAGGGAGATGTCATTGGTGAGCGAAGAATTATTGGTTTGTATACTTCTGCAGCTTATCATACGAACCCCAAACAAATTCCATTTTTGCGTCGTAAAGTAGCACTTATTATGGAGAATTCCAGACTCAATCCGAGAAGTCATGCAGGTAAAGTTTTACTAAACATTCTTGAGACTTTGCCTCGTGATGATTTGATTCAGGGAACTGAAGAGGAACTTCTCGAAATTGCAATGGGCATTTTTTACATGCAGGATAGAAAACGTATTCGTTTGTTTGCACGAATGGATGTTTATCACCGTTTTGTTTCATGTCTGGTATATGTTCCCAAGGAAAGGATCAATACAGAATTAAGAATGACCATGAAGAAAATTCTTGATGATAGTTTTAACTCGATTGAAACTACATATTCACAACAGTTTACAGAATCAGTACTTGCACGTGTTCATTTCATTATTAAAATTGACCCTAAACTCCCTCTTAAATACGATTTAAAAGAAATTGAAAAGAAACTAATAGAGGCGGGACGATCATGGACAGATGATTTGCAAACGCATTTATATGAGTCATATGGAGAGGAGCAAGCAAATTGTTTGTATGCCCAGTATAAAAATGCATTTCCCATTGCTTATCGTGATATGTTTTCTCCCAGAACTGCAGTATATGACATTAAGCATATTGAAATACTTACACCTGAAAACCCTTTAGGAATTAATTTTTATAAACCCTTGGATGAATCGGAAAACAGTTTTAGGTTAAAAGTTTATCAACATGACTCAACAATTCCACTCTCTGATGTTTTACCTATTCTGGAAAAGCTTGGGCTACGTGCGATTAGCGAGCGTCCTTATCCATTAAAGTTTGATGATGGTAAAGTGACGTGGATTAATGATTTTGCGATGCAATATAATAAGTCTACAGAGTTCGATCTCGATGAAATAAAAGAGTTATTCCAAAATGCTTTCGCTAAAGTTTGGTTTGGTGAGGCTGAAAATGATGGCTTTAATCAGCTTGTTTTGGCAGCAGGCTTAAATTGGCGTGAGGTAGCTGTTTTACGTACCTATGCTAAATATTTTAAACAAATAGGCATTACCTTTAGCCAAGATTATATGGAAATGGCTTTAAATAATAATGTTGCCATTGCTAAAAAATTAGTAAGGTTGTTTGAGATTCGCTGTAATCCAGCGGAAGATCCTAATCGAGAAGACCGTTTTACCGATCTGTCCATTGAAATTTTAGCTGATCTTGATGGTGTATCAAATCTAGATGAAGATAAGATAATTAGACAATACATTCATGCTATTAGTGCAACATTGCGTACTAATTTCTATCAAATTAATGAAAATAATCATCACAATCCCTACATTTCCATGAAATTGAATAGCAAAATCATTCCGGGTGTACCAAAACCACATCCAATGTTTGAAATTTTTGTTTATTCACCTCGATTTGAAGGAGTTCATTTACGTTGCGGTAAAGTAGCCCGGGGAGGGTTACGTTGGTCAGATCGAAGAGAAGATTTTCGTACAGAAATACTTGGTCTAATGAAAGCGCAACAAGTAAAAAACTCCGTAATTGTACCAAGTGGCGCTAAAGGTGGTTTTGTACCTAAACTATTGCCTGTTAATGGTACACGAGAAGAAATTATGGCTGAAGGAATCAGTTGCTATCAATTATTTATTCGTGGCTTGTTAGACATTACGGATAATTATATTGATGGAAAGGTGGTTAAACCTAAAAATGTCATCTGTTTTGATGAGGATGATCCGTATCTTGTTGTTGCTGCAGACAAAGGCACAGCAACCTTTTCTGATCTTGCAAATGCAATTTCCCAAGAATATGGTTTTTGGTTAGGTGATGCTTTTGCTTCAGGCGGCTCAGTAGGCTATGACCATAAAAAAATGGGAATTACTGCTAAAGGCGCTTGGGAGTCTGTGAAACGCCATTTCTATGAATTAGATATAGACATTGAAAACAACGATTTTACTGTAGTTGGTATTGGTGATATGGCTGGGGATGTGTTTGGTAATGGAATGTTGTTATCAAAACATATCAAGTTAATTGGTGCCTTTAACCATATTCATATTTTTGTTGATCCGAATCCAAATGCGGAAGAGAGTTTTAAAGAACGTGAGCGTTTGTTTCATTTGCCTCGGTCAAATTGGTCTGATTATGATAAAAAACTAATTTCTAAGGGAGGAGGGGTTTTTAATCGCAATGCTAAATCCATTCCAGTAAGTAAGGAAATGCAGGCCGCTTTAGGTATTAAGCAGACTGAAATTGAACCTAATGAATTAATTAAAGCGATTTTAAAAGCCAAGGTTGATTTGCTTTGGAGCGCCGGAATTGGAACTTATGTAAAAGCCAGTACAGAGTCTAATACACATGTAGGTGATAGGACAAATGATGCAACTCGAGTAAATGCAAAACAACTCCGCTGTAAAGTTATAGGTGAAGGAGGTAATTTAGGTTTAACCCAATTGGCTCGTGTTGAATACTCTTTAAATGGTGGAATGGTCTATACCGATTTTATTGATAACTCTGGTGGAGTGAACTGTTCTGATAAAGAAGTCAACATTAAAATTTTACTAAATAGTATAGTCGCAAGTGGCGATTTGACACCTAAACAACGAAATGAACTTTTAATGGAGATGACTGATGAAGTGAGCCGATTGGTTCTGAGAGATAATTTCTTACAGACTCGTGCAATCAGCTTAACAGCATCTCAACCTCTGCAAGCCTTGGATCTCCAAAGCCGCTATATCAATGACCTAGAGCGAACAGGGAAAATTGATCGTAGCTTGGAATACTTACCTGATGACAAGGCTATCATGGAGCGCAAATTAATGGGGAAAGGATTAATGCGCCCCAGTATTGCAGTTTTGATGTGCTACAGTAAAACGATTTTGAAAGAACAAATTTTGGCATCAGGTGTTCCCGAAGAAGCGTATATGGAGCATTTTTTAACCAATTCGTTTCCAATACCTTTACAAGAGCGTTTTAGGCAACAAATGCAATCGCATCCATTAAGACGAGAAATTATTGCCACAAAATTAAGCAATATTATTGTTAATGAAATGGGCTTTACTTATGTTTATAGGTTACAGGATGAAACTGGAGCGCCTGTTTCCGCCATTGTCAAAGCTTATATCATCACTCGTTCTGTTCTTAATTTAGAATCTATTTGGAAACAAATTGAAGAACTAGGTACTAAGATTAGTGCAAAGCAACAAATTGAAATGATTATGTTGTATGCAAGACTTGCAAGACGTATTACTCGTTGGTTCTTACGTACTCAACGGAAGGCGATAGATATTTCAGAAATCGTACAACTGTATGCGGATGGAGTAGTTGCACTGAAGAAATCTATTCCTGCTATTTTGAGTGAAGAACGGCGTATTCACTATCAAACTCATTATCAAAAGTATGTTGATGAAGGTATATCGCCGACTTTAGCTCATGAGTTAACTATATCCCGTGGTTTATTTGCGGCAACTGATATAATTGAAATTGCCTATAAGAAAAATATGAGTGTTGCAAAAGTTGCTGAAATTTATTATGGGGTAGGTGAGTTCTTAGATCTCGCCTGGATAAGAAAACAAATTATTATACATCCTAGCGAAAATCATTGGGAGTCCTTATCCAGGGAGGCTTTGCGAGATGATCTAGATTGGCAACAACGTCAACTTACAGCTGGATTGTTGAACTATGATAGCGATAATCCTGATTTAGAAGCCCGTCTTACTTCTTGGGGTGAGTCCCATAGGGCATTGATTCAGCGTTGGCGTTACATTTTAGCAGATCTAAGAGCGAGTACGGTTCTAAACTATACTATGTTTTTTGTTGCAATCAGAGAATTGTTGGACTTAACTCAAACTACAGTACAATCCTATGCATTAGAAGAGCAAGAGGTATAGAATATCGTTACACACTATACATAACATAACGAGAATAGAACAAAAATCCTCTTTAGCCCGGATTATGCAAAGCCATAACCCGGGCTACATCTACACTGCTATATCTAAAAGAAAACACCGTTATTTAGGTGATTACAAGTCACTAGTAGTTAGGAAAGTCTTATCATTCTTAATTTTAATTATTGTTCTGTGCAACGATACGTTGCTTTTCTGGAATGTTTGATGTGCTTATTAGCAAGGAACAAATTAATGTATGTTAAGTGACATAAAAAGCATATACATGCTTTTTATGTCAAACTTACGGAGACTAGGGTACATTTCTGGTTTTTTCACCAGTATAAAGCTGACGAGGTCTACCTATTCTTGATTTTGTAGCAACCATTTCCATCCAATGACTCATCCAGCCTACTGTACGAGCAAGGGCGAATACTACAGTAAACATATTAGTTGGAATACCTATAGCACTCAAAGTCAATCCTGAATAGAAATCAACATTTGGATAAAGTTTTTTCTCAATAAAATAATCGTCTTCAAGGGCAATGCGCTCTAATTCCATGGCCAGTTTGAATAAAGGAGCATCCTTTGCACCCACTGCCTCCAAAACATCGTAGCAGGTTTGACGCATTACTTTAGCCCTGGGATCATAGCTTTTATATACACGATGACCAAAACCCATTAAGCGGAATGGATCATCTTTGTCTTTTGCTCGTTTAATATAATGCTGAATTCGATCTACACTTCCAATTTCTTTAAGCATGTTTAAGCACGCTTCATTCGCACCTCCATGAGCTGGACCCCATAACGCCCCAATACCTGCAGAAATGCACGCAAAAGGATTGGCTCCCGTTGAGCCAGCAAGCCTTACGGTTGAAGTTGATGCATTTTGCTCATGATCAGCATGTAAAATAAATATAGTATCCATTGCACGTACAAGAACTGGATCAGGAGTTGATTCTTCTGTTGGAACGCTAAACATCATGTGTAAAAAGTTTTCGGCATAGGACATTTTATTTTGAGGGTAAATATAAGGTAGTCCTATGGAGTATTTATAGCTCATAGCAGCAAAAGTAGGCATTTTTGCAACCATTCGAATTGCTGAAATAAAGCGATCTTCTGCATTATTGAGATCCATGGTATCGTGGTAGAAAGCAGATAGGGCGCCAACCATTCCTACCATAATTGCCATAGGATGGGCATCACGACGAAAACCATTTAAGAATTGATACATTTGCTGATGTACCATAGTATGGTTATTAATTAAGCCGACAAATTTTTTCTTTTCTTCAGCATTTGGTAATTCGCCATTAAGTAAAAGATAACTTATATCAAGAAAATCTTTTTTCTCAGCCAGTTGTTCAATTGGATAGCCTCTATAGAGCAAAATACCTTTATCACCATCAATGTAGGTGATTTTAGATTCACAGGACGCAGTGGATAAAAAGCCTTGATCAAAGGTAAATACGCCACGAGCACCCAGTTGTGTGATATCAATCACATCGTTCCCTAAAGTTGGTGTGTAAACGGGTAATTCCAGTGGCTCTTGGCCTTCAATACTGAGTTTAGCTATTTTTTTAGTCATTGCTACTCCTGATTAAGGATACTTATTGTTTGTGGGTGGCACTATATACAAAACGAGCACTTACAGTCAATTTTATTATGGTTTAGAATTTGAAAGAATTACAGTGGGAAATAGTAAAATTATTGAGATATTGCTGTAGTGCAGCATGATTTATAGTTTCTGCCTAGTCAATCTAAAATTATTTAAAGTTTTCTATTTTTCACTTAGTCGTATTTAGTACAGACATTTAATTAAATGCGTCTATATGCTATTCTTCATCATTAAAATTTTTCATCAAGGATACGTCCAAACTATGGTTTATCTAGCGAAAGAAGTCTTGCCAGTTAATATTGAAGATGAGTTAAAGCAATCCTACCTGGATTATGCAATGAGTGTCATAGTAGGCAGAGCCTTGCCTGATGTACGTGATGGACTTAAGCCTGTTCATCGACGCGTTCTTTACGCAATGAGCGAGCTAGGTAATGATTGGAATAAACCTTATAAAAAATCTGCACGCGTTGTAGGGGATGTGATCGGTAAGTACCACCCTCATGGTGATACAGCAGTTTATGATACGATTGTTCGTATGGCACAGCCTTTTTCGATGCGCTATCTTTTGGTAGATGGTCAGGGTAACTTTGGCTCCGTGGATGGTGATGCCCCGGCAGCAATGAGGTATACCGAAGTAAGAATGTCTAAAGTCGCGCATGCTTTGTTAGCTGATTTGGAAAAAGAGACGGTCGATTTTAGTCCTAACTATGATGAAACCGAATTTGCCCCAGTGGTATTGCCTTCAAGAGTACCTAATTTATTGGTGAATGGTTCTTCCGGTATCGCTGTAGGAATGGCGACTAATATTCCACCCCATAATCTTACTGAAGTGATAAATGCATGCATTGCTTTAGTTGATGATCCTGAAATTGGTTTAGATGAGATTATGCAAATTATCCCTGGCCCTGACTTTCCTACTGCTGCCATTATTAATGGTAGAGCCGGAATCATTCAAGGGTATCGTACAGGAAAAGGGCGCGCTATTATTCGAGCTCGAACAGAAATTGAAACTGATGAAGATACTGGTCGCCAATCGATCATCATTACTGAGCTTCCTTACCAAGTTAATAAAGCACGTTTGGTTGAGCGAATCGCTGAATTAGTAAGAGACAAGAAAATTGAAGGAATTTCGGGCTTAAGGGATGAATCAGATAAGCAAGGAATGCGTGTCGTTATTGAGTTAAAACGACAAGAAATTGCAGATGTTATTTTAAATAACTTATATACCCAAACTCAAATGCAAAATGTTTTTGGAATTAACATGGTTGCATTGGTTGATGGCCAACCGCGTACCTTGAATTTGAAACAAATTTTAGAGTATTTTATTAAACATAGGCGTGAAGTAGTAACGAGAAGAACTTTATTTGAATTGAAAAAAGCGAGAAGTCGCGCGCATTTGTTAGAAGGTCTAGGAATTGCTTTAGCCAATATCGATGAGATGATTGCTTTAATTAAACAATCACCAACTCCCCAAGATGCAAAACAAGCGTTACTTGCAAAACTATGGCAACCAGGTTTAGTCAAAACAATGTTGGAACGAGCAGGTTCGGATGCTTCACGACCGGATGATTTGGCAGCTGAATTTGGTTTGAGTACTGAAGGTTATAAGTTATCAGAGGCACAAGCTCAGGCTATTCTTGAATTAAGACTCCATCGATTAACTGCTCTTGAACAAGATAAAATTTTGGACGAATTTGAAGAGTTATTAAAGCTTATTCGGGAATTATTAGAAATATTGGCCTCACCAGAACGCTTGATGCAAGTCATTCGTGATGAGTTTGTTGAAATAAAAACTCAATTTGGTGATGAGCGTCGTACTGAAATTATTGAATCCCAAGAAGATTTAACTATTGAAGATTTAATTACCGAAGAAAATGTTGTTGTAACCTTATCGCATCAAGGCTATGTCAAGTATCAACCAATTAGTGCATATCAAGCCCAGCGTCGTGGAGGCAAGGGAAAATCTGCTACAAATGTTAAAGATGAGGATTTTGTTTCTCGTTTAGTCATTGCAAGTACGCATGATACTTTGTTGTGCTTCTCGAACCATGGAAAACTTTATTGGTTAAAAGCATATGAACTTCCTTTAGCAAGTCGTATTTCTCGTGGCAGACCAATAATTAATATATTACCACTTGCTGAAGGCGAGGAAATTAATGCCATGCTGCCAGTAAGAGAATATTTGGATGGGTATTATGTATTTATGGCAACTAAAAAGGGTACTGTAAAAAAAGTACCTTTAAATGCTTTTAGCAGACCACGATCTAATGGAATTATTGCCGTAGATCTGGACGATGATGATAGTTTGGTTGGTGTGGATATTACTGATGGCAGCAAAGATATTATGTTGTTTACAGATGCGGGTAAGGTCGTTCGTTTTGATGAAAATAAGGTAAGACCTATGGGGCGCACGGCGCGTGGAGTTCGCGGTATTCGTATCGAAGAAGAACAGGCGGTAATTTCTTTAGTTGTTGCTCATCCCGACGGAACTATATTGACTGCGACAGAAAATGGATATGGTAAACGTACTTCAATCGATGAGTATCGCGTTTCTGGGCGAGGAGGGCAAGGTGTAATTTCAATACAGGTGAATGAACGTAATGGTAAAGTAGTTCGCTCAGTGCAAGTAACTGATGCAGATGAAGCCATGCTGATCACTGATAAGGGTACGCTAGTGCGCTTTAAGGTTAATGAATTATCAGTTATTGGCAGAAATACTCAAGGTGTTCGTCTTATTAATGTGAGTTCGGGTGAAAAAGTAGTTGGAATGCAAAAGATTGAAGATTTAGGCGAGGACTCCAATGATATAAATAATGACTCAGTTGAAATTGAAGAAAGTAGTGATGACAACCCGAGTATATAATTTTGGTGCAGGACCCGCGATGCTTCCGGAGTGTATACTTCGAGAAGCCCAAGAAGAATTCCTTGATTGGCAAAACTTAGGTATTTCTGTTCTTGAGGTTGGGCATCGTAGTTCTGAATTTATGACCCTACTAAACCATGCGGAACAAACACTTAGGGAATTATTAACTATTCCTAAAAATTATCAGATCCTCTTTTTAGGAGGGGCTGCTCGTACGCAATTTGCAATGATTCCAATGAATCTTTTGCACCCGAATGAACAAGCAGGTTATGTAGTTACTGGAGTTTGGTCTCATATAGCTTTTTCTGAAGCACAGAATTTAAAAAAAGCATATTGTATTGCCAGCAGTGAAAAAAATGCCTATAAAACTATTCCCAGTCAGCAAAACTGGGAATTCAATGAAAATACTGCTTATGTTTATTATACTGCCAATGAAACGGTTAATGGCGTTCAGTTTCATTATGTTCCTCAAACTAAAGGAATTCCTTTAGTTGCTGATATGACTTCTTCTCTACTTAGTGAGCCTTTGGATGTTAGCCAATTTGGTTTGATTTTTGCGGGTGCGCAGAAAAACATAGCTAATGCGGGTTTAACTATAGTGATTATACGGGATGATTTATTAGAAAGAGCGCCTAATCCCCCTGTACCAACAATGCTTCATTATAAAATTCATGCGGAACATCATTCACTTTATGCTACTCCGCCAGTATTTAATTGTTATTTAGCTGATAAAATGTTTCGTTGGATAAAAGCACAAGGTGGCGTGGATGCAATGTATCGGCTCAATTGCCAAAAGGCGACGAAATTATATAAGTATATAGATAGTTCAGATTTTTATAATACTGACATCGATAGTGATGCGCGTTCGATAGTTAATGTATGTTTTTCCCTTAAAAATGCCCAGTTAGAAAGAGAATTTCTTAGATTGGCTCAATTGAGAGGTTTATATGCATTAAAAGGTCATAGGCTAGTAGGTGGGATTCGTGCAAGTCTCTATAATGCCATGCCTATGGCTGGAGTAGATGCTTTAATTGAATTCATGTCTGAATTTGCAAAGGAAAATAAGCTGTGAGAATACACAATTTTATAAGTAAACCTGTTGTCTCGATAAAAGGAGAAATTACTGTTCCTGGAGATAAGTCGATATCACATCGCTCTATCATTTTTGGTTCTATCGCAAAAGGAACAACAGTTATTAATGGATTTCTTGATGGGGATGATTGTCTCGCTACTTTGAAAGCGTTTCAAGCAATGGGAGTCACAATAGAAGGCCCAGACGAACAGCAGGTAGTGATTTATGGTGTAGGCAAATATGGGTTGAAAAAACCCGAGCAGGTGATTGACTGTGGAAATTCAGGGACTAGTATACGTCTATTAGCTGGATTATTGGCTGCACAAGCCTTTGATAGTCAGTTAACAGGAGATGAGAGCCTTTTGAAAAGGCCCATGTTGCGGATTAGCAAACCACTTACTTTGATGGGTGCGGATATTTCAACAATTGATGGAAAGCCACCAATAACTATTAAGGGTGGAAAAAAACTTCATGGTATCGATTATGTCATGCCCGAAGCCAGTGCCCAAGTTAAGTCATGTATTTTGTTAGCAGGTCTGTATGCTGAAGGTGAGACATTGATTACTGAAACGGGAGTGAGCCGTGATCATACAGAGCTGATGCTAAAATATTTTTCATATCCAATAAAACGTTCAGGAAATACTCTGGTAATTAATTCTGATCATGAGTGTTTGGCTACTGAAATATATGTTCCTGGCGATATTTCTTCTGCAGCATTTTTCATTGTTGCAGCAACAATTATTCCTGGATCGGATGTACTAATACGAAATGTGGGTATAAATCAAACACGCACGGGAATTATTCATATACTGTTGGAAATGGGAGCCAAAATTACTCTTTTGAATCAGCGTCAAGTTGGTGAAGAATGGGTGGCTGATCTGCGCGTTCAATATGCTCATTTGAAAGGAATCAATATATCTGCAAATATGGTTCCGCTTGCAATTGACGAATTTCCTGTTATTTTTATAGCTGCTGCTTGTGCTCGCGGACAAACTACTCTTCGTGGTGCAAGTGAATTACGCTTTAAAGAAAGCGATCGAATTGCTGCTATGGTTGATGGTCTAAAAAAATTAGGAATTCAAGCAGAGGCATTAGATGACGGAATTTTCATTGAAGGAGGCACCTTACAAGGAGGTATTGTTGAAAGCAGAGATGATCATCGTATTGCTATGTCTTTTGCCGTTGCAGGAGCTGTAGCCAGTGCCCCAGTTACTGTCAGAAATTGCGCTAATGTAGCTACCTCATTTCCTTTGTTTGTAGAAACAGCCAAGCAACTTCAACTTCAAATAGAGGAATCAGTTGATAATGTACAATAACGATGTACCTGTAATAACCCTGGATGGACCAAGTGGCACTGGTAAAGGAACCTTATGTCAGTTGCTTGCAAAGCAACTGAAATGGAATATGCTTGATAGTGGCGCAATTTATCGTGTTTTAGCTTATGCAGCGAGAAAAAATAATATTGCTTCCAACGACACAAAACAATTAGTAGGGCTCGCTCGTTCTCTTAACTTGAGGTTTGATTTTTGTGATGAATATGGCTCTCGAGCAATTCTTGATAATGTGGATGTCAGTCGCGAAATTCGAAGTGAACAATGTGGCCAGGACGCATCTCAGATCGCGGCTATTCCTGAAGTAAGAGAGGCTTTGCTTGAACGCCAACGTAATTTTGCTCAACCCCCAGGTCTGGTGACAGATGGTAGGGATATGGGAACTGTAGTTTTTCCTAATGCTATTTTGAAAATATTTTTATATGCAAATGCAGAAGAAAGAGCAAATAGACGATATTTACAGTTGAAAGAAAAAGGAATTAATGTTAGCCTCGCGCAGGTTGTAGAAGAATTGGCTACGCGTGATGTAAGGGATACTGCACGAACGCATGCGCCATTGAAGCCTGCGTCTGATGCAGTGCAAATTGATACAACCAGATTATCCATTGTACAAGTGTTCGATAATGTATTAAACTTAATTAATGAACGTCTATATAGTGTTTAAGTGTTTGTTGGGGGAAAGATGAGTGGAGCTCATTCTTTCATTATTTTACTAAAGAGTTTATAAACATGTCTGAAAGTTTCAAAGAATTGTTTGAGCAAAGTATTGCCGGCGCTCAATTTTATCCTGGTGCTATTATTAATGCCAAAGTTATTGGTATTGATAGTGATTATGTCATTTTAAATGCGGGTCTAAAATCTGAAGGTATTGTACCTAAAGAAGAGTTTTATGACAAAGATGGCGCATTGGAAGTAAATTTGGGTGATACGGTTGAAGTAGCCTTGGATTCTGTGGAAGATGGCTATGGCGAAACAATCCTTTCAAGAGAAAAAGCAAAACGTCAGGAAGCTTGGCGTAAACTATCCAAATCACATGAAAACAATGACACAGTTACTGGACTTATTTCTGGAAAGGTTAAGGGTGGTTTTACTGTTGAAATTGGTTCCATACGCGCATTCCTGCCTGGCTCATTAGTGGATGTCAGACCTGTAAGAGATCCTTCTTATCTTGAAGGCAAAGAGCTTGAATTCAAAGTAATTAAAATGGATTTAAAGCGTAATAATATTGTGGTATCACGTCGTGCGGTTGTTGAAGAAGAAAGCAGTGCCGATAGACAAGCATTACTTGAATCCTTACATGATGGTCAAGAACTGCATGGTATTGTTAAAAATCTTACCGACTATGGCGCATTTATTGATCTAGGTGGTATAGATGGTTTACTGCATATTACTGATATTTCTTGGAAACGTGTGAAGCATCCAAGTGAAGTATTATCCGTTGGCCAAGATATAAAAGTAAAAGTATTAAGTTTTGATAGCGAACGCAACCGTGTTTCTTTAGGTATGAAACAATTAGGAAATGATCCTTGGGTTGATCTCGTTGAACGTTATCCTATAGGTAAGAAACTACAAGGTAAAGTAACTAATATTACTGATTATGGTTGCTTCGTGGAAATTGAAGAAGGCGTTGAAGGCCTCGTTCATATGTCTGAAATGGATTGGACCAACAAGAACGTACATCCAAGTAAAGTAGTTGCACTGGGTGATGTTGTTGACGTTATGGTTCTTGAGATTGATGAAGAAAGACGTCGTATTTCTTTAGGTATGAAACAATGTGTTGGCAATCCTTGGCAACAATTTGCTGCAAGTTACAATAAAGGGCAGAAAGTAAGTGGCAAGATTCGTTCAATCACTGACTTCGGAATCTTTATTGGTTTAGATGGAGATATCGATGGCTTAGTTCATTTATCTGATATTTCTTGGACAACTCCTGGTGAAGAAGCAGTAAAACAATACAAAAAAGGACAAGAGATTGAAGCAGTTATTTTAGCTATTGATCCTGAACGCGAGCGTATTTCTTTAGGAATTAAACAACTTGAAGGAGACAGCTTTGCAAGTTTTGTAGATGAGTACACTAAAGGTGCGATAGTTAAAGGTACTGTTACTGCTGTAGATCCAAAAACAGTTACTGTAGCATTAGCTGACGATATTACAGGTACTATTCGCGTAAGTGAATTATCTGATGAGCGTGTTGATGATGCCACTACTGTTGTCAAAGAAGGTGATGAAATTGAAGCAAAAATCATAAATGTTGATCGTAAAAATCGCTCAATCACACTTTCAGTAAAAGCAAAAGACGCACAAGATGAAGCAGATGCCATTAAGAAGTACTCCAGAACCGAAGGTTCTTCAACTACTACTTTAGGTGATTTGCTCAAGGAAAAAATGGCCAGTAAAGAAAGTGAATAATTTTTACTGCTAATGTGTTAAAAAGCGTAGATATATCTACGCTTTTTTTGTTTTGTTAACCTGGGTGAAATGAGGTGTAGTCCAGGTTAATATAGCTATTATTTCCTAGAGGGTTCATGGGGTCTTACCCTGAGTCTTCTATACAATTTGCCGAAAAGCTATGTTTGATACATTTTGAATGAAAATGAGTCTCAAAAGCGCAGCATAAAGTGTTATGCGGGCATTTTTGAAAATTATTTTCGTCCAACCTGAACTCAAATCTGACTTTTCCCAAAGATTTTTGACTAAGTGACAGGGTTTTACCCATGCTACAAAAAAGGAAGACTTCAATGCGCATATTAATGCTAGTTATTTATATTCTTCTTATTGTTATTGGTGTTAGCTTTGCTGCCTTAAATGCGACATCGGTAGATGTTAATTTTTATTTTGAAACACTATCAATGCCTATTTCTGTTTTGATGACGATTATGTTGGGGATTGGTGTTTTAATAGGCTTTATATTTTTTATAGCACGCTATTGGCGCTTAAAAGCAGAGTGTCATAGACTCAAAAATCAATTAAAATTAACCGAAAAAGAAATTAAGAACTTACGTTCAATCCCATTGCAAGATCAACACTAGTTTTATTATTATAAATATAACATGCACAGAGGAGGGTAATAATGATAGATTTATGGCCATTACTATTGCCTGCTGCTGCATGGTCCGGTTGGTGGATGGCAAATCGTAGTAAATCTAAAGATATTCCAAACCTTGCTAATCGCTTATCTCGTGAATATGTTGTAGGGCTTAACTATCTATTAAATGAGCAATCTGATAAGGCTGTTGATATATTTATTAAGTTATTAGAAGTAGACAGTGATACGGTTGAAACCCATCTTGCTTTAGGAAGTTTATTTAGACGTCGAGGGGAAGTTGATAGGGCTATTCGTATTCATCAAAATTTAATCGCTAGACCTCAATTAAGTCTGGTACAAAAAAAAGAGTCTTTAATGGCTTTAGGCCAAGATTATATGAGTGCGGGCTTATTCGATAGGGCAGAACGAATTTTTTTAGAGGTGGTTGAATTAGGTGGTTCAAAAGAAACCAGTAGCCTACATGGTTTGTTGGCAATTTATCAACAAGAGAAAGCTTGGGAAAAGGCATTAGATGTAATTAAAAAATTAGAAATTACAACAGGCACAAGTTTTCATCACCAAGCGGCCCATTATTACTGTGAGATGGCAGGCCAGGCATTAAAAACTAACTCTTTAGATAAGGCTGCTTATTGCATCAAACAAGCAATTAATGTTGATGCAGCCTCTGTTCGTGCGAGTTTAATGCATGCAAGCTTGGAAATGAAAGAGGGACGTTACAAACAAGCAATCCGCTCATTAAAAAAAGTTCCTCAACAAGACGCTGACTTTTTAACAGAGATTATTGAACCTTTAGTTTTATGCCATAAAAAATTAGATAGCATGGATGAATGCATCAAATATCTTGAGCAAACTTTAGCAGATAATCCTAGGGCTTCAGTAATTTTTGTTATAGCGGAATATTTAAAACAACAAAAAAATATGGATGCAGCAATAGATTTTGTGGCTGATAATTTGAGTAAACATCCATCTATACGTGGTTTGAATCAATTAATATATTGGCATCTTGAGTCTGCTCATGGAAAAGTACGCGACAAATTACAAATGCTTTATGATATAACTAGTAAATTTTTAGACAATAAGCCAGTATATCGATGTATACACTGTGGGTTTGGTGGAAAACATTTACATTGGCATTGCCCTAGTTGTAAAAACTGGGGAAGAATGAAGCCAGTTCATGGCTTGGAAGGGTATTAACTATTTTTAAAAGAGACTATGATGCAATTTATCGATTTAAAAAAACAATATTCAATAATTGAACACGATATTTTAAACAGCATAAGAAATGTTTTGAACCATGGCCAATACATTATGGGGCCCGAAGTAGCTCAGCTTGAAAAGCAATTGGCTGAATTTGTCGGAGTGAAACATGTTATTGTTAATTCAAGTGGGACTGATGCATTGTTAATGGCGCTTATGGCTTTGGAAATCCAGCCTGAAGATGAAGTCATTACTACGCCTTTTAGTTTTTTTGCGACCACAGAAGTGATCAGTTTATGTCAGGCTAAGCCAGTTTTCGTGGATATTGACCCACTTACTTATAATATGGATCCTAATCAATTAGAAAGTGCCATTACCAATAAAACTAAGGCAATAATGCCCGTGGGTTTATATGGTCAATGTGCTGAGCATGATGAAATTAATGCTATCGCTGAAAAATACGGCATTCCCGTAATTGAAGATGCTGCCCAAAGTTTTGGTGCAACATATAAAGGGCGGTACTCTTGCGCTTTATCTACAATTGGATGCACAAGCTTTTTCCCATCTAAGCCTTTAGGAGGCTATGGAGATTCAGGTGCATGCTTTACTAATGATGATGAATTAGCGCAAAAACTTATTGAAATACGGATTCATGGCCAAAACGCACGCTATTGCCATAATCGTATTGGCATTAATGGGCGAATGGATACGATTCAGGCTGCGGTTCTAATTGAAAAAATGAAACTTTTCCCTGATGAAATTATTATGCGTCAAAGAGTGGCTAAAGCATATGATCAAATGTTATCACCTTTAGTAAAAATACCATTTATTCATAGTTATAATACAAGTGTATATGCACAATATACCATTGAAGTAAGTAATCGAGATGCTTTTCAAAATGCAATGCAAGAATTAGGAGTTCCTACGGCAGTACATTACCCTGTCCCTTTGCATCAGCAAACCGCCATGGGTTATTTAGGTTATAAAATAGGTGATTTTCCTCATGCAGAGCAAGCAAGTCGCCGTGTTATTAGCTTACCTATGCATCCTTATCTGCAAGAAGCAGAACAAAGCAAAGTAGTTGCAGCAGTTAAAAAGGCTCTCACATTACACGAAGAAGAGGTAATGGCATAAAATGTCATCTAAATTAATTGTTGCATTAGATTTTCATACTGAGGATGAGGCTTTAAGTTTAATAGAAAAACTCGATCCTCAACAATGTGCCTTGAAAGTAGGAAATGAACTTTTTACTTTATTTGGAACTCAATTTGTAAAGCGGTTGATCCTAAGGCAATTTAAAGTTTTTTTAGATTTAAAATTTCATGACATTCCTAACACTGTTTCACAGGCATGCAAAGCTGCTGCTGATCTAGGTGTTTGGATGATGAATGTACACGCAGCTGGTGGTGCAAGCATGATGCACGCGGCAAGGGATGCAATTGAGTCTTATGGTGCCGCTAGACCTTTACTGATTGCAGTAACTGTTCTTACTAGTTTTAATCAAAATGAATTGAGTGCCATAGGTATAAATATACCCATAATAGAACAGGTAAAAAAATTAGCGGTTCTGGCAAAAGAATCAGGCTTGGATGGTGTTGTTTGTTCTGCCCAAGAGGTAAAAGTCATAAAAAGTATCTGTGGGACTCAATTTTTAACGGTTACACCAGGTATACGATTAGAAACAAGCCCAAAAGATGATCAATCGAGAGTTATGACACCAAAGCAAGCCATGGAGACTGGTAGTAATTATTTAGTAATTGGTCGTCCAATAACAAAAGCATCAGATCCTCAAAGGGTTATTTCTGAAATTATAAAAGATATAACTTAACTTTTTAATTGGTGAGTTTTGCTAAATCTTAAAGTGTTTTAGATAGCAATGATATGTATTTCTTATCTGTTCATAAATAATGACGAGATGGTGATCGTTCTGCATGCCAGCCCAAACCTGGCTAATATTGCAGGTAAAATTCTCCTCTAGAGAGGGAATTAGTAGCAAGTCCTTTTAATCTCCTAAAAAATTCTTCAACCTTTTACAATTGTATTTTGATGCACAGTAATTTCAATAGGCATTATCCTGAATTTTTAAAAAGTAGGTGTAACTGAAGACAGATCTGTTGTTTACCCTATTGCCTCAAAGAATTTAAGAGGCGACTTTTTGATAAATGGCACCAATAAATTAGACACTGCCAAACGATTTTTTAGACATTGGCGAGTAACACTCGCCATGCGAGGGTAAATTTCTGATAAGTTATGAAAACAAGTCAAAGAGCTGTTAGATGATTATACTTCTTCAAAAATTGACACTCCTTTGGGGAATAGCCCAATCCAAATCAAGAAAAAATTACTTCATGCTTTGAATTAAGAAGTAATGAACAAATTAAAAAATTCATTTTTTATTAATGGCGATATTTATTAATATTCAGTATCGATGCGCAATCATTGGAAAAAAATGATACTGAAGATAATGTATCAAGTGTAACGAATCGGTTTAATATGGCTGATATTTGAGCAATTCGTCTTATGGGTTATATAAAATAAAGTTTTATTGCCATGAATAACAACTGTAGCAATTTTTGCTGAAAGTCGTAGGAGAGCAAATCACTTCTTTTGCCCATGAATGAAACAGTTAAAGACACGGTTTGATATTGTGCTGAGCCTCGAGTTTTATTTCGGGGTGTCGTTCTATAAATTCATCTAGAATGCTGAGAAAAGCTTTTCGGAGTCTAGGGGCACTTTTGACGAGTATTCAATTTCATAGCCCAATGCCTTTAAAGGTTCCACAAAATCAATTACGTCTACAACCAAAATCGTAGTTAAGAAGTTATCTTCTCCATTCTTTTCTAACTCGATTAAATTATCGTCACCTTTCTCACAAGGAAGAGTGGTTCTCTCTTTAATTAAATCTATTACAGATTGATTTTGATCTGGTGAATAATCCAACTCATGAACTAGTATAAATAATAGAAATAAATCTTTTTTAAACGAGAGATCATCAATCTAATTTAAATTCTTTTGTGCTATTAATTTATTATATAGTTCCTTATATTGAGCAAAAGCATGAGGAGCTTTTTATTTTAATTCTAATACTCTTAGATAAGCATGCCCATAGTCATGTTGGGTAGAATGGAACGAGCTATTTTTGAACAAGCCTGCATGAACAGGATAGGGAGACGAACTAAAACCAACTGGAAAATAATCGTTCAATTAAGTTATTCATCTCCTCACGTAATCTTTTAATATTAATCACATCGTTAGATGCTAATGCTTCCTCAAATTGTAGATAGATGAGTATGCTACTCATTTTTTTGTCATACATTAACATTTTCTGTTTTTCTTTTTCGTAAGTAAGCGATATTAAATCAATTACTCGATTTTTTTTATTTACAGAAGATTGAAAGAATGTAGGATAAAAATTTGGGAGTTTAGCTGTTTTAATAACATCATCTTTGTGGCTCATAACTAAATCAACTTGATTAAGCAATGGCTAAATGTATCGCAAATAGCTTAAACTAAAATTAACTTGCTAAGAAATAATGGGGTCACGGATTAGCTCAATATTGCTGTTGCAGAAGGAGGGAAGCGGGCATGGGAGAAAATTAGGGATTTTAAAAAAGAGTTTGCAGTAACTCCGAGGTAATCGTACTGTAAAAATTACACTATATTTTTTCAATATAGAGGTCTGAGATCCATTCAAATTGGTAATTTTTACCACAGGGATACGTTAGAGACATGTGCTTATCAAAAGCAGGGTTGATTTGTGTTTCATAGTGAACGATTTTTAATCCTGTCAATAATTTATTTTTACTATTTAATTTCTGAGTAATTTGTGTTAATTATATTTGTGATGGATAAAAAAATAAAAACAATGCTCATAAATTGACATAAAATATAGGCAACTAAGAATAGGTGGGCTCGAGATAAATAAAGCAAAACTTTCAAAATTTATGGATTATCATAACTTAAGGATAAGTAATGACACCACAACATATAATTAGCCAGCTGCTTGAGTCTGACTCTTCCCAACATCCCAAAAATCTTGAATTATTAAAAAAAATTATTATTACAGCTTATTTAGGGCGTCTGCAGATTAATGGTTTGCCACCGGATAATCAAATTGCTTTAGGTAATTATTTATTTGATAACGAACAATTAATATTTGACTTTACGCGCTTAAGTGATGAAAAAAAAGCGATATTTATGCAATGGTTTTTGGATCCCCATCAAAAGGAAAAAACTAAAAATTTTTTAAGTGGCTCTACAGTTAATGAATATCGTGGATTTACTGCAGAAGTTTCTTTAACCTGGTGGGGTAGAATAAAAAGCTGGTTTGAAGGTACATATCTAGAGTACTGGAAAATAAGTGATTTAAATTTATCACTGAAAAATATATCTCAGTATCAGCTCACTGGAATTGAAATGTGTCATGGAAGTCATGGAATATTAATTGGCTTTCATCAATTTCTTGTACCTGGAACAGGTACAAAATATAAAGATCCAAATGATCCTCAACAAGAGCCCTTAGGCAATACGAAAAGAGTATTTATTACTAATAAGCTTGTTGATCGGCTTATTACCTTAAATACTAAAAATATTAAATTTGAATCCATATGCAAAAACCCACATCCCCAGTCAATAGAGGTCACTGATCAGCAAGAGCGACTTGATAAAATGTACGATTATCGAAAAATGCAGAGATTTATGTCGCTAAAACCTTGGTATATACGAATGTGGAGTTGGTTATTTCCCTGGTTATCTGAAGAGAAAGAGAAAAGTAAAGCAATTAAAGAAAAACAAATTGTCCCATTATATGAAACAAAAAAATTGGAAATCTTTCGTTTTTTAAAATCACATCAGATTCTGGTTAGAGAAAAAAAACCGAATATAGAGAATATAGTTTTTTGTGGTGGCGGCGCTAAAATTTATGCTCATGTTGGTGTCTGTAAGGCCCTTAATAAAGCTAAAATTTTACCTGAAAAATTTGCAGGTAGCTCTGCGGGTGCAATTATGGCATTAATGTGCTATTTAGGTTACTCAGGAGATGAAATTGAAGAGTTATTTAAGCATTTTAAACACGAACATTTAGTTCATTTTGATATTAATCTCAATGGAATATCTGAGGCACACTCATTAAAAACAGCTTTGGATTATGCAATTGCATATAAATTGAACCAAATTGTTACCCAATATCAAATTCCATATCCGGAAGGAATAATTACTTTCGCCACTTTAGAAATGATCCGCCAAAAGTGTCCTGGTTGTGGGATTGGAAAAGAAATAGTAGTTACCGCAACTAATAAACGACAAGGTAGCACCCGTTACTTTTCATTAATTCGTTCACCAAATTTTGAAGTCAGTGAAGCAGTAAAAATTTCAGCAAGTTTCCCTATTGTATATCGTTCAACACTTATTGATGGAGAAGAGCATAATGATGGCGGAGTATTAAATAATTTTCCTACTGAAGCATTTTTTGATGATCATTCTACCTTACTTGAATCCGAATATGGTAATAACCTAAAAGTATTAGCAGTAAAATTTGATGACGGGCCTGAAAGAAAAGCAATAGATCGTGTAATGGATAAAGTCTATAGAGAAAATGTTATCCTTAACTGGATTTACACCTTACTTACAGGTGTAAGTGATCCTGCCAGCGGTTGGGAACGTGATCGCTTGAAATTAAGAAAATACGCATGTCAATCAATAGTGATAAATGTAGATAACGTATCAAGCTCTTCTTTTTCAGTCAGTAAAAAAAGCAGAAAGGAAATGATTGAGTCAGGTTACAAAGAAACACTGAATTATTTAAATATGCGTTATCATAAAAATGAATTGCAAGAATATGAAAATGAAGAATACATGTATTCAACATTTAGCTCATTAGGTGAATTACTTTCTTACTGTTGTTATAGAGGCGATAAGAATTGGTTTGATGTTGTCTATCAACTTATTGAAGAATCAACTGCACCAAATCAAAGTGAATTAATGAAACAAGCAGAAGAGTTAAGGGTACTTTATTTTAATCATCCAAATTCTGTTATTCACGGTCCTAAGCATGAAGATAATCCATTTACTTTTTTTGGTAATGAAGGGCTACAATCTTCTTTATGTTCAGTTCGATCAGAAAATCATAAAATTCTATTGGCTGTATTCCCTGTCTTTTTAAAATTATCCCAGGATCTTTTGAAAGACAGTATGGATAAAAAATTTTTTGATGACGCACGCCATTCTTTTTCATTAAAATCCCCTTTTGCTTGTTTGAAGCATTTTGCAAAAATTCGCAAGGAATCACACGTGATTATTCACATTGTTATTAATTTGCTAAAGGAACTGAAAGAGAATCCAAGTGAAAAGGTATATAATGCATTAAATCAGGTGTTGCAGTTGCTCTCATCGGGTAAGAGTATTTACAAAGAAGAGTATTTTGCGCGATGGGATTTGACTTTTTTACAAAGTATAAGGCTATTAAATGTGCTAAGTGACAATGCACATCCCCATGGCCGTTTAATTCGTGCCTTAAGTCGAAAATGTGAGCCTATGCAACGTGTAGTTTCAGGGGTTTTTTGTGAAGATTATGATGATTTTGAACACGAAGAATCGTTTTCTTATACTGTCTAATCTTATAGTTGTTAAACTTTATTTTAAAGTAAGCCCTAAATTAAGGAATAAAATAAAATTAAATGTGTTTTTAATAAGGCAACAGGGTTTACTTTACTTGAATTGATTATCACTATGACTTTGTTTGCATGTTTATTAATTATGGGCGTAAGTTCATATAGTTATTTTTTGCGAAAAAATGAACAGCAAATAATAATTGATGAGCTAAGAAATGCAATCCGGTACGCTAAGCTACAAGCAATGATAAATGGTAATTCTGTGTTCCTTATACCATCAGATGTTTCATTGAATTGGGCTAAAGGCATGACTTTGAATTTCATGAATAGACAAACAAATCAAGTAGAGTTAATTTATCAATGGCAATGGAGTCATCCACACTGGAGTTTACATTGGACAGGGGTTAGCTCTAATAATAAAATTATTTTTTCTAATAATCCAACCCAGGCAATGAGCAACGGGCACTTTAGTTTGATAAATATTAATACTCACGAAAAGATTACACTGACTTTAAATAGATTAGGTAGAATAAGATTAAGTAATAACTTGTCCCTAAAGCAGTAATTTTGTAAGATCACAAAGAAATATATTTTGTAAATAATCAAAGTCCATGCCTATCAATACTCATTCGATTTTTGTAATTAATGCGCAAAGCCCGGAAAATCTTAAAAAGTGGCTTAACCATCAAGCTTCGTTAACCGAGATGTTGCAAAAAATTAAAGGCGAAGCACAGCTTGAGCTAATTTCTCAAAACTGGGTAAATACAGATTGGTGGGATCAAAATGTTCTCCAGATTCAAGAGGAATCAATATTCAAGCGCGACATCATTATGAAAAGTCGAGGAGTATCTTATTGGTTTGCACGAAGTATTATTCCTAAGAAATGTTATGCGCTTGAGCCTTCTTTTTTTGATCGTTTAAAAAATGAATCAATAAAAAATTTAATCTTTGGAAATGATAAAGTACAACGTATCAACAGCATCAATTATGCAATTGATCACCATTGTATGGAGTTTTATTGGGTAAAAAAGAATATTAATACGGTTGAGGGTATTCTCTGGGTACGACTGGCTGAGTTTTCATTTCAACAGAGTGAATCATTTTATATAGCAGAAATAATGCTCCCTGAGTTAGAGTTTGTTTTATGAAGTGGAGCGCATATTGGCGTTTAATGCGTTTTGATAAACCAATAGGAATATTCCTACTCTGGTTTCCTACAGCTTGGGCATTATGGCTTGCTAATAAAGGGATACCTAATTTTAGACTTTTAGCTTTTTTTGTGTGTGGCACTGTATTAATGCGTGCCGCGGGCTGTATTATGAATGATGTTGCCGACAGAAATATTGATAAGCATGTTATGCGAACTCAATTTCGCCCATTAACAGCTGGTGAAGTGAGCTTAACTGAAGCATTTATTTTATTAGCCGTGTTGCTTTTAACCGCATTATATATATTAGTCCAGCTGCCTAAAAATTGCTTTTATTTGGGACTCATCGCACTTTTCATCTCTTTTGTTTATCCATTTTGTAAACGTTTTCTAAATGCGCCTCAATTAGTTCTTGGATTTGCATTCTCAATGGGAATTCCTATGGCATTTGTAGCCTCAAATGTATCTTTGAACAGTGAGTTTTATTTATTATTTCTTATCAATTTCGCATGGATTTTAGCATACGATACTATGTATGCAATGACGGATAAAATAGATGATTTGCGAATAGGGGTTAAATCTACGGCGATTTATTTTGCAGGTTTTGATCGATTAATTATTGGCTTATTACAAGGTTTATTTCATGGATTATGGTTGCTCTGGGCAATTATAAATAAAGTACATTTATTATTTTACCTTATTTGGATGACAGCGAGTTTAATTTTAATTTATCAACAAAAGCTGATTTATAAACGAGAACCACAAAAATGTTTCAAAGCGTTTATTGTCAGCGTTTATTATGGTGCCTTGATGTGGTTGGCCGTTGGTGTGGGCATTTGATAGTATATTAAAATCTAAAGAATTTTTTTATAGAAATAAATTATGGCTTTATTGGTATGTTTATGTGCAAGATTCATTACAGACCTATTTGTGAGAGGCGTTAACTCTACTGTCGAGAATCGACTTAGACGATCATGGCTTTTTGATGAATATCAGGCTAATTCAGTAATCTAACTGTGGAACAGCATTTAGCAAAAAATTGAAATATTAGAGTTAGTCACTTATTCTAGGCAAATATTAAATTAGTGTAAAAGAGAATTCTTTATCTTAAACTTGGATTTTGAGGTAAAAGATGATCTTAAAGTATTAAATTTAATTATTTTTCTTATCCTAACATGAGCATTAATATCTAGTTAAGAGATGTGGTTAAGCAATCCTTGCTATTCGTGTATACTTGTTTAAATCTTAGTATACACGAAAGAAAAAAACGGGGAGAACATATCCTGGATATTTAGAAGATCTCACTTCCATTATCAGCAACAACACGAGTATGTTTACCATAAATGACCAGAATTTTTTGCTTATTTTTAAGCTTTAAGTCTTCTGACTGTACTACAGAGATGATTCCCCCTGAGTTTAATTTAATAACGTACTCAACGCCACGTGTTTGACTGTATCCACTATCCACGAGATTGTTGTTTGTATTGTTATTCATGCCAGCCGTATTTCGTAAATGAACAGGGCGCTTAGAAATAATAACTCCTGGAATAACTTTTTTTACTTTACCGACTTCATTTGTATCGTATTCGCCCGGCGGTAGAGTGTTATTACAACTTGATAACATGAGACCTAAAAGTATCACGAGAATTGATTTAAAAAATATTTTTCTTCTTTGCATAGATTAAACTCCAGTTGAAAGGTGAACTAGAATAACTTTATATTCCTTATCTAATTAATGACTCTATCCTGATAAGTTATTAATGTCACGACTGTTAATTATGTTTAGAGCGTACGAAGTATAACTGAGATTTAATTGGTTTTTAACAGTTCACCTAATAAACTACTGGCTCCTATACGAAACCAGTTTTTATTAATTGGTTTATTAATCATTAATTCTGCAAGCACTGCATAATGAAAAGCTTGTTGTGGTTTTTTTATGCCACCTGAAATCTTAATCCCACAAGAGGCGTTTGCATCTTTTATTGCGCTTAATATGGCTATTGCTGCAGATAGTGAAGCCCCTGGCATGATTTTTCCTGTAGATGTTTTAATAAAGTTACATTCTAGATCGATTAATTCCCTGCTAATCGTATAAATATCTTGAAGGTTAGAAAACGCTCCACTTTCTAAAATTACCTTTAAAACAAGATTATGTTGTTTACATAATTCGGAAATTGTGTAGCACTGATGTAGTGCCTTTTGTGTGTGACCTTCAAGATACATGGAGTAGGGGAAAACATAGTCAATTTCATTGACTCCTAAGTGAGCTGCTTTATCTATCGATGCCAGTGAAACATCAAGTGGCTCCATTCCCTGTGGAAAATTAATTACTGTTGCCGTGCTAACGCTATGTTGTGGCATAATTTCAGGTAAGTGTTGCATGTAAATGCATAGGGCAGCTACCCCATTTTGTTGGGCATCGTGTTTTAATTGAGTTAATTCCTCTGTACTCGCATGCTCATCAAGTAAGGTAAGATCGATACTATGTATCAATTGCTTGACCGTGATGAATTGCTTCGGAAAACGGTCAAGCAGTTTTTCCATGACATTATTTAAATGATTTTCTACTGTCACTTTAAACCTGCAATATATTGTTTTATGATAAGATTAAGTTTTGCTGCAGCGCTTTCCGCCATTGCAATGACCGATTCATGGCTATGTGCTGTTTTAGATAAGCCTGTAGCATAATTGGTTATCATCGCGATTACCGCAACATGCATCCCACAATGATTCGCAACTAATACTTCTGGGACAGTAGACATTCCCACGGCATCAGCCCCCCAAATTTTAAATGCTCTAATTTCCGCGGCAGTTTCATAGTGTGGGCCTAATACGGAAATATAAACTCCCTCAGTCAGTCTGATTGAATTTTCTGTGGCAATGGATAACAATTTCAAACGCATAGTTTGATCATAGGCATTATCTAATGGGTAGAATCTTGGGCCAAACTCATCATCATTAGGGCCCATAAGTGGATTACTTGGTTGTAAATTTATATGATCGGAAATAAGCATTAATTCACCTGGCCCAACGTCTTCTCTTAGTGAGCCAGAAGCATTAGTTGCAATAAAATAAGTACACCCCAAGAGTTTCATAGTGCGGACATAGGTTTTTACTGTTTCATAATTTTCTATGCCTTCATATGTATGTGCTCTTCCCTGCAAACAAATAACACCTACCCCATTCCAATAACCAAGAATTAAATTACCACCATGTCCTTGTACTGTAATTTTTGGAAAACCAGGAAGTTCCTCATAGTTGATGCAAACTGCATCTTGCAGTTCATCAGCAAATCTACCTAACCCTGAACCTAACACTACAGCAACGACTGGTTTAAATGAAGGGTGTAAATTTTTTATATAGTTAGCTGCTAAATGAGCATAATTCTGCTTTGGGGCAGTATTTATCATACAAATATTCCTATTAATTAAGGGTTAAAATCAAAAGCAAGGGGCAGTAGTTCACTAATTTTAATGCTACGTAATATTGAGTCTTTGCTGCAAAGATGAACAATGGTCTCTTTGGAGGAAAATTCATAAATTCTTTGTCTGCATGCACCACATGGAGGACATAATAAATTTGTTCCAGCAAGAACAACAATACTTTTAATATTTTTTTCTCCTGCTGAGATCATCGCAGAAATAGCTGAAGCCTCAGCACACGTCGATAATCCATAAGAGCTGTTTTCGACATTGACACCTGTGAATAAAGTTTCTTTGTCAGTACGTATACAACTAGCGACACTAAATTTGGAATATGGGGAGTAAGAATGAGCAAGTGCTTTATATGCACTGGAAATCATTTTTGTAATTGTAGGATCCATATAAGTCTCAATCAAAATCTCTTAAGATTTTTTATTATAAAGAAGAAGTATGGATTTGCAAATCATACTCATTTCCATCTATATCAGGGGTATTGATGGTGGTCAGTTCGATTTCAGATATTTCATCTTCAGGCCTTTTAAAAATGCTGTTAGTAAGTCCAGGGCCTGGGGCGTTAGATTTTTTAGGGGAAATTGGCGGACCGAGTGAATCGTTCATTTGATAATAACTACCTTTAATGGATAGTGGATTGTCTGAACTTTTACTATGTAACCAATATTCAAATGCGAGTGACCCCAAGCCTGTATAAAGAAGAAGTGAAAAAATAGTAATCGGTATTAAGAAAGGAGGAAAGGCAACGACCAGTGTAGCTGAAACTGCCGAGACTAAGCTTATTACACATGATGTTATTGCATAATATAAATAATTTTTTTGTTGGGTATAAGAAAAATCCTCATTATCTTGTGGTGGATTTTTTAATTTATGGTATTCGCCAATGGTCCAAAGCACATTTCCGACAAGGAAAAGCCAAGCTGCTGCTGGAAAGAGAACGGGTACAAAAACAGCAGCAATACTGAGTCCGGTAGCGATTAATCCCAGGAATGATGAAAAAAAGAATTGTTCTTTAATCTGTGCAAAACCATACCATTTTTGGTGATGCTCTTTGTGATCTGGATGAAGAAGACAGGCAATGGACCAAGAACCATAGGCTAGAGAATAGATACCTAATGAAAGAAACTTGAAAATAGTAGATACTAAAGGAAAAGGAAGATATTGAAGTTTTGAAAGCAGAAAACCCAAGAAAAAAAATATACCACTTGTTTTTTCTAATTTCTGAGCTACTGTCATATTACAGAGATTCCAGTATTACTTAAGCTAGCACATTGTAACTTAATTAAACAGAAAAAAACAGTTTAATAACAGGGATAATTTTTAGTTTTTCTCAGGAACAAGCCGCGCCACGTCGGTGGTGGGGATGAATTGTCAACACGCCTTATTTGAATTTTGTAATTATTTTTCTGGGTTACTAGAGTTAAGTTTAATACGTACTAATAAACCACAGTCAGGATTATTTGAGGCCACTATTTCTCCCTGATGAAGTTGAATTGCACGAGCAGCAATAGCTAATCCTAAACCATACCCCCCTGTTTTTTTTGCTCTTGAAGTATCTACCCGATAAAATGGATTAAATATTCGATTAAGTTGATCTTCGGGAACGCCAGGTCCTTTATCAGTAATATCAATGTATATGTGTTCCTGAGTTTTGTCACGCGTTAAGGAAACAGTAACTTGTTCAGTTGCAGGGGAGTAGTGCAGGGCGTTACGGACTACGTTTTCTATTGCTCTATGAATTAAACGTTCATCAAGGAATAACTGGCATGGCTCAATAACTCCGGCTTTGACTCGAGGTAACTCGTTGCCAAATTCAAAATTTGCATCATTTATTATATTTAATAAAAGAGTTGAAAGATCCACTTCATTACAATTAAGATCAGTTGTTGATTTTTCCAAGCGGGCAAAATCCAAAATTTCAGTAATTAAGGCATTTAATCTCGAACACTCAAGCTCCATACGATTAAACTCACCATCTGCTAAATGATTTGTTTTTTTGCGCCCAAGCTCAATCGCAATTTGTAATCGAGCAAGGGGGGAACGTAGCTCATGGGAAATATCTTGTAATAGTCTTTCTTTCGATTTGACTAATGTTTCTACTTGTTCCGCCATGCGATCAAACTCAGCACTAAGCTGAGCAATTTCATCTTTGTTATGTCCCCTTAAATGTCCAACGCGGGTATTTAGCTTACCTTTTGCTATTGATTTAGCCGCCATTCCTAATGATCGTAGTGGTTGTGTTAAATAACGTGATAATAAATAACAAATAAGGCCACTAATAAAAATTGCTAAAATGAGGCGAATGGCGAGGCCTGCCCATGGAACACCAACAAAGTGGTAAATGGGTTGTTCACTAACTGCAGCGAGTCGATAGAATTTTCCAGATGTTGATAAAATTTCATGGCTTACAATAAGTTTGCCTGATTTTAAAATACCTTCACTTAATTGATCTTGAAGTAAATTTTCTGCAACCTTTTTTACGTTTTCTGGAGCTACATGAGTACCAATAATCTCACCAGTACTGGTGAGTAAATAAATAGACATGTGGCGAGAAATACCAATTTTATTCAGCCATTTTAAAAGAGCAGCTTGCTGGCCTGATTCATAAGTTGCAACCGCTGCATTAGCATAACTATCCATAAACAATTGTTCTTGTGCGGGTAGTGATGATTTATGGACAATATGACTAATAATCCAGGCTGTGGTAAAAATGATAAGGATAGTTGCTAGCCAAAAGGAAATAAAAATCTTCCAATATAAACTACGCATTAAACATATATCCAAATCCTCGCACTGTTTTAACTATGGGCTCTCCTTGAGGATTATCACCTAATTTATTTCTTAAGTTACTAATGTGGACATCAATACTGCGATCATACGCAGTATATTTTCTTCCAAGTGCATATTCAGTCAGCTCTTCCTTCGAAAAAGCTTGCCCTGGTGATTTAATTAACATTTCCAGGATATTAAACTCGGCATTAGTAAGCTCAAGATAATGCCCGGCCATGGTCACATGGCGTTTCGAACAGTCGACAACTATATTATGTTGTTCAATAATGGGTTTTGAGGCAGGAATTTTTTGCGTACGTCTTAAAATAGCTCTTAGGCGAGCCACTAATTCTCGTGGATTACAGGGTTTGGGTAAATAATCATCTGCACCAATTTCGAGGCCGACAATCCTATCTATATCGTCTCCTCGAGCTGTTAACATTAGGACAGGAGTTTCTAGGTGTTCGCGAATGGATTTTAACACTTCAAAACCATTTAATTTAGGGAGCATCACATCGAGAATAACCGCATCGAAAGGTTGATTTAATGCTTTTTTCACACCATTTTCACCATCATGGACGCAAACAGCATGATAGCCTTCTGGTTCCAGGTACTGTGACAATAAATCGGTTAGCTCTGTATCATCGTCTATTATGAGAATATTACCATTCATATTCATTATGCCTTGCGTTTATCAATACATTCGATCAATTTAATACGTCTGGAATCTGCATTAATAATTTTAAATTCAAAAGAATCAATAGTAATTGTTTCACCTCGTGTAGGCAAATGGCCAAAACTATTCATTACTATCCCACCGATAGTATCATAAAATTCATCGCTAAAATGCGCGTTAAGTTGCTCATTAAATTCTTCGATAGGCATATGTGCCTTGACAATGTAATGATTGTCTTCATGTACTTTAAGATAGGCATCTTCATCAATATCAAACTCATCTTCAATATCACCAATAATTTGTTCAATAATGTCTTCGATTGTAACAAAGCCTGAAACTTCTCCGTATTCATCGACTACTATAGCCATATGATTTTTATTACGGCGAAATTCACTGAGTAAACTGTCTAAACGCCTGCTTTCAGGAACAAAAGTGGCTTGACGACAAATATCAAGCAAATTAAAGGAGTCCAAATCAGTTGATTGGTAGGGCAATAAATCTTTGGCATGCAATATACCGATAATTTCATCAGAGTTTTCATCAATGACAGGAAATCTCGAGTGGCCCGTTTGGGTCACAGTTTTTATAATATCTTGAAACGGATCATTTTGCCTTATGCAAACCATTTGATTTTTGGGCAGCATAATATCTCGTACTCGCATTTTCGAGAATGAAATAGCGCCTTCTATCATTGCCAATGTTTCAGAACTAATAAGAGAGCGAATATGTGCGTCTCTTAATAAACTAACCAGTTCTTCTTGATTTTGTGGTTCACCCTGTAAAAACTGTTTAAACCGAGAAAACCATGAACTACTGTCTTCCTCTTTATTCAAGTTGATTACCCTCTGCGTCATAAGGATTAGCAAAGCCAAGCTCAGTTAACAATTTAATTTCAATAGATTGCATAATGGCTGCATCATCATCCTTAATATGATCATAGCCTAATAAATGCAGTATTCCATGAATTACAATTAAAGCCCAATGTGATTCCAAAGTTTTATTAAGTTGCTTACTTTCGTCAAGTAATACTTGTGGACAAATAATAACATCCCCTAAAAGAGAGTAGTCTAATTGCACTTCTGTAGGTAAGGTACATGGGAATGCTAATACATTAGTCGTTTTATTAATTTTTCTGTATGTATAATTTAACTGGAGCATTTCTTCAGGAGTAACCAGCCGAATCGTAAGCTCTGCTTCTTTTTTGTAATCTCTCAATGTAAGTGATGCCAAATGAGTTAATTGATCTTCACTGATAGGAAGGTATTCGTCCGTTGCATTTTGTATATCGATATAATAATTCATTTAGTTTTTCCAGATGATGCATTGTCATAGCAATCTACAATTTTAGAGACTAACGGATGTCGGACAACCTCACGGCTTGTGAAAGTATGAATACTAATATCGGGTATTTTTTTGAATAATCCTACTGCATGTGCAAGCCCGGAATCAATACCTTTGGGTAAATCTACTTGTGTCATATCTCCGGTTATGACCGCTTTTGAACCAAAACCGATACGGGTTAAAAACATTTTCATTTGCATGATGGTAGTATTTTGTGCTTCATCTAGAATAATAAATGACTCGTTAAGAGTTCGCCCACGCATGAATGCTAAGGGTAACACTTCTATGGTATCGGTTTGAATTAATTTTTGAGTTTCTTTAAATCCAATCATTTCATATAAGGCATCGTAAATGGGTCTTAAATAGGGAAGCACTTTTTCTACTAAATCTCCTGGCAGAAAACCTAATTTTTCACCTGCCTCTACGGCGGGTCTTACAAAAATTAACCTATGTACCTCACCCTTTTCAAAACATTGTATCGCTTTAGAAACAGCCAGGTAAGTTTTTCCAGTGCCTGCAGGGCCAACTGCAAAAGTTACTGCAAAACGATCAATTGCATCAAGAAAATCAGCTTGTTTGTCATTTCGTGCGGCAATTGATTTACGGCATAACTTAACATGATGGACGTTATGAATCATTATCTTTAGGTTTTCCTCAACCAGTAATTTATATATTATTCAGTATAGTATTTTTTATACATTCCTACCCAAACCATCATCGCTAAATTTTGCGAGGGATCTCCTGAAAAGGTAGTGGTGTACCTAAATTCTGAGCTCTCTCACTGGATGGGATAGTGGGTGTCCCATTACTTTCATTTTATTCTTTTTTTGATAAGGTGAAGTATAGGCACACAAGAATAGTGCAGAACACTCATCTTCTGCAAGATTTATGATACAATCATTTTTTTGTTATATAACAGACATCCATGATTGATCTTCATTGTCATAGTAATTTTTCAGATGGGGCCTTAACTCCAAAAGCATTGATACAAAAAGCACAAAACCAAAAGATTAGGTGTTTGTCACTTACTGATCATGACACAGTAGCGGGTTATCCAGGGTTATTACAGGCGGCTACGAATACCTCAATTAGGATAATTAACGGTATAGAAATCAGTGTACGTTGGAAAAAGCATGAACTTCATATTTTAGGTTATCAAATTCACCATACGTCAAGCCTACTAGAGCTAATTCAGCGCCAAAATCAAAACCGAGTGAGCCGTGCACAGCAAATAGGGACAGTATTAAACTCGTTAGGTATTAGCGATGCTTACTCCAAAGCTTGTGAATTAGCTGGGCATACTCGCGTGGGTCGGCCTCATTTTGCCCAACTGTTAGTTAATGAAGGTAAAGCTCGAGATCTTGCCTCAGCATTTAAGCAATATTTAGGAAGAGGAAAAAAAGCTTATGTGCCCACATTGTGGTTGACTGTTCAAGAGGCGGTAGAGGGAATTAAAGCAGCAGGAGGGCAGGCAGTGATTGCTCATCCACTTAAATACGGATTGACGCGATCTAAATTGCATGAGTTAATTAACGAATTTAAAGAGGCTGGTGGCGTTGGTATAGAAGTGGTATCTGGAGAAATGACACTTAATGAAGTTAATGAAATGGCCGCAACCAGTTTGCGTTTTCATTTATTGGCATCTTCTGGATCTGACTACCACAGTGATGGTCGTTCTCGTGTAAATCTTGGTGGCCAGAAACAGTTACCAGCAAATTGTACGCCAATTTGGCATGAATGGAACATTGAACAGGGGACTTTATGAGTCAGTTTTTTGCATTACATCCTGATAATCCTCAAGCACGCTTGTTGCGAAAGGCCGTAAATATAATTGAAGACGGTGGTATTATTGTTTACCCTACCGACTCTGGTTATGCATTGGGTTGTGGCCTAGGTAATAAATCCGCACTTGAGCGTATTCGAAGATTACGACAATTGGATAAAAATCACAATATGACTCTTGTTTGTCGTGATCTTTCCCAACTGGGTCTTTATGCTCGGGTATCGAATCCTATATTTAGGTTATTAAAAGCATTTACTCCTGGTGCCTATACTTTTATTCTTAATGCCACCCATGAAGTGCCTCGGCTCATGCTTCACCCGAAAAGAAAAACATTGGGTTTGCGCGTACCAGATAATGTAATAACGCTTGCATTGTTGGAGTGCCTAGAGGCACCTTTGATGAGTACTACTTTAATACTTCCAGGTGCTAAAGCACCATTAAGTGAGCCTGAAGCAATTCGAGATCTTTTAGGAAATCAAATTGATTTAGTAATTGATGGCGGTCATTGTGGGCAAGAACCTACAACTGTCGTCGATTTGACCGGTGATTATCCAGTGATAATAAGAGAGGGTAAAGGTGATCCCGAACCCTTCAAATAAATTGAGGCGATTTTCAACTTTTTAGTGAACAGGTGCACGTATGTCGTATGCTAATATTCCAAGTTAAATTAGGCATGAGCATTTGTGCCTTACGTTCAAGAAATACTCTGGAAAAGTTGAGAGTCATGTTAAATAAATCATTAAAAGAGGATATTGATGTCAGTATTATTTAGTTCCAATAAACGAGTTGTTTCTGGAATGCGTGTCAGTGGAAAATTACATCTTGGACACTACCACGGGGTAATAAAAAATTGGATCAACTTACAACATCAATATGATTGCTTCTTTTTTGCTGCAGATTGGCATGGATTAACGACTCAATATGATGAGCCTAGGTTTATAGAAAAACATCTATGGGATATGATTGTTGATTGGTTAGCTTGTGGTGTTAATCCTGGGCTGTCAAGAATTTTCATCCAATCCTGGGTTCCAGAACATGCGGAGTTGCATTTGCTTTTATCAATGATTACCCCTTTGGGGTGGTTAGAAAGAGTTCCAACTTTTAAGGACCAACAAGAAAAATTAAAGGAAAAAGATTTAGCAACTTATGGCTTTTTAGGTTATCCCTTATTACAAAGTGCGGATGTTTTGATTTATCATGCAGATTATGTTCCTGTTGGTGAAGATCAAGTCTCTCATATAGAGTTAACCCGAGAAATTGCTCGTCGATTTAACCATCTTTATGGTAAAGAACCCAATTTTGAAGAATTAGCAGCTGAAGCTATAAAAAAAATGGGTAAGAAAAATAGTAAGTTTTATAGTGAGTTACGTCGACAATTTCAAGAACTTGGAAATCACGAGGCAATCAAAACAGCTCAAGCTCTTTTGGAGGATCAGTCTAACTTATCCATTGGTGATAAAGAACGTTTATTGGGGTATTTAGAAGGTAGTGGTAAAATTATTTTACCTGAGCCTCATCCATTACTTACTGAAACAGCTAAAATGCCTGGTCTTGACGGGCAAAAAATGTCCAAATCTTATCATAACACCATTATGCTAAGAGAACCTCCTGACCAGGTAGAAAAGAAAGTGTTAACTATGCCAACAGATCCTGCACGAGTAAAGCGAACAGATCCGGGCGAGCCTGAAAAATGTCCAGTTTGGCAATTTCACAAAATATATTCCACTGAAGAAGTTAAAAATTGGGTTCAAACAGGGTGTCGTACCGCTGGAATCGGTTGTATTGAATGCAAAAGGCCTGTGGTTGATAGTATTAATAAAGAGTTAAAGCCCATTCAAGAAGCAATTACTGAATATGAATCAGATTTAGGCTCAGTAAAACGAATCGTTTCTGAGGGAAGTGAATCAGCACGAGAAGTAGCTTGTAAAAATCTGAGTACTGTCAGAGAAGTTATGGGACTTGATTATTAAAAAATGATATTTCAGCACAGGATAAAAAGGCATAACGGAGCGCAGTCAACATACATCAGTATGTGAAACTTCGATGCTTTTTACCCATATGCGCCAAATACAGTTTTCAGTACCAGAAGCATAAATGCTTAAGAAAATCATCATGAGTAGTTAAAATGGACATTGAATTATCAATTAAGCCAGAAATTAAAGCTGTAGTTGCAGGTAAAGAGCTTACCGAGCTGCCTGATGATTTATATATTCCACCCGATGCGCTTGAGGTATTACTGGATTCGTTTAGTGGCCCACTTGATTTACTTTTATACCTGATTCGAAAACAAAATATTGATATATTAGATATTCCGATTATGAGCATTACGAAGCAATATTTGCATTACATTCAATTGATGGAATGCCGGAGATTGGAACTTGCAGCAGACTATTTATTGATGGCTGCAATGCTTGCTGAAATTAAGTCACGCCTTTTATTACCAGCGCCTCCAAAAGGTGATGATGAAGAAGACGAAGACCCCCGCATGACTTTAGTGAGGAGATTACAAGCGTATGAGCAAATCAAATGCGCAGCTGAATTGCTTAACGCACTTCCACGACAAGAACGCGATAACTTTTTAATCCAAGTGATTCCCGTTGAACTTGAGCGAATTATTGTACATCCTGAAGTTGAATTAGAGGATTTAGTTGAAGCAATGATTGCTTTAATGAAAAGGGAAGAACAAGTAAGCCATCATCAAATTTCTCGTGAAGCTTTGTCTGTTCGAGAGCGTATGAGTAGTGTCTTACTAAAGCTTCAGGAACATCATGTTCTCGAATTTAAACAGTTATTTAGTTTGGATGAGGGAAGAATGGGGCTTATTGTTTCCTTATTAGCCATTTTAGAATTGTCGAGACAATCCTTAATTGTTATTACTCAAAATGAAGCCTTTGCTTCCATATTATTACAGGCAGCCTAATATAATGGATAATAATCTGTTAAAAAATATTATTGAAGCATTACTTCTAAGTACCAATGAGCCGTTAACTGCAGAGCGCTTATTAGAAACTTTTGACGAATGGCAAAGACCTTCTAAAGAGCATCTGGAAACCCTTATTAATGAATTAAAAGAAGAGTATTCGTCACGATCTTTTGAACTTATCCACGTTGCAACAGGTTTCAGCATCCAAACAAAAAAAGAATACAGTACTTGGGTCGCACGCTTACAAACTGAAAAGCCAGTTAAGTATTCACGTGCTTTGCTTGAAACATTAGCAATTATTGCGTACAAGCAACCAGTAACTCGGGCTGATATTGAGGAATTACGTGGAGTAGCAGTAAATAGCCAAATTATCAAAACCTTAATGGAAAGAGAATGGATTCGTATCTCTGGTTATAAAAATGTAGCAGGTAAGCCTGCGGTTTATACTACGACAAGAGAATTTCTCAATTATTTTAATTTACGATATTTAAATGAGCTTCCATCCTTGCCAGAGGTTATGGAAACATTGAACTTACATAATAACCCTAATGAAGAAGAGTATATTACCGAATGAGCAACGAAAGGTTACAGAAAATATTAAGTCAAGCAGGTCTTGGTTCTCGTCGTGAAATGGAGCGATGGATTGAAAATGGTTGGGTTCAGGTCAACGGGAAACCAGTTAAATTGGGTGACTCAGCAAGCGAGGAGGATAAAATCACGGTAAAAGGAAAATTGATCCCTAACCCTTTAAAAGTAAAGAAAAATGTACGGATTTTGCTTTATCATAAGCCAGTAGGAGAAATTTCAAGCCGCCATGACCCTAAATTTGAGAAAACTGTTTTTGATCACTTACCACATTTAAGACAAGGTCGTTGGGTACAAGTAGGGCGTTTGGATTTAAATACTTCTGGGCTACTGATTTTTACTAATTCTGGTGAACTCGCTAATCAATTAATGCATCCTAAATATGGATTTGAGAGGGAATATGCTGTGAGAGTCCGTGGACAAGTTTCTCAGGAAGTTTTAAATAATTTAACCAAAGGCGTTGAGTTAGATGATGGAATGGCGAAATTTACTCGTTTAGAGTTCCGTGGAGGTGAAGGCGCTAATAGTTGGTATCATGTGACTTTAAATGAAGGCCGTAATAGGGAGGTGCGACGTCTTTGGGAATCACAAGGTCTTGAAGTAAGCCGTTTGATTCGAATTCGCTACGGAACGATTACCATGCCACGATATTTATCTCGGGGGCAGCATTATGAGTTAACGCCAAAAGAGGTTTCGGATTTATTGGCTACTTTGCCTAAAGTTTAGCGAGCATTGATAATCAAAGGATTAAAGATAGGGACATTATATAACACCAAGTAAAAATTTAATTATTAGTGATACACGAAGCCAGAGGAGTATAATACTAATTTAACAATCGTATATTGTATTTGTTCAGAGAGCATGCCTGGTTTTAGGTGTTACCGAATTCGAAACGCTTGTAAAGAAACATAACCATCGAAATCGGTATATTCTATAAAATAGCAAAACTAGAATACCATTTAGCTTAAAACCTGGTCTATGCGGTATAATTGCTTTTATCAAACGGTTTTAATGATTCTGCAATCTGTTTATATAATTCAGGAAGCCATCTTGGTTGTGCAAATGTTGATGTAGATGGTTTTTTCTTCCGAAGATCATTGGGAGCAATAATCACCTTAATATTATTTAAACCAACACGTCTTGCTAAAATAAATAGTTGATCAATTGCGAGATCACCAACGGCCAAACAACCTACAGATAAATTTTTGCCATGGATGAAAATATTATTTCCCAATTGTTTTCTTCCATCTTGGTAACCTTTTTGTCTGTCGAAACTATTTGGATAATTGATCATCATAGAGAGATGCATGCTACTAAAAGGATTGAAATTAACTAATTTATACACACCTTCAGGAATTTGTTTATCATTTTCACGTAATTTAGGTCCCAAGCGACCGCTGAACCCTGTTAGCGGGTAATCATGAATGTGTTTCCATGATTGGTTTGAATTTCTTGCCCAAAGCTCTACCTTTCTTTCGGATTTAAAAGCAAGTAGTGCTAATTCACGGGGAGGATAGCTGACCCCGGCTCTTGAAAAATAGGATTTTAACTGGGGTTCTACTCTTAAACCGTAGCGTTGTACAGCACGATCAACAGCTTGATCCCAATTAAGTTTGGGCGCCATAGCATAGCTATTAAAGCTAAATACTATCATAATAAGAGCAAATACTCTCTTCATGTTAATACTAAAAAGATAAATTTTTGACATGGTATCAAATAATAATCCAAAGAACAATTTAACTTCCAGCGTTATCAAAGCTAGCTCGCACATTTACTACTGAACCTCTTTTTACTCTTTTTTATGTTTTAATAATATTTGATTTCTAATCGATAACGGTAATTGCGCAGCAACAAAATCAGGACTTACAGCTAACCGTCCTAAAGATGGTATTAAACCATAATAATTAGGACAGAGATACATGATAGAAGTATCAATATTAACTTTATAAAATACATACTTGCTCTTACAGTAATCAGGCTTGTTAATAAGTGCAACTTGTATAATAGGAGTGCCTTCCATTTTATTTTCAATAAAAAAAGCATTCATCCAAAGATTAATAATGCTTACAAGTGCAATAACAACTAAAAATGCATTAACAAAACTATATACATATCTTAATGTACTACCCGTACTTAAATGTGAAATAACGTAAATTAAAGTAATCAACAATATAAGTAAATTTGAAGTATATATCGAAGCATTATAATAATTGAAATATGTGCCAAAAATTTGATTGCCTGAGAATTGAAGATGAATCAACATAGCTATAAGGCTTAGCCAAAGAGCTGAAATCATGTAATAGATGGCTCTTTTTTTTATTCCAATAATTAGTAGTAATAGAGCAATCAATGGAAATAAAATTTGAATTAATTTTGCAATGGTATTCATTCAAGAGAACTCTTCAAGTTAGGTTCTTTAGATATTTGCTTCCCATGACCTACGTTTTGAGCATAAAGCGGGTATTGATAAGCAACAAAACCTTATATTTATTCTTAAAAACATATAGTTATAACAGTATTTTTAATTGGTGTATAGTGAGCTTGCATTAGTTTAACTGGAGGATGGATTTTTTTGTCTAATAAGAATAATGCTTGGTTGTACAGGATATCGTGTTGTTTTAACTATCTCTTCGGGAAGCAAGATTTGTTTCACAGCAAAAGTCTCCTCTGTTTTAAGTAAATAATCAAAAGGATCAATAAGTTTTTTAAAAGAGTTCTTATTCTTTTGTTTAGAAACCGATTTGGATGAGTGAATGCTACCTATCCATAGAGGTTTATTTGACTTCAATAAAGTATAATTAGATTCCCAGATTCTTAATTCTAAAGTTAAATCAGATCCCTTTTCAGTATAAGTCATAATTAATACAGGTGGTTTATTTTCATAAAGTTGAGTGAATAATGGTAATTTTACACTATTAGGTCCTTTACTCATTCGCATTAATAAATTGGAAAAAAATGAATCCAAATGCGATTCCCATCCAATTTCTTCCAAGCTATGTTGAAATAAATATAAATCTCCAGCATATTGTAAATTAAGTAAACTGATCCTTTTTCCAATTCTACTTAATTGATAAATTGGCAATATAGGTTTTTTTTGTTGCCACCATGCATTTTCACTTAATGTATATTGCTGATGATAAGATCTATGGTTATAGGATAATGTTTTGAAATTATAAGAGGTGGATACAAGTGAAAATAAAAAAATACTGATAAAAAAGGGTGAAAATACCAATAAAGAAAAGGATGTTCTTGTGAGGATAAAGTTCGCTTTTCTATAAACAAGGCAATGTACAAGACAAATTGCTGCACCTGCAAAATAAGAGGCAATAATATCTGTAAACCAATAATCTCCTAAATAAATGGAGCCTAAACCGCTTAAGGCTAAGAGAGTAAAGATGATAGACTTAAGGACATTCGTAAATAAATTATAAGTGTTTTTTATATAAAATAAGATGAATCCATATAGCGCCGTAGCGATTTCAAGATTAATTGCTGGAAATGAGGAACCAGGCATAACCACTAAAATTCCAGTTGGTCTGGGTTCGTATACAGCAAATGCCAATATGAATATAAGAAGACAATTAAAAATAATAAGGCTGAATAAATAAATCACCGTAGAAATTTTATTATGATATATAAACCAGCAGGAACTAATAATGAAAAAACCGACAATGGTTATAGTGCTCGTAAGTTGGGTACAATAAATAAAAATAATTTTGATTATCGTTGTATCAAGACTGTGAAGGAATAAATAAATCGGTAAATTAATATAAGACAGACAGGATGTCTTAACTGTTAATCCCAAAATAATAACAAAACCTAGGATACAAAAAAGAGTAATGAGTACTAAGGATGCTGTAGTATAGTGGTCTTTTTCATCAATCGGTGTGAGCGCTTGATATACATGGGCTAATAATGGATTATCTTTAAATTTAATCCATAAATTATGTAGCGATAATTTTAAGAAAGAATTTAATTGCTTAATGAGCCACTTAAATATTAAGCTGATAAGCCAAATTCCAGCAAGAACTATAAGGATTAATACAAATAAGTGGGTCGCGTTCTCTGCTGATAGCTCATGACTTGCAGCTCCGAGAATAACTCCAGGCATTACGTATAATAGAGACCATCCTATAGCTGATAAGACATTTGCAACAAAAAAATGCCATTGTTTCATATGGAGTATTCCAGCAATCACCGGAATAATAGAACGTAAGGGGCCAACAAAACGGCCTATCAAGACACTTTTTCCGCCATGAGCCTTAAAAAAATCTTTTCCATATTGTAGCCATTTGGGATATTTCTTAAATGGCCAAATGTCAATTAACTGCTCGCTGTAATAGTAGCCTAGGGCATAGCTTAAACTATCACCTGCTACAGCACCTAAAATAGCTGCCAATAAAGTGAGGTCAACACGCATAACCCCAGAACCGGCGAGAATTCCTATAGCAGTCATGGTAACACTACCTGGAACTATACTTCCTATGATTGCTAATGACTCGGTTAATGAAATCAGGAATGTTATAAATAAAGACCAGTGAGGGTTTTGTTGCAACCAGTCTGTAAGTGGTTGTACATAGTCTATGAACAAGTTCATGGGGCACTAAGGATAGAATTGTTGTAAAAAGTATTGCACAAATTGTTGATTGACTTCATCTAATTGTACCGTAGGATAGAAATGACTTATCTGGGTCATTTCCATTTTTTCAAATCCGCAAGGATTAATGCCTGAAAATGGTTTTAAATCCATATTAACATTAAGTGCAATTCCATGATAAGTGCAACCATTTTTTACTCTTAACCCTATCGATGCAATTTTTTGTTCTTTAACATAGACTCCTGGGGCTCCACATCGAATCGATCCTTCAATTTTGTATTGCTCAAGAACACAGATTAAAATTTGTTCTAATTTGCTTACTAAGGATCTAATCCCTAAATTTTTGCTTTTTAGATCCATTAAAACATAGGCCACAAGTTGACCTGGTCCATGATAAGTTACTTGTCCTCCACGATCAGATTGTATCACAGGTATATTGGCAGGATTTAATATATGTTCTGGCTTTCCTGCCTGACCTTGAGTGTATACAGAAAAATGCTCGAGCAGCCAAAGTTCATCTTCTGTGTTTGTTTGGCGTTTCTGAGTAAAATCCTTCATTTGCAGCCAAACATTATTGTAATTTTGAATACCTAGCTGTCGTATTTTCATTATAAAACCATCTTTACGTCTGGATGTTGAGTCAGTGCTCGATAAAAAGCATCTAGATTTTCTTGATTTTCAACGAATACTGAAACAGTGATTGCCAGATAATTGGAATTTTTGCTCAATTTTTGTGTCAATGCATCTTGAGCTGTTTCAGGAAAATGGGTCAGAGTAATCTGCCTAATTTCTTCAAGAAAAAAGGTTGAATTATTCCCTATTATTTTTATAGGAAAATAACAGGGAAAATCAATGAATGTTTCTTTAGTCATCCTGTATAAACCTTAGGAACCAAACCAACCTTTAAAGAGCAAACGTATAGAGTCTTTGGTGCGTGTGAAAAAGCCCCCCGAATCTACATCTTGCAGTGCATAAAGAGTTTGTGTAGATACAACATTATTATCAAATTGTACAACTAAATCACCTATTTTATCTCCTTTTTTAATTGGTGCTTCAAGATATGAAGGTATTTTGGTTGTAATATTAAGACGTTGATATTGTCCAGTAGGAATTGTTATGTACTGATCTTCGTTTAAGCCCACTGCTACCTTATCTATTTGTCCTTTGTAAAGAGGTAGCTCCGCAATTGATTGTCCAGACTTGTAAAGTTGATGAGTTTCAAAAAATCTGAATCCATAGTTGAGTAGTTTTTCACTATCATCTGCGCGAGATGAGTCAGTAGGCTCGCCCAATACCACTGCTAATAAGCGCATATTGTCGCGTTTTGCAGAAGATACCAAACAGAAACCGGCGTCGTTGGTATGACCAGTTTTTATACCATCTACTTGATTATCACGCCACAACAGTCTATTTCTATTGGGTTGGCGAATACCATTGTAAGTAAACCATTTTTGTTTGTACCACTCATAATATTGAGGGAAGTCAATAATTAATGCTCTACCAAGAATTGCTAAATCTTTAGCTGTAGTATAAAGATTAGGATCGGGTAATCCAGTGCTGTCAGTAAAGTGGCTGTTTTTCATCCCTAGATTCTGAGCTTGTTGGTTCATTAGGTCTGTAAAGGAGTTCTCAGTTCCACCGAGATGTTCGGCCATAGCTACACATGCATCATTTCCTGAGTCAACAATAATCCCTTTAAGCAAATCTTCTACAGGTACTTGTTGTCCTTCTTTAATAAACATACGTGAACCGCCAATTTTCCAGGCTTCGCGGCTTACCCTGACATTATCTGTAAGATGAATTTGTTCATGATGAAGAGCATTAGAGATAACATACAAAGTCATCATCTTAGTTAAACTGGCTGGAGGTAATCGTTCTTCACTGTTCTTTTCAGCGATAATTTTTCCACTATTAACATCAATTAATATATAAGCCTTAGCATTAAGGATAGGTGCGGCTGGAGTGACTAATGGTTTATTCGAAACAGTAGGAGAAGGTCTGTCTAAATTTGGTGTAGGTTTTGTTGGTAACGTTCCTTCATCAGCCATAGAATGGGTTGACTGTACAAATAAAGTGATAATAAACAAGGTAGTTAAAAGAATAGACGTTGTTCTTGTCATGTTATTGCCTAATGTAATTACAAAAATGTGCATATGGTACCACACCCTTTTGCATGCAACAAAAGGGCATGTGAAAAATAATGAAATTTTTTTCTATTGAAAATAATTCTTCGAAATTAAGCCATATTTAGGTATATTAATCAAAAATAATAATAATTCGAAATGGTAAATATGCGAAAGATACTTATTGCTATGACAATTCTATTAACAGGATGTCAAACTACAAATCAGTCTCTTAATACAGCATCCTCCGACGGAAAAAAAACTAAACAACAAACATCCCAGAGCGTAAATAATTCGATTTATGATCGATATAAAAATAAATCAAATCGATATACACAATATCAAGATGGCGCTCCAACAAAACAGAAAACGATTAACTTTAAAGAACCAGTCCCTACTAAAGAACCATTAAGCCGATATGGCAATCCCAGTGAATATTCAGTTGATGGACGCTCCTACCAGGTGATGAGAAACTCATCCGGTTACAAAACAAGGGGAGTCGCTTCTTGGTATGGAACAAAATTCCATAAACAAAGAACGTCAAGTGGTGAGCCATATAACATGTATGTTATGACTGCTGCACATAAGACCTTACCTTTGCCTACTTATATAAAAGTAAAAAATTTAGATAACGGGAAAGAGGCTATAGTTAAAGTGAATGACCGTGGTCCTTTTCATTCCAATCGGATTATTGATTTATCTTATGCAGCGGCATTAAAACTTGGTGTATTTCCTAAAGGGACCGCAAATGTTGAAATAGAAACATTAGCAGGACCTGGACAAGCCCGTTATTACATACAAGCAGGTGCTTTTACAACAGAGGCATCTGCAAAACGCTTAAAGGAAAAATTGACTCGTATAACATCATCCCCTGTTTCTATAGAACGTTATCGTCGAAGCTATATTGTTAGGGTAGGGCCATTTACATCAAAAAATACGGCAGACAGTTTAAAGCATAAATTGTCACTTAATGGAGTAAGAGGATCATTTTCCGTTTTGATTTAAATTTAGCTGAATAATGGAATATAGAGATAGCTAATTTGTGGATAAATAGATAAAATCAATGCGTCTATATTACAAGATACTAATATTGTAATAATGAATAGTGTGGTCTGAATGAATCAGAGTAAGTGAGGGCAATAATGTCTTGTTACATTGGTTCATGGTAATATTCTCTAAATTTTTTAGGCTAATTAACATTAATAAGGTACTTGATCAATGCATGATGGTTCTGTGTTTTATACCATTTTTTTAATTTTCGCAGGCGCTGCATTTTTATCTACGCTGGTTCTTTATACCAAACAATCATTATTAGTTGCCTATATCCTACTTGGAGCAATGCTTGGACCGTGGGGATTGAAGCTCGTTTCTGACATAAGTATTGTGAAGCAAATTGGCGATGTTGGTATTGTATTTCTTCTTTTTTTGCTCGGATTACACCTACAACCGCAAAATCTAATTCATATGTTGAGAAAAGTAACATGGATTGCCTTAATTAGTTCTATACTTTTTGCTTTAACTGCATATTGGATTGGGCGATTTTTTGGATTAACCGTAACTGAGTCATGGATTTTAGGTGCCTCGATGATGTTCTCGAGCACGATTATCGGATTGAAATTATTACCTACTACTATCTTACATCACCAACACACAGGTGAAGTCATGATCAGCGTATTATTAATGCAAGATGTTATTGCAATAATTGTATTAATTTTGATTAATGGCGTCCAACAAAGGAATGAACTCTCTTTTAACGATATTATTCTAGTTGGTATTGCTTTGCCGGCACTTTGTATCTTTGCTTTTGCAGTTGAAAAATATGTGTTAATACGCTTACTTGCTCGATTTGATAGAACCCAAGAATATGTATTTCTATTATCTATTGGATGGTGCCTTGGTTTATCTGTTCTTGCACAAAAAATAGGGCTATCAGAAGATATAGGTGCTTTTATTGCTGGTGTAGCATTAGCTGCTAGTCCTATTTCTCTTTTTATTGCAGAAAGTTTAAAGCCATTAAGGGACTTTTTTTTAGTTATGTTCTTTTTTTCAATCGGGGCAACTTTTAATTTTGATTTGGCGAAACAAATAGTTATGCCTGCCTTGATTCTGTCTGCCCTAATTTTACTAATTAAACCTTTTTTATTTTATTTTCTTCTTAACAAATCGGGTGAAAAAAAACAGGTTGCAAAAGAAGTTGGTGTCCGATTGGGACAAGCGAGTGAGTTTTCATTGCTTGTCGCTAGCATTGCATTCAGTACACAACTCATTTCCGATAAAGCATCGAATTTGATCCAGGCAACAACTATCTTAACCTTTATTGTTTCGTCGTATTTTGTTGTATTGAAATACCCAACCCCCATAGCCTTATCTGATAAAATGCGTAAGGATTAAATAATGAAATTATTAGTTATACTTTTATGTCTATCTTGTGAGCGATTCCTGATTCACGCAGCTTCTTATCAACGATTTAATTGGTTTACTAATTACTATCAAAAGATAAAAAGCAGCGCAGATAAAAATAGTTTTTTTGTAAATCCCTGGGCACTCCTTGCTTTCATAGTAATACCCATATTACTGTTGGCATTAGTTATCTATTTGTTACTGCATCATGTTTTTTTTGGTTTAATGGGGTTGATCTTAAGTACTTTAATTTTCTTCTACTGTCTTGGACCGCAAAATATATTTTATCCAATCACCCATTCAGAGATTAAAAGTGACCAGGAATTAGTGGCCGATTATTTTATCTGTACAAACAGACAGTTATTTTCTCTTGTATTTTGGTTTATTGTTGCAGGACCAATAGGAGCGCTAGCATATCGCTTGATTACATTATGTCGAGAATTTAATACTGTTCATGAACAAGCAAATGAAATTACTGATCTGCTTGAATGGATACCCGCTCGGCTTACAGTAATTCTCTTTTTACTTGTTGGAAATTTTCAACGAGGTATTTCCTTGTTTTCTCGTTTTCTTTTTGCAAAACCAGAAAGCAATTCTGAGATGTTAAGAGATTGCGGGATGCAGGCGGTTAGAAGTAATGACGTGGAAGAAATATCCATGCCCGCAGCCGAAAGTTTAGTAGAGCATGCAATTGTTGTTATGTTGGTTTTAATTGCTTTATTTACATTATTTTCTTGGATGTAGCTTATTACGGATATTTATATGAGCTTTTTTTGGCGATTATTTTGCTGTGTACTGTTGCTTAGCCTATTTGGTTGTCAAGGAATACGGCAAAATGTACTTAAAGAACGAGCAGTAGCACAGTGTAACATGACTTGTGTGCAGCATTTTGAGTTTTGTAGAAAAAATTGTCTTAACAATTGCCCAACTTGTTCTGCAGCATCTCAAACTTCAGCTGCTAGTGATTTTGAGAAATATGTGCATGAAAAAAAAGTAGAAGGTAAAAAAGTGATGCGTGAGTTGAATTCTTATCGCGATCCACTACAATGCCGCAAAGTAACTTGTGACTGCATATCAGACTTAACTGTTTGTAAGCAAAGTTGTGCTGGAGTAATTCCAAAAAAATTACAAACTGTACCTAATTGTATTTAATAGATTTCGGGGAACACTTTCATGGCAAATGAAAATAATTTAGATTTGGATCCTGTTGAAACACGTGAATGGCTGGATGCCCTGCAAGCTGTATTGATCAATGACGGTCCGGACAGAGGAGCGTTTCTTTTAAAACAGCTGCTTAATAAAGCAAATACAGAAGGCGTAAATTTATCAAGTTCAATAAATACACCTTACAGAAACACCATTAAGCCCCATGAAGAAAAACAAATTCCTCCTGATGAGGGGCTTGCTAAAAGAATTAGTGCTTTAATTCGTTGGAATGCTGTAGCTATGGTATTACGTGCAGGTAAATATGCAGCAGAACTCGGTGGGCATATTGCTTCGTATGCATCTGCATCTACTCTGTATGAAACAGGATTTAATCACTTTTTTAAAGGTTCTAATAATGAAAACTGTGGTGATTTAATTTATATACAGGGACATTCTGCTCCAGGGATATATGCACGAGCGTTTTTAGAAGGACGACTTACAGAGAAACAATTGAGTAAATTCAGGCAAGAAGTTGAAGTTGATGGCTTATCGTCATATCCTCATCCTTGGCTCATGGGAGAGTTCTGGCAATTCCCAACTGTGTCAATGGGTTTGGGGCCTTTGCAGGCTATTTACCAAGCTAGATTCTTAAAGTACTTGGAAAATAGAGGGCTTATAAAAGCAGAAAATAGAAAAGTATGGGCTTTTCTTGGTGATGGAGAGATGGATGAACCCGAATCTGTTGGTGCTTTAAGTATTGCTGCTCGAGAAAAATTAGATAATCTTATTTTTGTTATAAATTGTAATTTGCAACGTTTAGACGGCCCTGTTCGAGGTAATGGCAAAGTTATTCAAGAACTAGAAGGATTGTTCCGTGGTGCAGGTTGGAATGTGATCAAAGTTATATGGGGAGGGCGATGGGATCCACTATTTGCTCGTGATAAGGATGGTTGGATGCAAAAGCGTATGGAGGAGTGTGTAGATGGAGATTATCAAGCTTACAAGGCAAATAATGGTGCCTATGTAAGACAACATTTTTTTAATCATTATCCAGAGCTAAAGAAAATGGTTGAAAATTATACGGACGAAGAAATTTGGCGCTTGAACAGAGGTGGTCACGATCCGCAAAAGGTTTATGCTGCATATGCTAAAGCTGTTGATCATAAAGGAACTCCAACAGTTATCCTGGCAAAAACTATAAAAGGTTACGGTATGGGGGCTGCTGGTGAGGGACAAAATATTACCCATCAACAAAAAAAGATGACTGTAGATCAACTAAAAATATTTCGAGATCGATTTAGTATTCCTGTCAGTGATGACAACATTGCTGACATCCCTTTTTATAAGCCTGCAGATGATAGTCCAGAAATAAAATATATTAAAAAACAAAGGGAACTTTTAGGTGGCTATTTGCCAGCACGATCTACTCAGGTAGAAAGCCTTAAAATACCCGCCTTAGAAGATTTTTCTTCCATTACTAAGGGGCTGGGAGATAGAGAAATTTCTACAACTATGGCTTTTGTTCGCATCCTTTCAGTTTTGTTAAAAAACAAAGAGATTAATTCACGTATAGTCCCCATTGTTCCAGATGAGTGCCGAACTTTTGGTATGGAAGGATTATTCAGACAAATAGGAATTTACTCACCTGTTGGTCAACTTTACACTCCTGTAGATCATGAGCAAGTCATGTTTTACCGGGAAGCAAAGGATGGTCAAATCCTGGAGGAAGGAATTAATGAGGCAGGTGCGTTTTGTTCCTGGATCGCAGCAGCAACATCGTATAGTTCAAATAAATTAGCGATGATCCCATTTTATATTTACTATTCCATGTTTGGGTTTCAACGCATTGGTGATTTAGCATGGGCTGCCGGAGATATACAAGCGCGAGGATTCTTGCTTGGCGGTACTGCGGGCCGTACGACACTTGCTGGTGAAGGTTTACAACATCAAGATGGGCATAGTCATTTGTATGCTTCTACCATTCCTAATTGTGTTTCTTATGACCCTACTTATGCATATGAGCTTGCAGTGATCATCCAGAATGGATTGCATCGCATGTATGAAAAGCAAGAAAATATTTTCTATTACATAACTGTAATGAATGAAAATTATACACATCCAGATATGCCTGAAGGAGTCGAAGAGGGCATTATAAAAGGAATGTATTTACTGAAAGCAAGTAAGAAGAAATCAAAACATCACGTACAACTCATGGGCAGTGGAACTATATTGCGTGAAGTTCTTCAAGCAGCAAAAATGCTGAAGGAAGATTATTCAGTAACTTCTGACGTTTGGAGTGTGACGAGCTTTAATGAATTAAGAAGAGATGGCTTAGCTGTAGAGCGTTATAACGCGATGCATCCCCAAGAAAAAGAGCAAAAATGTTATGTTGCGGAGCAATTAAAGGGTAGACCTGGTCCAGTAATTGCCGCGACTGACTATATGAGAATTTATGCAGATCAAATTCGTCCTTTTGTTCCAAATCATTATGTAACTTTGGGAACTGATGGCTATGGAAGAAGTGACACGCGTCAGCAATTGCGCCATTTTTTTGAAGTTGATGCTAAATTTATCGTTTTAGCAGCTTTGAATGCTTTAGTTGCTGAAGGAGACCTTGATAAATCTAAAGTTGTAGACGCAATGAAACGCTATAACATTAATCCTGATAAATTAAATCCGGTTAATCATTAGAATTGAATTAAATATTTGGAAGCGGGCAAAAGCCCTAATCCATGGGTTCTGATGCATTAACAATCTGTCCTGGGTGATCGCTGTGTTCTTACCCAGGCTAAATTTGAGGAAAGAAATGTCAAAAGAAATAGAAGTTAAAATTCCTGATATTGGCGGCGCTACACAGGTTGATGTGATTGAAATTATGGTTCAGGTCGGAGATCAAATAGAAGTAGATACTCCTCTAATTACATTGGAATCCGATAAAGCGAGCATGGAAATCCCATCCCCGGTTGCTGGAAAAGTTACTAAGTTGAGTGTTAATGTAGGCGATAAAATATCGGAAGGTGATGTGATTTTATTGGCTACTGTTGAAAATGAAACCGATCGTCAAATTCAATCTACAACCACTGAAAAAAAAGGGTCAGATGCTAAAGAAGAAAAGCAATCTGAGACGAAAAAAGAGCAAGAAAATCAATCAAATGTCAAACAAGCAAGCTCCGAAAAAAGGGTTACGGTTCCTGACATCGGTGGCGCCACTCAGGTTGATGTGATTGAGGTGATGATCGAGGTTGGAGATCATATAGAAAAAGATATGCCTCTCATCACATTAGAATCCGATAAGGCGAGCATGGAGATCCCCTCTCCAGTCGCAGGAAAAATTACTAAACTAAGTGTTAAAGTAGGTGATAAGGTTTCAGAAGGTGATGAAATTTTAATAGCTACAGTTGAAAATGAAACTGAAGCAGTTAACACAGTTGAAACTAAAACTCAAAAAGAAACGAGTCCTACTTCTCAGCAATCTGTAGTTGTTCCTGAAACTCCTAAGTACACTCAAACTGTTTCAGCGAGTTCAGAGTCGGCAAAAATGGTGGCAGCAGGTCCTGCTGTAAGACGATTAGCTCGAGAATTTGGTGTCAATTTAGCTGAAATACAGGGTAGCGGCCGTAAATCACGTATTACTAAAGAAGATGTCCAATCTTATGTAAAAGCAAGACTAAGCGCACAACCGAGTAATAGAACTTTGGGTATCCCACTGAGCCCTGTTATTGATTTCTCTCAGTTTGGTGAAATTGAAATAAAGCCACTCAATAAAATTAAAAAACTTACAGGAACTAATGTTCATCGTTCTTGGATAACCATACCTCATGTAACGCAGTTTGATGCAGCAGACATCACTGAGGTTGAAGCATTTAGAAAATCTGAGGCGGAAAGGGCGAAAGAGAAAGGTTATAGGCTGACCCTGTTAGCATTTGTATGTGCTGTAGTAAGTAAAGCATTAAAAGAGTTTCCTCAGTTTAATGCATCTTTAGATTCTTCAGGCGTCAATCTTATTTATAAAAAATATTGTAACATAGGAATTGCAGTAGAAACGCCAAATGGTTTAGTAGTGCCTGTAATTAAAAATGTGGATCAATTAAGTGTTGCCGACATTGCTATTGAAATGACTCGTTTGAGCACAAAAGCTCGCGATAAAGGTTTAATGCCAACGGATATGTCAGGTGGATGTTTTACTATTTCTAGTTTGGGTGGAATTGGTGGTACAGCTTTTACCCCTATAGTAAACAGTCCGGAAGTTGCTATTCTTGGTTTATCTCGCTCAGAAATAAAACCTGTTTATGAGAACGGCGCATTCCAACCACGGTTAATGTTACCTTTATCACTTTCTTATGATCACCGAGTTATTGATGGCGCAGAAGCAGCGCGTTTTACTCGCTTTATTAGTGATTGCTTAAGTGATATAAGACGAATTTTATTGTAGTTTTAGGGGAAAATCTGTAATTAATAAGTAGAGATACCCTTAATTATAAAGTGTGAATGATTTTAATAATATCTAATTTAAGAGGCTTGTAATGGCTAATCAAATAAAAACAGATGTGATCGTATTAGGAAGTGGTCCTGGAGGATATACGGCAGCATTTAGAGCAGCAGATTTAGGAAAAAAAGTAGTATTGGTAGAACGTTATGATTCGCTTGGCGGTGTCTGTTTAAATGTTGGTTGTATTCCATCAAAGGCATTACTCCATATAGCTAAGGTTGTTGATGAGGCTCATGAAATGTCTGAGCAAGGTGTTACTTTTGGCAAGCCTAAACTCGATAATAAAAAAATTGTTACTTGGAAGAACTCAGTAGTTTCTAAATTGACAGGTGGCTTAAAAGCGTTATCAAAACAACGTAAAGTGGAAGTCCTCACTGGAGTTGGAAAATTTTCGGGTACTCATCAAGTGACGGTAACCACCAAGGATGGGGCTGTTGAAGTGACGTTCGAAAATGCAATTATTGCAGTTGGTTCGGAATCCATCAACTTACCATTTATTCCTGAAGACAAACGAATCTTTAGTTCTACTGGTGCATTAGAACTTGCAGATATTAAAGGGAGTTTATTAGTCTTAGGTGGAGGTATCATTGGTTTAGAAATGGCTACAGTTTATTCATCTTTAGGAGTTGATGTAACTGTAGTTGAATTTATGGATCAACTTATTCCCGGAGCTGATTCTGATTTAGTCAATGTTTTACAAAAGCGGATGCAGAAAAAGGGCGTTAAACTCCTATTAAAAACGAAAGTAACTGCGGTAGAAGCTAAAAAGGATGGTATTTATGTTTCTATGGAAGGTGATCATGCAACAGATAAGCCACTTTGTTTCCAACAAGTTCTTGTATCAGTAGGCAGAAAACCCAATGGCGGAATGATTGATGCTGAAAAGGCTGGAGTCAAAGTTGACGAACGAGGATTTATCAAAGTAGATAATCAACAAAGAACGAATGTTTCGCATATTTTTGCTATTGGCGATGTAGTAGGTCAACCGATGTTAGCACATAAGGCGATTCCAGAAGGAAAAATCGCTGCAGAAGTTATTGCTGGTAAAAAACATTACTTTGATCCTAAATGTATTGCAAGTGTTGCTTACACTGATCCAGAACTTGCATGGACTGGGCTTACTGAAAAAGAGGCTAAAGAAAAAAATATTCGTTATGAAAAAGCCAGTTTTCCCTGGGCTGCCAGTGGGCGAGCACTGAGTATGGGTCGTGAAGAGGGAATGACAAAGTTATTGTTTTGCCCTGATACGAAACGAATATTAGGTGCAGGAATTGTTGGGGTCAATGCAGGAGATTTGATCGCTGAAACCTCTTTAGCCATTGAAATGTGTTGTGACGTGGAAGATATAGCTCTAACTATCCACCCTCATCCAACGCTTTCTGAAACTGTTGCTCAAGCAGCGGAAGCATTTGAGGGAACCATTACCGATCTATATTTGCCGAAAAAGAAAAAAAATATTGATGGCGCGTCTTAGACACTTGCTTATTTTGCATAGCTTGGGTTAAGAATGACTCACCCAGGCGAGCAATTTATTTTCTCAGGAGTAGCAAAGGATGACATTTAATATTCGTAGCATGACCGAATCAGATATAGACGCTGTTTATGCAATTGAAAAAGATGTCCATATTGCTCCCTGGAGTCGAGATATCTTAAGAGATTGTGTGCGAGTAGGGTACGATTGTCGTGTATTTGAATCAAATGTTGATGATAAGCCAGTTATCGCTGGTTATATCATTTGTAGGAACACTAATAATTGTTCTCATATTTTAAATTTTTGTATTGCAAAATCCTTTCAATCTCAAGGATACGGACGCAAGTTTTTACAAAATATACTTAATTCATTGCGCCAATTATCCCATATTGAATTTATTGTTCTTGAGGTAAGACCTAGTAATAAAATTGCTTTGGGTCTTTATCACAGTGTGGGATTTGAACAATCCGAAATAAAACGAGCATATTATACAGATAATAACAATGTTGAAGATGCGATTCTGTTGAAGAAAATGTTGCATTTTTAGACGCTTTTTGAATAAAAAAAGTTATAAAAATTAATGTCAAGACTGTTTTTTTCTATTTTCTTTATATATAATAACCAGCCCGCTAAATTAGTTCAATTTAATTTTTCCTGTGGATAACTTTTAAATCATTATCATTTATTTGTATTCAAAATTTTTGTAAACAACCTGATTTTCCTTATTTATATTGAATTTATTGTATTTTCGTCATATTAGCATTATTTAGTGTTATCCACAAAAACTGTGGATAACACTGTGAATAGACCATTGAATTGTTTGATAAATAAGCCCATTTTTTAAATGATTTATATTTAACCAATTACAAGCATGTAAATTATCCTAATTACCTATATTTAGGTGAGATTAACAATTAAAAATATGAATGTTAATGTTTTGGTGAATGATTAAAAAAAATTGCAATGATGTGGTGCATTGAGGATTTTGTTATAGCAAGCTATCATGACAAATAGCATATGCCTATGATAACCTCTAACATTTTGAAAATGCGATCTATCTGGTAACAGTCATGATTAAGCAAAGAACAGTGTTTACTGCGCATGCTAAATACATCGTTCTGATTTTATAAGAAGATACTTTTCAGTAAGCTAAAAGATATATTAATGAGACTATTTTGATGAGAAGAGCAAAGTCCAAAACAAATCCAGTTGTGCAAACTGCCCGAATTGATAATTTAAGCCATGATGGAAAGGGGGTTGCACGTATTAATGGTAAAGCGACTTTTATCCAAGGGGTATTGCCTGGTGAGTTAGTTGAGTTCCAGTACACGAGGGTAAAAAAAGATTTTGACGAGGGTTTCTTATTAAAAATTCTTGAACCATCATCTCTTCGTGTTACTCCTAAGTGCCCTCATTATGTAATGTGTGGTGGTTGTTCGCTGCAGCATCTAAGCCAAGAAGAACAAATCCATTTCAAACAAGACCAATTGTTGGATTTATTATCACGATATGGTCATACTAAGCCGCAGACTGTTTTGTCACCTTTAGTTGCTAATTATTGGAACTATAGAAATAAAGCACGACTTAGTGTGCGCTACGTGGAAAAAAAACAGGCCACGATGATTGGGTTTAGAGAACGTAATAACCCAAGGTATATTACTGAAATTACCCAGTGTCCAGTTTTAAACGCAAAACTCGATTCAGATATCATGCCTTTAAGGCATTTGATAGACTCAATGGACAATAAATACTGCATTGCGCAAATTGAAGTTGCAGCTGGAGATGATGAGATTGCTCTAATTTTTCGAAATTTAACCCCATTAACAGCAGAAGATGAGCTTAAACTTAAAAAGTTTGCTGAAGAATATCATTATAAAATTTATCTTCAGCCTGGTGGTCCAGAGAGCATTTATTGTTTTTATCCTGCTGATTCTAATGAGTATTTAGCTTATCACTTACCGGATTTTCAAATTTCATTCGCTTTTCATCCTACTGATTTTACACAAATTAATTCGATGTTAAATCAGTCAATGGTAGCTCTTGCATTACAACTGATGGACTTAAAAAGTACCGATATAGTGCTAGACTTATTCTGTGGGTTGGGTAATTTTTCACTTCCAATGGCTAAATTTTGTTCTAAAGTGCTCGGAGTAGAAGGCAGTAAAACGATGGTTGAAAGAGCATCTATGAATGCAAAAAAAAATCATCTTTCAAATGTTGAGTTTTATGCTGCTAATTTAGATGATGTCAATGAAGTGAAGAAGCTAGTGCAGCAGCCATGTAACAAAGTATTGATAGATCCTCCTCGATCTGGGGCACTTGAGATTGTGAAACAAATAGATTTGCTTAATCCAGAGCGTATCGTTTATGTGTCATGCAATCCTATTACATTGGCAAGAGATACAGATATTTTAGTAAATCAAAAAAATTATATATTGATAAAAGCAGGAGTAATGGATATGTTTCCTCATACAGCTCATGTTGAATCAATTGCGATGTTTGAGAAAGGGTAAAAGTTATGGTTAGAGTAAAGGACACTATTCCATTATGTGCCGATGGTAGTATTGATGTGGAATTATGGCTTCATCAGCTAGGTGCAAAAGGCTATTTGGATAATCTTGAGCTCATCCGTGCTGCATGTACATTAAGCCAATTGGCAGGGCAAGAACATGCAACAGAAACCGGCCAATCATGTTTGCAACAAGGTTTATCTATGGCTGATCTGCTTGCAGATCTTGAAGTAGATCAGGAAACACTTGCGGCAGCCATTATTTTTGAAAATGTACACTATGCTGATTTATCCGTTGATGATGTTGCCGAGCAATTAGGTCCTAATATTGCAAAGCTGGTAAAAGGTATAGAACGTATGAGTGCTATGCACAGTTTTCAAGCTTTGAATAAATATCCACAAAATAAACAGCAAATTGATAACATACGTAAAATGTTATTAGCAATGGTTGATGATGTTCGCGCTGTGTTGATTAAACTTGCTGAGCGCTTATGTGTATTGAGAACAGCTTCGCATTTATCTGAAGAATTACGTAAGCAATTAGCTACCGAGGCAATGGAAATCTATGCTCCTTTAGCTAATCGGCTTGGGATAGGAGCAATTAAATGGGAAATGGAGGATCTTGCTTTTCGTTATTTACATCCGGATGATTATAAGGCGATTGCTAAAGGTCTGAAGGCAAAGCGGTTGGAACGTGATAGCTTTGTTAATGCGATTGTTGCCCAATTGAATGAACAGATCAAAGCAAGTGGAATAGATCATTTTGCGGTTTATGGACGCTCAAAACATATTCATAGTATTTACAAGAAAATGACACGTAAGAATGTTTCTCTTGATGAAATTTATGATGCTACGGCGGTACGTGTACTAGTTGATACCAAGCCGCAATGTTATGAAGTATTAGGTATGGTACATACGCTCTGGAAGCAAATTTCTGCAGAATTTGATGATTACATTATTAACCCTAAAGCTAATGGCTATCAATCATTACATACAGCGGTTCAAGGACCAGAAGGCAGGGTTTTTGAAGTTCAAATCAGAACGTTTCATATGCATGATTTAGCGGAAATGGGGGTAGCTGCACATTGGAAATATAAAGAAGGTGGCGGCAAACAAAAAGAAAGCCATGAACGTAAAATTGAATGGCTACGTGACGTTTTGGCTTGGCATAGGGAAATGGCAAGCAATAAAGGAGTTCCTGAGAGTAGTACTACTGAGTTTCTTGAAGATAGGGTGTATGTTTTTACTCCTGACGGAGACGTTCTCGATTTACCTCAAGGTGTTACACCTTTGGACTTTGCTTATCATGTGCACAGTGATTTAGGCCATCGATGTCGTGGTGCGCGAATAAATGGCCATATAGTGCCTTTGACTTATCAATTGAAAACAGGTGATCGCGTAGAGGTTTTAACTGGGAAACAAATTAAACCTTCACGCGACTGGATTAATCCCCACTTAAATTACTTGAAAACTTCCAGGGCAAAAGCCAAAGTCTTACATTGGTTTAAAATGCAAGATTACGACCGGAATGTTCAAGAGGGGCGTGACCTATTAGATAAAGAGCTAAAATCTTTAGGTATAAAATCAGATAAATTAAATGAAGTTGTTCCGATGTTGCATTTCAAAAAACTTGATGATCTTTATGCAAACTTAGGGCGTGGTGATATTAAGATAGGACAAATTATTAGTAAAATTACGCCACCTACTCCATCTGAACTTAATTTAGAGCGATTTGTTAAACCCCACTCAAAACCCGAAGTTACGGGAAGTGATTTACGTATTGAGGGTGTTGGTAATTTGTTGACCTTTATGGCACGATGCTGCCAACCCGTCCCGGGAGATGCAGTAGTGGGGTATATTACTGTAGGACGAGGGGTCTCTGTTCATAGACAGGATTGTCCTAATATTATTCATGCCAGTGAGCGCCAAAAGCAACGTTTCTTACAAGTAAGCTGGGGAAGTGCTACACGTGAGAATTACGTAGTGGATATTCTTATTAAAGCTTTTGATCGTTCTGAATTACTTAAAGACATTACTTCTTTATTGGCAAATGAAAAAGCCCATGTTTACGCATTACAAACTCAAAGCAATAAACAAGAAAATATGGCTTATATTACTCTAACTGTGGATGTAGATGGTCTAAGTAGTTTATCTCGTTTATTAACAAAACTTGAACAAATACCTAATATTTTGGAAGCACGAAGGCAATTGTAAAACGAAAATTTAAGGATGGATTGTAATATAATTGTTCGTTGGGCCAAGGCCCAACTTGCGATTTTTATTACTTAATAATGCTGTGCGAGGACGACAACATAGAGTTTTATTTTTTAACACCAACTACTTTAAAGTTTACTGTAACTTCATCTTTTATTTCATTGGTTTTTGACCAGTCGCCCTGACCAACGCCAAATTGAGTCCTTTTAATGACCGTACTCCCCGTAACAATTCCCTTATTAGGGTCAGATTGATCTCCAGTAAAATTCAAAGTTACTGGCTCAGTTTTATCACGAATAGTGAGCGTACCTACCGCCTTGTATGTATTATCTCCAGTTTTTTCAATTTGGGTTGATTTAAATTCAGCTTTTGGAAAAACCTTGGGGTTAAACCAATCAGGGGTAAGTAAAGTACTCTTTAGCTCAGAATAAGAAGCGCTTATTGAGTTAATATCAACAATAATGTCTATGCTGCTGTGATTTAAGTCGTTAGGGTCAACTAAAATAGTCCCCGTAAAGGTTTTAAATTGGCCTGTCACAGGAGCACCGTTTTGAGTAGCAGTGAAGGTTAATTGACTTTCATTAGGGACAATTTCCCATTGAGGAACAGTTGCATTCGCTGCTACTGGTAATAATAAAGCTAATCCCGTAGACATAAAAGACTTCGCTATAATAGTTTTAATGCTCATGATATTATTTCCTTTTAATCACGTAATTTTTTTGATGCTGGCAATATATTTATATAAATGATTGACTTATAACTCTTTGTTTAAAATATAATTTATAGTAATGGAAATATAGAACGGTTATTTTAATTAATCAAGAAACCCAATATTTAAAACTAATGCGAATAAACGGTGATCAAATAGGTATTGGTTTGAGGGAACCTCACTATTATCAGGTTCTTAAGGAAAAGCCTAACATTGATTGGTTGGAGGTTCATACAGAGAATTTTATGATTCATGGTGGGCCGCTGCATGATATTCTATTTTTGATTCGGGAGCTTTATCCTATAAGTTTTCATGGTGTTGGATTGTCCTTGGGATCTGTTCAGGGCATCTGTAAAAATCATTTAAAAAGAATTAAAAAGCTAATCAATAAATTTGAACCTGTATTGCTTTCGGATCATTTATCATGGAGTAACACAGGAAAGTTTTACCTTCCCGATTTATTGCCAGTTCCCTATAATGAAGAAAATTTAATAGCCATTGTTAATAATATTGATGCAGCTCAAAACTATTTGCAACGAACTTTGTTAATTGAAAATCCTTCTTCTTATTTTGAGTATCGAAATTCATCTTATTCAGAGGCTGAGTTTTTAGCAGAATTAGTCAAACGTACAGGTGTGCACATTTTATTGGATTTAAATAACCTTTTTGTTTCTTGTTTTAATCATAATTGGGAACCTCATCAATACATTCAAGTTCTTCCCAAAAATGCAATCAAAGAAATTCATTTGACAGGGCATTCAGTATATACACAAGATAATAATAGCTTGCTTTTAGATACACATGATAACTATGTCTGCCAAGAGGTTTGGGATTTATACCGTTATGCTATAAGGTATACAGGTATTGTTCCGACATTGTTGGAATGGGATAGGAGTATACCTGCTTTGGAGGTTTTATTGAATGAGGCAAAAAAGTCAACCTATTATGTCAACGATGAAACAAATACAGGATGATTTTGCGACAACAATATTCAATCCAAATGAGATTGAATTTATGAAAAATATTTGTGAAAGCACAATAGCTCCTGGATTTCGATTAAATATATACAGAAATAATATCTTTCAGACTCTATATCATGCTTTAGAAATAACCTTTCCAGCTGTTTGGAAATTAGTCGGGAAAGAATGTGCGGATAATTTAGCAGCTATTTTTTGTCGAGAGGAAGAAAACATGCCTAAAACTAACTGTCTTGATGATTGGGGGGCAGATTTTCCTCGGTTTTTACAAAATGTTGAGCCGATTAGGCACCTTATTTATTTGCCTGACATAGCTGAAGTGGAGTGGTTGAAGCACATGAGTTATCGAGCTCCAAATTTTAGAGTCATCCACCCTTTAAAATGGTCAAAAAAGTTAGAATTTCCAGAAAAAATATACTTAATTTTTAATCCATCTGTTTACTTATTTTCGTCACCTTATTCATTAAAAGAGATTATGGACTTGATTGAAAGGCCAGAAGAAAAACAAAATATTCATTTGAGGTCAGTCGAATGCTATATTGTTATTTCGAGGCAATATCAACGTGTGACTATTCACTGGATCTCTCAAGACATGTTTCGTTTTTTTATATCCCTTCAAAATGGTTTTTCATTAACTCATGCATATGAAGCTGTTTATGAAGCAAATCCTGATTTTAATTTACCTGGTGCATTGCAATTCATTAAAGAAAATCACTTGCTGTGGAAAATAAAGTGTACTTCTAATACCTAAGTCGAGTTGACAATTTATCCCCACAACCTACGTGCAGGACTTGTTCGCGGCGTTCTTAATCAATAGCAGATTTCTTCATCTAGATCACGCCATTCTGGATTAAGCTCCTCAATTCAATTTAACTTCCATTGTCTGCACTAATTTTTGAAGCGTTTGTCACATCGGGCAGCTTCTACATAGGCATCATGAACCACATAATAAACCAATAGGTGTACATTGTACTGGGCTGTAAATCCAGGAACCCTATTCTTTGTATGCTTCCAGACTCGTTTCATTAAATCTGACGTTGAACCGGTATCCAGTGTACCATTGCCTGCTTGCCATAAGATAAACATAAAAGGACCGCATCGTGTTTCCTTGTTTGAGTCATGTTGGACTAAACTTCAGTAGCCCTGATTACATGGGCGGCCCAATAGAGGAGCAGGCCATGGCAAGCATTGACGCATCATTCCGCCTCAACTTGTCATGCCTTGTAGCAATGGATCAAAAATGTTACAGTCGTGCCAACACGTTTTCAACCAGATGGTGATGTTTGTACAGTCCCCAGCCAATATCAGAATGTGCCGTTTTAGAGTTATTCTTCCTGGGGATAATTGGAGTGGATACTTTTTAATTTCTACTTCCCAAGAACCACTAAATCCATAGGATGATCCACTCCTGCCACAATTCGTGCTTTAAGTTCAACTATTTCTTCTTGTTTGATATAGCCTTGCTTTAAAGCCTCCATTAAAGAAAATGCCGTGGTTAATCCTTTTGAATGTTCTATTTTATTATGCTTTTCCAATTTTGCAGCTAAGTTTGCTGTCTCTCCAATCACGGTATATTCAAGTCTATCTGCATTTCCTATAACTCCAAAAACAATTTCACCTACTGCAAGCCCTATACCAACATCAATAATGATTTCTTTTTCATTTTGTCTTTTTTCATTCCATGAAGACAACACAGAGAGTATCTCATCCGCTGCTTTTAGCGCATCTGCTGCATAAGTATGGGAAGAGGTGACTGCACCAAAGCTTGCCATAATTCCATCACCCATAAATTTATCAATACTTCCATTATGTTTTTGGATAATAGGCACAAGAATACGCTGATATTCTCCAAGTAACTTAATTAAACCGCTGGGTGATAAGGTATTTGATGCTTTAGTAAAACCTCGCATATCCGTAAACATTATAGCTGCTTGTCGGATTTCGCCGTAACCAGCTTGCAATAAAGAGTCAGAACAGGTTATTTTTTTCACAACACCTGTATCAAAAAAACGTGCTAAATCTTTTGCTGCGCTGGTTTGTTCCACTGCCTGGAATAGTGTTTTTTTGGCGCGCTCTAGCACTAAAAAAAGGATAATAGTAACTAATAAAATTGATAAAAGTACGTCAAAGACGGAACCTAAATAAACACTTCGTGTAGAGGCGTAGGTAACATAATCCCAAGTAATCACCTTCATTCCTGTACTTGCCAAAGTTTGCCAAACAATGATGCTCCAGCCTATCACTGCAGTTAAACCAGAAAGTAGTACCCATTCTGGTTCAAAACGCAGAGCACGTAGAGTAATTAAAATGTAAACATAGTTAATATGGGTATTTTTCAAATTAATTGTTGGTGATGTTTGGTATTGCAAGTAATAGGTCCAAATAATAAAAAGCAATAAGAGCATTTCTATTATTATTGATAATCCAAGCACTAAATGAGTTAATTGATTGGTGTAGGCAAACCATAACCTTGTTACTATTAAGACAGCAAAGAGTGATAAACCTAATGAAGCGGAATGAACTGGAGCATTAGGGGTATAGCCTACCGGGGTGAAGCAGTTAATAATTATCAAAACTACTACTACGCCTAATTGTACTCCTCCTACCAGTAACTCACTTTGATATTGTTGTACTTGTATCTCGTTTTTAACACGGGCTGGTAGCTGCTCATATCTAAGCACTCTTACCTCCAAGGATTCGTTCACATAATCCTTTCGGTAACATGATAAACTCTTCGGGATCATTATTTTTTATTGCTTGTGATGCACAAGAGTGTTTCGAGGTTGCACAATCATTTTTACCTGCACGTACTATTTCATAACATCTTTCAAGTTCTACATGTTCATGTTTTGCGGAAAACCAGTCGGTATTAGTGTAGATAGAAAGAAGCGAGGCACTCAGAGCTGCTGAAATCACAGCAGTATTTTGTAGCTTACGCTTATTCATGTCATATCCCTAAGATATTGTTTATTCATTAGAAACATCAATTCACTCCCTGGATGCACCTATATTTTTAATTCTAAATGGCGCTATTTTATAAATCAAATAAGTTAAAAATAAATGATTACTTAATAGCAAGAAAATCTGAAGCAATGCATATATAAAAAAATTCCTGCATTAAGAATTTGTAAACATGATGTGATAATGTTTTTATATAGAATTGAAAAACAACAATTGATAAACTCTTCTTCAAAACAGGGATTACCATCAGTGCAATTATGTTCTGAATTAAATTAAACTAAACTTAATGAGTCTGAAAAGAGAGGAGAAGTTTTCCTAAATGTTGAATTAAATAATAAAAAATATTTGAGTTAGCATTATACTGTTGATAGGGAATAAACATTAAAGGAAGAAATCAATGAAAAAGTCAAAGATGGTCAATGAGTTTGAAATGCCTGCGCCACGTTGGATTAGAACATATCCTGCAGGGCCTTACCGATTTATTAACCGCGAGTTTTTTATTATTACCTATGAAACCTTTCCCGAATTGCTTGAAGATATTCTGCCCCCTGGTCTAGAACTCCTTGATCCTTTTGTTAAGTTTGAATTTATCAGGATGCCGGATTCGACAGGCTTTGGGGATTATACAGAATCGGGTCAAGTGATTCCTGTCCGCTATAAAGGAGAAGAAGGAGGCTTCACTATATCAATGTTTCTTGATTGTCATGCACCTATTGCGGGTGGCCGAGAAATTTGGGGATTTCCTAAAAAATTAGCGAAACCCAAATTGTTTGTTGAGGAGGATGTTCTTATTGGTTTGTTAGATTATGGCAGTTTGCGCATTGCTACAGCAACTATGGGATACAAACATCATGAAATTGATAAAAAAACCGTATTAGATTCATTAAAGAAACCTACCTTTCTTTTAAAAAATATACCAGGTGTTGATGGTACCCCAGAAGTGAATCAATTGACTAAAACTTATTTAGAAGATGTAACGGTTAAAGGTGCCTGGACCGGGCCTGGTAGTCTGGAGTTGCACCCTCATGCATTAGCTCCTATTGCAGAGTTACCCGTTAAGAAAATTGTATCAGTAGTCCATTTTATTACGGATTTAACTTTACCTTATGGTACAGTCGTAGAGGATTATTTGAGATAGGTTAACAAATTAAGAAGAGCGAATTTCGTTCGCTGCATTGACTGAAGGGTACCTCAAATCGACATCACGCTGCTTGTACAGGAGTAGTTGATTCTGGATCCGATTACAAAGCTATTGGACGAAAGAATAAATATAGATTCCTTAACTCAATGGCAGTGCTCTCAGTCCTTAATCGAATCATTAGCTCTAAACGCTAGGACTGAGAGGACTGTATGCTTTTGATAGGGAGATTGAAATGCCTAAAAGAAAAAAAATAAATCTTGCCCTGCAAGGTGGTGGTGCTCATGGTGCATTTACCTGGGGTTTATTAGATAAATTTCTTGAATCAAAGTTGTTTACAATAGAAGGTATTTCAGCCACAAGTGCTGGCAGTATGAATGCAGCTGTCCTTGCATATGGTTTTTTGCAGGGAAAAGAAGAGGGGGCCAGGCAATCATTGCATGATTTTTGGCATGCGATGAGTGACTATGGGAAGCTGTTTGGCATCACAGCAAAATCTCCTTTCGATTTCTTTATAGAACCTTTTATAAGGGCACCCCTTAATTTTTATTTATTTAATTCAATCGCGAGCCTTTTTTCCCCTTATCAATTTAATCCATTTAATTTTCATCCCATTCGAAATGTTTTAGAAAGAATAATTGATGTAGGGCAAATCAAAACTAAAAGTGCTATTAAACTTTTTATATGCGCTACTAATGTTCAAACTGGTAAAATCCGTATTTTTGACAATAATGAATTATCCATAGATACTCTTTTGGCTTCTGCATGTTTACCCCAATTGTATCAATCAATCGAAATCGATGGAGAGTTTTATTGGGATGGTGGTTATTTGGGTAACCCAGCCATTTTCCCTTTAATTTATCAAACAAGCTGTAGAGATATCCTGATTTTTCATACAGTCCCAATTGTTCGTAACCATATTCCAAAAACTCCTGCAGAAATTGATTCTCGGGTCAGGGAAGTATCGTTTAACTCTTCTTTAATGCGTGAAATGCGAGCAGTAGCTTTTGTGAGTAGTTTAATCACTAAAGGGCAGTTAAAAAAAGAATATGAAAAGGACTATAAAAAAATATTTATGCATTGTATCCGAGCTGATGAAGACTTACGTGATTTTCCCTTATCAACTGTTTATACTCCTGATTGGGAGTTTTTAGTAGCTATGCGTGACTTAGGGAGACAGGAAGCAAGCATTTGGATTGAAAAAAATTATGATCATGTTGGAAAAAAAACGACCATCGATTTTGCAGAATGGTTATAGGAGCATTATCGAAGCAGTAAACCGAACTACAATTAATTGTTCAAGGCTTGTATTCAAAAAATAAAACCTGCAACAACAGCCCTATGTTCGCTTAATAAAACATTGTACGTGCGACAGGCTGCACCGATTGACATAGATTCAATTCCAATTCGTTGTTGTGCAAGTTGCTTCATAATTGACAAAGGCGGCAGTTTTCCGGTATTTTCATGGCCAATGATTATAATTTCCGGTTTGAATTGCGTTAATAAGTTCATGTAGACTTCATCAATTTCCTGGATACTTTTAATGAGTAGTTCACTGATGATTTCTGTTTTGGAAACAATGAGACTTTTCGCATAAGTAATGGAATTAATCTGAATTTTATTATTACTATAAGCTTGCACTGTATGTAGCTCGGATTCTTCTAGATTGATATTCATAGTTTTGGAAGTTTGATTGAGTTATAGTAGTTGTGAGTATACTACAGAGGTAGATATTATGAATCAATTTCCACGAATTAACCGCTTACCCCCCTATGTTTTTAACACACTAACACAATTAAAAACAGAAGCCCGAGCGCGTGGAGAGGATATCATTGATTTTGGAATGGGTAACCCTGATCAGCCAACACCCCCCCATATAGTGAACAAATTGATTGAAGCAGTGCAACGACCAGACACTCACCGGTACTCTATGTCTAAGGGAATTCCGAGGTTAAGGCGAGCAATGGCTTCCTGGTATGAGCGTAATTATAATGTACATTTAAATAGTGAAACTCAGATACTGGCAACCATTGGCTCAAAAGAAGGATTAGCTCATTTGGCACTGGCGATTAGTGGCCCTGGTGATACGATTTTAGTGCCTGATCCCGCATACCCTATTCATACTTATGGATTTATTATTGCTGGAGCTAATGTAAAACAAATTCCACTCATAAACGAAACTCAATTTTTAGCATCCGTGGAAGACACAATCAACAGAAGTTTACCTAAGCCTAAAGCTTTAGTGATTAATTTTCCTGCTAATCCAAGCACTCATTGTGTCGATTATGCTTTTTTTGAGCAAATAGTCAATTTAGCAAAAAAACATGAAATTTGGGTGATTCATGATTTAGCTTATGCAGATATTGTATTTGATGGGTACAAAGCACCTTCAATATTACAAGTTCCTGGTGCTGTCGATATAGCAATTGAAACCTATTCAATGTCTAAATCTTATAATATGCCGGGTTGGCGTATTGGCTTTGCATGTGGCAATGAAGAACTTGTTGCAGCACTTACTCGTATTAAATCTTATTTGGATTATGGTACTTTTACGCCAATTCAAGTTGCAGCAATTGCCGCATTAGAGGGTTCTGACGAGTGTGTACGAGAAATTAGAGATCTTTACGAAAAACGTCGTAATATTCTTTGTGATGGCTTAAATGAACTAGGCTGGACAGTAGAGCGCCCTAAAGCAACCATGTTTGTTTGGGCTCCTATTCCTCCTCATTACAAGCACATGGGTTCACTTGAATTTAGTAAGTATTTATTACAAGAAGCACATGTTGCAGTATCACCTGGAATAGGCTTTGGTCAACAAGGAGATGATTATGTTCGTTTTGGCCTCATAGAAAATAAAGATCGTATGCGTCAAGCATTAAGAAATCTAAAAGCTTTATTTAAAAAAGATGGACTGATTAAGGCCTCACAAGTATGTATGTAGTGATTGATTCCGAATGTAACCCTATACCAGAGCATGCGAAATTATTAATTTCAGAGGGAAACGCACTACTTAATTTTTTACGTTGCCTTGATTATGATCCGTCTAATCCCCCTTTTGCCGATCTGTTAAGGCAGTACCATCATCTGGATGGTGAGTGGTTTGTTTTGAGCCCCGTTCATTGGATAGCAACTCATAATGACGCCATGATTACAGTTTGTGGTAAAGATTTGCACATTCAAGAAAGCGAGGCTAAATTATGGTTCGAATTATTGTCGCAATACCTGGCTGAGGAAGGTAAAATTCTTCATTATCATAATCCAGAAACATGGTTGTTTTATAATGATAAAAAGTATTTATTGCACTCTAAACCAGTGCGGCATTTATTGAATCAATCATTGATGCCTGAATTAGCACAATTAGATAATACAATGTATTGGCAAAAGTTTTTAACTGAATGCCAAATGCTTTTTGCGTCTAGACCTAATCACTCTTTAATCAATGGGCTATGGGTTTGGGGAAATGCTCTACTTGAGAATAAAAAATCAATTGCTATTTGTGCTGACGAACAATTTTTACCTTGGGCAAAAATTTGTGGGACAAATGTGAGTTTGTATCACCCTTCATTAGTACTTAAGGATTATAAAATTTTATTGTTCACTGAGTTTTCCATCCTCAGTGAACAGCATCAAGAAGAATTAAAAAAAATGACAGTTCATTGGTATTGGAATAATGCTGCTTATATCCAATATTCTGCTGGCTGGCTTGTTCATTTGTGGAGAAAAATTATCCATGCTTATTAAACAGCGTGTGCAACCCAAACACTCACTCAATATTCCAAATGTGCCTGAGGTACTCAACCGGATTTATGCCTCTAGAGGCATCACCGAAATATCACAGTTGGATAAACAATTACAAGCCTTGTTACCCTTTGATACGTTAAAGGGAATTGATTCCGCGTGTTTGCGTTTGGAAAAGGCGTTACATGAACAGCAGCGTATTATAATTATTGGTGATTTTGATGCCGATGGGGCGACTTCAACTGCACTTGCTATTACTGCTTTACGTGCTATGGGAGCCCGTTTTATTGATTATTTAGTGCCTAACAGATTTGAGTTTGGTTATGGTTTAACTCCTCAAATAGTCGATGTAGCCAGCAAGTGGAAGCCTTCTCTTATTATTACTGTAGATAATGGCATTGCTAGTTTTGAAGGGGTTGAACGGGCGAATCAATTAGGCATAGATGTTTTAATCACCGATCATCATTTGTCAGCAGAAAGCATTCCTAATGCTTGCGCGATTGTGAATCCAAATCAACCGGGTTGTCAATTTCCCAGTAAATCCATTGCCGGAGTAGGGGTTATTTTTTATGTCATGTTGGCTCTTCGCAGACATTTGGTCAATGCCAACTGGTTTCAAAAAATGGATATCGCTGAGCCTAATATGGCAAGTTTTTTGGATTTAGTTGCTTTAGGTACAGTTGCTGATGTGGTTGGGCTTGATCAAAATAATCGCATTATGGTAAACCAAGGAATGGCAAGAATACGCCAGGGTCTTGGGCGTGTGGGAATAAAAGCCTTGATTGAGGTATCCGGTCGCGAATATGCACGATTAAGAGAGTCTGATTTAGGGTTTGCTATTGCACCAAGACTCAATGCTGCTGGTAGGTTAGATGACATGGCTTTGGGTATAGAATGCTTAATTAGCACAGACGAGCAACAAGCAAGAAATTATTGCCAGCAATTAGATGAGCTCAATGAAGAAAGAAAACAAATTGAAATAGAAATGAAAGAGCAAGCGTTGCTTGTTTTGGAAAAACTTGCTCTTGATGCTGATTATAACAGTACTCATTTACCTATTGCCTTATGTCTTTTTGATAAAACCTGGCATCAAGGAGTGATTGGTATTTTGGCCGGACGGATGAAAGAGCGCTATCACCGTCCAGTTATTGCTTTTGCCGCAGTAAGTGATGATGAATTAAAAGGATCAGCACGTTCTATTTCAGATTTAAATATTAGAGATGTACTCGCTGCAATTGATAAGGATTATCCTGGGCTCATTAAAAAGTTCGGTGGGCATGCTATGGCGGCTGGTTTAAGTATTCATCCCGACTCTCTTAAGGCTTTTCGTGCGGCATTTGTTTTGGAAGTGGGACGACATATTGATTTATCTCAATGTGAAGGCGAAATACTCACTGATGGCCCATTGCAGCCTAATGAATTGACTCTTGAGATCGCTCAGTTAATACAACAGGCTGGGCCATGGGGACAACAATTTGCTGAACCAGTTTTTGATAATATTTTTGAGGTGCTTGAGCAGCGTTTAGTAGGAAAAAATCATTTAAAAATGACCTTAATTGAAACGCAAAGTAAGCAACAAGTAGATGCGATTGCTTTTAATATAGATCTAAAATCCTGGCCAAATCACCGAGTGAAGTATATTCATGCCGCATATAAATTGGATATTAATTTTTTTCAAGGGCGCACACGTTTACAATTGTTAATTCAGGCAATGAATGGTGTCAATCATCCTGAGAGTGTTATCTGATATTTGACTTCAGAATACTTTTAAAATCATATATGATTTTTGTGCTTAACATGAGATACCTGATTCTATCTTGTCTTGTTTAGGGCTGCCGATGGACTAAACATACGCTAATATTGTCGCTAAGGCTTAACAGAAGCATATCTAAAGCATTAACGTTTCCCAAGTCCTTCCCGTGGTTAATGTTTCTTTTTCTGAGCTCGAATTCACGTTATTTAATAAACTTTTTTATCGATGTATTAGAGTACATTTTTGCTCCGCGACAAAATCATCTGCACCTTTAAGCATTCGATGCATCTGTTCAAACACCGCGGCACCATGTGCGGTAAAAGTAAAAAAAGAGGGCCTCTGGTTTGGATTAGAAGGATGATGAATTGCAGAAAAACCATATTCTTTAACACCATAAATATTTATTTGCGAATCATCAATCAATGTGATTTGCGAGCGATTGATAAGGGCAAATTTATTTTGTAAGTGAGGGAACAAGTATTCCAGGTAATCACTTTTATCAAGATATTTAATTTCTTGTAATTGACTCTGCCTATTATAAAATCCACTAAGATCCGGAACTAAATGGCTCGTAATTTTTTCTCCAAAAAAATGTTTAAAAACATTGTTAATAAATTTTTCGCCGTCATAAGAGGCATTCGTCAAAAAAATAATAGAAATCAATGGAATATCATCATTTGATTGTTTTTTATAGCGTTCATTGATTTTAATAATTTCTTCAAAAAATCTTTTCCATTCCTGTCTTCTAAATGCTGTTGCTTTTGTCCATAATAATCCAGGAATCAAATCTGGTTGATTGATTATGCCTGAACTGCTTTGGCTTAGGCTTCGTTCGGCACTTTTTGACAAATTATGCGGTTCATCTTCATCTAATTGAATGCTTGCGAGATTTTCATCGATATCCAACACAAATAGACGACGTTGTAATAATTTTGCGTTTTTCATATGCATCCTTGTTAATATGTTCACAAAATCCTGGTGACGATAAAGCTAATATCAGATTGTATAAAAAAATGTTGATAAAAAATTGAAAAACACCAGTGCAAGAGACATTCTGTAGCAATGAATTTTATAAAGAAGCAAGATGTTAGCACCAGTCTTATATATTCTTGGATATTAAGGATTAATGCAATACATAAATTTCTTAAGTAGTTTCCTGTTGTACTAAGGCGTGTTGAGAATTCATCCCCCCACCCTACGTATATGGACTTATCCGTTTTTGCAAGTAATTAACTAGTGAAAAGAGAAGTATTTGCATACGTATATCCGACCATTAATGAGCGACTTATTCCATTCACTCGGGATGGTGGTGCGCCTTATTTAATCAAGATGGTTTTTATTGCACAGGATGCATCTTTGTTTCTGGGGGATGAATTAGTTCTTAAGCCCCAAAAGGTCTTAATGTTGTAAGCTGCGCTATATATGTCTGGCTGTTTTTGTTGAACGTTTTTTTCTTTTTGTATACTCAAAAGAGAAATCAGGGAATGGTACTGGAGTTTTTTTGCATAATCCAAAGCCGAAAGGCCTTCTTTAGTTTGTTTCTTTAAATCAACATGATCCTGCTGTAATAAAAAAGAAACAGCTTCTATGTCATCACGTTTTACGGCCTGTATAAGTAATGTTTCTCCCATGTTATTTTGAACATTAATATCTGCGCCCAGGGTAATAAAAGAATGGAAATAATATTTAATAGTACTATTCTTAGTTTTAGATGAAAGTATATTCATAAGAGAAAATATAATTGTTTCACCTTGTGCATCTTGAAGGGAGAGTGATGTACCGTATTTCAATAATAATTCAATACCTTCATTATTTCCTGTTAGGAATAGCTGCGCTAAGCCTGTTTTTCCCGAGGAAAGAATGATATTGGGACTCAGTCCTTTCTCTAGTAATTTCTGAATGGTTTGGTTATTATTTTTTAGAAAGGCTTGCTCCAGTGTTTTCAGTTCGTTTTCTGTAGGTATTTTCTTCAATGCATCTAAAGTTTTGCTAGGTCCTTTTTTTGCGATTAAGAAGATATCTTGTTGTTCTATTAATTGGGGTGCTTCATTGAGTAATAACCTTGCTATCCCCAATTGCTCCGTTTCCAAAGCGAGCCTTAATGCACTAACTCCCTGAGAATCAGTTTGGGTACAGTCTGCGCCAAGGGACAATAAACAGCGGATGCTATCTATTTTGTTGTGTCGTATAGCGAAGAGTAGGGCGGTTTCCCCCCAGGAGTTTTTGCTTTCCAATTCATTCTGTTTAAATACCGCTCTTAAAGTATGAACTAAATCATTTAAAATCGCCTGATGAAGTTCTGGTAAAGCCGCAAGGTTAGGCATTTTTGTTTTCATTCTGAATATTTTTTGTAAATGTGTTGAATGGGTTGCCTTGGTAATATCGGTTATCTCAAGATAGTCTCCTGCTTGTTGGATACAGGCGGCACGAATGTCTTCTATAGAAGATAAATAAAAGGGATTATTCTTTGCCAGGCTTAGCCCAAAATAGGCATTGTTTAGATCATTAGCCGATTCAATTTCCAATATCTTCGCCAATTCGATATTTTTTAGTGTCATTTGATAAGCCATCGGAACGAGCTCATTTTTTATATCAGTAAGGGCAAGTGCCCATCTGAAGTATAATTTGGCTACTAGAAGATAGGCAGGAGTGCCATGCCATGCTGCTTCTTGTTCAAAAAAGGAAATTGTTGATCTCATCAATGAACAGATTTTTTCATTATTAAGATCAATGTTAATGATTAGTTCCTGAGAAAATGCTTCCAAAGCGTGAAAAGAATGGAAAGATAAAGCTTGATGTATAAACTTTGTTGCTTCGTCAGGATATCTTAGTGACTGCAGGTAATTAAAATAACCCAGGGTTATTTCCATAGGGGTAAGGCTTGCAGTAGTCTTGAATTTAAAATCCGGTAACCCCTTGACCTTAATGCCCGCCATCTTTTCCTGCCAAAAATACTGGAAATCGGGGTGTCCTAATAGAGTTCTAATCGTTTCATTTTGCAGGCAAAAGTCGTTAAGTGTTGTAAGGGATAAACTACGCAGGGTTAAGTCCAGAGTTGCACACATTTTTTTGTTAGGAGCCTCACTGAAATTTTTTAAGATAACCTCAAGTTGTAAAGAGTTCATCGATTAATTTCCCTATTAAAAAAGTGAAATTTACTTTAGATAATGCACCAGGCATTGGATAAGAAAGCAACTCATGAAGAACTAGTTACTCTCTCAGATTTTTTCACCTAGGGTTTTACTACTAAAGCTGTAGGTTCAACTTCGGGTTCTACTTTGAGAGTTCTGGTATGTGTAACGTTCTGGAATCTTTCTTTAGAATTTTTAAAAATTATTGCTTCATCAATTTTATTGCTTTCTCTTATATGAGGTACATCAACATTATCCCAATCTTCACTTGGTGAGTCTACTAGTAAGTTTGTATAAATAGTATTTTCTCTCATCGTTGTTACTGTTGAAATTTTTCCTAATTCATGTTGCTTTCTAAAATCATGAGACACACTGACTGATTCCTGATACATCGTATCTGCTTCGCTTTTAGCCTGTTTGTAGTTTATAGCATGATCGCCATGTTCGATGCATTTATCCAGGTACTGTTCGAACAACTCTTTACTTTTACAATGGCAATAGACATAGGATTTCAAAACATCGTTGAATTCATTCAGGCGATCTAATTTGACTGATGCCTCAAAGGCGCTTTGCAGTTTCTCTATCAGTTGTGGATTTGTATCGTAAATTATCTTTCGTAATTTTTGTTGCATATCCAATTGCGGATCCAGTTCTACTTGTTTTACCATACCTTTATTTGCAAACTGTGAAAATGTGTTAAGATCTCGCAACATGGAGTCCATAAACCTAACAACATCTTTGGTACCATTATCTTTTTTACTTATTTGAGTTTGATAATCCATAATTCGAGAAATTAGCATTTTTTGCTTTTCATCCCTATAACCGGATAAGTTTCGTTTTAAGCTACTGCTATCGAGATAGTCTGTTTGCATCTCAAATGGACTTCGTTCTGGAAATATACAATTTTCATTAATTTTATTTAGTTCTGCAATTGGAATAATTAAACTATCCTTTAGTTCATAACTGTCTTGCGGGACACCTGTGCTTTTTAAAATATCATTCAATAGAATTGGATCTAATGAAGTAAATTTGATACGCACTTTCTCATCCAGGATATTAATAGAACTAATTTTGTTGGTATTTCTATAAGTCCATGGATGCCTATAAGGTCTACCATCATCGGTGAACAACACGGGTTTATTGACTAATTTTTCAAGACTTAAACAATCTTTTAAAATGCGATTATGTCTTAAGAACAGCTCTGCGTTCATTGCTTTACCATCCAAAGTCGGAAAGTTAGCAAATAAGTTTTTCATACGTTGATTTATAGTTTTCTTTACAGCCAAGGCATCATTTTTTAAAATTTCTACCTCTTTTAGCTGATTTTTTAAGCGAATTAACTCAGGATTGTCTTTGGAAAAGTATGCATTACTCATTGAAGTAATTGCAGTAATTGCATTAATAGAGTTTTTTATTTGAGATATTTTTTGCGAATGGCTTTGCAGGAAATTATCCAGCATAGAATCGATATCATTTTTGCTTAGTAATAATCGGGAAACTCCATCAAATTTGGTGTCAAACGAAGAATCTTCAATAATACTACGGTTTCTGCCCTGGTTATGGCGCGAATGTCGGCCAAGCCCGATGGGAACCAGGTTTAAGCGTGTGTCAAAAGACATCTTTTCTTTTGACATCACAACCTGGTCAAATATATAAAGTTCGTTTTTGTCATTTATCGCTTTGTTTTGATTATTCATACCAATAAAATCGGTGTCATTACATAGATATGAAAAGGCCATGGCATGGCCGGAATCCTTAATCGTTTGTTCCGGATTTAAACGATTCCCAACTGGTACTATGGTTGAGTAGTGTAGGTATTCATCGCCAATTTTAGTGATCCCTTTTAAGGAACTGGGAAGAATCACTCGCTGTGCTTCACCTTCAGCAAATTCATTCAAGAGCAGTATTTTGTCAAAAGGAATAAAAAGAGCGGCTTTCCCATTATGTTCGACCATTGTCGATTCCGTTGTAGTAAATCCCAGGATTCGTGATATGTTTAAGGCGATGGCTTCTCGTTGGACTTCAGTCGTTTTACCATGCTTGGGTAATTTAAGAATACCTTGAGTGTTTAATTTATATTTATTTCTATTAGCCAGGTAGGAAGATGCGTCGATTTCTTGATCGCTCTTTAGATTTAACAATTGAGTTATCGTATCGTCCATTTTTATTAGGGAATGTTTTTCAGTAACGCCACCAGTAGTGTCACGCAAAATACAGTATTGGGATGGAGTGCCATCCTCATTGGGAATCATGATTGTAGAGAGCCCAGTGACTTTGTTGAGATCTTTTAATAAATTCAAATTTGCTTCTAAAGTATTTTTATTAGAAGGCTCCTTCTCTATTTCGATTGATTTTTCTAATTCTTGGATTTTCGCTTCCAAATCTGTTAATTCTAACTCACCCATCCTCTCTTTGAGGAAATTTTTTAGTATGTTTTCAGCATATGACCTTAATAGCTCAAAGTTATTGACCGTTTTCCCATCAAAAATATTCGTATTATTAGGTTCACGTTTTGTGGTTCTTGATGTGTAATTGCCATCAGGTAATTTAGGGGATGAGGTGTTCTCAAAGTTTTCTGGGTTAGTGGTGAGTGTGTCCTCGTCTTCAGAATGCATGATGTGTCTCAATTTACATTTTATGAATTAAATAGATTAAATCATTGTTGTTAAATTTAATCCAATTTGAAATATCTATATGCAATATGAAAATTACTAATACTAGTGTTATTTCAACTAATTAATAAACTCTATGACACACTTTAGGGTTTATTAAAATTTAGATATATTCTCTAGAAATCTAAAAATGCAATTTAAATTGCTGAGACTTAAGCAATCTATTAATCTCCGAAACCAAAATGATGACCCCCATTCTAATTTTGTACCAAATTGAAAGATCGGTTATAATCATGGTTTTTAATTAAATATAAAAGTGTCACAGATTTTATTTTCTCCCATAGCAATAGCCCCGATGATTGATTGGACATACAGTCATTTTCGCGTGTTTATGCGTATATTGGCGCCTAATGCGCTTTTGTATACAGAAATGCAAACTACAGGGGCTGTATGCAATAATCCTATCCGGTCATTACAATTTAATAGAAAGGAGCATCCTCTCGCATTGCAATTAGGTGGTTCTGAGCCAAATCTTCTAGCTCAGTGTGCTAGAAGAGCGGAGCAAGAAGGGTACGATGAAATAAACATTAATTTAGGTTGTCCCAGTGATAAAGTCCAGGCTGGAAATTTTGGTGCCTGTTTAATGAAAGAACCAGAAAAGGTAGGGGATTGTATTCGTGCCATGAGAGAGGCAGTAAATATACCTGTTACCGCAAAGACCAGGATAGGAGTAGACCACCAAGACAGTTATGAGTTTTTTAGTAATTTTGTACATCAATTAGTTGAGGCAGGTGCACAAAAAATAATTGTGCATGCACGTAAAGCGTGGTTGCAAGGCTTAAACCCAAAGCAAAATAGAACCATTCCACCAGTTCATTATGATTATGTCTATCGCTTAAAGAAAGAAATTCCCGATATCCCTATTGTTATTAATGGTAATATATTGAATTTAAACGAAATCAATGAGCATCTCAATTATGTCGATGGGGTGATGTTAGGGCGATTGGCTTGTGATAATCCTTTTCAGATCGCAACAGTGCATCATGGGCTCTATCCTGAAATCACTAAAAGATCTCGTAGTCAAATATTTAATGATTATTTAGAATACTTGCTTGATGAGTTCTATAAAGGGGTTTCTCTTAGTTTACTGATTAAACCTATATTTAATCTAGGTTTTGGCTTACCTGGGGCGAGCCAGTGGAAAAGAAAATTAATGGAAATTTTGCAAACTAAGAATATCTACTTGTTTGAACAATTAAGCCAGTACTTGTTAGAAATTGAAAATAAACATCCAATATTCACTTAAATTAAAGGTATTCATAGTATTTTTTTCGAATTTTTAGTACATTAACAAATTTGTTATTTGAAATCTCCAGAGGATTATTTAGGCCATGCTGAATGCGTTGATTAAGAAAATGTTTGGAAGCCGAAATGAGCGTACATTACGGCGTATGGAAAAAGCAGTAATGGCAATTAATGCGTTTGAAGCGCAAATGCAAACCTTAACCGATGTTGAGTTAGCTGCAAAAACCCAGCATTTTAAAGCACGTTTTGCTGAGGGAGAAACCCTTGATGAATTGTTGGCGGAAGCTTTTGCTACTGTAAGAGAAGTCTCGGTACGAACTTTGGGATTGCGTCATTTTGATGTGCAGTTAATTGGTGGCATGGTGTTGCATGAAGGTAATGTTGCTGAAATGCGAACAGGGGAAGGAAAAACATTGGTTGCTACACTTCCTGCATATTTAAACGCGATTTCTGGAAAAGGTGTTCATATAGTCACGGTTAATGATTATCTTGCCAAACGCGACAGCCAATGGATGAAACCTATATTTGAGTTTTTAGGTCTATCTGTAGGAGTTATTTATCCGGACATGCCTCATGCTGCAAAACAAGAGGCCTATCGATGCGACATTGTTTATGGAACCAATAATGAATATGGCTTTGATTATTTGCGTGACAATATGGCATTTAGTCTTGAAGATAAAGTACAAAGAGAACTTAATTTTGCGATAATAGACGAGGTAGATTCAATTCTTATTGATGAGGCGCGCACCCCGTTGATAATTTCTGGTGCTGCTGAAGACAGTTCGGAACTGTATATTAAAATTAATACCTTAATTCCTCATTTAAAAAAACAGGAAGAAGGTGGGGAGGGGGACTATACGGTTGATGAAAAGCAAAAACAAGCTCATCTTACCGACACAGGCCACCAACACATAGAGGAGTTACTTGTTAAAGCAAAATTGCTGGATCATGGTGAGAGCTTATATCATGCGAGCAATATTATGCTAATGCATCATGTTAATGCAGCATTAAAAGCTCATGCTATGTTTCATCGTGACATCGACTATATTGTTAAAGACAACCAGGTCATCATTGTGGATGAGCATACTGGTCGAACAATGCCAGGTCGAAGATGGTCTGAGGGACTACATCAGGCTGTTGAGGCAAAAGAAAATGTTGCTATTCAAAATGAAAACCAAACGCTTGCCTCTATTACATTCCAGAATTTCTTCCGAATGTATAATAAGTTATCGGGAATGACTGGAACAGCAGATACAGAAGCTTATGAACTACAACAGATCTATAATCTTGATGTAGTGGTAATTCCAACAAATAAACCAATGATACGAAAAGATGAACCTGATTTGGTTTATTTAACCCAAAAAGATAAATTTCAAGCGGTTATTACTGATATTCGTGAGTGTGTTGCACGTAAGCAGCCTGTTTTGGTGGGCACGGTGTCTATTGAGGCCTCAGAATTTTTGAGCCAACTGTTAAAAAAGCAAAATGTCAAACATCAAGTTTTGAATGCTAAGTTTCATGAAAAAGAGGCACAAATCATTGCTGAGGCAGGCCGTCCAGGCACTGTTACTATTGCAACAAATATGGCTGGCCGGGGAACAGATATTGTTTTAGGCGGAAGTTTAGCAGCTGATTTAGCTCAATTACCAGAATCTGCAACTGAGGAAGAAAAAGAGGCAGTAAAGAAATTATGGACGCAACGTCATGATGAGGTTATTGCGGCAGGTGGATTAAGGATCATTGGATCTGAACGGCATGAGTCACGCCGAATTGATAACCAGCTAAGAGGTCGTTCGGGCCGTCAAGGTGATGTAGGAAGCAGCCGTTTTTACTTGTCACTTGAAGATAATTTAATGCGAATATTTGCTTCTGAACGTGTTGCTTCAATGATGCGACGATTAGGAATGCAGCCCGGAGAACCTATTGAACATAGTTTAGTAACAAAGGCAATTGAGAATGCGCAACGTAAACTTGAAGGACATCATTTTGATGTAAGAAAACAGCTTTTAGATTATGACAATGTGGCTAATGATCAACGACAAGTCATTTATACCCAGCGTGCTTCAATCATGGAAATGACAGATACAGAAGAGACAGTGAAGATGATGAGAGAAGAAGTGATCTCTAATCTCGTTGATACCTATATTCCGCCACAAAGTTTAGAAGATCAATGGGATCCCAAGGCTTTAAGTGATGTTTTAGCAGATGAATTTAAACTTAAAATTCCTGTAATTGAATGGATTGAGGAAGATCATCATATTCAACCTGAACAAATCAAGGAAAAAATCCTTGATTTAGCAGAAAAACACTATATTGAAAAAGTGAGCCAGGCAGGTAGAGAGACAATATCTCAGTTTGAAAAGTCTGTTATTTTGCAAACCCTGGACAACCAATGGCGTGAGCACCTTGCTGCAATGGATCAATTACGCCAAGGTATCCATTTGCGCGGTTATGCACAAAAAGATCCAAAACAAGAGTATAAAAAAGAGGCGTTTACTTTATTTTCTACAATGCTTGATAATTTAAAGTATGATGTAATTAGACTCATTTCTTCTGTGGAGGTTCAGACTGCCGCAGATGTCAATGCGGTTGAAGAGCAACGACGTGCAGAACAAGTGAGTAAAATGAGCTTGCAACACAGTGACTTTAGTGATGCTGATGAAGAAAATGATAAAACTCAAACTTATAAGCGCCATGAGAAAAAAATTGGACGAAATGATCCCTGTCCTTGTGGATCTGGTAAGAAATTTAAAGCTTGTCATGGAAGTTTAGTGTGAAAATAACGGTTGCAGTAGCAGTTATTATTGATAAACAACAACGATTCCTGATAACCCAACGTCCTATGCATGCTTCCCATGGAGGATGTTGGGAGTTTCCAGGGGGTAAATTAGAAGAAAATGAATCTTCAGAATTTGCATTGATTAGAGAAATCAAGGAGGAAGTTGATCTGGATGTGCATCAATATCAGCTATTAGGTGAAATAAAGCATCAGTATCCAGATAAGACGGTAACATTGATCGTTTTTCTGGTAACCCATTTTTCTGGTGAACCCTTGTGTAGGGAAAATCAGTTAGGGATGAAATGGGTTAGCCTTCAGGAGTTGAACCCTAAAAATTTCCCTGAAGCCAATCAAGAGATAATCGCGATGATACGTCATCATTTCTTGTAAAACCATTTAGGAAAAATTTCTGCTAGTCTCTCTAATAATAGGAAATACCTAAAATATCGGTTACAAATTTTTTGTTAAATAAGATTCCTTCCAATTCTCATCACACATGGCTATCTTGATACTCTTGATCCAGGGTAATTGATTTTAGAATCATGTTTTGGGCCATTGTTTCATAGTTTTTTCAAGCTTGTTTCTTTTACCTTGTCCAGTCACTTGTAACTGATCAAAAATCAAAATTTATCTTATATCTCAATTTGAAATCAAAGCACTCTATCACTCAGGCTGTCAGGGGATAATTCATTTTCCGTGAATCTAGAATTGATAATGGGAATTTATATAGTGCTATTAACATCAATATCTTGAACTTAATAAATTATTTATAAATCTTATATGACAAATCAAATTAACAAATTGGACTAAAAATGACCCTCATGGTTAAAATGAATACTAATGCAATGGAGAAAAACATGAAAAACCCCAATAAAATTGTTGTGTTTGATGTTGACGGCCCTATAAATTCAGCAGGTGCCACACAGAATATATTTCCAGGGCATAATCGAAGCCCGGAATTAGATTTGGGTGATGATCCAAAAGACTTCTGCGTACCCAATAAGAATTTTTTAAAATTAACATTGGATATTTTATATCAAAACAATATCCTACCAGTCATTGGTTCACAGCGTATTCAAATGACAGACAATGATCCATTTTATGGAAATTATGTATCTACCATGTATCAAGCGCTTAATCATTTTCTTGGATCGAAAAGGCCTTACCTTGGAGAGGATATTGCCCGCGAAATAGGAAAACAACTTCGGGAAAACAACACGGAACAATCAAAAAATTCTATATTAGAGCTATATGGAAAAAAATTTAATATCGCACCCGATAATATTATTTTGATTGATGATAATTCTGGATATAAGGAACATGCAGAGGCTGCGCACTATAAATTCGTCCATGCTCCCAGAAAAGCTGATACTAATTCACCTGAAGACAATGCATACCTTTATGAAACTCTTTTTCGTACTATACCTGCTGAAATAATTTTAAATAGTTTAAAAAACTCTAATGAATGTCAAGAAGTAAAAGACGAATTTGAAAAGCAATTATTAGATGTATTTTCTAAAAATCAAAAGCTCCAAATTTATCAAGTTCAAGTATTATCACAAGAAACAATTGCAAAAGAGGTTTTAAAAGACATTCAAAAAGATATTATGCATACTAAATGGAATAGTAATTTTTTCAGCTCAGTAAAAATTTCAAGTAATAGCGGAGTTGACAATACTGTACCTAAAGAAATGAACAAAATTCTACAAGAAATTAAAAGTGCACAAGATCATAAGCAAACATGGGATACTACTTTAACTAAGGTACATAATATAATTAATGAATCAGCCAATAAAAAAGTTCATTTGTGCCTGAATCGAAATGGCCAAATTCCCAAAGACTTTTATCAAAATACCAAGGCAATGCTTCAAAATTTGCGCAATGAATCGAAACCAGAGCTTGATGATGAATCTTTAAAAGTTACTCTATGATTTGGTAGCTTTTGAGAATTGAAGATACTGACGATGTAAATTGTTTACCGTTGTTGTCAGATCTTCAATTTCCAAATCATTAACTACCACATCATCAGCATTTTTTAGACGTAGGTTCATATTAGGCTGAACTGATAAAATTGCCTGTGCCTGCTCCTTACTGCATTGATCTCGTTGCATTACCCGTGCTAGTTGAGTTTCTATTGGTGCGGTGATAAGCAATACTCTATCGATGAATGGATAATTATGTTTTGTAATAAGCAAAGGTATCTCTACTACGCAATAGGGTGTAGAACAACTGTCTACCTTTTCTTTAATTTTTTTGCGAATAAGTGGATGCAAAAGATGTTCTAGCCACTCACGTTCTTTGGGATTTGAAAAAATAATTTCCCTTAATTGGCTTCGGTTTAGCTCTTTATCTGAGTTTAGAATTAGAGTTCCATAATGGGCGACTATTTTCTTATAGATGTTTTTATCTTTTTGGGTAAGTTCTCGAGATATTTTGTCAGCAGAGATTATTTCTATACCCAACTGAGAGAAAAGGGTGGCTACGGTGGTTTTACCACTTGCTATATCACCTGTTAGTCCTACGCAATAAACCATTTATTAAAGTGCCTGCTTATTCATACATGATATTAAATTAATATAACATGTATCTGGTATAGGGCTTTTTTGCTTGCAATATGCCAGGGCGGCTAATGCAGCATCTTCCCGATGTCGATAACGATTACTTGTCCAGACAAATGCTTCTTTATCAAATGCAGTACATTCCCACTTAGGCATGACATTAACTCCTGCGATGAAGTTTTCGCAGTTGGCTTTGCTTGTGCGACATGAAGCGGGTATTTTGCTATTTTTTTTGCATTTGGCATATGAAAAGTTCAGAGCGATTTTTTGATAAGTACTTTTTGAGGTCCAAAAGGTATTTGTCGCATCATGGGTTGTACATTGCCAATAATCACCGTTAAGATCTACAGGTACCGCAAAGCATGAAGTAGATGAACCCCAAAGAATTAGAAAGCAGTAAGTTATATACCGATTCATTTTTTTTCTCCTTTTAATAAGTCAGTTAATTGGTCAATTGAAAGTGCTTTTGAAAAATGCCATCCTTGTAAAAAGTGCACATCATTTTCCAATAAATAATTAACTTGCTCCTTAGTTTCTACACCCTCTGCAATAATAGTTAAATTTATTTTTTTTGCTAAGTTGATAATGGCATCATTCAAAGTTTCTGTAATTGCCTTTGAGCCTATAGCCTGAATAAATATTTTATCAATTTTTAAAAAATTGAAAGGATAATATTGTAAATAGCTAATACTTGAGTGTCCTGTTCCATAATCATCTATAGCCAGAGAGTAGCCTGCTTCTCGAAGCGCTAACATTTTTTTGATAAAAGATTTGTCATTTACATCAAGTAAATAGCGTTCTGTAATTTCTAATAATATTTGATTAGGGGAAATGGAATATTGATCAACTAATTTATGAAATTGATCAAAAAAAAGCGTATCAGTGAAATGATAAGCACATAAATTGAATGCTAAATGGAATGAAGGGGAGCCATAGAGCAACTCTTTAGTTTCTTTAAAAGCTGTTTCAACAATTTGCAATGTTATGGGAATAATTAAGCCTGTATCTTCAGCTTCTTGAATAAAAAGATCAGGCATTATGATTGTATCTTGATAGTATTTCCATCTTAAAAGAACTTCTGCACCAGAATAAACATTATTTCGTGCGTCAAATAAGGGCTGATAAACCGGATAAAATTGTTCTTTTTTAATTGCCTTCTTGATAGCCCCATGTAACGAGTAATATTTGTTAAGGATTTGTTTGAGTAAAAAATATAACAAAATTGAAAGCACTAATATATCAAGAGCAAGTAAAATTTCCTTGAACCAAAAACTACGGATTATGTTTCGCCTATTTTCAACCACAGTGATTATAATGCCACTAATGCTATTTAATCTTGTAGAAACTACTAGTTTCGGAAATAAAAGAGATTTAATTTGAAGAAGCTTATTATCCAGCCACGGGAATTTTTCTTTTTGTTCCATTGTTATAATTGGTTTTTTTCGATTTTCATCATGTAAGACAATTGAATAGCTGCTATATTCTGGAGAGCTTAATATATTTTCAAGTATGGAGGACATAATGACGACTTCAGCTTGAAAATGGTCAATTTTCCTTTGTATCACATATATGGGATGGACAAACCAGGTAGAGGTTATTGGACCAACAAAGACATGGTTTGGGTTAATATTTAATAGAAAGCTTTTATTATGAGGCAATGTCGAATATACAATTTGATGAACAGGATCCCAAATGGCGATTCCGGAAACTCTGGGATGATTTATATTGATATGCTGTAGGGAAGAAATAATCGTCTCTTTGTTAGTGACATGCAGTTTTTTATCTACAAGTAACTTATTTATATCTTCAAATATGCTGTTAATAAAATTGTCTATATCATTCGCAAGCTTATTAGCGACCTTTGATGCTAAAATCGACGATTTGATATCGTTATTATACCAATTAATATAAGAAAGTATGAAAAAGGAAAAAATAGCCAACGCTATCCATAGCAATTTTAATCGTCTATAGATAAAAAATAACAAATTTTTGAGTGATTCTTGCATGTTTAAGGTATCGCATATGCTCCCTTTATAGATTTTAGTGTTATTTCCGCTAATTTCCCAATTATTTCGTGACTTGTGTTTAATGGGGGAAGCCAATAAAGTGTATTCCCTATTGGCCTTATCAATGCACCATAATTTATAGCTTGTTGATATACTTTATTCCCAACTCTATGGTGCGTGGAATCTTCAAGATCTGCTGCGACAATAGCCCCTATACCACGAACATTTGTTAATTTACCTGAAAGCTGGGCAACTTCTGTCAGGGTTGTCAGCATATATTCGCCTATATTTTGGACATGGGAGATTGTTCTTTCCTCATGTATTGTTTTAATTGTTGCTAATGCAGCACTTACAGCAAGCGGGTTACCGCTGTAAGTATGTGAATGTAAAAATGATTTACCACTTGAATAATCCGCATAAAAGAGCTCAAAAACAGAATGGTCGATCATAATGCAACTTAGAGGTATTGATCCTGATGTTAATCCCTTAGACAAGCAAATAATATCTGCTTCGATTTCAGCATGATTGGCAGCAAGCCATTCTCCAGTGCGGCCTATACCAGTCATTATTTCGTCAGTAATAAGATAAATACCCTTGCTTTTAGCCCATAGTGCTAACTTTTTTAGGAAATCTTGGCTATAGCACAACATTCCACCTGCGCCTTGGATTATTGGTTCAACAATGAGTGCACAGACATTATCTCCTATGGTTTCCAATTGCTTTTCTATAGTAGCCCAATGCGTTTCACAATTAGCCCATAAGGGATCCTTTTTCCCTGTAACATACGGAATGTTGTCAATAAAATGGCAAATTAAATTAAATGATGTATAAGGTGCTTTGTAGATTCCCAGGTCACTAATACTCATAGTTCCTAGTGTTTCTCCATGATATCCATTTTTTAAGGCGATGAATTGATTCTTGTTTGAAAACCCTTTGATTTGATTTGCATGAATGGCTAATTTCATAGCGATCTCAACAGCACTAGCCCCATCACTCGCAAAAAATATATGCTGTTTATGAGTAATATTGGCTAATTCCTCTGCCAATTCAACCAGTAAAGGATGTGTAGTATTAGCCGCAATAACATGTTCAAACCGATTAAGTTGTCTGTTTATTGACGCAATTACATTGGGATGAGCATGCCCTAAAGATTTACACCACCAGCTCGAAATTGCATCTATTAAAGGGCCTTTATCAGTATATAGATAACATCCTTGTGCTTTTTCAACGATCAGTGGGGGGTAAATTTCAAAGTCTTTCATTTGGGCACAAGGATGCCAAACATGTTTTAAGTCTCGATGAATTAATTGTTGGGTGTTTACCATTTAAAAAATTTTGGTTGACAAGCTTGATGTGAACTTTATCATGTTCACTTTATAAATAAAATAAGAATATCAGAGGGGTATAATTGTGACTCAAGCAAAGAAGCACTGGTCAATTTCTGAAATTACAGCGATTTATGAGCAACCATTTAATGATTTGTTGTATCATGCTCAGATGCTACATAGGGAGCATCATAAGCCTAATTCATTACAATTCGCTACTTTATTGAGTATTAAAACAGGGGCTTGTCCTGAAGATTGTGGTTATTGCTCACAAAGCGGGCATCATAAAACCCATGTTGAAAAAGAAAAATTAATGTCAGTTGCTGAAGTATTAAAACGTGCACAAGAGGCTAAAGATGGAGGAGCTAAACGTTTTTGTATGGGTGCTGCCTGGCGTTGCCCACCTGATAAGGCTATGAATGAGTTGCAGGAGATGATTAAAGGCGTAAAAAGCTTAGGATTAGAGACTTGCATGACCTTAGGCATGTTAACTCCAGAACAAGCATCCAGCTTAAAAGAAGCAGGCTTAGATTTCTATAACCATAATATTGATACTTCACCTTCGTATTATGAAAAAGTAGTGACTACACGTAAGTTTAGTGACCGCCTGGAGACGTTAGATCATGTTCGTACAGCGGGAATTGGTGTTTGTTGTGGTGGTATTTTGGGTTTGGGTGAAACAAGAGAAGACCGTATAGAATTTTTATTAACTCTTGCAAATATGGAAACACCACCAGAAAGTGTGCCAATAAATCGCCTGATTCCTGTAGAGGGGACGCCGCTGGCTCACTCAAAGCAGGTTGAGGGCATTGAATTGGTTCGTACTATTGCTACTGCGCGAATATTAATGCCCAAAAGTGTTATCCGATTGACTGCTGGAAGAACTGAAATGAGTGATGAGTTGCAGGCACTTTGCTATTTTGCAGGTGCAAATTCTGTGTTTATTGGTGATAAATTGTTAACCGAAGATAATCCTCAGCGCTCCAAAGACAAGGTTCTTTTTAGTAAACTGGGTCTCACTGAGATGGCATAAATGCTTGTTAGCAATAAAATTAGAGATTATACAAATCAGTTAGCTGCTCAAGGTTTATTAAGAACACGAGTAATGTCGCAGGACTCATCATTAATACATTTTGACAGTAATGATTATTTATCATTAGCAAAGGATAAACGTATATCCGAAGCCTACCAACGAGGATATGCCTTATATCCAAGTGGTAGTGGTGGCTCCATGGTGCTAAGTGGCTACCATACAACCCATCGAGCGGTTGAAGAAGCCTTTGCTAATCTTTTAGCAGTAGATGACTGTCTTTTATTTTCTTCAGGATATGCTGCAAATCTTGCCGTGACAGCTTTATTAGGCCAGTTAAAAGTACACTGTTTTATAGATAAAGAAATCCATGCTTCAATTTATGATGGATTAGCCCTGTCACAAGTAAACTATGTACGTTATTTTCATAATAATTTAGATGACTTAAGACGTAAATGTACGAAAGACTTTGCTGGTAGTGTAGTAATCACCGAAGGGATTTTTAGCATGAGTGGCCAGTTAGCACCTTTGGCCGAGCTCGCTTCTTTTTCTAGGGATAGACAAAGTGTACTCATAGTAGATGAAGCTCATTCCTTTGGTATTTTAGGCCATCAGGGTAAAGGTGCGGTTGTTTCTCACAGGCTAACCCAAAAGGAAGTTCCCTTAAGAATGATTCCATTAGGAAAAGCCTTTGCGTCTCAAGGAGCCATCGTTGCTGGAAAAGCTGATTGGATCTATGCTTTATTACAAGCGGGGCGCTCTATTATTTATTCAACTGCCATTAGTCCGGCTTTAAGTTACGGTTTACTCAAATCCTTAGAAATTATAGTACTTGCAGAAAATAGAAGAGTAAAATTAATGCAACTAATCGCTTTATTTCGAAATCTTATTAAACAGTCACCCCTAAATTGGGCAGACTCAACAAGCCCGATCCAAAGGTTGCGATTAGGATGCCCACATTTAGCATTATATTATGCAAATGAACTAAAAAAACAAGGAATTAGTTGTTGTGCCATAAGGAAGCCAACAGTCAGCACCAAAGAATCGGGATTACGGGTTATTTTAAATTATAATCATACCCCAGAACAGATTTATGAGTTTTTCGATAAACTAAGTAGAATATATGAATATAAACATCCATAAATACGGTGATGGATTCCCTCTTGTTTTTTTTCATGGGTGGGGATTTGATAGCCAGGTGTGGTTGGCTTTGGTTCCAAAACTAAGGCCATATTATCAATTGGTACTGGTTGACTTACCAGGCTTTGGACATAGTCCAATCATGGACTGGCAATTGTTTAAAGCGGTGTTACTGAATCAATTACCGGAAAAATTTGCTTTAATAGGTTGGTCTATGGGTGGGCTATATGCGATGCATTTGGCACTGGAAGAACCTGAGCGAGTAGATTTTTTTATAAGTGTTACTTCATCACCACGATTTTTGTTTGATGACCCATGGCCAGGTATTTCCCAAGAGGTTTTTCAGGGTTTTTATAAAAATATAACAGAGGATCCGCATAGGACGCTAAGTGAGTTTCTCGATCTTCATGGATTGGCCATGCAGGCAAAATCACAATATCTTCCGGATAAACTTCCGTCTTTAGATGGGTTGAGATTCGGCCTTAGTATTTTAGAAACTTGGGATTTTCGCAAGGAATTAAAGCAATTTACTAAACCTGCATATTTTATGTTTGGCCGACTTGATCCTATTGTCTCGGTTAAAACCATGCGTTTTATGCAAATGGAGTATCCCAAATTTAACTATATGCTTTTTAAGCGAGCAGCACACATGCCATTTTTGTCTCACATGGATTTATTCATAGACGAAATAAGAGAGTTTATTAAATGAGACGGTATTTTATTACAGGTACTGATACAGATTGCGGTAAAACATACGTCACCGCACGTTTAGTCGATTATTTTTTTAATGCAGCCGCTATAAAACCAGTTGCAAGCGGATGTATAGAAATTGAAAATCAATTAATTAGTCATGATGCTCAATTATTAATAAAAAACAATAATTTTGATTTAGATCTTATTAATCCCTGGCGGTTTAAATTACCTATATCACCGCATATTGCAGCTGAAAAGGAAGGAGTGCGTTTATCAATAACTGAAATAGCGGATTATTGTCTTAATTTAAACATGGAAGGAGTTGAACAATTATTTATCGAAGGCGCTGGAGGATTGATGGTTCCTTTGAACTACGATGAAACCTGGATTGATTGGTTGAAAATAACTCAAATTCCTGTTGTTGTTGTTGTGGGAATAAGGTTAGGTTGCATTAATCATGCATTACTTACGGAAGCTGCTTTAAATGCTCATAAAATTGAATGTATCGGATGGATTGCTAATTGTATCGACCCAAATATGCAAGCATTATCCGAAAACATTGATACCCTAGTTCATAAACTAGAATCACCTCTATTGGCAACGGTTCCTTTTGAAAGCAATCTACTGGATTTACATTTTTGGCCTGGGCTGGATAACAGTAAATAATAAAATGCTCCGTTAAATCGAGCCCTGGGGTATATTTTCTGGACGCACATGTCTTCATTACTTATTCTCAATAAAAAAATTGAATGAATTCAGATTCCTATGTAATTATTTTACTAAGTTAATTAAAAATAATGACAATTTGATGAAATATATGTTACATATAGAAACAAATTAACTTTGTATATCAAAAATGTAATTTTGAGTTAACGTATAACATAAGGAATTGGAAATGGTTGTGTATAACAGTGATATAGAAAAACGTTTAAAGAAGTGTGACAAAAAGTTACGTACCTTATTTCAGGATTATATGAAGGCTCATCAATTGATGTCTCAAACGATCCAAGCAATAGAGCAGTATTATAATACCTCTTATCGGAAAGCAACTCGCACAAAAACTATTGAACAAATCACTTCTAGCTATGAGCTGTTAGTGGATAATCTAAGTCAAATCAAAAATACGAAACTCAGTCCTGATATGGCATTAAAGCAAATAAGCCGTGATATAAATTCCAGAAAAAGAAATGTTCTTTATCATGATGTTGCTAAAGCAGCAGAGTCCATATTCTGGGCAGCTACTGCAACCACTTTATATGCAGCTGTTTTTGGTATTGCTTTGCCCATACTTATTGTTCAACCAGTATTAGGTGTTGCAGTAGGAATAACTATTGTTGGTGCAATGCTTGCAGCTGCATACAAATCTTTTGCATGTTTAACAGAATTTAAATCTTATAGTCGCCATAGCCTTGAATACGAACATGAGACAAGTCTGGTCTCATTCTTTTCCAAAACTTCTAAGCGCATACAGCATATGGAGTGTGATGAGATATCACTAAGTCAGGAAGAGGACGTTAGTGACAGATCTCCTTGTTTCAACTTTTAAATACTTCCCATTGTTGCAATTAACTAGTTATTACTTAGAAATTAAGCAAAACGAAGCGATTGCTGTTAATTGCAACAGTTATGACTTCAAATCGAATGTATCTTCCTTTTTTTGGAGGTTGAAGAATGAGTTTAATCAACAAAGCAATCATTGTAGTTGTATCTTTTCTTCTTTCAGTATCAGCCCAAGCAAAAGGTGCTACAAGGCTGAATATAGAGTTTACTGCCTTGACACCAACGAATATTACCCTGGCGCCGACTGAAATAAAAAGAATTGAATACATAGTAAAAAATACAGCAATAAAAGATCCTCAATATATGGTTATGAAAGAAATACCAGGTATCCATCAAGTTTATCATGAAAAGGAAGATTGTGAGCCTAATATGCTTTTGTTACCCGGGCGAAAATGTAGGTTAGTTTTAGAGGCTAAAGGAAATGAACTAAAAGGAGATATTTTTGGCGGGCCTGAGTTGTGTTTTCGATTATTTCCTCTTATATGTAGCCAACCATCCACTGCGATTCAACTTTCAATTCAATTAATTAATCAACCAGAGCCACCTTTAGAGTACATGATAACACCCAATGCAACAGATCATGGCTCAATAAAGCCCAATATCACTCAAAAAGTGAAACAAGGAAGCACGATTACATTTAACGCAGCACCTGAGACTGGTTATGGAGTGAGTGATTGGTTCGTTGATGAAAAACAAGTACAAAAAGGAGGACATACTTTTCAGCTTAGAAACGTTACAACACACCACAAAGTTAAGGTAAGTTTTGGTAAGGCTACCTTGACTCCAAATGTATCTCAGTTATCGCTCTCAGTAGCTTGTTCCAGCACCAATCCTTCTTGTGCTCATGTAAATACTGCTTTAACTGGAGCATCACGACAATTTATCATTACTAACTTGGGATCAATTGATGCGACTAATGTTGCAGTAGAATCATCTGGATTGCCGCAAGGAACAAAATTTTCAACTACCTGTTCAAATGAACTTCAACCCAATGATTCATGTACAGTTACGGTTTTCCCTGGTTCTGTTGCAAGTAGTGGTGCTGAAGGTACTCCTTGTACATCAGGGATCCAACCTATACCTGGAAAAATAGCTGTAACATCTGATAATGGTTTTTCAACTCAACTTAGCGTTTTTGTATTAGGCTATGGATGTATTTATCAGGGAGGGTATATTTATTCAATCGATGATACCTTTGTGAATGGAAGTATAAGGGGTAAAGTAGTAAATAGTTCGGATCAGACAGAGCGTTATCACGAGGGTATTATTTGGAGCTCTAATGGCTCAGGGAGAGCCAGCTGCGATGTACATTATGCGATACATGGAATTAATGAAAAATCTGCAACACCTTGTAAAGGAGGAGCTAATGGACAATGTAATACTGGGTATATTTTAAATTATTACAGCCCAGTTTCTTCCTATCCGTTGGCATATTATGCTGCAGGACTTTGCAAAATGGATATTGAAGGATATTCAGATTGGTATTTGCCCGCCATTTGTGAGCTAGGATATGAGAAACAAGATGGCAGTTGTGGAAGTGGCTGTCTTTCGAGTCAACAAAATATCCAAGCTAACTTAGTTGAGAAGGGCATAGGTGGCTTTTCAGGATATTACTGGAGTTCTACTGAATACTCTAATTTACCCATGTTTTATGCATGGTTTCAAAATTACTCTTCGAGTGGAGAACATTTCCAGCTTTATGATTTTAAATTAAATCAATTTAAAGTACGTTGTTCCCGTGATTTAACTGCCTAATTAAGGCGAGTTGACCATTCATCCCCACAGCCTACGTGCCGCGACTTGTTCAGCGTTGTTGCATATCCCAGGTTCTCTGCCAGCCCCCATAGGGGGCTACTTAAAAAACGGCCGCACTTTTAGGTAAGCCTGGTTTATTCATTTTATTGATAATCCGACATCGAATAACAAGGTCTGTTAATGGGTTTTCGGGCGTACGAACACTCATTTGATCGCCAAAAATAAAATTGATTCGCGACCTATTCGTTTCAACCAATGAGCGCCGTTGATAGTTATTTTCTTGTTTCCAAAAACGAAGCTCTTCTTCCTTGTCTGGTGCCGAATTAAGCCTGATGTATAATCGGGAGTGTGGATTTTTAGCCGGTTGAGTTGAATTAATGAATGTAGAAATCCTTCTGTAGCGCGATAAAAGAACCGAAATAACTATCTGATAGTTAAGACGCATAGAATAAGTAAACTCAGAGTAATCCTTGGTATCAATTCGATATTCTCATTAAAAGCCGGTTTATTATTTTACGCACTCTGTGAATTTTAAAATAATCTTAAATCTACTTGTTGATTTAATTTCTCTATTGTATGTTTAGAATAGTTTAAATATTAAGGATAAATCATGATAACAAAGGAAAAAATCATTCAATCAGTAATGACCGCTTTTTTTATTCTTGTTGCAACGGGTAGTAGTGCTGCTGATAGTAATGACGCTACAACTACCGAGAAGTGCTATGGAATTGCTAAAAAAGGTATGAATGATTGTGCTACTGCGACTGCTTCATGTGCCTCTTCGGCTACCAAGGATGGTCAAAAAGACGCATTTATTTTGTTACCTAAAGGAATTTGTGAACGCATTGTGGGGGGTAGTCTTTCAGTAAAATAATAAAATTATTAGTGTAAAATTTGATACTAATGATATAGAAATTTTATGTTACTAAACGAATATCAATTATTATTAGAAAAGGAATTTTAGTATGAAACAACTACTGAAGTATTTTTCATTATTTATCTTATTCTCTATAAGTTCGTTTCAAGTAAATGCAGCGCCAGAAACTTTTATTTTAGATAATAAACATACATATGTGTTATGGAGTATTGATCATCTTGGTTTTTCAACACAATATGGAAAGTGGTATGCAACTGGCAAGGTCACACTTGATCAAGATAACCCAGGTCAAAGTAAAGTTGATGTCAAAATTGATGTAGCGGATATGATTACAGGTATTCCAGAACTCGATGAGCATTTAAAAAGTCAATTGTTCTTTGATACAAAAAAATTTCCTGCTGCAACTTTTGTGAGTAATAGGGTGACTCCAACAGGAAAAGAAACTGCAACAGTCGATGGTACGTTAACTTTGCGTGGTGTAAGTAAGCCCGTTGTATTACAAGTAACTTTAACTAAAAAAGGAATGAATCCAATCAGTAATAAAATGTCTGTTGGATTTACTGCGACTACTTCAATAAAACGCTCGGATTTTGGCATTAATGCCTTCTTACCTGCTTTAAGCGATACAGTAAATATCAAAATCGGCGCAGAAGCTTATCTTGATAAAAAAGCAGGGTAAGTTTATGCAAATAAAAAACAGTTCAACGCAATTTGGGGTAGTTGCTATATTACTTCACTGGATTATTGCATTACTCATAATTGGATTATTAGCACTGGGTCTATATATGGTTGCGCTGCCATGGAGTCCTGAAAAATTAAAATTATATGGTTGGCATAAAGAATATGGTTTTTTAGTACTTTTTTTAGCAATTTTTAGAATTATTTGGCGTTTGAGTAATGAAATGCCAGAGCTTGCCTTACCATGGCTTGAAAAAATTGCTGCGCGTAGTATGCATTGGGCATTTTATGTGTTCATGTTTGCTATGCCTATCACTGGTTGGTTAATTACTTCCTCAGCTGGACTACCAGCATCATTTTTTGGGTTATTTACATTACCCAATCTTGTTGCTCCAGATGAGGATAAAAGGATATTATTTGAATGGATTCACGAATGGTTAGGATATGCACTTATTGCCGCTATTTGTATGCATGCAGCTGCAGCGTTAAAACATCATTTTATTAATAAAGATGATATATTAAGGAGAATGTTTCCATGAAGTATCGAGTATTTTATTAGCTAGGGAAGAGTGTCACTCATCGAGTGAATTCAAAAAGAAGTCGGTATGAATTTAACAATTGATTTATCCAAATTTCTAACCTTTTGAAAGAATATTAAAGCTTGTTCCCAGTTCAAATCCCTGAATATACTGTACCCCGTAACTTGTTCGCGGGGTTCATTTGTTTTAGCGCTGTGCCTTAGGATGCTTCCGAAAAGAGTCTTAACATCGGTGAACCAGTCTAAAAAAATATGACACATAAGTTGGCTGATTTGATGAAAGCTAATTCTTTAAAACAAACTATTCCTGCGGCGAGAGTTATTATGCAGCCTACTTTTTCCCGCAGCGTGCCTATATGGAGCATGCAAAATAAATACCGAAAGATTCAATCAATTGATTTAAATAATTGTTGTTTTAAAGCTAAGACCAGCTAAAATCAGACATTATGATCCAAGTACCATTTTTTCTTTAATTCAAGAAATTTAGCTTTTTGTTTCGCATTCAGAATAGTATACATCTCATGCTGCATGATAACCTTATTCTTTAACATCGAGCCTCTTATTTTATTAACTTGATCTATTAATGAATCTAGTTTTGCTTCGTCTATTTTATCAGATTGGATTAAAGAGTTAATTTGAGTACGTAGCGTTCGAAGTTGTGTATAGTTGGATTTGAAGTTAGCTTGAGCTTCTTCTTTATAAGTTTGCAGTTTCGCCTGTTGTTCAGGTGTAAGATTAAGCTCTTTTGCTAGATTATCAGAGTGATGTTGTTTATTGCATTGTTTAGAGTCACCAGAACATGCAAAACTGGACTGTCCTAAGGTTATTATCAAAGTAAGAACTGATAACGAGATAAATTTTTTGTTCATTATTTTCTTCCTCTATTTGGGCCAAGTTATAAGATCATGGACATATTGTTTAATGCTACGCACATTATTATATGTAGATAGAACAGGTTGACTTGAATGTGTGGCTAATTTTAATTTTTTGCCTTTTGCGATGCTAAAGATAACCGCTTCATGAGTAAGTTTTTTTAAATCTTCTATTACTTGATAAGTATAGATATCCTTTGACAAGTGTTCGAGACTGAGTAAAACTTCTTTAAACTGCAGAATGTTAAATTTACTTTCTTGAAAACAGTTTAATATAAGCGTAAGAGCTTTAATTTTCTCTTGGTTTATTTCATTTATAACTTGATAAGAGTCATTGATATGTTTTTCCAGGTTATTTTTTACCGAAGCAAAAGACAAAGGTAAACTTAATGCGAGCTCTTGCTGGCGCACCGCTAGCTGTTTTATACGCGATGCTTGTAATTCCTTCCCGGTATTAAGCCAGGAAGAGTCGTTTAATTCACCATCTTCAACACCAAGAAATTTTAACATTCCTAAAACATTTTCATGCAATGGGATTGAGTTTTGAGAGCGAAAAGTATTTTGTAATCCATAGTAATTAAAAGATAAAGGCTGAATTTCATTTTTAAATTTATCAGTATTCACTACATAATCATTAAATAATGAATTAGCTATTTGTATTGGTCCCGTAGTACAAATGACAATGGATTTGAGATATAGATCATGTTCCTTTTTCATTAAATAGCTTAAAAATTTCTCATCATTTGCTTCCAGGGCATTTCTAATTACAGAATATTCCTTTCTAAAGAATAGATATTTTACCAGGTTTAATTGCGACTGGAGTTCTTTTCTCAATCTATTGATGATATCTTGGGAGGATTCATTTGGAGATATCCTATTAAAATTTAAAAAATCAATTTTATTAGTCATCATTTCATGAATATAAGCCCTAATCTTTAACGATGAGTTGGGGGTACCTAGGGAAATGAGATCTTTGGTTTTCGAGATATAAAGAGATTCAGAGCGATTTTTCATCAATTTAATAATGTAGCGATTGATAAAACTATCAGTCAATAGTTCTTTTTCTGTCTTTTCTATAAAATCTGTATCATATTGTGACAGTGTTGCTAGAAGACCATTTTGGACACGTTCAATTTCATTTTTACCGGCAACTTCATCAATGATTGCTACAAAATCATTATTGGCAAGGATAAACTCTTTTTTTCCTATTTTTAAACTACCAATATTTAGTAACAGGGGACTGTCTACGGGTATAGTGGAAGGAATATTTGCGGTGTCAATGGGAACATCGAAATCAGTATAGGTTCCTAGTTTATATATAGGTGAAAGCCATCTTAAAATATCACTAGCTACTCCTAAATTTCCTCCTGAATTTAAATTGGAAATTTCTTCATTATAAAAACCATATAATTTTTTTTCATTTTCAAGTTCAAGTATATCTTTTATTCTATGTGCATCTATCAAAATGATATCGTTTTCTTTACTAAATTCATGAAGGGCTTGAACTGAAGAGTGGGTTAATAATGTAGAGTCATAGACCAAGTGAACTGTATCTTTAGGGTTTTTCTCACGCATTTCAAGAAGACGAATTTGATTTTCCAAATTTATAAATACATTTGGATCATTACTTAGCCAGATTTTAACATGTAACTTTGGGTTATATTGATACATTTTTTATTCTTTATTTTGAGTTCAATAAGTAACTTAAAGAGTCACCAGGAATAAAAATATAAATGGCTCTTAATTAAAGCTTAGCACAATCTAAAAAAAATGATTTTTAAGTAAATTTAATTGATGAATCTTATCTAATATGTTATAAATGACGCGCTTTAAATACACACACGTTTCGGCACATATGATAGGGTCCCTTTGTGGGTTTCGTATGGGAAGCGTGGAGGAATAACCCTGGAGATAAATTATGAATGTAAGCATGCGTGAACTGCTTGAAGCAGGAGCTCATTTTGGACACAGAACTCGGTTTTGGAATCCTGAAATGGGTGAGTATATATTTGGTTCTCGAAACAAGATACATATTATTAATCTTGAAAAAACCATGGTGATGCTCAACGACGTATTAAACTATGTTGGAAGACTAGCATCTAACAAAGCAAAAATTCTTTTTGTAGGCACAAAAAGAGCCGCTCAAGAAAGTATTCGCGAACATGCGAAACGCTGTGGTATGCCCTATGTTGATCATCGTTGGTTAGGTGGTATGTTAACTAACTATAAAACGGTTCGTCAGTCCATCTTTCGTTTAAAAGAACTAAAAGAAATGAAAGAAAAAGGATTATTCAATGATATGATTAAAAAAGAAGCATTAATGCTGACGCGTGAGCTGGAAAAATTGGAGCGCGGTCTAGGCGGTATCGAAAATATGGGTGGTTTGCCCGATGCTCTTTTTGTTGTTGATGTTGGTTTCGAGCATATCGCTGTAGAGGAAGCTCATCGGTTAAGAATCCCTGTTATTGGTATTGTCGATACAAATAATAGTCCTAAAAACATCGATTATATTATTCCTGGTAATGATGACTCTATGCGAGCTGTAGATATATACGTTCGTTGTGTTGCTGATGCGATTTTAGATGCAAAAGGAAGTAACACTGTAGGTGTGGGTTCATCAAATGCTGAGTTTGTTGAAGTAGTTGAACAAGCTAGTGATGCAACAAAAACAGGCGAATAATTAAATTTAAAATATAGGGGGCTAGGGGTATAAACCCTTGATTCGCCCCCTTTTTGCTATACGGAGAAATGAAAAATGTCAATTAGTGCAAGTTTAGTCATGGAATTACGTGCGCGTACTGGTGCAGGCATGATGGAATGCAAAAAATTTCTAATAGCAACCAATGGTGATATTGAAGCAGCAATCACTGAAATGCGCAAAGCAGGTCAGGCAAAAGCGGACAAAAAAGCGGATCGCGTTGCGGCCGAGGGTGTTGTTGTTATTGCTCGTTCTGCTGACGGACATACCGCAGTAATGTTAGAAATCAATAGTGAGACTGATTTTGTCGCTCGTGATGAAAACTTTACTAACTTTGCTAATACTGTTGCAGAAGTAGCATTAAATAGTACAGTCGCTACTATTGAAGAACTATCTAATCTTCCATTTACTTCTAGTATTTCTGTTGAACAAGCACGTCAAGAATTAGTAGCAAAAATTGGTGAAAATATTAAACTAAGACGCTTAGAGCGTATGAGTTGTGATAGTGGGGTCATAGGTTGTTATTTACATGGCTCACGCATTGGAGTTATGGCTGCCTTAAAAGGCAATAATGAAGAGCTTGCTAAAGATATTGCAATGCACATTGCAGCAAGCAAGCCAATAGTAGTAAGTAGAGATCAAGTGTCAGCTGAAGCGATTGAAAATGAGCGTGAAATTTTTACAGCTCAAGCAAAAGAAAGTGGAAAACCTCAAGATATTATCGATAAAATGATCGAAGGCCGTATCAATAAATTTATTGATGAAGTAAGTTTGTTAGGCCAACCTTATGTTAAAAATCCTGACATTAAAGTGGGGCAACTTTTAAAAGAGAAAAATACGGAAGTACTTTCTTTTGTTCGCTATGAAGTTGGTGAAGGTATAGAGAAAAAGGAAGATAACTTTGTGGAAGAAGTGATGGCTCAGGTTCGCACATGATGAATGAAAGTCACTCTAAATTAAAGTATAAACGTATTTTACTGAAGTACAGTGGCGAAGCCCTTATGGGCAAGTCACAATTCGGTATAGATCCCTCTGTTTTAGATACATTAGCCAGGGATGTATCAGAATTAATTAAAATGGGCGTAGAAGTAGGCCTTGTGTTAGGTGGTGGTAATTTATTTCGCGGTAAGGCACTCTCCCAGGCAGGAGTTGGTCGTGTTACTGGTGACCATATGGGAATGTTGGCTACAGTAATGAATGCATTGGCAATGAGAGATGCTTTGGAGCGTATTGATATGCCAGCGCGAATTATGTCGGCCATCCCTATGTTGGGGGTAGTTGATTCTTATCATAGACGCAAAGCAATCACTCATTTGCGTACTGGCCACGTTGTAATTTTTGCAGCAGGTACCGGAAATCCTTTTTTTACAACAGATACTGCAGCTTGTTTACGAGCCATCGAAATAGGTGCTGATGTAGTTTTAAAAGCAACTAAGGTAGACGGAGTTTATTCCGAAGATCCTTTAAAAAATCCAAACGCTAAAAGATATGATTATTTGACTTATATTGAAGTATTAACTCAAGGTTTGGAGGTAATGGATTCTACTGCTATTTGTCTGTGCCAGGATCAAGGCATGCCTTTGCAAGTTTTTGATATGACTGCACCTAATGCTTTAAAAAGAATTGTATTGGGAGAGCGTGTAGGAACTATAGTCGGAGCTAATCATGATTAATGAGATTAAGCAAGATTCTGAAAGGCGAATGAAGAAAACCATTGAAGCCTTACGGATTGATATGTCAAAAATTAGGACGGGAAGGGCAAATGTAGGATTGCTTGACCACGTACAAGTTGATTACTATGGAAATTTAACCCCTTTGAGTCAGGTTGCTAATGTTACTGCGAGTGATTCGAGAACTATATTAGTGACTCCATGGGAAAAATCTATGGTTTCAGCAATTGAAAAAGCTATTTTAACCTCTGATCTAGGTCTAAATCCTGCCACAACAGGTAATGCAATTCGTGTTCCAATGCCTCCATTGACAGAGGAACGAAGAAAAGAATTGATTAAAGTAGTTCGTAACGAAGCAGAGCAAGGCAAAGTTTCTATTCGTAATATTAGACGGGACGCAAATAATCAATTAAAAGACTTGGTTAAAGACAAATCTATTTCAGAAGATGATGAGCGTCGTGCAGCAGAAGCGATTCAAAAGTTAACTGATAAGTATATACTTGAAGTTGATGCATTATTAGCTGAAAAAGAAAAAGATTTGATGGAAGTTTAAATTATAAAATTTATTTTAAATGATCAAATTGAGTTTTATATTTTTTGATTGTAAGTATTTTTTATATTCTGGAAATTTTTTATCCTATTCTTGTGCTGGGTCTAGTGCAGCTAAACCCAGCGGTTCTTTCTCCTGCCTAAGCCCTTATTTTATTCCTCGTACATTTAAGATATAAATTAGAATTAAAGTAGAAAATGACGACTGTCTTTTTCATGCTTTGTTAGTTATTTTAAAATGCAACCTAAATACGAGGATTATTATGGCAAAATTTAAAATAGTGCTTTTTGGTAAACAAGGTAGTGGTAAAACACAACTAAGCCATCGGGTTGCCTTAAGAGAACAATATGAAGAAAATACTTTCTCGACTGTGGGTATAGAGTTTAGAACTCGGAAAATTGATGAGAACAATGACCTCCATTTTTGGGATATCTCGGGCAGTGAAATTTTTAAAAAGTTATATCAATCGTATTATATGGGAGCGGTTATTGGTTTGCTTTGTATTGATTTAACTAAGGAACAAGACAAAGAGCAAATCATGAACGAAGTGCGCTTATTTCGTGATGTCTGCCCATATTCCCCTATCATTTTAATAGGAACAAAATCAGACTCTCCTGATGCTGATATTGAAGCATTTAAAAAAAACACGCTAAATGAATTATTCACCACTTGTATAATTACCTCCGCAAAGGAATATATTGGAATAGATGAGCTTTATGTCGAGCTTGCAAAATATTGTCAAAGTTTCAATGAATCATTATGGAATAGAGCAGTTCACAATTTATTAGCTAGCTTAAAGGAATTGCCACCGAATAAGGAACAATTAATAAAAGTCGAACTAGAAAAATTAGCAAAAGTAATATTGGCTAAAGGAGATCAGCCTGGTGCTGCTTCACAACCCAAGAATGATGCGATTGAAGATTTTTCAAATAATTGTAAAGTTATTTTGGAGGGAAACCATCCTAATGTACTTAAAGCTGTAACTTCAGTTGCCGTTGCTGCTGTGGTAACTATTGTGGCCGCTTTTATTGGGTTTGGCTTGAGTTTTTTCTTTGGAGGCTGGATGGGCCTCGGGGTTTTATTAGCAAAGTTTATCGGGGATTATAGTGCTGTACTGGCTGTTACTGCGTCAAGCTTAACTGTTGGTGCTGCAGCGGGTGGTGTCACTGCATTAGGTTTATTTAAGGCATCTAAAGAAATGAAAGCGCTTAATGAATTTACTACCGAAGTATCATCCTGGAATCGTGAAATCCGTTTATAATTACTTTAGTTTAGTATTGATTGTGTTTGTCCTCAGCTAGCAGGATTGTTGTCAGGCTTTTTATCGCTTTTGATTCTGCTGGTTTCCACACATTTTTTGTCAAGCGTGCACTGTGTTAATTTTTCCATACCAACGAATGATTGATTTACTGACAAGATAATTAGCTATTCCAAAGTTGAATATCCCATGCGTAATCCGAGCGCTATAAACAACTTTTCTTAAGATTCATTCGCTAAAATTGTAATTAAGAACTTGAAAATACATTATGAAGTTATGACAAATTTGCATCAAAGCATCTTTAATTTGAGCATTGAGTAAGGCGCAAATAATTCATTAACTTATTGAAAATTATGAAGTATTTGAATGTTTAATATGATATATAAAAATAATGAATTGGATAAAATTGGCTCATGATGAGCATAATATCACACATCAAAGAGTTCGAAAATATTTGAAACCAGATTAATGTTTACTAAGGTGAATAAAATGGAAATAAAAAGCGAGTTACATCAGTATAGATACAACGAAAGAACAGAGCAACATTCTGTTGAATTGTTAGATGTATTTTCCAAAACGCTTAGTGAAAAGGAGTTTACTCTTCGAATAAAAAAAGTAATTCCTTATATGCACCAGATTAATGAATATTTGATCCCAAAAACCACATTGAATAAGTTGAATCTGGCGATCAAAAGAGATTATCAACATTATCTATATTTCTGTGATTTATTGAAGAATAAAAAAGTAAATATTGTCCACACCACTTATGATTCAAATTTCAAGAAAATAAGGCTTCACGGCCTTGTGGATAGCAATCAACCAGAATGTGAGATTTATAATGAACATGTCATAGTACATCCACCGCTAATGCGTACTTCGTCGTTAATGATACCTAGACGTTGCTTTAAACATGACAATGTTGATGCTGGCCTTATGAGTTCGCAAACAGAGCTTTTATATTATATAGCAAATTCACGAACTAACACCGCACTCCACTATATAGAAGATGGTGATTATATCAACGATTACAGTATGGAGTTTGGTTATACCCCCATTTTGCTTGCCTTATGTAAAGGGTGGAATCATGTTGATTCCAGAAAACATTTCTTGGCGCAAAAACCAATTATTGAAGCATTGCTTGATAAAAAAGCTCTTGAAGTAAATTGCATTCATTTAAGAAATGGAATGACTCCATTGCATATCGCGTGCTTAAGAGGTGACTGCCCAGAGTTGATTAAGGCATTGATAAAGCGTGGCGCTGATTGTGATGCACTCGATTATAAAGGAAGAAAACCAGTTGATATGCTTCATGTAACTGATGAGGAAATGCAAGAGATTATCTGCGAACTTTCTGAAGCATCAGATAGTTCTTTCCATGTCTTTAAACAACATGATTATCTTTCCAGGCATTCAGAGATGGCTACAGTGCCAACCTCTAAGGAACGCAAACAATCTATTCTAAGCATTAGATATTTATTAGCTAAGTCCGCTGTGCAAAAGCTTATTCCAAATTTTGCTTAAGTATCATTCAACAAAAACAAATTAAGAAGCGAGCAGAAACTATGCTAAAAAAGTTTCTGCTCGCAACCAAAACATACCACCAGTTTAACGATATAAAATATAGATAAATAGTCGGGAAGCAGGTTTTCTTTATTTTAAAATAATTGCCTATAGAGTCGAAAATCATTGATAAGCGCTAAACATATTGAGGCAATACAGGCTAATTTTTAGTCCAACTAACGTTTGCTTTTAAAAAAGATACTGAAGACCAAGGGCGACAGTATAGTTTTTATTAGATAAACCAGATGAATCATTGTCATAAATATGCTGGCCAGTATCATTATCTATGATTTCAGTATCAGCTCGCGTATTAGTATACTGAGCGTAGGATGCTTCAACAAAAATTTTGGTATTTTTTGTTAAAAAATAACCCGAATTAATTATCGCTGCATAATATTTAGGATTATTTCCATATTCATTGAATGTTAAATTACGGGCATAATGCTCATCATGATCCCGGGCGGAAACCCAATTACTAAATTTTAAAAATGTATTAAATTCAAAACTACCGATAGAATATTTGCCAGTTAGACCCACATAAGGCGTACTAAATTTTTGCTGGTATCCAATTCCAGGTTCATTACTCGGAAAACAACCAACATCTTTACCATTATCATATTGGTAACATCCTCCATTTGCTTGCCAGCTAAAAGAATTCCTTTGATACCCGGCTGCTACACCTAATTTATAATTTTGCTTTTGGAGTATCCATGCTCTTAAACTCAGATCGAACTCGTTAGCATAATTAAGATGTGTATTTTCATGATGTGACCAATGCGTCCAGTTTTTTTGATATGGATTAAGCCAGTCATAGTCATCCATGGATGCAGTATTTTTTGCTAGAGTAACCCACCCTCGTCCAACAAGACTAAGCCAATCTACAAAATTATAATTTATTTCTCCATTAATTATTGGTGCATTTTTTATACGCCAATCGAGTTGGCTTAACTTTCTATCTGTATTTGGGTAATAAACATATTCCTGAGCTTTACCTGATAAAACCCCCAAAGAAGTACTGGCTGATAAGCCGTTAATACGATAATCAGCTGCATTAGTGTTATACGAAAAGATAATAGAAGAAGAGATTAGAGCCAACGTAACTATTTTATTATTCATAATTTTTCCAGCTAGGGTCGGCAATCCTTGCAGTATATTGATTACTTAAAAATCAATAAATATTATTATGATTCACAATGAGCCTGTCAAGATCTGCATTGGAAATTGTTTGCCACATTGATTCATTTTAAACAAGTGTTTGTAATTTGTTTCTATTTAAATTCGTCTCTTTATGTGCGTAATTTGTTTCAGTTTCTTAACGATAAATCATGAAAACTTAGCTTGCAAAAAAAATATCCGTAAAGGTTATACAAATTTTGATGCGTCCACCTAATCTAGCAATCATTTCTATATGAGATATTTATTTTATATAAGATGATAAGTGGAGAGTGCTATGCGTATTTTTTTTAATCAACAAGATGGATTTAAAAATGATAGTTCAACTTCCTGGAACATGATAACCAAAAAGGATTTGAAGGAGAAAATAATCAAAGAGCTCATCGTTCCGCTACTTGTGCGGATTGTTATGTTATGTTTAACAACTATTTTCGTAATTCAAAATTTACCTGTCACAAATTAAAAGTAAAAGTTGTTTTTGACCTGAAGAAATAAAATAAACAGGGTAGACGGCAGCAGACAAATCGTTAACTTTATCAATCAATCACTAAACGATTGTTTTTTTCTGTTTGCTGCTAATTTTGTGTCTGCTGAATGTGCTATTTATTTAATTTTCGCAACAATAAATTGAAAAAATAAGTTAATAAAATGATATGCGTAAAGGCTATACAAATTGTGATGAGATACCCTAATCTTCTCATCATCTCCACATGAGATATTTATTTTATTAAAGATAATAAGTGGAGAGTGCGATGCCAATGTTTATTAAAGAAAAAGATGGAACACGATTACCTGGTTTGACATTTTGTAATACGGAAAATCCGGTTTTAAATATGGAAGATGATTTTAGTCTTAAGTCGGTGCCTATGTCTATGGATGTAGATCCCAAATTTGATTGTACGTGTGTAATTATAAATAAGGATGATGGGATTTCAGGATTATACACAAAGGGTTTGACGGACTGTCAGGCACTTACAATGATCGAAAGAGATGATAATGGAGCGATCACAAAGATTGCGATGCATCATTTTTGGGGTGGACTATCAGAGGATAACATAGAGAAATTTATTGCACATTGCCGAAATAAGGGTTTTAATGATAACCTGGAATTAGTGCATAATCCTGGTCTTTCATTTAAACCTGAGAATTATTCAGACAAAAAAATTGTAGATTACTTAAATAATAGTGGTATTACAAATCAAAATAAGATTCAACGAATTTATCATGCCGATCCTTGCGCGGATTGCTGTGTCATGTTTAACGGCCAAATTGGAAATGCAAGTTTTGCTCCCGCTATATTAAGTAAGTCTGTTGTACATCAGCTTGACACATTGGAGGTGGCGAAAAGTAATTTTCAAGGATTGATAGATCGTTATAAAAAAGACGGATGTCATGAAAAATCTGAACAACTTGTAGAATTGAGAAAGACAATTTTAGCTGATAAGTTACTTAATAATCCTGCTATGTTCTTGGAGAAAACCAGAGCATTTATTGTAACAGCAGAAAGTTCCCCAGTTAATGAAAAACGAAAGTTGTATGAAAATTACCGTGAAGAGGTACAAAATCAACCCTGTTTATCAACTGCAACTAAAATTGCTTGTGCAGCTCTTGCTGCAACTATTATTGGTATTATCCCAGCAGTTATTATTGCCTCTCGCTACAAAAGCGCTGTAAAAGAGGTAAGAGAAGCGCAATTAAAGACTGTAGAGGATTGTCTTAATATTAGCAGTCCCAACATGAGGTAATGTTATTATTTAATGTGAATTCGATGCAAAAAATTTATATTGAGCTTATTCCAACAAAGAAATATTTTTTCTGTCGAATTCACATTATTTATAATCTCCTACATAGCCCCAGGAGTCGACCCAAATAATACGTTTAAATGCGGCTGTTTTTTCTATTTTATTGATAAACGATTCCATGCTGTCATTTTTAACTGCATAAATGACCATATTGGCACTATTTTTTATGGGTATAATTAAGGTGTTTTTAAACTGTTTTTTAAGCAGCTGAAAAAGTGGATATTGCTCATTTAAATTAGCTAAATTAATCGCAAAAAAACCATTTTCGGTAATTATTTTTTTGCAAGAACTAAAAAATGCTTCATGAGCACATTCGGAAGGAAAATGATCCGCATTGTACAGATCAACAATTAAATGCGAAAAAGCTGTTTTACAATTTTGTACGTAGTCTATAGCATTTTCATGGACGATAGTTAAGTGTTTTAAGTGATCTGCTATAAAAAACTGTTTTGCAATTTCAATAACTTCTTCACTATTATCTACAGCAACCAAAGGCTTATCGTGTAACATCAATGGAATTCCAGCACCTCCAAGTCCCAAAAGACAGATACTTCCAGGATAAGTGCGGGCCATCAAGGTTAGGGCAGGCAGGTAATATAAAACAGGTTTATGAGGATCACGTCTGTTGATCACCGTTTGTAATGCATTACTACCTAAAGTTAACCATCGATAAAATAAATTTTGATATACTTTATAACCAGAAGGAGAGGTATAAATGCAAGTCCCCATCTTTGTTTGCCACATTTTAGCGTATCTTCTCTAATTGAAAGGGGTAGATTGAACCCAATTGTAGGATTTGTGTTAATTCATCTAAAGCATAAAAGACCTCATTGACCAGATTAGGATCAGCTAAATCGTTTGCTGATAATTCAGTGCGATAGTGCTTTATCACCCATTTTTCAAGAATATTTAAAAGTTCATGATTCATTAAAATTCCTTGATGCATGGCTAGAAGTTCTTCCTGATTTATAGGAATACGTAATCGAAGACAAGCTGGGCCTCCGCCATTTCTCATACTTTGCTTGAGATCAAGAAAATGAACAGAGTTAATGGGGTTATTGCTCTCAGAGAGAATTCTTTCAATACAGGCATGGGCGCGAAGATTTGTTTGACATTCAGAGGGGGCAATGAGCACCATAGAGTTTTGCCCACCTAAACTAATTAATTGTGAGTTAAATAAATAAGTTTCAACGGCATCACGAATGCTAAGTTCATCATGTGAAACTTCAACAATCGTTATTGGATAAAGGGCTTTTTCACGTAATTCATTTAAAACTGAATGTTGTTCAACAAAAGCTTGTTCATGGACAAGAAAAACTGATTCATTCGCTACTGAGATCACATCATTGTGAAATACCCCAAGATCAATTGCATCTGGATTCTGGTGAGCAAAGATAACTTGATGTGGCATGAGTTGATGCTGGCGCGCTATAGCTTCAGACGCTTCTTTAGTTTGTCGTGCAGGATATTTTGCTGGTCCTATATTATTTACTCCCAAAGCTTTTTTTCCATAGACAAAGAGATGAGTTCCTGGTTTCCCATAGCTTTGGCAAAGACGACTGTGGTTCGCCGCACCTTCATCTCCAGTGATCAACGAACGTGGTAAAATCGGATGATGATGAAAATAGTGAGCGTCGGAGAAAATAATCTCAAAAATCTTTTTTGAAAAATCAGCTTCATGATGGCGGTGTAAATTACCAATAAGGTTTGCTACTGTAAAATGAATCTTGTTATCTTGGGTATCTATGCTTGGTGAAACTGTAGCTGCATTAGCTGTCCACATGCTGGAAGCGGAATAACATGCACTTAAAAGTTCCGGGGCTGCTTTATACGCCTTATTAATTTGTTCACTTGGCGTTCCACTAAAACCTAATTGATGAAGTAATTCAAGATTTGGGCGTTGATGAGGTGGCAGTAAACCTTGTTTTAAACCCATTTCGTGGAGCAAGCGCATTTTTTGTAGTCCCTGAAGTGCTGCAGCACGAGGATTGGATACACTTAACGCATTTGAAGTAGAAGCGACATTCCCTATTGAAAGACCGGCATAATTGTGAGTAGGGCCAACCAAGCCGTCCAAGTTTAATTCATAAGCATTCATTTTTAATTTCCTGTGTTCTTTTTTTCTTCTCTATATGAAGGAAGTGAAGAGAACCAATAATTTTATTCTAATACAATGCCAGGTAAAATCTGGGCTGGCTTTGTTAAATGGGTTTGTTCCATACTTGCTATGGGATAAGAGCAATAGTCAGCTGCAAAATAAGCACTGGGGCGATGATTTCCACTTAAACCAACCCCACCAAAAGGGAGGCTGCTTGGTGCTCCTGTAGTAGGCCTATTCCAATTAATTAATCCCGCTCGAATTTGTTGATAAAATTGCTGATAATGATGTTCATCATCACTTAATAATCCTGCTGCTAGTCCATAACGTGTTTGATTGGCAAGTTCTATTGCATGTTCAAAATGACTGTAACGATAGACTTGTACTAAAGGTGCGAAAAATTCCTCATCAGGGGGATTGGGGTAATGAGTCATATCAATAATACCAGGTGAAAGTAAACCAGTATTTTCAGCAAGTAATGACATAGACAATAAGGCTTTAGCTCCTGATTCAATAAGCTTTTGTTGCGTTTGTAGGTATTTCTGTGCTTGTTTATACCCAATTATTGAGCCCATAAATGGCTCTGGATGTTGATCAAAAGGCCCAATTTTGATCGCACGGCATGTTTGAATAAACTGCTTTAAAAATTCATCGCCTTGGATTGAATCAGGTATAATGACTCGGCGTGCACAAGTACATCGTTGTCCGGAAGTAATCAATGTAGATAAGATAGTATGGTAGATGGCGGCAGTTAAATCATTTACTTTATCAATCACTAAAGGATTATTTCCTCCCATTTCAAGTGCTAAAATAACCTCGGGTTTATTGCTAAATTGTTGATGTATCCGTAAACCAGTTTGATAACTTCCTGTAAAATAAACTCCTTGAATGTCTTGGGTTAGTAATGCATTTCCACATGCCGCATCCCCTTGCAAACAGTTAATGACGCCAGGAGGTAGTCCGGTATTATGCCAGCATTGCATGATAAACTCAGCAACTGCAGGTGTGAGTTCACTTGGTTTATAAAGAATGGTATTTCCGGCCAGCAGAGCAGGAATTATATGTCCGTTACTAAGATGGGCAGGGAAGTTAAACGCGCCTAAAACCACCACAACGCCATGGGGTTTAAAACGAAGACAGGCAGTTGCCTCTGGAGTTTTGCTTATTTTTTCACCAGTTCTTTCATGATAGGCATGAATTGATAAATTAATTTTTCCTATGACTGCAGAAACTTCAGTTTGAGCTTCCCATATTGGTTTGCCTGTTTCCAAGGCAATTAAGTAAGCCAATTGATCGCGATTTTTTTCTACTTGCTGCGCAAATTTTTGGGTATAATTTGCCCGTTGATCAAAATCAAGGGAAGACCATGAAATTAATGCTTGGTGTGCTGCATGAGAAGCAGCGGAAATTTCCTGCTCAGTAGCGCTCATTCCTTGCCAAAACAAAGCTCCATAACTTGGATTGATAGAGTCTAAACGAGTCCCACTGCCTCTTATCCATTGTCCATTGATGTATTGACCTTTGCCTTGCATCATTGGCGTTTTAGACATCCTATTCCTCATAATCAAATTGTAAAGGGGCTATGCGCAATTGATTTCCACATGTTACCTTTAATAATTCAGCAGTTTTTTTACTAATGATACAAGTATTATTTTCGTTGTTGACTAGGGCATTATTTATAGTTGCACGAAAATCTAATTGAATATTAGACAGTAAATAATCAGCACTGCTCACTTCATCGCTTATATTTTTAATCGTTACAATGCGGCTTAATTCTATAGTTTTTATTTCTGAGATGGGTACCTCTAGAGTGGGGCCGCCATCAAAAATATCAATGTACTTGTTATATCTAAATCCTTCCTTTAGCAATATATTCATTGCCGCTGCAGTGGACGGATGGGGTTGACCAATGACTGACTGAGCTTCTGGTGAGAGCAATTTTATATAAATAGGATTTCGCGGCATTAAATCTGCTATAAATTGTTTGTCTGTGGCTATAGTGAGGCGATCCGCATCAGCATAGGACATATGAAAAAAATGTCTACCTACGTTTTCCCAAAAAGGTGAGATACCATTTTTATCAGAAATGCCACGCATGTCAGCAATCACTGTAGAAGCAAAGCGCTTGGTATGCTGAGCCATAAATAGAAAACGAGCTTTAGAAAGTAATAAGCCATAATGTTTCTTTCTGTAATTTTGCTCTAAGAATAAAGTACAAATTTCACTTCTTCCTTGATTATCATTAACTAGACTCAAAACTTCATAATCACTTCTTATGTTCAATGAACGACATACACGAGTACGTTTTGAAATTTTATAGGAATAAAAAGGTGTATCATGTCCAGTATGCGATTCAATTCCCGAGACACCTACTATTTCTCCACTCTCATTTTCCAATACAAATAAATAATATTCATTATTCGGTTCTTGAATCTCTTTTTTGAAAGAGTCCGTAGCCCAACGCAAACGTTTGTGTAAAATTTCCTTTTCTTTAGAAAGCGTAGTAATTCCAACTCCGCTTTCTTCAGCCAAATGGTGAATTCCATCCAAATCTTTATCACAAGCGCTTCGAAATAGTATCATTTTGTTAGATCCTCTAAACCACCTTGAGCTAAATCCAGTAATAGTAACGTAGTTAATGCAGTACGTTCTGGCAAGCTGTCTAATAATATATATTCTTCTTCACTATGTATCTTGCTTCCTCTAACTCCAAGCGAGTCCAAAACAGGGATTCCGTGTTTTGCTAGATTGTTGCCATCACAACAGCCGCCGCTATCTTTCCAATCTATAGAAATGCCTAATTCTTTTCCAATATGTTGAATGCGATAGAATAAACGTTTTGTGCCAGAATTTATATGTTTAACTGGTCTACCAAAACCACCGTGTAGACTCAATGAGTAATCTGGCCGCTTGAGTTTTTGAATGATTTTATCGAACTCAGTTCGTATCCAAAACTCATCTTCTGGATGATTTATGCGGATATCAAGTTGTGCTACAGCTTTATCAGGAACAACATTAAGGGCTTGGCCGCCTGCAATTTTACCAACATTAATGGTTACTCCATCTCGTTTTCTATTAAGTTCATTAATGGCACATACCGCTTCAGACAAATAACAAATTGCATTTCGCCCTTCCGAAAAATCTCGGCCTGCATGCGCTGACTTTCCAGTAGCAATAAGAGTTATCTTGCCGCTTCCTTTGCGATTTTTAGCCAAAGTCCCTTTTTCAGTCATTGCTGGTTCATAAACTAACGCTGCCTGGTAGTGGGCAGCTAACTCATCAAAAAGTACACTTGATGCAGGAGATCCAATCTCTTCGTCCGCATTGATGACTACATCCCATCCTAGCTTCATTGCACTCTCATCTTGCTCAAAAGCAGATAAGGCATGCAACATGACAATAAGTCCTCCTTTCATGTCAGTTACACCAGGCCCATTTATGCAATTATCATTTATATAAGTTAATTTCTGGAATTGGCTTTCTGGAGAATAAACTGTATCCATATGTCCACTGAGTAATACACGCCTCTTTAAATGAGGTCTTTTGCTAATAAATAATGCATCACCGCTGATTTGTACTTGGGTATCACCAGACATATCAATAACAGGGATAGGGGAAAATTTATGTATTTGGATTGTATCTGCAATTGGTTTATATGCAGTATGCAATGCATCCCTCATTTGTGCCAATCCAGGTAGATTGGATGTGCTGGAATTTATCTCACAAAACTGATGGAGTTGTTCTACCATTGTTTCCTGGCTATTTGTTATTCCAGTTATGAGCTTTTTATAGGCACTTTTCATGACTTTTAGATTTAAAACTAAAGAATACACAATAACTTAAATTACGATGGTTAACAATGTGTTTGATATCTTTATAAGAGAGTAACTCGTACTCGTATCAATTTTCTATCTTGTATCCCGAGTTCGAAGGAATCGCGGAAGTGGAAGGTGTTGCCTGTCTTTGATCAGATTTAGGCTAAAACCTTATCGACGGGGCATTTGTCCCCGTTCTGAGTTATAAATTTATTTTGTTGATTTAAATCTAACTATAAAAAGCAATATTAAATCGATGAAAGCTAGATGCCAACAAACCTTAAATTTTAGAGCGACTGAGCTAGTTTTATTCCTTCATTAGGTTCTTTCTTTTCGCTATTCGGGTCGATTTTAGGTACGCTACTTGGCCATAGAGGTTTAGCCATAAATCCTAGAACACTCAGCAGCCCTCCCGTTTTTACTTGCTCTTGATTTTGAGTTGGGGTTTGTATAGTTTGAGGGGGTAGCTCCGGATTGATACTTGAGTCTACACATCGATCCAGCAGTTCCAGACGATAAATTAGTCTTTCTTGGAGATCTAATAATATTTTATATCGTTCATTGCTGGCTTTTAATTCAGATTTAACTTCCGAAAGTTCTTTTTCAGCATTGCTCATTCGTTCTGTAATTTCATCAAAACTATTAGTTTGTTCTGATAAAAATTTATCCAGCTTATCTTGAAATACTTGTCGTTGCTTGGTGTCATTAATTCCTGTATTGGTCAAGAATTTTACAGTTGATTCTAAGGTTAATGCGATTTTTTTTGCCTTTTCTACTTCAGTTCCCATAGTTTTTCTTACTTCTGATAACTCAGAAGCTTTTTCAGACAGTTGTTCCAAACTTTTTTCATGCCATCCTTTCACTTTAGCAAGTTCTAGTTGATTCGCTTCAAAGAGCTTGCTATTTTTTTCTAAATCTTGCTTCAATGTTATTGCTATATTTTCAAGATCTGTTTTTTGCTTTCGTAACAACGCTTCAGTTTTGTGAAAGCATTCTACCTGCATACTCAATGTTTCAACTTCATCATGCAGGTGGGTAATTTCTTTGGCAAGCCTATCATTCTCAATTTTAAATCGCTCAACTTCAATAGCAAGTTTTTTGCGAATGGAGTCTAATGCGCCAATAGTTAATTCAAGCACTTCGGCCACACCAAAAATTCCTTCTTTTAATTTTTGAGCAATGCTTTTACTGTGATAATGATGATCATCAAGAATAATACCACTGGTAGTATAGGCTATGGCACTTATACCACTGATAGTTACTAAAAAACCAATATGTGCAGCAGCACCTACTAGAAACGTGGGACCAGAGATAGCAACGCCACCCAGGATTCTTTGCCATAAGGGGATCTCTCCCCAAAATTTAGCAGCACGTGAAATTAGGCTGGGATTATCTTGCAAACTATCTACTATCGCCCCCAGGCTTTTTTTAACTTGTGTCAAGTGCTCTTGGGTTAAGGCAATACTTTGCAAGCTATCTATGTCTGTTGTAGGGCAATTTGGATCCAATAATAACTGTTTAGCTGCAGGTGAAAAATTCATTTGCTCTAATGTTTTTTCAACAAGGACTCTATTTTTATCAGACAGATTTGATTCGTTTTTTAAATTTTCTTGAAGTTCTACTTCATTACTAGCCATGCCCACTCCCTGTGTTTAATAATCTCCCTGTAGATTCTATTTTTAACCACAAGGAATGAATAAGCAAGTAAAAAATTTGTTTTTTTGGAATTATTTAATACAAAACCCGGAGGCTAATTTTCAGCATCTTAACTGGAGTTAAACGACATTAGGATTATGAGCTTCAATTAAGGAAAACTCGAGTATTTGATCGCTTAATTTTGAGCGATTATATGCAAAAAAGCCAGTATTTGCAGTAGCTAGCCCATGATCAATTATCTTTTGCGAATATCCTAAAGAAGGAAGATAAAAAATTACACCTAGTAATAATGCCATGATACCGCCGAGTACATACAAAGCTGAATGTTTTATCTTGAGCTCATTTGCTAAGTTTTGGTAATCGGTCATTGATTTTTTGGATGATAAATGCACTAATTCCGAGGTTCGCGAGACTGCTTCGAGTAAAAGACGCTTACCACTAACTTTTTGTTCATTTAACTCAAGAGTTGTGGATAATAATTTCAAGCCTAGTCTCTTGGTATCCTTATTTTTTTCACCTTCTGGTAGTTGCTTAAATTGTTCCCTGGTTTGATCAAGTCTGATTTTAAGTAGTTCTTCAGCCTGGCTATGAGGACAATTCATATCACGCCAGTAAATCAACCATGATTTTTCACGATTAGCGAGTAGCTGTGCATAGTTTGCATTAACATACACATTTAATGCATTCCAAATAATTTTCCTATGAAAATTCATTCCTCGGCCTTTGATACTAGCAGCTGCAGCATCTATAGAGCGTTCAAACTCTTCTCGAGTTATAGGCTTATTTAATTCAAAAGATCGAATCAAATTATAATAAGATGAAGAGAGGGCTCCGCGGTCGATGGCGTCTTTACATGAAAAATTAAAACTATTAGGTTGAATTGTGTTAATAATATAATTTGTTAGCTCATATTTGATAAAATGCAACCAAATAGCTTGTTTTTGAGCAGTAGATATAAAATGATTTTTTTCCAAGCCTTGTGCTTTAAAGCTTTTTTTAAGAAGACGCTTAAGAATCATCTCTTCATTTTTACCAGTACCGAACAATTGTTTTCGTGCTTCGTTACTAATTCTAAAATCGGAAATTCCACTTTTGTGGTGTTTCCCTTTTGCTACATCAAGAAATTCATCAAATACAGAAAGAATAGGTAGTCGATCATTATTTATCTTATAATGGTTTGAATCCATTAAACCTTCATGGGCTGGGAGAGTAATCACCAAAATTTTAAGACCTGGATTTCTTTCAAGTTTGTGAAGTTCAAGAGTTAACTCTCTTTCTTTAGAACCAGCTATATTCAGATCACTTCGATCTAATGCAAGATTATTAAAATAGATATGGCATATCTGCTGTGTAGGGCTGCATTTTTCAGCATTGATTTGTAACCAGCGTTTAAAAAGAGGACTAACTCTAGTTTTGCCATTATGGCGTTGAGCCTGGGTACTAAAACGATGCTCAACAGGATCCAGGACATTCTTATAAGAGTAATTTTTAATTGTCGGCAGATTAGTTTCATACTGAGGTTTAAAATCTTTCGAAAATAAGGAATACAAACGGCTAAAAAGACCGCCAACGTTGTTTGGTGTGCGCTGATTAATAGTATTATGTGTATCTTTTATTTTTTGTTTAATTTTATTAACGGCAGGCATTTGAGGGCGGGTTTTTGCGCCTATGTCATTTATCCATTCAGAGGGTTTTTCAAGAATATGATTGTTATTATGGTAGATGGCTTGAACTAAATCATCAAAAATTTTTATCTTTTCAATGGGGTTATTATCGATAAACTCTTCCAGGGAAGATATACATGATGAATATAAATCGCCGTAAGGATAGTTGTCATTATATTCTTGCCTCATTAAGGATTGTAATTTAGCAAAAACAGGCACTAAAGCACCAGTTTTGTTATTTAGGAGTGGTTTTAATTGAAGAAAATAGGCGTAACAGTTACGATTATGGATGGCATCACTAGTGAAAGAGCATTGTAGTTTTGCTGTAGTACTCATGACTTCCATAGAGGGTGTTTAATAAATCATCATTGTAATTAAAAGGGGGGCATTATGGAAGCGATTTTTGATTCCTCGCTACAGGATAATAAGGTGAAATATCAATTTTTTATAAATCGTTGTCATTCTGAATGGAAAGGGATTTTAGTTAATGCTTTAGAATCGATGGATCAAGACTATCTACACCAGCTTATGAATTCCGAAGATTGGTTGCCAGGAAAAGAACGATTATTAGCAGCATTCAGTTTGCCTCTTACAAAAACTCAATATATTTTACTTGGTGAGTCGCCATATCCGCGTAAGGAATCGGCAAATGGTTATGCTTTTTGGGACAATTCGGTAGGAAGTTTATGGAGCTTAAATGGGCTCAGTAAAACGGTTAATAAAGCTACCTCTTTACGTAATATAATCAAAATGTTATTAAAGGCCCGCGGGGATCTCGATGAGGATACGTCGCAAGCAACGATCGCTCTCATCGACAAAAGCCCGTTGGTGCAAACAGCTAATGAATTGTTTGGTAGAATGATGCAAAAAGGTATTTTATTACTTAATGCCTGCTTAGTTTATAGTGAAGGGAAAGTTCCATATCATGCACGCAAATGGATTCCTTTTATACAAAGTGTATTTGCTGAACTTGCGTTAATTAAACCGGATATTCAATTGATTTTGTTAGGTAAAATCGCAAAAACTGCCGCTCTTGATAAATTACCTATAGGCCTTATTGCGGAACACCCCTATAATGTCAGCTTTATTACGAATCCCCAAGTGATTCATTTTTTTAAATCTTTGGACTTATTAGACCATGAGTAATAGAGAAACAACTGTGAATCCCGAAGAAATTCATAAGTTTGCTCAGCATGCAAAGTTATGGTGGGATACTGAAGGCCCGTTAAGAACTTTACATGATATTAATGGAATACGCCTTGATTTTATCCAGCAACATGTCCAACTATCCCATTTAAATGTTTTAGATGTAGGATGTGGTGGTGGGATTCTTTGTGAAACTATGGCGAATGCAGGAGCGAATGTTACTGGGATTGATGCTGAAATTGATACAATCCTTGTTGCGCAAGAGCATGCAAAAGGCAGCCATTTAAATGTTGACTATTTTTGTACTTCAATTGAAGCATATAAAAATCCTTGCTTTGATGTAATTACTTGCATGGAAATGCTAGAGCATGTGCAGAATCCTAAGCTGGTTTTGCAACATTGCAGACGTTTGCTTAAACCAAAGGGCTTTTTATTTCTATCGACGATTAGTAGAACTGTTAAAGCCTATCTAACTGCAATTGTAGCTGCAGAATACTTATTAAATTTATTACCTAAACAAACACATGATTATGACAAATTTATAAAGCCCAGCGAATTACTTGCTATAACCCGCTCGCTTGGATTTAAATTAGTTGATATGAAAGGAATGGATTATAACCCTTTATTAAGAAAAGCTTCACTGGGCACTGATTTGAAAGTGAATTATTTATTAGCATTACAAGGATAGTGTGCTGCAAATTTTGTAATTATTTGTTGATTAATAATATCGTATACTCATTGAGAGACTTTGAACAAGAAAAGGGGAGTCAGAGTCTTTAACAATATTTCCCGGAATCACCTGAAGTGACAAATCAATATTAAGGGATAATTCCGGAATATTAAACGATTGAATTACTTGCCAACAAGGAGCTATTTCACAATCATTATTTTTCATTATTTGGGGGGTAGTTAAAGCCTTTGGATGCAAGGTTAGCATTTTTTCATTGATTTCAATGCGCTTGTCAAGTAAAAATTGATGCATTGGGCCCCATGCATAGGGAAGATAATTTTTTTGTACAGCGTTAATTTCCGAAGGAGTGTCTTTATAACTCGCTGACAATGTTTCTATTAATAAATTTTGCGTCCAATCTCCAATGTTTGTCTGATCAGTAGCATAAGCATAAGAGAAAAACCAAACAAGAAAAAGTGCCCGTTTAATACGCATGATTCATCCCTTTGTTTAAGCATTCATTTGTTATAATTTTAGATTAAAAATCAGGTTTGTTGGCAATTGTGCATCATAAAAGGAATCCGGTAAAACTCCAATCGAACACACTTATTGGACAGTATCAGTATTTATCCTGTTTTAGGTTTGAGATAGGCAGCGGTGTTTATCTAATGCAAACCCCGCCCCTCGACTTAAGATGATCAGATGTTATACTTTATTCTTATTTTTCTGGATTATTCTTTTTGCTATACCGTTCCTGGTAGCGTTGGAAGGCATATTTAGCCTGCTCCTGAGTTACCACGTCAACTTCATTACCGTAAATGTCAACTCGTGCAACATTTTCTTTTTGACAATTTAAATAAGCAGGGGAGGCGCTGTAATAACTTAAGGCATCACGAAGCGATTTTTTACTAAATGGAGGCGAATCCAACCGCTCATAGAAATCAATGATATCATCAAATATACCAATCTTTAGGGGTTTTATTTGGCTGCTTTTTTTAAAAAAAGCATTAGGAAAATGTTCAATAAGCCAGTCAATTATTTGGAGCTTGTCTTTTTTTACTGTTGTTAACGATTGTTTATCCATCATTTTTCTCTAAAGCGAAATCGAGATGCTGAATAAACTAGCATATCTTCCGAGAGAATCAAGCATTAGTCATGTATATCGTTGATTATTTCTCTTTAAAATAGGTTTGTAGGTTATTTTTTACAGAATTAGCTTGGGGGTTTTACTTGATTCCTTGTAAGAAATTTCTCAATTTAAATAAAGACAATTGCTGTTATTTTAAATGAGGATTGATGAAGATAAAACTAACCGATTGTTTTAAAAAAATTTTTTTAAATTTAATCTATTTTCTTAAACTGACTCATAAGACATTTTCACTTTTGACTGCCTTGCGCTTATTATTTTCAGTTGCTACATTTAATACATGGCTTATACGGATGTAAGTCAAACAAAAGGAATTGTAATCATACGGATGTGGTTTTGTCAGGATGACAGTAAGAACTTTTAGTTCTTATACGGATGACTGCAGAAGCCAGGGTGGGAACCCTGGCTTTTTTATTTATCCTACCAAGTAGCCAGAACGCGATAAAAACTTCCTGTCAGGAAAATAAGCAAAAATTACAGAGCCATTTTTGATGGTATTAATCACTGGTTTTGCTAGAGTTTGTGCGACTGCAGGGCAACCCCAGGACAATCCTGCACGGCCAGCTTTTTTTATAAAGTCTGGCTCTACATACCATGCACCATGTATCACTACTCGTCGACTTAAAGCGTTATCGTTTATGCCTTTCTCTAAGCCTTGTAAATTTAGGGAATATCCTTTGCTACCAATATAAGTATCTTTTGTAATGTAAGTTCCTAAACTCGATTGTTTACTGGAAGGGACATTAGAAAAATGACTTGCTTTATTTACACCAGAATTTCTGCCATGTGCAACATAGGTATTATAAAGAAGGCGTTCTCTACGAAGATCAAAGATCCACATCCTTTGCTTATTTGAGGGCAAAGAGTAATCAATTACAGTCAATACAGGTTTTTTAACATTACCTTTTTTGCTTGCATTTTTATAAGCAGTTAAAGCAAGTTTTAACACTTTTTTATTTAACTGGGGAGCCTTATGGCTTAAGTGTTCTACTTTTGTATTGATGTCAGTTTCAGACTGAGCAAACGAAGCAGTGCTCGTTGTAATATTGCTGGTTAAAATCAAACTAGAGATTAGAGTCAATAAAGTATTCATACTTCTCCTATCTTTTTCTTGTTCACCGTTACTGTTCTTCAAAAAAATGGTGATTATATTAACAAATCATGTAATTGTAAAATTAGAAGGGCTTTAATTGTTCATCAGGGCGAAAGATTACTCAATTCATAGGGTTAATTCAAAGCAACAAGCCATATTAGATTAAACATTAACCTAATGGTGTAAACTTAAGTCTTTTTGTGGTGTCGAAATTCAATCTAAATGTAATAATTTAAATTGAATTGTCCAAATAAATGTCTATATTTATGCAGGAATTAGAGTGTTCCATCTTAATTTCAGGATGAAAAAGGTAATTTTTACAGCAAAAATAGTTTAATTGCATTCCATTTTGTAGGGCACTAAACTATACTTCATTCTTCTTTTTAAAACTATCCAAACCCCAACCTTTCCTTATCTCTTCTAAGTTTTAGAGAGTAAAGAGGCAAGAGAATAGTTCTATGTTTGATTTCGGAGAATACTATGCTGGAAAAGCAGATCATGCAGTTACCCGAAGGAATACGAGCTGCCATTAATCAGGCCTATCGTGTTGACGAGTTATCATTGATAACAGAGCTTTGTGAAAAAGCGACACTAGGTGAACAGCAATTGATTGCGATTAGAAACAGTGCAACTAAATTAGTTGAATTAGTACGAACTGAGCGCAAAAAAAGCACAGGTATTGATTCATTTTTGACCCAATATGCTTTATCAAGTGACGAAGGCATTGCTCTCATGTGTCTTGCTGAAGCATTACTTCGGGTGCCTGATAGCGCCACAATTGATAATTTGATTAAAGATAAATTGTCTGGCGGGGACTGGAAAGCTCACATGGGTCAAAGTGATTCATTTTTTGTAAATGCAACTACCTGGGCATTAATGTTAACGGGAAAGATACTTACTCCTGAAAAAGCACAAACCACTTTAACAAAATCACTAATGAAACTTGTTAACCGCAGTAGTGAGGCTGTAGTCAGAAAAGCAGTGGATAAAGCTATGCGTATTATGAGCAAGCAATTTGTGATGGGGCGTACCATCAACGAAGCACTCATAAGAGCTAAAAAGAAAGAGGCTCAAGGTTATCGTTATTCTTACGATATGTTAGGTGAAGCGGCACTTACCTCTGCTGATGCGATGCGTTATTTTGAAGCCTATAAAAAAGCAATTGAGGCTATAGGTAAACAGGTTGCAAAAGACTCTGATGTATATAAACGCCCAGGAATCTCTATCAAACTGTCTGCATTACATCCACGTTATAATGAAAGCCAACACGAACGGGTTATAGCTGAATTATCACCTAAGCTATTAGCATTGGCTTGTTTAGCAAAGGAATACGATATTGCTTTAACAGTTGATGCTGAGGAGTCTGAACGTTTAGAGCTATCCCTTGATGTAATCGAACGAGTTTTTAATGATGAAAGTTTAGATGGGTGGAATGGATTTGGGTTGGCCGTACAATCCTATCAAAAAAGAGCTTTTTATGTATTAGACTGGGTTGCTGCACTCGCAAGAAGAAAGAAGCGACGTATTATGGTACGTTTAATCAAAGGTGCATATTGGGATAGTGAAATTAAAAAGACTCAAATGCAAGGATTGACAGAGTACCCTGTGTTTACCCGAAAAGTTTTTACCGATGTTTCCTTCCAGGCGTGCGCAAAAAAAATTCTAACTATGACTGATGCAATTTACCCGCAGTTTGCCACACATAATGCTTATTCTGTTGCTATGATCCTGAATATCACTGGAGATTATCGAGATTTTGAGTTTCAATGTTTACATGGAATGGGTAATGAGTTGTATCAACAAATCGTCCCCGCAGAGCGTTATGGAATCCCATGCCGTATTTATGCCCCTGTAGGAAGTCATGAAGATTTATTGCCCTATTTAGTAAGGCGACTATTAGAAAATGGTGCTAATTCTTCATTTGTAAATCGTATTGTTGATGATAAAGCACCCATAAATTCATTAGTTGAAGATCCGGTTGAAAAAGCACAGTCTTTATTGCATAAAATGAATAAAAATATTCCCTTGCCCGAAGATATATTTCAACCCTCCAGAAAAAATTCTAAAGGATTTGATTTTTCTGATCGCATCGAACGTACTTTGTTACAACAAAAAATGGCAAAAATTAAATTGCAACAATGGGATTCAGGCCCTATTGTGGCAGGAAACTACCTCTCTAAGGGTGAAAAACAACACATAGGGTCACCACAGCAAATTGAAAATATCATTGGAGCTGTTCAAAACGCAACACTCGAAGATGTAGAGCAAGCTTTATCACAAGCTACCAAAGCCTTTCCTGTCTGGTCAAATACCTCTGCTCGAGATAGAGCTGCATGCCTGAATCGTTTTGCTGATTTATTGCAAGAAAATGATACAGAACTTATGGCTTTAGCTTGTCTTGAGGCAGGTAAAACAATGAATGACTGCATTGCTGAGGTGCGGGAGGCGATTGATTTTTGTCGATATTATGCGACACAATCACAACAGATATTGACCCAGCCGTTACGTTTATCGGGCTACACGGGTGAATTAAATGAGTTAAGCCTTCATCCACGCGGAACAGTCTTATGTATTAGCCCATGGAATTTCCCCTTAGCTATTTTTACAGGCCAAGTTGTTGCTGCGCTGGCTACAGGAAATTGTGTCATAGCAAAACCTGCAGAACAAACTCCATTAATTGCTGCATATACCGTTAAATTAATGCTTCAAGCGGGAATTCCTGAAGGGGTAATACAATTACTTCCTGGTTCTGGCGAAACGATTGGTGCTGCATTAGTGGCAGATAAAAGAATAAAAGCGGTTCTCTTTACAGGTTCAACGGAAACAGCACATCTTATTAATCGTTCCTTGGCCGCACGCGGAGGTGAAATTATCCCGTTAATTGCTGAAACAGGGGGGCAAAATGCGATGATTGTTGACTCTTCTGCCCTGTTAGAACAAGTAGTTGTTGATGCAGTAAACTCTGCTTTTGGTAGCGCGGGCCAAAGATGTTCGGCATTGCGTGTATTGTTTGTCCAAGAGGAAGTTTATCCACGCACAATAGCACTATTAAAAGGCGCAATGGCTGAATTGGTAGTTGGTGATCCGCGTTGGTTAGTCACTGATGTGGGGCCTGTTATTGATAAAACAGCCTTAACTACATTAAGCAATCATGTTGATAATATGAAAAAACGCTTTGAAATAATTTATCAATGCCCATTGGATGAATCACTTGAGTCAGGCTATTTTATGCCGCCGACTGCTATTGCAATAGATAATATAAATGAATTGGAGAAAGAGGTATTTGGTCCAGTGTTGCATGTAATTCAATTCAAGAAAAAGGATTTGGATCATGTTATTGAACAAATTAATGCAACCGGTTATGGTTTAACTTTAGGAATTCATAGCCGAATTAACGAAACTGTTGAATATATAAGGCAAAGAGTCCATGCGGGTAATTGTTATGTAAACCGTAATATGATAGGTGCTGTTGTAGGCTTACAACCTTTTGGAGGAGAGGGACTATCAGGTACCGGACCCAAAGCAGGTGGACCTAATTATTTAATTCGGCTTTGCCATGAGCGAACATATACCGTAGATACTACTGCTGCGGGTGGTAATGCAAGCTTAATGTCTTTGCCAGATTAATAGTGATCAATGTAGTTTTCAGGTTGGGCCAAGGCCCAATCTATTGTTCAAAAATTGCAAAAAAACACCCAAAAAGAAAAAAATCAATTGCTTTCAATGCTCTGTTTTAAAAGACTTGCTTTGTTACATCGCTCACCAACAAGGAGAGCTTTCATCGCAAAAATGCTCAATGTTTGTTATATATTGGTTTAATTTTCTGGAACAAGGGCCGGATTTAAAAAAAATTTATTATCACTAATTATTTTATCACAGCTCAGTCATTGGATTCCAAATAAATATTATTGGTATATCGGAACTTATTTAGGCAATCAATTTTATACATTGTTTAATACCAATCTAAGTGATGATAGTATGTTTCTTAAAAAGAGATTGTTTCAAACGATTACTTCAACTAATCCCCATTATTCATAACTGGCTTACTGATCAATTTATTAGTGAACTTGTAAAGAATATCCTGTTTTTTCGACGCAATGATAGCATTTTTTAGGTAAAAGAATACCAACAACTAAGATATCAATTAATAGTTACATTTTTTGAAAAGTTGTCTTTCGAGCAACAATCTTCAATCATGAAATGTTTAATGATAGATAAAAATATATCTTTTCTAAGCATTTATCCTAAATGGCAAGAGAGTCTTCAATGTTATTTGGAACAAGATTTAAAAAATGGATATCATTTTATCTAGAGACAAATTATTCAAACTAAATCGAACTGTCTAGCTCTGCGCAAATAAATTTTATCCGTACCATATATGCTGTGGTGTTCCTGAGAGTGCCACACGGATTTGGTCATATATCGTTGCTCCAGTTAAGTATATTATCAATCTTGAGTAATATCTTTGGAGTCGCTAGGTCCAGAAAATTAAAGTCGTTTGGATTCTAAAGCATGGAGTTGGCTTGTCATGAAATTAACGTTCGCCACCATTTAAAACCTGGATAATTTACCCAGGTTATAGATCAAAACAATTGAGTATGAATTTTAATCATTAATGCTTTTTAGCCAGAAACCATGGAATTAATACAAATAGAATTAATCCACCAATTAGAAATGATTCAAAAACGATTACATTACCTACTGGAATTTGAGTAGGTGGTACAAAGCCAATTAAAATAGCAACGAGACAACATAAAATACCTATTCCAGATACAAGCCACATGACTTTATTTCCCCCTGGAATAGTATAGGCTCGATGTTGATTTGGTTTGCTGTATCTTAGCTTAATAGCTGCTGCAAACATAAAGATATAAACTAATAACGCCATTTGAGCACATAAATCGCTGAGCATCCAATAGGCTGCATTGATAGAGTCCAGCAAAATAAAAGCAGTACTTAAAATGGTAAAAATAATGGCTTGAGCCAAGAGGATGTTTGTTGGAACGCCATATTTGTTTGTTTTTGCAAACCTTGCGGGTAAGGAGCCATCACGTGCAGAGACCATTAATCCTTTAGTTGGCCCAATAATCCATGCGGACACACCACTAAGTCCACCTAAAATAATTAACACGGCGATTACTGAGGTCATCCAAGACATATGATAGGCTTTAAAAAATACCGCATAAGCATCAATAAGTCCGGATACTACACTTAAATTTTCATTAGGAACGACCATAACAATAGCTAAGGAGCCTAAAGAAAGAGTAGAAATAACCAATATTGTGGAATAAAACAATGCTTTGGGGTAATCATGTTGAGGATTTTTAACTTCTTCTGCATGTACTGCAGACATTTCCATGCCGAGTAAACCAAATAGAACAACCGCAAAAAGTGATAAATTACCTAATGATTCAAAGTTAGGTAACAAATTAGAAGAATAACCTACGGCTATTGGCTTGCCTTGCATTCCCCAAAATACAGCAAGAACAATAATGAAAAGCATCGGAAATATTGTACCAACGGTTGCTCCAATGGTGCTCATGATGCTGGATATTTTCATCCCGAAACAATTGAGGATGGTGAATAACCAAAATAATACGAGTACAGTGCTTAATAAATAAAGTTTGTTATTTCCTAATTCAGGAGCGAATAAATAAGATAATGTAGCTGCTATAAATGCGAGTATAGTAGGGTACCAAACTACGTTATATATCCATTGCAGCCAAATGGTGATAAACGCTGCTCGTTTACCGAACGCTTCGCGAACCCACACATAGATTCCACCTGTATTGGGAAATGCTGTGGCTAATTCTGCTGCTACAAGGGAAACAGGTATAAAAAAAGCGAATGCGGCAACAACGTAATAGGATATTAAAGATAAGCCGAGTTTTGCACTGATGGGTAGGGTGCGCAGGCTATCAACAGCGATGACGTTAATCATTACCAAAGAGAAAACGCTTAAAACCTTTTTGGGGTGATTCATGATTAGTCCTTAATGATTGCGGTTTAGGTTAAACCGCGAATAACTTGGATGTAGAGTTACTATCGGTTGGTTTTTAATCAAGTGCCTATCTAAGAATTTTCGATATCCCGCTTTTAACTCACGGGATATCTACAGGAGGGATGTATACTTATAGAGTATTTCGCTATCAAAGTTTCTTTTTAGAAAAACCAGATTACTGCTAAGCTAAAATCCAACCTAAATTAATATCAAGCACATAAATTTCTAAGGACGTACTGCAAAATACCTCCATTCTTATAGTACTCTAATTCATCAGCGGTATCGATACGGCATAAGGTTTGAATTTGTTCTACTTGCCCATCCGCACGCTCTATAGTTACCGGGATAATTGAACCAGGTTTTAATGAATCAGATACCTCGATACTAATACGCTCATCTCCTTTTAGATTCAGAGTTTTACGTGTCATATCATTGCAAAATTGTAAAGGTAAAACTCCCATCCCAATTAAATTAGAGCGATGGATGCGTTCAAAACTTTCGGTGATTACTGCCTTGACACCAAGTAAGTTAGTGCCTTTCGCAGCCCAATCTCTTGATGAGCCTGTACCGTATTCTTTACCGGCGATGATAACGAGATCATGATGGTGTTGCTGATAAAGCATAGCCGCATCATAAATTGGCATAACTTCACCGGATGGAATATAACGTGTAATTCCTCCTTCTTGACCTGGGGTCATTTCGTTACGAATTCGAATATTTGCAAAAGTACCCCGCATCATTACTTCATGGTTACCGCGCCGAGAACCATAAGAATTAAATTCTTTTTCCTCGACCCCTTTGGATTTTAAATATAACCCTGCGGGAGAATTGGCTTTAATTGAACCAGCGGGAGAGATATGATCAGTAGTAATTGAGTCACCAAACAAAGCAAGTACATAAGCTTTTGTAATAGGTTTAATTGGCTCTGGCTTTGTTTTTAAATTATCAAAAAATGGTGGGTGTTGGATGTAAGTTGAGTCCTCATCCCATTCATAAGTCTTACCACTACTGGTTTTAATTGCTTGCCAATGCTCATCACCACGAAAGACTTCTGCATATTCTTTGCGGAACATACTGCCTGTAACTTTTGATACTTCAGCGGCAATTTCTGCATTTGAGGGCCAAATATCTTTCAAATAGACATCATTGCCATGATTATCTTTGCCTACTGGCTCTTTACTGAGATCAATCGTCGTTGTTCCACATAATGCATAGACGACAACTAAAGGTGGAGAGGCTAACCAGTTTGCCCTAACTTGAGGATGCACTCGTCCTTCAAAATTACGATTTCCTGATAAGACTGCAGAAACAACTAAATCATTATCGCTGATACAATGAGAAATAGCGTCAGGAAGCGGGCCTGAATTACCGATGCAAGTCGTACATCCATAGCCTACTAAATTAAAACCCAATTGATCCAAATAAGATTGTAATCCAGCTTGTTTGAGATAATCAGTAACTACTTTGGAGCCTGGAGCTAAAGACGATTTAACCCAAGGTTTACGCGTAAGTCCTTTTTCAACCGCTTTTTTAGCGACTAAACCAGCAGCCATAAGCACACTTGGATTGGATGTGTTCGTACAACTGGTGATTGCAGCAATGGCGACATTTCCATGTTTCATTTTAAAGTCATGATTTTTAACTGCAAATGAAGTATCTTTCTCATTCTCTTTGCCTGCCTCTGTAAGGAATTTAGAGAATTCAATGGGTAATGTGCTAAGAGTTACCTTATCCTGAGGTCTTTTAGGGCCTGCTAATGAGGGTACAATAGTACTTAAATCTAATTCTAAAGTATCAGTAAACACGGGATCTTCACTATCCTTGTCATACCACATGCCTTGGGCTTTAGCATAAGCTTCAACTAGAGCGATAGTATGTTTATCACGTCCTGTTAAATCGAGATAACGAATGGTTTCCTTATCTATTGGGAAAAATCCGCATGTTGCACCATATTCAGGAGCCATATTAGAAATAGTGGCGCGATCAGCGAGTGGTAAATCACTCAAACCTGGGCCATAAAACTCAACAAACTTGCCAACAACACCTTTTTTCCTAAGCATTTGTGTTACAGTAAGTACGAGATCAGTTGCTGTAATCCCTTCGTTCATTTTTCCAGATAACTTAAATCCGATCACCTCGGGTATGAGCATCGATACAGGTTGTCCTAACATTGCTGCTTCTGCTTCGATGCCGCCCACACCCCAACCTAAAATACCCAGACCATTAATCATGGTAGTATGAGAATCGGTTCCAACGAGGGTATCTGGATAAGCATATAGATTGCCATTATCATCACTGCTCCATACCGTTTTGCCCAGGTATTCAAGGTTTACTTGATGGCAGATCCCTGTTCCGGGTGGAACAACTTGAAAATTATCAAAAGCTTTTTGCCCCCAACGTAAAAATTCATATCGCTCTTTATTACGCTTTAGTTCAATTTCGGTATTGACAGTTAATGCATCCCGGGTACCAAATTTATCTACCATGACTGAATGGTCAATAACCAAATCAACAGGCGAAAGCGGGGAAATTTTATCTGGGTTTCCCCCCAGTTTCGCGATTGCATCACGCATGGCAGCCAGGTCAACTACAGCAGGTACCCCAGTAAAATCCTGCATAAGTACACGTGCCGGTCTAAATGCAATTTCATGCTGAGATGTTTTCTTATGTAACCATTCCGCAATAGCTTTAATATCTTTAGTAGTAACAGTATTGTCATCTTCAAAGCGTAGAAGATTTTCCAGAAGAACTTTTAAAGAGTATGGGAGACGATTAATCCCTTTAAAATGTTTATGCTCAGCTTCTTTTAAACTAAAATAATGATAAGTTTTATCATCTACTTGCAATACGCATTTTGTTGACAAGCTGTCACGACCTACTTTCATAAAAAGCTCCTGAAATCAAAAATTGAATGATAGCTCAAATTTAAGAAAATTCCATGAGATCTTATAAAATTCACTTGAGCTTTTTACATTGCCTTGGTGCAGACGGGGGTATCCAAAGTATACACAGAGGTATCTATATCTTGCATTTCATCAAATTTTACAGAAGGATCGATTAATTTTGCGCCAGTTTGGAAAATAATTTTCTCTTCAAGCTTTTTAGATGTTGTATCGAGCAACTCTGGTGTTAATAAGTAAAGGCAAGCGGGGGCTAATAAGGTAATTCCGATAGGTAAAAGAATTGCTCCAATAAGTGGATTAAATGCAAAGGCAGGTAAAGATGCCAGGATTAATGCAGCGCCTAAAAAAGCGGTTGCAATTGATATATTGTTTTTTATAGGTTCTTTTTTTATTACGTCATTAATTCCAACAGGATGGTATTTGGAATTGTGATAATTATCTGTATAGAAAAGAGTAGACTCAGGTTTGGATAAACACTTGAATAGGGTTTTAGCGAAACGATTATATTGCTCTATTATTTGTTCTCGCTCATAAAACTCATGTTTTTCCTTTAATGCTGTTTCAAAATCATTAATTCGAGCATTTAACATGTCAAGGAAGAAATCCGTTTGCTCTTCTGCCAGTTGCTTTTGCACTAACAATTTTTTTGCTGCATTAATTTTTTCCACTGCAGTTGCGTGAGAGTTTTTTTGAAAAAAAGGCATAGTCATTTCCCCCGTGTTTAATGTAGGCACAGGTTATCATTAGAAGTTAAAACAGAAATAGATTCCTTGTTTAAGTTTTACACTTAAGCAATATTTATTAACTTCAATTTAATTATTTTAAAATAAAGTTCACAAATGAATTACAACTAAACCTATTGTTACATTTAGAATTATCGATTATAAATTATTTTCTGACCTATTTCGGATCAATAAATGAAGGAAAAAATAATTTTAATTACTGGATGTTCAAGTGGAATTGGATTTGATGCGGCCTTTGCTTTAAAAAAAAGAGGACATAGAGTAATTGGCTCATGCAGAAAAAAAGAAGATGTCGAAAAATTATTAAACATTGGATTGGAAGCCGTTCAGTTGGATGTTTCTGATTCATCGTCAATTCAAAACGCATTCGGAACAGTATTAGCCAAAACTGAAGGGCGAATAGATGTTTTGATTAATAATGCGGGTTATGGTCAAGCAGGGGCATTAGAGGATATTACTCGTGATGTATTGCGTGCCCAGTTTGAAACAAATGTTTTCGGGTTATTGGAACTTACAAACCTGGCGATTCCCGTTATGCGTAAACAGGGAACTGGCCGTATCATTAATATTAGCTCAATATTAGGTATTATTAGTATGCCTTTTCGTGGTTCATACAATGCTTCAAAATATGCAGTAGAAGGCGTTAGTGACACATTAAGATTAGAATTGCACTCATCAGGGATTGATGTCATTACTATAGAACCTGGGCCTATAGAGAGCCGTTTCAGGGATAATTGTGTTGATAATTCTTTTAATTACATAGATAAACAACATAGTTATTTTAATAAGCAATATGAACGTATGTTAGCGGATTTTAAACAGCAAAAATCTGCTTCAATTTTTACTAAGCAGCCTGATGCAGTAATCAAAAAGTTGTATCATGCTATAGAATCTAAAAGACCTAAAGCAAAATACCCAGTCACTCTTCCTTCTTATTTACTGATTTTTCTAAAAAGGATTCTGACTACCAAGATGCTTGATAAAATTCTTCTATTCACTTCGAAAAAAGAATTATCATAAAAACTTGATGCACATTTTATAATCTACTCTATTAATTCAAGGAAATTTTTAAGTAAAATAGGGTGGATGTTTACTAAGGCGAGTTGACAACACTCCTTAATATTTCCGCACTCCACCATCACGCTTTATTACTGAGAGTGCGAAATTGACCTATGCTTTGCCTAGTTCGTTCTCGCTGAAGAGTACTGGGATTGGTTTAAGGATGGCTTCATTTTTGTGAAAGTGGCAATCTATATCCATCTCTCCATCGAAATGAGTCTCCGCTTTAGCGAGGTGGCTACAAATTCGTAATGCCAATTGCAAGACTTTCATCCTGGGTGGCTCTTAATAGACCTTGGATCTTGAATGCTTAGAGTACATGATTTAAGGATGCAGTGTGAATTGACAAAAACTCAATTAATAACTCAAAATTTTTATTAAAAAGAGAAGCAAAATTCTAATTTATTTGCTAATATCTAATTGGGTTAAAAAATCATTAACTATCAAGGAAGTAAAAATCATGAAAAAATCAACAATGGCGGTAGCCGCACTATTAACTGTATTAGCAGCTCCTGTAGTTTCTGTTGCTTATGCAGATGCTTCTACTCCAGCTACTTCTAGCTCTTGCAATGGTTGTAAAGGTTGTACCGGTTGCAAAGGTTGCACTGGTTGTAAGGGTTGCAAAGGCTGCGGTGGTTGCTCTGGTGACTAATCAGTAGTTTATCCTGTAAAGAGGTAGTTTTTACTACCTCTTCGTTATTTTGTCTTCTCTTATGTAGTAAAAATATGATTATTCACTCTGAATTCAATTTACCTCAACTTAGCAGATGGCATAAAAAGGCTTATTTAGGCTATGCGCAACAAATTTTAGAAGCACAACAATGGATGACTTCTACTAAAGGGAAAAGTATTCTTCATTATACCTTAAAAAATAAAAGGCGTTTTGAGCGAATGAGTCATTATCCGCAAGGTGATCGCATAGATCATAAAACTGGAGCGCAATACTTTTACCATTGTCACCGTGAAAATTACGAAAGTACGGAACATGGCCATTTTCATTGTTTTCTTCGTTATAAACATATTCCTAAAAGCATTAAACCCGCACCTTTGACAGATTGGGATAGATACATCGATAATCCTATGACGCATTTGGTAGCGATTGGAATGAATCAATTTGGACAACCGATTCGTCTATTTACAGTAAATCGATGGGTAACATCTGAAATTTGGTATGGTGCCGAGCATACTGCTCGCTTGATAAAACGCTATAAAATGACTTTAATTAATGATCCATATTGGCAAATACTTGACAAGTGGGTAGAAGGAATTCTTCATATATTTACTCCTCAAATTTTATGGTTACACCAAGAACGGGATAAGAAAATTTTGCAGCATCAAGTTAATAGCTCGGCTGAAAATGCCTATATGGATTATGATCTTGAAGAACTTTCAGAGATACCAATTGACTTGAAAAAGCAAATAGAGTGGATTATTGATTGATAACTATTTTAAAATGGAAGGTATCATTCTAAATTTTTTGTAGACTTCCTGTTTTTGTAGGTGCAGACAAATTTTCAATTTGCTTCAATTCAATTCGTTTCGCCTACTACGCAGGAAATTTGAACAATATGATAATTCATTCTCGTGATGCGTACCATCACTGGTGTTCTTTATTTCTGAGTTTCAGCAAAGCGAAATGATGAACTATTATCTATTCAAATTTTGCAGTGATCATCCGTCTCTAAAGCTCTAATCCTAGGCAGGCAGCATCTTGCGATTCTTCAGTGCCTGGAATTTATTGAGCTTCATTTTTGTAAAGAACGCTTAGAGCCGGGTTGTGCACAATAAAAAGGGCACGGGACTACCTTGTCATAGCTGCCACCATTAATACCTTGGCAATTGCCATTAGTATCTAAATTAATGGAGTTGAAAACCAGATTAGTACAACCATTATTTTTAGAGCAAATTAAAGACGCTGGATGTACTGAGTTTGTTGCCACTACATTGTTATAAGTAATACTACTTAAATTAACATAACTAAAATGCCCAGTTGTGCCGTAATCAAGATCAAAATATATAAGGTAATGTACGCCGCTCATGGTTACATTTTTATAAGATATATTAGAGATACTCGCTGTTTTGGTTTGATAACGTTTTGCTGAATCCTCACCAGAGCAACGTGTTTTAATGCGTAAACCATACTGAGCATTTTGAATTGCCATATTAGTGACTGTCATATCAAAAACATAGACCTATGACACTATGATTATCTTGTTTCCATATAAGCATTCGAATTTTTGTGTAATTTAGCGGTCGGAATTTTGGTTATTTTGGAAAATGATTTATAATTAAAATAATCTAGGCTAGCTCTATAAGAAAAATTGTTCTTTTTTTGGGAGCAGCTAATATTTTAGTGTCTGAGTTTATACAAAAGGTGTGCATTTTTTCGTTTAAGATGTTTAAAAAGCACGCAAATGTTTTTTTGCCAAATTCACGTTAATTAATCTGTACTATAATTTACATGCAAATTAAATTTATCGGAGTATTTGCATGTCTTCCTACGCAAAAAATAAATCCCAAGAGGATGTTGAGTCCATTCATCAGTACTACATGGAAATTATTAATTCAATGCCCAATATTGTTTATTGGTTAGATACTGATTGCAATTTGAAAGGATGTAATAATAACTTTATAAAATTATTAGGATTAAATACTCTTAAAGATTTGGATGGCACTCCTTATCAACAGATGGAGAAGTTTGGCCATTGGGATAAAGATAGAGTACAGGAGTTGAAACTGGATGATATGAAAGTAATTTTTTCAGGTATTCCTCAACATAATGTACAAGAAAAGCCCATTGCGGATGGAGCAGGTAAGAATTATTATTTCCAATCCTCTCGCATACCCATGCATAACCGTAATAAAGACCTAATTGGTTTGATTGTAATTTTCAATAATTTAACGCCTGTCAACGATATTGAAGTACATACAAAAAATTATATAAAAAATGTTCAACACATGGAACATGCTTCAACAGAAAACTATTTGCCTAAAATTCTTATGGTAGAAGATAATATTATCGCGCAGAATGTTGAGAAGGCATTGTTAACTGCTCTAAATTGTCAGGTGGATATTGCAAATTCAGCAGATAGTGCCGTGAAATTGTTCCAACCAGGAAAATATGATTTGGTATTGATGGATATAGGTTTGGAGGATTCTTCTGGTTATATAGTTGCAAAGCAGTTGCGACAAAAGGAAAGAGAAACAGAGCATCATGTGCCTATTATCGCATTAACGGGCTTTGAAGCCGATGTAGTGAAGTATGATTGTCAGCATTATTTTATGGAGGGTGCAATTAGCAAACCATTAACTTGTGACCAAGCAGAACAGATTATTAAGCATTATGTTTATCATATGGATGTGCCTGTGCGAGGTTTGAAGACAATTTAGTATCCTGCTATTATGCCTTCTTTTTAAGAAAGTTATTTTATGGATAATCATTTGTTGCAAAACGAACGAATCTTATCTTTAGATGTGTTTCGTGGTTTGACAATGGCGCTTATGGTCTTAGTAAATAGTTTGGGAACGAGGATTTCTTATCCTATTTTACTACATTCAGAATGGAATGGCTGTACTTTGGCGGATTTGGTATTCCCTAGTTTTTTATTTATAGTAGGGATGACTACGGTTATTAGTCTAAAAAGACATATAAAAGAAGAAAGCAAAACAGAAATTTATTACAGCATATTTAAGCGTACAATCATATTGTTTTTATTAGGAATTTTCCTCAATGTTTTCCCTAAAAATGTTGACATTTCCTCAATACGAATTTACGGTATTTTGCAACGCATCGCTCTTTGCTACTTAATTTGTGCTTTTATTTATTTACATACAACAATAAGAGCTCAAATTTTTATTTTTTTGGGTATATTGTTGGGATATTGGTATTTTTTGGCCTGTTTTCATTTGCCAGTTTCAGGGATGAATCAACTAACTATAACGCGAAATTGGGTTGGCTATATCGATCAGTTGCTCTTTTCACCGAAACATTTATTATTTAGAAACTTTGATCCAGAAGGACTTTTAAGTACGATCCCCTCTATTGCTACAACTCTGTCTGGTCTGATTGCAGGAAATTTATTGCTGGCTCAGATCCAAAAACAAAAGAAGTGTATTCTAATGGTTGCATCAGGCCTGGTCTTTCTTCTATTAGCATGGTTATGGAATTATAGCTTTCCAATAAATAAAAATTTATGGACAAGCTCTTTTGTTTTATGGTGCAGCGGATTTTCACTTATTATTTTTAGCTTCTGTTATTTTATTATTGACATAAAAGGATATAACAAATGGTCATTGCCTTTTAAAATTCTTGGAATGAATGCGTTGTTTATCTTTATTTTTCATGTGATGTTATTAAAAATCCAATCTTTTTTCTTACTACCATTGCCAGATGGGACTCAAGATATAGTGCGAGTAGCAATTGCAGAATATTTGTTTGGTAATTTTAGCCCTAAAAACGCGGGGTTGTTTTATTCACTAACATTTCTCTTGTTAAATTTTTTAGTAGCCGCATTTTTATATCGCCGTAAAATCTTTATAAAAATCTAAGTTCTTTACTGGCAGTTATTTCAATGAAAGGAGGGGCAGAATGCATTATTATCAAAGTTTACATATTGTTCATTCGTTATGAGTTAGCTATAATGCTAGGTTAAACTAAGTAATATGAAGTTAATGGAGTTGCTTTAGATGCCAATTTATGAATATCAATGTACAAGTTGTCATCACCATTTTGATTTGATGCAAAAAATCAGTGACGATCCAATAAAACAATGTCCCGTTTGTTATAAGGATACCGTAGTTAAGTTGGTTTCTGCGGCTGGTTTTCAGTTAAAAGGCACTGGATGGTATGCTACTGACTTTAAAAATAAAAGCAGTAAATCAAAGGAAGAGGGGGCTAAGAATGACGAATCTACTTCCACTATTCAGGCCAATGATACGACTGCATCTAATACAACAAAAGATGGTGATACCAAGTGAGAACGCTGTCATTAAGACGCTATTTACTTGCTGGATTGGTAGTATGGTTACCCATACTTATCACCATTGGCGTGTTACGATTTATTATTGACTTACTTGATAATACTTTAGCTTTGATTCCTAAAGTCTATCAACCTGAGCAATTGATAGGACATCACATTCCTGGTTTGGGAGTTATCTTATCATTATTAATATTGCTGATTACAGGGATAATCGCTACCAATTATTTTGGTCAAAGGCTCGTTGCATGGGGAGAATCTATTCTTTCAAAAATCCCTTTGGTTCGTTCAATTTATAAAACAGTTAAACAGGTAATTAATGCGGTAGTATCAACAAACAGCGAAGCTTTTCGTAAAGTAGTCCTCATTGAATACCCGCGCAAAGGATTATGGAGTATTGCATTCCAAACGGGGACATCAAATAGCCAAATTAATGATAAATTAAAAGATACACTTATTTCTGTATTTATACCTACTACTCCTAATCCAACTTCGGGCTTTCTGATGATGATTCCCAAGCGAGATGTTGTGGAACTGGATATGAGTATTGATGAAGCACTCAAACTTATAATTTCTTTAGGAGTAATGCCGCCCACACCAAGTGCTGCATTACTAGCAACAAGTTAATAAATATTTTATAGGCGGTTTTTTATATGCGTACACACCATTGTTTAGAGGTTAATGAATTAAGTTTAGGGAAAGAAGTGATTGTATGCGGCTGGGTTCATAACCGTCGTGACCATGGTGGAGTGATATTTTTAGATATTCGCGATAGCTCAGGTCTATTGCAAGTCGTATATGAACCAGAAAATGTAAAAGCTTTTTCAGATGCAGAAAAACTTCGCTCAGAATTTGTGGTACGAGTGACAGGTGTGGTGCGTCAACGGCCAGCTGGTATGATTAATGAAACTATGGCAACGGGAAAAGTTGAAGTAGTTGGAACGCTGCTGGAGATTCTAAACCAATCACCTACACCTCCATTCTTGCCTGATGATTTTCAGATAGTTAATGAGGACTTACGCTATAAATACCGTTATATTGATTTGCGACGTCCTGCTATGAAACATAAGCTTACAGTGCGTCATCAGTTAAATAGTTGTATCCGTACCTATCTTAACGAGCAAAATTTTCTTGATATTGAAACCCCTATGTTAACCAAAGCTACACCAGAAGGTGCACGCGATTATTTAGTACCATCAAGAGTGCACCCGGGTCAGTTTTATGCACTTCCACAATCGCCGCAACTATTTAAACAACTACTAATGATTTCAGGATTTGACAAGTACTATCAGATTGTTCGTTGTTTTCGTGATGAAGATTTGCGTGCTGATAGACAACCTGAATTTACTCAGCTTGACATTGAAATGGCCTTTATTGATGAAGAGTGCATTTTAAATCTTATTGAAGGTTTACTGAAAACGGTATTCAAGCAAATCCTAAATGTGGACTTGCCTGAAAAACTAAAAAGGATGTCCTATGCTGAAGCAATGAGGCGCTTTGGTAGTGATAAACCTGACTTGCGTAACCCTTTAGAGCTTGTCGATGTAGCTGATTTAGTAAAAGAATCTGATTTTAAGGTATTTTCAGTTGCCGCTAATGATATAGACTCAAGGGTTGTTGCCCTAAGATTACCCGGAGGTTGCGATCTTAGCAGAAAAGATTTAGATGATTATGGACGTTTTGTTTCTATTTATGGGGCCAAGGGACTTGCTTATATTAAAGTAAATAATCTTGCTGAGGGAATGACCGGTCTTCAATCGCCGATTTTGAAATTTCTTTCAGAAGATGCCATTAACGCTATTTTACATCGTACTGAAGCCAAAACAGGTGATGTTATATTCTTCGGTGCTGATAAAAGTCATATAGTCAATGAGTCTATGGGGGCATTGCGAATTAAATTAGGACATGACAAAAATTTACTCAAAGCAAGTTGGGAACTGTTATGGATTATTGATTGGCCCATGTTTGAACTGGATTATGAGAGCAAAAAATTAAGTCCTATGCATCATCCTTTTACGTCACCCAAAAATTTAGATCCTAATAACTTGCGTACCAACCCAACCCATACGTTAGCCAAAGCTTATGATATAGTGATTAATGGTTATGAAATTGGTGGTGGTTCGATACGAATTCATCAATCAGAGTTACAAAAAGCAGTGTTTGAGTTACTTGGAATTAATGAACAAGAAGCTCAGGAAAAGTTTGGCTTTTTATTAGATGCTTTACAATATGGAGCTCCTCCACATGGAGGTATTGCCCTTGGCATCGATCGTTTAGCTATGTTATTAACAGACTCAACATCTATCAGAGATGTAATTGCTTTTCCTAAAACTCAAACGGCATCGTGTCCTTTAACGAGTGCACCGTCACCTACGGGAAGTGCACAACTAACAGAATTAGGAATAAGACTTGCTCCAACTACGCAAACTAAATAAAATTTTAGGGGTAGGATGTTTGTTGGCAATGAGAAGTAATAACATACATCCTTCCTCCATGCGCTACGTGTTTTTTTTCTTTAAGCAACTCGTTTTGCAAATAATGTCCACAAGCCAAAAAATTGCCATTATTTTATTCTTTTTGTTTTTTGGTTGTTCATTATATGCGGCAACTACATCAGCTCCTGTAAAAAATCCTACAACGTTCATTGAATACTTAACTCAAGAAAAAGCCCATTTGATTTCATCAATTCAAGAAACAACCCAACCGATAACCCTAAAAAATGAAAAAGAATACGCTGCTAAAATGAAGCAAGTGTCATCAATACTGACAATGATAGATGTTAAAATAAAAAGCCTGGAGGGTTTTCTTGAACATGAAAATAAAGAACAAAATTACTTGAATCAGCGTTTAAAACTCCTTCAACAGTTACCTATTGTTAAAGAAGACACAACGGTTCCTGAACGGGTTGCGAGGGTAGAAAATTTACTTATAATTAACAAACAAACGATACAGCTAACTACTGATAATTTAAAACTGGCAAATGATTATCAATCTGCTCTTACTGAAGAAATAAAGAATTTAGAGTTTTGGCATTCAAATTTTGTTCTTGAACAAAAATTAGTACAAATAAAAACTGTAAAAGAAAAGCTTAATCGACAACTTCTTGATCTTTATGAAAATATTAACAATCAGCCTAGTAAGCGATCCAAACAACCCCCTTTATCTTCATCTGATTATGAAGCAAAATTATTGATTAACAATCAAAATATTGCTGTTGTTCAAAATCGCATCAACGCCTTAAACATTCAAAGAACACTAGTCAAAGGAGACATGATTTATCTTAAAAATCCAGATACAAAAAATTTACAATTAATTACTGATATTTATAAAGATGCATTAAATCAATACTCCAAGATTGAAAAATCGTTGCAACAAATAAATACTTTTCTTGAGCACGAAATCAAACTAGTTACAGCTCTTAATTTGAAACAATCAATTAATTCATTACAAAAAACTTTGACTCAAGAAATCAATGAATCCAAAAAGCAGAAACAACTTTTGTTTAAGAGTTTAACAGACTATCAAGCACAACTTAAAAAGTTGATGTCTTCAAGACAAACCCTTGCTGATTATAACATTAATAGCTGGCCAATTATCCTTAATAAAATAGCTGCGATTCCTGGTTTATTTTACAAATATATAAAAACATTAAGTTTAAAAGTTTATGATAGCTATTTATGGTTAAGCCCATTATCCGTGGTTGTATTATGGAGTGGGTTTGTGATAATAGGGGTTATTTCATTTTTAATAAGTCGCTTCTTAAAATCTCTGGGTAGGGATAAAGAACGCTCACGCTTAACTGGGTACTTATATGATGGGGTACTGGTTTTAGTACAAAGAAATATACCTTATTTATGTGTTGTTTCCATGTTGTGGTTATTGCTCACTATTACGCATATTTCTTTCGCGAATTATCAATTATTATTTAAATTAATTGCAGTTTGGTTTACCTTTAAGATTTTAATTTTAATTGCTCGTTTAGTGTTATTAGAGCGAATAACGGACTCCTCAGGAAAGGATGTTAAACTCTATTACCGTTTAAAATGGTTATTGCTTTTTGGAGGATGGACAACCGCTTTAATGACTATTGGTCACTTACTCCCTCTGTCTATCCTGATCCAGGATATATTTAACCGATTATTTATGTTATTTATTTTAACAGTATCTTTGGTTGCCTGGAAAAGTAAGGATGTAATTCCTTATCTACTTCGTCCTTTATTAAATAGCCAGAAGCGATATGTCAGAAATGCTATTTCTCTGTTGGTTATTTTGATGCCAATCGCCGTATTTTCTACCGCCGTAATTGGTTTATTCGGTTTTACTAATTTAGCCTGGAGCATGAGTTTATATTTGGCTTATGCTTTAATTGTATTAGTAGGATACATTCTAGCTCGAGGATTGTTATTCGATGCGCTTGAGTTATTTTCTGAATTAATGATTTCCTCATTGCGAAATGGATGGCTATGGATCGAGGTTTTTTTAAAGCCTATAGATAATATAATGCGAATTATATTGCTTATTATAAGTATCTTAGTTTTATTTCAATTATTTGGTTGGCATTCTGACTCTATAGTAATGATAAATTTAGGGAAATTTGCTCAATATACGATTGTTAATTTTCCTGGTATTCATATTACTGTATACAGCACAATCGAGTTTTTTATGCTGCTTGCCTTTTTTGCGTGGGCATCAAAGTGGACTCGGGAATTTTGTTATCGCTGGGTCTATAAAAATACAAAAGATGCAGGCATACGTCACAGCCTTTCTGTCTTTAGCCAATATGCTGTAGTTCTTTTAGGTGGTTTTGTAACACTCCATGTGCTGGGATTTGATTTTAGCGGTATGTCAATGATAATTGGAGGGTTAGCTGTAGGTATGGGTTTTGGCTTACGGGATTTTGCCAGCAATATTGTAGGTGGCCTTATGCTTCTTATTGAAAGACCAGTAAGAGAAGGGGATTTAGTCACTATAGGAGAGCATGAAGGGCGAGTTGCTCATATCGGTATTCGTTCCATGCGGGTTTCTTCATGGGATAATATGGAAGTGTTAATTCCAAATGCAGAAACCTTTAACAAACCCTTTACGAACTGGACACATCAAGACAGTATTGTCAGAACAGTTTTTCCTATAAAAGTGAGTCGTTCAGATGATCCAGTAATGATTCAACAAATTATTCTGGATGTTTTGGCAACAACCCCGGAAATTGTTGCTGATCCACCTGCTCAGGTTTTTCTCAAGAAAATTGATGAGGCGCTGCTTGAGTTTGAAGCACGATATTTTATCAATGTCCAAGTTCATACTCGCTTTGAAGTACGGTCTAAAGTATTGTTTGCTATTATGGCTCAATTTAAAGCAGCAAATGTAAAACCACCCATTGAACCTATCGCGGTTGAGATTAAAGAGAAAGAAGGGCAGAATGATTTCACTGCTAAAAAACATCCCACCACCACAAACTGAATCTGAGTTAATTGAACGTTGCTCAAGTATTGCTGGCCTTAGTTTCGCTCAATTAAGCTTGAGCTTAAATTTATTGATCCCAATAGATTCTAATCGACGAAAAGGGTGGGTTGGCCAAGTCATTGAATTAGCCCTAGGCGCCAATGCCTCTAATAAATCATTACCAGATTTTAAAAATTTAGGTATAGAACTTAAAACTCTTCCTATTGGTAAATCAGGAAGACCTACTGAATCAACCTTTATTACATCTATTCCTTTACTAACAGTGCATCAACAACAATGGAAAACGTCCCAATGTTACTCTAAGCTCAAGAGGGTTTTATGGATTCCTATAGAAGGGGATACTGATATCCCTTATCCACAAAGAAGGATTGGTCAAGGCTTTTTATGGTCTCCGAACGAAGCACAAGAACGCGCTCTAGAAGCTGATTGGAATTATTTAACATTGCAAATCAGTACTGGGAATCTTGAAGTTCTTGATGCAAAATCAGGAGATTATTTACAAGTAAGACCTAAAGCAGCAAACGGAAGATCCCTATGTTATGGATTTGATAGCCATGGCAATAAAATCAAAACATTACCACGCGGATTTTACCTAAGAAGCAGTTTTACCGAAAAAATCTTTGGCAATCCACACCAAATTAATTTATAAGCTGACTCATGGCATAAATCGCCTTTTTTTAAAATAATAGTTCATGAAATCAATAGTGAGCTTCTTGAACTGAATCGAATGTAAATCATAAAATTTAATCGCTATGAAGGCCTGTTAACAATTCATCGCTCTAATTGCTAATACATGATTTATGTTTGAGCCATAGCACATATTTTGCTACACTTCGCCACAATAAAATTCAATGTGATCGCAATTTATATATTTTATAAATTATTAAAACAACTACAGCCATTTGCGTACAAAAAATAATAAAAAATATTTTAAATACCTAACTTGAACCAATTTTTCCCGTGATTATCACGGGTTATTTAATTAAACTCAGTAGCTTCCTATGAAACCATTTCAAAAAATAGTGACCAATAGGATTGAGAAAGAAATAAGTTCTTTTTTCAAAAATAATATAAAAATGCAATTTAGATTTTCTTCTACAAATAAAGAAATGGATATTGAACGCCATCTAAAAAAGTGTAGGGATAGATCCAACACTACATATAAAGAATGAAAAAAGTGAGAATCATAACTTCATGAACGGGATCGGGGTAGATAACCATGAATCTAATCTCAAAAAATCATTTGCTATAAAGGAAGAAAATGAAGTCAATCCTGCTTGCGTAAGCATTGGGATAGATGAACTGAATCCTACAACATTGTTCGTTGCAAAACAGAAAAAAAGTGAACATCTCTGCTTAAACGGAATTGGAATAGATAAACCATGAGCCGAAATCGAAACCATCTTTCTTCATGGAGAAGGCAAAGAATAATACTCCTACTCATCTGAACGGAGTTGGGATAGATAATTATGAACCCAATTTTTCTAAATAATCAAATGGTCGTTCTGTAGAAAAATACCCTTAGATCTCTGTGGCTACTGCCAAGGTGGTTGCCACTGATAGTATTTTGTCAAATTAGCCCAAGTGAAGGAAGAGCCAGTTTGTATTTAAAACTGCTCCGTCTGAGTAGCGCAGCCATTGACTTTAAGCTTCTGTCATTTACTTATAATTAAAACTGAAACATTGTATAAGGTGATTATAAATTAGTTCCAAATGGCTATCGTTGGCAAGACACTAAGTTAATGTATTTTATTATAATGAAGCATTAGTAGATCATAGCTATTCTAAAAATGTACAAATGCCGATATAATTGCATAGCTGTAAACATTTCATTCAGCTAATATCACTTATTTATTCCACTTAAGAAGAAGCATCATGTTATCCAGTTTATTTCGGCTGCCCCTTGTACCACTCATTGTTATTTCATTATTAGGTTGCTGTATGGAAATCGACATTTCCTTACCCAGTTTTCCTAGTATTATGAGTTATTTCGGTAGCACAGAAGCACAAGTTCAAAGCACATTAAGCCTTAATTTTTTGGCATTTTGCCTATCTGGATTGTTGTATGGACCATTATCAGAATCTTGGGGTAGAAGGGGCTTAATGCTTTTTGGAGCAACCTGCTTCTTGATTGGGGCAGTTGGTTGTGTATTTTCATTTTCTATATACCAATTAATGTTTTGGCGTTTTATTCAAGGCTTGGGTGCTAGTAGTACTTTAGTTATGGGCTTTGCTATGATCTCCGATCGGTATAGTGGCGAAGTAGCTGCAAATTACATTGGTAAAATTAACGCTTACGTTACTATATTTATGGCTGCTGCACCCATTTTAGGAAGTGCTATTATCAATTATTTTACTTGGAGAGCAAATTTTACATTCGTTGCGATGATTGCTTTGATTTCCTGGCTTTTTTTGATCTGGCAATTGCCGGAAACTAAAACCAAGAAGCAGCCTTTAAGTATTTTGACTCTATTTAAAGATTATTGGACAGTTTTCTCCCATGGTAAATTTGTAATTTATGCCAGTATGCCAAATATGTTAGTTACGGCTTATTTAACATTTGTAGGTAGTGCATCATTTTATTATATTAATACATGTAAGTTATCCTATTTCCAGTTCGCCATGCAGCAAGGAATGATTGTATTGATATTTTCACTTACAAGTTTTTATGCTGAAAAAGTGATTGCACGAATTGGAAGTCGAAAAGCAGTCAATTTTGGGATGGTGTGCTGTACAATATCCATTGTACTTTTCACTTATTTTGCTTTCGACTATCCAGAATCCCCTCATTTGATTACATTTGCAATGTGTTGGATGGCAGTAGGCTGTGCTTTTCCAATGAGCGTTACTTTTGCTCAATCATTGGAAATCTTACCCAATCTAAAAGGAACATGTTCTTCATTTATTATGTCCACGCGTTTGTTTGTTTCATCAGGGGCAGTGGCTTTAACTGGGCTGTTATTTGATGGTTCGATGCGTCCTGTTGCTCTTGTTATTGATGGGGCTATCATTATAGGAATCAGTCTGTATTTCCTAATAGAACGAATGACAACTTCCAACGATAATCTATTGGAAGTAACCTAATATTTTGTTGGGGTTTCATGTGAGTGAGGCAAAGTACTATGAGAGATATCTAATTTGGGACACGCAATATAAGGATAAACGGCTTTAAATAAAAGGCATCAGAAGATGCATGATACATTTTTTTAATGTTCGTCTGGTCTGCCTATTATCCAAAATATCTTCAATTGAATAAAATAGTCAATGATTCCAGTGTGAGTTAATCGTATTATTTAAACAAATAAATCTGGGATTGATAGTGATTGCAAAATTAAAGAATAAAATTCCATTAATTACTGGCAGTACAAAATCAATTGGTCTTTTGCAAAAAGGACTCTACTGTAACGTAACAGGAAGGCTCTCAAAGTCTGAAGAATATGACGAATACCTCTACTAGGATGTTTGTTGCGAACAAAATATGTTGCATATGAAGCGAAAGTTAGATGACCCTTCGCTTCATGATGTATTTATCAGTCAGATTTGGAGTAATTCAAAGTCAAGACAGAAGGAAGCATTCCTTTAATTTGTTCTACTGGCTGTTTCACTTTAGATGTTAGAAGTTCTCTAAAATGAGGGTCAGTTGCAAAATAACGAATTGCACTTTCAACACCTTTAAAAACACCTACATCCAGTTCTCTTCTTTCTACACTGGCTTGTAAATCTAGAAGACGATTTTGATCTACACTAGGTGTGGGTGCTGTAAAAAATGAATATACCGATGAAATGCTATTCCAAATGGTGCTTTTAGGTTGCTCGGCTTCTGATACCGGTTTCCATGCCAGCATAAATTCTGTGGTACATAAAGGAGCAATTAATTTAATTAATCGTTGAATATCGGGATTAGAGAGAGCTTGACTATTGTCCGTACCATCGTATTTATGTTGCCCGCTTTTTAAGCACCAATTATAAATGGTTTTCATTTCGTCGAGCTGATTGTGAAAATCTTCAAGACTGAAATTTTGGAGAATATAACCAGCTGCGCCACAATAGAGAAACATACTTAGAAAATATTTCGCAAATTCAGGGACAGGTAAAAGAAGGCCTAAAAGCCAAGACCCCCCCCATGCTGTGAGCCCTGTACTCATTCCTTGATAAAGATATATTAGATTGGCATTGTATTCAAAGTTATTAATGTATTTTCTGATCGAGGCTAGTTGTTCCTCATCTTTTGGGTTAAAGTTTTTTGAAGTTAAGAGTGTTAAAGCCTCTGCACGTTCTCTTTTGTTTTTTTCGACAGCAGCCATTCCTTCAACAGTTAGTTTGCCCACAGTACTCTCCTTGAAAAAAATAATCAATAAAGCCCATTCATCCTACCCGAAGTGATGAGAAATATGCTATTTCTTTTTTAAGAAAAATAATACATTTCTTACTAAACAAGTTAACGGTTCATGTATATTGATATACAATAAAACATATTGATTAAATATATTTTCAAAATAGATGTCGATAAAAATCAATCTTGATCCCACTCAAATACATGGAACGAATCTGGGTGAAGCTGAAAGGAATGCCCTCCAAGAGTTTCTAAAAAATAAACATCTGGATAATATGTGGCTTAAAAACCAAGAGTATCAATATACTACAACTCAAGGTATTGAATATATTTTTTGTTTTAGTAAATCACTATTAAGAAGGAAACGAAGTAAGCTCAAGGAAGGAGAGCGGTTCGAGATATTTGATTTAAGCAATGAGCCTTTAGGTCAGGGTGGGTATGCTGTAGTTTATCCCATATTAGGAACAATAAAGTTTGAAGCCAATTATCCAATTTTAAAAACGGGTAAAAATCGAATAGTCAAGATAGAAAAGCACCATGAGTATGATCGAAGTCATTCAGTGCTTCAAGAATATAATAATCTGGTCCATGTTGGACATTTAGGTCCTAAACCACCGGTGTTTGTTCATAATAACGGGAAAAAAAGTTTGCTAGTAATGAAGCTGGCAAAAGGTATTCCTCTAGAAACAATACTTAATCCTAATAAACGAAAGAAGTATGCGGATTTTATCCCCATACTCACTGTAGAAAAACGTCTGGAAATTACTTTTGCGATTCTTGATGCAGTGAAAGAACAAGTAATTGATAAGAATTTGATTCATCGTGATTTAAAACCAGGTAATATGATAATTGATTTAAGTAGATCGTCTTCCATTTCTATTGATATGGAGGGAAATACAAGCATTAATCCCCCCTCTAAAGTAACGATTATTGATTATGGAAATGCAATAATAGGCAACCGTATCGAAAGACGAAGAGTAGGTACCGCCGCTTATAGGCCTCCTGAGCTCTATTTGAGTACTCCAAGCTATACTCAAAAATCAGATGCTTACGCCGTAGGGCGAATTTTAAGCTATTTATGGGGTGATGATTATAAAAATTATTATTTAGATCACAAGTCTCCTTGGATTGAAATTAAAAAGAAAACCCAAAATAATAATTTGTTTTCAGATCCGCAGATAGCTCTTTTCAAAAAAGATGAAGATCAAATAAGAGAATGTCTCAATGGTCTTTTAAAAGAAGATATTACAGAGCGCTGGAGTGTGGAAAAAGCGAAACAGTCTTTCTTAAAAGTAAACCTCCAAAAATATCAAATAAAGAAAATTCGACACGCATCTAAAATTGAGCTTAGACATTATGAAAAATCAATAGAAAAACAAATTCAAACAATTGTTACATTGATCTCGAGACTTTCTAAAAAAGGTAACGAGTTAATCCAAAGAGGGTTTGGCCAAGAAGGTAAAAAAGCAGAATATTTAGCAAATAAATTGAAAGAATACACAGAAGCACTTGCTAAAAATCCGGATCCCACATTGTTTAAACTTTATCGAACAAAATGTTTAATAAAAATAGACTCATCTAGAAAAATGTTACAAAAACATCGTGATTCAAGATGGATAGTTGCTGAAATAATTACTGCAATTAGTTTGTTAGGAATCGGATATTTATTTGCATTAGGTATTAATTATAAAATCACCGGCAGATTAGGTTTATTTTCGCAAACTAAATCAGATCAAACAGTTGAAAAGCTCAGAAACTCTATTTATCAGCTTTCATAAAATACCTTATTCCTGTTTTTCATTCCAGGTGACACTATTTGAACACTATGTCTTTGAAAATCATTCTAAAAGGGAGTCAGAATGAAGTTATATGACCTTCGGCAACTATTAAACGAATATGATCAAACATGGTATACACGTAAATTAATTTATGGTGATCACAAACGGGGCCAAAAACTAAGACAATACTTAAAACAATTTGCCAAGAAACGAGATGATTACGAATTAACTTCAGTGGATATTTTAAATCTACTTCAAAAAATTCCAGAAACTACAGCTATAGATAGTCAATTAAAACTCATGCAGTCCATAAGAATAAAACTTGATGAGCATTACTTATTTGATATTTACGTGGTTTTAAATAGCGCAGGAATGATTCATGAAAACAATTTTTCAATTATTTACGATCTTTCATTTGAAGGCAGGTCGCTTTTGCATCGCTTATTTTGTGGCTTGCAATCACAACGAATTCGTTTAAATCGAGAAATCCTTTCCTCAGTACTAATACTCGCTTCACAAAAACCACATTATTATAAACTCATTGAGAGCTCTTTAAGATTCCTAGAGAGTAAAAATCACCTAACATCCACTGCACTCAACTTACTTACAAGCAAAGCTAATGAATTAGCCTCTGTTGCCAACTTATTTCAGGAGCTCGATAAAGCTGAATTTTTTAACGATGAATGCTTAAAACATTTTTTGCGCCGCGAGTCCCTGTATTCAATTGATAGTCTAATTGTATTATTGAATCATGCAAAAATTACCCTCAATGAAGAGTTAGTTCAACAAATTAGCGCTAATAACCAGATTCATTTTCTCATTGAAACTCTATCAATCTTACTTGGCGCTAAAGAACTCCATTTAAAAATGGAACATGTGATATTACTCATAAAACAAGATCTTACTTTTTTTATAGCGAAAAATTCGGTTTTAAAATTACTCTTGAAAAATGACCTGCTGGACAACCAGACATTTGAGTATGTTTGTATCCATGATGTTTTTTCATTAGGACAAATATTAGAAATTTTATCGGATAAATCCTTATTAAAGGATAATCAGGAAATAATTCAAAATCTTATCAATATGGAGCTTGATAGTTACCCATTCTATAAAGCCATTAGTTATTTAAAAAAAGCAGATGTGTTAGACCAAGATACTTTGACTTCATGCTTTAAATTAATGGCAATAAAGCAGGAAAACAGGAATACAATCGTTTTTAATTTCTTTGCATTATTCGAAGAAAACAATTTTGATGTGAATCAAAAAGAATTAGGTATTCTTTTTTCTTTATCGAATGCAAATTTGCGTCGATTTTATGGAGTACTATCCAGGCTTAGCGCAAGTGGGATGTTAGATCATCAGTCATTTGCAAAAGCATTGCAAAGAGTCGCAGAGAGGTTACCCCTGGTTTTTGAATCTGTAGTAAGCAAAAAAAGCACGAAAATCACAAATGTACCACGCTCTGAGTTTCTATTAGATAATAAACACTCCCTCTTTACAGAACATAGTGATTCCTATGAAAGTGGTGGATTTGGCAAAGTCAAAAAAGGTTACCCATTTGTCGATTCCGGAGAGCCTCTTTATGGAGTTAAAAAATTAAACGAATCCGATCATGACAAAGCCCAAAAAGCGGCAATTCGTGAAGTTAAATATCATCGTTTATTAGGAAGAGAAGCATTTTATTTTTTCCAAAAAGGAAAAGCACATATTGTTTCTGAATGGCAACGTGAACTCAGTTTAGATCATTATCATGCCAATGAGTTATTACAAATACCCATGGAAAAAAGATTGCGCTGTTTAAGTTCTGGCTTAACTGATCTCAATACCTTACACCAACACTATCGCATCCATGGAGATGTTAAGTGCCAAAATTTTATTTTAAATTTAAACAACGAATCGATGAAGCTTATTGATTTTGGAACCTCTCATAAAAAAGCATCAACTAAATCATTTGGATGGACTGCAGCGTATAGCGACCCTCATTGTTTTGGCGATCATTTCTGCAAAGATTTGTATGCCATGGGTCTTGTGAGCATGTATTTATTTCCCGAAATATATACAGTCTCATTTGAGAATGGAAAAGCAAACATCTTAGTTCATAAATCTCACTTCACCGTTCACGAACAAGCAATTGTAAATCTTGTTCAGTCAATGATGCATTCAGAGCCTCATTTAAGATGTACTAGTGAGCATGCATTAAATTATTGTAATCAGTTACTCAATCAATTTAATCAAATAGACAACTCACTTTTAGAAGACCTAACCAGCTCGAGCATGAATCGTGCTCACTCCACTCTTGAGGATAAACTCCGTACCTGATTGACAACTGTTAAATATACCAAGACTGGTAATTTTGAGACAATCAAATTAATCTTACATTGAATTAAAGAGACAAACTCATTCTGAAATTTACCAAATATTTAGAGACTATTATGGAATCAAAATATGATTTACCTGAAGTGACCAAACCTTTTCCACTGCAAAAGCGAGTTGAGCTGTTTAAAAATAAGGTGGAAGCTGCTTTATTTTTTTTTGCACGAGCATACAACTTCTATCTATGTAGATGGTATACCTGAAAAGCTACCCAGAAAACATTTACGCATTGGCAACACATATGCTATGGAAACTCAAATATTATTGCGAGCAGTGACAAAGATGCATCTGATTCCGACCTTATTTATCAATGAGGTAGAGGTTGAGTTAAGTATTTTAAAAAGTTTAAAAATAATTGATTTAAGTAATGAAGAAATAAATTTACTCAATAAGCATGAACTTGTTGTCATGATGATGGAGGCATTACAAGAAGGCTATGAGTATTTAAGTCAGTATCATACTTTTTACAATGATGATCATCCGAAACATTGGCCGCATCAATTCATTGAACGAGAAATAGATAGTATAAGTCATACTATTACTTCGGCTGCCTCTAGATCACTCTTTTGGCGGTCAAAACCATTACCATTAAAACCTACAGATAACAATCCCGAAGAAAAAGAGCAGAGACAACTAACGCTACTAGATAACCCTATGGTGAAAATATGATACCCAAAAATTATTATAGAATGAGTTTACTTACTATGAAAACTCTTGTGATTTTGTTTTCTTTAATTTATTGTGTTTTTGTGCAAGCTAATCCTGTGATCGCTTTTGAACGATCGGGATTTATTTGGACATCCAATCTAGATGGTAGTAAGGCGCGAAAAATAACTGCAGGATATGTGCCAGAAATTTCTCCTGACGGAAAATACATTGCCTATAATACAGCTGACCATCAATCAACGAATCGTTACCTGGCAATAGTAGAATTGAAATCAGGTAAAGTGGCACAGTTACAACATATACCCTCTAAAAATAACTTTAATCCTGTGTGGTCTCCCGATAGTAAAAAATTAATATTCAATACCTTTATTAATAATAATTGGTATCTGGCTCTCATCAATAAGGATAGCAGTGGTTATCTCCTGTTAAATAATACCCAAAATAAATATACTCCTGTCTGGGCTCAAGATGGAAATTCTTTTTTTACTCATGACCTTGAGACAATTTATTGGATGAACCTTGAAGGCAAGCTCCTAAAAAAATGGCCTCTAGATACCCTTATTCCTCACGGGAGCATGAGCAGTGCATCTCGAATCCAGGTTTCTCCTGATGGAAAAACACTCCTTATGGATGTAGATATGGATGAGGAGGTTCATGAAAGAAACTGGGAAGGACCGCCACCAGCATTATGGACACTTGATCTTGAATCAGGCAAAACCACAAGAATAACGCCTAAAGGAACACTAGCGTGGAGCCCATTTTGGATTAACTCACAACAGTTTATTTTTCTAAAGCAAGGAAAAAACAAGCAAACTTTGGCATTATATCGTGGTTCACTAAAAAATCTTGTAGAGACCTTCTTATTAAACGATGTGCAAACACCTAGCATCTCACGCTAGGTGTTTGCATTAAGGCGTGTTGACCATTCTTCCCCACCGCCTACTTGCCGCGACTTGTTCCTGAGAGAGCCTCACGCAACTATCTCATGGATGTTGCGTGAGGCTCTCTCAGTTTAGCATTCGGTGCCAATTGTCAACACAGCCTAATGAATATATTATAGGAACACTTCTGTTGGTAAACAATCCCTTCTGATTTCCAACGTTCCATACTTTATGTGTGAATGTAATGTATGAATTTATGTGAAGTACTATTAGATTCTTATAGCTCTGGATGACACGTATAAAGCGCAACATGTAGATAGGGGGGTAATTGTTCCACACTAGGCAGAAAGGGTTTAGATAAAGATATTCAGATTTAAACAAAAATTAATTTTATTTGACAAATATAAAGAGAATAACTAATCTTGAATTGTGCAATGCAACATACGGAGATGCTATGAAAAATCAATTTTTTGATCAAAAAATGTTTAATAATTTTGATGCTCCAGTTCAAAAGCTAATGGAACTCAATGTTAAAATGATGCAAAATTTATCTTATATGAAACCTCTCGATTTATTAAGTGTAAAAAAACCAGAGGAATATTTTGAAAAGCAAATCGAACTATTTTCTCAAAACAGTCAAATGATACTTGATTATATGAGAACTACTTTCAATATATTAGAAAATCATTGGTTTAATATTTCCCGTAATTTTGATCAAAATCAACAACAAATGATGAGAGAAGCATCTTCTACCATAGAAAAAGGCACTAAAAAGGCAGCTACTGCATCTAAGAGCACTACTAAAAAAGTTGTCGCTGCAAAAAAATCAGCACCATCCACCAAAAAAGTTGCTTCAGATACCACCACAACAGCTACTGCCAAAAAAGATACTAAGGCTGCTAAAGTGAGCAAAGCAAATGACACAAAATCTGAAAAAAAGAAAGCTAAAAAATCTACTCCAACATCAGTTCATGCCAAAGAATCAACAACTCAAAGTACACCAAGTGGCAGTGAAAATATATCAAATGTGAATGCTATTCCTGAAAAAACCAGCACGCAAGATTTGAACATCCAAAAACATTAATTATTTGTAAATTAATCAATTACCTTGATTTATTTACTGCTTTCTTTGTCCCGCGGCATGTACGCGGGATTTCTGTACACTTCCGCTATTATTAGACTTTATGGATAAGCAGCAGAACGTCATAGTAGAGTGCTGTGTGTATATTTAATTCATATTGAGCCCTGAATTTTTGAGATTAATTAGGGGTCGTTTGGAATAACCACCAAAAATGTTAATTTTGAATTAATCCTCCTTCCAAAAATATTCTTTTAAATGCTTTACAAGGGCATTTACCATAGATTTTATATCAATCTCACCATTACTCTTTTTAAAATTGTATTTGCCAGTAAAGGCAATGTGTGCCCAGGCAATGGGAGATATTCTTGCAAATTTATCAATAATATTTTGACTTTCACCAGCTGCAAGCATCTGTTCGTATACCATGTTCAAAATAATGCTAATTTGCAACAAGCCTTACAGCATGAGCACTAATGCGATTAGCAACTATTTTCAACACTACGGTATATTTTTCTAATGAGTCCCTGTAATTGATGATAGGCTTCTGTTCGATTTCTTGCTGTCCTTATAGCTTTTCTTAGAGCCATATTATCAATTAAATTCAGGACATGAATGCTTTTTAAGAGTTTATAATACTCAAACAGCGCCTTCTTTAGACTGGAGTAACGCGCATATATGGGGCCTGTGGAAGAACCCCACATGAATCCTAAATTTAATTTGGCAACAGATTAATTGTATTCAGGAACTTGCTCCTTGATGGTGGGGGTGAGTTTACGATCGTTACTCATGGGACGAAAAAAACTTAAATTATCTTTAGGTGGCTTTATTAACTGCTCATCCGACCGGTCATTTTCATGAGCTTCATTAACTAGATTATCATCCAATTTTTGAAATTCGGCAGTTCTTACTTTATCCAGCGCAGTGAGTGCTTCCAAGTCGCAAGATATTGCCCTCGAATAATCCCACGACTCCCAATTGGGGAGTAAGCGAGCACCATTGGACCCCCTGATTACTATGATTGCCAATGAATGACCTTGATATGCTGAATCGTAGAAGAAAAAGGATTTACTTTGAGGATACCTTATATGAGGCCAAGTATCCGTGTTAGCCCCGAGAATATTTTTCAGCGAACAAACATCAAGATATACTTTAGTTTCATTCTTCTTTTTAAGAGCGAGTAGCCAATCTTGCAAGATACCAAGATTTACAAACGTTATTTCATAACAATTCCACTTATTGCAGCCGTAGGGAATAAAATACATCTTCTCACCCTTCTCGTTTTGGACAAAGATGTAGCTGTTTTCATACGCCTTAAGCTGCGAAGATGGGAATTTAGACAAGAAATGAAGGTGGCGCCCAAGGTGATCAACAGTAAATTCTCGCGGTAGGTATTGCTCACAAAAATTAGGGGTGGGAGCAAAGGATCTATCGTGTCTGCAATATTCGTTGGCCACGTGCGCGGGGAGATTCAGCTGGGCATTTCTGATCTTTTTTAATGCCAAGGAAGTCTGTCCATTTTTGACTAAAGTGTCATATTCACGAAGTGCTGTAAGAAGTGGCGTCATATCAAAATGAGACGTTTGAAAAGTTTGTCCCTGTTGTTGATAAATTAATCCTTTATTTTTCAAGTGATTAATGCGTATGCCCTTGAGTGCTTCAGTGTTCTTATCCATGTGGCTTTGTAACATACGGTACATATAGATGTCTTTGGCCCAATAGGCATATTCATAAGCACTACACTTGAAGGTTCGGCCCGAATAATCGGTAAATAAACCTCGAGCGTGAAGAAGTACTTGCGTCTGGCTTGGGTTTGCGGTTAATAACTTTTCTGCCTCATCTTGATGGCCTTGCGCTACAAGATGTAAGAATTGAAACAGAGGAACATCGCGATAGAAGTCTTTGATTTTATCTGGCCAGCATGCAAACGCGTCGATGGTGCATTCTTCATATCCTTTTTCAGGTGCATTCACTGTTGTTATGGGTAGCCCTTTACTAGGAGAGCAAGCTTCTTGTGCTTGATTGACAAGATTGGCACGCAATTGCTGAATTTCAGCGGTTCTTACTTCGTCAAGAGTGATGAGTGCCTGCAAATCATGAGAAACGTCTGGCCAAGGATCTCGCCAAGGACCATCTACACTAGAAGATCGTATTATTGGAGCCTCGTTACAATGAACCTCTTTAGAATCAAAGAAGAAAGAGAGATTATTTTTATCTGCTTTGAAATCAGGATGATTACCTCCATTATATGTTATATGCCTCTTTATCCAATAAGAACTGAGGAATACTCTGTGAGTTTCATTATCCTTTTCAAGAGACTGTAGTGCCTCTGCAAATCGAGCAAAGTTGTCCTGTTCTATTGGCTTATCCTTTCCATCCGAATTTGTATAATACAGATTATTGAGCTCGGAAAGCCAATAGATATTTCTATCACTTTCTATATAAAACTTCTCCTTGAGTCTGGAAAGCCAATAGGTATTTTCATCAATTACTTCAGGACGAATATGTAAGTAGCACCCAGCAGCAACAACAAGTCGTCGCGGTAGGGTTGCCTCACGAAAATCAGGAGTGGGAACAAATGATCTGTCGAGCCTGCAATACTCGTTGGCTACATGCGCGGGTACACCCAGCTGAGCATTTCTGATGTTCTGCAGCATACTGGGCGTTTTTCTATTTTTGTCCATAGAATTATATTGTTGAAGTGCGGTAATAAGTGGCGCCATATCAAAATGAGACGTTTGAAAAGTTTGCCCCTGTTGTTGATAAGCTAGCCCATTGGTTTCCATAGTTTCTATATGCGCTAGCATAAGTGCGGATGTGTTCTTATCCATGTAGGTTTCTAACATGCGGCACATATAGATGTCTTTAGCCCAATAGGCGTATTCATAAGCGGTGCAGCGGAAGGTTCGACCTGAATAATCGGTGACTAAACCTTTAGTTTGTAGAAGTACTTGCGCCTGGTTGGTGTTTGCAGATAATAAATCTTCTGCCTCATCTTGGCTTCCTTGTACCACATGGTGTAATAATTTACACAGAGGAAGATCATGGATTAGCTCTTTGACTTTACTAGGTAAGCCTAGAAATTCGTCAACAGAGCACTCTTCATATCGTTTTTCGGGCTCAATCACGAAACCATCATTAATGGAGGAGTTTGTATCAGGTATTTCTATAGGATGTTCTCTAAAATCAGTAAGAATACGAGCATAAAAGTCAGTATAATAACTATCAATAAATTTAAATAACGACATGATTTCAGCAATGTTTACGCAAATGGCTCCTTGGTGGATGACGTATTTTGCTTTTTCTCCTGAGGCTGCTTTGTCTAAAATAATAAAATTGTCATGAATACATTCTGATGATTTGAAGAGGGTGTGATATGCCTGCTCAAATCTTTTTTGCACTGCGGCTAGATCCACAGTATTCAAAGGGCGAGAGAGTCCAAATTTATCTTGATGGGTATTAAAAAAATCAAAAATAATTTCTTCAACATAATTCCCAGCACTTAATCCGATTGATAGTGCACCGGCTAAATTATCATTTAACGTAGCGTCTAACATAAATCCAAAATAATTGAGTGTTGGTAGGAGCACTTCATGCATTAACCTCTGGCTTAAAGTAGGATCTAGGTTGCCGATAATATCGCCGAAGTTTTGCGTGCTTATGTTGTTGGCTTTGCAATAAATATTGAGTACGGCAAGAAAAATGAGAATCACATTTTCGCGGTATGACCATGATCTATTCAAGAAAGAAGCAGTAAGCAGAGAATCTTGGCTCGAAGGCGCAACCACACCTGGAGGAAGCAGTTCCTCCCTCTCTAATTTTGTAGAGATGCGTGTATTTCTATCTCCGGTTATTGGTTGACTAAAAAAGACAAAATTGTTCGTCGGCAATCGAACCTTGGGGTAGTAATAGGGCGATAGTATAACAGAATATAAATTAGAGGGCGTGGTTAGGAATAAGCCTAGCACATTGAAATAATCTTCTTCTGCCATGAATTCTACGGTTTTTATGTACATTTTTATCTGCTCAAGGCGATCATTTTTGGTGATATGCTCTTTACTGTGGTCCTCTAGTATGCTGATATCCGCTTGCAGAGCATCCCGATATGCTTCTAATGCAATCAGAGCATCCTTCTTGAAAAAATTAGCCCAGAGTTCAGGTTGGTGTAGATTCTTAGTCTCGTCACCTTCATAAATAATTGGAACTAAGAGATGGACCATGTTTGTTTGCGGATTGATATGGATGTATTTTGGTGTTTTGGGTTCTTTAAAAGAAATATACAAATTCGTACCTCATTGTAAAATAAGTTATTTTTGTGTCGCGATTTTAGTCATCATTGCATTAATTTGCAATTAATGTTTGAGTTAAGAGCATTTTACATCGTTGCTGCAAATTACCTGTGCTGAATCTGCAAGCAGATAAGCAAGTACTTAGCAAAATCTTATGATTTACTGGGTAAAGTGTTGATTAGATATTCTGGTTATTTAGGATGAAATTGGGTAATCATGCGATTCAGTTTATTAAAAAAATGGTAATAGCTCACGTGATTATGTAAATTTTAAGGATGGTATAAAAAAACTGCCGTCATTGCGAATGAAGTGAAGCAATTTAGAACCGCATTGATTCCTAACCCAGGATTTTTCATGAGGATTTTATAGCAACCGAGTTTTAAAACATTCAATCGTTGCATCAGATAGATATAGCTAACCCGAAAAATGTTTTACTTATTGCATGGCTTTGTTGGTTCTGTCGCGAAATTTTTTTCATATTCAGGACGGGGGAACCGCAGGATAAAATTATGCCGCAAGTCCATAGAACTGTTCAAAGATAGATAGACTGACTACCTGCCTGCAGATGCTGTCCCTTTCGGAGCATATGGTGAAGCTCAATGCCCGCCAGTGTAGATTCTGCTGAATGAAAGGCCTTAAATCCCTTCATGGGTTTGGTGATTTTCTTGATGAACCGATGATCCTGCTCCACGATATCATTGAGGTATTTGATTTGCCTCACATCAATCTGAAGGAACACGCCACCCATCATGAAAAGGAGAGCCAGCGTACGGTTGATGGTATCAATACCTGCTTTATTGGCGCCGCTTTTGACCATGGCTACCTTCTCTGGTACACCGTTTGAACCAATGACTTTGATGAAAAGGACACATGCAGCGGGCTCATCTCGTTTTTCTGATAGCATGAAATCAACCGTATTGCCTTCTTTGTCCACGGCACGATACAGGTACATCCATTGTCCTTTTACTTTGATATAGGTTTCATCCATCCTTAAAGAACTCACCGTTGCACGCTTGTGACGCCTGCGAAAGGCCTCTTCCAGTTCGGGAGAGCGGTTAATGGTTGAGTGATCGACCTTCAGCCCTCTCTCTAGAGCCAGTTTCTCAATATCTCGATAGCTTAGGGCGTAGGCAAGATACCATCTGACCAGCATCAATATTATATCCTGTTTAAAGTGTTTCCATTTGAAGCTGACCATTTGAGCTGCCCTGAAAAATTCGCCAACTCTATCAGGTTCAAAAAATTTTCGCGACAGAACCACATTTTTGGTGGTTATTCCACACGATCCCAATTAGATTCACTTTTGAGTTGAACGATGGTTTGAGTTTTGAAACTACAGTTTGATTTGGGCATTTAACTCTTCGATTTTATCGAGAATTTTTAAGAAATTTTCCCCAAAGGATGTTACAAAATATTCAACTCTAGGAGGAGTTTCGTGATACGTTTTCTTGTCAAGAATACCGAAATCAACATTTTTCCTGAGGCATTGATTTAAAACTTTTGTTGAAAGGCCTTCGACACTCCTTACCATTTCTCCAGGACGGTTGATTCCTTCTCTTAAGAGGGAATAGACAGTGAGAGACCATTTACATCCATAAATAGTTTCCACCATGGTAGCCGCTTTGAGCGGTGGATGCTTTTGTTTTAATTTTTTTTTCTCAGACATTTCAATAAGTTGGACCGAAAAGTTCTTACTGTACCAATGGGTACTTACTTTTTTTACGATTATAACTTCTTAATAATTAATTGGATAGAACAAAATATAAGGTGAATATAAATGTTTCGTAAAGAATTAGCCATTATCATTGGTGGATCAAGTGGTATGGGATTAGAAACCGCAAAACGACTTTCAGGATACGGTATGGATTTACTAATCACAGGCAGAGATGAGCAAAAGCTTATTAAGGCTGCTAAAGAAATTAATGCAAATGAGGCGGGAGTGGAGATTTCTATGATAGATCTTCATAACGAAGAGGATCTGTCAATGTTTATTCATAAAATAAATAATGAAGATCGTAAAATCAAATATCTCGTTAATGCAGCGGGAAGTTTCAAACCTATAAGTTTTTTAGATCATACAGTAATGGATTATGATTTACAGATAAATGTTAACAAAGCTTTCTTTTTTATTACTCAATCTGTGGCTCAAAATATGAAAAAAAATAGGGGAGGTGCAATTGTTAATATAGGTTCAATGTGGGCTAACCAAGCAGTTAAAGCAACACCTTCTTCGGCTTATTCCATACAAAAAGCAGGGCTTCATTCATTAACTCAACATTTAGCTTTAGAGCTTGCGGAATATAATATAAGAGTAAATGCAGTGGCACCTGCAGTAGTCATGACCCCAATTTATAAATCATTTATTGATGAAGATAAAATTGAGTTAACATTGCAAAACTTTAATCAATTTCATCCTATTGGACGAATAGGCAAAACAAGTGATGTTGCAGATGCAATTGAGTTTCTTTTATCCGATAAAGCAAGCTGGATTACAGGGGAAATCATTAATGTTGATGGTGGTGTTATGGCTGGAAGAAATTAGGCAAGTCGACGATTTTTTAAATTAGGGTGGATTTGTTGTAATGTTTATCGCTTGACTAAAATCAGGTAGCATTGATTGTAGCTGTTTTGCCAGCGAGTAAAGCAGCAAATCATTGTTTTGAGCAGATCCAATTTGTATTGAAATTGGGAGGTGATTGTGAAACATAACTGGAATTGTCATAGCAGGTAAGCCCGCTTGATTAAACAAAGAGGTAAATGGAGAGAACTCAAGATTTCTTTGTAAGTAGTTCTCAAATTCATCGTTTGTTGTTAACTCTCCGATTAATAAAGGAAGTTTAGCTAAAGCAGGGGTTAGAATTATATCTGCTTCACCCAATAACTGATGTAATGGACGTAATAATTGATATAGTTTTCTTTTAGCAATGAGATATTCAAATGCAGAAATGGTTTGTCCTTTGTGATAAAAATCCCAGGTTATAGGCTCAAGTTCGTCAAGAGTGACTTTTCTTTTTAACTGTATTTCCTGGATTTTTATTGTTGTAAAAGTATCCACTGCTATTAAAGTAAGGGCGCACTCCCCAATCGTTTTAATGTCCAACGCTAAATTTCGTATTTGAACCTTGTGCCCTAATTTATTTAATAATTCTTCGACTTGATGCATAGCAACAAGATATGGGGAATCTATTGGTACTGGAGAAAAAACTCCCTCTAATCGAATGATATTTAATTCTTTCCAAGGCGAAGTCAATGTCAACTTTGGATGGATTATTAACTCATGAAATAATGCCTCGGAATCCCTGAGTGAACGAGTTAAGACAAAGTTTACTGCCATACCAGACCAAAGCTCATTAGTTAATGGACCTGATGGAGTGAGTCCATTGGTTGGTTTAAAACCTATTAATCCACAACATGAGGCTGGGATTCTGATAGAACCGCCACCATCACTTGCCGTTGCTACAGGAGCAATACCTGTTAAAACTGCTGCAGCTGAGCCACCAGAAGATCCTCCGCAAGTTCGATTGAGATCATAGGGATTACGACAAGGCCCATGTAAAACGGATTCAGTAACGTAAGAAAGGCCTAATTCCGGCGTATTTGTTTTTGCAAAAGGTATAAAGCCTAAAGAAATAAGCTTCCTCACTAAATCACTAGTAAATATATCAATATTCATCGCAAAAAAACGCGATCCTTCCGAACCGTGAACGCCAGTAATATGATGCCCTAAATCTTTAACTAATAAAGGAACTCCATAATAAGGTTCGTCTCCACGGAGATTTTCGAGGCATTTTATTGCAAAGTCAGGACAACTTAAAACAATAGCATTAAGTAGCGGATTAACCTCATTAACTCTGGTTAATGCACAATCAAGAACTTCACGAGCACTTACGCTCTTATTTTTAATGAGTTGGGCAAGTTCATGTATATCATAGCGAATATATTCGTTTACTAACATTAAATTACCTAATAATTTAGATGCTCAGGAACAATACATATTGTTCCTGATTATCTGTTTTATTTAATCATCATCATGGCAGCTTTTGAATTGTTCTGCCATTTTATCTTCCATTTTTTTTACTTTATTTTGTAACTCTGTCTTTTGTTGCGGATTAAGGACAGAATAGATTTGATTTTGAGCGGTAACTTTTGCTTTCATCATGTCCCCAACAAGTTTTGTCTTTTTGTCAATCAAGCCATCTACTGTTGCTTGATCCATATTAGCTGATTGAGCTTGTTGTTGCAGTTGTTGATCCAAATCCTTCATTTGGCTTGCATCGTTTTTTATTGTTGAGGCTAGTTGTTCTAAGATGGGTTTGATTTTAGATTTTTGGTTATCATCAAGTTTTAAAGAGCTAACCATATGTTTCAACCCTTCACCACAACCACATGAGTGAGCTAAAACAACGGGACTAAGCGCTAATGTGCATGCGAATAAAACTGTTTGAGCGATTTTCTTATACATTTTATCTCCATCCTTAGTGAGTTAAATCATAGAATAGTATAGATGATTTCGTTGAAAATAGGATTGAATTCAATATAATTTTTGTAACTCAGTTCATTTTTAAACGAATTAAAAATTATGACAATGAAAAAGAAGACAGCCACAATCTTTAAGAAATTAGAGTTCTGACTCATGGCGCCATATCCCATCCCAAACTTCAGGTGATTTTTTTATTAATATGTGACAACGTTCTATATAAAGTGCTGCCAATTGATCTCCGGGATAGGCTGGAGTAAGTTTTGCAAATAACTTAAGGCTTTCATCCCAATTACCTTTTTGGTAATGATGGAAAGCATGTTCAAATTCAACTTTATGTTGATTTAGATGTTGATGATTTTGAGAAGTAATAAGCTCATAAATGGTGGTGCTCTCCCGTTTTCCTCGAACGGCCACTTCATCAAGCATACGAAAAGAAAAGTGGTTTTTGGCTTCATCGTAAATGGGTTTACTGACTATAATCTGAGTGTTATAAGCCTTATTAATGGCTTCAAGTCGGCTTGTTAAATTCACTGAATCTCCTAAAGCCGTAAAGCTAAGTCGTTCTTCTGAACCAACATTACCAACAATAGCTTTACCTGTATGGATTCCAATTCTCAAAATAAGCTCGGGGAGGTCTTCTTTTTGATTTTTAATATTAAATTGCCTAACTTGTTCCATCATACTCACAGCAGTTTGGCAGGCATGAAATATGTGAAGTTCATCAGGCAGAGGAGTATTCCAAAGCGCCATAATTGCATCGCCTATATATTTATCTAGTATTCCTTGATGAATAAGAACAGTATCTGTCATCAACTGAAAGTACCTTGAGAGATAATTCATTAGCTGTTTGGGAGGAGTCGCTTCAGCGAGCTTTGTGAAATCTTTTATATCAGAAAATAGAATAGTGATGTTTTGATATTCTCCACCAACCTTAGCAATTTTTCCGCTTTGTAGTAATTTTTTAACTAATGAGCTTGGAACATAGCGTTGAAATGAGGCAAGACTCAACCGCATATTTGAAAGACTTCTATCCATGTAGCTAATTTCTTTGATCATCGTTTTAAGTAGAGGTTTTGGTTCAAGATTTAATTGTGTTATTTCTTGAGCCTCTTTTGATAGTTTAATAATCGGACGTGATATTTTTTGCGAAACAAAACGAGCAATCAGAACACCTAAAATAAGTATAAAGACAGTCAAGAATAATATTCTGAGACTTAAATTTCTTAGTGGAGCTAAAACATCGCTAGCGGGCACAATAATCGTAATATGCCAAATTTTTTCAGAATTTGCGTTAAAAATAGGTTGGTTCACTAAAAAGAATTGCTTACTATTAAATTCATAGAATGTCACTGGAATTTGCTGGCTATCCGATTCAAGTTTAGCAAGTGGGATTGGGATTTTAAATCGAAGATCTTTTGGGGTTAACTTTTTTCCACGAATATCTAAAAGCTGTTGGGGATTTCGATAAGCTATAACTTGATTTTTTTCATTGGTTATATAAATAATTGAGTTTGGCGTAACTTGCAATTTATTGATGAATTTTTGCATACTATTAACTGCAATATCCATTCCCAATACACCTTCCAGTTTGTGATGCTCGCCGTAAATGGGAATTGTTGCAGTAATTCCGTATGTAATATCAGTGCTTTTAGTGAATGAATGAAATTTGTAGACATTAGTCCAGACTAGTTTCTGCGCTTTAACTGCATCTTGATACCATGGGCGGGTTCTAGGATCATAATTTATGTCTAGTGTTGTCTTTTTTAGAAATTGTCCTTGATAATTGTATTCATTGCGGGTTTTATAAGGAGGTTTTGTTGAGTTAGTAATAATGTCTATCGCTATTATTCCCGGATCCTGGCGATCTACCCCATAAACATCTCCCGTTATTGTTGCATAGTAAGCTGCTGAAATTCCTGGATTTTTACGAACAGTATTAAAAATAAAGGATTCAAATTCATCTCGATCATCAATAATCCCATTAGTTAGCATGTATTGAATTTGAATAAGATCGTGATTAAGCGGGAGTAAATACTCGGAAATATGCGATTTAATTATTTCAGAGGTTTGCTCAATTGAGCTATGGGCACTGGAACTAAGGATTTTATTTAGTCCAATGTAATTAATACTAATAATAGATGCACCAACAAGGCTTAACAAAACCACAAACAAGGTAATAATGCATAGATAAATACTCACTTTAATGTGATGAGTCATAATGCTTTTTAGCCTTTTGTATTTTTAATTATTTCTTTTCTATAAGTATATACGTTTTAAAATTAATTTTAGGTCGAATTGAATTTTATACATACTATGGTTCAAAAGGATTGCATTCTACCTATCACGAATATGCGAGTAGGGGTTGTTCTTGTCGGGTTTAGCAGATATTAAGTATTTCTACCTAAGACCCTGCATAATTGGCCGAAAAATTACATCCAGGAAATTCTTTTAATAAAATAGACCATGAATGTTGTTCTTAAATAAGCGATAACAACATTCATTTTAGTAATATGGCAAACTTAAGCTTCTTCAGCTCCGACGGTTACATTGCCTGTAGTATAAGAATGTGCGCCGGTACCAGCCAGTCTACCATTATTAACAATAAGGTACACATCACGAATAGGGCGGCCGTCAAACCAACACTCTAAAATTTCACGAGTTCCTGCTGCATAACGAGCTTGTGCAGATAATGATGTACCAGAAATATGCGGTGTCATACCATGATGAGCCATAGTCCTCCACGGATGATCTTTGGGAGCTGGTTGTGGAAACCAAACATCGCCTGCATAGCCCGCTAGTTGCCCATTTTCACAAGCATTTACAATTGCATCTTGATTACAAATCTTACCTCGTGCTGTATTGATAAGATAGGTACCACGTTTCATTTTACGCAGTAGTTGTTCATCAAACAGATTTTCTGTTTCAGGAGTCAACGGACAATTAATGGTAATTACATCGCAGACTTGTACCAATGATTCAACACTCTCATGAAAAATTAAACCTAATTCCTTTTCAATTTTTTCAGGTAAACGATGGCGATCTGTATAATGTAATTTGACGTCAAAAGGTTTTAAACGTTTCATGACTGCTAAACCAATGCGCCCACATGCAACTGAACCTACTGTCATACCCTCAAGGTCATAAGACCGTTCGATACAATCCGCGATATTCCACCCTTTTTTTACAACACAATCATAGGAAGGTAAATAATTGCGCACCAAGGAGAGAGTCATCATAACCACATGTTCGGCAACACTGATGCTGTTTGAATAGGTAACTTCGGCAACTGTAATATTATTTTCCATTGCAGCGTGCAAGTCTACATGATCAGAACCTATTCCTGCAGTAATTACTAACTTTAGTTTTTTAGCTTTAGCAATTCGTTTAGAAGTTAAGTAGGCTGGCCAAAAAGGTTGTGAAATAACGATATCTGCATCAGGCAATTCCTTTTCGAAAATTGAGTCTGGGCCTTCTTTATCTGAAGTTACTATAAATTGATGTCCCTGAGATTCAAGAAATTGACGCAGTCCTAACTCACCTGATACTGAACCTAATAAAGTACCCGGTTTAAAATCAAGATGCCTCGGGGTAGGGATACTTTGTCCATCTGGATATTTCTCAATTATAGGTAGGTCGTTACGTGCATAGTTTTTTGGGTAACCAAGAATTGGATCATCATAAAGAACACACAGAATTTTAGCCATAATTTTTCCTTAAATTAAATGGTTAAATGAGTATAAATAGCTTTAAAAACTTACTAAAGATCAGCCGAAAAAAATGGAACCAATAATGTAACATCATTATTCTTGGTATGCGAAAGATTTCTTATGTTTGATTTCAAATTGCATTATACTCATAAGCCATACAAAATTTATTGATTATAAAAGGCTGCTGCTATGGATAGGGCTATTCGGTTTATTCTTTTAATAGTATTTTTTCTATCTTGTGTTGCTAAAGCAGGAAATGTTGATTTTACTCCTAAAAACACTTCATTTTCTTTAGAAGAAACAACCATTAGCCTGGTTCATGCTGCAATAAAAAATCATGAGTTAACATGTGAACAATTAATTAATCTCTATCTTGAACGCATTAAAAAATACAATTTGAGTGCGGGAGAATTTGCACCGATTAATGCTTTTGTAGAAATAAATCAAAATGTAATCTGGCAAGCAAGAAGACTCGATAAAATATATTCAAAGACACAAAAACTTATGGGGACATTGCATTGTATTCCAATCATATTAAAGGACAATATTAATACATATGATGCAACAACAAGTTCTGGATCCCTTGCATTATTAGGCAACCAGCCTAGCCACGACGCCTTTTTAGTCACTCAGTTAAGAAAAGCAGGGGCAATTATTTTGGGGAAAGCAGGGATGGATGAGTTGGCTGCAGGTATGTTTGGTATCAGCAGTAGAACAGGGCGTATTGGTAATGTGTATGATACAAAAAAAAATCCAGGAGGTTCAAGCGGAGGATCTGCTGCTGCAATCAGCGCTAACTTCGCAGTGATTGGAATTGGTACAGATAATAGTGGTTCTGTCAGGATTCCTGCAGCATTTAATGGCATTTACGGTTTACGGCCAAGTACGGGTTTAATAAGCCAAAGCGGGATTTTTCCTTCTGGCAATTTGGATGGTACAGCAGGGCCTTTAACCCGGACAGTCCAAGATCTTGCACATGTTTTAGATGTTATCGCCAAGGTAAATCCAGAGGATATGAAAACCGCCACTGTTCCAAGAGAAAAAACTTATACCGTTTATTTAAATGAAGATGGATTAATTGGAAAGCGTATCGGAATTGTGCATAAAGTTGGAGCTAGAAATGTCTTTAAAGAGATGCCTGATGACATATTAAAAATATTTCAACAAGCATTAGTCACCTTCAAAAAATCAGGAGCTACCATCATTAGTGAAGTGGACTTACCTGAATTTAACACAGATCGTTCTTCTAATATGGCGGGAATGAGGGAAGATGTGGATCGTTATTTAAGTTCATCTCCCTCAGTACGTAAGAACTTCCAGGATTTATGTGCTTCAAATAGAATAAGAGTTTTCGGTGAAGTTCCAGAATGCATTAAATTTTTTACATCAATGCCGATTAAATATGGGTCAAAATATGAAAGTGCATTAAAATTATTTGCAAAAAATAGAACCTATGTTGAAGAGCTGATGAAACAAGAAAAACTTGATGCTCTATTAATTCCCATAAGCACTGTAGGCATTGCGACTTATGATCCTTATGAGGTGAATACCTGGCTTGCACCTGTTGCTTCTAATTCCAGCCTGCCTTCAATTACTATTAATTTTGGATACCACAATCAAATGCCTGTTGGAGTGGAATTAATTGGAACACAGTTCAGTGAGGGAAAACTCATCGAAATGGCTTATGCATATGAAAATAAATCGCAGCCAAGAATAAAACCAAAGATGCCACTAGAAAATAAGAAATTACAAAAATTGGATATACCTGCTTACAATAATTTAATAACCAATATAGGTTATAAAACTTATATGGGTGTGTTAATAAATAACGTAGGTAATCAACCTAAAAAACTCCAAGCAAAGCAATTTAGAACTATAGTAAACAAAGAAATAAGTAGTTTGACCGAAACTCATCTAAACAATTAGGTAGATAAGGTGCAAGAAAATATACAATGCGAAAACAAGATTGAGTTTGTAAATACACTACGTGGGATTGCGGCTTTATTTGTTGTCCTCTCCCATTATTTCAGCACTTTTTGGTACAAAAGAGATACAATAGCGCATTTAATTAACGCACCCATGCTTGATCCTCAAAACTTTAATTCGCCGATTTATATATTATGGCTTAATAAATTTTCTTTGTTTGATTGGGGTTCTTACGGGGTAGGCTTATTTTTCCTGATAAGTGGTTTTGTTATTCCTTTTTCATTACAAAGAACAAGTATGCTCGGGTTTTTAGGGAGTCGCTTTTTGCGGATTATCCCGACTTATGTTTTTGGATTTAGTATCAGCCTAGTAGCCCTTATTTTAGGAACCAAATATTTTTTAATTTCCTGGCCTTATTCCCAACAAGAAATAGTCATTCACTATTTTCCAGGAATCCGAGACATACTTGAATCAAAAAATATAGATTCAATTATATGGACCTTGGAAATTGAAATGAAATTTTATTTACTCGTAGCCTTATTGGGATTTTGGTTTCGTAACTACTCAATAAAAGTATTCTTTATACCCATAATGTTCTTTCTTTTGAACTGTTACCTATCTTATATGCTGCCCGAATGGTCAATAAGTAATTTCAATGCATTTATTTGGAGTAGAATTTTTATTTTACCCTCCCAATACATTATTTTTATGTTTCTTGGCGTTGTATTTCACTATCTCTACTGCCATAAACTTGAACCTGATCACGGATATTTTACAACAGGGTTTTTATTTCTTTTATTTTGTATTACCTGGTGGGCTGGTCCTTATGCAGAAAGTTTGATTTTAGCGTGGAGCTATGCCTTAGCATTACTAACCTTTATGTTTGCTTATACTTTTCCACATTTTTTTAAGACAAATCGATTAGTTAAATTTTTAGCAGATATTAGTTACCCCTTGTATATTATTCATTGTATTGGCGGCTATGTATTTCTTCGCATTTTATTAGATAAAGGGTTTAATACTGGTGTATCATTAATTTTAGTTAGTGCAGTTGCCATCATAGTTTCCTGGTTAGTTCATCTCTTTATTGAAAAACCTTCTCAAATATTGGGTAGAAAATTTGCAGCAAAACGTAACTTAAACGCAAGAATATTTAATTTATTTACAAGTAAAAAAGCAAAACCATTCAAGTTAAATCAATTTCAATAAAAGCAGGATGTAATGATGCACGCTTATGAAACAATTTTAAGCAAGCAAGAGAAAAAATGGATTTTGGAACGTAGAGTGACAAGACTCTCTGATAATAAAGAGGTACAAATCTATCCCATGGGGGCTGAGCGTTATTTCTCATCGGCTTTAGCGGGGAATCAAAAGTATCGATACAATATTCGCTCTGATATAGAGGGAAAAAATATTTTAGTGATCCCTGGTCATGGCAACAGTAGTTTTTTAATGGCTCTGGCTGGAGCAAAATCTGTGACCGCTTATGATAAAGATCCAGTAACAATTGCATGGATGAAGGCATTTAAAAAATATTATCATTATAGGGAATATACGGTTCAAGGCACGCCTCTGGCCTCAATTGGTGAATTGTTTACCTCACTTACGTATTGGTATCCTACCCTAGTCAATATACCCGGGGTGAAATTAATTCAATTTTTATTTTGGATTCTCCATCCAAACTCCCTAAGACGAGCCTATATTCATTACATGGTAACATTAGTTCAAAAGGCCATCCAAATGAAAACACAAGAAGACTTTGAACTTGATAAAAAAATTCAATTTCATGTGGGTACAATAGATGATATTTCCACAATCCATGAAAAGCAGTATTTTCATACCGCATTTATTCCCTACCTTTTAGGAGTAGAAAACGGTATAGAAAAAGAAAAAGAGATAGTACATTTTATGAATAAACTTATGAAAATAATTCCTAATGGACGCATTATAGTAAGTCCGTCTAAAAATGTTAAAGATTTTTATATCCTTGGCAAACGTTATTTTGTGACGACAGGTTATAAAAATCTTTATGATATTCCTGATCTTAAAGCATATCTTTTGGAGAATGATGAGTATTGGTTGCGTAACCAAGGTCTCGCCATATTTGGTAGAAAGTAAAACCGATGTATCCGGATTATCCTTTGTTATTTAGATTTGCTTTATAGTTATAATCATGTTATTTAACTTTAAAATGGAGTTTTAAGGGAGAATTTTTCATGGAATACAAAACGCTAGGTAATACTGGATTACTCGTTTCGCGACTTTGTTTAGGCACCATGACCTTTGGGGGAAGAGGGTTTTGGGAAGCAATCGGCTCAGTAGGACAAGCAAATGCTGATGAAATTGTAAGGACATCTTATGAGGCTGGAATCAATTTTTTTGATACTGCTGATGTTTATTCCGAAGGTGAAAGTGAATCTGTTCTTGGTCAGGCACTGAAAAATCTTCACATCGCCAGAAAGGATGTAGTGATTGCAACCAAAGTATATGGCAGGGTTGGTCCGGGCTACAATGATATTGGGGCTTCTAGAAAGCATATTATGGATGCAGTGGATGCAAGTCTTCGCCGTTTAAATACAGATTATATTGATTTATACCAAATTCATGGAAATGATCCCATAACGCCCATAGATGAAACATTGCGAGCATTAGACACATTAGTACAACAGGGAAAAGTACGCTATATAGGTTGTTCCAATTGGCCAGCATGGAAAATTGCCAAAGCCTTAGGAGTTTCTCAACTTAAAAATCTCGTTCATTTTGATACATTACAAGCATATTATTCCCTTGCTGGTCGCGATCTTGAGCGAGAAATTATCCCCTTACTGGAAGAGGATAAAATGGGCTTACTTGTTTGGAGCCCTTTAGCTGGCGGCTTGCTTTCAGGTAAATTTAACCGTGATAATCAAAAACCAGAAAATTCCCGGCGCTCAAATTTTGATTTCCCTATTGTAGACAAGGAGAGGGTTTGGCGAGTTCTCGAAGTGATTGAGCCTATTGCACGGCATCATAATTGCAGTTCTGCTCGTGTATCGTTAGCTTGGTTGCTCACAAAACCAGCTGTAACTTCTGTGATCATTGGTGCCAAGCGTATTGATCAGTTACAAGATAATCTTTCAGCGGTAAGGCTTAAGCTAAACTCGGATGAAATAAAACAGTTAAATGAGGTTAGTGCTTTACCAGCTGAATATCCTGGTTGGATGCTTCCTTTTCAAGCATTAGATAGATTAGATCCTTCTGTTCAGCGTTTAGATGCTTTAAATCAAAAATAGACATTTACAACAGCACTCATTTATAAGTGTGCCCATTGCGGCACAATATTTTTTAGGTGCATGAGGGATGGAATGTTTAAAGTACTATTGAGCATATTTATCAGTTTAATTTCATCATTGGTATTTGCAAATCATGATACTAATTCTTGCAAACCTCAAGTCGCCACTCCAATAAAGAATTGGTAAGTAGTTGCCTTTAATACAGCAGAGATTCCAACAAGCCAAGCGTTTCAAGGAAAAAATTTAATTTATTCTGTAAAAGCACATCCTCACAATAAAGTAAATCAAGTTACAATTGATTCAAATAATGGCTGAATAAAAATTAAAGCTGATGGCAAAGATAATTTCAATGTCCTTGTTAATGTCATGAATAAATGCGGTAATGCATCTACTACATTTAATGTACAAATTGATGAAGAAAATTAAAAAACATTTTTATTGATTGGATTATCAGAGCCATGCCTTAAATAATATTGAAATAAAAAGAGTATTGGGTATAGACCATAATCTATCAGATGTTTATCATACATAGCTCTAAAAAACAAATGAACTCATTAATGGTAAGAAAAAGAAGTATATTTTATAACTTAAATAACTTGTTACTGGTTTTTTTTCTTTGCTTATTAACCAGCACGGTACAATCAGGTATTGTGGTATTTCAAAGTGATTTTGGTATAAAGGATGGTGCTGTGAGTGAGGTGAAAGGGGTTATGATCACGGTCGATCCCTCACTTACTATTTCAGACTTAACACATGAAATACCAGCTTATAATATTTGGGAAGCATCCTATCGACTCTATCAAACAGCCCCGTATTGGCCAAAAGACACCGTCTTTATAAGCGTAGTTGATCCTGGAGTTGGGACCAAGCGCCGTTCTATAGTAGCTCTAACTAAGAACGGTCAATATTTTGTAACTCCTGATAATGGAACATTAACTCTTATTGACGATAAATTTGGAATTAAAGAAGTACGGGAGATAGATGAAACCAAGAATCGTTTAATCGGTTCCGGTTCCTCATATACATTTTTTGGTAGAGATGTATATGGTTACACTGCTGCAAAATTAGCTTCTGGAAAGATTTCATTTGAAGAAGTTGGCCCTAAACTTAATGAGCCTATTGTAAAAATCCCATATGAAAAAGCTTCAATCAAAAATGATAAATTACAAGGCACAATAGTAATACTTGATCCTCAATATGGAAATCTATGGACCAATATTGATCAGCAATTACTTGAAAAATATGGCGTCAAGGATGGCGCATGCTATAAAGTGAGGATCTATCAAAATCATCATAACAGATTTGTAGGTCTGGTGTTATTCCAAAATACATTTGGAGAGACTCACAAAGGTAAAGATTTACTTTATCTAAATAGCTTGCTTTATTTGGCTTTAGCAAAAAATCAAGGAAATTTTGCTCAAATTCATCATATTGGTTCAGGCCCTGATTGGACAATAACCGTTAAAAAAACAACAAAATCAAAAGCACAGTGTGATAGCGAAGGGATCTACATACAATGAGGTACCGGCCAGATATTGATGGCTTAAGAGCGGTTGCTATTTTACTGGTAATCTTTTTTCATGCAGGATTTAAATTATTTCCTTCTGGTTTTATCGGCGTTGATATTTTTTTTGTTATTTCAGGATTTCTAATCACCAGTATTATTTATGGCTCTTTGCAAAATGATCGTTTTTCGTTCGTTGATTTTTATAGTCGAAGATTATGGCGATTACAACCTATATTTATTTGCTTGATAGTAAGTACTTTTGTGCTTTCCTTGATTTTTTATTTACCTGAGGATTTGATCCAATACTCCAAAAGCGCTCGAAAAACGTCACTATTTCTTTCAAATATGTTTTTTGAACGAGCAACAAAAGGTTATTTTTCACCAAATGCAAATCAATTACCATTATTACATACTTGGTCATTATCCATAGAATGGCAATGTTATTTGATTCTGCCTATAATGCTCTTTGGTATTTATCGAACTGTTAATAAAAAGCATATTGCAAAAACAACTTATTTACTGACAGTATGTTTTTTAATTTTAACGCTATTTTTATCAACAAAAGAGCCGACAAAACACTACTATCACTTATTGAGCCGCATTTTTGAATTTTTAATCGGTTCGTCTATCGTCTTTAGGCAAAATCAATTTTCATTGAATAGGTATTTGCTGGAAAGTCTAAACATTGCTGCACTTATAAGTATATTTTATATAGCAATGAATGCAGATATTCATATTGGCTTTCCAAATGGGTATGCTGTTTTTTTGTGTTGTGCAACAAGCATACTTATCATTTCAGGGACAAGTTATCCTCAGACATTTCTAAACCGGTTCCTTTCCCTGAAACCAATAGTGTTTATAGGTTTACTTTCTTATTCATTATATATTTGGCACTGGCCGATATTTGTGATCATTCGTTATTTAAAAATTGAAGAGACACCCTTAGTTTTAATTTGTGCATTTACTTTAACTTTTATTATCGCTTATTTTTCCTGGCGATTTATTGAGAAACCGGCACGCAGGTTCCACACTATTAGATTTGGTTATAGCTTAATTTATTTATGCATACTTCCTGCTGTACTAATTCATTTAGGTGATTACGTGATCAAAAAACAGGAGGGATACCCCAAACGTTTCAATGAAATGACCCAAATTGATAAGCAATTAAAAAAGCATTCATATCCAATCAGACCCTTGTGTCTTCAAGATAAAAGCGTCGAAATAAATACTGACTGTGTTCTTGGTGCAAAAAACACCAATACAAAAACTGGTTTCATGTTTGGTGATTCTCATGCGAATCATTTATGGGGATTTATGGATACTCTTGCAAAAGAAGCGAATATATCCATTCTGGCTCATGCAACTGCGGCCTGCCTCACACTACCTGGAGTTGAGCAATATAATTGGAATAAGGAGGTTTATACTGCATGCCACGAACAAATCAAGCGTTATTACAATATGATAAAAAATAATCATTATGATTTTGTAATCTTAGGGCAAAACTGGGATGGTTATCTAGGTGGGAAACTCATCGCGAATGAATCAGTAGAGTCAACGAAACAACGAATCGAAAAAGCATTGGATGATGCCTTACAAACGATTATTACTTCCGGTGCTACACCTGTTTTACTTAAAACAATTGTAATCAATAATTCTTATAGCTGTTTTTTTTATCATATTAAACTAAGAAAGAAATACAAACCTGAAGAATGTGATTTTGCGATGCAATTAAATTGGCAGGATGATTTATTTGCACGCCTTAAAAGAAAATACTCCCAATTAATAATTATTGATCCCAAACAGGCTCAATGCCTCAACGGCCAATGTAGCGCAGACATTAATGGTATACCTATGTTTCGTGACTCCGGACATATTACCGATTACGCCTCATATCATTTAGCTAATCGTTATTTAAAACTTTATCAAAATCCATTGATATAAAAAAAATTTATTTCCTCTTGATATATGAAGTTAAAGAAATCTGAATTGAGGTAATAACTGGCCTAAAAAAAGTTGTCCAATATTTAGGAATATGTGAGTTAGCTCTTCAAGAAACTTTTGCAAAATTTTTAATTTTTCTCAACCTCTGCTTGAAAAAAATCTCAGGAGAAAAATGTTTTGTGGCCGACTGCATGCATATACCTTTTCGGCTCATTAATTACCACTAATCCAATCACCCTCAGCTTAAACGATATATCCACATAAGCAAATTAATGATCTCATTGCTTAATATTTAATTAAGATATTTTTTGTATGATGTAACCACCAAGTGAAGAGAGGGTCATTATGTTTACAAAATTACATAAATTAACAAAATTATCGAAAAACCTAAATTTAGGTGGCAATACAAGTATTGTTCGGTTCTATTCAAATTACAATTGGAAGAAATTCAATGAAAGCTCTTGCTCTATTGAATCAGTGCTTTTATCGGGAAAAAAATCATTTCCAGATATATTTCAAGATAATACTGTTGAATTTACAGCAATTAAAAATTCAATCCAGAAGCACGAAGAGCTAACAGAGATGGTGAAGGCGTTTGGACGTTATAAAGGTCTTGATGGTTCATCAATCGGTAATTTGATTGTTTTTGAAACTGAACGACGCTCATTACAAGTCACTGGGGCTCTAATTCCATTGTTAGTAAAAACTCCTCCTAAAAATAATGATTTTGGTCAATTTGTACGAGACTTCCATGGGCAATATATCATTCCATGCCTTCCCGAATCAGACATATTAATACAACGTGATAAATATTTTAATTGGGTTTGCTCCATTGTAACTAACAGCGCGACAAGAGAAGAGCATCCACAGATACATCATTATTTTAACCAGGCTAAAGCAGAACTTTTAAAACGTAGAGAAAAAGAGATCATTTCTTTATCAAATTCTGAACTAACGGAGTTAGCCGCGAGGCGCGTAGCAGATGCATTGCTTAAACAAGAGATGGATACTGTATTGTCTACTATTGCAGAAAATACAATTGAAACACTCATTGGAAAAGGTAAGTTCGAAGCATTGCCATTAGTATCGGCAATTAATGCGAATACATTTATTGGTTCTCCCGAGTTACCTTCAAACAGTTATCCAGAGCGTTTTACAGTATTGATGGCAGGGGGACCAGGTAGTGGCAAATCGATTACAACAGAAAGTTTTGCATTGCAATTGCAACAGCAAACAGGATATGCATTAGATGAACTTGCACTTCTTACTGTGGATAGAAAACGAACAATTTATTATGACGATGAATGTGTAAAGGGAACCCATAAAAAGCATATTGGTACCTTAACACATGATGAAGCTGTTGTAACTTATAATATGAGTGGAGAATTTTTATCTCGCCGCATGGATCAAAATAAAAAAGTTCCCAATGTTTTCAAAGAAATGTGTAATATCTGGCCAAGCTGGCTTGACATAGGCTTAAAAAAGGATGGAACTTATTTAATAACCGTTTCAACGCGAAAACCAGAGAAAGCAGTTGATGGTGTTATCAAAAGAGGAATTGAAAATAATGATTTTGTCACTCCTCCTGAGTATGTATTAAACTCTTATCGCAGTGTTAGTGAGCGTTTCCCACAAGTTATCCAAGAAAACCAGTCAAAAAAAGTAATTATCAGTGTTGTAAATAACGAATTAGCGATTGAGAAAAAATTCAGCAAAGAACAAAATCAGGAGGTTGATGATAATAAGCCTGCTGTTGTCGTAGACTGTGAGTCTAATACAATTTATATAGTCAATTTATTGCAATACATGGATTTCATTAATCAAAGTCAACTTAATAGCAAAGCAACCAGCGTTCAAGAACTCTACGAGAATGCTGATCTTTCAATTGCTGCCAGTATGAAAAGAGTACTTGATCCAAGTAAATTTGGTTCCTCTAAACTCGCTTTTGTTCGTTCTGATATTAAATCAACAGCAATTAATGAGCTAGAGAAAAACATAGTGGCTGTTGTTCAAGAGGGTGAACTTAACGTTTTGGATAAAGAACACTTCGATGCATTAAAGTTAACTGCCCCTGAACATTTTGAAGAGTTAGAGGCTTTAGCCCAAAAAAAATCACAAAGCTTCTGCACAATACTCTAATAAAAATAACCAGGGACGGTTTATTATTTTATTAACATTGGGCCTGGAGCATCAGAGGATGAAGTATTTTCAAGCTCCTTTACTATAGTTTGAACAGATTTGCTAAGTTGTTGTCCTTGTTCGCTTTTTTTAGCTAAAGACCAATCCATTTGTTTAAAAAAATTAGCGGTAGCAGGGGGATTCTTAATCGCTTTGCTGAGGATATTAGGGGTGATAAACCTTTTAAATAACATCATGTACAATTCCTTTTCAAAAATTAAGATACATCAATAATAAATTTTTATAAATAAAATGCAAGTCTTAAATGTTAGGGAAGTGTCAAGAATATGTATTACTTCTTCTTATCTGAGTTTAATTCGTTGCTATTGGGTATTGGGTTTTTATCCAATTCTCTGGCGATTGTTTTTGTGCTTTCGCTGAGTGTTTCTGTTCGTTTTTTATCAGTAGTTACATTCCAGTCTATCGATTTACTAAAACCCTTTCGTATTTTTTCGGACATTTTGAAACTCCAAAAAATATTTTTGATCAAATAAAATACTATATATAAATATTAGCAAAATATTGAATTAGCGTCCGTTGATTCCATGGTAAAATTCTTTTCTATAATACAATGTAAATAATTTGTCTTACAGTTACTAAGGCGTGTTAATAGGCCTTAGTATTTGTCTCCAAAATAGGTTTTATATAATTTGAGATAGTCACCATTTTTTTCAATGGATTGTAGTTCCTTATTGATCTTATCAATTAACGCCTGTTCTTCAGGTAAAGCTACAATAGCCATTCCGTTTCCAACTTCTCTGGGTTGACCTAGTACCCTAATGTTCGTCAAACCATTATTTTGCCAATAATTTGCGTAAAATTCACGAACAAATGCTGCCGATAAAGTACCATTCTCTAAATCATTAATCAAAGTATCAGGCGAGTCATATTTTTTAATTTGTAATTGATTCTGAAAATTGGTTTGTAAATAATCGACAAAAACTTCTCCATTGAGATCATTTGCGGCACCTACAATCTTCCCATTAAGATCTGTTTCTTGTTTCAGGTTACTTTGGGCGGGTACAATAAAGACAGCTCGAACAGGCAAATAAGGCAGGCTAAATATATAGTTTCCCTGACTATGAGGAGGGATCATTATACCCGCCATTACAAGATTAACCTTTCGATTTTCTAAAGCTTTGAATAATTCGCTGTCCTTCATTTGAACGAATGAACACTTTATTTTTATTTTTTGACAAAGGTAATTCATTAATTCAATATCAAATCCCTGATTTTTATTAATAATAAATGGAGGAAAATAATGTACAGTTCCTATTTTGATCTCAGCATGAACGGATGAAATTCCAAGAATAAAGAATAAGAGATACGAAATAAAACGCATACAAGTTCCATTTTTTATTAAATTAATAGTTACAATTTATTTTAGCAGTAATTAAATTTCCTGTACATTTCATAACTTATAAAGATTTAGCCAACTTTATTCATTGGAGACCCTCATGGATTTTAAAAAGAAAAAAGTTATTGTTACGGGAGCAAATCGCAGCATAGGCCAAAGGATAGCTATAGCTTTCGCAGAACAGGGAGCAGATGTGGTTATTAGTTATCATAGTGACTCTGCAGGCGCCGAGAAAACTCTTAAAGCTATCACAAAAACCGGAGCAAGAGCTCGAGCATTTTATGCAGATTTTTCCGATATGAATCAAGTACCAATTTTTGCTGAACATGCTTTGGGTTATTTAGGATATGTAGACATATTAGTGAATAACGCTGGAATATCTTCTCGTGAAACAATTTTTGAATTACTTCCTGAAAAAATGCAGCAAGTTTTCCAGATCAATTGTATTTCTCCATTCTATTTAACCCAGCTTTGCGCCAAGAATATGATGGATAGAGAAAATAAAGGTTGTATTATAAATATTTCTTCAATTAGTGGAACTATAACCATGCCTAAAGGTATTGGGTATGGAGCCTCAAAAGCGGCATTAAATAAGTGGACGAAGCATGCTGCCCTGGATCTCGCAAAATATGGAATAAGAGTAAATACTATTGCACCTGGTGTTATTGAGGCCGGAATGAATGAGGATACCGCTACTAATAATCCAGAATTATGGAGTTATCTTCTTAGCAATATTCCCTTGCAAACACCTGGAACACCAAATGACATTGCACATATGGCTTTATTTATTGCTTCAGAAAAAGCAAGTTGGATTACAGGCAAAGTGTTTATGGTTGATGGAGGCCATGTTCTTTAGACTATTATTGCTACCAAGCGCGTTCATAGTCACAAACCCTCTAAACTAGCTACATAGCTATGTCAAACGAATGTAACAGAAGTTTTTGCCAAAGATCATAAAAAGAAAATTTACTACATCCAGAAAAATTCAGGGCGAATGGAAATTATCCATCTACTGGAGGCTAATATCCTATTCCTATCTTATAAACCTATTGAACAAGAGTGGCTAAGATCAGCAAGTTCTTTGGATGTTGAGATTAAGTCGAGTTTTTCAGTTGCAAACTTAATCCAGGCATCACCAATAAAATTTACTGTCATAATCTTAGCAGCCCAACCGGCAATTAGCATCATGTATGCTGACAACTGTCCTCCAGAAACCATTCGGTAACTATTTGCCGCTTTAAGAAATGACTTATACTCTGCAGGATTATCGATTAAATCCCCAGTTCTTTTCAGCAAATCAAACGATTCTTCAGAGGAAAGTTGTTCGCTTTCTTGTAGTTTAAAAACCAACATCACTATGTCATTACAAGCTTTTTTAAAATTAATAGGATATTCTGGATGTTGTGATAATTTTATTTCAATATTTTGTTGTTGCTGATTTAATGATGTATACACCATATCTTTCAAAATTGTTTTCATAGAGTTGTAAATGCGATGCTCTAAATGTATCTCAGTATCTGGACTACGATTTTCACCACCTAAAAACATAATCTGCCTTATAACATTTACAGCTTCAAAATGATGACGGCCAACTTTACCAAGTGGATAATTATTAAAATCATAACCCACCTCATATTTATGAGTATGAGGAAAATTATCTGATAAAAATAGGTAATCCATATCATCGCTAGTTGCATATGCATTCCAATTTTTTTTTAAGCGCAAAAAAAATTTTTCATTAAAATTATGGGCTAATTCTTGGGCTATATGAGGAAATTGACTAATGATTAATTCTAAAGGAGCTATCATTGAGTTAGCGTTATAATAAGATACTAGTTTTTTTGCTTCATGCTCAATCGATGCGAGTTTCAATTTAAAGTAAAGCTTCGATATTGGAGCATCTTTTTTATGAGATAACCTCTCTCTAGCATCACCTATATTATTCTGTGCTGCATAATATAATATCAATCGCGGCATGCAATCAATTGAGTGAATATCAATTTCTTTATAACGATTATAAATAACCTCCATTTGATCTTTCGGTAGATCACTAAAAAAAGCCAATGTTAAAAACTCTATAATATCTTTAGCTCCACCAAGATGAGATAAAGGTATTGCATCGCCAAATCCACCAAAGTTAGCCTCTTTTATATTTCCTGTAAGTCTTAGGCCCAAATTCCTTTTTGCTAATGGGACAAGATCTTGAGGGGTAAATAATGGCATAGATGCTCCAATAGATTAATTTTTACTAAAAAGATAATTAAGTACGAGAACTATTAACTTTATCTAATGAAAAAAATGCTTAATTATTGCCACAATAAATACATAAATAAAACTGATATAAAAAAAGACACCAACATACCCTAAAACAATAAATAGTCCATCTTTTTCTATCAGGCCTAAACTAAAAGTAATAAGTAATGCTGCAAAAATGAAATTACTGAAGGGAATAGGCAGCATCAGAAGTATCGCTAAACAGAAAATAATAGTTCCGTTTATTATTTCCATTAAACGGCAAGTCATAAATGACCATCGAGGCTTTAAGAAATATTCAATTTTTATCAAATAGGGTACTGTTGCATGAATAATTTTTGAAATATTTTTTTGGTGGATGGTATGTTCCGCAATAGTTTTTGGTAACCATAACGTTTTCCTGGCAAATACCATTTGGCAGGAAAATAATAATATAGGCACACTAAAAATAACAGAAACACCTGGAATAGTAGAAAAAGGTAATGCACTAGGTAAAGCAAAAAACAACAGCACAACACCGAATGCTCTTTCCCCAAGGGCTTGTAAAATGCGCTGAAATGTTAATTCGCCCTTTAAATCATTATGATTAACAATCGTTAAAAGAGCATCAGAAGAGCGTGTGGTGTTTTTATTCATAAGCAACTCATATTTCTAGTGTTCATCAGTTAATTTGTTCGGGTAAATTTTTACTTTGAGAATTTTTGAAGCAGTTGCACTTTCTATCTCCGCATGGAATTCTGGAAAATCAATCTGCTCTCCTTCTTTAGGAACATAACCTAGTCGATAAAAAAACAAACCATTCAAAATGTCAATGTTGTTATCTACATGAATATCACGATCAATAGCTTGCTCCAGGGAGTAAATAGAACAATTTCCGGATGCAGATATACTTCCGTCATCATTTAATACCCAATCCACTTTAGTACGATGAAACTCATCTTTAATACGACCAATAAGTATCTGAAGTAAATTATCGAGTGTAACAAATCCTAAAATGGTTTTACGGCCACTGTAGACAAGAGCAAAATGAGGCATCCCTTCGCGAAATTTGCGTAATAAATCCAATGCAGGAAGATGGCGTGAAACTTTTAGCATAGGCCTAAGTAATGAACGTAATTCTTTTACCTCACCTTGTTGATAGAGGACGGGCAAAATATCTTTTACATGGATAATCCCAATGACATCCTTTTTATCAGGATCATATACAGGGTAACGGCTATAGCGGTGCTCCATGATTATATCCATGACTTGCTTCATAGGTTTATTTATAGGGATCATGACCATCTCTTCAGTAAATCGCATGACTTCAGTCACTTTAAGATCAGCCAAATCAAAGGTATGTTCAATAATTTCAACTTCATCTTCAGTAAGCTCACCATGAAGATGACTTGCATTTAAGAGTAATTTAATTTCTTCTGTAGAATAAGAGTGTTCACCTTGGTGAACTGCATCCAGATTAAAAACCCTTAGCAAAAAATTCGAGCAACTATTGAGAATCCAAATTGCAGGAAACATGAGCCAATAAAATCCATATAGAGGCAGAGCCGTCCATAAAGATACTCTTTCCGATTGTCGAATAGCTAACGATTTAGGCATTAACTCCCCAACAACAATATGAAGAAAAGAAATAAATGTAAATGATACAAAAAATGCGATTATTGTTGTTAGTTGGGGTGAGTTAACCCCAATAAAGAACAGTAGTGGCTCTAAAAGATGGGCAAAAGCAGGCTCTCCTATCCAACCCAAGCCCAGGGATGCGAAGGTTATTCCTAGTTGGCAAGCAGATAAATATGCATCAAGATGTTTATGTACTTGAAATAAAATCTTTCCTCTTAGACCATAAATATTTTTAATTGCTTTTACTCGAGTTACTCGAAGTTTTACCATTCCGAATTCAGCAGCAACAAAAAAAGCATTGAGTAAGACCAAAATAAGAGCTAAAAAAACTAGTAAAAAATTAATCACCGATTGTTCCTATATTTTTAATTTTTGATTGAAAATGAGTTTAACGATTTATTACACTTACTTTAGAAAGGTTAGCACAAGTTAACATAAGCTGATATTTGCATGATTTGATAAGTGTGTTTCAAAATCGATGCAAATATCGAACTTTTATAACTCATCGGTATTTATAAGGTATGATCATTGGCTTGAAATCAATTGTCCTCACTTAATTTTTGGCAATAACTTTCTAAACCAAAATTGATGAATTTCGGTTTTTTACTTGGTCATATCTTCGAGTTTTTAATGTGGTCTCAAATTCTTATCTAAAAAATCATATAATTCCTTGTTAGAGAAATGCATCACATCACTTTTAAAATTATGAATCACTAGATTAGTTACATGTTTATTCGTATGGTGTAATAAGAGTCCATTCATATGAGGCGGTGCAACTACAATTAGTTTTTCATAAGCATGCATATTTCTACCATCATCCAGTGCATCAGCAATTGTCCTTGCAAAACTATCAATCTCTATTTCCTTGGGATCAGACTGCTGAGTATAAGTTCCGTGTTCTGTATGGCCAGCTTTGCCAGAAGTTAACTCAATATCTTTAAGTTTGCTTTGAGGATGAACCATTTCTTTAACCAAGGTAAGATCATGATGTTTTACTTTTGATGCATAAATGCGGCAAGTAGTTGTATCAGCAGTAACAACCCAGGTATGTTGATCAAATGACATTGTAATGCTCCTTAAAATAATTATCCCTATGTTCTTAATATAACTCTTAAAACATTATAGTAAGACATTACGAAAAAAATCATTCCAGGTTGTGATTTCTAAAATAATAATCAATACTAGATTATTATGAGTTCTTCGAGAGTGGATGAAAAATTGGGATGGATTGTTAGGATACTCATGGTTGTAGCAGGGTCAATTACAAGTTGGTTTGTAGCGCAGGATGCCCTTAATTTTAATATCATTCAAATGGTAGTTACTGTCATTTTGATTACATTTTTGGTAATAATAATTGCTTTTCGGCATGAGTTGTCCGATATATTCAAACGTTTCATTACAAAATATAAAAAGTTCTAACTCCCACTGTTTAATAGATTTATTGGATGAAATAAATCCTGTTTTATGGAATAAATGCAAAACAGGATTTGAATTTTATAAACAACCTTGACTCCGTACTACCAATCATACGGATAGTCTATATCAGAACTTCAATTGCGAGGTGACAATAATATCCGCTGTATTGTTATTGCTCTTGTCCTTATTCTTTAGCTGTTCCTTTTCAAGCCTGGTATACTGGGGCGGTTTGTTCAAACCAGCAATATCGCAACCTTTTTTATGCAGATCTCCTAGTAACTGGATAATTTGGTTGTCAATAATGCCAGAGATCTGGGGCGCTTTTACTCCAGCAGAACCCGGTGTGTTAAATCCGGCAGCCTCCTGTATTTTACCAGAAGAATATAGCTCATATATAATTTGACAGAACTGTTGTCTTGATGGTCCTTTTGCATCATAAGAACTAATATCACCGTATTTTTTTAAAGAGTGAATCATTGCATGCTGGTAGATCTCGCTTAAACCAGTCCGATCTTTTCCACTTTTGCAATTATTAATAATTACTCCTCCCATACCTTCAACAAGGAGACGTTTAAGCGCTATTTTATATTCTTCCTTATTACGCCAGTCCGTACTGAAGTTCTTTGTTGCTGTCACCGCCAACTTTTTGCATTCATTTTCGGCAACCATTATTTTGAGTAGACCTGTTTTTTGAGCATCGGTTAATCCTAATTTATCTGATTTTATCAATTCACTTAAGGATTTCTTTTGATCAACACTCAATTGCTTATCACTGGTTAAAGTGAGCAGAATCGCTTGATCTTCTACTGATAAATTGTTTCTGCACTTTGAAATTATCTTATTTACAAACAGTTTTGCAGCACTCCTGACTTCCCCCATACTCATCCAGTTGTTATCGACACGAGTTGAATCTTCACTATATCTTGCCTTCATAGCATTTAACTGTGATTTCAACGCTTCTGCTGCTCTGAATGCATTGGTAGGATTATTATGCAACATGACGCTATAATTTGCAGCATCGTAATCACGCGACGTGCCGGCCATTGCTAAAGACTGAGCATCTACCAATTTTTGATCTGCTTTTGTCCCTACGGTTTCAGGACTTAACAATGATTGAAATAAAATCGGTATGCCTGGTTGATCATCCCCAAAATAATCTCCCCATAATTGTTGATAATTATGTCCAGAAACTCTGATTGCAATATTTCTCATTTGTTCTATGTTGGCTATTGCGTGTTTTGCCATCTCTTCTTGCGCCATTTCATAGTTTGCAGGCACACCTGATTGTAAACCTACGGTTAATATTTCTACTGCTCCATCGGGATGTTGTAAAATACCGAAGTTTGCTCTGGCATTCGATAAACCCGGGGCATGTTGCATTGCTGATGACTTGAATAGTTTTTCAAAATTTTCCCAACCTTGCTTATCTTCCAGTATTTTCGGTACTCTTTGCCGATACCAATCTTGCTCAGCTGGCATCAGATCTAAAAACCATTGAGGCGAATCATGAGGATCATGGATTTTGATATATTCTTTTTTCTGTTGTAACTCAAGCTGATTTAATTCAATATCCATTTGTACTACTTTTGCGCCGTCATTTCGATGTGTTATTGCCATTAATACCATGTCTTTATTGTATTCTGCAGTAAAGTAACGTTCAGCTCTTCTAATAGGATCAGTTATTCTACTATTGATATCTTGTGGTTTTATCCCTGATAACTTGCCAATATCCGCGCTCAAATTATTGATAAATGATTCGAAATCTTTCTTAATATCAACCTTACCCTCAGATTGAATTGCATCGGATACGATTGCGTTAGATAATGCGGTAATATAGTTCCTAATTTCCTGCTTTTTTTCAGCATTTTCAGTTAAAAATGACGGTGAATCCAATAAAGTTAGCGTACCACATAAAATACTAAGTTTCCTGACCACTAATGAATAGGCTTCTTTCTCAGCTAACATTTTTGTCAACTCTGGTCCTACAGGCATTTTTTCCGGGTAAAAATCGATTTTAATAATGGATTTTTCATTTTCATTTTTTGGATCCAATCGCTTGTAATCCCATGGAGGACTTGGATGCTTTAATTGCTCAAACTCATGCATTTTGTTTGTTAAGTCTTTCAACAAGTCTTGGGAGTTCAAATTAGGTGGTATTATCACAGAGGAGGATTGATTCGTTGTTTTGTTGTAACGGATAAAATCAGCATCATTTTTCCCCGCAATAGAATCCAGAATTTGTTTACTGCACTCAGGGTTTACAATAACCTGAAGTTTATTGAAAGTTTGAGTTGTCTGCAGATTGTCTACAAAACTGTTGGAGCTGCTGCTTGAAATACTTTCCGTGTTACTATAATTGAGGCCCTGGCTGATATTTAAATCAAAGTCATTCAGTTTATTGTCATTTCGATTTAAGTTATTCAGCTCAACCTCGGGGATTGGAGCATTTTTTTGAAATAACATGAGCATCGAAGAGATGCTGCTGTCTTCCTGGACTTTCCTTTGTTCAAATGATGACCTGGCAATGTTATCAATACACTCGATCAACTTTAAACTTACATCATTTAATTGTCGCCTTGCAGCTCCTTCGTTTTCTTTCCATTTATTAAAGCCGGTTGACAAGCTCTCTCTTTTTAACACATCACTCAAGGCTCTAAGTGATTTCATCTCATTGGATATTTCCTTTTCCTCATTTGTTCCTCTTACAAAGCTTTGGATTTTTTTCAACCGATCAATATCGTTTGACAAAATTCGTAAAATCGCTTGTCGCACTTCCTCCTCGTTTTGTTTTGAAATTTTACAGATAAATACCAACTCATCAATTGTAGTACTCTCTTTAATTACCTTAGCATGTTGTTTATTTTTGCCATCAATCTTAATACGCATAATAACCCTCGCTTTGGTTGCAAGATTAATCTTAATAACCAGTAACTTTTGTTTTGTATCTAACTTACATTTTGAGATGCGAAGATTAAGTACATATGACTTCTCATTGAATAATGGGAATGAGATATGAAATATTGGCATAATTAGGTAGACTTCGATTTTATTGGTCTAATTTTTTAGGGAATTAAAGGCGCAATTCCTCTTAATAAGAGAATTTATTCGGTAACAACACCAATAGCTATAATAATTAATTATAATTTTTATTCAGACGTTCGATAGTTGATTATTCTGTAGATACCTCATTCCATTATGGAATATCTTATAAATAAAACTCATTTCATCGATTAAGAATCATTTAACCAAAAATGATATAATTGAGCATTTAATTATTCAATTGATTCTTTTGGAGTACCCTAAATGAAGGAATGGAATGCTTTGAAACAAATTGAAGTGCTTGATCAAAATAATGAAGGTAGAAATAAATTGCATTCTGCGCTTTTGGATGGCAATGCAGATAAGGTTCTTGAATATCTCAAACTAGGTGTTAACGTTACTATCAAAGATGCACAATGTGGAAGAAATTGTGTCGGCTGGGCGGCTAAAGGTGGCAATCTCAAATGTTTACAATTACTCAAGGAGTATATGGACAATGAAGAATGGAGGGCTCAACTGCAATCACCCGATGATTTTGATAATTTGCCTCTTCATCTTGCCGCAGTAAACTCTAATTCTGAGCAGTTGTTTGAATTTATACATCGGGAGGGAGGGCATACCTTATTAGAAATTGGTCAAAATAATTTTGGATTATTTCATTATGTATTTGCCGCTAAAAAGAAAAACGTAGCAATTTTAGATTATCTCAACCGAAACCTCAATTCAGAAGATAAACAGTTTCTTCTCTCTCAACGCTCGAAAGAAGGGCTACCTCCCTTACATTGGTATATCATGACGGATAACAATGAAGGGATTGAGGCTCTTCTCAATCTACCACAAATCGATATTAATCAACCAGGAAGTATTTATTATACCTCCGCATTAATTCTTGCTGCTCAAAAAGGGAACTTGAAAGCAATTTCTTCATTGATTGAGAAAGGGGCAAATATTCATTACAGGGACTTACGTAATAATACTGCTCTGTTATCTGCTTTAAACAACAAACACTATGATGCTGCAAATTTACTTATCCAAATGGGAGCAAATATCAATCAAGTCCTAACTGAAGGCGATACGCTTCTCCACCTTTGGATAAAAAATATGGGTGATAATGAAGACGAAATAGAAGGGTTAAAATTTTTATTAACCCATGGTGCTGAAAGATCTATAAATAAGGAAGACTTTTATGGTTTTCGGCCTGTCGAGTGGCTAAGTACACCACTAGATAACTCTCTAAGCCAATTAACCGGGGTAAATCCAGATATTATTGAACAATTTAAAAACTCATTTCGCTATCCAGCGGAACGAATTAATGGACACAGGACTCATGTTGCAATCTCAAAAAAACTTCCCGCTATAGAAGAACAAATAAAGCGGGGAATTTGCAATGCATATGGATTTTTAGGAGCCCACAGTTTTTTTAAGAACGGATTTTCATTAGATAAATTCTATAGTGAATTAAAAGACTTTATTGACCTTGGAGAAAAATTATCCCTTAATGAAAAAGAAAAGCTTTATTTCCAACAATGGGCAGAGAATATTATCTGGCTGCAAACATCGCCTAGCCGACAAGATATTTTTAAAAAATTATCAGTTCCATCTACCATGACGCCGCGTTATTATGATTTTTTTGGATTCCATGATAAAAGAAAAGCGCTTTCTTTTATCTCAGATAACTCCATTTTTGGACCTTATTCTCCTTATAGCCATTTTTTTCAACCCACTTTTGATGGAAACAACTGGATTTGTCCTGAGTTAGCGCAGGCAATCGAAATGCGCTGCCAGCAAGGCCAATATTTAGAAGTTTTTTCAGAGCAACATGCAAGTGTGGTTATCAAAAAAGATGATTACTATTTTCTTATAGACCCCAATTCTCTTACCAAAATAGTAAAACATTTAACCATTGACGACATTACCAGTTTGTTAATGAGTTATCATTATGAAGATTCCAATCATAACGAATATTGCTATGCAGGCCATTTTCCATTTCACTTGAGAAGTTGGAGCTTTTTGACTCCGAACAATGAAAATGATGATAAATTAATGAAGAATGTAGAAAAAAATCGCTTTAATAATGATTTAAATTATTATACTTCCCAGCATCGTAATCTTGTCTTATTTGCAATTGCTTTCGACGATGTCTATACCCTAAAAACTATTATAGAAAATTATCCGGATTTTGATTTGAATACACCAGAACCCACTACTGGCCTTACTCCTATTCATTATGCAGTAAAACATGGTGCCGTTCATTGTGTAGAGCTTTTGCTGAACCAAGCACAAATTGACTTATTTTGTAAAGATAATAATAACTATTATATGTTGGCTGAAGCCTATCAAAGCGAACCCATGTTGTCCCTTATTTTAGAAACCTTATCAAAAAGGGGGCTCGAGCCAGAGTTTTTAAATAAAGGAAATTTTAATTTTCGCTTTTTTGCTTTAGCAGGTGGTGATATGGACTTAATTAAACGCTTATTTGCCATTGAAGAGCTTGAGATGTATACCCCTCACTTTAAACACTTTTGGATTAAAGATGTGAATGAATCATCGTTTAACCGATTGTGAAGTTGTATTTTAAGCGGAGCCTGTGTTGCTGTAGACAGTATGCCCCTGTAGAAATGGATTTCCACTATTGCGCAAGATCTGGATTGTATCTTTGTTATTCTCCATTGTTTAACTAGAAAAGCCTAGAGAAAAGGGCGACCCCATAGTTTAGACCCTATGCAGAAAGAGTTAAGGCTAGTTAGAAGCACCAAGTCCAGGATGTTTTTTGCATACATATCAAATTTAATGATATTAATTTGTATTAATATTGATCATTAATTATTTTGGTCTACAATAATACATTATAACTTTTATTTATATGTCATGAAGAAGAAAGAAACAATCCAAATAGTAAACCTCAGCTTTTTAGGTACAGGCGAGCATCGCGAATCTGATTTTCATATTATCAATTCATTCCATAATACAATTTTACAAGCGAATAGAAACAACTCATCTATAGCTGCGCGATTGTTTGATGGACCAGGATCAGCCCCTAAGTCACCTACAAGCAAACATCCAACTCCAGGTACTTATTTTTACAATCCAGTTACACATACCAAGGTACCAATTAACGCTTTCATTTCAAAAAAGATATCAAATGCGATGCAGCAGTTGACAGGGGTTCTTGCTGGGGAGGGAGTAGAGGATTTGCTGTTTGAAGCAGCAGTTTATCTTAACAATATTATTGAAAAAAATGAGGGCATACTCCCCCAAACAATCAATTTACAAGGGTTTAGTCGAGGAGCTGATGCATGCCTGCGAATGGCTAATGTGATTTATCTCCTTTATCCAGAAATTAAAGTCAATCTCTTTCTTATTGATCAAGTTCCTGGGCCAGGGAGGCGTGATCATGCACCTTCTTATACTATTCCACCTAATGTAGAAAATTTTGAATCAACATTAATGTTGCATGAATACAGACCAGGTTTTGATCCACAACATGCGGGAAGGTATGTATTTAGTGCACCAGAAAAAACCAAATCAAAAATAAAAATTTACTACGGAGAGCATGGTGTAGGAAATCGGTTAGAGCATCCAGAAAAAAACCACACGGCCTTACTCTTGCATGATGATTTAAATCGTTTTTGTCGAGAAACGGGAACATTACCCAAAATGTACTCCAAATTTTATATCGTCCATAGAAGCACCAAAGGAAGAAAACAAAACGAACTCATCGAAAGTCATTTAGAGTTGTCCGATTCAGAACGCTTTAAACTTTTATGTTGCATGAAAAAAAATGAGGGGAGCTATAGCAAAGGAGTCTCAATAAATAAGCGGAAAATTTTGTTGAATCGAGAGGACTACGTACAAGACTCCACGTTGTTTATCAATCAAGAACATCGAGAATTATTTAAAAAACTTTATCCTGCTACATTTAATTGGTTTTTTGAAAAAAATTATGACAATCGAAATCCACAAAAAAAATTCATAAACCTATTAAGCCAACAAAAACAACTTGACGCTAACAAGGTTTTAGTTGCAAAAGAACTAGAAAATATGAATCATAGTCGAGAAGAAGCGCATTTTTGTTCTTTACTCGCCAAACAATTTCAATTTAATAAAAACAAACTTCCTCAAACTTTATCAATCCCTAGGGGTATAGAACGTGATGAGCAATTCAATTTTGGACAGCCTCTGCTTAGAAAAGAACCAGAATATAGATTATCCAACTTACAATATAGACTAACTTCCATTGCTAATTATTATCATTATCATTGCGATAAGAAAAGCGAAATTAACGATCAAATAAAAAACATACTGCTTGAAAGCGTTCAAATTTCTCGAAATATACCCGATGAACAGGCCATTAAATATTTAGAAAAAAGAATTGATTCAGTAAAGAAAACTCTTGAGAAAAAAAATGAAAAAGGATTTATTTGGAATCAAATCAACCTTATTGCTCCCGATGCCACAAAATATGGAATAGAAGTAAAAAGAGTATTGCTGGAGCATCTCCAGCATAATGAAATTTTAGTAAAATCCCAACGAGTGCTGATTAACTTCGCCATTAAAGAAGTAGATGCAATATTGGCATCTAAAGAGATAAATTCAATGCAACAATGCCAGGAAATAAGAAAGTTGGTTCTTCTATTAAAATCAGAAGTAGTCCGTTCTGAAAATGAGCATCAATTGCAAAGAAGCCTTTTAAAAAAAGCTTTTCTCTCATTTACTCAAACCCCATCCCAAATTTTAAATTTAGATTCTCTGGAAAAAAATCTTAATCAACTTGCAAATGCACATCATGATAAAACTAATACCATTGAAAAAATCATTGAGCGTGTGGATCAATATTACCAACGAAATACCTTCTGGCATTCACTTACCCATATTTTGAATTTGTTTAAAATTCCCAGTCCTAAAATTAATTTGGGAATAAAGAATGAAATTGCTGATTTTTTACGAAATGAACTTTTGCTACTCAATGATGAGGGCAAAGAAAATGATGTAGATGCAATTAGTGAAGCCCTGGGAAAAGCAAGAAAAAAATTAACTGACCATTATCTGCAAACATCGCAATTAAAAATGGATAGCCTGGATCAAATAATTAATGAAGGATTAGGTTTGGTAAGTGCCATGCGCACCATCGTCCCCCCAAACCCTATCTCCTCAAGCGCTTTTATAGACTTCAAAAAAAGATTGCAATCTCTAACGGAGTTAGAACATTTAGAGTATTTAGAGCATAATAACTACTTCAATAAATAGGAGTTTTTAGCTGGGTATTCAGTAAGATTAATCATAGGGAACTCTCTTGTACGAATACCCGGCAAGTTAATACTATTCAGTCAAGAATCAAAAGTTTGCAATTGATTGAAAATTACTGTTAATATGGGTCGTAATTTTGAACAGGGAGTATATTAGATGATAAATTTTTTCAAAAAAACAATGCGATAATTGTTAAAAAAATTGAAAAAAACGTATTATCCAAATCTATAGAATCATCCTTGGCTGAGATAAATAGTAATAATGGAAATTCAACACTACTCAAACAAGGTCAAAAAGTAGTGGGTTTTACCAAATATCGAATCCCCAAAAACGAAAATGATTCTATCAGTGTTTATACACCTAATATTCTTTACTCTCAAAAAATGGAAGATATACGGGAAGAAATGCGGGAGCGAGGTTGTGGTTTTGGTTTATTCAAGGTACAAAAACAATTAACTTGCCCATCAATAGATATATCAAAATTAAATGATTCGCCCGAAGCAAAAAAAATTTTAGAACATAAATTAGATTATCATCTTTTAGAGCCGATCAAATTACTTGAAGATACTCCTCCGCCCAATCCAATGTCGAAATTTTATTAAAATTTATATTTGTATATCAAAGCAGCACTATGTTTGCTGCCAAATTTAAGTGGAATTTTAGTGCGTAATTCGCGTTTAACAGTAACAGCAGAATTTGTCCTCGTTTTCGGATAAATTCTGCCGATCGGATAAACACTTGTGCTTACTACTACGAATTTTTTATTATCAATTATCCTTTAAAAACTGAATAAGCTTCTCCATTAGGAGTGATTTCTATAGTAGAATGGGCGTCATTCATTTCGCCACCTAAGTCAATAATAAATCCTTTTTCACCTGCTTAGCAAACTTAAACGCCACAATTACACCTTGAGTCTCGTTTTAACTGCATTAGAGGATGCAAAATATAAACTGTCACCTATAGGGAATATACTATTCATCTATAAAATGCCGAGTTCGCGCAAATCGTTAACAGCAATTACTGATTTATTGAGTTCAAGTGGAGCCATTTACTAAAGATTGCACAACGATATTGATCCCATTTTTCTTAAAAATTTGCCAAAGGTAGCCACACCCCAGTCATCGGGTTTATATCCACCTTCTTTTTGTTTTTTAGCACTGATTGGTTAATCAATTTATCTTGTTTATTTACATAAGCTCTGTTTTTATTTAGTATTGTACCCATTAGTTTTTATCAAATATTTTTTTCAATTTTAAACTTCATCTACATCACCCTTGGTTTCTCGGAATAACTTGCGACGAAATTATACCCAGTGATTATTAAACCAACATTAATGTTAAACACACTTAAATAACCGAATTGGCTCAAATTAGTTGTTAGAAAGAAACAAAGATAAGTATAAAATCTGAATGATTTGCATAAGCTGAACCGATGTGATTTAGGATACAGTGAAGGTTTAAAGTTAAAGGAAAATAAGGCTTGTAGCATTGCAAGTTAACAAGAAGAGGAATAAGTTATGAAAATTAATATTACTAAGAAAGAATATCGCACATTACTTGATATGTTATACATAGCCGACTGGGTACTGCACTCACATACCATAAAGGAAACAAAACATAATGAGTATGAAGCATTAAAACAGAAATTTTTATCCTATTTTAAAGAAATGGAAGCAGATGACCAGATAGAATTTTCCACAGAACTCAATGAGTACTTTGAAAAAACTCAGTATGAAGAGCTACTTATTAAGAAGTTTATTGAACCTTATGAAAGCAAACTGTTCTGGGATGAGTTAATGCATAGATTAAGTGAACGAGATGTAATTCATGCAATGGGAATTGAACAATACAAAAAGATGGATCCGATGGAGCGCATGAGAAAAGTCGAAGAAGCTAAAGCGCAATACGCTAATGACTTTGAAAAACATGGAGTTGAGCATCTAAAACTATATTTAACGGGTTTAGGTAGGTCAATATCCAATACCAATAAGTAAAGTAGCACTATTCAAAAAGTAGATAGACTATTGGGCAATGGACATTTACACGTGGAACGAGACTTGTTTTACAAGAATGAATATCTTATGACTGGTGGCTGCTATTGCTACTTTTGCTGCCTGGCTTGCAGGGCTTCATATTAAATCAATAGTCTTCAAGCGCATTCTGCTAAATCCGCTCTCGCTTTATCCATCGTGTTCCCTGGAAAACACGTGTTGAAAAAAAAGCTTCTTGTGACTAAAGAAAGCTTTCAGAGTTTGTTAAAAATTCTTTATCAATGCGCTATTCAAGCACAACATCCAGCCCCTCAGATGCGAGTATATTTTGTGAGGATCTCTCAGGAACAAGTCGCGGTACGTAGGTGGTGGGGATGAATGGCCAACACGCCTTAGTAATTATCCAAAGGATAGTACAGGGATAATTGTCCTGTCAGTAATCGTTTATTGTTATCTATTCTACTTATGATTTTCCCAATAATACGGTATTCCAACTATTCATTTTAAAGTAACTTTATTTTAATCATGGGTTTTTATAATGAAAATATGAAAAAAATACTTACTAGGGTGAATAAAATGGAAATTAAGAGCGAGTTACATCAGTATAGATACAACGAAAGAACAGAGCAACATTCTGTTGAATTGTTAGATGTATTTTCCAAAACGCTTAGTGAAAAGGAGTTTACTCTTCGAATAAAAAAAGTAATTCCTTATATGCACCAGATTAATGAATATTTGATCCCAAAAACCACATTGAATAAGTTGAATCTGGCGATCAAAAGAGATTATCAACATTATCTATATTTCTGTGATTTATTGAAGAATAAAAAAGTAAATATTGTCCACACCACTTATGATTCAAATTTCAAGAAAATAAGGCTTCACGGCCTTGTGGATAGCAATCAACCAGAATGTGAGATTTATAATGAACATGTCATAGTACATCCACCGCTAATGCGTACTTCGTCGTTAATGATACCTAGACGTTGCTTTAAACATGACAATGTTGATGCTGGCCTTATGAGTTCGCAAACAGAGCTTTTATATTATATAGCAAATTCACGAACTAACACCGCACTCCACTATATAGAAGATGGTGATTATATCAACGATTACAGTATGGAGTTTGGTTATACCCCCATTTTGCTTGCCTTATGTAAAGGGTGGAATCATGTTGATTCCAGAAAACATTTCTTGGCGCAAAAACCAATTATTGAAGCATTGCTTGATAAAAAAGCTCTTGAAGTAAATTGCATTCATTTAAGAAATGGAATGACTCCATTGCATATCGCGTGCTTAAGAGGTGACTGCCCAGAGTTGATTAAGGCATTGATAAAGCATGGCGCTGATTGTGATGCACTCGATTATAAAGGAAGAAAACCAGTTGATATGCTTCATGTAACTGATGAGGAAATGCAAGAGATTATCTGCGAATTTTCTGAAGCATCAGATAGTTCTTTCCATGTCTTTAAACAACATGATTATCTTTCCAGGCATTCAGAGATGGCTACAGTGCCAACCTCCAAGGAACGCAAACAATCTATTCTAAGCATTAGATATTTATTAGCTAAGTCCGCTGTGCAAAAGCTTATTCCAAATTTTGCTTAAGTATCAATATGGTAGAATAAAAGAGGACAGAGGTTATACCTGAATTTTTAGATGAAATTTCATTTCAAGTCATTCTTCTCTTCTGCGTTAGTAAAAACAAGAATGGATATGAGCCCAAATGAAATTTCATCTTTCCAAATTGCGCTAGTCATAATGCCTCCTGATGAATAGGAGGGCTTCTATATCTTAGACTATTTAATAAGTTAATCGGATAAATCAGGTTCTTAGCTTAAGTAAGATATTTTTAAACTACTTCAATTTCAACAGGGGCAATGCCATTTATACCGAGCTTTTTAGCGGCAGCGAAGGATAAATCAATTAGCCTGTTTGATAAAAAGGGACCTCGATCATTAATACGAACCACAATCGACCGGCCATTATTCAGGTTTTTGACCCGTACTCGTGTAGCAAGTGGTAGTGTTGGATGAGCGGCTGTCATCGCATACATATTGTAGCGCTCTCCGGTCGATGTTTTTTGATGCCGAGAGTGTGCCCCATACCAGGAAGCAACTCCTTTTGCCTTGTAGTGTTTGGCAGACTTCATTACATGATATGTTTTCCCTCTGACCACATAGTGATCCGGACCATTAGATTGCTGATGCGTACAAGCGACCAACAGTATTGTAAGTAAGCCTATAATGAATCGGTTAATGGTCAACAAAATCGTATAATATTTCATAAAGTTTTCTTCTACTTCCGCTACAAATATTTTAAAGTTTCAAATGTTATCGAGTCGAGATGACCTATAAATACCTTAATTGCAAATATACGTCATATATAAATCACGAGAAACAAAGATATTTTGTGCCCAAAAAATTGATTATATATTTTTGGATGAGTATGTACCAACAAATTTTACTGTATAAGCTTTTATTCTGCCACATCAAGAACATCTCTATGCCAGGGGCTTTTCATGCGGGAGCAGGAAGAATTAATAGTAAAATATGGCGTAAAACGAGATGTTCTACTTCGCCTTAATTTTGAAACATATGCAGTGATGCAATTGACCAAGTATTCTAATTGGATTTCACCTTACAGAGAGAGAGCTTTGTTCGCTTTTAATAAATTAGTCGTGACGCTACCAGATAAATTAAATACTTATAGAGGTATTTACACAAGATAAAGAATTAAACTTTGAAGATAGAATATGCTTTGCCTTCCCAATATAATGCTACGCTCTTTGCTTTTGCTACCTCAGCACAGGCATTGGGAATAGCTTTTCACGTCAATTAATTAAATAAAAATTTAGATCATGGGATCCAAATTAAGAGCTGTACTTTTATACAGCTCTTGCTGATAGGTTCTATTTAGCTTAGAACCATGTTCGAATTTTTTTCACAAGCATCAAACGATTGTTCAATAGTAATTATGGGAGCATTCCCCTTGTGGAGATCAGTATCAAAAAAAATAATCCTTTCTACAAAAGATAAAGAGTTTTTTATTCCATCTATCTGCTCATCACTAAAAAAATTATCTCGCAGATCCAGACACTTTAATTGCTTATGATTTGCTAATTTTGAGAAGAAATCATTTAATTCCTCATCTGATTTTTCACCTAAATAATTTGCTGATAAATTTAAGGACTGAAGAGCAGGGGGTAGTGAATTAGTGAGTTGAATTAATTTAGCAATTGGATATTCATTAAAGTCATTTAATGATAAGTCAATTGAAATTACTTTCTTATGGAGCGCTTGAAATGCCTTTTCAAGTTGGTCTTCATTTTTAATAGCAAAATAATTGCCTGTGAGGTTCAGAATGATTACATGATCAGGAATGGCTGCAAATAGATTGGGTAATTTATCTTCTAATTCTAAATCGCCTAAACAATTAGAACTTAAATTCAAAGAATTAGTGTTTCTTGGAAGAAGTGAAAATGCCTCTATGGTTTCATCAAGATGCATATGCAAATCATTGGTCTCCAGATCGAGATGATTAGTGCTGCTTGGGATAGCCTTAAATTCTGCAAGAAACTCGTCTTTATTTTTGTTGCCAAGATTACTGATCAAGAAGTAATGTACTCCATTATTTCTTGGTTTAGAAAATAAAGTAAAACTTTGAGTTATATAGTGATTTGTTGTTTTTCCTTGAAACATTACACCCCCCTTGGAATAGTAAATAATAATTTAAATAAATTGTGTTTTAATGATTAATATTAGTTAAGAGTAGAAGCATGAAGATGCTCTGACTCATCTAACTCTAATGATGCCATTCTTCCTTCTGATATAGCTCTTTTATATGCATTCATTTGAACTTTTTTTAAATCCAGCTCTATTTTGTTGACAGCATCGAGGGCAATAGATTTACCGATAAAGTTTTTGTCACCAAAATTAGCCCTTAAGTCTTTCTTTAAACCATTTATGATGGTTATAGCTTCTTTAATGTTTTTATTGGCTAAAGCATTCAGAGCATCTTCTATCCTTGGTTCTAATTGCTCTAGTTTCTGCAATCCTTTAGTATTGGCAATACGTTGGCTATTAATATCCGCTTTATATCCATCCATAAAAGAGAGTACGTTTTTGGCTATTTTAGTAATATTGCAGTCTCCTGATTGCTCACATAGAACCTGAATTTTGCTTCGAATGATATGTTGTCTCAAAGTTCCTTCTGCTGGAGAAGTATTAGCATTACATTTTATCCAAGTAATTTCATCCAATTGTTTTGCTAATTCATCTAATTCGCTAAAAACCTCATTGGTGTTGGAGTCTTCGCTTAAATGGTGTACTGAAGATTGAATTTTCATTACCATCGCAGCGTGTAAAGCATCTTGACAATTATTAATGGCAAAATCGGCGCATTTATTCAAAACTACTTTAATGTGGTTTTCATTAAATGGCGGTTTTATTTTTTCAGCAGAAATATTATTATGAATTTCGACTAAGGATTTAAGGACATGTTGAACTCCCTCAAAATCCTTATTCGCTTTCATATCGGCAATAAGTTGTTTAAAGGCTATTTGAGCATTTTCAGCCCCTTCTTCGATGGCATCAATATGGGTATTCCCAATTTGTTCTAGTCTTGAAGCAAACAATGCCATTTCTTTCGGGGTGCAAACTCCTGGGTAATCTCGCCATAATTTAGAAGGAGAACCATTAACTCCCGCAATTTTTTCACGATTTATAAAATCAATTACTGGATGCTTAGGATTAAGCACTGTACCACCCATCACAGCTGGGGCATTTAACAAATCATTAAATGCATGACCTAAATCAATTCGAGCTACATATATTTTTTCCTGGCCATCTTCAATGTTAGTGAGCACAACCATGTTGCCTGGATTAATATCGTGATCTCCTAAGATAGCTGATAAAACGATAGCATCGATCAAAGTATCTTTTAAAGGACTCATATAAGGAACATCTAAACCAATATTTCCTCCTTGAGCTTGATCTCCCTCAGTAAAGGTTGCATGTGATTTCTCAGGGGGAAGATCATTTTTAGCTTTGATATAACCATCCAAGGTGACTGCGGCATGGCCTGCATTACCCCGTAAGTACTTGGATGCAACTAAAGCCCTTTTTCTTTCGGTATCATAAACCAGATAAACTTTGGGAATTACGTTATTTTTGCCAATACTTTCAGAAATACTTTGACCAATACATGAAGCGATAAATTCACCAAAATTTTCACGATCAGTATGATTGGCCTTTACTCGTCGCATAAATTTATTATCGAGTATTGAAGGTTTTAATTGAAAGTAAATCGTCTCTTCATTAGTATCAGTTTTTTTCTGTGTAACTCGAGTACTTCCTGTTACACCACCTGTGGAGGTTGAGGAAGAAAAGTCAAAACTCTCACCTAATCTTTTTACGCTACTTTCTACCTGGGGGACTAATGAATGCTCCATATTAGGGATAGATGAACGTCCGCCAATAGGAATAGAGGATTTTAAGACTTCATGCTCCAATACTGGCTCCCTTTTACCCCTCATTATAGGTTTTTGTTCTAGCTGAGCTTTCATTTTATCCTCCTACAGTGGACTTATGTGGTAATAGCTCATTCATTACTTACATTTAATGGCTTCACCAGTTCAAACTTATATACTAACAGTATAAAAAAACAACCTGTGTAAAGCCTGAAGTAGATAAGAACAATTGGAATAGCTGGTTACAAGCTAGAATAATCTAATGATATCAGCGAACGTGGTATGAAGTGCTCTGCAGGTTTAAGAGCTTGCTTTTTGCTGGACTCGAGCGAATACGTTAGCAGCTAAGATGGGATATTTTAACTTAAAGCACGCCTTTTCCTGATAAAACCAGGGAATAAAAGCCCCCTATAATTTGATGAAAAATTAATAGGAGGGGCGTTGCTATTTCATAGATTAATAGATGTTAGAAATTAAAATAGTGTCTCTCATAACAGTATAAAATATGTTCATGATCTTTTATCACAACAGTGATAGTTTTTGGGGTTGAGAGAACTTTTACTTTTGTAACTTTTTTGAGACTGCAAACACGCTCTGTAGAATCAATATTTAAGAAATAAAAACCGTTTATAGGAGTTACGGTTTCTGGTAAGTAGTACAGGTTATTACGCAACTCTACATTAGTAAAAGTAGGCGCGGTTGTTACTCCAGTAATGCTCACTTTATTATTTACTTCTGTTACATTGGCATTTACATCCACGTTTGTGGCACTCGCGTTGCTGCTGGATTCGTTAATATTTGTGTTGGAAGTTCCTTGACCATTTGTATTATCAATAGAAGGGGCAGAGGTAGACGTTGTGCCATTGGTGTCAGTAGAGGGCGCAGAAGTAGACGTTGTACCATCGGTGTCAGTAGAGGGCGCAGAAGTAGACGTTGTACCATCGGTGTCAGTAGAGGGCGCAGAAGTAGACGTTGTACCATTGGTGTCAGGAGAGGGCGCAGAAGTAGACGTTGTACCATTGGTGTCAGTAGAGGGCGCAGAAGTAGACGTTGTACCACCGGTGTCAGTAGAGGGCGCAGAAGTAGACGTTGTACCACCGGTGTCAGTAGAGGGCGCAGAAGTAGACGTTGTACCATTGGTGTCAGTAGAGGGGGATGAGGTAGACGTTGTACCATTGGTGTCAGGAGAGGGCGCAGAAGTAGACGTTGTTCCATTGGTATCAGGAGAGGGCGCAGAAGTAGACGTTGTTCCATTGGTGTCAGGAGAAGGGGATGTTGTGGCGTTTTGACCATTAGTATTTGTGTCATTAGATTGACTGCCCGTATCAGCAAAAGCCATAGCGCTGGTTAAAAGAAGTGTTGTACACAAGATAGATCCTTTTTTGTTCATTTTCTTTCTCCTTAAAGTTTGGAAACAATAATAATATTAGACGAAAGTCAGCACTTTGATACAAATAAGAAGTTTATCAAGAACAATTATGCTATTTAATAATGTCATACCTTTAATAAATCATTGGGAATAATTCTTATGATCCAATCAATTCAATCAAACTTGGTAAGAACCATTTTTTTTATAATGAAGAAAAGTTATTTGGTTGTGGCTCCAAGCACAGTCGTAAATATTATCCAGAATGTGTAGCCCTAACCAGTAAGAAAATTGTTTATCCTGAATCTCAGTTTGTTTTTCAAAAATGAATAGGGTGGAGATGTCTGTCAATTTTATTTTTTCGCGCTGCTTTTAATTGAACTCATGAAATAGTTATCCATTTTTCCTGCAAAGATACAAACTAGCATTAAGTTCACTTTCAAAATAGCCATTATCTTCAATTTGCTCTTCAATCTTTGCGTTGAATAAAGTGAACAAGTTATCCGATAATCGTAATGGTTTTACGGCCGGTGAAGATTTAACCATATTTATAATTGGCTCAGGGGATTCAAATCGCAATGTATTAAAGTATTCTCTTTTTTCTACTTGGTTGAATATATTACCCAAGAAGTTATCAGCCTCAATATTAGTAAATCTAGAGGTAAAGGATTGAGCAGGAACTTGAGATTCAATTGAATTAGCTATTTTCCAAATAGATTTATTTGCACCATAATTTAAAACCGACATACACAAAAAACCACCTGATTGCAAAATATCATAAATTTTAATAAGTGCTTCCTTGGGGGGCTCAGCATGATAAATGACGTTATGTGCCAAAACGCCGTTAAATGTTTCTCCACCAAACGGAAGCTTATCTATATCTGCTAGTTGATAGTGAGCTTTTATTTTTACATTTGATAGATTTCGCTTGCACTCCTCTAACATCTTTTCGGATAAATCAGTAATGCAAACATTAGATTGCAATTCTTGTTTTGCGCTATGCTGCCAAAATTCTCCGTTTCCACTACCAATTTCCAAGCAGAAGGTATCTAGCCAGAATTATCTGGAACAATTGTCTGGGAATCTTGCCTGACTATTTACAATATCTTAAAGAATAGTATTATTACGCACTTCTAATTTATTGTTTTTACATTATTTTTTCTAAGGAGTAGAAATGTACAAAATGTTCATCCCTAATCGAAAAGCAACACATACTTTACCCCAACCTATTTCAGATCATTTAAACGAATTGGCTTCGGACAACAATTATTTTAAGAAACTGATTGATAATGCAGAAGCTGATTATATTCAAAACGGCGTTTATCCTTTATCAAGTGATATATATCAAAGCGGTTTAAAAATCGAAGTAGGGGAGAGTATTCTTATCGATTTAAAAGAACATCCTCATAACAGAATCGAACCACTTCCAGATGAAATTATCGAAAAGTTGAAATTACGCAATACTGAGTTCAGGCTTTGGATGCGCCCAGAAGTGCGCTCCGCGCTCATTCAATTAACCGAAAATTTACCAAGTAACTGGGGTATTTATATTTTTGAAGCCTATCGAACACCAGAGGATCAAAAAGCACGTTTTTTAAAGTATAGGGATAGATTGATCGAAGAAGCTAGAGCACAAAATTCTCCCAAGACTGACGAAGAAATTGAAAAAGAATTGGAAAAGCTAATGTGTCCTGTTCGGGATAATATTACCCCTCCTCATACTACTGGTGGGGCTGTGGAGCTGTTTCCCGTTGATTTAAATACAAAAGAACTTATTCCAATGGGATTTAATTTTACCGATTGGACTAAAACACCTCCAACTCACTATAAAGGTGAGATGCTCACTGATCAAGAGAAAAAAAATAGAAGTATACTTCTCCAAGCAGCTACAAAAGCAGGTTTTATTAATTACCCTGGGGACTGCTGGCAATTTAATTTAGGGAATAACATATGGTCTGCTATCACCGGCCGTTCTTTGGTGTATGGCTTATTAACCGAGGAGCAGGCTCGAAAATGCCTAAAGCATGATGATTTGACTCAAACATCAGAAAATGAGCGAAGTTTATCATTTACCTAGGAAAATACAGCTTTAGTTGCTTGAGGCCATATTTATGGCCATTTAATTTAATACAATTCCAACTCTTTACGGTGCATTAAATCAAAACTTCTATGTGAAGAATAGATCTGAGTCTATATGCCACCAAGTTACTCTTGTGGCATATCAGATTTGTGTTTATATACTGCATTTTTAGGAATATCTGTAGCTGAATAGACGCTTATTATTTTAAATGGTTTCTTCGCGTTTAGATTAATAAAATTATGAGCAATCCCTTGAGGAATAAAGATCATATCACCTGAAGTGACAGTTGAGTTCTTACCATCGAGAATCGATTTAGCCTTACCCTCTACAACAAATATGACCTGATCAAATTTATGGGTTTCCATTCCAATCTCATTGTTGGGGTTGGTCTTAGGTGTGATATTCATAAAAACAACCTGCGCATTTTCACCTGTCACAAGTGATTGTTTCCAATTTTTATTGCGTTTTGCCATTTCAAAAATTTTTGGGGTAATGACCGTATTTATTTTATTATTAACCGGGATGTTTTCAGAACTGGCAAATGATGATGTAGCGATTAACGTTGACAACATTAACGTCGGTATTAAAACTCTTTTTATTCCTTTAATTTTAATATAGAACCATCCATAATTGATGGAACAGTATTCTCCAGACTTAACTGAAATCAGTATTTGTCCAGTTAATCTATTCAGAAAACAGGACAAATGAGGCCGCATAATCAAAGCAATCACAGATAGAATGATATCTACTTATCCCTATTTATCATTATCAGTTTTAATATTAGTGTTATTTTCATCCAAGGGTTGAGTACATTTACATTTAGCATTTTGATCTTTATCACACCAACAACCACATCCTTTTGCAGGGCAGTCAATTTGGTTTGAACCCTTTGCAGAGTATCATCAGCAAACAAAATGGAAGGGGTAAAGATAGTGAAACAAAGGGATGAAAAAGAAACAAGGATCTTATAGGTTTATTCATATATAATATTCCTATTCATAACGCCTCAGTCCAAATATACATATTGCAGAGTATTTATATTCGCTTTTAATTATAGCTTCTATTTTTAAGACAATAGAGTCCGGAAATGTTCATATTTTGGTCTCTGCCGCAGGGGATACGTTGTTCAAATCACAAACCAAATATGAATAATACCTTGGTAAAAACCAGCCTAGTTTTTGGAGCAATGCTTGTATTTTGCTGGGGGTATATTGATTTTTATCAATTGAGAAGACTAATTCATGCTGATTAGTTTCTGGGAGATAGACGAGCTTGACCAGGGCGTCGTTAATACCGAAATGCTGGATTATCGCGTCGAGTAATTTTATTGAGGTAGTGGGCAATATCTGTTCTGGAACATCACTGATGAGGATATCAGTGCCTTCGTGAATAATAGAAGCATGCGGTTGATCTGTTTTAAATGGATGATCCTCTGGTTCAGCAAATGTCCGATAGAGATGAAAACCAAGGACGTCGCCATAGCTGAGATCGATAGCTTGTTTTGGATTACGTGCCTCAATGACTATGCCAACCCCTTCGTTGATCAAGAATGTATCGATGAGCCCAGGAATGGCATAACTTGTTATGGTTCTCTTGCCCTCAAGGAGGGTTTCACTAATCTCAAGATTATAGTAGGTGAAACCTGAGGAGTTGAAGATTATTTCAGGTTCGCCACTAGTGAAGATAGCGTGAGGAAGGCAAGTTATGAAACGATTATACCAAGCAGCTTGCCTGTTGTTATTGTCTATATCAAACAGTGCTCTTAGCTCTTGAGTGGCTGAAACGGAACTAGCTTTATTTTCGGGTGTATCCATAGGTTAAGGCTTCATTTGAAATGGTGAATTGTATCAACATACTGAAATTTATCTACTGCATGGTTGACTTTATTACTATCTTAGTAAGTAAAATCCTAATGGATACGAAAATTGATAAAAAACACATTAAATTACTTTAAAGAATAATATAAATAGCAGTATTTAATTGAATGATGAATTATGCCCTTAAAACCCGTATTATTAATTAAATAAGTTCATTAGCTGATGGTTTAAAAGAGTCTTGTGAGAGTAGGGCGGCGCATTCTATAAGTATTTATTCGTATATAATTCGATCAAATTGAGCGATATACTATTTTTAATGAATAACATATTTTGGAGTAACAAATGAATGAGTTAAGGCGCATTTATATTTTAGGACATCCTGCCGCAGGAAAAGCTTTTTTTTCTAAAAGTTTAGCTGATACACTTGGTTATCAATTTATTGATGCGGATATGGGGCTTGAGCATAAAGTGGGCCTCTCCATTAAGGAAATTCTGGGGCAATCTGGCCTTGAACATTATGAGCGTACACAGGAATCAATATTAGATGCATTGTCTAAAAAGTCTGGGATTGTAGTCGGACTAGATTGTTACATTGGAAATACACCCAAGGTGCGAGAATACTTAAATAATGGATGTGTCATATTTCTAAATACGTCAGTTCAGACTCAAATCAGACGTTCTGGAACTTGTGAGCCCCTTATTGGGGATAAATACTACGAAGATTTATTTAGTACTTTGCATGCCGATCGAGACGATTATTATAATCAAATAAGTGATTTTGTTTTGCTTGCAAACGAAGGAGATGTCAATAAGCATATAGATTTGGTCATCAATTACCTGAAGAAGAATGAGTTCAATCTAGCGAAGCCCGTTGCCCTAACTGATAAAGAACTTATCTACTTTAAATACAATACTGATATACCGATTCGTATTTCAGAGCAGCAAGCAATTTGTCTTAAATATTTATCAAAAGGCAAGACAGCAAAAGAAATTGGTCGTGAGATGGATATATCATACCGCACTGTTGAGGTATATATTGCCCAACTTAAAGAAAAGCTTGGATGTGATTCAAGCAAAGAGTTAATTAATATTTACCTATCAAATCAATAAGTTGTAGAATTTTTGAGGTAGCTCAGAATTTTCTATAAATAGTACATACGCTTTGGAGTTTAAATCGATTGATACGAATCGATTGCTTTTATGCAACTCTAAAAGTATCGTAACAATTTCACTAATCTTGTTTCTTGGTTCCTCGAAGCAGTTTACACCATTTGCTACAATCGCTTGCATACCCCTTGTAGCAATCCCACGTTGTTTTTAAGTTGGGAAATAATTCCTGTCATTTTCATCGTATTCCAATACAATACAGCATTCGATACCAAGCTTAACGCAAGCCTTACCCTGCGAGGATTTCCCATTACCTACAAGTAACAATCTTAGAGATCTGCATGATTATATTAGGGGAATAGCCAGTTTTGAGGGCTTTGATAACTGATATTAATTTGTTTTTTCTTAAACCGTAAATTTTGACACGGGTGGGGTCAATACCCCTCATTAATTTACTTTTTGCTTTTTTAAAATATTAAAGCTGAAAAAGCCACAAAAAACACCTGTTATTATCAATGAAAATCCTGCAACAGCCTCATTGTTTTCTATAAAAGGAACAAATTTAATAATTTTATAAGACCATGAGTGTAAACCTAATTTGAAACTAAAAAATATATCTGCAGCAGAAGGCATATCTACCGCTATGAAAAGACTCAAGCCCATTAGCAAAAATAGTATAAATAAGATATCAAGACTGATAACAAATATAATATTTTTCATAGAATTTTTTCCGTTATTTTAACTAATTAATTTTTATTTATACTCTTGACTCATGAGTTTATTTAATTGCATTTATTTTTGCTATTATTTTGTGTTTTTGTTTTGCATGCCAGAGCTCCCAATCTCTTTGAAGATTTAGCCAAAATTCGGGCTCCATATTTAAAGCATCAGCTAAATCTAAAGCTGTGTCTGGTGTGATCCCTCTTTTGCCATGAACGATTTCATTCAATTTGGCATAAGTCCAGCCTAGATGGGATGCAAATGCCTTTTGGGTTAAATTCATAGGTTTAATAAATCTCTCCAAAAGCATTTCACCTGGGAGAGTAGGGGATCTATTTGTTGATAACATTGTTTTCTCTTTTGTCATGATAATCACTGAGACAGACATCATAAGCATATCCATTTTCCCAACGGAAAATGACAGCCCATTGTTTATCAATTTTAATTCGCCAATACTCTGATAAATTGCCACATAACTTCGCTAGTTTATTTCTTGGTGGAATTTTCAATGTATCTCTAAGTGTTGCTGCGTGAATCATATCCAACTTTCGTTGTGCCTTTTTGTGTAATTCACTTGGAAGCTTTATTGAATACCGGCTGCTTACCACATTAAAAATATCTTCGGTCAATTTATCCTGGAAATTAATTATCATAATGTAAGCGTATATCAATTATCGATATATGATAAATAGTATTAATCTATATTGCAAATTAATTTTATTTGAAAGTAGAAAAAGCATAGTATTATTTTGAGATAGATAAGGTACCGGCCTGTTGTAAAAGATGCGCTATTTTTGATCATGCAATGTGATATAACTGAAAACAAAAGAAAATTAACAAGTCTTTTAATATTAATCACTACAGCATCTATGTAGGCCTGGATCTGCATATTATCAAGACCACGATACTTCGCTTTTGAAAGGCAATGATAGTTTTTTAATTCATTCATAACACCTTCAATTTTCCATAAACATTCTCGAAATTTTTCTTTAAATTCCTCAGTTTCCATTTTAATTTTCACTTTTTGAAATAAATCGGCATGAATATGCCGTGCCATAACTCGAATGTCTCTATTCTTCATTTGAGGCACTTGGCAAATT
>NZ_RXNW01000008.1 GCF_004283175.1 Legionella longbeachae
CCAGATCTTAATCCAATTGAGCATAAGTGGGCACAAGCTAAATCCATTCGTAGAAAAACTAATTGTACCATTGATCAACTTTTTCAAACCCATTGCCAATAATCATTTTATTATGCGTTGGCTATATTACTACCTGACTTGGCATTATGATACATCCCATTGTGAATATTTTGTTCTGTAATGATACAAAAATATCAGCATTGAAACACATCAATTTTATGTATATCTACTATTAATTTTTCAGTTATTTATTGATTATTTTAATAAATTAATACAAAAATCTACAGGACAAGCGCTCATGTACCTATTGTTTTTCGGTCACAAGGGGTTATAAGTCAAACAAAGGAAGCTGAATCATCTCATTTATTTTTTCTTGCCTTAATTTAACGCCTATACCCAATAATCTTACAGGCATATATTTTCTGGAAAAACCTTCTTGAATGAGCTGTTGTAAAATAATAAAGTCCATCTTATCGTGTACACATTCCACCGTAGTTTTCTGGAAATCATTAAATTTCAGTTTAACAAACAAACTATGAATTCCAGAAATTTTTCCTAGCCGTTGTATTCGTAATTCCAGACGTGCCATCAGTTTGGGCAAAGCAGCCAAACACGCCGCTCCATCAGGCAAGTCTTTGAGATAAGTTTCTTCTACACTGATGGATTTTCTAATGCGATCAGGATTGACAAGACGATGATCAATTCCTCGAGCTAATTCATAGAGTCTTTGTCCCATAACGCCGAATTCTTTGTATAAAGCGTCAATTGAATAGTGCTGTAGTTCACCACATGTTTTAATATTTAATGCATTTAATTTTTCCTCCATCCTGGGCCCTACCCCAAATAATTTACGCACCGGTAAATGATGCATAAATGCAGTAATTTCTTCTGGTCTAATCACCATTTGCCCATTAGGTTTATGCCAATCACTGGCGATTTTTGCCAAACTTTTGTTTGGAGCAATACCGGCACTCGCCGTAAGTCCTCGGGTTCGATAAATTCGCTCCCGCAGTTCTTGTGCTATCCAAGTCGCGCTTCCCTTGCATTGCATAGAATGAGTGACGTCAAGATAAGCCTCATCCAAGGATAACGGTTCAATAAGATCCGTGTATTCTGCAAATAAAGCGCGAATGTAGTGGCTTTCTTTTTGATAAACGTCCATTCGAACGGGTCGCAAGATGAGCTGTCGACATAATTTAATTGCCTGTGCTGTTGGCATTGCGGAACGTACTCCAAATTGGCGGGCTATATAATTACAAGTGGCAATAACCCCACGACGGTTGGCATCCCCTCCTACTGCAATAGGCTTATTTGCCAACTGAGGAAAATCTCGCATTTCAATCGCGGCATAAAAGCAATCCATATCAATATGGATTATTTTTCTGATTGGGTTTATAAGTTCCATAGATTGTCTTGTTTATTCGCTTAAAGCATGCCATCGATAGAGAGCACAGTTAATACAGCCGTATACATATCCAATTTTCGTTGATAAATTCCTCGTTAAATTAATTTTTTTCCTATTGTGGCCAGAGACCGCATATATCTCCGACTTAAATAACTTCTCGCGATGAGAAGTGATATGAAACACTTAGGGTAACTCATGAAGGACTAAAGTAACCACACCCCAAATCACCATCTCACTATCCTCATTAATATCAATAGGATTAAATTGGGGATTAGCAGGAAGCAATTGTACCTTGCCTGCCTTTTTGAACAAGCGTTTTACCGTTAGTTCACCATTAATTGCCGCAATCACAATACGGCCGTCTGATGGTTCTATGCTTCTATCGACTAAAAGCCAATCACCTGAAAAAATACCTGCCTCTACCATAGACTCACCTATCGCTTGTACCACAAATGTGTCGGAAGGATGCTTGATAAACTTCATATTTAAATCCAAATAACCCTCGATGTAATCATCAGCAGGTGAAGGAAATCCTGCTTGCACTTTACTGGAAAATATGGGTAATTGGTAATCCGGTTGGTTTTTTAATCGCACAAAATCCGCAAGCTGAGATACGGGTATACGAATAATTTTGGTTGGTTCGCCTCTGGGACGTCCAGCTCCTTCTCTTTTTCCACCTCGTGGAGACATGATGATCTCTTTTGATTTCTGTTACACATATCATAGACACAGAAAAAGATACTGTAAAGCCATCCCAGAGCTATATACGCTGAAATCAATACTAGGTCTTCGAAAATATTAAGAATTTTTTTTACTAGGATTCAAGTTTGCATTACAAAAGCTGTTACGATTGGAACTAGGGTACTCTTAGGAAAAGTCCAGAAATGGGATTGAGCTATTGAGCGACCCGAAACAAATCAAAATTCATTCTCTCAAAACTTACCTGTATTCATGGTAACACAAGCGACAAAACAGTTATTCTTCCAACTCTTTCATCTCATCAATCAATTGCATAAGTGAATAACATAATTGTTGTGTTCCCTCACCGCTGATGGCTGAAATAGCAAACACTTTATCTTTCCAATTAAGCCCTGTCACTATAGACTGGATCTTTTCCTCTCGACTTTTAGTGTCAGGTAAGGTATCCATTTTGTTCAACACCAACCACCGATTTTTTTTGAGTAGCTCTGGATTATATTGTGCCAGCTCGTTAATGATAGTTTGGGCGGAAGCGACAGGATCACTACCATCTATAGGTGCTACATCAATCACATGTAACAGCACGCAAGTACGAGAAAGATGTTTTAAAAAACGATGTCCAAGACCTGCTCCGGTAGAAGCACCTTCGATTAGACCAGGGATGTCCGCCATGACAAAACTCTTATGAGAAGAAACACTCACAACACCTAAACTAGGATGTAACGTGGTAAAAGGATAATCAGCAACTTTAGCTTTTGAGCTTGAAACAGCACGAATTAAAGTTGACTTTCCTGCATTAGGTAATCCTAATAATCCGACATCCGCCAAGACGCGCAATTCCAGCCGTAAATTCCTTGATTCCCCTAAACTTCCTTGGGTTGTTTGGCGTGGTGAACGATTAACACTACTCTTAAAGCGCGTATTTCCTAGGCCATGAAAACCACCTTGAGCAATTAATACCGGAACATTAGGCTCTTTAATATCACCCAACAATTCATCAGTATCCATATCATAAATCAGAGTTCCAACCGGAACTTTAATAATTAAATCATCGCCCTTTTTTCCCGTACAATTTCCACCCATTCCTTGCTGACCATTACCTGCTTTATAGTGACGCATATAACGAAAATCAATGAGTGTATTTAAATCAGTGCTGGCTTCAAAGTAAACACTACCACCATCTCCGCCATCTCCTCCATCGGGACCACCACGAGGTATGAATTTTTCGCGTCTGAAGCTTAAGCAACCATTTCCTCCATGGCCTGCTTCTATTTTTATTACTGCTTCATCAACGAATTTCATGGCCTACCTCAAAAATAAAAAACCCCGTTGCCGGGGCCAAAGACGACACTGCATTAGGGGATAAAAAAAACCTAATACAGCAAAAACTGGAAATTTTTTGCTTTTAAACCTGAGAACATTGCAGCAAAGCTACAATTCATCTATTCATATGTACTTTGAATCGCTCAGATTAATTTGCAGCTTCTTCTTTTTGTTCTGCAACAATAGTAACATACTTACGATTCTTGCTTCCTTTAACAACAAATTGTACTAAACCTTCAACCAAAGCAAACAAAGTATGATCGCGACCGCAACCAACACCAGGGCCTGGGTGAAAACGCGTACCACGTTGTCTTACGATAATTTCACCAGCGTTAACAAATTGACCACCAAAACGCTTCACACCAAGATACTTGGGATTCGAATCGCGGCCGTTACGAGTACTACCACCTGCTTTCTTATGAGCCATTGCTATTCCTCTCTTACTTACTTATCGCAGTAATTTTAACTTGCGAATAATATTGTCTGTGCCCCATTTGTTTCTTGTGGTGCTTGCGACGACGAAACTTAATAATTTTAACTTTTTTGTGGCGACCATGATCAAGCACTTCAGCTTTCACTGTAGCCTTATCGACTAGGGGAGATCCACAAACAATTTTATCGCCATCAGCGAGCATTAATACTTCTTTAAATTGTATTTCATTGCCAACATCTTCAGGCAGTAATTCAATTTTTAATACATCACCTTCCTTCACGGTGTATTGCTTACCGCCAGTTTTGATTACTGCATACATAATTTTTCTCCAACTCGCCTGCTTGGCTATCAAAAATTCAATAAAGTCGCATATTCTATGAAATTATGACTATGACTTCAAGTTCATTTTAAAATATTGTATACTTCGCCACCCTTTCCGGATTTTTATCCGGTATTTAGTCTGGTCGCGGATTAAATTTCAAAGGACTTAATCAATTTTAGGAGTATATAATGTCAAACATCCTTTTAGAAGCTCAAACAAGAACGGATATGGGGAAAGGTGCGAGCCGCCGCCTACGTCGTCTTGAAAATCAAGTACCAGCCGTAATCTATGGTGGCGATAAAAAACCCACTTCTATTCATTTTCAACATAACAAAGTAATCAAAGCGTTAGAAACTGAAAGTATTTACTCAAGTGTTTTTGATATTACTGTTGATGGTAAAGTAGAACACGTTATTTTAAAAGCATTACAACGCCATCCTTATAAACCTGTTGTGATGCATATGGATTTACAACGTGTTTCTAAAACTGATGTTCTTGTTAAATTAGTGCCGATTCATTTTATTAATGAAGAAAAAGCTCCTGGTATTAAAGCAGGTGGTATCATCAACCACACAATGACTCAAGTAGAAGTCCGTTGCCAAGCAAAAGACTTACCTGAATTTATTAATGTAGATATGTCTGAAGTTAAAGTTGATGATATAGTTCACTTATCTCACTTAAAATTACCTAAAGGAGTACAACTTACCGTTGATGTTACTGATGGAAGTCATGATGCACCTGTGGTAAGTATTCATATGCCTAAAGTAAGTGCAGCATCAGAAGAAGAAACTGCAGAGACTCCAGCCTCTGCTGTACCTACTGTTGACTCTGAGAAAAGTGAATAATAAAAATTTATATTCTTATTGTTACGTAATACAATAAATAGAACCTGGGTGAACTCGGAGCGGCTTGGAAACCTATTTAATTTTATCCTTGCCCACCGAGCTTCACCCAAGCAACATAAGCCCAAAATTACGATCATAGCAAAAAGAGCTTCCAATCCATGGCCATTAAACTAATTATCGGTTTACGTAATCCAGGCCCAGCTTATGAGCATACTCGCCATAACGCAGGGCAATGGCTAATCTCAGCATTAGCACAACGATATAGTATTTTCTTTAAACTCGAAAAAAAGATGCAGGCTGAGCTGGTTGATTTAGAATTAAATCAACATCTGTATAAATTGGCATTACCCACTACTTTTATGAATCATAGTGGTCAACCTACCCGACTTATAAGTCAATTTTATCGTATTCAACCTAATGAGATATTAATCGTCCATGATGAGTTAGATTTACCCGCAGGGCGCATTAAACTTAAAACAGGTGGAGGCCATGGAGGTCATAATGGCTTGAGAGATATAATTGCTCAATTAGGAAGTGCGGAATTTCACCGTATGCGTATTGGGATTGGCCATCCTGGACATAAAGACTTGGTCCATCAATTTGTACTCAGTAAACCTACAGCACAAGAAAGACAATTAACTTATGATGCGATTGACAGAGGTATTGCTGTAATGCCATTCATTTTCTCTGGTGATTTTGCCAAAGCAATGAATCAATTAAACGCTTAAGGGTTTGTGTAATTTTTGCACGCATCCTAAATTTAACATTTTTAGAGGTACTACATATGGGATTTAAATGTGGAATAGTGGGCTTGCCCAATGTTGGTAAATCAACTTTGTTTAATGCATTGACTAAAGCAGGCATTGAAGCAGCAAATTATCCTTTTTGTACTATTGAGCCCAATGTGGGAATTGTGACTGTTCCGGATCCACGGCTTGACGCCTTAAGTAAAATAGTCAACCCTCAGCAAGTGCTCCCGGCAACCATGCAATTTGTTGATATTGCAGGTATTGTTAAAGGAGCCTCAAAAGGAGAAGGATTAGGCAATCAGTTTTTAGCAAATATTCGTGAAACAGATGCAATTGCCCATGTAGTACGTTGCTTTGAAAATACGGATGTAGTTCATGTAGAAGGACATGTTCATCCATTGAGCGATATTGAAGTCATTAACACAGAATTGGCTTTAGCAGACATGGAAACTCTCGAAAAAGCCTTATTAAAAGCTGGAAAAAACAGTCGTAGTGGAAATAAAGAAGCGCTATTTGAAGTGAAAACATTAGAAAAAATTAAAGCGCATCTTGATGAAGGTTACCCAGTTCGTACACTTGAACTCACTGCTGAAGAAGAGCACATTTCACGTCGACTTTTCTTACTCACAGCAAAGCCCGTGCTTTATATCGCAAACGTTGATGATAATGGATATGAAAATAATCCGTTGCTGGAGCAGGTACGCGAATTGGCGCTACAGGAGAAAGCAAGTATTGTTGCTCTATGCGCAGCAACTGAAGCAGAACTCGTAGAGTTAGATGAGGCTGATCGCCAAGAGTTTATGGAAGATTTAGGATTAAGTGAACCTGGATTGCATCGGGTAATTCGAGCAGGCTATGAACTATTAGGATTACAAACTTATTTTACTGCGGGAGTTAAAGAAGTAAGAGCATGGACCATCTCTAAAGGAGCTACTGCCCCCCAAGCTGCAGGAGTAATCCATACGGACTTTGAAAAAGGCTTCATTCGTGCCGAAGTTATAGCGTATGATGCATTTATTCAATGCGGCGGCGAGCAAGGTGCTAAAGAAGCAGGTAAATTACGTTTAGAAGGTAAGGAATATATCGTTTGCGATGGTGATATCATGCATTTTCGCTTTAATGTATAATGAATCCAAGCCCAGTTTCACTTGACAATTCTTATGCTCAACTTTAGCATTTATTGATTGAGTCGTAGAGGACAAACAATGGCGATTGACAGTATACGCGCGCTAATTAATGACGATTTTAATGCCGTTAATAATTTAATTATTAATAAAATTGAATCGCAAATTGGCCTAATTGATAAAATGTCCCACCATATGATTGAGAGTGGTGGAAAAAGATTACGTCCATTGTTAGTTCTTCTAACAAGCAATGCCTGTGGCTATCAAGGTCAAGATCATATTGACCTCGCTGCAATGGTAGAGTTTTTTCATACAGCAACTTTATTGCATGATGATGTCATTGATGAATCTACATTGAGAAGAGGACGTCAAACAGCAAATAATATCTGGGGAAGCAAAGCAAGCATTTTAGTTGGCGATTATCTCTTTACTCAATCCATTGAATTAATGGTTGATATAAATAACCCAGAGGTGCTTAAGCTTTTCGCCAGAACAGCGCTTGAAATCAGTTGCGGTGAAGTGAAGCAATTAACGAATCGCCATAATCCTGCATTAACCTTTGAGGAGTATTTTGATGTAATTCGTGCCAAAACAGCCTTATTATTTGCAGCTGCCGCATGCATAGGCCCAATACTAAGCAACTCTTCTAAAGAAATGCAAAATGCTCTGTATGCCTATGGCTTACATCTAGGCAATGCGTTCCAACTCATAGATGATGCCCTGGATTATTGCTCTGATGCCAAAACGATTGGTAAAAATATAGGAGATGATCTTGCGGATGGAAAAGCAACCTTACCTTTAATTTATGCATTACAACATGGAACAGAAGTACAAAAACAGCAAATTGAAGAAAGCTTGAAACACGGCACATTAGACTTCTTACCCGAAATTCTCGGTGCGTTGGAAGAAACAAAAGCTATAGAATACACTAAAGGAATTGCTGCCAAGGAAGTGAATACTGCCATTTCCAACTTAGCCCTGCTGCCTGACTCAAAATATAAAAATGCGCTTATAGAGCTCGCACAATTTGCATTATTAAGAAGTTATTAATTTCAGGATTAACTTAGAGAGTATCTCTAGGGTGGAAAATTTCATTTTCAACACGGAGTGTAGCTCAGCCTGGTAGAGCACTGCCTTCGGGAGGCAGGGGTCGCAGGTTCAACTCCTGTCACTCCGACCAATGAAATCAGGTCTATTCCGAAGACAATCATCTGGATGACAAGGTTTTATTTTAAACTGGTATAAATATTCCTGCGGAAAATCTTTCAAATTAGCTGTAATAATTAGTTTGGATTTAGAAGCAATCGCAGCGGCTAATACATGTCTATCATGTACATCTGGCAACATTAGGTCCTTTTCAATTAAGTCATAATCCTCAACCAAACAATCTAATAAAGCATCAATCATATCGTTTTTTGTTTTTTCCAACCGCGCTCTGCTTTAATCCGTTCTATTTTTTATTAAATTATCAATCCATTCATTTAAGACTTTATGAGACCACTTTAATTGTACCAACTCATTTAGGGTGCACTCCATTAGCAAATCGCTAATTGGAGCAGGATAAAGGATACATGCATCACAATATGTTGATTATTAAATATTATAAATAACAAGTAGAAAGCTACGAACCAGGAGGTTGGAGGTTCGATGAATTCTAATAAATGGATCTCACAGCAAGATTTGTGCTATTATTGCGCACTGTGATTTTTCAGGGGGTTATTGTATGCCTACACCAACAGAGCAGCTAAAAGAATTATTATCGAATGGAACGACTAGCCATAATTTCAAACAATCAGCAATGGCCTTGGCAAGACAGGGGGCAGATATTACAGTGCGAGGTCGCTTTGGCTCACAACCTACTTTGCTCCATGTTCTTGTTCATCATAATGAGAATGGTGCAAATAATAACGAGATCGCTGAGCTAGTGGGTTTAAACGCGGCTGTTTTAACAACTAAAGATTATTTTAATAAAACTGCATGGCAATCACTACTGGATGCTATCGAACTTAAGCTATGTAGCTTTGATAGTTTCAAACAATCAGCAATGACCTTGGCGAAACAGGGAGCCGATATTACAACGCGAGGTCACTCTGGCTTTCAACCTACTGTGCTCCATATTCTTGTTCATCATAATCAGAATGGTGCAAATAATAACGAGATCGCTGAGCTAGTGGGTTTAAACGCCGCTGTTTTAACAGCTAAAGATTATTTTAATAAAACTGCATGGCAATCACTACTGGATGCTATCGAACTTGAGCTATGTAGCTTTGATAGTTTCAAACAATCAGCAATGACCTTGGCGAGACAGGGAGCCGATATTACAGCGGGAGGTCGCTCTGGCTTTCAACCTACTGTACTCCATATTCTTGTTCATCATAATCAGAATGGTGCAAATAATAACGAGATCGCTGAGCTAGTGGGTCTAAACGCGGCAGTTTTGGAAGGCAAAGATTATTTCGGCCGCACACCAATTCATTTATTATTGTCGGAAAATCACAATGCAACTATAGACGCTATTGAACAATTACTTTCAGAAACTAATTTGTATCTTGTAGACAACCAGGGAGCTACGCTTCTGCATACTGCATGTTATTCTGGAAATTTACCAGCCGTTGATTATCTTGTTAGCAAAGGGTTGAGTTTAACTGCATTAACAAACAGAAATGAGACTCTTATTCATTGTGCTGTGTCGTCTGGTAATGTGAGCCTGATCCAATGGTTGATCGATACTAAACAAATAGATATAAATGCAAAAGATCAATTTGGTGAAACAGCATTGCATCGTGCGAGCAAGCAAAATAACCGTGTGATGGTTGAATTGTTGGCTCGTAATGGAGCAGATCTCACTATTAAAAATAATAGTGGCCTCAGAGCATCTGTACTTGCTGCTTTAAAGGGATATTATGACTTAGTTCCTTATTTAGAGAATCCTAAGGCTGAATTTTTGCATGAAATTCAAGCTATGTATGATTATGGCGTACTGCTTAGAGATCAAGGTGCATCGAAAGGCCAAGTTGCGATTGATTTAGCTAATAAACTGACGATCATGGCAAATGAATTTTTTGACCAGGAACCCGAACAACGTAATTTTACAGAATTTAAATCACGATTTTCAGCATTACTACACAGCAAAGACCAAGAAATGAGTGCCTACCGTATTTCATGGGGAACAATAATTGGAAATATCGCAATTGCTTTGACAGGTATTGGGCTCTTATTCATTGCTGGGCAATTAATTCACTCAAAAGTAACAGAAAATCGCGCATTGTTCTTTTTCCAGAAGAGCAAAACCACAAGCGAAGAAAAAATTGCTGATGTTGATCATGCTGTAAATTGGATTGCTCAAAATGCTTAAAATAGGCGCCTCGTGAACAAGTTAGTCTTATGGTTATCGATGGGTTCTCTGCCTCGCAAATCAGATGCTACTTGAATGCATGGCGGCTTTGGTAGGTGAGAGCAACGAGTCAAAGCTGGAACTATCAAACCGTACTCTCGCTGCGCGCCATGGAAGGCTGAAAGTCGAGGCGCGTAATCCGCGATAGGTGCCACCTAAAAAGCGATGAAATCCAGTTCGTTGAATTTATCTAGACATACTTAAAATTTTTATCATTTTCAAAGAATTTGCCCCTATAAAAATTCTTTATTTAATACGAGAATGTCTTCATGCAACAACACAATTAAGGTATTGACGTCACCATTTATCTCTTATGAAAAGCGCAATTAAAAACTCCTTGAATCTTTAATTCTGTTTGTTTCACTCTCCTATTTAATCTCCTTGTAAAATGCGTCTTTTCCTCTGTATTTATTGGCTCATATTTTTTAACCGCATCTATGTATTCAAAATTTAGAATGAGAATCTGCGAGGACGGGCTTCAACCGAGTCTTTTATTTGTATTTCACTATATCTCCTTTTATATTTTTGTGTTAGATTCGCGCGCTCATCATTTTTGATATTTACATCATTTTTGATATTTTCATTCTTTTTCTTGTTTTCATTCTTTTTCTTGTTTTCATCGTCACTAAAAATTTTAGGTTTATTCATACTTGCTAATCGGCAACCTAAGGAATGTAGTCGTTCAAAAGAATTGCGAATGCCGTTATCAATAATCAAAGACACTTTACCTGATTTAGTTCCTACGCAACCTGGGGTATTTAATCCGGATGCTTCTTGAATTTTTTGGGATGCATTCAGTGTTCCATTAATTTTACAAAATAAATCTCTGCGGTAACCGATCTCATCATATTGTAAAAGCTTGCTTGTTTTGGAATGAAGTTTGGTAAATAAGATAAAACCATGTTGGTATACTTCGCTTTGCCCTGTTCTGTCTTTTCCGCTTTTACAATTATTACTTACAGCTCCTCCCATTGATTCGACTAATAATTTTTTTAAAGCAATGATATATTCCGCTTTATTGCGCGATAATGAAGGAGCTTCTTGCTTTTCATGATGATATTCGTCTAAAACCCTCAATATGTTGGTAATACTTTCTTTTTGTTGGGGTGTTAAATTGCAATTTTGAATCGTTTGAATGAATTCATTAAGTTTATTTTCTTGATCTGTATTTTTCGTGTCAAATAAGCCCCCTATATCTTGATTTAAGTTCAATTTCTGAATTACTGATTCTAAAAAAATATTAGCTTGAGTTACTAAGCCCTGAAATTGCTCATCACCCTGCATGCTGATCTTATTCCCTCGTGAATAACCATTAGTGCCATTGTTGTGATACATGCAAAAATAGTTTGAGGGGGCCTTATTCTCTGCTTGAATTGCAAAATTCATGGCATCTGTTTGGCCTTGAATTAAGGAGGCGTCTGCTTTCATAAGGGGAACACCTAAGGGTTTAATGGGGTCGCTTAATAACGATTGCATCAATACGGGAATTTTAGGTTGAATATTAGGGGCATCAAAAAATTTACCCCATAAACGTTTATGATTTTCTTGAGCTACTTTTTGCGTAAGCTCTAACAATTGTTTGGCATTATCTTGAGTGTTTTTTGATTGTCCGACTTCAGGCATTTCATAACTCACAGGAGTTGCCGATTTAACACTGCAATTGATGACTTCAGGGTTCTCATTCCCTTGCTTTAGCATTAAATAATTGATTCTAGCGTTTGGTAAACCGGGAGTATGCGTCATGGCTGAAGATTTAAATAGAGATTCAAAGTCGTGCCATTTTGCATCGCTTGGCTCAAGCGATTGAGGTATTTTAGATTTAAACCACTCTTGTTCAGCTTTACTGAGCTCAGTAAACCATTCAGGTTCTTCCCCCTGACGGTGTATTTTTAGATACTCCTTTTTTTGTTCGGAAGTAAGTTGATGATTAAGTTCAACATCTATCTGATAAATGGTTTCATTCTCAGACGTTTTTGTTTCGACAATTAGAATCTGATTTTTATTGTGCTCAGCTACAAAATATCGTTCTGCTTCGCGAATCTCTCGTATTATATTGCGATCCTTTGTACGAATTTCCTGTTCAATAGAAGCAGCTAATTTTCTGACAAAATGATCTATTTCAGTTTTGGGATCCAAAGTTGCTTGATTTTTATCATCACATATTTCATTACATTCATCAGCGAGGACTTTTTTAATGTTAGCTATTTCATGAGGTGCGTAACCTTGATGATCTAGAAGAGTTAAAACACCACCTATAATGCTTAACTTTCTAGTTTTGATGGAATATTGAATTTTTGTATTTTCTTCATTTAATTCTTGGGTTGGATCATATTTTATTTTAATGATGGTTTTGTCATTTGGAGAAGTTGGATCAATTCTAGTGTACGTCCATGGTATAGGATGTTTGAGTCGTTCGAATATTTGTAAATTATGTTCTAGAGTGGTATCTATGTTTTCTACAGTTATACTAAGAAGATCTTTATTTGTTCCAGCAATATTTCCATTAATCGCTGTTTTTATTTGCTCCCTAATTTCCTGAGAGATAGAAGTCATAGTCTCGAAGGAAGCTTTGGAAGTTGTCGGCTGCGTTGGGGCATTTGTTGGAGTACTAAGTTTCTTTGAATTGTGTGTATTTGGATTTTCGTAATAATCGATACACGCCTCCTTCAACGCATTTATTGATTTGGCCAGTCCTTTTTCACCCCCATAATAACGCGCGGAAGCACCGAGTGCGCCTGTTGCAGCAACACCGGCGCCGACGCCAATAGAGCCGGTTAAGCCTATGGTTCCAATCGCAGAGAGTAATAAACTACCCCCAGCAGTAGGTACAGCTAATGCTATACCAGCAACTACAAGTGCGGCATAAGCAAATAAGACTAAACTTGTACCCAAACTTTTCCAGAGGGTAGAAGGTTTTCCTGACGCATCAGTTGCTAGCTTAGCTAGCTCCTGAGCACCTTGAATTACTTGTTCAGGTTGTTCTCGATTCATTAAAATCTTATTAGTTTTTTGCAATATGCCTAATAACTTCGATTCATCCTCTTGATTATTTAGCTTTCTGATTTTTTCAATTTCTCTTAATACATCATAGCCTCTTAGCAAAAGCTCTTTTTCATTATTTTTGTTCCATCGGTTTAAATTTACTTTAAGAGTGTTAATCTGTGTATCTAAATCGTTAATCTGTGTATCTAAATTGTGATTTGTTTGAACCATTTTTTTAACCTCAATAAGTTCAATATCTTGCCTAAATTGTTTTAGACACTTGTGCAGAAATTGAAGTGCTTCCGGTTATTCTTTTACGTCCATGTACTTTTCTGCTTCTTGGAGACTCAAAACTACTTTATGACTAAATATTAATCTTTATAGGCATTAAATATCCAACCAATTATTTTTATATGCGATATGAAAAAATTGCATATGTGGAAAAACGAGAAGATTTATGAAGAAGAATGTTCTGTCGAAAATAGGAATTACAGTTAACACTATCGCCTAACAAAAATAATGATCACATTTAATATTGATGGCTGTGAGATGGATGCTTACCTATCGACTAAGCGATAGAAACATTGAAGAATCCGTCAGATTCTAATTCGTCGACTACCTTGTCTCTCATGCTCACTCTTGTTATTTATCATATTTCAGACTTATATAAAGTTTAGTAAATCATTCTTAAGAAAATGTGACATCTTCTTTAAGCAAGACTGAAGAGAATTGATGTAATATTATGAACTAGACCAATAATTTCTTAAGTAAATAAAGCAACATCAGCACACTTCTCAATAAAGTTGCCCACACATTCGGCAAATCTTCATCATCCTCATTTTTTCGGTTTCTATGAAATAAAAATAAGAATTTTGTTTTTACTGATACAGTTGCTGGATATTCTACAGATTGTTCACTTCAACTTTTCACGGCTGCTGTAAATAGCGTTGAAACAATGACTTTAACTTCGGAAATAGAAAACACTCTTTTAGCAATCGATGGTCAATTTACTGTTTGTGGCATCAAGCTATGCCATAAAACGGAAAATCCCATACAGTTATAGGAGTATGTAGCTATGGCTTGCAATGGTACACAGTAGGCACGTGCATCTTCCGAATGTGCTATTCAGATCACTCAAAAAATGCTCAATCCAAGAAAAAAATACATTCCATCCGGTTATAAAGTCTAAAAACCTGTAACAAATATCAGGTTTTCCCCGTTTTAGGTAATAAATTATTATTTTTTAAGGGAATTTTATCCTCTAATCCAAATTACATAAGGAAAGTGATGAATAAATTAAAAATATATTCTTTTTTATCGAGTGCTTTCATATTTTCAATGACCTCCCAAGCCGCATCCAAAGTCTTTATTGACGGGAACAACATGCACCATTATTTAACAAAAAATAATCACTCACTGGTCGGTAAAAATAGTGATTATCAATTTGTATTATCTAACAAAGTCACCTTACCCAACGGCGTTATTAAAAAAAAATACAGCCTATATTACAGAGAGATTCCGGTATTTAATGCAATGTTAACGAGTTCTGAATTAAATAACGTGGAAAACCATTGGTATGGCCAAATGATGATCGATATTAAGAAAGACATTCCCAATACAATACCCACTGTAAATTTCAAGGAAGTTTTAAAAATCGCAAAAAAGAATGCAGCACTGAAAAAAAATGACCCTATTACAAATGAGAGTGCACAGCTTTATGTACGAATTAATGAGAACAATAAGGCAGAATTGATTTATTTAGTTTCTTTTAATGTAGAAGGCTATAACGTTCAAAGACCTTACTCTATGGTTAACGCACATACAGGAGAGATCATAGCCTCCTGGAATGGACTCACAACTCGAGACGCAGAAGGACCCGGGGGGAATCAGAAGACTGGGGCTTATTATTATGGGAGAGACTATGGCTTCCTGAATGTATCGGATACCTGTCAAATGACGAATCAAGATGTAGATACATATGACATGAATAATCAGGTGACAGGGGGAACTATTTATCAATTTGCCTGCCCTTCCCGTAAGACTGACCGACCAGTACATAATGGAAAAGCAATAAATGGGGCATATTCCCCCCTTAATGATGCCCATTATTTTGCGGGAATTGTCCTTGATATGTATCGAAAATGGTTTTCCCTTAATCCGCTTCAATCCAAATTCCAGGTACGGGTACATTTTGCGACAAACTATGAGGGTGCGTTCTGGAATGGTCAACAAATGACCTTTGGGGATGGGGGGGCTTATACCTATCCTTTTACTGCCATAGATGTGATGGCACATGAAGTAAGTCACGGGGTCACTGAGTTTAATTCAGGACTTTTATATAAAGGTCAATCTGGAGGAATCAATGAGGCATTCTCGGATATGGCTGGGGAAACAGCAGAGTATTATGTGAACGCCCCATTAGGAAAAGAAAATGATTGGTTAGGAGGAGCTACTATAATGAAAAATCAAGTTGCAATGCGTTATTTTAAGAATCCTACCCTTGATGGTATGTCTATAGACAATGCTAAAAATTATAATGAATCCATGGATGTACATCATACATCAGGAGTATTTAATAAAGCCTTTTATACTTTGTCTACAACCCCCAGTTGGGATATTAGAAAGGCATTTGGTACCTTCTTACTTGCGAATCAAATGTATTGGCAACCCGAAGCCACTTTTAATAGTGCAGCATGTGGGGTAGCTAAGGCAGCGGCTGATCTTGGGTATGAAATAAATGACGTTCTTGCCAGTTTTAGTGTCGTGGGCGTGGATGCTAATTGTAATATAGATGATCCGGAAACCGGTACCGAAATTGAAATATCCAATGGGACCATTATAAATAACATTAAATTAGTTGCAGGTGATGAACATCGATATCTCATTAAGGTACCCGTGCTGAATAAATATCCTTTTAGTTATGACCTTCTTTCCATTCAAGTAACAGACAATCAAAATAACGCGAAAAATAGTGCTCAATTGTATGTTCGTTATGAAGATGGGACTTTAAAAAAAGTTCTATTTACAGGCAATGAATACATTAATATCAAAAAACCTGCCGCCGGAAATTATCATATTTTAATAAAGGGAATTGCTGCGAATACAGTTAACTTAACTGCTTTTTATGGCAATTTACAGTAATGCAGTATGAAATAATTTCTTATAGGGATTGGCTATTTAAGACATCAATTGCCAATCCTATTTAAACTGTTAGATGTAAAATCAATTCAAATGAGCAATCACAAAAAGGCCATGTAAGGAAAATATATAATTCAAGTGAACTCAATAGAGGTTTTTTTTAACTATTTGATTCATTATTTATTTCGATGAATCAAAAAATCCATCTATAACTCAAACTTTATAAAGTTAAGAATGAGTATGAATTTGAGGATAAATGATGCAAAGCATAAAAAAACGAATGGCAGAAGTAAAGTCAATACATGAGTTAAATACTCTATTAAAAAATTATTTTTGGAGTATAAGTATAAAAAGCTTTGCCTTTACCTATTATAATCAACACACCAAAACAGGAAGCAAATTGGTATATGAGTGGGCAACTACACCCCTGGATGCGTGGCATAAATATTATCTGCAAGAAGGTTATGCTGATATTGATCGTACTCTTGAAGCCACAGAACAATCTTTATTGCCTATTTTTTGGGATGTGAAAGAACAATTACGTTTGGCTAAAAATAAAAGAATGCGGCGGTTTAAACAAGAGTCTCTTATCTTTGGGCTTGATAAGGGATTATGCATTCCTTTACATGGTCCTAAAGGTGAATTTGTCATTTTGGTGTTACATCAGCGAATTAATGAACATGGTTTAAAAAATTGGGAAAATCATGTGGATACTTGGCTTGGCATCTTACACACCTATTTTCATTTTTTAAGGTTACTGTTGAATGAAAAAAAAATAGGTGTAGTGCCTCTGACAAAACGTGAACAAGAATGCTTGAGACTAACTGCCGAGGGATTCCGTTTGGAACTGATTGCACAATTATTAAAAATTAGTAAGCGTACCGTGAATTTTCATTTACAAAACGCCAATAAAAAACTCGGGGTTACCAATAAATATTTAGCTATTATGGCTCTATGGAATCATGATCCTCGAGTAAACCATAATAAGCCCAATAAAATTTGAATCCAATAATAAAAAATAAGTTTCAAGATTACCGAAAAGATCAGACATATCCAGCAATCGACTATCATGTATACACAAATAAAGAAAGGACTGCTCTAGCTCTGGAATACAACGAACCCCAAAAGTGCCATTGTATCCTTTTTTGTATTTTATTAGTTACCTCTTCTCTTAAAAGGGATCCGCCGGCGAAATGGTTTCAACCTGAGCCGTTTGTATCAATTCACCTCATGAATTACTCCCCTTTCCCCTTTTTGCAATGGATTAAGCCATTCACAAGTAAAACATCCTGATCATGTGAACGATGTCATTAGATCTTTCAATTTGGTATAATAAAGCTAAAGTTTGATTGCTCTTCAAGATGCTGTAGATAACAAAACCAACAACACCAAAAAAATTTATCATGTACGCAATTTAAAAGTAATGCTGGATAGCGAGCCTCTAAGGGTCGATGGAATTGTCTCAAAATTTTTTAACCAGGCAATTAAACGAACTATTGATAAATTTCCTGATGAGTTCATGTTCCAACTTAATGAAACTGAGTTTGATTGCTTTTGATCACCAATAGATATCTCAAGTTGGCATGAAGGGTAGAAGATATTTGCCCTATGTTTTTAAAGAACAAGGTATTGCCATGCTTTCTGCAGCATTAAGAAGTGAAACTGCAATTGACGTTAGTATCCACAGGAATATGGGCGAGGAATGCATTCAGCAATAAAGCAATCAATTTTATTCAATATACAATAACAGAAATATCAAAAATGAGTTATTTAAAATAATTAAATCTAATAAGGTAATTATCAATGTCTAAAAATATCAAAATTCTCGTCATTGGCGCTGGTGTAGCTGGCCCTGCTGTTTGTTATTGGCTAAGAAGGTTTGGTTTTTCTCCTGTTTTGATTGAAAAATATGCGTCTATTAGAAAAGGGGGTCAGGCACTGGATGTTCGTGGCATAGCAACTCATATCGCCAGAGAAATGGGTATCTATGATCAAATATGTGAGATGCGCACGCGAATAGAGCGCGGTCGCTTTGTAGACTCATCGGGTAAAGTGCTGCATGAAGAACAGGGTGAGAAATTCGGGTTTAGGCAAGATGACGAAGTCGAAATTCTCCGTGGTGATTTGGTTGAAATCCTGATGAAAACAATTGCTGATGTCCCTTGTTATTTCAATCAATCCATTATTAGCATTGAGCAGAATGCTGATAACGTTACCGTTATTTTCATGGATGGCAGGATTGAACAATATGATCTGGTGATCGCTGCAGATGGGATTCACTCTGCTATAAGGCGCATGATTTTTGAAAAAAATGAATATCAGTTAATTCACCTTGGCGCATATCTCAGTACATTTACCATTCCAAATTACCTTGGCTTGAGTCACATAGATCTGGAATGTGAGGCTAATAATAAATTAGTCTCAATAAATAGCGATAACAATCCTGAAATAGCAAGAGCAGGATTTATGTTCCGTTCCCAGCATCTCCTGAATGACATCCGTGATGAGCAGGAACAAAAGCAATTCCTACGTGATACTTTTCGCGATTTTGGCTGGGAAACACAAAATATTTTAAATCGAATGCCAGAAAGCAATGATTTTTATTTTGATGCGATTACGCAAGTAAAAATGAATAGTTGGACCAAAGGTCGAATAGCGCTTGTCGGTGATGCAGGCTATTGTCCTTCTCCGTTATCTGGCCAAGGGAATAATTTGGCATTCGTTGGAGCATATATACTGGCGGGAGAATTAAAAGTTGCTAATGGAAATTATACCCGAGCGTTTACTCGTTATAATGCACTGCTACGTTCCTTCGTTGATGCCAATCAAAAATTTGGTGTTTGGGTCAGTGAATCATTCCTTGTAAAAGATGAAGTTTCCAAGGAAATTGCAGAAGAACGCTCGAACAAAATCCTAGCCATGATAAAATCAATTTCGAATGGGATTACCTTACCTCAATATGAATCATCATAGTGGACTATGGAGTTTAATTATCAGACACTCATTTTGAGTGTTTGAATTTGCTTATCAGCACTGAGTAGATTGGATATTCTTGTCAATGATAATGTCGCCGCGGAAGCAACAAAAATTCCTGGCGTGAATGTAAGAATAAATAAGATTAATCAGCTAACGCCCTTAAATGTATACCTTGAGATTTTGGGGCATATGTTCAATTGCAGGTGTTTGTTCCTAAATGTAAAAGTTAAGGAACAAATCGCTGTAAAGTCCAATTTTCATCAGTACATATTGCAGTTATTGAGTCCGACAACCGATGCTCATTTAATTGATAAAGTTTTATCTCGTCAGGAACAATCATATAACCAATATACTCTCGCGGTCGTTCTGGGAGTGTTTTTTTATATTGCTCCTTTAAGGTAAATAACTCTTCATCTAACTCCTGTTGTTTCTTTATCAATTGCCCAGACTTTGTGCCATAGACTAAAAAACGTAACCTGCGCTCTTGATCATAAGTATCCCAGTTTTTTAAATTTTCATGTTCCCCAAGTGCCCTTACTCTACCAAAAACCGTAATTTGTCTTTGTGTATTCGGTAACATAAAAGTAAAAGAAGTATAGGGATTAACAAAAATATGCGCTACTTTTGCGCTACCCAGCTGCGTAAAAAAAAGAAACCCGTGTTCGTTTATTTCACGAATAGCTACTGTGCGGCTTCTTGGCAATCCATTTTCATCTACTGTGGCTAAACCCCCCATCATAAAGGGTAGATTTTCTGCCTCTACCCAAACCTTAATTAATCTTAACAACCAACCAAAATCAACTTGTTCAGGTAACTCTTCTAGAAAACAGTCTCTGTCAGTGAATCGCATTTTTATATCACTTTTTCTACTCAGATGAGTTGAATTATATTACTACTTAAGCAATCATCATAATTCAATCTTTAACTCTTCTCATTTTATGTGTAAGTTAATGTGTGTTATTTTGATAGAGTTTTTTTTAGCGGTAATAATAATCGTTTCTGAGTTTGACAGAATAGTTTTTGATCAACTAAAAAGCAACATCCCCTGAATCATCGTACGAAGTTTAGGCTTGTTATAATTCCTATGTTGTAGCTTGCTCTCCTGTAGCTTAATCATAGCTCATCACTTAGCATGAGTATCGCCATTGCAAACCCGTTTGAGTAGTTGCTATGAGAACTACCCTAATATGGGTTTACTACTATTTATCAATCCATTAGAGCGCCGAATTTCATTCAAACGTTTCCTGGATTTTGGGTACCATTTGTCAACACACCCTAATAGATGAAAACTCAAAAGTTTGGGATAGATAAAAAATTGGATTAACTGGCAATAGCTCCATAAATGGCTTTATATTCATTTGTTAAGGCAGCCCATAATCGATCACCATATGAGAAATGCCACCATTCATTAGGATAATTAACAAAACCAAGATCGAGCATTATCTCTAAAAGAATCATTCTATTTTTAAATGCTACTCTTGAAATATTTTTAGAGTGCGTTTTACAAATATCGGGATCGACTTTATACCAATCTTTAATTTCCATGCCTAAATTAATTAAATTGCCATTGATATCAATTAACTCTAAATCAACTGCGCCACCTGTACTATGTGGTGGAATAATCGGTGTACCATCATATGAGTATATTGGACAAACAAGTTTGCTGGCGTCAATGAAAAGTTCCTCTTCATTTCTGTGAGGCTTTTGGGATTTTAACCTATTGATTTGTTGGTTAAATAATATTTTTTGAACACGTAGACTTCGCAATCCTTCGTATACTTTAAATTTCCAATTACAAGGAAGCATGTTTTGAGCGATAAGAAGTTTTTCATAAACTGATTTTCGAATTTTTGTGTAATCATTATATGTTAATGGGGTATCAGGTGGAGAGCCAAATAACAAATATTGTTGATCCTTTAAATCCACTAGAGGTTCATTGTTTTCATGGATTGGAATTGTATTAATCTTGATATCATTAAGCATTAATTTATTCATAAGAAATTATTTTGGATTAAATAATAAATTTTTATGCGTGCTAGCTCAATGGTTCTTGTTTTTATTAATTTTTATTCTATAAAACGCTCCACTCTCTAACACATGAAATGTTTTGATTCGTTTTAGAATTCGCTTCAATACAGTGAACATAATAATTAGCTTTAGCTAATTTCTTGATCTGATTTATATTTTGTTGCACAGTAGGATTTTTTTGCAGTATTTGATTTTGCTCGCGTCTGATTTGGTCCACTGCTTCGCCAGTGTGATTAAACTCCCACTTAAAAACTGAACGTGCCCATTGCTTCTGTGGAATTGAAGATAACTAACTCGATCTGCAGTAATTTTGCAACAACATTAATAAATAATAAACACATTATTTTTTCTGTGTTAAGCTTGACTCATATAAGAAAAGTGAGCCTGGTCATGATAAAAGTTGGGGAATTTAATAAATTAAAAATGGTACGCGAGGCCCCATTTGGGGTGTATCTTCAAGGAGGAGAGTGGGGAGAAATTTTATTACCCAATAAATCTGTACCTAAAAATGCATTGGTTGGTGATGTGCTGGATGTATTTGTTTACTTTGATTCAGACGACAAAATTATAGCGACAACGATGCGTCCTCACGCCAAATTAGGTAACTTTGCTTTTTTAAAAGTGATTGATGTGAATCCTGTCGGGGCTTTTCTTGACTGGGGATTAGACAAAGATTTATTGGTACCCAAGCCAGAACAACACCGCCCTATGGAAAAGGGAAAATCTTACCTTGTCTATTTAAAACAAGATAATCAAGGACGCATTATTGCAAGCTCAAAAATCGATTATTTTTTGGATAAGACAACCGCTAACTTTAAGTCAGGTGAAGAAGTTAATCTACTTATTGCTGATAGTACTCCGTTAGGACGAAAAGTTATTATCAACAACAGTCACTGGGGATTGGTTCATACAGATGATATTTTTCAAACATTAACTTATGGCAAAAAGGTTAAAGGATACATTAAGAAGGTACGTGAAGATGGCAAAATTGATGTTGCCTTAAGACAAATAGGACAAAATAGTATTAATGAATTAGCACAACGTATCATTTCCAGGCTTGAACAATCCGGTGGTTTTTTAGCTTTGCATGACAAAAGTCCTCCAGCTGAAATTCAGCAGATATTTTCTGAGAGCAAAAAAAATTTTAAAAGTGCATTGGGGCAACTTTATAAAAAAGGTTTTATTAATATTGAAGAAAAAGGAATTCGTTTAAAGCCCATAGAACAAAAGTATAAATGAACAATTTTATCCATCATAATCTGTAGTAGAGTCATTACCGCTGGAAACTGTCGGATTAATTACCAAACGACTGTGTCGTTGTAGCACATCAGTTGTAGTAGTTCAAACTAATGTGCACGTTTATTGTTTATAAAGGCATTGATCAACTTCCACAGTACCCCCGCGTCAGTTATTTTTTTACCCACTCTCCCGCAGAGTTTTTTTCATATTCTTTTTTTACAGCACTCCAGGCAACTGCATGAGCAGTCTCTTCCCTATCACGCCCCCCTTGCCTTTTTTCTGGCTCATCATACTGATCCCACGCATTATTATATGTCTCCTTATAAATTTCCTGTGCATGTTTAGGCAAGTTATCTTTTACGCTATCGGGTAGTTGATTGATTTTTTTATAGGGCATCAGAGTCTCCTTTCTTTCATATTTATATTCTAGTAACAATGAAACAATCTTCGCATACTTGATATTAAAATTACTAAATCAGCTTGAAATGAAACCATAATTTGTTATGGTGATTAGTACACCCCAAATTATTTGGGCATTTCCATTTTCTACCATCCGGTTAACGAGTAAAGATACTTATAAGTTGTTCATCTCTTTTAGTTTTCTTAACTCATCTTTTGCCTTATTTAAGATGTCTTTTTGTTCCTGATGTAGTTTTTTTCCAGCTCGATTAATATAAAAACTAAGCATAGACATGGCTGATTGATAAATTGAACCTTTTCTACGAGTACTATTTTCAGCCGAAAGAATTAAAGAGTTAGCAATTTTTTTTGGATCTTTCCAGGTAAACACACCTTTTTCCAAGTCTAAAGCATGACTCTTTAAAGTAACATTTTGAGACCATTTATCTTTCTTTGTCATAAAAAACTCTTTCAAAAACAGGAAATCGTGAATATAGTTATCTACAATAACATCATAGGGATTTTAGGTCGTATTTATTTGATGCATTTCTGAAAGAATATCTCCTAAAGCATGAAATACGAGTGCTTTCAGATTATCTCCCTGTTGAATAAATCCCAATTCTTTGCGTTCTGAAGTGGTTTAGGGAAATGAAAAACATATTTGATAATAAAATATAATTGCTTAGGTTATGCGTCACATATTTTGATATGTTTATTTTTAAATAAATTAGGCGCGAGATGATGTTAGAGAAAAACCAATGAAAATAACATTTAAACCTCTTGCTGAGACTGATTTGGTTTTGCTGCTGAAATGGTTAGAAGAGCCCCACGTGAAAGCTTGGTGGGATCAAGAAACACAATGGACATACGACTTGATAGAAAAAAAATATGGGAGTTACATCAAAGGATATAAGTTTGAAAATGGTGTAATGAAGCCTATTAGTGCTTATATTATTTTGGCAGATGAAAATCCTATTGGATACATCCAATTCTATAATGCTTATGACTTTATGCGCTCCATCCCTTTAACCGGATTACCCTCAAACCTTGCTGCTTTTGATGTATTTATAGGGGAAAAAAAATTTTTAAAAAAGGGGATCGGAAGCAAGGCGATTGATCAATTTTTAAAAGAACATGCCAGCCCCCATACCCATGTCCTTGCTGATCCAGAAAGCACGAATAGCGCAGCAATAAGGGCTTATAAAAAAGCGGGGTTTAAATCCATAAATCATCAGCCAGGTACCGGCGAGCTCTAGATGATTCGAAAGCAAAATTAACCTAAAAAAGCTGTAATGAAGAGAAGTCATAAGCATACTAAGAATTCAGGTATAAATTGCAGTAATTTAGCCATATAAGCCCGTTCTTTTTAGCGTCATTCGTCTTTTGCAGCTTATGATGTTTTGTCCTGTTGATCTATTACCTCACATGCTGACGTAAGCTTTAATGAACTTGACGTAAATATTTTTTCATTTTCCGGAAAAATAACACGAAATCCAGGTTCTAAAATTTGTCCAAGCGGATTTAATGAAATTTCTGATGTACCCACCTCCATTCGTCTTTGAACTAACAAGCGATACATCATTTCTACATTTTTGCTATTTTTTAGTTTTTCTTGACAATTATTTAGAAATTTTCTTGCTTTTTGTTGATAAAATTCAATATTTTGTTCTGGAGATGTGCGATTTCTTAACAATTTTTTCGCGCCCCATTCTTTTGATTCACTCAAATTTTTTATAAATACATCATGCCAATTCAACGTAGGGGTTGCTGGCAGCAAACGTAAAAGACTGCATCGTGTCGATGAAAATACTGGATTTGTTCTATCTATATCTAAAACATCCAACATAAATTTAGTATCAATTACTTTATTCTTAATTAAATTATCCACCGCCAACTTATCTGATTTAGCTTTTACGGGTGTAAGCCACGCATGATCCGCATCCTGCAAATAAGTTTCAGGAAAATGACTCCCTAAAACATTCAATGCTTCCTCATAAAAAGCCCTAGAAATAATAATCGATTGATTTTTTTGATCAGGTAAAAATCTTGAGTCAATGAAAAACTCAATGGGAATACTCACTTTGGATTGAACTTCATCATTTGGGTACATATCGGACATTAAATTGAGTTCAACTGGACAAAATAAGGGGCGAAGCAGCTCTTGTAAGGAAAGAGCCCCCTTTTTTTGATGGAGTTTCTCATTAAAATTTAGCTTGTTAAGGCCAAGTAAAACGCTTTTGGATAATTGCTCCGGCGCAACTAGTGTTTCTAAAATATCCTGCAATACCGCATCTGGCTTATGCCCACCAAAATTTAATTTTCGTTTTGGCTCCCACCAATCATTATGAGGTTGATCCAGTTCCTTCATAATAGGACCACCAGCACCATGACAGCCAGAACAACGTAATCGAGTACCAAACTGGGGATGTTTTGGATCGGGTTGACGATGAAGCAACACGTTATCTGCAACTATATCTACAGAATCTCCACGATAAAACCATTGACCTTGAGTACCATCACCACGTAATTCATAAAAGTTAAATACCTTTTTTTTAGCATCCCATGCAAATGCTTCGATCATTAATGCATTTTTTTCTGGATTTTGATCAGCAACTAACTCACCAGTTAAGCTAACGGTGGTAAAATGGCCAAAGAAAAAATCGCCGGCATTAATGGACAAATGATGTTCGTTTATATGTAATTCCCCTAATACCATCTCAAATAAACTAAAACTACCTTGAGAGGGATTATGAAACCCTCGATTCGCGACCATCGTCGTCTCTATTTTTAAACCTGCATTTTTTAAAAATTGTCGTAGTGCAAAAACATCTCTTGGGCACTGAGGTTCTGAAAAAAGTATAAGGCCTAAAGCATCATCAGTTCGCTCTGCAGGTTTACCAGAAGAATCGAAGACAGAACAGGTAGAAAAAACATCTTGAGAAAAAGTCGTCAGCATACAAAACAAAACGATGAAACAATATAATCCTTTTTTCACAATAAATTCCTTATCTTCAGCCATTACTGATCATGCATAATTAAAAATGCAGTCGAGTTTTTCCTCAAGAAAAATTCTATGGTTTGTATTTCATGGGTTTTTAAGAAAACATGAGCTAACACTTATGAATCACACAAAGACATATTAGTGTGTTGGTGCACATAATTTTTCTCTAATTAAAACAACAAGCACATCTTAAAAGCAAAAAATGTTTCAGTCAAAACATTACTTAATTTATTGAAATCACATAAAAATTGCAATCAGCCCAAATTAAGCGCACTTTTCACAAAAACTACTATACTTTTAAAACTAGGACGAAGAGGAATTGAATGATGGACTCCATTCAATTAGCACTGGATGTGCATTTACAAAAGAAAAATCAATACATAAAAAAATCTCTTTTAAAACATAATCATGTCTCAGAAGAAACATATCCATTGCTTGTTTCTTACTTCATTTGGATTAGAAGAGTTAATAGCAATCTCAATAAAGCCGATGAATTGCATCAAAATGAACAAATAAACAATGAATTCAATTGCTTATGCAAGCGTAACCTATTATTTTTTTTAACTGCCACAAAACAATTTGAGGTAATCGAAAAATTATTTAGTACGCCATCTTTTATTACGCGATTACATCATTCGATGATATGCGCAAAAAGCGAACAAAACAAAGTAAAACAAATAAGAAAGAAACGATTACTGCAATTAATTCATCAGCAACATAACAAACTCACATTTCTTTTAGAGAAATCACATCATCTACCAATTGAAAACCTTAACCATTGCCTGAATTACTTCATTCATTTTGCAAAAAGGAGCTTAATAAAAAATGTAGCTATGCAAGATACAGATGTTAGGGACTATGCATTAACTGCATTAAGATTTTTCGTAGAACACTTAAATAAAAGAAATGATTTTAATCATGAAATGATAAGTCTCGAGAACAGCAAGCATTCTAAAGATAAGCCACTCTCAACACATAAGCGGTTTCTGCTTAACAAGCATTCAATTTTTTTTGCATCAACAGAACAAATCGAAAAAAAAAGAGAAATACCATTCAGACCAACCTTTAATAGTTGTCGGAATGGACATGTTTAATTTTAGCCTGACTTAGAGTAAGCACAGGCTAAACCAGTGCTTTTATTGCGTCACCCGCTCTATACACTCAATACCATCTAAATAAGGTCTTAATGCCATGGGAATATGGATATTGCCGTCCTTATCTTGATAATTTTCCATTAAAGCAACTAATGTTCTACCTACTGCAAGACCCGACCCATTTAATGTATGTACTAAATTGATTTCACGTGTTTTTTCATGCCTATAGCGTGCCTTCATACGACGTGCTTGAAAAGCTTCCATATTAGAGCAGGATGAGATCTCTCGATAAGTATTCTGGCTGGGTAACCATACCTCAATATCATAAGTTTTTGCGGCACTAGGGCTCATATCACCAGAACAAAGAGTAACTACTCGATAAGGTAATTCTAAACGCTGCAGTACCATTTCGGCATGCCGAACTAATTGCTCCAAAGCAGCATATGAATCTTCTGGCTTGGTAATCCATACTAATTCAACTTTTTCAAACTGATGCTGTCGGATCATTCCTTTGGTATCTTTACCGTAAGAACCTGCTTCACTGCGAAAACAAGGTGAATGACAAGCGTAACGAATAGGTAAATTTTCCTCGGCTAAAAGAGTATCACGAACCGTATTAGTTACTGGAATTTCAGCTGTAGGAATTAAATAATACCCATGATCTCCTGTTAATTTAAATAAATCTTCTTCAAATTTCGGTAGTTGACCAGTACCTAATAAACTGTCGGCATTAACAATATATGGGACGTAAATTTCTTGATATCCATGTTGTTGCGTATGAAGATCTAACATAAATTGGATCAAACCACGATGTAACCGAGCTAATTGATTTTTCATAACCACAAAGCGGCTACCCGTAAGTTTAGCAGCCAAGGCAAAATCCATTTGACCCAACCCATCTCCCAATTCATCATGTGACTTTACTGGAAAATCAAAAGTTGGAATTATACCCCAGCGTCTAATTTCTTGATTATGTTGCTCATCTTCACCTACAGGCACAGACTCATGAGGGATGTTAGGCAACCGTAAAGCGATTGCTTCAATTTGTTGTAACACATCATCAAGCTCACCTTTTCTTTGTTCTAACTCCTTGGCAAGGCGATTCATATCTTCACGCATGCCCTCTATATCTTCACCACGAGACTTTGCCTCCCCAATGGCTTTGGAGCGTGTATTTCGTTCATTTTGTAAGGATTGCACTGTAACTTGTAATGATTTACGCTTTTCTTCTAAGGCAATAAAAGATGAAACATCAAACTGAAAGCCTTTTTTTAATAACTGAGTGGCAACAAATTGTGGCTCGTCCCGTAATAATTGAATGTCTAGCATAAAGATATCACTCTAACTTAATTTATTCGTCCCATTGTAACTGCTAACTCTCTACCTGGAAATTTTGATGAGCGTTCGAACTTGTGCGTATTTGGACAAACAATTTAAACGGCAAAGCATATGTAAGAATATTAAACTCAATACGCACAAAATAAGAACACAATTAAAGATTAAGTAAGCAGTTACATCATTTTATCTAACAATACCACGTGTAGCTTGATTCAATGCGTCAATCATAAGAACTACTTCAGGGCATTCGTGTTGCATCAATTCCAACTCAGCAACAGCTTGCTGTACGGTTAATCCTTTGCGAAAAATTATTTTATAAGCACGTCGCAAATTATCAATCGCCTCTGATGAAAATCCTCGTCTACGTAGCCCAACTGTATTAATACCACAAGCCGAGGTAGTATCACCAGAAATCATGAGATAAGGAAGAACATCTTTACTTACATAAGAAGCTCGCGAAATAAAAGCATATGCGCCTACATGACAAAACTGATGTACTGCAGCATATCCGCCAATGTTTGCATAATCACCTACAGTGACATGCCCTGACAATGCCGCATAACTCACCAGAATAATTTGGTTACCTATCATGCAGTCGTGTCCAACATGTGAATAGGCCAGGAAAAAGTTTTTATTCCCTATACGAGTAACACCGCCACCTTTAACAGTTCCTCGGCTAATCATACAATATTCACGTATGATGTTATCATCACCAATTTCTAATCGAGTGGGTTCACCTTTATAGGTCATATCTTGAGGTTCGTCGCCCACTGAGGCAAATTGAAAAATTTTATTATTCTTACCAATAGTTGTTGGGCCTTCAATAACCGCATAAGGACCAACCCAGGTATTTTCACCTATTTCCACATTGGCGCCAATTATAGCGCCAGGACCTACTGATACCCCATCTGCTAATTTTGCAGAGGGGTGAATTATAGCTCGTTCATCTATCACTTTTTAAATTCCTTCGCTGCACTTAATAAATCTGCAGAACAGGCCAGTTTATCGCCTACATAAGCTTCGCCATGCACACGCCAAAAAACTCCTTTTCTCGTTAATAATTTTATTTCCAAACGTAATTGATCACCAGGAACCACTACATGTTTAAATTTTGCATTATCAATACCTGCAAAAAAATGTAAAATTCCTTCATTTTCTTCGGGTGGCTGAGACAATCCAGCAAAAAGACCACCTGCCTGAGCCAAAGATTCAAGCATTAATACTCCCGGCATAATTGGACTTTCTGGGAAATGGCCAGCAAAAAAGTTCTCATTAATCGTCACATTTTTTATAGCCGTTAAATGTTCATATGCTTTAAAATCTAATACCCTATCTACCAATAACATTGGGTAACGATGGGGCAACAAACTAAAAATTTGTTTTATATCTATAGGTTCACTCATACGCAGTTTCTCGCTTAATCAGTCTATTTAGCTGGCCTCAATGAAAAATGCATTATCCAGTTTTAATAGGTGCAAATCAATTATTAATTGTTAAAAACTTGTCCGTCCTAATCCTACTTTATTTATCTCAGGATACAGTTAAATTTGTTAGACATCTAATCTTCAGAAAAAGACTCAACTGTATTTATTTTGTTTAATTTTTTCTCTAAAGCACTAAGTTTTTCTATATAGTCATCTAATCGTCGAAAACGTGCTGCATTGCGACGCCAACGTTGATGTTCATGGACTAAGGTTCCTGAAGAATAAATTCCCGACTTAGTAAGTGATTTATTGACAGTAGACATACCTGTAATCACAACATCTTCTGTTAAACATACATAAGCAGCAACAGAGCTTGCTCCACCAATAATACAGTCTGCACCAATTTGGGCATAAGCTCCTATAGCTGCACATCCTGCAATAATTGTATTTTTCCCTATCAGGACATCATGTGCGATCTGGACTAAATTATCGATGCAGACCCCCTCTCCTATGTAGGTGTCACTTAAAGAACCTCTATCAATTACGGTATTAGCCCCAATACGTACCTTATCCGCTATAATTACCGCGCCTACGCTCAAACCTTGCTGCCAATGACCTTGTTGTTTTAAATAATTAAACGGAAAAGCACCAATGACACAACCAGAATCAATGACGACCTGAGCTCCCAACTGGCAACCTGCATGTAGTGCTACATCATGGCCAATTTGGCTATTTTTTCCAATCGCAACAGACGGTTCAATAACAGTATTCGCTCCGACTACAACATGATCACCCAATCGAGCTTCCGCATGAATGACGCTGTATGCTCCTATAGATACTCCTTCACCTATTTGAGCTGAATGATGAATTTGAGCGGTAGGATCTATACCAGAATACGGGATTGTTGGTTTTGATAAAAATTGCGTGGCTTGAATCATTGCTTGTAAGGGATTGGAAACAATAATACAATTTTTTTGGTAAAGATATTTATGTTCTGATTTAAGTAATACTAGGCCGGCGGAAGTGTTTTCTAAAGCGCCTTGCAATATAGAATTATCGTAATAGGCTACATCGTTATGTGTAGCTCGAGCTAAAGAAGCAAACGAAAAAATGGCGTGCTCTCCATTACCATACCACACGCCACCTAATTTTTCAGCAAGTTGTGCTACCGTTAGCAACGTACACCGCCAAATTAATTAATCGCTTTAGCGACTTTGTCAGTTACATCAAGGGTATCTGAGCTAAAAGGAGCTGCATCTTTTTGTACGATAAGATCATATTTCTCATCTTTAGCAACCTTAGAAATTGCTGCACGTACTTTCGCATACAAACTTTCCATGGCTTCATTGTTTGCAGTGCTCAACTCTTGTTGATATTGCTGGCCATCTCGCTCAAATTGTTGTTGTGCGCTGACAATCTTTCGTTCCATTTCTTTCTTTTGAGAAGCACTCAAAACTGCGCTGTCACGCTTGAACTTTTCCATATCAGCTTTTATCTTGGCTTCGACAGCTAATAACTTATCACGACGTGGCTTAAATTCTTTTTCTAATTTTTGTTGAATTTCTTTGATTTGACTTGAAGTTTGCATGATTTTTTGTAAATCAACCACTCCTATCTTTGCTGTATCAGCAAATGCGTTAGCGCCAAACACGCTAAAAATAAAGGTCAATAAAACCAAACCAAACCGCTTCATAACTATCTCCTAAATTAAAGAGCATGATGCTAGCACAAATCGATATAGGTTGCGATATGTACAATACGAGTTTTCAATAATAATTTCTATAAATCTAAATCACTCCAGGGACTGTTAACAACCCCAATTTTTCCTCACATAGTGAGGAAAAATTGTGAAATAGATAATTAAAACCCGGAGGACAATGCAAATTGGAACAATTGCTGTTGATCGAATTGTTGAGGATTCAATGCCTTAGCCAAACTAAAGGCTAATGGACCAAAAGGAGAACGCCATTCAATAGAAATACCCGCTGAATATCTTAAAGGCCCCTCATACTTTCCAGTTAAAGTAGGTAGTGTATTCACTGCAAATACGTTACCTGCATCAACAAAAGCTGTTGTGCGTACATTGTCCCTACTTATAGGATAAGGCAATATAATTCCTGCAGTTCCGCTAAGCAATAAGTTACCCCCTACTGAATTTCGGTAGTTGTCTAAAGGACCTAAAGAATAACTGTCATATCCGCGTACTTGACCTGGTTGCGCAGTACCCCCCGCATAATAATTCTCGAAAAATGGCAACCCATTATTATTAAAGGAGTTTCCATAGCCTGCAAATCCTTGCAGAGAAAAAATCCACCCATGAGTTATGGGTTGATACAAACGAGCCTGATAAGAGCCTTTATAATAAGATAAAGATCCCGAAGTAGCGGGTAAAGCAATTACAGCAGCTGCTTGTTGGTTGATACCTCGAGTGGGATAAGGAAATTGGTCGTAAGTATTACGGCTCCATCCAGTAGATAAACGAATTTCGTGAAAATTTTTTCCATATAAATTTACAAAATTCTGAATAGGAACAACATAACCTACACTTTTAATATCTATATCCTGATATCCATATCCAAACTGTAACCTGCTGATCTCACCTAATGGCAGGCTATAATTCACATCCCCACCAAAGCGGTTGGAGCTATAAGTACTTACATTTAGGTTTTTAGGATCAACTCGAGCAAAATAAAGGTTAATCCCTCGCCCTATCCCTGTATCAGTATAAAAAGGATTATAATAATTTAAAGTATAATCTTGTCCCCATTTACTTGCTGTAAATGCTGCCCCAATTGCTCGTCCCGTTCCCATAAAATTGTGTTGGTTCACCGAAGCGTTCAATTGGTAGCCATTAGTACCATATCCAATAGAAGCGCTTGCCTCAGCAGAAGGAGCTTCTTCTACCTGGACATCCAGATCAACCTGGTTATTTGCATCAGGAACCGGGGTGGTTTTTACATCAACATTTTTCAAATATCCCAGTAAGCGCAACTGCCTTTCTGACTCTTTAATGTTATGTAAAGAGAGCAACCCGCCCTCATCCTGGCGAATAACGCTACGTAACACATAATCACTCGTTTTGGTATTACCATGAAAATTAATACGGCGGACATAAACATGTCGGCCAGGCTGCACAATAAAGGTGATAAATACTGTTTTCTCATTCTCATCTAACTGAGGTTCCGCATTAATTGCTGGAAATCCATAGCCGATGTCCCCTAAGGCTAATCCAATCGAAGAAATAGTATCAGTCACTTTTTTACGAGAAAAAACCGCACCTTTTTTAACTTGGACTAATGATTCAATTTTCTCCGGAGGCAATATAGGCTTGCCTACTACTTTATAGCCTGAAAAGTGATATTGTGGCCCTTCTTCAATATGGACATTGATGTAAACATCTTTCCTATCTGGTGAGAGTAAAACCTGTGACGAGACAATTTTAAATTTTAAGTACCCTCGATCCAAATAAAATGAGCGTAATGCTTCTAAAGAAGCATCCATACCTTGTTTTGAATACTGATCTTTTTTAGTAAAATAGGTAAAAATACCCGATTTAGATAAGGCAAACTCTGGTAACAATTCATTAGTAGTAAAATCATGATTACCAATTATCTTGATCTGTTTAATTCTTGATACTCGTCCTTCAGAAATAGTAACAGTTATCCCCACTCTATTCTCTGTTAATGGAGTAACTCGAGTTTCTATACGTGCGTTATATTTTCCTCTGGCATTATATGCTTGCTTAAGTTCCTTTTCTAAACGCTCTAAAGTGGATGTTTGGAAAACACGGCCTTTGACCAGCCCCATTTCCTTGAGAAAATCTTTCATTTTGTCACTGGGAATTTCTTTATTCCCTACAACACTAATTGAGCCAATAGTAGCTCTTTCCACTACGTTAACTATTAAAGTATTACCTTGACGCTCCAAGGAAACCGCCTGGAAAAAACCAGTATCATAAAGAGCTCGAATGATCTCAGCAGTAGATTCAGGGCCAACTTCCTCTCCTACTTGCACAGGGATGTAATTGAGGACTGTTCCGGTGGATACGCGTTGTAATCCTGTAACTTTAATACTTTTAACAACAAAAGTATCCGCTGCGATTGTTTGTGAAGACCAAGCAATAAGCGAGGAACAACAAATGCCTAATATTAATTTACTACTGATTTTTTTCATTATTATTTTACGCCCAGTACTACGTGCACTTTTAATACCAAAATCGGTACACTAAAAATTGAATCACTTTTTATAGGAAGTAGAAACTACTGTCAAGGTTTTGCTCCAATCCTTTGGAGCATATAGTACTATATTTAACCTGTAAGCCTGGATAAATCATTGGTTATTGCTATAAACATAAGCACGACTAACAGTACTAAACCAAAATATGCTCCTGCTGATTTTAAACCATTGGATAAGGGCTTACGCTTGATTGCTTCGACTAAATAATACAATAAATGACCACCATCAAGCATAGGGATGGGTAATAAATTTAATGCACCTAAGCTGATACTCACTAGTGCAAGAAAAAACAAATAAGCAGCCAATCCATTTCTTCCGGAATCTCCTGCCCCTTGTGCAATACCAACTGGGCCGCTAATACTGTTTAGCCCTAGCTTACCCATTACCAGACGCCCCATTAATGTAAATGTTGCCGTTGTTAATTGAGTTGTTTGTTTTAATGCCGTGCCTATTGCTGTAATAGGATCTTGTCTTTCCAAACGTAACCAATGTGCAGGCCATTTCACTTTCTGTGAGCGTACACCTAAAAAGCCTTCAATTTTACCTTTATTTTCCAGGCTTCCAGTATGTACCATAATTTCTTGTATCGTTTTATTCCTGTTAATAGTTAAGGTTATTGATTTATCTGGATGTTTCTGCACAAAATCAACAAGGAATAACCAGTCTTTGAAAGACTTACCATTGACGCTTAAAATGATATCGCCATTTTGTAATCCAGATTTTGCTGCAGGAGAATCGGGCACTACTTCACCAACAACTGGCGGGATAGAAGGGATAAAGGGTTCTATACCCAAACTTTGGAGTGGATCAGGTTTTTTGCTGTCCAATTGCCAATTCACTAGAGGTAAAAGTACTTGATGTTGACGTCCATCAACCAATGACTTAACCGTTAATTGTATGGTTTCCTCAGAACCGACAAGAGGCATGATAGCATATTGAAAATCACGCCAACTGTTTATCTTACTGCCGTTGAGGGCAATAATTTCTTCTTTCGCCTCCAAACCCGCATGGGCCGCAATGCTGTTCGGTTTTACAGATTCAATCATAGGTGCTAAAGACGGCATCCCAATAACTAATACCAGCCATAATGCAACAAAAGCAAATAAAAAATTAAATAAGGGGCCTGCAAAAACAATAGCTGCTCTTTTCCAGAGTGGCTGGTTATTAAATGCTAGATGACGCTCATTTTCTGGTACCTCCCCCTCTGATTCATCAAGCATTTTGACATATCCCCCCAATGGGATTAACGACCAGGCGTACTCTGTTCCTTTTTTACCTTGCCATCGCGCCAAAATAGGGCCAAAACCAAAAGAAAATCGCAGTACTTTAACACCGCACCAACGTGCCACTTGAAAATGACCGTACTCATGAATTGTAACTAATAAGATTAAAGCCAAGAAAAAATAAAGCAAAGTTGAAAGCATAGTGCTATCCTAAAAAATAGTAGTAACACCCCTGATAGCTCTCCAATTGTTTAGACTTGCAAAAATATAAAAGTAGGCGCCCACCTACGGTGTGACCTACCAACACATCCTGTTTCTTGATAAATTATTAAGTCCAAACAGCTTTAAAGGTTAACTCAAGAGGTTACATAGTTAATCCGAAATAAAATAAAGGTAAAGCTGCAATCAAACTATCCAAACGATCTAAGATACCCCCATGACCAGGAATTATGGCGCCTGTATCTTTTAAATGACACCTGCGCTTCAAAATACTGATAAATAAATCTCCGAAGATTGCAATTATTATAGTACATAAGGCCAAAACAAACCAATGAACCTGAGCAACAGGTTTAAAATAATAATAACCACCCCAAGCAATGATCATGGATAAAACCACGCCGCCAATGACCCCTTCCCAAGATTTTCCTGGGCTAACTTGAGGAATTAGCTTATGTTTTCCCATGATTTTACCACTAAAATAAGCACCTGAATCTGATGCCCAAATTAAAAACAATAAGTAAACTAATAGCTCTTTACCCTGGAATAAACCATATAAATGGATAAGACTTTGCAAAAATAAAGGCAATAGCAATACACAGGCGGCAGCAACAATAACAGGATAACCCCAATATTTCTGGGAGTCAGGAAAAGTAAGAATCGCAACAATAACGAGGCCCCATATAACCAGGCCTAAGACCAGCCAATAAGAAAATAAATAACCACAGCCCCACAAACACAAAAGCAGCAACAAAAGAAATCCAACTTGAGCACTGATTTTTTTTATAGGAATTAATTGGAAAGATTCTCGACCCGCAGCAATATATATGATTAAGGCAATTGCAGCTAAAATCCATTGATTGCCGAAAAAAATCAGCCACAATACCAAGGGAGCTAAAATCAATGCAGTTATAAGGCGTTGTAGGAACATGATATTGTCCTTATGGTCTAAAAATTAATTAAGAAATCTGCCCAAATCTTCTTTTTCTTTTATTAAAGGATGCTAAAGCCAACTCAAATTCATTCTCTCCAAAATCTGGCCAATTAACTTCGCTAAAATAAAGCTCCGTATAGGCAAGCTGCCACAGGAAAAAATTACTAATCCTCAGCTCGCCACTAGTACGAATAAATAAATCAGGATCAGGCAACCCTTCGGTATCCAAATAATGCGCAAAACTAACTTCATTAATTTCATCAAGCGTCAACTCACCACGCAAAACTGCTTGTGCAATCTTTTTGGCTGCATTCGCTACGTCCCATTTGCCACCATAATTAACAACTATATTCAAAGTGAATTGCTCATTTTTTGCCGTTAAAGCCTCTGCCTCATGCATTTGTTTTTGCAATACAGGGGATAAAGAACTCCGATTTCCAGTAAACCGCATCCTTATTCCATGCTGATTTAGTTCTGCTATTTCTTTGCGCAGAGACTCTAGAAATAATTCCATCAAAAAACTCACTTCCTCAACCGGACGTAACCAGTTTTCAGAGCTAAAAGCAAATAAACTAAGATAAGGCACTCCTTTTGTCATACAGCTACGAATCATTTTTTTTACAGATTCAACGCCTGCTTTATGACCCTCAATACGAGCCAATCCTCTACTTTCAGCCCAACGACCATTTCCATCCATAACAATAGCAATATGCTGAGGAATTTTTTGCTCTGACACTATTCTTCTCAAACTAATAAATTGTGCATAGTCTAACTGCTTTAGCATAAAATTGTCACTACTCAAAAATTATCTAAATAACTTGAGTTCGACGTAAAGGCCTTCAATGCTGCCCTCACATCACGAAACAAACATTACCTCATCAAGATCGCCCCCAGATAAAGCAGGGTGCGCGGTATTTATGCATAATCCAGTTCGAAATCATATCAGTCCAATATAAAAAATTGTCGTTTATTGTAATATCGAACTTATATTAATTAATACTTTTCAGACAGGCTCAGATTTATGTCTAAAAGCATGTTATCACATATAAAGTTATTCTGATTTTGTCGGGGATTTCTCGTAAACTAAGGAATGCATTACCAATTAAGTCATGTATAATCTTTCTTCTGAATTTGATCCTGTTTTGCGGAGTATTACATGCAAAAAAAAGCACCATTATTGCTTATGATTTTGGATGGTTGGGGATATAACGAAAATAACCAATACAATGCCATTGCCCAAGCCAAGACGCCTCAATGGGATGAGTGGTGGGAAAAGTGCCCACATATTCTTTTGCAAGCTTCTGGTGATTCTGTAGGGTTACCTGATGCGCAAATGGGTAATTCGGAAGTAGGGCATATGCATATTGGCGCAGGCCGAGTAATAGAACAAGATTTCACCCGGATCAATAAAAGTATAGCAAATGGGGAGTTTGCGGAAAATCCTGTTTTTCATAACGTTCTCACTACATTACAAAAAACGAAAAAAACGTTACATATTATGGGATTATTCTCTCCAGGAGGGGTTCATAGCCATGAGCAGCATTTATTTGCTCTACTTGACTTATGCGCACAACAAAAATTTACGTCGGTTTATCTGCATCTATTCCTAGATGGACGCGATACTCCCCCTCAAAGCGCATTACCAAGCCTAGAGCGCCTCGATGCATACCTTAGAACTCATCCAATAGCAACAATAGCTTCGATTAGTGGGCGTTATTATGCGATGGATAGAGATAATCGATGGGACAGAATAGAGCAAGTTTATAACCTATTAACCCAAAGTGTAAGCAAGTCCCGTTTTGCAGATGCCGAAACCGCAATAAAGTCGTATTATCTGGAAAATCTGTCGGATGAATTCATACCTCCAACCCAAATTGGCGAGCCGCACCCAATGAAAGACGGTGATGCCGTTTTATTTTTTAATTTTCGTGCAGATAGAGCCCGCCAACTCACTACAGCTTTTCTTGATCCTGAATTTAATAAGTTTAACCGAACAAAAAATACCCAATTATCCTATTTTGTGAGTATGACTCAATATGATAAAAACTTACCAACGACAGCTGCTTTCCCTCCGATTCACTTAAATAATACTCTAGGAGAAGTTCTTGCCGCCCATGGATTAAGTCAATTACGTATTGCAGAAACCGAAAAATATGCCCATGTCACTTTTTTCTTTAATGGTGGTAATGAGAATGTTTTTCCCCATGAAGAACGCGTTCTAATACCCTCTCCTAAAATTGCCACCTATAATTTACAACCTGAAATGAGCGCCCCACAATTGACAGATCATTTAGTTGCGGCGATTAACAGCCATGCATATGATGTCATTATTTGTAATTATGCTAATGCAGATATGGTTGGTCATAGTGGAGATTTTGCAGCAACTGTTTCTGCGATAGAATGCCTGGATCGGTGTATGAGTCAAGTATGGCATGCATTAGCCAAACAAGGAGGTCAATTACTGATTACAGCAGATCATGGCAATGCTGAAGAAATGTTTGACGAAAAAACCCATCAAGCACATACTGCTCATACAAGTGAGCCTGTACCCTTGGTATACGTTGGAGGGCCTTGGCATTTTACCCGCAGTGAAGGAGGTTTAACTGATATTGCGCCAACTATGTTGACCTTACTCGGAATTACTCCTCCAACGGAAATGACCGGTCATTCATTATTAGAAAAAAATATTCATGAATAAACGTAATTGTACTATTTGTTGTAGATCCATTCAGGCAGATACCAAGCGAAGTCGTTTGTTCTCTTTGGTTAAAATAAATCAAGAACGAATACTTGGCCATTGGCAAAAAGCAGCTAATTATTTTAACAAATCATTGTTGAGCATACTGTTTTGCTTTAATCTTTATGCAGGATCATCCCCCGCTGTTCTGCAAACACAAAATAAACTCAAACAACTAGATGCCCAAATTAGCAGCTTACAACAAATGTTAAATTCTGCGCATGATAAACGTGGTGTTATAAATAAGGAATTATCAGAAACTGAAAAACAAATAGGTGCGTGTGTCCAAAAGCTACGCTCAATTCAAAATGATATAAATAGCACAGAAAATAAAATTGTTGGATTACAAGATCAAGTCAATCAATTAAACAAACAACTTACTACGCAACAACAATTACTGGCGAATCACATACGCGCACGTTATCACATGGGAGAATATCAACCGCTTAAATTGCTGATTAATCAAGATGATCCAAATAAAGTAAGTCGGGTTTTAACCTATTATCAATATATCGTTAAATCACGACAACAACTTATCACCCAAATCGATGAAACGCGTAAAAATCTTAATGAAAGTAAGGAAAAACTCCGATCGGAGCTCACAGCCAATAAACAACTTAAGAGCGAATTAACACAACATCAGGAAAAACTAAACCAGAATAAAGGTTATCATACCGCCCTAATCCAATCCCTTAATCATGAAATTCAAGACAAACAAAATACATTACATGAGGCCAAAAGAAATAAGGAGAATCTAGCCCGCTTATTAAAATCATTATCGCAACAAAGCATCACTCAAACGAGTAGGCCATTTAGTCAAATGCGCAAAAAATTGCCGCTTCCAGTGCAGACTCAAGGCCAATCATTTCGCAAAATGCATCAAGGAGTGACATTTTTTGCCGAAGAAGGAGCCGTAGTAACTGCCGTTTACCCAGGTAAAATAGTGTTTAGTGATTGGCTTAAGGGCTATGGATTGCTTCTTATTATTGATCATGGACAAGGTTTCATGACTTTATACGCCCATAATCAGTCTTTATTTAAAAGAAAAGGACAATACGTAAATCAAAATGAGCAAATTGCGAGTGTAGGCCATAGCGGCGGAATTAAACAAAACGGTCTATACTTTGAAATAAGATTGAAGGGAAAGGCTGTTCCGCCATTAAACTGGTTGTCATAGGTTTTTTGATCCCTGGCACCTAAATTGCATTTCAATAATTATAACAAAAGAAAATGGCTTAAATTCTAGCCTGTATCTGAGGAGATCGTTATGTTGCTAAGAAAACTACACTCGTGCTCGCTTGCAATTGCGTATGCAATGACTCTAATGTTGTCTCTGCCAGTATTCGCAGATGATGAATTGAATACAGATACATCAAGCAATGCCTCTAATTCAGACTCCAAAGCAGTACCATTAGAAGATGTGCAAAGATTTTCAAATGCAATTGGCGAAATTAAAAAATATTATGTTAAGCCTATAGATGATAAAGAACTTTTTGATAATGCCATTCGTGGTATGCTCAGTGGGCTTGATCCTCACTCCAGCTTTCTTGATGAAGAGGAATTCAAAGAGTTACAAACATCTACCAGCGGTGAATTTGGTGGTCTGGGCTTAGAAGTAACCATGGAAGACGGCGTTGTCAAAGTGGTAACTCCGCTTGTTGATACACCCGCCTTTAAGGCAGGAATTAAATCGGGCGACTATATCATTAAAATAGGAAAAGAATCAGTTCAAGGGCTCTCTTTAAAAGACGCCGTAAACATAATGCGTGGTAAAGCTGGAAGCACTATTGAATTAACTGTACTACGTAAAGGAGTAAATAAAGCGCTTACATTTGATATGGTCCGAGAAGTGATCCAAATTAAAAGTGTTCAAAGCAAATTGTTAGCGCCAGGATACGGTTACATTCGTTTAACTCAATTCCAAGCTTTAACTGGAAAAGATATGCTGCAAGCGATTGCTCAACTTAAACAAAAATCTGGCGGTAATTTAAAGGGTCTTATACTTGATTTAAGAAACAATCCAGGAGGTTTACTTGATTCAGCCATTCAGGTTTCTGATGCATTTCTAGGCAAAGATAAGTCAGGAAAACCAGAGACTATTGTTTCCACTAAAGGACGATTACCTGGCTCAGATTTCACTGCTTTATCAAAAGGAATGGACGTTTTACATAATGCACCGATGGTTGTGCTCATCAATAATGGCTCTGCTTCTGCTGCTGAAATTGTCGCTGGAGCACTTAAAGACAATAAGCGAGCAGTAATTCTGGGAACAACAAGTTTTGGTAAAGGGTCTGTACAAACTGTATTACCTTTAGATAATAAAACAGGAATTAAGCTTACTACCGCACTCTACTATACGCCCTCTGGAACATCAATTCAGGCAACAGGGATTATCCCTGATATAGTGGTAAACGAAGTAGAAATTCCAAAAAATGCAGCTAAACCTGCTGATGCAACTGGATTTAGTGAAGCAGATCTGAATGGGCATATACTTAACAAAAGCGTAAAAAATACAAAAGCAAAAAGTCCTAAAGCTGTATTAGATGACTTAATGCACAGTGACTACCAACTCTATGCGGCATTAACCGTATTAGAAGGAATGTCTTTAGCAAACAGATAATCGATTTAGTTTCCCAATAATCTTGGGGGTTATGGCCTGGGTAAAGAAAAATCCCAGGCTTTTTATTTTGTATGCATTTGTATCATTTGGAATGACTTCAACAAGGCCCGATAAGACCATTAGAGTTGAAATTTTAATATCTGCCCTCATTATTTAATAAATAATGAGGATTAACGATGAGTTATAAACATGATAAATAATCTAAAAACCTTTTTCTTGCTTGCCTCTCTAACTGCACTGCTTATTTTTATTGGTGGAGCGCTTGGGGGAACCAACGGCATGCTCATTGCATTAATATTTGCGGGGATTATGAACTTTTCAGCATACTGGTACTCAGATACTATCGTGTTAAGAATGTATAACGCTGAGCCTTTATCTGACACTCATTTTGTTTCCAATATTGTATCCGGGCTCGCTCATAGAGCAGGAGCGCCTGTGCCCAAAGTTTATTTGATTAATAACGCGACCCCAAATGCGTTTGCAACGGGAAGGAATCCTGAAAATGCAAGTATCGCGGTCACATCAGGTTTATTAGAGCGATTGACCCGAGAAGAAATTACGGGTGTCTTATCTCATGAGCTAGCTCATGTAATTCACCATGACACATTAATTAGCGTAGTAAGTGCGACAATTGCAGGGGCAATTAGCGGGATTGCCAATATGTTTATGTGGCTTTCCATGTTTGGTAACCATTCAAATAATGAAGAAGGGGTACACCCTGTTGTTGGAATTATTATGATGATAGTTGCTCCTCTGGCAGCAGGATTAATTCAAATGGCTATATCACGCTCTCGTGAATTTGAAGCAGATGCTGGTGGAGCACGTATTTGTGGTAATCCTCGATGGCTTGCTGATGCCTTATTAAAACTAGATAAGGCAAGCCATGAACGATTATTTAATGAAGCAGAAACACACCCATCAACAGCACATTTGTTTATTGTTAATCCATTAAATGGAGAAAAGTTAGCCAATTTATTTTCAACACATCCCTTAACAGCAGAACGCGTGGCTAGGTTAAGAGCAATGTGTTAATAATCATCGCTTCCTGACCCATGGACTCAAAAATTTTGTAATTTACAAGCGAGTGGAAATCCATTTCAATAATTAATACTTGACATATACCTACCAATAGATAGAATACCCTTATGAAACTGACATTAATGCAAGAAAAAATACTAAATACAGCAGAGAGTTTAATCCAGAAAATGGGTTATAATGGTTTTAGCTATAAAGATATCGCCTTGATAGTAGGAATTAAAACATCAAGTATTCATTACTATTACCCAACCAAAGAAGATCTTGCTGCCGCTGTAATTGATTGGCAACTAGAGCGTTTGCTCATTGTATTAAATGAACTTAAATGCAATGCCACACTTTCATTACAAGGAAAGCTGCTGCATGTCGTTGATATAATTTTATCTTTGACACTTCATGATGAAATGAAAATGTGTTTGGGAGGCATTCTAGCATCTGATGTACTTTCTTTGTCCGAAAAACTTAAAAATAAAGTACGTCATTTTTTTAGCGTACTCGAAAAATGGATAAAAGAGTTGCTCGATATAGAAAATTATACACATAACCCTGTTGAGCCATTACATTCAAAGGACAATCTACCAAAATATTTATTAATCCACATAGAAGGAGGTTTGCTTATGTCACGCTTGTATCATGATTTCTCTTATATAGAAATTGTAAAACAATTTATCAAAAAAATTAGTTAAATTTTTTTATTCATTTAATCTATCTATTGATAGATAGGCATTGTAGGAATATCGATGAATCTTAGATTGCTTTTCACAACATTTCTCTTAACTTTGATTTTTTTAACGAATTACTATGCGAGCAAAAAACTATGAGCACTAATACTATAAACATTGAAAAAGCCACTTATATCCCTTTAAAAAGCAAACCGGAAACAGCATTGCAGTTAGAGGAATTTTTACGTAAAGGAAGCTCAGTAGTACGTCAGACTGAACCAGGAACTCCTCTTTGGTTTGGATTAAAAGAGAAAGAACATTTTGCAATTTTTGATCTCTTTTATAACGAAACTTGCAGAAAATTGCATTTTTCTGGTCAAGTAGCTAAAGCCTTAAAAGAAAAGGCATTAGAATTAGTACAAAATGGCTGGGAAAACGGAGTTGTACAAAATATTAATAATTTTGACCTGCTCACTACTAATCATTTTGATAAAAGTAAAATTTTAACTTCTAAGGTAGCTAATTTAATAGTTTTCAAAGTAAAACCCGGAAAAAATAGGGAAATTGAACTGTTTTTACAAAAGGCCGCGCAAATTATTGATGTTACAGAACCCCAAACCTATTTTTGGGTCGCATTGAAAGCCGATGCAGATACTTATGCAATCTTTGATACTTTTCCAGATAGCGATAGCCAAACAATCCATTTTTCTGGAAAAGTAGCTACCCTATTAAAAAATAATGCCGATAAATTAATTATTGGCGGATGGGAAAATGGAGTCATTGCCAATATCCATAATTTTGAGATTATAGCTTTTTCCTAATTTACACATTTACGGTTGCAATTACACTGCGTATCAAATGCAGTATAACACTCACCTCATGTTGGGCTGCACCTAAAAGAAAATTTTTTGATAAAATAAAAGCCGGTTTTAACGGCTTTTAGTGCTTTTAATTAATCGAGCAAGAACCATAAGTAAAGTTTATGCAGTCAGTACTTGCTTTTTATAGGAAACTCCTTTTTTATCCACATTAAATGTCCCCATGACGCCAACCCCTGGTTCAAGGGCTAATAGGTGTGTGGCAAGGGCTTGACTGGAGAAGTCCGTATTGGTTTTCATTGCAAGCACGGCACTATTATGAACAATATGGAATATATCATAAGCATAACCTGCTTGGGTAACAGGATGGCTAAAGTATTCTTGTTTAAACTGTGAAATAAACTCAGGCTTGGTTGTTTTAGTTAAAGCGACCGCATGCTGATGATGAGCACCTTGTGCTAGAAAGTTATTTTTGCCATCAGTAATTACCGAATCATTGGTTAAACAAAAATGAATGATGTTATTCTTTTTTGCTAAGGGTGCCACTAAAGCGCCGCTATCAGTGCCTTCGGTCAAGAGTACATTAATATGATGTGTATCAATAAATTTTTGTAATGTTGTTGTGGCTTGAGTATTATCTGGCATCTTATCCAGAGTATAAAACTCATAAGTAATGTTAGAAGATTTTAATTGATCACGCGCGATTTCCATAGCCCCCAACATGTTTCTACCTATAACAGCAGATTCATGAGTAAAAGGGGCATAAATGCCTACATTAATCGTCATTCGTTTTGCCGTATCCCCTGAGTTAGATGCGGCCACATTGAATCCTGTCATCAAAAAGACAAAAAATGAGCTTAAAACAATGAATTTTGATAAAAAATGTTTCATATTTATTTTCCTAATTGATTAGCCTGCGTAGTAACTGGTTGCTATAAGAATCCTCTATATTCATTGCACTTCCAAGAAGCCGAACAAAACAATGACAAAATTATTTTGCTATGAATAGGAATTAAATACAATGGTTGGGAATTAATAATAATTATGCAATAATTCAACCACAAAATGACAACCAGAAGCTCACCATGAATTATTTAAAGTCAACTTTATATTTTCTCAGTTTCTCTTTCTTGTCGATTGCTCAAGCAAGTGTGCAATCTCACTTTGATCAAATAAAAGACGATCCTAATTCTTTATATGCATTTTTTAAAAGTATGCCCAAAGGTGGTGAGCTTCATTATCATTTAGCAGGGGGAGCATACCCTGAAATAATGTTAGAACTCGCATCTAAAAAAGATTATTGCTTGAATACAGTGACCTCTAAAGTGAGTAAAAAATCCACTGGTTGTAATGAAATGGATACTAAAAATTTACTCAAACAACCAGACATTTATGCAAATACGCTGAAAAGCTGGTCTATGAAGGACTTTGTTCCAGGAAAAGAGTCAGGACATGATCATTTTTTTAATTCATTTGATAAATTCAACGCTATAGTAGAGGATTATCAGCCTGAATTAGTAGCGGCTGTAATGGAAGTTGCAGCACAACAAAATGAGCAATATATGGAATTAATGCTTTTACCTGATAATGCACATGCACTGAGTTTTGGTGATTTACTTAAAAACACAACTACCTTTAATGAAAAAAGAGCGCTCTTATTAGCAAATAAAGACTTTCAAAATAACGTCAGCCATTCGGCTATAGAAGCAGAACATATCATCCAAAAAGCACGCCAGAAATTGGGTTGTGAAGCTTATCCAGAAAAGAAAGACTGCCAAATACAGGTAAAATTTTTATATTACTCACTTAGAGAGCAACCTCCAAATAACTTGTTTGCTCAAACACTTAATGCGTTTGAGGCTGTAGCAAAATCCATGAAAAATAACGGAGTCTTGGTTGGAGTTAATTTAGTACAACCTGAAGATGGAATTATTTCTTTACGGGATTATCATCAGCAAATGCAGATTTATCAGTACCTTCATAAAATTTACCCGCAAGTAAATATTGCGTTACATGCTGGCGAATTAACTCAAGAAATTGTTACCCCTAAAGATTTAGATTATCACATACATGATGCTCTTTTTACTGGCCAAGCCCAAAGAATTGGACATGGCGTAGATATCGCCAATGAGAGTGATGTAAAAGATACATTGGACTACATGGCAACTCAACACAAAGCAGTAGAAATTAATTTAATTAGTAATCTGAAAATATTAAACATTTCTGGTCGGGAACACCCTCTTAATTATTACCTGAAACACCATGTTCCTGTCGTTTTGTCTACGGATGATGAAGGGATATTAAGAACTAATTTAAGCCAACAATATGTAGAAGCTGTGTTGCACCATGGGTTAGATTATAAGACCATAAAACAAATCAATAGAAATGCACTAACTTATGCATTTTTACCCGGAAAAAGCATTTGGGCAGATGCGAATAAAGCTCAGCCTATTCAGGATTGTCAGGATTTAAACAGTCAAAACTGCAAACAATTTATTAAAACTAGTGAAAAAGCTCAATTGCAGTGGAATTTAGAACAAAAACTGCATGAGTTTGAGAAAAAGTTTTAGCCCATATGTTGCAGGAGCTGAGTGTCACATTGACTGATGTTTTTTCATTTTCACGAAAGCGGCGGGTCTAAAAAACAACTAGCACTGCTATAAACTTCACCTATAGCATGCTTTCAATAGACCCCTGCTTTCGTAGGGAGATACTTTTCTAAATGACTCACACTAAAAACCATATTTGATGTGCTTCAATTAAAACCACCTCTGGAACACACATTGTCTACTCAATGCAAATAAAGGGTTTCAAGATAATACTTCAAATAAAAACTTGCCTGTATATCTAAAATAAACATAAATTCACTCGCCTGGATCTATTTTTAAGCCAATATTAAGACGTGTTGACCATTCATCCCCACGACCTACGTGCTGCGCCTTGTTCAGGAACAAGTCGCGGGTAGGTGGTGGGGATGAATGGTCAACATGCGTTAGATTCTTGCTAAGTTTAGGTGCCGCGCATAAAGCCCGACACAAAGAGAGTAGGAAGGATTATCAATACGTTTTAAATTTTAAATGGATCACGTAAAATAATTGTCGAATCACGCTCAGGACCAGTTGATAGTATATCAATAGGTATATTCAGCAACGATTCAATTCGTTTTAGATAAGCAATCGCATTATCAGGTAAATCCTTCATATTTTTAATGTCAGCAGTAGATTCTTGCCAGCCCGGCATTTCCTCATAAACAGGCTCCAAATCTTCAAAATCAACAGCAGCTTGTGGCGGTCGTGAGATTAAATTACCTTTACTGTCTTTATAAGCGACAGCAATACGCAGTACATCCAAGTTATCTAAAACATCTAACTTGGTAATACACAGACCTGTAATACTATTCAGTTCAATTGATCGCTTTAATAATACGGCATCAAACCATCCACATCGTCGTGGTCTACCAGTAACGGCACCAAACTCCTGGCCGCGTTCAGCGATTCGCTTTCCTACATCGTTGAAAAGTTCCGTGGGAAAAGGACCGCCCCCAACTCGAGTAGTATAAGCTTTCGTAATTCCTAAAACATAATCGATATATTTTGGACCAAATCCTGCACCATTGATTACAGAGCCCACACAGGTATTCGAAGAGGTTACAAAAGGATATGTACCATGATCGATATCGAGGTATACACCTTGAGCTCCCTCGAATAGAATATTATCCCCTCGTTCTCTATGTTCATGTAAGCACGTCGAAACATCGTAAACCATGGGGCGCAATTCTTCAGCCCATTGTGAGGCAGCATCCAATAAAGGTTGAAGCGCTACAGCAGGTTGCTTGAAATATTGGGTCAAAATAAAATTGTAGTAATCAAGAAGATCTTCCAATTTTGTGGCAAAGCGCTCCGCGTGGAAGAGATCACTTACCTTCAATGCACGACGAGCTACTTTATCTTCGTAAGCCGGGCCTATACCTCTCCCAGTCGTACCAATAGCAGAATTTCCCATGTGTGCTTCGCGTGCTTTATCCATCGCTACATGGCAAGGGAGAATTAAGGGACAAGCCTTGCTGATACGCAAACGAGAGCGAACATCAATCCCCGTATTTTCCAGTTCTTTTATTTCACTCAGTAATGCATCTGGTGAGAGCACTACCCCATTTGCAATATAACAAAGTACATGCTGCCTTAACATACCTGAAGGAATGAGGCGTAAAACAGTTTTAACCCCATTAATTTTTAAAGTATGACCGGCGTTATGCCCGCCTTGATAACGAACAACGACCTGTGCATCTTGCGTTAATAAATCGACAATTTTACCTTTGCCTTCATCGCCCCACTGTGTTCCTAAAACAACAACGTTTTTACCCATGATCCACTCTTAATTTGCAAAATGCTCTTTATTGCTCTTAATTGAAAAAGTTCTGAACCCGATTTCAACAAAATTGGTCATTATAGTTATTTTTTAACAGGTACACCATCATTTTTTGGAGTAGCTTGCTTAAAATAATCAAAAAATGCGCTGCTTTGATCCAAAACCAAAATATCCTTTTTACTTGTAAAACTAGCCTCATAAGCCAGCAGACTACGATATAAGGCAAAAAATTCCTTATTTTTACTATATGCCTCTGCATAGATTGATGCCGCTTTCGCTTGTCCTATCGCTCTGACTTTTTGCGCCGCGCTGCGGGTTTTTGCTAATAAAACCATAACATCAGCATCCGCTTTCGCTTGAATTTGTTCGGCAGCTGCCTGGCCATCAGCACGGTGCCTGTTCGCAATTTCCTGCATATCGGCGCGCATACGTTGGTAAATTTCGTTGCTGGTACTTGCTGGCAACTCGATACCTTTAATACGTACATCTACAACATTAATACCTAATTCACCTGCTTGCTTTTGAGCTGCCTTACGGAGCAACTGCATCACATCATCACGCCCCCCTGATACTACCTCAGGAATAGTACGTTTACCAAATTGTGCCCGTAATAAAGTATTTAATTGTTGTTCCAACAAGGTTTCAGCTTTAAATTCACTTCCCCCTGTTGATTTAAAATATTGTGCTAAATCAACAATTTGCCATTTAACATAATAGTCAACCATCACATCCTTTTTTTCCCGTGTGACAATACGAGTTGATTTAATATCCTTAGTTTGTATCCGAGTATCAAAAATACGTACATTTTCAATAAACGGTACTTTAAAATGCAGCCCAGGATTCAATACCTTAACTTTATTGGTTTCCCCCTCATTTACCAAGCGCCCTAAACGCAAAAGAATACCGTGTTGTCCTTGAGTTATGGTAAATACCGTTGTAAGTAATACTAGAAATATTAAAAATATCAATATGCCAAGGGCTCTGCCAGTATTCTTCATTGTTAATTTCTCCCTTGTCGATAAACAGGTCTTGTGAATTCTCGTCCATCGACTAAATTCTCTATTTCATTAGATTCATCAGTTCCTGCTTTATTATTTTTTGCGGTCTCCAGAGGGCCCGACGACTTTGTAAATAATTTATCTAAAGGTAAATACAATAAATTACTTGATTTACTATCAACAATAATCTTACTGGTTTTATTCAATACCTTTTGCATGGTTTCCAAATACATGCGTTCAGCCATAACCTCGGGAGCGACATTATATTGAGAAAGTAAAGCCAAAAATTCAGAGACCTCACCTTGGGCATTCAAAACAACTTGTTTTGAATAAGCTTCCGCTTCTTGCTGAATGCGGCTTGCCTTACCCTCTGCAATCGGAATTACCTTCGCTACATAAGCATTCGCTTGTGCTTTAAAACGCTTTTCATCTTCTTGAGCTTTGATAGCATCATCAAAGGCCTCTTGGACACTTTCTGGAGCTCGAGCAGGTTGAGGTGCCACATTAACAATTACAATACCTGTGTTATATAAATTAAGAATTTTTACCAGGGTATCTTGAACTTGACTTCCCCAGACTTCACGTCCTTCAGTAATCATTTGGTTCAACGTAGTAGCACCTACAACCTGTCTTAAAGCACTGGAAGTAGCTTGTTGCAAACTTTCTTCTGGATTAGCTACGTTAAATAAGTACTGTTCTAAATCACCAATACGATATTGTACCGCTAAAGAGACAGCAACCAGATTTTCATCACTGGTAAGCATTTGTGCAGAATAGGAGTAATCCAATACCCTATCCACATTCATAATAATTTTGGAGGAAATGATTCGTGGTATCCAATGTGGCCCTGATCCCACTGTTTCCACATATTTACCAAAACGAAGAATAACTGCTTGTTCTGCAGGATCAACAATGAAAATGCCAGAGAGAGCCCAAATAAGAAAAGCAAATAGAACAATCATCATGGTGACTAATCCACCATTTGATTTCTTAGAAGGCTCGTTATTTGTTTTTACAGTACCACCAAAAAGAATCTTCTTCAGCTTCTCATGAATACGCTTCAGCGCCTCATCCAAATCTGGAGGCTGATTTTTACCCTTCCAAGGCTCTTTGCCTTTATCCGGCTCATTCCACCCCATGTACTACTCTCCTGGCCAATTTTAAGAAAAATAGAATTCTAGGGGGTATATGAAGTTTAAGCAAGCTTCCTACTGAGATTTTCCTCTAAGATCAATCTCCCAAACATCGGTCACAACATCATTTTCAGTAATAAAAAATTGATCAAAAAGATTAATGGTTGGGTCACAATGAGGGACTACAAGCTCAATCACTTCCCCCAAAGTAGGTAATTTTGAGCAGTCTTTTGCTGAAATTTTACCATGTTCGTCACCAAATCCTCCCCAATCATAGGTCAATCCCTGATGACTTATTATCTTGGGTTTCAGGTGATCTACATAAATCGATTTGGTTCCTGCATCTACAGTAACATGTTCCGTTCTATTATTACTGATAACGGTAGTAAGAAGGGTCATCGCAGGTCTAAATAGATCAAATTGTTTGTCGTTATTCCGAGAGCCGATATTAGTATACTGGACATCCATTACAGTATAAGAACCGGGTTGAATTTCAGTAACTTCGGTTGCCTCAATATCTATGTCATAAGTTCCTGTTCCAGTTCCTGTTAATATTGGGCAATTAAAACCACTTCTTTTGAGATTTTTTACAACTTCGCTTGCCATCTGCATCGTTTGCAAGGATCGCTCTCTACGCTCATTAAAAGAAGGGATATGCTGTAAATTACCTGCATAGCATTGAACTCCCATCAAATGTAACCAGGGTAATCGTTGGAGTTCCCTTGCAAAATTTAAAGCATGCTCTGGTTTTATTCCAGTGCGCCCAATACCAGGATCGATATCAAGGAGCACATGAATCCGTTTATTATGGCGTGCGCCTGCTTCATTTAAAGCAAGAATGTTTTCTTTACTATCCACCACAACCATAGTAGATGGTGCTTTTTCCAAACAAGCAATCAGTCTAGAAATTTTATTTTTTGTGATAACCGGTGAGGTGATAAGAATATTGGGTATCTCTTCCTTGATAAGAACCTCTGCCTCTGAAATTTTTGCAACGCATACGCCTATTGCCCCATATTCAATCTGTAATCCAGCTAGTTTTGAGCACTTATGCGTTTTACAATGAGGCTTGATATTTATTTCATTTTCAATCCCGTGTTTTTTCATTTTTTCTAAATTGGTCTTCAGGATATTTTTATCAATCACTAAACAAGGTGTGTCAAGCTCTGTTTTTTTCATTCCTAGAGTTAATTCTGGCATTCTGAATCCTCGCAATTGCTGTTTATTCTCTTAAAAAAGTGTTGGCACGTGAAAACTGACTTTGCTTGAATGCAATTTAAACATTGGTACTTAACATCACTCGACAGCCTAGATAAACCAACAATCCACCAAATACACGACTTAAAGAAGCCTGAAAATGAGTAAATAACTTTCGGATATGCTGTGATTGTAAAAATAACACCAAAAGAGGCCAAAAAAGAGCCGATTCAGCGACAACAACTCCCGCCACTAAAACCTTATCACTAAATGCTGCATTAATTGAAACAAACTGGGTAAACAAACTTAATAGGAAAAAAGCGAGTTTAGGATTTAACGCGTTGCATAAAACGCCTTCTGTATAAGCTCTCAAAAGCGTAATATTTTTTAAACAGGAAATATCGGAATCTGCATTTTTCATTTTCCTGGAACTTAAACTTTTAAATCCAAGATAAATTAAATAACAGGCTCCTGCATACTTCACAATGGTATAAATTATACTACTTTTAGTAATAATTAATCCCAAACCCAAAATGCAGTAAGTAGCGTGAAAAAGACATCCTGAAACGATACCAAAAGCGGTAGCCAACGCTTGGCGTTTGGGGTATATGAGCGCATTTTTTGTCACCAATAAAAAATCTGGCCCCGGACTAATCATTCCAATAAAACAAATTAAGATTAATAGCAATAAACTCACGTTCATACCGTATACCCCAAACAACAAACTCAATTACTATATCATAATCTTAATTAATCCTTAATTTTGGCTCCGTTATCTCCCTGATCAAACTGTAACTCCATTAAAGTCTGACATTACAATGCAGAGTTCCAGTTGTATTCCCAATTTGTTCATGCATCTCCATTTTGGGTAATGTTTTAAACATATCATCATAGATAATCTGTGTCCTGGTTCCTGGATGACTACGTGCATATTGCTTCACCATTTCCCAATTACATTTTCCTTCAGCAATCATCCATCTCATAGTACTCCAGGGGTTTGTAATTCGTTGGTTCTGATAAGCCTCATTATAACGTCGAACAAATTCTGCATAAAGTTTATGAGAAGGTTCATCCCCCTTTAATGGTACTGCAGCAATAGTTGATAACGAGGGAGTTTCAGGGCTTCCTTCTTGATGGCGACTGTATTTGCGTGTAACCAATCGCTCAATAACAAAAGCAGCCTCGCTGGGTCTACCAAATAACTGGCGTAAAGTATTACCCCAGGAGTTATCAACATAAATTATTTTATGTAATGGACTCTCTGCCAAATGACACCGATTCACAAAAGGGTCAACGAGTTCAGGTCGAGAATTCAGATAACGGTCAATTTCTTTAAGCAAATCAGTACGTTTATCTGCTAATAACTGACACATAGACTCTTTTCGTGGCGGCTCAGCCCCCCGACAAAGCAACATTGCAACCCCTCGAATCAGGTCCTTATTATTTTTATCGTTTGCTAATAGTTTGCAAAGTGACTCAATCGCATTATCCGCTGTCATTTTATCCGCAGATAATCTATTGTTTTCTGCTTCAAGATCTAGTTTTTTTACGGGAAACTCCAATAAAGCTTCAAGTGCTTTTATTTTACCTTGCCGTGCGGCCAATAATACTGGCGTATCCTTCATCGCCCCTAAGGGATTCGATAAATCCGCTCCAGCGTTCGCCAAACTCTTTACTCCAAAAGCGAAATCCAATGCTATAGCTTGATGTAATGGCTGAAACGAAACACGAGCATTTGTCATCCGCGTAGTTGCATTTACATCAGGATGGCTCTTTAATAATCTTCTTAATAAACGTCGATCTTTTGTTTCTACAACCAACGATAATAAAGTTCGCCCTTCTTGATCACGCCTATTAACATCAAAAACACCCGTATCAAAGAGATGAAGCGCTAACTTCAGTTTTCCAAGAGCAAGCGCCTGATGAAGTGGTTCACCAGTATTTTTATCCTTTACTTTACTCAGAATAAAATCAACAAACTGCGTTAAATCAGAAGAAAAGCCTTTGTGAATCTGCTTCCCTTCTTTTTCTTGATGCTGTTGAATTAAATAATTCAAAACGGTCACTTGTTCACCATTTTCAATCCAAAATGGATGCTCTAAGTAATTCGGCTCTACGCAAAGCTTTTGTTCAATAAACAGTTTAAATCCTTGCAACCCCGATTTTACAGCTGCATTGATTTCCGTTATAAATTCCATGATTACATCCTCTGTAAGTTACTTCCGGATTTATATTACACATTGAACAATAGAAGATCAAATTCTATGCCTTTTATGTCGAGATCAGGTTGACTTAGTAAAAATCAGGTCCCAAACGCCATGCCCTAAACGCTCCCCCCGATTCTCAAATTTTGTCAAAGGACGCGATAAAGGTCTTGGAGAATATCCGCCATCGGTCTGGAGATTTTTTAAAGATTGCTCCATAGATAAAACATGAAGCATATGCTCTGCATATTCTTGCCAGTCGGTAGCACAGTGAATAAATCCTCCAGGTCTAATTTTTTGTGCGAGTAATTGAATGAATGCTGTCTGAATTAAACGTCTTTTATGGTGACGTTTTTTATGCCAGGGGTCTGGAAAAAAAATCTGCACCCCAGCAAGTGAATTATCGAGTAATTGAGTATTAAATACCTTTACAGCATCATTAGGTACAATACGCACATTGGTTAATTGATGCTCATGCAAATCAGCCGCCAAACTCCCCACACCTGCAAGATGTACTTCTATTCCGACGTAGTTAAGTTCAGGATTATTCTTTGCCATAGTCAGCAACGAAGCTCCCATCCCAAATCCTATTTCAACTATAGTATCAGCTGATCGCGAAAATTCCTTATCCAAATCCCAGGGATTTCCACTTACAGTGAGCTCATAATCTTTTAGCCAAAGATCTAAACCTTGACGTTGTCGATTACTCAATCGCCCAGCACGTAACACATAACTTTTTATCTGACGTTGCATCTTTATACCCAATTTATCTAAAGCGTGGAATTATATGTTCTTACAAAAATCTTGCAACTAATGCATTTTTTTGATATAAAACCGCTCTTGTATTTCACATCCGGCTATTTGCCCAGAATTTTACAAAGACAAGCACATTAAAACCTATTTTGGAGTAACATAATGTCTAGAGTATGTCAGGTAACTGGCAAGCGACCCATGACTGGCCACAAAGTGTCGCACGCTAACAATAAAACTAAAAGACGCTTTCTGCCCAATATTCAAAACCATAGTTTTTGGGTTGAAGAAGAAAAGCGATTTGTCACATTAAAACTTAGTACCAAGGGTATGCGTATTATAGACAAATTAGGTATAAAAGCAGTTCTGGATAAACTCAGAGCTAAAGGCGAAAAAATATAATTTAAGGGGATAAACCATGGCAGCTGTCACTATTAAGGTGAAAATGGAGTCCACAGCAGGAACTGGATACTACAAAACCACAACGAAAAACCCACGGAACCATCCTGAAAAGATGGAACTCATGATGTATGATCCAAAAGTACGTAAGCATGTGCTCTTTAAAGAGAAAAAAGTAAAATAAAAATCTAAAGCCCCGCCAAGGGGCTTTTTCACTTCCCGATTTTATTCTAAATAACCCTGCGAAATACTGGATAATCCTTACGAATCGTTTACACTGATAGTAAATAGCAATGAAAACAAAGAGGATTTGCATGAAACCATCATTGCAACTAAGTATTAGCCAGCATTTAACCCTAACTCCCCAGTTACAACAAGCGATAAGAATTTTGCAATTATCAACCATTGATTTACAACAAGAAATTCAACTTGTTCTTGAATCAAATCCTTTGCTCGAAGCAACGCCCAACGAAGACAAAGAAGAAATCGCAATCGATGAAACAAGACAGCAAGAGAATGATCAAAGTGATTTTCAATGGTCTGAATTATACCAAAGCTCAGATAAACGCACATCATTTGATGATGTTGATTATAATTTTGACAACCTGCATTGTACAACAACAAACCTAAAGGATCATTTAAAATGGCAGCTTAACCTTTCCCCTATGAGCGATATAGATCGAGCAATAGCTACTGCCATTATCGATGCAATGAACAGTGATGGATTCCTAAGTATGGGCATTACTGAGTTACATGCAAGTCTGACAAGTGAAGAGCATCCCCTCGACCTGGATGAAATAGAGGCAGTTCGACATCGCCTCCAATTATTTGATCCTGTAGGATGTGCTTGTATCAATTTGGCTGAAACATTGCTAATACAGCTGGAGCAACTTCCTCAGGATACCGAACATTTAGCCCTGGCCAAAAAGATAATTACTAAAGACATTGAATTACTTGGTCAGCATAATTACAGACAACTGATGAAAAATCATCAGATTACTGAAAAGACAATTGATTCAGTATTAAAAATTATCCAAAAATTAAATCCTAAACCAGGGAATTTAATTCATGAAGACATTACAGAATACATTATTCCCGATTTAACTGTTAAAAAGATCAATAATCAATGGCAAGTTCACTTAAATCAAAGTGTGCTTCCTCACTTAAGCATTAACAATCAATACGCATCGCTTATTCAACGAGCTGACAATAGTGCAGACAATCTATTTCTAAAAAATAACCTGCAAGAAGCACGATGGTTTTTAAAAAGCATTCAAAGCCGACAAGAAACGCTACTCAAAGTAGCTACCTGCATTATGCAGTATCAGCAAGGATTTTTAGAATATGGTGAAGAAGCAATGAAGCCATTAATTCTTAATGACATTGCTATAGCCCTGGAAATGCATGAGTCAACTATATCGCGTGTTACCACGCAAAAATTCATTCATACTCCGCGGGGTGTGTTTGAACTTAAATATTTCTTCTCTAGCCATATTAGTACAAATGTTGGCGAGGAATGCTCTTCTACAGCGATTCGTGCCGTCATTAAAAAATTAATTGCCGCGGAGAATAGAAAAAAACCATTAAGTGACAGTAAAATTACCCAGTTATTGGAAAAACAAGGGATTCAAGTAGCAAGACGAACCGTAGCAAAATATCGTGAAGCAATGGGAATTGCTCCATCTAATGAAAGAAAAGTAATTGATAACTGACGAGAGTACAGTAAAATACGTAGCATTTATACCGGATCCAATTTTAAGAAACATAATTCGATATAAAAAATAATATTGTTTTTTATTGAACTCACATTAATTATTAGAAATCAAAGCCAGTCATGATTTCTAAAAGCAACTAGGAGATTTTTATGCAAATTAACATCACAGGACATCATATGGATGTTACTCCTGCTATCAGAGCATTTACCGAAGAAAAATTCGATAAGTTAGAGCGTCATTTTGATCAAATCACTTCCATTAATGTAGTTTTTGGAGTGGAGAAATTAAGACAAATTGCTGAAGCAACGGTTTATATAGCCAAAGGTGAACTGCATGCAAGTTCGGAATCAGATGATTTATACACCGCTATTGATACATTAATTGATAAATTAGATCGGCAACTGATTAAACATAAAGAAAAAATCCGTAATCATCATGATTAAGGTTGAGCTTCTTGCATAATCAGCATACTTTGCCTGGATGCAAGGCATAAGTGTTTTGATGAAACGAGCTTATATAGAAGTGAATGGACTGGGGTACTTAGAAAACGCAGCAATCAAGCAAAAGAGATGCTTAAGCAAGAAGCTTTAATGAGCCACCTGGGAAATCCATCCCAGGTGCTCGTGCACTTATTAATTGAAACCGTGTTTTATCCCTATCAGGCTACACTTATTCTACAGTTCATGATACATTGTACGCGCTATGATAAAAACTAAGATTAAAATAATTAATAAATTGGGCTTACATGCAAGGGCTTCAGCAAAATTTGTCTCAACGGCGGCAAGATTTCAAAGCCAAATTGATGTAACCTGTAATTCACAAACCGTTAATGGAAAAAGCATTATGGGTGTGATGATGCTCGCCGCAAATCAAGGAGCTGAAATCACCATGGATATAAACGGCCCTGATGAAGTTCAAATGAATGAAGCGTTATCTCACTTAATTAATAATTTTTTTGGTGAAGGAGAGTAGCAAGCATTATTTAATCGCCCCCCTTGTATACAACTTTATTTAGCTAAAAACAGTAAAAGGCGTACTGTGTATTATTTTCAACCTACCCTTTACCAAAATGTATCTGCTCAGCAGGGAGTATACTTGCCGCTTGGTGAATGGATAGAATAAGCGCAGGCCTGGCGACAATGATACTGAGAAAATGGAGCATACATCAGTCACTGAAACTTCTCCTCAGTTTTAATTTTACTCAACATATGCCAAATGAATCCTTTGAGAATGGAGCTATTTTTCCATGTTTCTTCTTTGCTTTCTCACTTTATGTAAAAAAATTAAAGTCATAATTAATCCAGAAATCGCATAAATTGTAAATCCAACGAATAAAACTAATGAGGGTTCAGCCGCAATAGCTACAAATAAAATGATCATTAGTAATACATACAAAAAAGGAACTTTTCCCTTAAAATCGACTTCCTTAAAACTATAATAACGAATGTTAGAAACCATTAATGTGGACGTTATTAACGATAAGATTGCAGTTAATACCGCAACGAAAATATTTTGCCACTCATTTTGATAGCATAACCATGCAAAAGAAGCCATTACAGCGGCAGAAGGTGGACAAGGCAATCCTTGAAAATATCTTTTATCTGCTGTTTCGAGCTGGGTATTAAAACGAGCCAAACGCAAAGCAACAGCTGCTGTATAAACAAATGCAACTAACCACCCCACTTTCCCTAAGTGACTTAAAAATAAATTATATACTAAAAGTGAAGGAGCCACTCCAAATGTGACCATATCAGATAAACTATCATATTCGGCACCAAATGCGGTCTGCGTGTGAGTTAAACGTGCTATTCGACCATCTAATCCATCTGCAATCATTCCAATAAATATTGCAATGATTGATGCTTCATATTGTCCTTTCATTGATGCAACAAGAGAATAAAATGCGGCAAACAAACTTGCTGTTGTAAACAGATTTGGCAACAAATAAATACCAGAATGACTATCTTTTTCCATTCGTAATAACCTTTAAAAAACCCCTGAATAAAATATCTTGACATAATAGGGATAAAAATTACTTTTGCAAATTATATTTAACACAAATTTATTTCAACAAAATGAATAAATTTCAATACAGCATTAACTATATGATGTTATACTTAGCACACTGTATTTAAATTGCATAGCATCATGGTTGCCGCAGAAAATAAAACTATTATCATTGAAGGAATAACCGATCAAGGAAAAACATTCAGGCCCAGTGACTGGGCGGAACGAATGAGTGGTTCTTTAGCAAGTTTCAAAAATAGTCGTATTCGCTATTCTCCTTTATTGCGCCCAAGTGTAAATAGTGAAGGCTATCAATGCGTTTTGCTTGACCCTAAACTCAAGGAGTCTAGCCCTTTATTATATCAATCAATTCTTGATTTTGCTAAAGCAAATAATCTCAGGATATGTGGAGAAGACTAAAGGATATTAAAAAAAGGCCATGACTTATTTTTAAAGCGTCCAACTCACAAAATTATTCACAACATAGTTCAAAGCAGCTATCGTATTATCAAAATTCATCGCTAAAATTCCTGCGCAAATAAATGCTAATCCTTTTGGCCCATGCCCAGTCCCTGGATGGCTTGAATGTGCTACTAAAACGGAACCACGGACAAACCATAATATCCCTATCGTTTGAATGAGTAATCCCATTGAACTAAATATATTTGACGGATTGTAGGAACTATAAGTTAATATATTCCCTACTCCAAAGGCCGTGTTGGCCATTACGTCCAAAGCAGAAGGCAAATAAAGCAGGAGTGCTCCAAATATTAAATACATCATTGGACCATACATCTTTTCCTGGGAAGACGACTGAGCCCTGTAATCAGCTATTTTTCGTAGTTTGGCAATAGCGGTCATAAAAAATAAAATACCTAGAATATAAGCCCCACCGGTAATAAAATGCTGTACCGGATATAAAGAACGGCTTAAATTGCCTATCATTGTAACGAGATCTGGTGTGTTCATAATATAATTATATGCCGTTAAAACTTATAATGCATAATTTTTGCTTATATTAACTTCATTTCAAGGTTATAATCTCAACCTTTATAATAAAGTTTATACTCATTATGCAAATAAATACTTTTCCCATCACTTTAGTAGAATCCTTTATGATCTCACCTAAAGTAAAACACTTTATTTTCAGTTGCCAGATTTTTCCATATTTTAACTATTCTCCTGGTCAATTTATTACCATTCATTTTGAACATGAAGGTAAAACATTAAAGCGTAGTTATAGTATAGCCAATATCCCTAAACAGGATAATAAAATTGAGATTGCTGCAGGCTATTTTGAAAATGGACCAGGTACTGAATTGCTGTATCATTTAAAACCTGGTGATTCCATACAAGTCAGTGGCCCTTACGGCCGGTTAACGATGAAAGAAGGCCACTTTGGGCGTTTCATCCTGGTAGCCACAAGTACCGGGGTTACTCCATACCGATCAATGCTCCAGGATCTTGGAAATCTCATGAACCAACATCCTGAACTACAGGTAGTTATTCTCCAGGGAGTACAACGACGCGAAGAGATTCTTTATGCTGATGAATTTCGAGATTTCGTTCAAAAATATCCCCAAGCTGCATTCAGACCTTACTTAAGCCGCCAACCCAAAGAGGAATTAGTTGAAAATGAATTCAGCGGCTATGTACAACATGCTTTTCCATCTCTAAACCTTAATCCCGAAAAAGATATTATTTATTTATGTGGAAATCCAGGTATGATTGATGAGGCTTTTAATTCTTTAAAAGATCAAGGTTTTGCCATGCAACAAATTATTCGTGAAAAATATATATCTAGATGATGATCAGGAGCACATTATGAGTTATGAAGAATTATCCAGCACTATGGAACAAATGCTTCAGGTAGGTAAAGGAATTTTAGCTGCCGATGAAAGCAATGCAACTATAGGTAAACGCTTTTCCTCAATTGGTATTGAAAATACTGAAGAAAATCGCAGGGATTATCGATTATTACTTGCCACAACACCCGATTTAGAAAATTATATCAATGGTGTTATTTTATTTGAAGAAACCTTTAACCAGACAGATGAACATGGGACGCCTATTGTTAAATTATTTGCTGATAAAGGTATTGTTCCTGGAATTAAAGTAGACAAAGGGTTAGTCAATTTAGCCAACACAGAACAGGAAAAAGTAACTCAAGGCTTGGATGGCTTGTCAGAGCGTTTGCAGCATTTTAAAAAACTAGGGGCAAAATTTGCTAAATGGCGTAATGTTTATTCTATTTCTGAATATACACCAAGTTTGACCGCAGTAAAAACAGGTGCAGAAAATCTGGCACGTTATGCTGCGGCCTGTCAAGAAGCAGGTATAGTCCCTATTGTTGAACCTGAAGTACTTATGGATGGCAATCACAGTATTGAGCACTGCGCTGAAGTATGCGAAATTGTGCTCCATGAACTATTTCATGCCTTGTTTATTCATCAGGTTGAACTGGAACATATCATCTTAAAACCAAGCATGGTAACCTGTGGCAAAGAAAATCAACCCTTTAGTGAACCCGATGAAGTTGCTGATTACACGATTGGTGTATTCCGTAATAATGTTCCTGCCGCGGTACCCACAATTAATTTCTTATCTGGTGGTCAAACACCCCAACAAGCTACAACGAACTTAAATGCAATCAACAGCATTGATCATCAACCCTGGTTGCTGAGTTTTTCCTTTGGCAGGGCCTTACAAGAAGATTGCTTATCTGCCTGGGGTGGCAAAAGTTCCAACATTGCTACAGCACAAGAAGCATTACTTAATCGCGCCCGTTTGAATAGTTTGGCTTGTATGGGTGAATATAATATCGGGATGGAATAGTTCGTCACCTCCCCGCTTTTTTTGGGGGGTATTTCGTTCAGAAAATGACAACTTCATCCCCCCAAAAATTTCAAGAGATATTCGCTGCTCTTCGCGAAAGCGGAGAGTTCTTTTTTTGAGTGTCATGCGTTTAAATGAATCACGAAAATAGTTACTGAATCGAGGCGAGACTTGGTTGTGGCTACACTGCGTATGACTTTTATTGTTTTTCAAGGCTTGTTGGGACAGGTCTCCTGCAGAACTTCTACAACAGCACGCATCACGCTCTATGGATATGACGATTTTCATTCAAGGTGCAAGGCTTGAGTCCATTTTCTAGCGCAATAAAATCATTTGTTCTGGCTTCACATAGAGCCTTTAGGGCATTTAAATCGGCACCTCGGCACTCCTACTCGTGTATTCGCCCGTCCACGACCGCCGGATGCCGCCCTTAAATATTGCAAAATTAATCCCGAGCTTAGAGCCCTCACAAAACCAAGACTTCTTCTCACCATGATTCAACCCATTATAAAATTGCCTCGATGATTTGGATTGTTCTTTAAATGCAGGAACGGGATAAAAACGTACGTCACTACAGTATTCTTCTACAATATGAATGGGTAATAATCGTTGTGCACCACCAACACCAGTTACCCATTGATTAACAACATTTTTATCAACATACTCCTGAAGTTCTTTAATGATTGTGTTTTCAAAATCAAAATGATGATCTGTCTTCGTTATAGGGTCAGGCATATAATGTTGGTTTACACCATGCAGGGTATACGTCACACCCACATCGCGTATTCAAAACCACTCATATTCTCAAAAGTTCGGCCTGATAAATCCCCTAATTCGCTCTGTCGATAGAGCAAGTCTGGACGTAGCTTAAGCATTCGCTCCACAGCGTATGCTCACCTCGAACAACATGACCTAAAAATCGATTGAGAAGCATTGAGTCGATATGGTTTGATGAGCCAGATTTAAAGGGCTTCTAGGTCGACTTATCGTTTTGCATGAACTGAAATAACTCTTTTGTTGTGAAGTTTTTAGTGATTTTATTTAATAGTACACTCGGTAACTGTATAAATTTACTTTGCATGAGGCTTTCTACAGCGCTGATAAAGCACCACTAGAATTATATTTGATCTTAATGACTTAGTGAATTACAAATATATGTGACATTATTAGTGCCCTTGTTGTATCATTTATATTACAAGGCTACTGATGTATTGCAACTAGGATCCATAGCATTACGGTCATTTAAAGACAGCTCCCCCTAAAAAAACATTTCATTGACTTTTATATTTAACTCTTGTGAATTGAAACTACTTCAATTCAAAACGCGCATAAAGTGGCAAATGATCGGACAGCATTCTCCACGGTTTACCCTGTAAACAAGCTACCTCTTGTACTTTCATACCGCGGAAGTAAACCCGATCAATACACAAGGAGGGCCTAATTGCAGGAAAGGAACGTGCATGTTGCCCTTCAATAGAAACAAACGCCTCCTCTATATTTAAGTAATCAGCCAGTGGCTTGGAAATAATAGTACGCCAATCATTGAAATCACCAGCCATTAATAAAGGTTCATCTTGAGGAACGACATCTTTAATTCGTTGCATTAAAGTATTACATTGCACGTTACGCTCTGCTTTAAATAGACCTAAGTGAACACATAATAAATGAATCGTTACATTATCCAGCTTCAATTGCGCATGCAGTATCCCTCTTGAAGCTCTACGAATATGTGTAAGATTAATATTCTCAAATCGCTCAAAAGCGTACTTACTTAAAATCGCGTTCCCATGATGCCCGGATTGATACACTGCGTTTTTCGCATATACATAATGCGGCCATATGTTTTCGGCTATATATTCAGATTGTGGGGAAGCTGGCCATGCGTTAATCCGCTTTTGTCGCTTTATATGTTCTCCCTGGACTTCTTGCAAAAAAACAAAATCAGGATTTAAACTCGTTATTGCATCACGCATTTTAGGAAGCAAAAAGCGTATGGCGCCCACGCCAAATCCCTTGTGAATATTATAAGTTATTAATGAGATACTACGTTTATCTTGTTGCATGCCTTACCCTGTTCAGGTTTTCTTCTTAGCAGAATTACGAGTCATATTAAAATCGCCATATAGCCTTATCTTAACTGTTTTAAAATGAACTCTTCAATTCATATGGAAAAAACTGTAACCAATGTCCTACAAATCTCCAACCTATCTAATCAATTATAGCTCTACTGCTCTTAGAAGGGATATAATAATAACTACTTAATAAAATATATAAATATTAAATGATATGGACAGACTAAATCTTAAGATTCCTGGCTTTTCTATAGCTTGCAAAGCCTGGGGGAATCCTGAAAAACCAACTATCCTGGCTCTGCACGGCTGGTTAGATAATGCAAATAGTTTCCTGCCTATAGCCCCATACCTTGAGAATGATTTTTATCTTATTGCAGTTGATTTGCCTGGACATGGTCATTCATCACACCTACCTCCAGGATGCCATTATCATTTTTTTGATGGGATTTTTATTGTCATTGAAATACTCAATGCACTACAAATCGATAAAGTCCATTTATTAGGCCACTCTATGGGGGCATGTCTGGCCAGCTTGGTTGGAGGAGTTCTTCCCGAACGCTTCCTTTCACTAATGCTGATTGAAGGCTTAGGTCCGTTTTCCCATCCAGGGGAAACAGCATGTCAACAATTAAGAGAGTATGCCCATTTTCTCACACAAAAAAGCAAAAAATCTAAAGGTTATGATCACTTAGAGAGTGCTGCGCTTGCTCGTGCCTTTAAAGGATATGTCTCCATAGATATCGCAAAAACTCTGTGTGAACGAAGTTTAGTAGAAAAGCAGGGGAGATTTTACTGGCGACATGATCAGCGTTTACTGGCGCGCTCCCCTTTGCGCATGACAGAAATGCAAATTCTTTCTTGCTTAATGGAGATTAAAGCAAAAACTTATTTATTAATAGCAAATCAGGGTTTTTCTTTTGACGCTGAAATTATTCGAGATCGCATTAGGGCTGTAAGAAATTTAACGCTTAAAAAAGTAGATGGTGGACATCATATTCACATGGAACAGCCAGAAGTTGTAAGCCAACTTCTGACCGATTTTATGATAAATACAAATTAATGACACTTGCTATAGTTGATAGCGACGGCTTGTAATGAGCTTTTCACATCATTTAAAGAAAAACCTAAATCTTTAGCTGCGCTTAATACACCACAACCACCTTCATCAAAACTTGAATAGGGTGTCCAATAATCCATATTCGCTTTAACCATAACATCAAAAGCCTTACGAGTATCCCAATTAGGCTTAGTCGCTAATATGTAAAATAAATGGTTGTATACGCCACTTGAATAATGAACGTCCAGGCCACTATAATATTCATCTGCGGTATCGATAGACTCACCGTCACGACTTGGTTTATCCATATAGCGCAAAGCATCATAGCCACTGCTTTCTTTCATTATTTCACCGCCAATTTGCCAGCTACTCTTACCTACTGAGTAATGTTCAGCTGCTTGGGCTGCCATATCAGAAAAAGACTCATTCATTCCACCAGATTGGCCGTAATATTCGAGACCTGAATGCTGCTCTGTAAATCCATGGCTAATTTCATGAGCACCAACACCGAGAGAAACCAAAGGATACATCATCCTGTCACCACAACCAAAAGTCATTTGCTCTCCATCCCAATAAGCATTTTCATAACCATCGCCATAGTGAACGCGCATGACTAATTGCATTGGAGATCCATTAGAATTAGAAAGAACATTTACGCCATACCAGTCAGTATACATATGTTTGATTACATATCCTGCATATAATGCATCATTTGATGGAGAAAGTGCTCCATTATCTTCACGATACCCGGTGGAATAAATATCAGAGTCAGTTGTTGAGCAGGCAAATGACATCGCAGCTTTGACAGAACTGTATTTGTGTTTCATATCAATGACTTTTACAGATTCATTTTCCATGTAGCATGTAGCATTGTTTGCATCACGAGTTAGATCCAAATAAGGAAAGTCCTTACCGAACTCGTAATAACCCATTTTCTTATTTCCTCCGAAACCAGAACCTTTTACAGAAACTCTCTCTGTTTTAATATCATTCCATTGTACAAAAGGTTGCTGAGTTCGAGCATCAATAATTGCTGTTGGACGTTCTGGAGCTTTATCTAGATGATTAACACGAATACTTACCTTGTAAGCCCAGTGTGCTTGATTATCTTTATCGATATATACCATAGGAATGACTTTTTCATCACCTACATTTTGATTAGCATATTTGGCTTTGAATTGCTGTAGTGCTTTATCTGCATTTTGCACAAAAGAAGCGTCTGGCTGGCCTAATTCAGTTTGCAACCCCTGATAAACAACACCATTCATCTCAACTGTAGACTGAGTAGTGGCGGCTAATGACTTTGCTGTATTCATGCTATGCATGATTGCATAACCACCATAAACTGGAAATCCTACATATTTTTGTTGCATACGGACATGAGTAACTTTATTTCGATCGGTATGCTCACTTACGAAGCTCAAGCTATCTTTAGCAACAGCAACACCTTGTGTTGATAAAGCAAATTTTTGCTTTACTTCCGAAAAGGATGCGTTTTGTAAAAGTATGGGGTCTGCAGCTTTCGCGGGAGATACCATTCCTAGGGCCAGAGCAACAGCTAAGGGAGATAAATAGTAATTATGATGCATTGAAATCCACTCCTTTTTGCAACTTAATTGAAAATATTGAAGCAACCCATGTTCTGCTGAATCCAATATATCCTTAAAAGCAAGTTATAAAGCTTGAATGAATTCAACAGGGAGTTACACCTACAAAATACAACTGACAAATCTAAAACCCAACCAAACTAGCATAATTTTAGATTTTTTGAAATTATTATTTCATGCTTGTTGATAATACCAGGCAGCTAGAGCACTTAACCCTAGAAGAAATAATGCAATGGATAACGGCAGCTGTCCCTGCACCTTAGTAATGGCAATTATGCCGCTGGTTAATGCGGCGGTAAAATCTTGCATACTAACGTATAAGGCAGCCACTGTTCCTGCAATTTGAGGGAAAGGAAGAAAAACTCCTGCAAAAGCGTTAATGAAAGTAAAGCCTGCACCCATACTAAATAAAGTAATGGGAATCATGATACTTAATACATGCATTATACCTAATAATGCAAAGACAAACATTAACAACCCACCGCCAATCATTAGCAACACACCAAGAAACAACAGGTAGGATACATCCTTGATCATAATTAACTGGCTGTTAATAATGCCACTAAGGCAAATCGCCCCGGCTATGAAAATTGACAATTGCCCATATTCTAAAGGGGTTAATCCCAATACATTCTGGAATAAAAACGGAGCGATAGTAATATAGGCAACTAAACCCGAACAAGCAAAACAAGCACAAAGCGTATATCCCAAGAAAATTCTAGACCTTAATAAACTATAATAATTCTCATATAGAACATTTACTTTTGTTGCATTAGGATTAAGGTTTTTATTTGTTTCAGGCAAAGCCAGTAAAATAAAAATCCAAAAAGACAACCCTACAATAAAGATAAATAAAAAATTTGCTCTCCACCCAAAATATTCCTGAATAAATCCTCCCCATATTGGTGAAGCAACTAATAATACAGTACTGACCACTCCAACATAAGAACTGATTTTTGATAAATACTGATCTTTAAAAAGGTCACTCATTAGAGAGCGTCCGACTGAACTACAAGAACCGATGCCAAATCCTTGTAAAAAGCGCCCAAAAGTTAAAATCATAACTGATGGTGCAAGAAAACAACACAAACTACCTAAGATACTTATCCCTATACCATAGATAAGGGGAAGCCTACGGCCAATTTTATCAGATAAGGGACCAAAAAATAGATGAGAACTCCCCAGTCCAAACAGAAAAAGAAAGAGCGTGTATTGAATTGATGATTCTGAGCTATGAAAATATTTAGTAATTGCAGGTAATGATGGAACATATTGATCTATAGAGATTTGTACCAATATCATCATCATGAAAATGACAAAATAAATTTCTGGTTGTACTTTTGGTACGTCTAACCGTTGTTTGCATCTTTCCTGCATCAAAAATCCTATGCGTTCTTTCATTTTTGAAACTAAAAAAACAGTTAAGTCCGCAGTGAGTTCGATATAAGGGAGCGCTTGACAGCGCTGAATTTTTGTTTAATCAGTAGCCAGAATTACTGTGAATAACTAATCTAAACAATCCTGCTGGCTTTATGCCCTTGCCTGGATAAACACAATTACTTTTTAGGCTTAAAATCAAAACACTGCTTTGTTTCAATAAAGTCTAGGTTAATGCAGTAAAGCAAGCAACTTTTTCTCTAAATATTAAGATATAAAATATAAAAACAGCAGAGAACATGTAGATATCCTCGGAGATATATAGACAACATTACAGAGATCAGGCAAAATCTGCCAAAATTATCGATTTAGACTAAAACATGAAAAAAATTCTGGTGTTACATGGACCTAATTTAAATCTCTTGGGAACACGAGAACCTTCCATTTATGGAGGTACAACGCTGGAACATATCAATAACCGTTTAACTACAGAATCAACCAAAGCAGGGTTTGCGCTGCAATGTTATCAAAGTAATTCTGAAGCGGATTTAATTCAATCGATTCATCAAGCAAGTACTAATAAAATCGATTATATAATTTTCAATCCCGCAGGATTTACTCATACCAGTATAGCCTTAAGGGATGCATTGAGTGCTGTTGCAATTCCGTTTATTGAAGTACATATCAGTAATATTTATTCCCGCGAAACTTTTCGTCACCACTCTTATTTTTCTGATATAGCCATAGGTATTATCAGTGGCTTAGGTGTACAAGGGTATTCGTTAGCATTAACCTCAATTATTGAAAGAGAAGCAAATAATGGACATTCGTAAAATCAGAAAATTAATCGAATTGCTGGAAGAAACGGGCATTTCAGAAATTGAAATAAAAGAAGGTGAAGAATCACTTAGGCTCAGTCGCCACAGCAGTATTCCTGTTGTAGAGCATCCACAGGTACATTATGCTGTACCCCCAGTACCACAAGCCGCATCACTTCCCGTTGGATCTACTTCTAATTCTACTGCAGGAACTACGCCCCAAGAAAGTAAGTCGACTGCATCCACAACTTCTGGCCACCAAATTAATTCACCTATGGTAGGGACGATGTATACCTCACCCTCACCAGAAAGCCCTCCTTTTGTCACTATTGGCCAAACAGTCAAGGCAGGTGATGTTTTATGTATCGTTGAAGCAATGAAAATGTTTAATGAAATTGAAGCAGATCGGGCTGGTAAAATCGTAGAAATTTTAGTCAATAATGGAGAACCTGTAGAATACGGCCAGGTTTTATTTATTATAGAATGAGGATGCATACATGCTCAGTAAAATTGTTATTGCCAATAGAGGCGAAATTGCTCTTCGCATCTTGCGTGCCTGTAAAGAGCTTGGCATTCAGACAGTAGCCGTACATTCAGACGTAGACAAAGATTTATTACATGTTCGTCTCGCTGATGAAACGGTTTGCATTGGACCTGCTCCAGCACAAAAAAGCTACCTGAATATCCCTGCTATTATTTCTGCTGCTGAAATTACTGATGCCGTAGCCATTCATCCTGGTTATGGTTTTCTCTCAGAAAACGCTGATTTCGCAGACATCGTAGAAAAAAGTGGATTTCATTTTATTGGTCCGAGAGGTGAAACAATTCGTCTCATGGGAGATAAAGTATCCGCAATTAATGCCATGAGAGCCGCGGGAGTTCCTTGTGTTCCTGGATCAGATGGTCCCTTAACTGATGATGATCATAAAAATTTAGAAATTGGCCGAAAGGTTGGCTATCCTGTTATTATCAAAGCAGCAGGAGGTGGAGGTGGGCGTGGTATGCGTGTTGTCCATAGTGAGTCCCACCTTCTCAATGCGATTGCACTAACACGCAGTGAAGCTAAAGCAGCATTTAATAACCCTGTCGTTTATATGGAAAAATTCCTGGAAAATCCTCGTCACGTCGAATTCCAGGTTTTGGGTGACGGAAAGGGTAATGCAATTCACCTTGGTGAGCGCGATTGTTCCATGCAAAGGCGCCATCAAAAAGTAGTAGAAGAAGCGCCTGCTCCGGGGATTAGTCCCGAGCTTAGAGATAAAATAGGCGCTTCAGTAGTTAAAGCGTGCCAGGATTTGAAATATCGTGGTGCAGGAACCTTTGAATTTCTCTATCAGGATGGCTGTTTTTATTTTATCGAAATGAATACGCGAATCCAGGTTGAGCATCCAGTAACTGAAATGATCACTGGGATTGATTTGATTAAAGAACAAATCAAAATTGCAAGTGATCAACCTTTTACACTGACTCAACAAGATATTCACTTACGCGGTCATGCAATTGAATGTAGAATTAATGCAGAAGATGCTAAAACGTTTATGCCTTCACCAGGAACAATAAAATTATTACATCAACCAGGTGGTCCAGGCATTCGTTTTGATTCACATATTTACAGCAGTTATAAGGTACCCTCCAATTATGACTCGATGATCGGTAAACTCATCAGTTATGGAAACACCCGTGCTGAGGCAATTGCAAGAATGCGCAATGCACTGGATGAAATTATCATTGATGGAATAAAAACAAATATCGAATTACATCAACGCATTTTTCATGATCAATCTTTCATTGCTGGTGGCACAAATATCCACTATTTGGAAAAAATGCTTAAGGGCTAATTACTATGTGGTTTCAATTAAAAGTAGAACATTGTCCTAGTCAGGAAATTGAACAACTGAGTGATCAGTTAGAAAATTTTGGCGCATTATCCATAATGCTTACTGATAAAAACGACAATCCTGTTCTTGAGCCAGAACCAGGAACCACTCCTTTATGGCCTGAGGTCATTATCCATGCTTTATTCGCAGAAGCATTTCAAGCGCAATATACTCGCGACCAGTTGATCCAAACTTATCCTGCATTAGCATGTACTTTAGAAGTTTTGGAGGATAGGGATTGGGAAAGAGCATGGATGGATGATTTTAAACCTCAGCGTTATGGACAACGTTTATGGATCTGCCCTACCTGGTCAACTCCACCAGAACCAAATGCAGTTAATTTAATGCTCGATCCAGGCTTGGCTTTTGGTACAGGAACCCATCCTACCACAGCGTTATGTTTAACCTGGCTTGAGCAAGCAAACCTAAGCAATAAATCAATTATTGATTATGGTTGTGGTTCAGGAATTCTTTCTCTGGCGGCATTAAAATTAGGAGCCAAGGAAGTATATGCTGTTGATATTGATCCACAAGCGTTGCAAGCCACCAATAATAATGCCTTAACGAATCAACTAGGAGAGCATCAACTATTGGTGAGTTTACCTGATGCATTACAACATCCTGTAGATTTGATCATCGCTAATATTTTGTTAGCGCCGCTACTCACCTTGAAAGAACGTTTTCATCGTCTTTTAAAGAACGAAGGAATACTAATCGTATCAGGAATACTCGAAGAGCAAACTTCTGAAATTATAAAAACTTATGATTCCATGTTTGCTCTTTTACATCAAGAAAAGCTTAATGGGTGGTCATTATTAGCTTTTGTACGAAAGTAATATGATTTTTAATGCAGTATCGGGATCGGTTTCCCTTTTGCTTGCCTATTTGGACGGGATAGTAGAAATGGAAACATGCCCTATAAGTAAAAAGGTAGCTACCAATGAGCGCAGCACAAAAATATTCTACTTTTAAACCTAAAAGAGCGTTGCTTAGTGTTTCCGATAAAAGAGGAATAGTTGAACTTGGCAAGGTCCTTCATCAACATGGAGTAGAACTTATTGCAACAGGTAATACTTCTGCCTTGCTTAAAGAACACCAATTACCGGTGACAGATGTCAGTGAATGCACAGGCTTCCCAGAGATGCTTGATGGTAGGGTTAAAACGTTACACCCCGCAATACATGCAGGATTGCTTGCCCGCAAAAATAAAGATGAGGAAACATTACAAAAGCACTCCATTAAAACAATTGATCTACTCATTATTAATTTATATCCATTTGAACAAACCATTAGCCGCCCTGATTGTAATTTTAATGCTGCAATTGAAAATATTGATATTGGGGGTCCGGCTATGATTCGCTCCGCAGCAAAAAATCATGCACACACTTTTGTCGTAGTAAAGCCAGAAGACTATGCGGAGCTTATTGATTACATCAATTCCAAGAAAGTACCTTTGGACTGGGGATTTACCTTAGCTAAAAAAGCTTTTGCGCATACGGCAGCTTATGATGCAGCAATCGCTAATTATCTGACTACTTTAGATGGACAATATACTCCCTCTGGGTTTCCAGAAGTACTTACATGTCAATTCAATAAGATTACTGATCTACGTTATGGAGAAAATCCACATCAACAAGCTGTTTTTTATGGAGATAAAAATGCCGCAGCTGGTTCCCTTGGCGGAGCCCAATTAATTCAAGGCAAGCAACTATCCTATAATAACATTTTGGATGCTGATGCAGCTTTAGATTGCGTTAAATCATTTGCCCACGATAAACCAGTTTGTGCCATTATAAAACATGCTAATCCTTGTGGGGTTGCTTTAGGGGACAGCCTCCTTAATGCCTATCTTAAAGCGTACCAATGTGATCCAGCATCAGCTTATGGTGGCATTATTGCTTTTAACCAAACAATAGATGGTGAGACAGCAAGAGCAATCCTCGAAAAACAGTTTGTAGAGGTAATTATTGCTCCACAGATAAGTGATGAAGCAAAAAAAACTTTCGCCAGCAAAGAAAATATTCGTGTCTTAATAACGGGAGTATGGCAACCGGATAATGCTTTCAGTTTAAATATGAAAAAAGTAGATGGGGGTTTACTGGTACAAGAGCATGACTCTCTGGCTTTAGGAAGTTATGCATTAAAAACTGTAACTCGAATCATGCCATCCGAACAACAAATGAATGATTTGATGTTTGCATGGCTCGTAGCAAAACACGTGAAATCTAATGCGATTGTGTATGCCAAGGATGCTGCAACTATCGGCTTGGGAGGTGGCCAGACGAGTCGAGTAATGAGTGCTCGTATTGGTCTTTGGCAAGCAACCCAAATGGGATTTGATCCTCATGGCGCAGTGATGGCCTCCGACGCATTCATCCCTTTTCCTGATACGGTAGAAATTGCCGCAAAAGCGGGGATCTCTGCCATTATCCAACCAGGAGGCTCAATCAGAGATGCGCACGTGATTGCGTGTGCTGAAGAGCATGGGGTTATTATGGTATTTACTGGAGTTCGTCATTTTAAACATTGATGCATCCAATTAAAGAATATTATGAATCAACTCCATAAGTTACTTAGTTACCCGTGATTCAAAAAAGCGCATGAGTTTCTTTGGACATGCGCGGAATCAAAATTCATCTATATGGAATCATAAATGGATAAGACCCTCGTAATTACTGGCATCAGCCGCGGAATAGGATTAGAAACGGCTCGAATTTTCTTGGAAAATGGCTGGCATGTCATCGGAACCTCAACCCATGGCGAAACCCCTTTAAATCATAAAAACTTAAAAATTTACAAACTTGATTTAAAGAATTCACAACAAATTAACCATTTTGCAGAAAAACTACCAAAATTTGATGTGTTAATTAATAATGCCGCCGTACTTCTTGAGAATTGGAATCAAGAAAAAATCAATCTGGAGCAATTAAAAGAAACTTTTGCAGTAAATGTATTTGGTACAATTGAATTAACCGAAAAATGCATCCCGAAGTTACATACCAATGCGCAAATTGTTAATATATCATCGGGCTGGGGAACTTTTAGTTCAAATGATTCTGCATATCAACCACACTACAAAATGTCAAAAACATGTGTAAATATGTATACGGTACTTTTGACAAAAAGATTGCCCAAAATCACTATTTCTAGTTTTGATCCGGGATGGGTCAAAACTCAGATGGGAAAAAACAATGCACCAAAACTACCTTCAGAAGCAGCGCTGGAAATTTATAATCTAGTCAATAAGAAAAAGGTAAGCGGTTCTTTTTGGCACGAAGGAACAATAAGAGATTGGTAATTTATAACTTATAAAAAGAATAGAAGGGATATCAACATTCAAAATTCATTTCCGTTTTTTAGAGAAAATTTTTTAGACTTAAACATTATGCTCTTGATCAATAAGAATAAACAAACCAAAATAGACACAAATATATTTGTCCTCAGGAGTTAGGATGATCCACGACACGGAACTTAGTGAATTACTTAAAGCAATAGCTGAAAAAAGTTTGCAAATAATTTCAGATATACAAAAAACTCCCCTACAGCTCTCCATTATCATCAATCAATACATTGAATTAACAGAACACTTTCAAAATGTGATGAGTATTCTTTTAAAAAATCCAGAAAAAATCTGGCAAATGCAGCTTGCTTATTGGCAAGATGCGTTCAATTTAGCACAAATCCAATTAGAACATTGGTTAGAAGGAAAACCGATGCCTATTGATGACCCTCGCTTTAGAGAAGAGGACTGGTTGAACAATCCATTTTTCAACATGATGCTCCAGCATTATCTTTTGGCCAGCCAGCACATGAATAATTTATTTAAAACAGTAGAATACCCCGATCAAAATACGGCAAAACGTCTGCAATTTTTTACCAGACAATATCTGGATGCTTTATCTCCAGCAAATTTTCTCCACACTAATCCTCAAATAATGGATGAAACCTTAAAAAGCCGTGGAAAAAATTTGTTGCGTGGATTACATAATCTACTTTCAGACCTGGAGGTAGGTTCCTCACGATTAATGATTAAAATGACCGATATGGAGGCTTTTAAACTTGGTGAGAATCTGGCGATAACACCCGGAAAAGTTATTTTTCGCAACAACATGATGGAACTGATTCAATACACACCGCAAACCACTAAAGTTAAATCAATACCCCTTCTCATCATTCCACCTTGGATTAACAAATATTACATCCTGGATTTAAGCCCTCATAATTCGTTAGTACGCTGGTTAGTAAAACAAGGAATTACAGTATTTATGATTTCCTGGGTTAATCCAGATGCCAGCTTCTCTCATAAAAGTTTATATGATTATTTAAACGAAGGGCCAATAACAGCAATTAAAATCATTCAAAAACAACTGCATGTTAATCAAGTCAACACGATGGGATTTTGCATTGGTGGGACACTTCTCTCTATGCTTCTTGCTTACAATAAAGCATGCCAAGATAATTCGATTCACAGCGCAACATTTTTAGCGTCAATGATTGATTTTAGTGATCCTGGCGACATTTCAGTATTTATAGATGAACAACAAATAATAAAACTTGAAGACGAAATGAAGTCCAAAGGTTATCTTGCTGGAAAATTTATGGCATCAAGCTTTAATTCACTTCGCGCCAATGACTTAATTTGGTCATTTTTTATTAAAAATTATTTGCGTGGCAAAAATCCAGTTCCTTTCGATATATTATATTGGAATTCAGACTGTACAAATATGCCAGCAACGATGCATTCACAATATTTAAGATGGATGTATTTACATAATAATTTGTCAAAACCAGGTAAAATTCATCTTAACCATATTCCAATTGACGTTACTCGCGTTGATATACCCACTTTTTTCCTCTCAACAGAAAAAGATCATATCGCCCCATGGAAAACTACCTATATCGGTTTCCAACTTATGAAAGGGCCCAAACGTTTTGTTCTAGGAGGATCAGGACATATAGCAGGGATTATTAATGCACCCGAAGCAAAAAAATACGGCTATAAAGTAAATGATCATTCACCTCCAAATGCCGATCAATGGTTGGAACAAGCAACAGAACACCCAGGCTCTTGGTGGCCCGAATGGTTAAAATGGTTAAAATCACATTCTGGCAAACTCATACCCGCCCCTGTTTTTGAACAATTACCATTAACACCATTAATGGATGCACCGGGGAACTATGTTTTGAAAAAATAAGGTATTAGATCAAACTTAAATTACCGGTGCAAAGAACCATGACGGCAAAAATGTAGATGCAACTACTTGCGAGCGCATGAGAACTGTAAATCATACACAGTCCCACAAAAGCGGGAGATCTATTAAAGTTTATGCTGCAAACTGAAATCTTTAGCAAGTTTATTGTTTTTTAGGTGACTTTCTCTTCTAACTTTTTTTCAATTGTTATGTAATCTATTTTTCCTGAAGGCAAAACAGGGATCTTGCTTCCTGGAAAAATCTGTTGAGGAATTAACAATTCAGAATAGCTTAATTCTTTAATTTTTTTGATAAAGGTAGTTTTATCTGCTTTCTCTGCTTCGCTAAATAATACAATCCGCTCCCCTTTTTTTTCACACTTTTTACTTACCGCTGCATGTAACAATTCGGGCCAAATAGATGCGGCAACACTTTCTACTGCAGTAAGAGAAATCATTTCACCAGCAATTTTAGCAAAACGTTTCGCTCTGCCAGCTATTGTAATAAATCGTTCCTCATCCATCGTTACAATATCACCAGTGTCATGCCAGCCACTTTCTGTGATAAGAATGACTCCTGGCTTCTCTGAAGATAGGTACCCCATCATGATATTAGGGCCACGTAGTATTAATCGCCCTCCTTGAGCAATTCCATCGACCACCTGAATTTTACTTTCCATTCCTGGGAGTAACATCCCTACACTGTCAGGTTTAGAAGCTAAAGGACAATTCATAGAAATCACTGGAGCGGCTTCTGTTGCACCATACCCCTCATAAATTTTTACTCCAAAAGCATCTATCCAATGGCGCATTGTCTCTGGTTTAACCTTCTCAGCTCCAGCAAAAATATAACGGACACTACTAAAATCATGCCTTTCTGCCGTACGAGAATAACCTGTTAAAAAAGTATCCGTACTCAACATGATGGTAGCTCCAGTTTGATAAACTAATCCTGGAATTATTTTATAATGTAAAGGTGACGGATAAAAAAAGCAGCTAATTCCTTGTATTAACGGCAGAATAGCGCCTGTAGTCAGACCAAAACAATGAAAAATAGGTAAAGCATCAAAAAACTTATCCCGATAAGAAAAATCAACCCTTGAGGTCAACTGACAGCAATTAGCCAATAAATTAGCATGAGATAAAACCACTCCCTTAGAAACACCCTCTGAACCAGAGGTAAATAAAATCACACCAGGCTCATTCGGGGAAACTTCTTCACCAATTAATTGATAGGCCCAGCAAGGAAATTTTCCCTTAATCAGCCCTGAAAGTTTATGGCTTAATTTAATGGAAGATTTAAAATCCTCTAAAAAATAAATAACTATTCCTTCTTTCTGTAAATTTTCGACTAATTCTTCTAACTTTGCTGTAGCAATGAATTGTCTTGACGTATAAATCGTTTTTATTTGTGCGGCTGTACACGTAGAAATTAAATTATAAAAACCGAGACTAAAGTTAAGCATCCCAGGAATACGTCGATATGCATGAAGCGCAAAAAAAGTGACCATCCCTGCAATTGTTGAAGGCAGCATTATCCCCACATGCTCACCTACTTGTGTCTGATTTTTAATCTGACGTCCCAAAATAAAACAACGAGCCAGAAATTGCTTAAACGTTATAGGTGTACGATTAGCGTCCTCAATTTTTGCTTTATTCTTAGTGCCTAGTGCTGCTCCATGAATTAGAGCTTTGAATAAAGGCATGGGTTGGAAACTATTTGCAAATGTGAGCTCGCTAATCAAATGAAATAAACGAATACTCATTGTATTTCTATCAACAGAATTACTTTTTTCTTCCACATAGGATAAGGAAGGCAACACATGCAAAATTATTTTAGGGCACAAACGTATAAGATGTTTGTCCTTACTTATAGAAAAAATAGTGTATTGAGCGCCATCAATCCGAATCGGAATCACTGATGCACCTGCTTTTTGCAATACGAGTCCGGGGCTATCAAAAACCTTTAAACTCTCTTCGTCTGATTTCACTCCCTGCGGGAAAATAACACAACGCCTTCCCTCTCGTATTGCTTTTATTAAAGCTCTAGCGGCAAGAGCATTTGTTGCGTCGATTGCAATCACATCCGCAAAAAGCAACATCATTTTCCACCAGATTTTACTGGAAGTATGTGGCGATAAAGCAACAGTTAAACGTTCAGGTAAAAAAGCAGCTAGTAAAAGTAAATCAATTTTTGAAGTTCTATTGGCAATAATAACGGAGTTAGGATCAGGTTGATAATTTCCCCGCAACTCCACTTTAAACCAATATTGTAAAATTGCTTTTATCCAATCGCGAACTCGTTGTTTTTGTCTTTCCTTCCACGTAACATGTTCCATGATCTTATTTCCCATGTGAAATTCGCTTTTGGTTATCCCTAGTTAAAATTGCGGCGTATATAATAGAAATTGTAGAATTCTAATTATCTGGTTTAGCTCTTTTGATGTTATGCCATCAAATTTTTAAATTCTAAATTGTACTTCCAACACTCAAAGAAGAGGCTAACTGATTAAGCAAAGGATGATCAGTAGCAAAAATTATATCATCCAAAGAACTGGCTAAACGAATCCCTTGTAAAGAATTAACCAGAAAAACCACCTCAGCATCTTTTAACATAGATTTTGTCAACGAAGCCTCTATACAATTAATATTGAGTTGTTTGGAAAGTTTGAAAATTCGTGCCCGAGTAATACCAGGAAGAACTCCATCAGTTATGGGAGGCGTCAGCAAACATTGTTTTTGAATCATAAATAAGTTAGCACTTGTAGTTTCAGTAACATGGTTCTGTAAATTAAAAAACAAAGCATCATCTGCACCCAAAGCAATTGCATAACGACGAGCAAGTATCGCTTCTAGATAATTGACTGATTTCACTTGAAACACAGGATTAGCAGCATCCCGCAACCAAGGAACACTAACTAGTTTTAGGGGATAGGTTTCCACTGTATAATTAAAGGTTTGTAGCACCAATTGACTAATCTGTCCACGCACTGCTAACCCCCGAGGCGCAGATCCACCACTTAAAATTGCTTTTATACCACCATGGTATAAATTATCACTTTTTATTTTATGAAGCAGGTGCTCCAGCCAATGTTCAAAAGTGAGATCAAACGGGATGCCCAACTTTTCAGCGGATTCACTCAATCGTTGCCAATGTAAAAATGCAAAGCACGGCTTTCCACTCTCTACTTTAAGAGTTTCGAATAAGCCCTCTCCCAAAAAGATGCGATCATCTGTTGGAAAGGCAAGGTTGTTTTCCCCTCCGTCAGAGAGTACTCGTGTTCGTATCATTAACGTACTTAAAAAGAATTTACTCGTTACATTGACTATTTATCTTAAATTAAATTAATAGTCACCAAAATCATCCAGTTCATCACGCAAGCGCTTTTCATCTAACATATTTTCCAAACGTCTACGCGCATCCAAACCTTGAGGAACCGTTTCAATAACATCAGTATCTATATCTAAATCATTATCTAAATCGAAATCCTCACCAACCTCTACAACGCTATCTTCATCTTCTTCAAACAAATCACTCATACCCTTTCTCTCAATGAACTCTACTACAAGCGACAATATATCCAAACATTGGATAATAAAAACTAGGACGGCTATATACCTTATTTTTTTATTTTTGCCTAGCCCTTTTAAAAAACTTTAGCAAATCATTTAGATATTTGAGGGTGACAAATTTCTAAGAATATTTCAAGACCTTGAAGTTTAGATATAAAAAAACGATAATTTCAAATAAAATTGATATAAATAACCTAACTTTTCTTAAGTGAAACAAAACTCTAATACAAGTATGACCAATTCAGTCAAAAAAGCTTTAAGAGACACGATGAAACAAATACGCTCCAAGCTCACGGCATCGTATCGTCTTACCGCTTCAAATCAAATTTGCACGCGAATTCGCTCTTTGGAACAGTACAGGGATGCTCAAAAAATTGCATTCTATTCTGCAGCACACGGAGAAATCGACTTAGATGAGCTATGGAAAAGCGCATGTTTACAAGGCAAACTCTGTTATTTTCCTGTCATTAATGAAGATAATCTAACCCTTTCTTTTTTACCTGCAACACCCGATACAATTTTCAAAAAGAATCGCTATGGAATTGATGAGCCCGATGTGAGTCACTCTTTAGCCATCCCAATGGAAGAAATAAATTTGGCTTTAGTCCCTATAGTTGCGTTTGATGTCCGTTGCATTCGTATAGGAATGGGTGCTGGTTACTATGATCGTACTTTTAAAAACAATGAAGATTGCCTCCTGTTTGGTGTCGCTTACCAATTTCAACGGGTTGATTATATTGATCCTGAGCCTTGGGATATTCCACTTAATGCAGTAATCACCCAACGTGCTATTTATTGGCATGGGGGGTAACCTTAATGTTTGCTATTAGAACAAAACTCAGTTATTAGGTTAAAGCATCTGCATTTATTTCCCCAGTACGTACCCGTACTACTTGTTGCAATTCATATACAAAAATTTTTCCATCCCCAATCTTACCGGTATAAGCAGACTTACAAATGGCTTCAATTGCAGCCTCTACCATATCATCAGGTAAAGCCAATTCAATTTTAATCTTGGGAAGAAAATCAACAACATATTCTGCTCCACGATATAATTCTGTATGCCCTTTTTGTCTTCCAAAACCACGAGTTTCAGAAATGGTTATTCCTGGGACCCCAATTTCCATTAACGCCTCATGAACATCATCGAGTTTAAAAGGCTTAATTATTGCCATAATCATTTTCATAATATATTCCACCGTGATATATGATGTCTCATCAAAAAACCCCCATTTTAGGAGAGACAAGGTATTATACTTTTGTTAGACTCATTGCAAAAACCATGGAGTAATCATGTTCGACCCCAAACAATTTGATGACTTAGCAAAAAGACTCTTTGCTGCACTACCGCCCAGTCTACAAAATATTGAAAAAGACATTCAAGAAAAATTTAAAGAAGTTTTACAATCGGCATTTGCTCACATGGATCTTATCACTCGCGAAGAATTTGATGTACAAACCAAAGTCTTGGCGCGAACACGAGAAAAACTAGATCAGCTTCAAAAACAAGTTAATATTTTAATGGTTCAACTCAATAAAGAAAAAAAATAGGCTCCATTTAAATTAATGGGAGCCTGACATAAAAGGCCAGGGAAACCCTTTTATGCCGTTAACAAACTTTATCCTATACAACGTACCGCAATTATATAGGATCGAATTCTAAGTAAAAAAGCTCGATATGAACTTCATTTGATTTTTATATCGAACTGACTAAATTACAACGACAATAGGAAGTTTTGTCGTTTGACTTGTCCAACATCGAATAGGGAATAAGATGAATCTTGCATTTACCAAAGCACGTAGCACCATAGGGATGTTAGCACATCCCGTCTCCGTAGAAGTCCATTTATCAAATGGTTTGCCCGGATTTACCATAGTAGGCCTCGCCGAAACTGCTGTAAAAGAAAGTAAGGATAGAGTCCGCTCTGCTATCGTCAATAGCCAATTCGAATTCCCTTGTCGTAAAATTACAGTAAATCTTGGTCCTGCTGATTTACCTAAAACAGGAAGCGGCTTCGATTTACCGATAGCTCTTGGTATTCTTGCTGCCTCTCACCAAATTCCCCAAGATAAATTAAGCCATCATGAGTTCATTGCTGAACTCGCTTTAAATGGAGAACTTAGGGGTATTTCTTCCATTATTCCTGCGATCCTTGCGGTGCATAAAGACAAAAATTTACTCATTATTGCTAAAGCCAATGCCTATGAGGCTTCTTTAACTGGATATCAAAATATTTATAGCGCAAATAATTTGCGCGAAATCTGCAGCTATCTTTGTCAAAACACCCCTTTGTCATCCCTCCCCCCAAAACCAGAAGCCTGCACTACACAGTATGGATTCGATTGGTCTGACATCAAGGGACAGTTGCATGCAAAAAAAGCGATGGAAATCGCTGCTTGTGGAGGACACAATATTCTGCTTAGTGGTGCTCCTGGAAGTGGCAAGACCATGTTAGCAAAAAGGTTTATTACTTTATTGCCCCAATTATCTGAAACAGAAGCGCTCGAGTGTGTAGCTGTCAATTCCCTGCGTGGTAAGTTACCTGATTTTCGTGAATGGCGTTCCCCTCCTTTTCGTGCCCCTCATCATACAGCGTCAACAGTATCCTTAGTTGGTGGCGGAAACCCACCTAAACCAGGAGAAATTTCTTTAGCACATCAAGGAGTCTTATTTCTGGATGAATTACCTGAATTCAAACGCCAAGTTTTAGAAACCTTGAGGCAACCCCTGGAGTCGGGTTCAATATGTATTTCTCGGGCTGCAGTTCAGATGGAATTTCCAGCTAAATTTCAGCTTATTGCAGCAATGAATCCTTGCCCATGTGGTCAATTAGGCAATCCATATGCGAACTGCCTATGTACCCCTGATCGCATTAAAAGTTATCATGCCAAGATATCAGCACCCCTGATGGATAGAATTGACATGCATATTTGTGTACAAGCACTATCCCAGGAAGAATTAGTTGCTCCCAATGATAGTCCTCATCAACAAAGTGAATTAATTAGAGAGAAAGTAATCAAAATAAGATCAAGACAATTGGAGCGGCAAAATTGCCTTAATGCCTTTTTAAGTGCAAGAGAGTGTGAGGAAGTTTGTAGGACAGGAATCGAGGAACAGCATTTTTTAACTCAATTTATGACGCGAATGCAACTGTCTGCACGAGGATATCATCGTCTACTTAAAGTAGCACGAACGATAGCAGATATAGATAACAGCCCTAATGTATGCCTCCATCACTTACAACAAGCCGTATCGTTTAAGCATAATCTACATATTAAATGAGTTGAATAAGTAAAATGCTTAGCCGTGATTTAGTATTGGGCAGGTACAGTTATGTCATGCTCCCGTCACTAAATATAAATCCAGTTTTAATAGGCGCATTACAAAACAAATCGTAGGAATAATCAGTCCAAATGCCAGGATAATAACAATTACTGGCATAAAATGATTATTTCCTCCATTCATTTGGATTTTATTATTTCCATAGATTTTTTTTCTTTTTCCTAAAAGATAAATTAAAAATAATAACCCATAAAAATAGCTCGAAAAAATACCTATCCGCCCCCAAAAATTAGGCATATCTTCCATTTTGACATAATCCATAGGGAAATTAACTAAAAAAAAGCATAAAAACCAAACATACATCATTTTAGTATCTTTATCATTGAAAGCAACAAACCAGGTTAAAATTAGAGGTAAAATTAATAGAGAAAAATAATAAACCCAGCCCAATGGGCTCAAAAACAACATCATTGCCAAAGTAAGGCAAAAAGGTTGATGATTTACCGGATCCCGCTCTTTTGGACCAAGTGTTTTTAAATACCAAATAATTAAGATACAAAAACAAAACAAATAAAGAAACTTGACGAACAATAAATGATTTTCACTACCTGTATAATTCAATAAACGACAAATAAAGCCATAAATCGAAGCATTCCAACCTGCACCATACCAAAAAACCCAGGACATCATAGTGTAATATTGTTTATAAATTGTTACCCCATAAACCAACATGGGAATTAACCATGCGATTGCCAGGGTAATAATCATCACACCTAGCACCTTAAATCGTTTTTGTTTTAAGACATAAAAAAATAGCAATGCAGGAAATAGTTTCATCGCAATAATGCTGCCCCAGAAAATTCCCGCCAAGTAATCTCGATGATGCAAATAAAAATAATACCCCACCATGATGAAAAAAAATAACAAGGTCCCTAATTGCAATGTAGTAACATTCAACAAGGTGGCAAAAAATGCAAAGTAAAGTAGAGATACATTCAAATAATTGTTCCGCAAAAATACCGTAGAGAAAGCATAATGAAAAACAATGACTGCACCGAGAATTCCTAGTATTAAAGAAATAACAGTCCAAACTAATAAAGCAGTAGAATAACCAAGGCTAGTTAATGGTTTAAAAAGCCACAAAACTATAGGTGGATTTAAATTAGCAGATAATTGATTGTTTTTAGGTAGAAAAGAGGCAGTTAATGCTGTATAGGGATTCCCGCCTTGTGATAATGCATTGGCTGTTGAATAAAAAGAAGAAAAATCTAATTTTTGATGATGGGTTAAAATAAAAAACAGCAGTATGCAGTAAATACTTAGCAAGGCTATGCTAAAACATACTTGTTGATAACGAAAGCTCATCATCCATATCTTCCTAATAAAAAATTACATCCTGTGAATGCATATGATTGAACTATGCAATCAAAGCATCAAAAATTGCCATTCGTACAAACACTCCATTGGTAACCTGTTGCAAAATAAAGGAGCTTGCGCCATCAGCTACTTCACTGTCTATTTCTATACCACGATTTATAGGGCCCGGATGCATCACCATCACATCAGGTTTCGCATAATCCAACCGGTCTTTTGTTAACGCAAAATTCCGCCTAAAAGAATCTAAATCCAAATGCTCCGATTCCAATAGACGTTCACGTTGTACACGTAAACAAATCACTACATCTGCATCAGTTAAGCCATCGCGCAGGCTCGATGTCACTCGACCATAATGCAATGTCCTAGGCTGCCAAAGTTCTGGGGCAACTAAAACAAGTTCACCAACACCCAATTGCGCGCAAATACATTGAAAGGAATTTGCTACTCGTGAATGCTTTATATTTCCTAAAATTGCTATTTTTATTTGATCTAATCGCGGTTTTTGTTCAATGATTGTCATCATATCAAGCAAAGCCTGGCTTGGATGTGCATGCGTTCCATCACCCGCATTAATGATATGAATCAAATTGCCGATTTTATCTGCCAAACTTTGTTGCAATCCTTCTTGCTCATGACGAATCACAAAAAATTGGATACCCATCGCTGCAAGTGTACGCACGGTATCTTCAATGGCCTCCCCTTTAGATTCAGAAGAACTTTGAAGATCCAGGTTAACAACAGGCATTGATAAACGATTAGCAGCCAACTCAAAACTTACTCGGGTTCGAGTACTGTTTTCATAAAATAAATGAGCAACCGTGTCGCTACTATAGCAAGGATAATTATTATTACGCTTAAAATAAATAGAACGTTGCAGAATGGATTCAATTTGTTGTCGTGATAATTGACTAATTTCTAGGAAATGATTCATAAAACCCTAAGCTGTTCTTTAGAATGCATCATCGCAAGATTAAACGAATGCAAAGCAATTTCAATTTTCCCTACGTCCAATCTTACTCAGGATACATCCCTGGAAGTTATTCCGGATGTTGTAACCATTGTTCAAGTATAACACAAGCCGCTACACTATCCACCTCAGATTGCTTGATTTTACGATATCCCCCTTGCGCAAACAATTGCTCTCTAGCCGCTACCGTTGAAAGCCGCTCATCAACCAAGTGAACAGGGAGGACAAAACGCTTATGTAATTCTTGAGCAAATCGACGAGCAGGAACAGTTGTATATAGTTCACTACCATCAATACATGTTGGTATACCAACAACTAACGCTTGAGGGCTCCACTGGGCAATAACTTTCGCTACAGCATCCCAATTGGGTACACCTGAGCGAGCACTAAGGGTTGCTAAAGGCGAGGCACTGCAAGTGAGTTGCTGACCTACAGCCACGCCTATACGTTTATAACCAAAATCAAAACCTAAATAAACAGAACTAGGCATGGCCAATATTTGAACTAAGTTGATTCATTTTGACTCCTAAAGTTGATCCTGCATATTCCCAACGATCTTCAAAGGGTATCTCATACAGAATCTCTGAGCGATAAGGACAAACCAACCAAGTATTCTCGAGAATTTCTTTTTCCAATTGATGTTCTACCCATCCAGCATAACCTAAGGTAATTAAAACTTCTTTGGGACCCTTGTCTTCAGCAATGGCACGAATGATATCATTTGATGTCGTTACCGTCACTTCTTCTTGCAGAAATAAACTGGATCGCCAAGTACCAAGCTGTTTATGAATGACAAACCCCCTTTCTGGCTGTACTGGGCCACCAAACATTAACGGTAAACAACTTTGTTCTGAATGTATAGGCTCAATATGTAACTGCTCAAAAACTATAGACAAAGGAAACTGCATGGGTCGATTAATAATGAGACCAACTGAACCTTGTTCATGATGCTCGCAAATATAGATTACTGTTCTTTCAAAGTTTGGATCATTGAGAGACGGCATAGCAATCAGCAAGTGATTCGCTAAGGAGCTTATAATTGCCATGGACCCTCCCGAAAAAGTAATTTTTACTTATCTGTCTCTTACTTTAAGTATATACTATAAACAGATTTGATTGCTTTTAATTCATAATTTTTAAAAAATGAACTTCACGTTAGATAGAGCACGTTTAGAAAAAAAGTCCTTGAACTTAAGTTCAACAGTTTTGTTCCTGTAAAAGTTTGGGTATACTTCACAAAAATTTGCTTAAGAGACTCGATATCATGAGCAGCATATTTAATATGTTTGGTCCTTCACCAATAAGGCCTATAGAACAGCACATGCGTAAAGTACACCAATGCGCGAAACAACTCTACCCTTTTTTTGAAGCCGTTTTAAAAAAAGATTGGACAACAGCGAATAAAATTAAAGAAAAAATTCTTGATTTCGAAAAAGAAGCTGATTTAATTAAGCGTGATTTACGTCTTCATTTGCCTACTGGGCTTTTCCTACCCGTTTCACGAACGGATCTGCTTGAGCTTCTCAGTGCCCAAGATCTCATCGCCAATAAAGCTGAGGATATCGCAATATTAATCACTAGCAGGAAAATGACCATCCCTGAATCCTTAGTTCCTGATTTCATGCCTTTTTTAAACCGCTGTCTTGATGCATCCAAGCAAGCATGTAAAGCAATTAATGAATTAGATGAATTATTAGAAACAGGTTTTAGAGGTTCTGAAGTCAAAATAGTTGAAGAAATGATTATGAAACTCTATGAAATCGAACATGATAGCGATGCACGCCTTGCGGATCTAAGGCATCGTATCTTTGAAATTGAAAAAGATTTATCTGCCATTGATACAATATTTCTCTACAAATTGGTCCAGTGGATTGATGATTTAGCTGATGATGCCCAACATGTAGGCAGTCGTCTCCAGATTTTAATTGCCCGGTAGTCAAACTCTATGGATTATTCAATCATATATCTTCTTGCAGCAATTGTTTTATGTTTTCTAATGACTTGGGGCGTTGGTGCCAATGACTTGGCAAATGTCATGAGTACAACTATGGGATCTAAAGCAGTTACTGTCAGACAAGCCATGTTAATCGCTATTATTTTTGAATTTGCCGGTGCTTTCTTAGGAGGAACAGGTGTCACAGAAACAATGCGCGATGGGATTATAAACTCTAGCGAATTATCTGGGGAACCACTAATCCTTATTGAAGGGATGCTTGGTGTTTTATTAGCCTGTACCATCTGGATGAATCTTGCAAGCTATCTTGGCTTTCCTGTTTCCATTACCAATGCCTTAGTAGGCTCAATGGTAGGTTTTGGGACCATAGTATTAGGACCTCAAGCAATTCATTGGAACCAAGTTAGCCGCATTGCCATCAGTTGGATTACGTCGCCAATGATTTCAGGTGTTACTGCATTTATGTTATTTACGAGTATTCAGCAAACCATCTTTGTCAAAAGCAACCCGCTCACCAAAGCAAAATTATATATTCCCATTTATCTTTTTCTTATTGGTTCTATTTTGTCATTTATTACTGTATTTAAAGGACTGAATCACTTTCACATCCACCTTAATTTTAAACAAAATTTGGCGGTTACCTTGGCAACCAGTATCCTCATTACTGGTATTGGTATCATCATCATCAAGCGAATTCCTGAGCATCATCGGATAAGACGTAGAGAACGTTTTATACAAGTCGAAAAATATTTTGCGGTACTTATGGCAATGACGGCTTGCGCTATGGCATTTGCGCATGGTTCAAATGATGTTGCACTCGCCGTGGGGCCACTTTCAATAATCCACAGCCTGGTAATGAACTCACCTCATGTTTTTAATGCTAATATTTATCCCGCCTGGATTATATTATTGGGTTGTGTCGGGGTGGTTACGGGCCTTCTTATGTATGGTAGAAAAGTTATTGAAACAGTAGGAAGCGGAATAACCGCGCTCACACCTAGTCGAGCATTTGCTGCAACGCTTTCTGCAGCAACAACGGTTGTAGTGGCTACGAGTACTGGAATTCCGGTGTCAGCGACACAAACTTTAGTTGGCGCTGTCCTTGGAGTAGGATTAGCGCGAGGTATTGGTGCTTTGAATTTAATTGTAATTCGGAATATTTTTATGTCCTGGGTATTGACCTTACCTGCCGCTTCAATTTTAACAATTTTATCTTATAAGTTATTACATGCATTCCTTGGATAAATACCCAAGCAATAAAGATATAGTAAAACGGATAAAGAGCAACCTAACGGATTAGGTTTGCATATATAGAAATCTTTTCACCCAGAAAATGAAATCTTTTGATAACTCATTGAAAATCCAGATTAAAACCAACTTTGCATTCAAGATAGATAAAAAATTTATCGAAAGCACAGCATGGATGGCTGTGCATTTCGAGTGATTTTCGGTTAGTAATGTAGAAGATTCAGACGAAAATAGATGGTTTATCTTAATGAGTACCTTCGCATAGGGAATTGTAGACGATTAAAATTCTTCCCAAATTTCACCTTTTTCATCTTTATAATCTTTATTATCACGCATCAAAAAAATACGCTTATGTTTATTAATTTCTTTTATTTGTGATGCTGATTTAGAATGAGTTGCATCAAATTCAAATAAAAATTTATCATAAGGACTAACATAAGCTTTATCTATATCATTTGAGTTCATAACAAATCCAGAGTAACTTTAATTTTATTAAGGTATTTTATAGCTTTTTTATCTAAGTTACCATTACCCTATAAAAAGCAATTTAAGTTTTGTTGCAAGCTAAAGACATCAACCCTATGTTTGCTTTGAATTTATTATACACTATAGCTGTGGTTATTGAGTTCAAAAAAATATTCGCAAAATTTACCTCTCAATTTGTTCTGCTTGCATACCATCAACTTAATTGCTTTTTTAGGATTCCCCATTTTAAAGATAAAGAGGCAACAACATGAGTTTAAAAAAAGCAGAGTTACATGTTCATTTAGAAGGCACTATTACTCCTGAATTAGCTGCTAAGCTTGCGAGAAGAAATCAATTAATTTTGCCCGAAGGACTTGTCGCTCCTGATGGGAAAAGCTATTTATCAAAGGATTTTCTCGACTTTTTAAAAGTGTACGATACCTTAGCTGCGGTAATAAAACAGCCTCAAGATTATTATGATATTACTTTTGATTATTTAAGAGCCCGTGCCCAAGAGGATGCTATCTATGTTGAAATGATGTACTCTCCTGACCATGCTGAACTTTCCAGCAAAATACCTTCTGCAGAGCACTTAGCAGCAATTCAACAAGCAATTGACGATGCTAAAGAACAATTCAATATTGTAGGACGAATTATTGTTACTGCAGTTCGTCATTTTGGTGTAGAAGCTGTAGAACGTGTTGCACAACAGACGCATAAAGATAAATTTCCATGTGTTACTGGTTTTGGTTTAGGAGGTGATGAAGCAAAATTTCCACCCAAATTATTCACAAAGGCCTATCAAATTGCAGCTGACGCTGGATTGCAGTGTACTGTACATGCGGGTGAATTTGCTTCCGCAGCTGGAATGGATGAAGCTATGGATTATCTCCCCATTCAACGCATAGGGCATGGAGTTAATTCAATCTATTCACCAAACACTATGGCAAGGGTAAAGGATAAAGGAATTGCTTTAGAAATCTGTCCCAGCAGCAATATCTTTCTTGGTCTTTTTAAAAATATGAGTGAGCATCCTTTTCCTAAATTTTATGAGGCAGGAATTAAGATCAGCATCAGTTCAGATGATCCACCGTTCATGAGCACATCGCTAGGCCACGAATATAGCCGTGTACAAAATTCTTATAATTATGATGATCAAACAATGAATTCAATTACACGATTGGCAATTGAAGCTGCTTTTGTTGATTCCCAAACAAAATCAGAGTTAATTGCAAGAATTTAAGTAAATACAAGTTCGATATAAAAATAGTACCATTTTTATATCGAACCACTTTTATTTAGATCGAATTAATCCCGATGTAACTCACCCATAAGCTGTTCTATATATCGCCTGCAAGTAAGTGGGTGATGTAGAAAGTTAATAATGCGGCGAGTTCCGCCTGTACCGGTAATACAAACCAAACCGTAACTTAAAATACTCCCCAGGATAGATTGACGTATATCAATTGCTTCTATCTTACTTAATGGGATATCAATAGTTTGCCGGACTATAACTCCTGTACGAATAATGACATGATTCTTTTTAATCGTAAGAGATGAAAAATAATAAGTCATCCACGTCATACCAGTCCATAGTAAAGCCAAAGCAGCTGCACCATACCCTACTTTTTCTAATAGAGCGAGATCAGTATTATGGACAATTGCTAAAGCAACACATAAGCTGAGTACAGGCCAAAAAAATATAATCCAATGCATTCGGGTAAAAAAGATAATATCCTTAGGATTGTTATTATTCTGCTTTTCAAACATTAGTTTCCACCTATGGTCCTGAGTGTTTTGCTAAAAATTATGATATTCCATTTAGCATGAATTTGCTATTCTATAGTTATCTAATTAAAATTTCTAAATTTAAAATGCGTTCTATCAGCCATTGCCTTAACAAACAACTTGCAGAAATTTGTCAACGCTCTTTTCAGCTAGAAGAACTTTCTCGTAAAGTAAAACAATTACTTCCAGAAAATTTAGTTAAAGAATGTTATGTAGGGAGCTTTAATAAAGGTTGCTTAATACTCACCACTACCAATGCTGTATGGGCAACACAACTGCGTTATATTCTTCCAGAGCTCCGTGATCGTCTGCGTAAGGAGGCTGGCCTATACCAACTGTCATCAATTAAAGTCACCGTCAATACACCAAGTTTCCAACAAGAAGAACATATTCAACTTCATAAAAATGCATTATCAGAGAGAGCTAAAGCTACCATTGTTCATGAAAGTCAACAGTGTACATATGAACCATTACAAAAAGCATTATTACGCTTAGCAGATCATGAAGAAAAATAAATAAGTGATGATATAAGCATCTGTCCAGTGGAAAACGCTGGCTCTAGCATACTTATTATCAAGCCAGCTTTTCTTATCTGTGCAATATTTAATGCATCGCTATCTCTAGCTAGGCTTTATTCCGCCCAGGCTCTCTTCTACTTTAAGCTCGATATCCTGATTTTCTTTCTTAATACCCATTAGTTTTTGTTTGATATTTTCAAAACGACTGCGAGCTCCTTGTAGTTCGTTTGCCTGAACATCTTCCATTGCTTTTAAGAGCATAGTTTGTACTAACACATCGCATTTTGAATTGGGTTTCACCTTATCAGGATTTGCGTGACCAAAAATTTCCTTACTAGCGCTTTTTAGATCCTTGCAAGTCAGCTCCTGAGTATCAAAATATATTTTATCTATAAGTGAATGCATGTGCCTCACGGTCGTTTCTACCCATTTTATTTCGGGTTTGTAATCATGCAATCTCGCCTCATCAATACGAATGCAAAGGTCGTCTACCACATGGTTAAGAAGATTCATGACCTCAAAATGTTGATTCGGATCTAATTTGTTGATACTTGCTTTTAAATTAAATAGATCGGAATGTTCAGTAAGAACTTTTAATGTTATTGCATAAGGATGGCAAGCATGAGTTCCAGGGAGTTCAACAATTTCAGCAAATTTCTCCAAATCTTCTTTGCTATTAATGTCAAAAGCCAATAATTGCGGATTATTTTGTTTTTTGACATCATGAACTTGTTTTAATTGATCATCAAACAGTATGCCTATAGCATTCTCATGCTCGTTGCTTTCGTTTTGATATTGGGTAAGAAGCTCTTGCATCTTTGCACCTTTAAGCCCAGCTGGGGCTCTGGCAATTTGTTTAATCGTTATATTTTCTTCATGGACTAAACGTTGCAGTATGTCCATTGTGGGTAAGGTTCCTAGTTTGATATTTTTTAGGGCGGGCTCTACAATCTCAGGCCGTGCGGTGAGGATAATAATGTCATAGCCTTTCTCTTGAGCCCACTTCATGTACTCCTTTAATGAACTTCTAATATTGCTCTCAGTATTTCGCCACCCATATAAAGGATTTTTATCGATTTTTTCTACTAAAGTAGTTCCATCAATATCAATGGCAATAAATCCCAATTTAGAACTCATACTTACTCTCTCTTTAGCAAATAATTCGCTGCGTTAATTCATAGTAATTATATTTAATCAAATTGATCTACATTAATCCAATTGATTCAATTTATATGAGTTATAAATTTTTTAGATAACAAGGAATTTAATATGCCTTAAAATGTTATAAATTCGCATCCAAAAGCATAGGGAACTTTTGCTAAAAAGTGATAAATATCATATTGGGGATAATCATAAATTAATGTTACCTCGTCATATCATTTTTTATTTTAAAATAAAAAATATGAAAAGTACTATAAAATAAATAAATAATGGCTTAATGAAAATATTAAATAGTAAAATTATATGTAAGAACAAACTGCTGGAACTCCATAGCATTCTATAAAATGTAAAAGCATCCAATGGCTGATAGGGTTTTACATATATCAGTAGTGCAACTTGCTTAATAATAATAAAACCAAGCATGGCGCAAAGAAAAGCAATTATATGCCTCATTGAATACAAAAAATGAAACCATACTTTTTTTTTCATTGAGCTTCCTGCGCTTAAATACAATTCTTTATTAGATCCTTGCCATGAACATTTGAATATTTTGGTAAGTTCCTGCTTATTTCAAAAATACTCAGACCTATGCTGCAATGTGTAAAGAACCGCTTAGCTTGTAGACAATCGTACTAAATAGTTTCTAAGAGAGCCTTCTCAAATCGACGTGACACCCACTCTACACCAAGATAAGTAAAACAATCTTGCAAATAATCAGCTAGTTCGTCTTCGCTCATAACATGCTCAAAACCAATGGGCTCTATATCATGGTGAAAATAGGCTCCAAAATAATGCATTGAAAAATCGACATAATCGCGTGTATGTAAGATAAAAGCGTGCCAAAGATCATCAAGAAGCAGTAAAGGGCCAAAAAGGTATGTTCTTTTTCCCAATTTAGCTCTTTGGTCGTGCAACCACATCCAAGACAATAAATCAGTAAATAATTCATTTACCTCTTGCAGGGTAAGCTCAGGACGGTGATAACAAAAATACGTTACAACCGTCTTATTTTGATAAAGTAATATATCCGGTAATTCTATCTTATTAGCCACAACATGTTTTCTTCATGCTTGGTTTTTGAGTAACATATCGCACAATACGGCAAATCATTTCTTCTTTAGTCATTATTATCTCCTAAAAAGTTAATATTCAACCACATTGTAATTCATTTATTGAAATTAAGCATAATACATTCACTTTATAACTTACCAGATCACACAACGATTTTTATTAACCATAGGACTATCATTAGATAGATGATAAGCTGCTTGAAATTGTGGAATATTAGCTAAACTTCCATTTACTCTATATTGTGCAGGAGGATGAGGATCAGTAGTAATTTGATTTCTTATTTGTTGCGGTCTAATATTCATAGCCCAGACATGCGCTGTTGCTAAAAAGAATTGTTGATCCGGAGTCATTCCCGCGATTGTAGGTGCATTTTTATATTCCTTAGAATGCTGGAATGCCCTGTAAGCCAAGATAATACCTCCTAAATCAGCAGTGGCTTCCCCTACAACCAATTTCCCTTGTACATGTAAATCATCGACAACATAATTCGAATATTGATTCACAATGCATTGTGTAGCTGCTTGGAACTTTGCTAAATCACTCGGTGTCCACCAATTTTTTAAATTGCCATAACCATCAAATTTTGCCCCTTGATCATCAAACCCATGGGTCATTTCATGTCCCATGACAAACCCTATCGCTCCATAATTCACTGCTGCCGGGGCATCGGGGGAAAAAAATGGGGATTGTAAAATTCCTGCTGGAATATTTAGATTATTCATTGATGGATCATAATAAGCATTAATAGTTTGTGGAGTCATTGCCCACTCAGTTTTATCTATAGGCTTTCCTATTTTATGAAGATCACGATTTGTTAAAAATTTATTAGCTCTAATAACATTTAATACATAAGGTCCCCGATTAACTTTCAACTTAGAGTAGTCCCACCATTTTGAAGGATATCCTACTCGCTCCTCCATTAAATCCAATTTTTTCAAAGCGGCTTTGCGTGTGGCTGGTGTCATCCATGATAAAGTATTAATATCTTCTTTTAATACGGTACGAATATTCTTAAGTATGTCCAAAGCTTGCTTTTTATCTTCTGGAGAAAAATATTTATCCACGTACATCTTACCAATAGCGAATCCTAAAGCAGCATTTTCTGTAGCTACAACTCGCTTCCATCTCGGTAATATTTTTTCTGCTCCAGTAAGCACAGAAACCATTTTAAAATTTTGATCCACAAAAGGTTTTGATAAATAAGAAGCAAAAGAATCAATCAAATGCCAACGTAAATACGTCTTCCAGTCTTCCAAAGAAATTGTAGTTAATTGTTTATTCAGATCCTTGAAAAAAACAGGCATTGCCATATTGACGTGCTTAAGTTTATCTTGCCCCATAGCTGCAAAATATGCAGGCCAGGAAAAGTTTGGAGTCAATTGTGCCAATTGAGCTAAGTTCATTATATGATAAATTTCATTAGGGTCACGTTGTTGCACTTGAGACATAGAAACCTTAGCCATTTGCGTTTCTAGTTTCATTACTGTTTTAGCCTCAATTGTTGCTTTATCTGGTGCATCTCCTAATAATTCAAACATTTTAGCAATGTGATCCACATATGCATCACGAATTTGTTTGAATTTAATATTATCTTTTAAATAATAATCACGATCGGGCAAGCCTAAACCTCCTTGCACTAATGCCCCTATCATCTCACTACTATTTTTAAAATCTTGCATACTCCCAAAATCAAAAAAAGCATCAACTCCTATTTGATGTAAATGAGCTATTTCATTTTGTAAGTCAGTTAGGTTTTTCAAATTATTGATACGATCAAATTCGGGTTGTAAGGGTTTAATACCTAGTTGATTAATACTTTCTTCATCCATGCCACTGTAGTAAAAATCCCCTACTTTTTGTTCAATACTACCTGGCTTTGCCGTTGTATCTTTAGCTGCATTAATGAGCATTTGATGGATAATATTCTGGACTTTCTCGCTGATAATATTAAAACTTCCCCAACTTGAATAATCAGGGGGAATAGGATTATTCTTTTGCCAATTACCATTAGCATAGGAATAAAAATCTTGGCTGGGTGAGATATTAGTATTTAACCAATTCATATGAAGCGCTTCTTCAGTAGCGCTTTTCTGGGGTTCGGTACTTGCAGCAAAAATCGATGAACTACATACCAAAGCAAAAATAAGACCTACATTAAGTCTCATGACAGAATCCTCCTTTTTAACAGCTCCTATTATGCTTCAATAGGATAAAATTCTGCTTGCAGTGCAGGAAGATACTCCTCTGTATCAAAATAAGTATATTCCCAAGCATCTCTTCTAACCATTAACTCTCGCAATAACCTATTATTAAGTTCGTGGCCTGATTTATAACCTTCAAAAGCACCAATTAGGCTAGAACCTAACAAATATAGATCACCAATTGCATCTAAAACTTTATGAGAAACAAATTCTGATTCAAAGCGAAGTCCATCATCATTAAGGACACGATAATCATCAACTACTATCGCGTTATCTAAACTGCCGCCCTTAGCCAAATCACATTCCCTTAATTTCTCATAATCAGAGAGGAAACCAAAAGTCCGTGCACGACATACTTCTTTCACATACGAAGTCGTAGAGAAATCAAAGCTCACTGTCTGCGGCTTATCGTTAAAAGCTGGATGATCAAAATCTATAGTAAAAGTAATTTTATATCCATTGTAAGGATAGAATTGAACGAATTTTCCATTATCTTCAACTCGAATTGGCTTAATAATTCGAATGTACTTTTTGGGGGCATTTTGTTCACGAATACCCGCTGATTGGATTAGAAAAACAAAAGGAGCAGCACTCCCATCCATAATAGGTAGCTCAGGTCCATTCACATCAATATAAGCATTGTCGATGCCCAAACCTGCCAGGGCAGAAAGCAAATGTTCTACAGTTGCAATCTTAATCGGCCCCTGATGTAAAGTAGTACATAACATTGTATCGCCAACATGCTCATAAGATGCTGGGATTTCTACTACAGGCTCAAGATCCACTCGTCTAAAAACGATACCTGTATTCACTGGAGCTGGTCTCAAGGTTAAGAGCACTTTTTCGCCAGAATGCAATCCTACCCCTGTCGCTTGGATCACTTTTTTAGGAGTTCTTTGTTTTGTCATTCAGTGCTCACCTTGTTCTTCATAATATCAGATTTTTTATTTATTTACTTTGCGCGCAAAACTTCGCGATCCTATCAATATTTTATTATTTAGTCTAATTATTTTTGTATCAAAGACTGAAATTTCCTTCTCCTATAACAGAAGAAGGAGTTCAAATTTATAACTCTTCCTGGCGACGCAAAAATGCAGGGATATCTAAATAATCTACATCAGGAACATTATCACTATTTTGCTTTAAAGTGGAAGATACATTTGTCTGAGCCTGTTTACGAACCACAGCTGGTCTATCAAATTGTTGATAATCTAATGAACCATCGCTTCGTGTTGTTTCAAGCAAACGAGCACGATGGGATTGTTGTGGTTGAGCCTGTTGATGACGTTGTCTCGTATCACCTAAACCTGTAACAATAACAGTAACACGCATTTCATCAGTCATTTCAGGATCAATTACAGTCCCTACCACTACAGTAGCATCATCAGAAATAAATTCTTTAACGACATCACCTACTTCTTCGAATTCTCCAATTGACATGTCAAGACCTGCGGTAATATTGACAAGAATACCTCGAGCACCAGAAAAATTCACATCTTCGAGTAATGGAGAAGCAATAGCGGCTTCGGCTGCTTGGCGTGCTCGTTGTTCACCCACAGCGCTACCTGTACCCATCATTGCCATACCCATTTCCGACATGACAGTACGAACGTCTGCAAAGTCCACATTGATTAAACCAGGGCGAGTTATTAAATCAGATATCCCTTTTACTGCACCGAGTAAAACATTATTCGCCGCCTTAAACGCATTAAGAAGACTGATATTTTTCCCAAGAACGCTCAGTAATTTGTTATTAGGTATCGTGATCAGTGAGTCAACATGTTCTGCCAGACGGCGTATCCCCTCTTCCGCAGCCAATGCACGCTGTTTACCTTCAAAGGAGAATGGTTTAGTCACTACAGCAACAGTTAAAATACCCAATTCTTTAGCAATTTCTGCAAAGACAGGTGCCGCACCTGTTCCAGTTCCCCCCCCCATTCCTGCAGTGATGAAAACCATATCCGCACCGGTCAAAATTTCTCGGATAAGATCTCTATCTTCTTCTGCTGCTTCTCGTCCAATTTGTGGATTTGCTCCAGCGCCTAAACCCTTGGTAAGTTCATCACCGAGTTGAATATGTATTTTTGCATTAGACCCTTTTAGTGCCTGTGCATCAGTATTAGCACAAATAAATTCAACGCCATCAATATTTTCTGCGACCATATGTTCAACGGCATTACCACCGCCACCACCTACACCAACGACCTTAATTACAGCATTATTGGTATAATGTTGGCTTTCCATTAATTCAAACATAACCCCGCTCCCCTCATATGTTTATTCTTTGTCTAATCCAGCAGTAATAACTCTAACGAAAACATCTGCTGATTTAATTAAAAACTTTTTTGTTATCTAAAAATTACCTTGGAACCATTCTTTCATACGTGCCCACAAACTGCGAGTACTATCATTCATTGTAGGTGCACTGTAGTTCGATAGATACTGCTGTTGATAACCATGTAACAATAATCCTACCCCCGTAGCAAAAGAAGGGTTTTCGGTTGCTTCAGCTAGACCCGATACAGAATGTGCCAACCCTTTTCGTACTGGCATTTCGAAACAGAGCTCTGCAAGCTCAATACCCCCTTGTACATTTGCGGCGCCACCAGTAAGAACAATACCAGCTGCCATCCGATCCTCAAAACCACTGCGTCGTAATTCATTGCGAACCAAAGTAAACAACTCCTCATATCGTGCAGCAACCACATCAGATAGAGCAGTGGCTGAAATTTTTCGGCCAGGCCTATCATTCACACTGGTCACTTCTAACATTTGGTTTGCATTAGCTAATTCAGACAATGCGCAAGCATGATTCAACTTAATGGCTTCAGCTGCTTTAGTCGGTGTACGTAAAGCCATGGCAATATCATTAGTGACTTGATCACCTGCAATAGGAATTACTGCTGTATGCTGAATTGCGCCTTCAGAAAATATGGCTATATCTGTAGTTCCACCACCAATATCAATGAGGCACACACCTAAATCTTTTTCGTCATCAGTAAGAACCGCATGGCTTGAAGCCAATTGTTCCAGGATAATATCATTCACTTCCAATCCGCATCGGCGCACACACTTGACTATATTTTGTGCGGCACTTACTAGGCCAGTAACGATATGCACCCGAGACTCAAGCCGCACGCCAGACATGCCTATAGGCTCGCGGATACTATTTTGGTGATCAATGATAAATTCTTGAGGTAAAACATGAAGAATCTTTTGATCTGCAGGGATTGCTACAGCTTTTGCAGCATCAATTACTCGTTCTACATCAGCCTGCGATACCTCTTTATCACGAATAGCCACAATCCCATGTGAATTCAAACTACGAATGTGGCTTCCTGCGATCCCTGCATAAACCGTTCGCACCTCGCATCCGGCCATGAGCTCTGCTTCTTGAACTGCTCGTTGTATGGAGTTTACAGTAGCCTCTATATCCACAACAACACCGCGTTTTAAACCACGAGAAGGATGACGACCTATTCCGATAATTTCTATTGCACCATCAGAGGTAACTTCACCAATTAATGCAATTACTTTTGAAGTTCCGATGTCCAATCCAGTGATAATATTTTTTTCTATTTTTTTTGCCATTATCGTTCCGTTTGTTGTTTCCACTGCACTGCCATACCACGTGGATAACGCAGGTCCACGCTTGCCAACTGCTCTATTTTTTCAGCAAATACCGCAGGATATGCCTTACAAAAACGAAGCAACCGTGCTTCAAGCTCTTTCTTTCCTAAATATATCTTGATTTCATTGCCTAAAAGCAATACCCATGATTGGTTTTCACTTAAATTTAGTCCAGTGGCTTTCACATCATACATTGATAATATCTTACTCAATTTTTTGTAAACTTGTAAGACGTCTACTTGTTGAGATACAGGACCTTTTAAGCGAGGGATATTTAGATCTTCAGGGACAGCATCTTCATTAAATAATCTGCCATCCTCTGTCATTAAAGCATTATTCCAAATCGCAACCGGTTTTTTTTCAACAAGTTTTATTTTTAAAGTATCAGGCCAAATACGCTCAACACTCGCAGTATCCACCCAACCTATCGCATTTAATTCATCCTGTAATACACTTACTGGAAAAGTAAAAAAACTATTAATCAAATGCTTTGATAATATATGTTCCAGTTCCTGATGAGTTACATGTTCGTAATTCGCAGAGACTTTAACCGTAGTAATTGGAAAACGTTCTGCATCAGACATATAATAATAACCCAAACGATAGGTCAAAAATATCGCACTTAAACTTAATACTAATAACCAACAAATATAACGCAAATTCCCGAAAACAACACTCCTATTTTTATCCATGACATTCACAGGTAATTGGTTACTATATGTCGACGACAGTTCTGATGTACCATTGCAATCCGAATCAGTTCGTCAAGCAAATCAGGATAGGCTAAACCACTTGCCTGCCATAATTTTGGATACATGCTGATCGAAGTAAACCCTGGTAAAGTATTTACTTCATTAAAATAAATTGTCTCAGTTTTTTCATTAACAAAAAAATCAACACGCGCCATACCCTTACATTTTAATCGAAGAAAAATATCCGCTGCTGCTTGTTTTAATTGTTCATACAAAGTATGACTTAAATGAGCAGGTATTATTAAATCAGTTTTTCCACTCTCTAAATATTTTGCTGAGTAAGAATAAAAACCGTCAGGATGATTTACTCGAATTTCACCTGCAAAACTGACTCTTGGCTTTCCTGCTGGAATAACACTCTCAAGAACGGATAATTCAATCTCCCTCCCTGTCACGAATGCTTCGACTAAAATTTCTTCGTCATAACGTAGCGCATCCTCTACAGCATTGATAAGTTCATCCATATTTTTTGCTTTATGTATCCCTACACTTGAGCCCATGGCACAAGGTTTAACAAATAAAGGCCAACCAAATTCTGCAGCAACTTCTTGACAAAAACGTTGTCTCTCGGATGTTGAGGTATGCCACGATAAAACCTTATAATCCGCTGATTTTAAACCATTAATACAAGCGATACGCCTTGTCATATCTTTGTCCATGCCAATAGCAGAAGAAAGCACATCACAACCGACGTAGGCTACCCCTGATAACTCAAGCATTCCCTGTAAACAGCCATCTTCATATAGAGGTCCATGAACTATAGGAAAAACAATATCTGCATCAACAGATAAACGCCCATTGATTAGTAAGCCTGCTAAGGGCTTTGATTTTTCAGTCACAACAGGAAGCTTTTCTTTAGATGCTAATAAATCCTGGTATTGATGTTGATGCAATAATCCATCTTTATCCATGGCAATAGGAATAATATTGTATTTTTTATCATCCAAATGCGCTAAAACAGATGCGGCTGAAATCAATGAAATCTCATGCTCTCCAGATTTCCCACCATAGAGCAGAACCAGATTGATAAGCTTAGACATTAATAATCTCCAATAATATGTACTTCGCGCATCAACTCAATTGTTGTCTGCTCACGAACTTTAGTTTGTACTAAATGTATCAATGCTTCAATATCCGCTGCGATTGCCGATCCTTGATGATTGATAATAAAATTGGCATGCTTTTGAGAAACTACTGCCCCACCTATGGTGAATCCTTTCAACCCACAAGATTCAATCAAACGAGCTGCATAATCGCCAGGAGGATTTCTAAATACTGACCCGCAGTTGTATTCATTTGTAGGCTGTGTATTTGCCCTATGGGCTAACAAATCCTTTATAACTTGCAAAGAAGTTTCTTTATTACCAGGATTAAGTTTAAATGTCGCTGAAACAAACCACTCATCAGAGGGCGCTAAAACATGGCGATAAGCAACTTCATACTCTTCGGGTTTACGAATTTTTATTTCACCCCTTCGTGTCATGGTTTGCAATTCTATTACAGATTGCCAAGTTTCACCCCCATGACAACCGGCATTCATTCGTAAAGCCCCTCCCATCGTGCCAGGAATACCAGCCCAAAACTCTCCACCAGACAAATCATTACGTGCACAGAAACGCGCCATGCTTGCACAAGATACCCCGGCACCTACTTTAATTGTCTGGGCATCCAGCAGTGCTACTTCTTTTAAACATCCTTGGGTAAGGATAACTGTTCCGGAGAAACCACCATCTCGAATTAAAGAATTGGAACCCAATCCTAACCACAACAATGGCTCAGTTTCAGGGAGCTGACGAAGGAATAACGATAAATCAGCAATATTTGCAGGCTTATAGAGCTTGGCGGCAGGCCCCCCAACACGCCAAGTAGTATATTCTGCCAAAGACTCATTATAAAGCAAAGTGCCTTGTAATTTATCGGTAAAGTCGCAATCATTCTCTATTGTGCTCATTTTATTCTCATAATTCTTGCATCAAGTTCACCGCAATTTGTCCGATACTTCCAGCACCTTGAATCAGTATCACATCACCCTCTTTAACCGATTGATCTAAATTTTTTTTAAGTGATCGTTCATCTACCAAAGTAACTTTTTTGTCATTATTCCTTATTTTTTCTGCCAGGCTTTCACTATTTACACCTGGGATTTCAGACTCCCCTGCAGAATAAATATCAAACAAAAACAACTCGTCAGCAAGACTTAACACATCAACAAATTGCTCTTGTAACTCTTGAGTTCGTGTATAACGGTGCGGTTGAAATACATGTACTAACCGCTTATTTGGCCATACATGACGAAACGCATCTATGGTTGATAGAATTTCTTGAGGATGATGTCCGTAATCATCCACAACAAGAGCAGAGCCCTTCTCGAATTTTTTCTCGCCTAACATTTGGAAACGACGACCCACACCCTGAAATTTTTCCAAGGCTCGAATAATAGAATTATCATCAACACCTAGCTGTGTAGCAATTGCAATCGAAGCTAACGCATTTAATACATTATGACGACCTGGATACTGAAATTGGATTTTTAGGGGAGAATAGGATTTTGGGCGAATGACTGTGAACTCACTAATAAGTTCGTTTTGTGTCCAATCTATCGCACGATAATGAGCTTCTTCCGTAAAACCATAGGTTAACGTAGGCCTCTCAATAAATGGTAGAATTTTGCGCACCTCAGGATCATCAATACATACCACGGCCGAACCATAGAAAGGTAAATGATGGAGAAACTCAAGAAAAGTGGTTCTTAGTTTTTCAAAATTGTTTTCATAAGTTCCCATATGATCTGCGTCGATATTAGTCACTATCGCCATCATAGGTTTTAAGAATAAAAATGATGCATCACTTTCATCTGCCTCAACAACAAAATAGGGAGACTGGCCAAGTTGGGCATTAATCCCCAGGCTGTTTAGTTTTCCACCAATTACGAAGCTTGGATCTAATCCTCCTTCGGCTAGAACGCTACTTACTAAGCTTGTAGTTGTTGTTTTGCCATGAGTTCCAGCTACAGCGATACCATGTCGAAAGCGCATCAGCTCCGCAAGCATTGCTGCTCGAGGAATAACCGGAATCATTTGTTCGCGAGCTGCTACTATTTCAGGATTATTCCACTCCACAGCTGAAGAACGAACAACAACATCGGCTCCTTTTATATGTTCTGCTTTATGTCCTAAATAAACAGGAACCCCCAAAGATTTTAATCGTTGTACCGTACTCCCTTCACCTAAATCCGAACCTGTAATGCGATACCCTTGGTTGTGTAAAACCTCAGCAATTCCACACATACCAACACCACCAATCCCAACAAAATGTATTTGCTCTACGCAACCCATACGTGAAGATATAAATTGTCTCGAATTGCCCACAATTCCCCCTTATGTTTACCTAAACTTACTATCAAAAAAGTATTTTTTCTGATAGTTATTTAGGTTGATAGCGGCCTCAACCCAAGAGCCTGCCAACGATTTTCATGATCAATGCGCAATAATAACGCAATTACAACACAATTAATAACCATACTGGCACCACCGTAACTCATCAGTGGTAAAGTTAATCCTTTTGTAGGTAACAAACCCGAATTAACCCCCATATTAATAGCTGCTTGTAAACCCAGCCAAAAGGTTAATCCGTACGCTGTATAAGAAGCAAATAATCGTTCCTGTATATAAGCGTTGTATGCAATGGTCAAACCTCTAATTACTAAAATACTGTATAAAGCCATAACCGTTAAAATACCTACCAAACCTAATTCCTCTGCCAAGACAGCAAATAAGAAATCAGTATGTGCTTCAGGCAGATATAATAATTTTTGGATACTTTCGCCTAAACCAGCTCCAAACCATCCTCCACGTCCAAATGCAATTAAAGATTGAGTCAATTGATAACCACTATTATATTGGTCTGCCCAAGGATCTAAAAATGCGGTCAGACGAGCAACTCGATAAGGGGACGAAACTGCCAAAAAGGCTAATGCTCCCACTACTACTAACATCAAACCTATATAATAACGTAATTTTACTCCCGCTAAAAACAGCATTGCCATCACTGTTCCTGAAATCACAACCGTAGCTCCAAAATCAGGCTCCCTCAGTAACAATAGTGATACGATTCCTAAAATAACCATTGGCTTGATAAAGCCCAAAATACTGGTACTGACCGCCTTTTGCTGACGAACCAAATAACCTGCCAAATAAAAAATCATAGTGAGCTTGGCCAATTCAGAAACTTGTATTCCTATAGGCCCTAATGCCAACCATCGTCGACTACCATTGACCGAACGTCCAATCCCGGGAACCAATACAATCAGTAACATGAGCAAACAGATGATCAGCATTGGCATGCTAATACGTTCCCAAACACTACTATCGGTTCTTACAATTATTAAAGCAACAATTATTCCTGCAGCTAAATAACACACTTGACGGATCAAAAAATGAAACGGCTGATGAAAATATTTAGTAGAAATCATGACTGAACTTGAGGCAACCATCATAAGCCCGATAATCAACAAACCAATAACGACACTAATAAGCCATTTATCATAAAGCGAAATAGGTTTGCTAACAGGTTTACCTCTTTGATTCACATGTCTTGGTCGCATCGGTTTATAACCCGTTTACTAAAGAAGCAAAAGCCTCGCCGCGATGATTAAAATCGCGAAACATATCCAAACTAGCACATGCAGGAGATAATAAAACAACATCGCCTGGTTTTGCCTGTAACTTAGCAACTTCGACCGCGTTATCTAATGAGGAGGCGCGTGATATTGGAACTACATTCGCCAATGCAGCTTCTATTTTATCTGCATCCTCACCAATTAAAACTATAGATCTTACAAAATCAGCAATTGGTTGAGTCAATTCCTTAAAATCAGCCCCTTTTCCTTGCCCACCGGCAATAAGTACAATCTTTCCTTGCATAGAACCTCCTATTCCATTAATTGCAGAGATTGTTGCACCAATATTTGTCCCTTTTGAATCATTTATCCAATCTACTCCATCCAAGGTTCGCACCCATTGACAACGATGGGGCAAGCCCGTAAATGTGGTTAATACCTCAATAATGTGTTGCTGTGTAATACCTGCTATATCGGCTAAAGCACATGCGGCAAGTGCATTAAACCAATTGTGCACTCCTTTGATTAATACAGACTCAACAGGCAAAAAGCAAGTATGACCCTTTGCCAAGTATATTTTATTCTCCTGGTTAATTAAACCCCAATTGTTTTTTTCAGGAGCATCTTTACCAAAAGAAATTCGATTTACATTCCCCCTCAAATGAATTTCTTCCTTTTCCCTTTCGCTGCAGGCATGCGATAAAGGTTCCCGAAGTATGGATGAGGTCTTGTTCGTGCTGAGTTCTTGGCTGATTTTTGCGTCGTCATGGCTCGAGGTCATAGGAACTGTATAAAAATCATCGCGGTTAAATAATGCAACCCGTGCTTTATGGTAAATTCGTTGCTTGGCTTGGATATAGGCCTCCATAGTATGATGCCTATCCAAATGATCAGGAGTCACGTTTAAAATTGTAGCGGCAATCGGCTCCAATGAATAAGTTAAATCCAATTGGAAGCTCGATAACTCCAAAACCCAAAGATCATATTGATGCTCATCATTAAGCATATCAAGAACCGGTGTTCCAATATTCCCGGCGACAGCAACTTTATATCCTGCAGCCTTTGCCATTTCTCCAACTAAAGTAGTGACTGTTGATTTTCCATTTGTTCCAGTAATTGCTATGACTGGGGCATGAATCTCTCGAGCCAGACACTCTATATCACCATAAATACTTACGCCTGCCTTCATGGCTTTTTTTAAAAAAGGTGTATCTAAAGACAAACCTGGACTTGCAACAATATCTGAAAGTTGAAAGATTATTTCATCAGGAATATTTTGGATATAAAGAGAAACATTGGGAAATTCTCGAGTAAACTCAGCAATACCCGGAGCCTGTGCACGTGTATCAAAAGCAATAAATGGTTTATTATTTCTACGTAAATACCGTGCTACTGATAAACCAGTTTTACCCAAACCTGCTATTAAATACAACGGAGGATTCATGAGTGCACCTTTTTATCGAAGTTTTAAAGTCGCCAATCCGCATAAAACAAACACTACAGTAATAATCCAAAATCTGACAATTATTTTTGGCTCCGACCATCCTTTTAATTCAAAATGGTGATGTAAAGGTGCCATTCGAAATAATCGTTTACCATGAGTGTACTTGAAATATCCTACTTGTAAAATAACAGAGATTGTCTCAATAACAAACAAACCACCCATCATTAATAAAACTAACTCTTCTCGAATCACTACAGCAACAATACCTAACGCAGCTCCCAAGGCTAAAGATCCTACGTCCCCCATAAATACTTGGGCAGGATAGCTGTTATACCAAAGAAAACCAAGGCCTGCACCTACAATTGAAGAACAAAAAATAGTTAACTCCCCAGTATTGGGAACATAGGGTATACCTAAATAAGGTGCATAGACTGCATTACTTGACGCGTACGCAAATATACCTAAAGCCCCTGCAACCATGACTATGGGCATAATAGCCAATCCATCTAACCCATCAGTCAAGTTCACCGCATTGGAACTTCCCACAATAACAAAATAACCCAGAACAGGAAAAAATATACCTAAGCCTATAGTCAACGATTTAAAAAAAGGTACAGTTAACTGTGTATGCACTGGTAAATCTGCATGCATATACAAATAGATCACCGCGATGAGTGCTACTACTGATTGCCAAAAATATTTCCAACGAGCAGGTAAGCCTTTACTGTTTTTTAATACTAGTTTGCGATAATCATCAACCCAGCCAACAACTCCATTTCCTAACGTCACTAAAAGGACAAGCCATAAACTAGGCTGTTGCAAATCGCCCCATAGCAAACAGCTCACAGTAACTGCTAATACAATTAACACCCCTCCCATAGTTGGGGTGCCTGCTTTAGATAAATGTGATTGCGGTCCATCATCTCGTACCATCTGACCTATCTGCAAGCCACGTAGCCAACGAATCATAATAGGACCACACACTAATCCTACTATAAGTGCAGTTAAAGATGCTAAAATAGATCGAAACGTCAGGTATTGAAAAACTCGTAACGCATGATATTGTCCCTGAAATAACTGCGTTAGCCAGTAAAGCATAAACTGTTCCTCTCGTTAGCGCCCAATGATGGGTTCTTATTAAATAATGCCCAATCAGGTTAATGGGCCAAAAAGCGGCCAAGCATACCATAAACCGACAATCCATTCAGCATTCTGTAAAAAAATTCTTGAACCCTTAATTCAATTCATTCAATCGCCAAATGAAGACCTACATTTTTATCCTCAATCTGACGCTGTACGTTTTCTTCTGTACCATTTATTCTTAATATAAACCTTAACAACTAGAAACACTTATCCCTTTGTGCGATGCTAATCGGGACATTCGTACAAAAGTCTCTTGATGAACGAACTCAGACTCCATTTTATTTATACAAGCTGATGCACAATTTTTTCCATGGCACTAGAACGAGAACCTTTAACCAAAACCACAGTGTCTGCTGATAATTTTGCAACCAGATTTTGTACAAGTTGTTCTTGGCTGGTAAAATATTCACCACCAACTCCAAATGCCTCAGCAGCCAATCTGCTTTTGGAACCACAACAAAGGAGTTGATCAATTCCCAAACGACGGGCAGCAATACCAACCTCTTGATGATGTTGGGTCGCCCAAACTCCCAGCTCCCCCATGTCACCAAACACAAAAATTTTTTTCCCTGGATGCTCTGCTAATACCTCTAACGCAACCAAAACGGAACGTAAATTTGCATTATAAGTATCATCAATTACTGTAGATTGATTTTTTCCAGTAAGAACAGTTAACCGGCCTTTTACTCCGCTAAAAAGATTTAACCCTTGTTGAATCTCTTTTGCAGAGAGGCCTATGGCATGACAACAAGCAGCAGCAGCTAATGCATTACGAACATTATGTAAACCAGGAACTTTTAAATGGATATCAGCTCTTCCATTAGGAACTATTAAAGAAAAATGTCCGCAGCCCTGGCTATCCAATTGAACATCTTGAGCATAAACATCCGCAGGATGTTCTATAGAGAAACGAAGTACTTTTTTATCCAGTAACAACTCATCCCAGAAATGCGCATAAGCATCATCATCATTGACTATAGCAGTCCCAGCAGAAGATAAACCTTGATGTATTTCACCTTTAGCACGGGCCACACCATCTATAGAACCAAAACCCTCCACATGCGCCGGAGCAATATTATTAATTAAAGTAACATCAGGATGAACAATTGCTACCGTATGCGCAATTTCACCTGGATGATTTGCCCCTAATTCAAAAACGGCATAACGATGTTGGCTATTTAGCTGAAAAACACTTAATGGGGCGCCAATATGATTGTTGAGATTTCCTTTCGTGGAATGTGAAGGGGAAGGTAAAATAGCAGCAATCATTTCTTTGGTGGTAGTTTTCCCATTAGAACCAGTAAGCGCAATAACGGGACAATGTATATTCTGTCGGTGAGCGGCTGCTATCTTAGCCAGTGCCTGAATTGGATCAGGAACAACAAACTGTGGGATATGCACTCCTTCTACTCTGTGGCTTACTACTGCAGCTACCGCACCTCGAGCTTCAGCTTCTTTAATAAAATCATGGCCATCAAAACGCTCCCCACGGATAGCAATAAATAAACTACCTGATTTGAGTTCGCGACTATCAATACAAATACCAGTAAGTTCAGTACTAATCTGGCATGATTGAGCGAGTAATGCAGCAACTGTATTTAGATTCATAATAATAAGGCATGGCTAAAACTCTAGTGTACTAACACTTGAGCTTAGAGTTCAAGGGGAATAATATTATAAATTGTTGCACATAAGCACCAACAGGGGCATCAAGATAGTTGCGGTAAGTTGGGCTGTGTAGAATAGCGTAGCCCAACCCTCTATTTCAATAAGTCAAGATGATACAGCCACTGATTCAAAAGATGGATTTATTTGTAATGACTGATAATAACGAGAAACCCTCTCCTCTGTTAAGGGCTTACGTCGATCGTCAAGCAAATAAGCATCTAACTCTTCACTTAACTGTCGCGCGGTTTCTATCATAACTGCCAACCGCTCTCTATCGATACCTGAATTTTTTGAAGGGTGCATATATAAACATAAACCGCGCACACTAAAAGCGCCTATATTTTGTAAGTCAAAAACGCCTGTTGCTGTTGCCGCTGCTAAACTAAACAAAACCGGCCCCTGGCCATTTGAGAACTGATGACGATGGAATAAATGCCCTTCACCGAAACGGAGACCAACTGCTAAAACAGTCTGTAACAACTCATATCCGGCGAATTGTCTATTTTCCTTTGCAAGCAGAAATATCATTAAAGTAGAGGGAGCTTCATCCTTTGATGTCGTTTGTATTTCTATTTTTGGTTCTGGTTTAGAGTCAATTTTTAACTTGACTTCATTGTCATCATCTTCTGGCAGCAAACGAGGGGACGAAACATTTTCAGTAGACTTTTTTAATAATTGCACGTCCTCATTTCTTTTTACTTCATTATCGAGATCAGAAGTTACATTGACTTTTCGTACCGCAATAATGTCATCATTATAATTCTGTGCACCAGTTACATTCTTCTCTGATACTCCCAGACTGGGTTGATAACGTTCTGGGCTTAAGCTCTGTTTTCGAGCTTTCATTAAGCGCCAAATTGCTACAATGACACCAATCAACAACAGGACATTAAGAATTAAGCTCCAATTTGCCTGCATCATCTACTCCATCGCCAAAGCTTGTGTTACATCAACCGCAACCAAGCGAGATACCCCAGGTTCACGCATAGTTACCCCAATCAAATGATCTGCCAACTCCATCGTAACTTTATTGTGCGTAATAAAGAGAAATTGAACAAATTGTGACATCTCTTTCACTAAAGTGCAAAAACGTCCTACATTTACATCATCTAAAGGTGCGTCCACTTCATCTAACATACAAAATGGTGAAGGATTTAACTGAAAAATAGCAAATACCAATGCTACTGCAGTCATTGCCTTCTCCCCTCCAGATAACAAATGAATTGTACTATTGCGTTTACCCGGAGGTTGTGCCATTACTACAATACCAGCTTCCAACAGATTATCACAAGTTAATTCAAGCTGCGCTCTTCCTCCGCCAAACAAACGCGGGAAAAGTGCTTTGAATGAAGTATTTACTTCCTCAAAAGTATTTTCCAAGCGCAATCGAGTTTCTTTATCCATTTTTTCAATGGCTGATTCCAACGTTGCCAAAGCCTGGCTTAAGTCATTATATTGCTCGTCTAAATATACTTTACGTTGCTGCTCAGTAGCAAATTCTTCAATTGCCGCCAGATTAATTGCCCCTAAGCGTTTAATTTTTTCTGCAAGAGCAATTAATTCATCTTCTCTTATGCTTTGTGTTATACCCGTGGGTATCTGTTCTAATACGACTTGAGCTTGTAATCCAGTTTCATCTAATGATTCTTGTACTGAGCTTGCTCGCACGGCTAAAGCTTGCTCCTCCATGCGAACTTGAGCGATGAGTTCTTGAATGCGTTTGACCTCAAAGTCACAGTTTAAAATATTTTTCTCACAATCTTCAAGTTCCATTCTCAACTGCAACAATTGCTCTCGGCTTAAAGTTAATTGCGACTCTACCTCGCTATGCTTTTGTAACTGTTGTGCCAATTGGCCTTTAAGTTCCAGCCCTGGTTCTTCCGTCTGTAAACTGAGCAACGCTATATGTTCAAGACGCTCTTGCAAAGTATCCAGGCGTTCTTTTTCTCTCTGAATACGATCTTCAAGTTGTTGTATTTTGTTTTTTTCCCTATCATATTCCAGCTCTGCATGATGGAATTGAAATCGAGATTCTTCCACTTGTTTCTTTTTTAATGCCAAGCCATCCAAGCATTCTTGTTTTTCACGTAAAGATGCTTCTTGACGTTGTTCATATTCGCGACATTGCTCTTCTAAAGAATGTAATTTTTCTTTGATAATACATTGTTCAGCTGCAGTTTCTTCCAGAAGAAACTGCAATTCTTCACATTCAATAGTTAGAGTAATTGCTTGTTTTTCTGCATGGAATATCGCTTGTTCATTACTACTTAACGCTGAACTGTTTGCCCTTAATGCTTCATTACTTGCATTAACATTGAGCTGTTGGAGTTCGATATTCTTTAAACCCTTTTGTAATTGTAGATGAGTATCATCACGCTCGACTCTCAGCGCCTCTATACTTTGTTGTAACTCTTGAACGACCAATGACAGATCGGCGATTTTTTGTTGGCGTACCAAAATACCTACGTCATCTTGTTCTTCAGGATTCACAAATTTTACCCATCCTTGTCCTATCCAAAAACCATCTGGGGTAATAATCGATTGATATTCCTCTAATTCTGGTAACCAGCTTAATGCGTCGTCAAAATGTTCCGCAGTATAAATATGTTCTAAAGGAGATACATTTGCAGGTATTTTTCCATGTATTTTGTCCATAAGGCTTGGGCGTGAATCAGACCTGGTGCTTCTATTTCTTAAAGTAACAATGCATTCCCCCTGGCGCTCGCAATTTACTTGCTGCGGCCATAATTCATCAAAGGTTTCTAAAACATAAGCATGCAATGATTCATTCAATACACGTTCACAAGCAGCTTGCCATTTATTCTCAACCTGCAAAACATCCATTAATCTTGGTTTTTCAGACCAATCTGGAATACCTTTTTTATTTTTTTTGATGCCTTGTCGCGCCGCACGCTGAGCCGCTGTTAATGCAGCATACTCCGTATTCGTTCGATGAAAATCATCTTGCACTGCATGTAACTGCTGCTCGATTTCTTGTAATTTAGTACGCAATTGATCCGTATTTTCTTGGCTTTGAGTTAATTGGCATTCATCAAATTCTTGATCGGCAATGAGCTTAATACGCTGCTCTTGTAATTTTTGTTGTGACTGTTGCAAGTCATCTACAGAGATAGATTCTTGCTCTAATTTAAGTTTTTCTAATCTTAAAAGCGTTTGCTGATACTTTTCCTCTAAATGCTGTGCTTTCACTTGCGCTACTTGAAATTCTCTTTTCAGATTGTTTGCATGGGCTTGCACTTCTTGCCAATGGTGCTCCCATTGGGTCTGTTTTTTTTGCATTTCCTGGTAATCAGTATCGTGATCTTTAAATTGAACGCTTAATTGTTCGAGCCTCTCTGCTAGATTTTGAGTATTTTGTTGGCAACGAAGCAAATCCTCTTTATCTTCTTGCCATCGTTCCGCAATAGCCTGCCAATCCGATTGCATTTGTTGCTGGTCTTGTTCCAGACGTTTCTTCTCACGCATTTGTTGCTGGATGGTTTCTTCCAAACGCGCTATTTCAGTACCTAACTGATAAAAACTGGCTTGAATCTGCTGGGTTTGCTCATCTACATCATAAATTTTTTCATTTAAAATAATACGATCTTTATTCACTTTGGTAAGCGCACTTTGTTGCTGTTCATAATGCACCGCCAAATCATGCAATTGATGTTGTTTTGCTTCTTGTTGACTTACCAAATCTTGCCATTTGAGTGCCAAAATTTCTGCACGACATAATTGCTCTTCATCCTTAAGAATGAGATAACGTTCCGCGGCTTTAGATTGTCGTTCCAGGCGCTGTAGTTGTTTGTCTAACTCATCCCGGATGTCTGCGACACGGGTCAAATTCTCACGAGTATGCTCAATACGTTGCAAAGTCTCACGTCGACGCTCTTTATATTTAGAAACCCCAGCAGCTTCCTCAAGAAACACCCTCAGATCCTCGGGTTTCGCCTCAATAAGTTGAGAAATAGTACCCTGCCCAATAATTGAATAACCACGAGCGCCTGCGCCAGTACCAAGAAAAATGTCAGTAATATCTTTACGACGACAGCGGCTTCCATTTAGATAATAAGAAGAATCACCATCACGAGTAACCACGCGCTTGACTGCAATTTCACCATAGCTGGCAAAAGGTCCGGTTAAACGTCCAAGGCTGTTATCAAATACTAATTCCACTGAGGCTTGGCCTACAGATTTACGATGAGAAGAACCATTAAAAATAACATCGGTCATTGATTCACCGCGTAAATTTCGTGCAGAACTTTCCCCCATAACCCAACGTACGGCATCAATGATGTTTGATTTTCCACAACCATTTGGACCCACTACCGCCACTAATTGACTCGGAAAATGTACTACCGTGGGATCAACAAAAGATTTAAAACCCGCTAACTTCAATTGTTTCAGATGCATAGGGATAGCAATTTAAACAAAATAAAGTACCATTATAACTGAGGATGAGCAGGCTATCTATACAAGCATAGAACCTTATAATATCGCCATAAGTTTGGATCTGTTTTGCCTCTTAATTTGACAAGAATAAAAACATTTATATAATCACATCCAATTTGATGCAAATTGGATAGATAATGAAGCATTTAGTTATTCGATCACTTAGCGCAATAACATTAGGTACAGTGATACTATTTTCGGGTTCAACCTTTGCAGAGCCCCCTAATTTGACTTTAGCAAAAAATGAGCTCAAAAATTACCATGATTCTGGGATTTACCAAAAAGAGCTAACACAAGTTATCCTTAAGGCACAAAAGTATATCAATCAGCAATCCAGCCTAAATGAAAAAGAAAAACTACCTAAGAAGCTCGCTATTGTTTTAGATATTGATGAGACGAGTTTATCCAATTATAACTCTATGATTCAACGTGATTTCGGTGGGAATCGTACGCTATATCATCAAGATATAATGGCTGCGAATGCCCCCGCCATTAAGCCTATGCTTGCTTTATATCAAGATGCACTTGCCCATAATGTCAACGTATTTTTCGTCACCGGACGAAATGAATCAGAACGAAAAGCTACAGAGCAAAATTTAATTAAAGAGGGTTATAGTAAATGGGCGGGACTCTACTTACGACCTATGAGCTACTCATCCAAATCCATCATTCCCTTTAAATCGCATACACGCAAAACAATCACAGAAAAAGGTTATACAATTGTAGCCTCTATAGGTGATCAATACAGCGACCTAAAGGGTGGATATGCTCAAAAGGTATTTAAACTACCAAATCCCTATTATTATTTACCTTAATCAATTCTCATGGTGCTGTCATCAGAATTAATGTGATCATTATTCTGATGTACCAACTTGTTTAAAATAAGGGACATCAATAAACGGATTTGTTGCTCATACATGGAACGTTCATAGCCCCCTTCCAAGCCCCAATAAACTCGTTCAATATCTTCCTTATTTCCTTGAATTATTTGAAAGAGATTTTCATAAAAATAAACTAAATCCGTTTCATTAAAACGCGTTTTTTTTGCTTCGGCTTTACTCATTAACTTGCCATCAACAAATTTCCCACAATATGCTGTTTCAGCTTCATGAGAATCCCAACCTGTTGGTAAAAAAAGTGCTATTTTCTGGCCATTTTCTTTTGCGCTTAGTATTTGAGACTCGATTTCCTCTAGAGCAAAAACTAATGCAGGATGCACGGTTCCACGTATACGTTGTGTTGTGCTTAAATCTACAGCAAAATAGCATAAACCGCCTTTTGCCCATGAATGGATATCTTGTCCCTCATCCTTACCCTTTTTCTTAAATAATTTATTGATAAACAAATTATCCTGTTGAGGATAAACACGAGAGTCAAAAACATCTATATGGCAGATATCCATATCTGTAGCAGATTTCATTAAAATATGGCACAAACCATCATCACGATTAACATCTGTTCCTACAATAATGTGTTTGAGTGGTTTTCTGTATGAACTTTGAACATATTTAAGTAAAATCGCTGTTTTATTCAAAATACAAAACCCACTGCCTTCATTGGCATAAGCATGATGCGTTGGTAGCCCAAAAGAAAAATGGATTTTTCCCGGGTGCTCTAAGGTCATTGCGATATCTTTAATTAAGATTTCTAGAGTTTTAGGAGTGATCACAATATCTGAGTTTAATTGCTTTTGCCCATTATGGTGCGCTTGAATACAATCAATAATAATGTGTTGCAGGTATTCTGGGGTATGAACTTTTAATATGGCGTTAAGTATCGTATCTTCTTCAGGAATTTTAGCAAAGCATTTTAATGCAGCATGAGCTTCTCCCTTATACATTGCAGCAAATAATTGATTCCAACAGCGAGGCAACTGGACTTGATCTGTATCCAAAACTGATAAAGCGGAGTCATTATCGCAAATTTCTGAAATTAGTTGGGTCATATGTTTTAAGCGATTGAACTGATCCTCTCCAGCACCAGCAGGCATTCCATGCATTTGTTCGATATCATTTACAGAAGGGATTTGAATACAACAATCTTCAATATTTGCTTCCTGCACCTCAGAAGAAGTTCGTTGTCTAAAGAAATATTGATGCATCATCTTGATTATCCTGGAAGTAAAGGAGATTGGACTGTTATTTACTAAAGTTCCAAAATTTTTTTTGCCATACTTTAAAGTATAGAGCATGGCAAAATGTTCTCATGCAAGAATTGAATTAATGGTAGGTAACAGAATGCTCAATATCTTCTTTAACATCAATAAGTCCCTGAGATAAACCTTGGCGTTGGCCAGATTTGACTGTATTTGGACCTGTAAAAAAAGTTAGTCCGATTCCTGTGGCAGCAGCTACAGTAGACGTAACCCCTAAAACAACCTGGGTTTGCAATAAACTCAGTCCCAAAGCTATTCCTACAGCACTTAATGCAGAACTAGAGCCAAATGTTGTTACCATACCAGCAACACTTGCCCCAATAAGCAATACGCCCAGAGCAATTAGTAACCCCCCTAACACTTGTTTCCCTACTGAAGGACTTCCAGAAGCACATTCAGCAATATCACCTAAACGTTTTATAGCTTGCACATCATTTGGATTATTAAGCGCGTCTGTTAAAACACAAACTGTTCTGCCATAAAAATGGTAATCTATGGATTCCTGTTTTTGTTTTTTCATTGCGACTTCAGCCTCAATTAATTCAGCCGCATTCATAATATGTCTTTGTATGTTATTGGATAAAATATTGTTTCGTTTTAAATGAACCAACTTGTCATTAAAAATTTGCTCTTCTATGTTGTCTATTTGTGCTGGTTGAATTGCAAAAACCCCTAAATTTGCGTTTTTAGAGACCTCAAACCATGCATTTGCACTGTAATTTGTTTGCCAGTGATCGGGCAAATCCCCCTGTTGAAGCACATGGGTACTTTCAACAAGATCCGCTAGCGTTTTTTCAAATGCAGTATCTAGGTTTTCTTGTCTTACTCGCGTATACATATCCCAGATAAAGCCACATAAGCGCAAATAGTTAGATCTATGTATTGGCTGGAGTTGTAATGCCTCTGGATTATATCCACTTTCATAACGAGTTAACTCACCTAACCCATAACGTGCGGCAATCAAGCTAATTCGTACTTGCGGAGAAAGGCCTGTAAGATGAGTATCTTCGTAGTCATTAAATGCTTTTTGCAGCCTAGTGGCTAATGTTTGCACTAACTCTAAGGGATTTTCCTGCAAAGTCCGTAAAAATATTTCAGCACCACGTATATGATTGTTTAAAAATGATTTACGAGAATTAAGCTGAGTCAATTCAGCATTCGCTTCATCGATTACTCGCTCATAAGGTCGCATTTGATTTTGGAGTGAGATACGCTCTGCTTGTAAACGCCCTAATTCAGTTTGTAATTGACTTCGGTTCCATTCTCTTGCGAAATCACCTACATAATGCAACAGCCCATCTCTATGATGATGGTGGTGGTGCCGATCATGATGATGATCATGCATATGATGGAGCATATCTTGAGTCGAACTGATATCCGCGTTAGTAAGTTGTCTTTGCGTGATTGAAATGAGTCGATTTATAGTATCCAATTGCCGTTGAAGTGGGCTAAGAAGCTGTGTTTGCTCTTCAATTATGCGTGATTTTTCCGATATTTGTGACTGTACTTGAGGTAGCTCTTGTTGCCAAGAAAAAAGATTAGCTTGATTGTAAACTACAGGGCTAACTGCGGGCATAACGATCCTCCAAGGGGTTATATTCGAAGCGCTACGCATTATACATGCTGCAAATTATTAATTCAATGATGATATTTTATGATCAAAGATACCTCGTGCTCTGAAAATTCCTGCTATGGCACAATCGATAAGCAAAGAGATACAATAGAAATTTCTTAAATCAACAATAAAACGCTTTTAAGGATGTTGCGCAATGGCTGAGGCAAAAAAAGTTTCTGAATCCTATCTTTTTTCGCTGATTTTAATTTCAGCAATCCTCCTTGGAGGCCTCACCGGTTGTTTTTCTAGTAAAATCACACACTATTTAAAACCTTTTGGTGACATTTTTCTTAATCTCATTTTTACGGCAATTGTTCCATTAATTTTCTTTAGTGTCAGCTCTGCGATTGCACGTATCGGTTCTATGGGGAAATTAAGCAAAATTGCTTTTTATATGACAATGACTTTTTTATTTACGGGTATCATCGCAGCAATTTATGCTCTTTTTGTCGTACATATTTTTCCACCAGCTCAAAACGTTGTTTTACCCTTGACGGCTCCTGTAAAAACATCCACGCTGAGTTTTATAGATCAGATCCCAGAAATTTTTACTGTATCTGAATTCAGTCATTTACTTTCGCATAAACATATTCTTGCTTTAATCGTCTTTTCAATCTTTGTTGGACTTGCCACATCCCATACGCATGAAAAAGCAAAACCATTCTCTGATTTTTTACAAGCAGGCGAAGAGATTTTCATGCGTGTTTTTACATTAATTATGTATTATGCCCCGTTTGGGTTCTTTGCTTATTTTGCCGTTTTAGTTCACGATTTAGGCCCGCAACTAATGACGAATTATCTTCGGGTTGGCATTCTTTATTATTCTTTTGGAGTCCTATATTTTATTCTTATCAATACCTTCTTTGCCTATTTAGCTGGAAAAACTTGGGGAATAAGATTATTTTGGCGCAACATCTTCCTCCCCGCAGTTACCTCTATTGCAACATGTAGTAGTGCTGCAAGTATTCCTGCCAATTTGATTAGCGTCAAAAATATGAAAGTGGCTCCAGAAATTTACGAAACAGTAATTCCTTTAGGTACTATTATTCACAAAGATGGTTCTGTAATCGGTGGGGTATTCAAAATTGCTTTTCTATTTGGAATTTTTCATTTAAATTTTTCTGAGCCTAGTGTTTTACTCACTGCACTAGGAGTTTCTTTAATGGTTGGTACCGTAATGGGGGCGATTCCTAGTGGGGGAATGCTAGGAGAACTGCTTATTTTAAGTGTTTATGGTTTTCCTCCTTCGGTTTTAATGATTATTGCTGCAATAAGTATTATCATTGATCCACTTGCTACAATGCTTAATGTAACATGTAACAGTGTAAGCTGCATGATAATTGCCCGTTTTGTGGAGGGCAAAAAATGGTTTACACACTCAACATCAAGGTAAGTTATGAGTAAGCATCCACCTTATAAAAAATTATGGCGTTCGCGTAAAGATCGAAAAATTGCTGGAATATGCGGCGGATTAGGCATTTATTTTGGTGTAGATCCAGTATGGATGAGAATAATTTTTGTTATCTTTTTCTTACTTGGAGGAGCTGCATTTATTGCCTATATTATCTTATGGATAATCATTCCCTTAGAACCCGAAGGCTGGCAAGATGCCTAATCAAGAGGAAAAATAATTCCCGGTATTTGAGACCGGGATAAAAACTGACCAATAGCACATGCTTATCTCAACTGCAGTATGCCAAATTATTGTAATGTTTATTTCTTGTGTGCCTTGGCAAACAATCCAGAATCATCTCACATTGAAAATTTGAATCTGGATTGCTTTCTTTTCATTGCAATAACAACGTTTTTTTATATCGAAAGAAAATAGTGCTGATGAATTATCTCATTAGAGAATAATACACTTTGATTCTATTTGATCACTGATTTTTTGTCCAAAGTGTGTTGGATTTGTTTTTGACTCTTCTCGAACATAATTCTCATCATAATATGCTATAGGTTCATCGTTATGAGGAGTATAAATACCGATCAATTTCAGATCCGCTCGTTCAGCTCTCAGCATGAGGTTAGAAACAGTATGGTTTTGAGGATTTTTAATTTTATCATTTATTTGTTCTAATTCACCCCATAGCTTAAAAAGGAGCTGTTGATCGAGTTTTTTTCTTACTGCTTCATTACATTCTTTGAATTTTTCATGCATTTGCTGATGCAGCTCATCTAGAATTGATGTCTTGTAAGACAACTCCAAAAGCTTCGTATGTTTCTTTATAACCGCTTTTGTAATGACTCTTGATTCATGACTGTCTGCCATCTTTGCTTCAGGCAGGTTCTCTTTAAATGCCAATGCTTCTTTTTGCGTTTTAAATAAATAAAAATGAGTGGCGTTATAAACAGTTGCAAGCTGCTCTTCTGTGTCCAAGCGCTTTCTTTCCGCTAGTTCGTTCATTGAAGGGGAATAAGGGGCCCAATAACTACTAACATAATAAGAGAGATTACTCACTGCAAAATATTCGTCGTCTGCCTTCACCATTTTTGTTATAAATGGGCTTTTAAATAACAGATGTTTATCAAACCGTAGTTGCTACTTCATTAAAGCTTTTATTGGTCAATCGCAAGTTTCTAAGTTCAGGATTTAATTTTTTAGGGTTATTCGGATCATGATTTCGAGGAAAAAATTCAAAAATATAATTAAGAAGGACTTTGGGAATTCGATTAAACGCCCCATTGTCGCTTACTTTTTTCTTGTTTAAATCATCTCTGTTTTGCATAAACTGATTTCTTGTTAGTCATTATTACTCGAGGACTTTTACCATGAAATTTAGCCGTTCTTGGCATGTCATTTTTACATGTTTTGAGCGCTTTATTGTCTGGGTAGCATGTCCGGCATATGATTGCGGCAAACGATTATATGAGTTGCATTTTTAAAGAACAATCAGGAATGTTCCGTTTTTCATATGGCGCATTTCGAACACGATTCAGGGAGCCAAACGATGATAAAATTCTAATTGAATTAGTTTCCTGTATTGGATTGTCGTGCATGAAGCGCGCGACACGAGGGCCGCGCTCAACAAACCCTAATCAATTTTCATTCATCGAGTGACAGAACAAATGATGAGGCATTTAAAACAGCAGCAATACGAAGTACCGATTGCACAGCAATTTTATCAAACCCATGCTCTAATAACTGTTTTACGTGTGAGCCAATGCACATACCACACCCATTAATTACGGATACTGCTAAAGCGAACAATTCAAAATCAGCTTTGGACACACCTGGATTTAACATACCATTCATACGTAAATGAGCAGGTAAAGTGGAAAGCTCCTTATTTTCTGCTAAATGAATTGCACGATAATACACATTATTCATAGCCATTAAAGCTGTTGCTGTTTTTACGGCATGTTCTAATTCAGCTGAAATATAGATTGCTCCATCCGTTTTAATCGCATTGATTATACTTTTATTTTTCAAGGTATAAGCTACAGCCAGAGCGGCACCATAAAATTGAGCTTCCGTTAAACCGGACTGAGCAATATTACCAAATAGAGTACTCAAATTCAGGCGAATATCTTTAGCAAAATCAGGAATGGCCTGTTTTAATTGTTCAATCGACATAATCCTCTCCTCACAATACTCCAGCATTACCCGCAGGAGTATCTTGTTTTATAATGTCTCACCACCAATTTGGCGATTACAAGGACACAACTCATCCGTTTGTAACGCATCTAAAATACGTAAAACCTCTTGTGGATTACGACCTACATTAAGGGAATTCACGCTAACATGCTGAATCACATTATTTGGATCAATGATAAATGTTGCCCTTAACGCGCAACCACTTTCTTCATCACGAACACCCAAACCATCCGTTAGTTTTCCTTGAACATCTGCAAAACTATATTGATTCAGCTGATGTAAATCCTTATGTTCTCTGCGCCAAGCCAATTTCACAAATTCATTATCTGTACTTCCCCCTAATACCACTGCATCTCTGTCATTAAACTCACCATTTAACTTTGCAAATTCAACAATTTCTGTGGGACATACAAAGGTAAAGTCTTTAGGGTAGAAAAACACTATTTTCCATTTTCCTGGAAAGCTTTTTTCAGTAATAGATTCAAAAGCACTTGCCCCATTCTCTTCATGATTATTAAATCCGGGTTTTACGGCAACTACAGAAAACTCCGGCAATTTTTGACCAACTGTTAACATAAATTTCTCCTCATTTATTTGTTAATTAAATTATAGATAGGGTGTATAATTATATAAAGTGAATAAAATTGATTTAATTAATCGAAAAAAGCGATGAATAAGTTAATTAGTTTAAAACATCTCCATTACTTGATTACCCTATATGATCACCAACATTTTGGTCGTGCGGCTATGGCATGTTTTATTAGCCAATCCACTTTGAGCGCGGCGATTACAAATCTTGAAGAAACGCTCGATGCTCCTTTGCTTGAAAGAGATCATAAAACATTTCTATTTACTTCTTTAGGGGAAGAAATTGTACGTCGTGGTCGATTGATGCTTCAACAAAACTATGAATTAGTCGATTATGCTAAAAATCAGGGAAAAGCAATGCAGGGAAATTTTTATGTTGGCGTTATCCCCACCATTGCCCCATTTATTTTAAGTGATCTCCAGGTTTTATGTCAGCAGCTTTATCCTGATTTATCTCTTTTCATCAGAGAAGATACAACAGATAATGTTTTAAACTATTTGGGTGAAGGAAAACTTGATCTTGCTATCCTGGCCCTACCCTATCCAACAGCAAACTTGCAAACAAAAATATTATGTAATGATTATTTTAAACTTGTTTTGCCCAAAAGGTGGTTGCGCCAAGGATTTGATACGGAAATATCGAGGCTTCCGGAAAACAGCATCTTTCTATTGGAAAAAGAACATTGCCTGACAGAACATACATTACAAGCCTGCCAACTTAAAGAAAGTAAAAAAATCAATTCATTTTTTGCAACCAGTTTGCATACATTAATCCAGATGGTAAATCACCACCCAGGCATTACCTTTTTGCCTAACCTGGCGATTAACAGTCGTATTCTTGCAAACACGGATTTAGTTGCTGTTCCCTTGAAAAATGATCATTCCTATAGACACATTGGTGTCGCTTGGCGAGGTACTTCTCACAGGATACAAAGCTATAACCTATTTGCCGAACTAATAGCACAAATTGTCATTGAAAAATGCGCTGATTCAAAATAAATATAATTACGCCCTAATTGATTTTTTTTATTCCCCAATTGCTCTTCCTGAGCAAAGCAAAGGAAGAGGTACTGCCTCTGGAAGTCTCTCATATGGGTGATGAGCGTTTTTAACTTGTTGGATCAGATCTTTTGTTTTTATGCCAATTTGACTAATTAATTCTCTAAACGCCCCAACTAGATTACTGGGATTAATTTGGATCTTATCCTCCATTACACACTGCTTAGCCTGACTAGCCAATTCATCAATAAATGCTTTACAACCTACCGATTTTTCATCTTTTGCCAAACGCATCATCCGTGCTTTCGCGCTTATCCGATGCGTCATAAGGAAGTTCATACTCATTGGCAACATGTTGCATTAACTCCATTAGCCGACTTTCAATAGCGTCCTTAGCCATATTTGAATTTTTTATCATATCGATTAAGCCAAATGAAACAGCGAGCTCTTTTAGAGTAGTATTGTTTATCGTTAGATTTAAATTCCACATATCGGAATAAACAACCGCTTGTTGAATTAATGCTAATCCACTAAGAACAAAAGCAAGTTTATGTAAGAAAGTATAGGTACTACAAATATTCTCCCGTTCAGGTGAGAATAAGCGAGAAAATGTGGTTGGAATTGCAGATTCTCTCAGTACATTAAACAACGGACTCCATAAACATTGTTCCATTTTATGTTGATAAAACGCACCATGAACTTTAGTATGCAGACGCAACACCGGTAATATTTCCTTACCTAACTTATTAAGTTCAGTCTCAAGCCATACCTTTTAACTAGACAAATAGCGTGCTCCGGGAGATATCCTTTCAATAAATAAAACGACAGCTGCTCCCCTAAGCGTTTATTAATAATTTGGGCCACCTGGTTCGTACCCAAACAGCATATTTCAACTAATCCCTTGAAGGTGTTTTGGTCAGTAAAGGTTAACTCCTTTTTATTTTTTATTAACAATCGATTTATGATTTCTATAAGCTCATCTGCTTTTTCTTGAGGGGAATTAAGTATTCCCCCTTCTAACTGCTTTTTTGTTGCAATAATTCTTTAGAAGAAAGCACCACACCATAATCGCGACGGAATGATTCTATATAGCCTAAGAAAGTGGCTGTATATATTAAATTTTGATATTCAGCATGCCAATTTACTATTCTTATGCGATCCAGATAAAAAGTCTCTGGAATAGTATGCAACACAGTGCTTTCAGGTTGCTGCAAAACTGCCCGTAATAATGCAGAAGATACATAAAATCCAATATGTTGCGAACATAGAATGGGTAGATCCAGTCGATAATCCTGTGGTGCGCTCACAAACTTATCAATCCATCCCAAAACAAATTGAAGATTAACTTGCTTTCCGGATAATCGCTCCTGAAAATTCTCTTGCTCGAAAGCAACGATATTTCTCGAAATTAATCCACTTGATTGATTAATATGAAAATTATGCTGTAATTTAATGAATTTTTGTCTGTTATTAGGTGTAAATGCCCCTAAGGTAGTACGTATTTCACCCAATACACCAAAGATCAAATCTACATTTGCGCACTCTTGTGTTAATGCTGCTATCGCTGCATTAATATCCTTTCGGGGATGTATGATGCAGGCTTATGAAGAAAGTAATAATTTTGGATTTAATACGAGTTCATGGATTAATGCATCGTTAGGTGATGTTATCCATTTATTTGCCTCAAATGAATCTTGAAGATTATTTAGTTCTTCTGAAAGCATGTGGATGCCTTCTTCACCCACTAAAGATTGACGCCTTGTTCTTAGCGTTTCTTGTTGATGACCATACCCCTCCTATAGTTCCAGCATTCTTGGATCGAGACTATGAAGCGCTCTAAATTTTCATGTACATATTGAAATGAGTCTAAAGCAGTTCGTTTTAAATGCAACTGCTTCCACCATCTCTGGATAACACAAGCAGTTCGGGCTAAATGAAGTTCCTGTTCCGTCTCTATAGTCATGGTATGAGATTTAGAGGAGCAGAAAAATGAGCTTCTATCAATTTTTGATTTCATGCGATTCTCTTTTTTTTCCTATAACCTAATCTGGGCGAAAATTGATTCGCCTTGTTAAGTTAAATCACCTAAATTGATCTTATTTTTAGCGCAAATAGTCTGTTTTTTAGAGTGTGTTGCCATATGTTGTGTGTTATATGCAAGATCCAACTTTGCCAGGAGCTATAATTATTTCTGACAGATTGGCTGCTTTTGGAAAATAGATTTATATACCACAGTAGGTCTATTTTTATTGGACAGAAATTCATTTCAAAATTATTGGTTTCGTATTCACATACGAAACCATGTCATAGTAATTTGTTATTTTTTTGCCACATTTTTATTTTGGAGGTGGCACTGATGATGGCGATGATGAATTGGTAATAAAATACCCAATTTTTGATAAGTCTGTAATTGAGCTTTAGCCAATAATATACTTATTTTCAATTCCACTGCGTTTCTTTTTTCCAGCAAAACTGATATATCACTCCATTTTGCATTTGGTGTTGCTATTTTCCCTTTTATTTGCAAACTAAGCGCACGTTTTTCTTTAATTAAGGGGATCATTTGCGCTCGCAAATTTTTTTTGATTTTAACCAACTCTGCGCGCTGTTGCGGGGGCAATATTTTATTAATAGATTGGCGGTATTGTGATGATTGATTCAGAGAATCAGCCGCACTACTTACCGTTGATTGGGCTGAGGCAATTGAAGCCCCCAATAAACTCAAAGCCATACTATTAATTAATAAAAAACGCTTAATATTCATTTTTTTCTCCTATTTGTTTCAATATTGAGTGTAATGAAACAATGTAATAGGAATATGACAAATAAACTGTTTCTTGTAACACCAATGTTACAATACTAAATGCAAAACAATTTATTGGTATATAATGAAGAGGATTCAAATAATAAATGAAGTTTATGCACAATCTTTTCAAAATTATAAGCGCGCTTCAGTTATATCTTTTCTCAGGTGATTCATGAGTACGAGAAAAAGTCATATATTGATTATTGATGATGATCAAGAAATTACACATTTGATAAACGATTACTTAATTAAAAATGGTTTTCGCACTACATGGACTTTAAATGGTTTGAACATCAAACAGTTATTAAGAGAAAATAATTTTGATTTGATTATATTAGATATTATGCTGCCAGGAATCGACGGGTTGAATTTATGCCAGACGATTCGACAAACTCATAGTATGCCTATTATTATGCTCAGTGCAGCAAACAGCATAGCAGATAAAGTTGCTGGATTAGAGTTAGGTGCAGATGACTATATATCTAAACCCTTTAGCTCTCGTGAGTTATTAGCCCGAGTCAAAGCACAATTAAGGCGAACTCAAGGTGAACTTGATATTGATCGTAAAAAACTTACGCCATTACAACAAATACATTTCGATAATTGGATTCTTGATCGCAATACACATTCCTTGATTGACAAAGATTCTGTTGCAATTCCTTTAAGCCATCGCGAATATGAGCTGTTACTCATTTTTTTAGAGCATCCAGGACGTATTTTAAGCCGTGATCAATTAATGGACTTATTATACGATAAGAACTTTGACTCACAAGATAGGACAATTGATGTACTAATTGGACGATTGCGTAAAAAAATCGAGATTGATCCACGTAATCCTCGATTATTATTAACAATTCGTGGAGGAGGTTATCAATTCAAAACCAAGGTTGATTGCGCATGAGCCAACTTACTAAAACTGCAAAAAAGACATTATTTGGATTAATACTGGGTAACCTTTTAATTATCTTTTCTTTTATGCAGTTGGGTCAATATTATTATGAAAATATTCGTTCTCCCCTTCCTCCCAAAGCTGTTCGATCTTTAGTTCAGTTAGTGACTCTGTTACAAAAGAATCCTCAATCTTTGTGGCCTGTCATTTTACGCAATCGAAGCACGTCCTGGGCTGAGATAACCTTATCCCCTAAGCCTTTATTCAAAAAAAATGCTCTATTGACTTTAAAAACCTCCATACTTTTTAATTTAATCAAGCAAAATAATAAATTAGAGTTTTCTGCATTTATAAAAGAAAATAATTGGCTTAACGTCCGTGTTATTTCTCCTTTTCCAAGAGAAACAAACTCAGTAATTAGCTTATTTCTTATCTTAATTGGTGTCTTATTTTTTATTAACTACTGGGCCGTTAAAACCTTAAATCAACCCATACAGACCCTAATTCAAAGCCTTCATTATAGTGAGCATCAAGAAAATTGGTTACCGATACCCGTGACAGGTAATCAAGACCAAAGAGCTATTTTTAAAAAAATAAATGATCTGCAAGAAAAAGTGAATAAGCTTTTGGCCAATCGTACTCGTGTGGTAACTGCAATCTCCCATGATTTACGCACTCCTCTTACCCGCTTAAAATTGCGAGCAGAATATTTAGAAAACGATCCTAATTACAATAAAATAATGGCTGATATCAATGAAATGGAACTTATGATTCGGGAAACACTCGATTATTTTAGAGATATAAATGTTGAAGAAAAGCCTCAGCTTTTTGATCTGGTTGCCTTAATTTCTTCATTAAAAGAAGATGCTATTGAACTCAATTATGATGTAAGTTTTATTAGCGACAATCCCAAATTAGTTTATTTCGGTACTGTTAATTTACTGAAACGAGCTTTTAATAATTTAATTAATAATGCGGTGCATTACGGTTATAAGGCTATGATTCACCTTTCTTGTTTGGAAAATAAAATAGAAATTACAATTACTGACCAAGGACCAGGATTAGCAGAATCTGATTTAGAGCAGGTTTTCTTACCTTTTTATCGGGGTGAAAATTCACGTTCACGCAGCACCGGCGGAACCGGTCTTGGATTAACCATAGCTCGAGAAATTATTCAAATGCATCAAGGTGATATTACGCTCACTAATAATATTCAAGGTGGCTTAAAGGTAGTTGTTAGCTTACCAATAAAACCTCCTTTAAAAAACGTTAAGTGATTTTAGCCGGTAAACTCCTAACATCAGGATTTTTCGAATATGCATCAAGAATATCGTTTATTAATTGTTCAATGATACTTTCCTTTATTTCATCTTCAATTAAACCAATTTTTTCTTTCATTGTATTCAACCGGTTTTCCACCTCTCTGGCAACTGAACCATTTGGGAATAACACTGCCAAAAGACGCCTGGCTTCTCCAGGACCAAGGTGACGATATAAGTGATTCCGGACAGTGGCATCTTCAGCTGTAGTACTAAAGGCCCATAATTCTACTGGTCCTAAAGTCAGGGTCAGTAACTGCACATTAACGCCTGTTTTCGTCGCAAATTGGGCAAGGAACGTTGCTCCTCCCTCCCTGGGTCCATGTACTCTGGTACGTAAAGCTGTTTTTGCAGTGTCAGAAAGCCCGAATATTGACGTTGTTTTCTCTATCGCTTGTGATGGACCGGCATCCATAATATAAATAGCAGTAGCAAAATCTATCATTACAGGATCAAAATCCTCTACCGACTGTGAAAGTAATGCAATTTGTACTTTCCATTTACGTCCTTCACGCATATCAATAATTACCTGCTCACGAACTGCGGAGGACTTTGAAGTGCGGTGGAACTCATCATACACAATACGTTTATGATCTTCTCGAATTTCCTGAACTCTTTGCTTGTGATATTCCTTATATTGTTCAGGTATATTATTTAAACTTTCGTCAGTTAAATAATAATGTCTTGCCAAAACATAACGCGCCAACATATACATAACCGCGGTTTGTCTGTCCGCAGCATCACCACCGCTTTTAGCTACTTCATCGAGATCTAGAGAAACAACTCGTGCATCTCCAATATCAAAACTACTGACGCGTGACAATATAGGGTATTCTCTAACAGCTGCAGAGATCATTCTCGAAAATGCATTGATTAATGATTCGCCAGTAGGCGCAGTAATTCTTTCATATAAATCTTCAATAGATGGAGTTCTACAAATTGATGCTGCATCAGCCAATAAAGGCATTGCATAACGTTGCGCTAACAAGGCCTCATGCGTAAAACCGGCTGAATAAAGTGAGTCTGTAACTTCCCACCAAGTTGATTTCGAATCACGGACAAAACCAATTTCTTCCAAAATACTATCAATAAATTCTTCTACTCCCGGAGAATAGGGTGAAGGATTATATTCATCGGCTAAACTTTTGTATAATTCATCCACTACCATGCCTGCTAAATCAGGCATACCATCGTAAGGCTTTTCGGCACCTAAAGGTGTAGTCAGCAGAGTAATAAAGTTAACTAAAAATGCACGTTCCAATGCAGTAGGATACCGACAACCCAACTGCGTATCAAAAGGATTAATAGAATATTCTGGGGTCATCCTTAAACGATGATAAGCAACCAAGTGACGTTTCGAAGCCGGTAATGCTTCTTTCAATAATGAAATAAGTCCACTACTTGATGGACCAATATCAATGATTGCGATACGCGGAAGGCGTAATAAACCACCGGATAAGCATAAAGCCAGATTAATCGCATTTGATAATACGGATTTACCAGAACCTGGGCGTGCATAAACCAAATCAATCCAAGTGGTTTGCTCGGTTGAGCCGGGCTGAAAAGGCCAAGGCTTTCCATCAGGTGTTCTAAAGAGTAATGCACCTTTTGACCAAGGCGAGGCCGGTCGTGTTATAGGCAGCATGGAAATGACTGAGCTGAGAGGAGCCACAGTGGGAACTGCTGTGCTGTTTAGCGTAGCTCCTAACATGCTGGAAACAAATCCGCCAAAAGGATCGCCACAAATTTCAGAAACATCTGTTGAACCCCATCCTTCGATCGCTTTAACTAATTCAGAACTTCTTTGACGCAATAATGCCAATTTGTCCTCAGGTGCCCAGGTTGTCGCAACAACTCTTAAGCGAACGATTGATTCATCCGTATTAAGATGTATGTATTTTAATAAATTTACTGAATCACTAATCAGACGATTCTGTGCCGAACTAAAACTTAAAATTGCAGTTAAAAGCCCTTTTAGTTTGATAGTTGAAAGTCCTTCACTCTCAATTAGAAATGAAATTCTCCATGGAACATGTGAAGGTAATATACGTGCAAATAGATGAATAAAAGGTCTTACATCCTTGGGAAAGAGATCAATAAATGTTGAGGAGTAAATTTTATCGCCAACTCGAACTGTGCGTAGATCTAATACTTCTGCATCACGGGGGAAAACCTGCTTTGCTAAAGAAGGCCATAATAAGTCAGAAGGATCCCCTTCAAATTCATTAATTTCTCTAATTGTAACTTTGTCGCCAGGCAAACTAGCGCGCCAATCATCAGCAGTATAATCTGGATCAGCAGTCATGCGAATTGCATGTATTGCATCATGGACTTCCATTAATTTTGCAAAAATATGCAACGACTCTAGATCATTCATGATAGAACGCACGTAGGCATCATGAGTATCACGCAACTCCGGTATCGCTGCATAGATGGTTTGTGTATTCTTGAATGGAGGAGCCTTGCGCTCCTTAATCATCTGTGCTTTAGCTTTATTCGCTGCTTTTAATTGCTCTGAAGTTAAATTAAATGGTCGTGTAATGAGCACAAAATAAGTACGCTCTTCCGCACAATACAACGACATATAGTTGACCCGCTCCTCAAATAAATCTGTTAAATTCAATTCGAGTCGCTTAGCTGTTGCAACAGCTGGCTCATAAGTATCAGTAATTAGCTTTTTTATATTTTGTTTATCATGACTAAAATAAACTTGTAAAGAATGTCCTGGGCGTCCCATTGCAGCTTGAAAAGCATTTGTTAACCCTGCAATCAAGTGTTCGAATTCTGCACTTCCTGCAAGTGCTGATATACCTTCTATTTTTAACACCGATAATAAAGAGCCGTCATGATTTACTAATACTGTCGGACTGTCGGCTGTTTCTAAATCGATGTATGATTCTGTTGTTTGCTTAAGCGAAGTACTTAGCCAGGCAAAGAAAGTATCTACTCCCTCGAAAAAAGATTCTGACCAATGCGCCATTGTGTTCCTCACATTTAACTTGAAATTTCTTCTAAAGCACTAGCAGCCCATTTTTCAATTTGTTTACGAAATTTTGCTCTGGAAGGCAATAGAAGTATGTTTTTAAATAACCTGGATCTTCGTTCTTCATCTTGTATACCGGCATCAATTAGCAGTTGCCCGAATATAGCTGGATCACTTGTTCCCTCACCAAATTTTTCTTCAACTATTTGGGATCTAAATTTAAATCCACGATATATATTTTGTGCACTAGATTTATAACCTGTGTCATTGGTAATAGCACAAAATAATACATGACATAAACTGTTTAATTCAGCTTGGCTAAGTTCTGGAAGATAAACTAGAGTTCCTCCACCATAACCACCAACACCTACTGACTCAATAAAAAAGCATTGCGCACAAAAGCAGCATGCTGTCACTAAATTATCAATTTTATTGTTTGTGTAATTATTATCAAGATTAACTATCTCTTGAAATAATCGAGCCTGAAATCCACAAAACTTACAGGTATACCTATCTCTTTGAAATATCTTTTGTTCAAAAGCTTTAAAGCGCTCATCAACCTTTCTGGCTGAATATAAACGCCATGAACCTGGTGTAGCCATTAATTTTAATTTGAATTTTTCTTGATTAACCGCCATATTTAGGCTCACATGAATGCTTTATTTTACTGGCAATTATTCGCTGTCTTTTTATTAAAACATCCTCTCTCGTTTGAGAGAGGATATTTGAAACCAATCCCATTATGATACAAGGAAGCCATTTCTAGCCACTAGTATAAACGGTACCAGTAGGACCAGCTGTTGTACCACCGCTTGAACCGAACATTGTTGATCCGGTAACGCTTAAGATAGAAGGCAGGAACAATAATGCAGCTGCGATAAACACTAAAGCAATCGGTGTTCCTATTGGAATTTGGGTTGGGTTATCTTTGTGCTGTTTAAATTTCATAATCGCACCAATGGAAAACCCCAGACCAGCTAGATAAGAACCAGCAGTGATTAATTTGGTTAAGTTTGTAAATGATGATGTAATCTGTGATGCCATGGCACCTACACTCATACCACCTGCTGCTGCATCCTGGCTGACTAAAGCCAATATGCCCAAACAAACCATACTGGATAACCAATATTTATAACCTGATTTACTCATGACTTTACTTTTCACCATATTTCTCCCCAATTTTAAATTTAAACCAAAACAATCTGTACAATTAAGAACCATACAAGGTATTATTAATCATTTGAATAGTACCTACTATATTAATTGCTAATATTCCTCCAAAAACATGGACTAAGCCCTTTCCAGTCCCCCCTGGTGGTTGTCCCTGTGAAGCAGAACGTGCAATCAACACCCACCCCCTTACAAAGGCAACTAAGCCAATGACTTGAATAATAATCGTTAGAGATCTTCCAACTGGACTTGAAGTACCAAAAAGCGTGTCTAGCGTTGGGTTGCTACCGCCTGTTGGTGCATACTGAAGAACATTTGTATAACCGAACGTCGTTTGCATCATTGTTTCAAATGCAGATGGAAAATAAATAAATAACGCGCCAACAAACAAATAAATTATAGGCTCTTTGATACTCGAATTACTCGACATCATTGTTCGTGCTTCACCATATACCTTTAAACTATAAATCGCCTTAAACAAAAAAGCACAACCAATTAGATAAGCTCCCCCTGTAATTAAACGCTCTACAGGTATTAAATTATTTGCAACATTCACTAGAATATTTATTTCACTTGATAACCAACACGCCGCTGTTCCGCCTGTACATGTATCAGCCATACTAAACCTCAACTATCGTCTTGACTAAACCTAATTACTCGACCAGAGCTTGTTAACACGCGACCCTGTAAAGAATCGATTAGTTTAACTACCCCATATCCTTCGATTTTTGATCCTTCTCTTACTGTAAGTGTAGAACCATTTGTGCCAATTAGCCAAGCTCGACCAGGAATTACTGCATTAATATAGTAATTTATTTGGGGTGCTGGTGGTTGAACATGAATTATCCTTTTGATTAATTTAGGTTTTGTACGTTCCATCAGCACATTAATTTCTTCAGATTGTTTTGCTACTTGATTGCTCAAATCACTAATTACCTGATTAAGTTTAGCTATTTGCGCGCTTAGGGCATTGACATTATTGTTAACATTACCCACTTGCTGATTCACTGAACTAACCTCTGTTTGAACTGTTTGTTGTGTCGCTTCAATAGAGGCTACTTTCTGTTTCAATTCTCTGCTCTCTTCAACAATGCGTGGTTGAATTGCCTGTACTTGCGGTTGTTGTATGGGCTCTTGTGGAATCTCCGTTTGAGGAGGCTGCTGAGGCTGAGGAGATGGAGTTATTTCAGCTACAGGAGCAGGAGTGATACTCTCTTCTGTAGGAACTTTAGTGGATTTTCCAAAAAACATCCCTCCAACAAATTTATACATTAACATAATGAATACAACAAAACCTACAGCTATCAAGGCATTACGCTTAATGTTCTTTCTCGGCTCTGCTCCGCCTTGCCCCATAGAAGTAGTACTTTTGGGGCTGTATTCCGGATTCTCAATGGAATCATTTTCGAGAGAATCTAATTCAGCGAATTTATATTCATCATTTTGATCATTATCTGCCATTTTTACCCGCCATTAAATAGTTTTTACGTCCTGAGTAAATAAAACCCCTACGGGAGTTCCTGAATAAACCTCGACGGTGGGAGGTGTATTAAATAATACCTGGGCCTGTTGTCCCCATGTCTTACCAACATCTGCCAGCGCAATTACCGCATTTTCCAAGGTAGAGCGACCAACGCCATTTGCAATGGTCACATTATTCCCCGTACCTGTACCACCAATAGTTACTGTTGTATTCGCGGACTGGAATGCATTTCCAAATCCCTCTAAAAATGAGGACGCAAATAAAGAACCATAACGCATTAGATAATGATTATTGGTTTTACTTGAAAGAGCTGTTCTTGCCGTATTTGGATCAATTGCATAGGCAGAAATGGAAATTGTTTTTGGTGCACCTGGAATTGACATTGTATTAAATGTAATAACCATTTTGTTCGCGTTTGAAGGCAAATTAAAGCTGCCAATTAACTTAGTACCTTTAAGTCTTCCTGAAATGATAGTAGCAAGAATTGGTCCTGGCTCATCACTATTGACTGAAGTATCAATTACGGCAAAGAGAACATCACCGGTTTTAATCATATTTACATCATTATTTGATACCACAGTTGTTGTGGTCTGAGTAGTAGTACCTTCTGATGCAACAGCGCCTGTTGCAGCAACAGCTACAGCTTTTTCTGTATTATTTCCTTCACTATAAGATTGCGTAGCCACACCTTTCCATTCGTTTAACAATGCATTTGCTGCGTTTAACATATCATTGCTTTTTTGTGCTATTTTTTGTTGGTATTTTTGTTCTGCAGCGAGCTGGTTCTGTTTATTTAATATTGCTTGTAACTGCTGATTACTGTTATTGGCGGCAGCGCCTTGAGTTGTCTCAGCTGCGGCTCCCTGCCCTACAGTTGGTATACCATTGAGATTAAATGCCCCTTGCTGCAGATTTGGATTACCTAATCCAGCTACTTCTGATGACATTGGATTATATCCAGCACTTTGTATTTGAGAAGCACTTAACCCCGCATTTTTTAATTCGTCCGCACTATATCCAGCATCAACCAAATCTTTAGCTCCAAAACCCGCAGCTCTTAGCTGTGTTGCACTAAATCCTGCATCTTTCAAATCCTTAGCACTAAAACCTGCATCTTTTAATTCAGCAGCACTAAATCCAGCATCCTTTAGCTCTTTAGCACTATAACCCGCGTCTTTTAGTTCTTTGGCACTAAAACCCGCAGCTTTTAATTGAGCAGCACTAAAACCTGCATCTCTCAATTCTTTAGCACTATAACCTGCATCTTTCAGTTCTTTAGCACTAAAACCCGCATTTTTTAAATCTGTAGCACTGAATCCCGCATCTTTTAAATCTTTTGCACTAAATCCCGCATCTTTTAATTCTTTTGCACTGAATCCCGCGTCTTTTAATTCTTTCGCGCTAAAGCCAGCATCTTTCAAATCTTTCGCGGTAAAGCCAGCATTTTTTAATTCAGCTGCAGTAAAACCTGCCTCTCTGAGCTCTTTAGCTGTATAACCGGCATCCTTTAATGCCTTGGCAGAACACCCTAGAGTTTTCTTTATTGCCAAAGCACTAACACCAGCCGCTCTTGCTTTTTTCAAAGATTCAACACTGCAATCTGCCACACGTCCAGCAGCGATAGTATCTGCCGGGGTAAGTCCCGCATTTGCCAAGTCCTTATTCGTGTATCCACCAGAAAGTAGCTGAGAGGGCGTAAAACCGGCATCAAGCAAAGATTGAGCGCCAAATCCCGCATTTTTCAAATCTGCGGCAGTAAACCCAACATCCTTCAAATCCTTGGCAGTAAACCCTGCATTTTTTAAATCTGATGCTGTAAATCCGGCATTTTTTAAATCAGCTGCACTAAATCCAGCATTTTTTAATTCAGCAGCGCTAAATCCCGCGCCTCTTAAATCTTCTGCATTAAATCCTGCATTTTTCAAATCTTCCGCACTAAACCCTGCTGCTTTTAACTGTTCAGCACTGCACCCTGCATTTTGTCTAATAAGTGCCGCACTGACTCCAGCCGCTCTTTCTCTTTGTAGCACCGCAACATCACAACCTGCCTTCTTAATAGCGTCAGGAGAAAATACTGAGGCCAATGGACCCTGTGCCGCATTGATATCTGCTGGAGAGTAACCAGCGTTAGCAATAGTTTGCGGTGTAAAACCAGCATTTAACAAATCTTTAGCAGTATACCCTGCCGCCTTTAGCTCTGCGGGAGTAAAGCCTGCATTTTTCAGATCCTTAACACTAAATCCTGCATTTTTTAAATCAGAGGCACTAAATCCCGCATTTTTTAAGTCTGCAGCACTAAATCCCGCATTTTTCAAATCTGTCGCACTAAACCCTGCATTTTTTAAATCTGCAGCAGTAAATCCTGCTGCTTTTAACTGCGCTGCGCTACACCCTGCATACCGAGTAATGAGTTCGGCGCTAACTCCTGCGGCTTTTTCTCTTCTTAAAGCATCTACATCACATCCCGCTTTCTTTATATCATCAGGTGTGATGCCTGGTGGTAATTGTCCTTGTGCAGCATTGATATCTGCTGGAGAATAACCTGTCCTAGTAAGTTCCTCTGGCGTAAAACCAGAATTTAATAGATCTCTGGCAGTAAATCCTGCTGCCTTTAATTCCGCAGGGATAAAGCCCGCATTTTTCAGATCTCTTCCACTAAATCCAGCATTTTTCAAATCTGCAGCTGTAAATCCTAAAGCTTTTAAATCAGCAGCACTAAAACCTGCATTTTTTAAATCAGCAGCACTAAAACCTGCATTTTTTAAATCAGCTGGGCTAAACCCTGCTGCTTTTAGATCCGCTGCACTAAACCCAGCTGCTTTTAGATCTGCTGCACTGAACCCTGCTGCTTTTAATTCAGCAGCAGTAAAACCTGCATCTTTTAAATCAGCTGCGGTAAATCCTGCTGCTTTTAATTGTGCTGCGCTGCATCCTGCATATTGTCTGATAAGCGCCGCACTAACTCCTGCTGCTCTTTCCTTTTTCAAGGCTTCAACATCACACCCTGCCTTCTTTATGTCATCAGGCGTAATTCCTGGAGGTAGCAAACCTTGCGCTGCATTGATATCTGCTGGAGAAAACCCTGCAGCCTGTAATGCATCACCCGTATATCCCGCATTCTTTAGATCCCTTGCACTAAATCCTGCTGCTCTTAGGTCAGCTGGATTAAATCCTGCGTTTTTTAAAGCCTGAGCACTAAACCCCGCCTCTTTCAAGTCGGCTGCGCTAAATCCTGCTGCCTTCAAATCTGCTGGACTAAATCCTGCATCTTTTAAATTTTTAGGACTGAAACCAGCATTCTTCAAATCATTTGCAGTAAAACCTGCTGCCTTTAATGCTGCGGCACTACATCCCGCATATTGCTTAATAAGCGCAGCACTAACTCCTGCCGCCCTTTCTTTTTTTAATGAATCAACATCACAGCCAGCTTTTTTAACATCGTCAGGGGTAATTCCAGGAGGCAACTCTGTTTCTGCTGCTTTTATATCTGATGGAGAATAGCCTAAGTTTGCAAGATCATCCGGAGTAAATCCTGCGTTCAATAGATCTCTAGCAGAATACCCTGCTGCTTTTAGTTCTTCAGGTGAAAAACCCGCTCTTTTTAGATCTGCTGCACTAAATCCTGCATTACGTAACTCTTTTGCAGTAAAGCCTGCCGCTTTTAATTGTGCTGCACTACACCCACTAATCCGGCGTATAGCTGAGGCAGTTACACCTGACTTACGTAATTTAGTTAAAGCATCAACACTGCATCCTGCTTTTAAAACATCATCAGCACTCACTCCGGTAGGTAAACCACTGGCTTTAGCGATTTCCTCTGGAGAATATCCTGCCCCCTTAAGTTCATCGTCAGAAAAACCAGCATCCTTGAGTTCTTGGGCTGTGAATCCTGCATTACGTAATTCACAAGCATTAAAACCGCAATCCTTTAATCGAGAAGCACTATAACCTGCATCTTTAAGTTGTCTTGCATTGTATCCTGCCGCTTTCAACTCTTTACAGGGACACACTTGGCCTAAATCTTTCAAACCATAACCATTATCTTTTAGCTGTGCACAACTGCACGCGGCCTTTAAATCACTTAATTGAGCTCCTTGACTTACAACCTGAGACACAGCGGATTTAGAGCATCCTCCATTTTGTAATGCTTGCAACCAAAGACTTTTTTGAGCGCCCTCATCATATTCTCTGGCTAAACTTACAAATCCAACACCAGTTTGGCCGCCTTGAGAACCAATCACACCAACACCTTCACCCAGTGCCTGGGTTCTGATGATTGTTGGAATAGCACTCCCACCAGTTTTCTCTGCTTTTTGTGCCTGGCTTACATTTTGCTCTTCCTGCAATCGAGCATATTGTGCTGTGGGATTAAGGACGCCAGGAATTGATTGAATAGCTCCTGGAGCATGGCTAAGCGTTGCTGTAGCTGATGGCCCAGAACCAGCCCCTTTTAATTTTATATATCCTATAACTACCGCTACAATTAGTAAGGATAATGTAAATATAATAATAACCCGAGTACGCGTATTCGAAAAAAGCGACTTTAAATTTTCTTTTTTTCCAGCCATTTATAACCCTTCTACCTTGAGCTGCATGACCTTCCCATGCCAGGAAACTAATAATACCGGAGATTTTTGCATTTCATATGCATGCGTCCCATCTGCGCTAGTCATACTTGCTAACCAGCCCGGTGACAATATAGTAAGATTGGTTCTAACATACATTCTGTCGTTGGCTAACCAAGCGCGAGCATCCCCTCCTGTAACTACCAAACGCTTGCTTGCAGGAGGTGGCACTCCATCTAAGACATGAAGAAGCAACTCACTTGCTGATGGAGGAATTCCCGTCTCTAAAGGCATTGTTTTAGCATTAGGCCCATAACCTTGGACACGTAAATCCACTCGATAATCTACTGCCTTTTGACCAGGTATTAAGGTAAGCATCACTGGAGTATTTAAGCCTCTTAATCGAACAGCCAAGTTGCCATAATTGTAGGCCTTCGTTGCTTGAATCATAAGCGTATTACTCGTTTTATCCCATACAATATTAAAAGCACTGGGATCGCCTAAATCATATGCCCCAATCGGCCAAGGAGCACCTGAAGAATCAAGAAATACTAACGAAGAAACAAAACCTTGTGCCAAACGAATGACAGGTGGAGTTGAACCTGGTGATAAGTTAACGAATTGGGAAGTTGCTGTAGGCTTTGGAGGTGTCCCTGCGGGCGAAGCCTTAGCATATTCCATCGTGTCATTCATTTGCTTTAATTGCACCACTTGTTCTGTATTCAGTGGATACAAACTTTTTGTCATATCTCTAAACGCTTTATTGTTGATTACCTCTTCATCACTCTGGGTCACCACCTGCTGATTCGTGGCGGCAGGAGGAAGAGTAGGTTGGGGCACTGGTTTTGCTTTGGGAGCCTTATATATTTCATTCGCTAATGGAATAGGAATATTATTATTTTGGTCTTGAGCAGGTGCGGGATTTGGCGTTATAGCCGAACTCTGGCCTCCTTGAGCTGCCTGATTTGGTCCTGCCGGTTGATTTTGTGACAAGCGTTGTTGCAACAACCGTAACTGCTGTAACGCTTGTTGTGCACTATCATCCTGTGCAAAAGCTAAACCAGTCATGGAGTAAGTTCCACAGAGAAAACAAAACTTTACAAACCAATTCAATTTGTTCATTAGGATACCCCACCAGCGGCAGGCCCGACTACAAATTGTGATATACCAATTCCTCTAGGCGAATTTAAAGTAGAAACGCGTGTAATTAACATAGTTACCACATTATTTTGTTGGGTAAATTCACTAGCACTTTGATAGGTTACTAATATAGGCATTTGAACACGCCACGAATAATTTCCATTTAAGACCCCTTTTTGCAAAATAATAGGCGCTCGTGTAGCAACTGCAGACACAATAAGTTTTTTAGCTTTTACTGCATCCAGATTGTTTGATTGTTGCAAAGCATTTAGAAATTGGTCCCAACCTTCTGGAGTAAAAAAACCGGAAGAAGCTTGCAACTCATCTCTATAATTGACGAAATTATATGTAAATGCTGCGATTGCAGCCTGATTGGCCCATTGCAAAACTGCAGAGTCTGACTGGTTAGGTTCATTTAAAGGGAAAAGTGGTGTAATTCGACCATTGATGCTTGTAGCAAAATATTTAGGGGCTGGAGGATGTGTAATCATATACACCAGCATAAATGCCATTATGATATTTACTAGAAGAGCAATTAGCAACGCAAGGATTACCTTACGCTGACTATCCTTATAAAAGGTGTTTCTTAATGCAACAGTTGTCAAGGCATCTTGAGCCATAATATCCTCGTATATCGCTTATTCCGGTATTAATTTATCCTCACTATCCGATACAGGATCAGGAGGAAGTAATGCTTGTGCTGAATAATTTGGAGATAGCATTGGTTTTAACTTAATAGGTGGTGCTACTCCACTCGTTGCATAAAAATCCCGTTCGGGCTCCGTCAAATATATATAAAACAATGAAAGGCAAAAAATACAACTCAGTATTAAAGAACAAATCAATGCAACTAGCCCGCGTCTATATACATTAACATCAAACCTTTTACTTTTCTTGATCAAATTCCAGGTTTCACGACTCATCGCATCCCCTATGCTACAGCACGTCTAAAGGTAATTTCTACTCGAGCATTTACTGAACTATCACCACCTTCTGTGTATGCAATTATAGGTTTATCACTCCCTAACCCTTGCGTAAATATAAATCGGCTATCGACGCCTTGTGACCAAAGATATTCGCTGACTACTCGTGAGCGAGCTAACGTCAACGCGTGCTCTCTTTGTGGTGAGATATATTTGCTGCTATAACTCGCTATATTAATTGCTATTTTGCGAAATTGCTTCAGGAATACAGCTATTTCATTTAACAATGCATATGACTTCCATTTTAAATGAGGGGTTTCTGACTCAAATAAATAACTTGCGGGAATACTAATCATGTAATCTTGGCCAATAGTGATTACTTTTACCCCTTTTCTATTTAAGTTCTTTGCGAGCTTCATAATAGTAGCATCACAAGCCCCTAAAACTTTGCAGGGGTATTTCGGCTCCTCTTTATCAAGAGCCCAATGATCACGACTACAGGAAGTTACCATTAATAAGGCAGCCAATCCAACAGCCCGAATTAGATTAATCCGCACCACTCTCACTCGTTATCCTCATATTTCAAAATAATAACCATAGATTCTGACTGTAGTTTTATTGCATTTTTATCTTTTAGAAAATTCTATAAATCATTACGTTACAATGAATTCAAGAAAATATCTATTTTTTTAAAAATTTATTTATTGGTTTATCATTTTTTGAAAAAAAACAAGCCACTCGGGTTTGTTTTTTTTCAAAAATCCATTGCCCCATTCATTTTAAATTCATTTCATCCTTAAAATTATTGGATGATGTGAATTCAAACAAACGAGAAACTTTCTAAATTTAAGGGAGAAAAGAGTGTTGGCTCTTAATGCGGTGGATAAACACTTTTATAATATTACAAAGAATTCTCATTTGCAGAAAGCTTGAGAAAGAAAAGTTTTAGCCATGAAAAATATGGCTAAACTCAGGCGTGTTGACTATTCATTCCGAACATGCAGGAGTCGGGGATGAATAGTCAACACGCCTTAAATTTTATAACAAAAAATAGAGCATTAAGAATATTCTTCAGAATTTTGATTTGCTCTGTGACGCTCGCTCACTATTTTTTCAGTTAATGCTTTAACTATATCCGTTAATTCATCTGGTGCAATAAAGTCTCGTTCTTCTGGTGGATAACTGGTTGCTAATTGAAAATCTTTAATCAATTCATTGGAAACTGTACCAGCATATTTATCTTTAGCTCCAGCTAAACGCTCAATGTTCATCATCTGATTACGTGTTTCGTTAATAGGTAGTAAGGATTCGGAAAATGCAGCCTTATCACTGACCAAAATTGGGGGATCATTTGGATTAAATCGCAATGGACTAAAGATGGTTAATATTCCCTCAATTTCTTCTTCAACCAAGTCTTCAACTGGCTCAGGCTCGTTATAGTTATGGAAAGCAATTAAAGCAGCCACACCACGCTCAATGGGCTCTTCAACCACTGACTCTCTTAATAATTTACTTATGAGCGTTATTTCCTCATTTTCAACAGGCTTATCGATCGACAAATCACCACTATCCAAAATTTCCTGAAAAGAAGCTAATTGCTTTTGTAATTTCATTAAGTAGTCATCAGGGGGCGCTTCTACTTTTAAAAATTGATTAATTTTTAATTGCTTGACTGGTTTGGGATTCGCATAAAACATTCGAGCCCGCACAATTTTTGATTTGAAGAATATATGCGACTCACCTTCTGTTTGTTCTTTAAGATCTAATAGGTCAACACGAGCTCTTTTTTCAAACGAAGAACTTTTGCTATCCATATAAGTATTTGCCATACTGGAATCTTTCGCCTGGAATGAATCTACTTTAGTTACATAAGCCTCACCAGCCGTCTTTGTAAAGAAATCCCATGTTTCTGTAGGATCTTCCAATTTCATACATATTTTAATGTTTGTGTTTGCACCAATTGATGCAGCCTCTTCTTTAGATGCTTTTTGAAAAGCAGGTAAATCTTGTCCTGCAAAAATTGCCGAAAACCCAAGTGAACGCGCTTGTGCAGGCACAACCGCAAAACCTTGAACTGCATAATACCCGTACTCGTCTAGAATACACATATAAGGGGTTGGAGCATTTGTTGGCTTTCTTAAAATTACATCACGATAATCCCCCTCAACATCCTCTCCCAAACCTGCTGCCATCATGGCCTTTAATGAGGAAACAATAATTTTACCTAAGTTGGACAACTCATCAGGAGATTTTTCCAATGCAGGCAAGAGTACGACTAAAATTCTTCGATTCAATACTACGTCTTTAAAATCCACTTCGGCCAGGTTAGTGCGGACAATATGGCCATAGGTATCTGCCAGGGATGAAAACGCCCTTACCAACTGCATCGTGATAAAACCATGCTGCTCCAAAACCTGCGATACTTGCTTTCCTTTTTTTTCCTTATTATAACCTGGCAGGGTACCTAAATAGTTACGCAAGGGGTCTGTAACTAATTTAGGAATCGATTCAATGTTAACGCTTTCCTGATTATCTCGGGGAAAGATTTTATCAACTACTATAGTTTCTAATCGCACTAAATCAAAATAGTTACGAATAGTATCCGCATCGAGAAGTATTGCTCCCTCATCACGCATATATACCAAAAGACGCATCAATGCTTCGACGAAAGCAATCGCACGGCCTTTCCACATATCCCCGTCGCCACCTCCTTTAGAATCTCCCATCAAACTTACTACAAGCTGAGTCAACATACTGGAAGAACCTTGGGAAAAAGGATTAAAAGTATTAGAAAGTCTTTTCTCTTGTGGACCTATAATATCTCGCGCACCCGTCATGAAATTAATCAAAAGTAAATCATCCTCACGCCCCATGCTTCTGACCATAGAAAAAACTTTAGCGTAAAGAGAGTTATCGCCTTTACCATCCACATAAATAAAACCACTGGCTTGTACCAAGGCATTAAAAGCAATAGAAACCAAACATTCTGTTTTACCACTACCTGTAGAGCCAAAAATTAATGCATGAGTACGCATATCATCATTAGCAAACCATAATTCGTGGCCTGTTTTACGGTCATTACCAAAAAAAGTTATTCCACGTGCGGTATTGGGCTGATTAATACCGGGTTTCATATCATTGTAATCTTTTACGCGAGAAACCTGGGGAAGACGAAATGGTAAGCCTTGTTTGCGCGTATAACTGTAAAGAAAACACGCCCCTCCTACAAGCATCAAAAGGGTTGCTGCTTCCGAAAAATAATAGGACATCGCCGATAATGTAAAAAGTACAATCGAGATATTTGTGGGATCACCAAAAAAATCTGACAGGCGTTGGGTCAGAGTTCGTGTATCCCTGAGTAACTGGGTAGGGTCTAATTCATGACGTGATTCAATACCGCGCATCATGGCTCTAATTCCTCCATTTGACGAGGTGTTAACTTAACTTCTTTTATGGCAACTTCCAATGCTTTTATTGCTTCATCAATCATCGGTACCAAAGAACGTCGTCCCATTTCTTTCTCAGCTTTCCAATGAGCGAAAGCCCCCGCAACTTCTGCGTAGGGAGTTTGTCTACCGACGCAATTAAGCATATACCATAAACGTCTATCAATAGGTTTTAACCACAAAAACTCTGAAGCCGGCACAACACCATCCAGCCGTGCTTTCTCGAGTAATGAAGCTATTACAGTTAAAGTATAGGCATGTTTTGAAGTGACTTCCTGCACTAATTCAGTATTTTTATATTTTTCTATTACTGGTCTTGCAACAAAAAAGTCAGGCTTACCAGCAACATAAGTTCTGTCTATAGTTGCTAAAATATTATTAGCAGCATCTCTATCACGGTTTATTCTGGCAATAAATACAGCAGCTAATGCATACGCCTGTGGCGAGCAATGCTCAAAACCATCCCAATACGGTCCCAACTGGAGCGTAAAGACACGTTTTGCATCCCCTCTACGAACACCTGCTGTCATTTCTTGCCCAGGAACTGGACTATCCAACAAGGCATCTTCTTTTTTGAGTAAATTGTATTTACGGGCAAATTCCATTGGAGTCATAGCCATAGCCCAAGGACCTTTATTCACATCCTGGCTTACTAAGTCTTCCTTAACAATAGGCATAATTGCAGGCCAATTGAACTGTTCTTGTTCACATAGTTTTTTCATATTATAAACTTTTCGAAACTTTAAAGTAATATTAGAGCGGTAAAGAACAACAGCTAAAGTAAGAAGTAGAACAACGACTGGATAACGCATAAAATCGCCAACTTCCTGTGTTGTGGCCATTAACTGCCCCCAATCCACAGCATTAGGGTCTACTGTTTGCATCAGATAAATCAGATTAGATAACTGCTCATTATGAACAAAAAGGTTAACTAATTTTGCTTGCAAGATATTCACTTGGAAAACAAATATTACAATATATTTATGCCCCATTTTCCAAATCATATATCCAGTTATAAACACGAGCACCATGATCCATATTGGAGCCATGGAATTATCGGAACCTGATTGTTGACCACCTTGTTGTGCCATTAATAGTTACTTTAAAAGTTCACTTATTTTAAGTATATACTGCTCTAGGCTAATTTTGCGAGAGATTGACAAACGTTTATCTGCTTAAGGAACAAAAAAAATGGAACATTAGAACAATATCACTGCTCTTTAATCAAACGACCACGTGAAAACTGGTAAACACCACTTATATGAACAAAACGGCTAATGTTTTCCAGATGCAATGTTTTGTCTTTGAGGGTCAATAAAGTATTACCTAGTTTGTCAACAATTGCTTTATCGGGATGAGGGGGAATAATATCTGTAGAATTAATATAGATGGCTACATAAGCTTCATTTTGCTTATTTTCTTTGGTTTTTAACAATGCTTTCACTTGCTCTTCTTCTGCATATATTGGCCTGGAAATCATTTGGCGCGGTAAATTAACAATGATCCTTTCCCAAGATTGAAGATTGGAACCATCTGCAGAATATAAAGAAACAAAAATCTCTTGCTGATTGCTTCTTAAAGCAAGCCGGCTTGCTAAATAAATATCCGTTTTAACTTGTTCTCTACTTCGCGCATTGGCTTTCTTTACAAAATCATCACGGATTTCATTTAAATTCTTACCTATGGCCCGTAGAAAATTAGATTTATCCCAAGGTCCATTTTTAATTGCCTCATCTAATGCTTCAAGAATGGCTTTATTTTGCTCATCATTGAGTATATCTTTCATACATCAAACATAACCTCTAACTTATGAATCATTGTAAAATTATAACAGCAAATTATTATTTATTGTTTTAAAAAGAGAAAATCATAAGAAATTAATTTTTGCTACGCAAAAATATAAGAAATGATGAAAATCGTTCTTGCGCCTACCAAGGACGTGGCGAATGACTTATCTGAGCATGAGATACAACTTCTTGGCGACACTTTTCTAATTGTTGAATTGCGCTCTCACAATCAGCAACTTCTGCAGTATTTTGGGTTTGTATTTTCACTTTCATTATTTGAGTGATTCGCTTTTCCAATGCTTCAAGAGTATTGGCCAAAAATGCGGCATCTTCGGTAGTGGCCTTCTCATCACTTGTTTCATTCGCAGAACTTGAAGACACGCTAAAAAAACCTTTCGCATATGCCATACTACTACCCCCTCAACACATAACTCTTATTTTGATCCAAGAATAACAAAAAAAATTACACATAAATTTAAAACTAAGATTTCTTTCGATTTCTTTACAATAATATTTAAAAATAGATGCACAAATAAATATCTAGTCGTACATTAATTCATCTAAGGGGGTATAATCACGACTTGGCCCCCCCTGAATTAATTCATTTACTACATCAGTCATACACAACAAGCGTAAAACATTTGGTGTCACTTCATCAAAAACAACCCTCAACCCCAACAATGCTCCTTCCGCTTCGTCAAATGTAGCCCCCAAGCCATAACCCAGGCATAAAGAGCATAGTTGATCGGCACGCTTCGCGATTGCTGGTAATAACCCTGTATCTGCAAAAACCTCTTCAAAACTAACAAATCGATCATTAAGATAAAATTTAGCATTTAAACTTGCAGCAATTACTGCCATACATTTACTAATATCCCTTTCCATACCTAACTATCGCCACCAAGGTTGTGAAGATTTGAGAGAACCTGCCAGGAAGCTTCTTATCCATCGTAAAAAAACGGGCACTGTGAAGCCATAATGTTCAATAATACCGAACAATACCGCAGAAACCAAAACAAATATACCTGTCCAAATTCTGATATGCATTAGAAATAAAAATAAAGGAAACGCCGCGCGCGCATCAACTATAAAGAATCGAGCACTTCGTGCAGAATCTCTCCAATGTGCTGTTTCAGCAAAGCCCCCTGCCATACTTAATGCCTCAAAAAAATTGTTATCCTTTAAAAAAAGTATATACCTAAAAAAAGGGATTCGCACCTCAATTTCAGTAATATAATTGATTTAATGGGGTATATTCAATCTGAAAAAAGTTTAATGTTGCAATAACTTGTGTTGTTGATAAAATTTCTTGACATTAGGATTTTTGCCCTTTCCATTGTTTTAGAAAGGGCTTTATATTTTTACTGATGACTGCCTGTGGATGACTGCGTAATAGAAATAATAATTATTTTTTATCCATCGGAGAATAGCCTTTAGAAAAAGACGCTCCTAATATATTTGTAAGAACCTCTTCCATTTTAGGCTGCTTAGATGGCTTTAATTGAGGGACAGCAAAAACCTCTCCCACATCTTCTGACTTTTGATCCAAAACCACCTCAGTACGAGGCTCGTTCTGTCCAACAGCGAGTTTTCCTAACATCGTAGAAGTGCTGTTTTTACTCATCTAAACTCCTCTTATCGCATCTATCACTATAAATTAACACAAACAACTTAAGGAATTATTAAGATAATTAAATATTTTTATAAAAAATACTATTGAGTAGTCAGTTTATTTTCGCTATGTTAAAACAACCTATAAAAAATAGGTTCAATTGTCATTTATGGACGAATGCAATTGCTCAGCTCACAATGGGGCTCTTGCCTAACCTGTAGATATTTGCTTTAGAACATGATGCTGTTGCAAGGATAATAGAAATTTATACCGACTAAATGCAACGTATAAATAGCGACAAGGCAGTTACCAAGCAAATGATACGGTTTAGACAAAAGCTCTAAATAAAGACCAGAGCAATTGAGAAACTACCAAGTCTCTATGTAATAGAGCTTTAGTTAAGGAGAAAATATGGCTAGAGGTGAAGTGAAGTGGTTTAATAATGCCAAGGGTTGGGGCTTTATTATCCCAGAAAATGAGGGTGATGATATTTTTGTGCATTTTTCATCAATTCATGGTACAGGCTACAAAACATTAGCCCCAGGACAAATAGTCAACTACGACGTAGAACAAGGTGACAAAGGTCTGCATGCTGCTAATGTTATTGTACTTAATGAAAGCGTCGAAGTTGAAATGGCTTAATTAAGTTAACGCAGTATCCTATGGTGCTGCGTCCATTAGTTGCAATTTATTTAAAGCTTGCATGTTAATGCATTAAGAATCTTCTTCATGTATGATCGCTTAAATTCATTTAAAAGCCAGATAAATTGTGAAACGTGGTTTATTACTTATCAACCTAGGCACTCCTAAAAGTACAGATGTATCATCTGTCAGGAGATACCTATGCGAATTTCTGACTGATAGGCGTGTAATCGATATACCTGCTTTGCTTCGTTACATATTAGTTTACGCTTTTATCTTACCGTTTCGCTCAAAACGTTCCGCTCTTGCTTATCAGTCGATTTGGACTGAACAAGGTTCGCCCTTATTATTTCATAGTCAAAATTTAATGTTACAAGTACAAGATGCTGTTGGAGCAGACAGTAAAGTTGCCTTGGGAATGCGCTATGGATCACCCTCTATTAGGGATGCATTAAATCGATTAAAAGATTGTGAATCCATCACAATTTTGCCGTTGTACCCCCAATACTCCTCAGCAGCCAGTGGTTCAGCAATTGCCGAAGTTTTCCGGATTATCAACTCATGGGATCTAATTCCCTCAATTACAATTATTCGAGATTTTTTCCAGCATTCAGCGTACATTAAAGCCCAAACACAAATTATTAAAGACCATTTTGATGGCACGGCCCACATTCTTTTTAGTTATCATGGGATTCCTGAACGACAAATCACTAAAAACAGTTGTAAAATGATTTGCAGCACGCCATGCTCTACTTCTAAAGAACAGATTCAAGAATGCTATAGGGCACACTGTTATCACACCAGTCGATTGTTAGCCAAAGAATTAGCGCTATCTACCGAAAATTACAGCACAGCATTTCAATCAAGGCTTGGAAAAACCCCTTGGATTCAACCTTATACTGATGAAACTATCGCTAAACTAAGTGCTGAAGGTATCAAAAAGCTCATTGTCGTTTGTCCCTCCTTTGTGGCTGATTGCTTGGAAACCCTAGAAGAAATAGGGATCAAAGCCAAACAACAATGGCTGGACCTGGGAGGGGAAGAGTTGATTGTCATTCCATCCATGAATACGAATCCATTATGGGTAAAGGCTATTGTTGAAATAACGCACATGCAACCTGATTCCCGTATAGGAGCATCTTGTGAATCTACGATTAATTCCTAACACCTTCTCTTCAAAACTAAAACTCATGGGGTTGCTCAGTACGGTACTTATCATCCTAGGTGTTTATTTTCTTTTCTACTATCCAAAACCCAAACCTCATCCCCCCTCTCTTAAAGTAGTTGAGATCACCACTGTGTCTCCTGCTACTATCGAAAAAACAATAAAACTTATAGGAACTATTCGTCCAAAACATGCAACCATTTTGATTGCCAAAGGTTCTGGAATGCTGGATACACTCATGACTTCAGGTCAAAATGTTCAAAAGGGTGACTTAATAGCAAAAATTACTAATCCAGATATTGAAAAAAGTTATCAACTTTCCAAAGAGACAGAACAATTAGAAAGCATTCAATATCAACGCCTCAAAAGCTTACAGAAAAGCGGGTTCGTTAGTGCCCGTGAAGTAGAGGAGAAAAAGAGAGCCTGGATTGATTCTCAAAAGGAAAAAGCCAAAACTAAAATTGAGCTCAAAAACATGCGCTTTTATGCTCCTTTTAACGGTGTAATTGGTGCTTTTAAAATCAAAGAAGGTGCTCAAGTCACCGAAGGTGCAGCAGTAGTAACCATTTACGATCCAAACTCTTTAATTGTTGAAATGGATATTCCATGCACTCATAACAATTCTATTGAAGCTAATCAACCCATTTATATATTGAACCGGCTTTATCATTTAAACCATGTACAGAAAATGATAGATGATGAAACACACATGTGTCCTGCAGATGCAGAAATCCAATGCCCTCATTGTTTGATAGGAACCAATGTAACTGGACATCTTGTAGTGAGTAAAAAAATAGATGTGCTAGTTATTCCTACACAGGCTTTATTTTTAAAGAAAGGCAAGACACATGTTTATAAAGTGATTAAGAATAAAGTAGAACTTGTTGCGGTCAAAACAGGCTTACAGGAAAAGGAAAAAGTAGAAATTATTTCAGGTTTAAAATCGGGTGACCAAATAGTAAGCAAAAATCCAGAACGATTATATCCAGGAATGAACGTCTCAATTTACAAAGGCTAAACACCTATCATGAAATTTACGAGTTATTTCCTAAAACATCCTGTTATTGCAATTATTCTAAATTGCATGATTCTACTTTTAGGAATACTTTGCTTTAATTCTTTACCTCTTAGGGAGTATCCTAATATCAGTTTTCCAGTAATTACCATCAGTACTAACTATCCTAATGCCAGCCCCGAATTAGTAGAATCAGTAGTAACCAATCCATTAGAAGAACAACTTGCAGGTGTTGAAGGGTTGGAATCAATAACATCGCGCTCGAATACAGGAAACTCTTACATCACGCTACGCTTTCGTCCTGGAATGCCTATGGAAAAAGCACTTAATGCCACTCATGAGGCGGCAAGATTAGCCCAAGCCCAACTTCCAGCGGCTGTAAAAGCACCTGTAATTGAACGTCAAAAGCATTCTGATGGCTTACCGTTTATAGGAATTGCTTTAGAGTCCTCTTCCTTAAATTTTGGTGAACTGACCCATTATGCAAATCTGAATTTAAAAAATGTTTTTCGTAGCCTTAAAGGCGTCTCATCAGTGGAGGTATGGGGGCAACCTTTTACTTATACGATTAAGTTTGATCAAAGAAAATTGCATGCATATGGTATTAATGTTGATGAAGTAGCCCATGCAATTGCCAATAATCGCTTGTCTTTACCCGCAGGAAATTATCAAAATAAAATTCCAACCACGCTTGATTTTGAGTTGAAAACTCCAGAAGATTATGAAAATTTAGTAATTAAGACCCAAAATCACCATCCTGTTTTTCTTAAGTCACTCGCTCAAGTCCAATTAACAACGGATAATAATCAATTTCGCGTTAAAGTTAATGGCCATTCCGGCTTAGTACTTGCAATTAATCGCTCTAATGATGCAAATCCTATTGATGTATCACAAAATGTACGTAAAGAATTAAAAGCCCTGGAAAAAAACTTACCTGAGGATCTTAAAATCAATATTATTATTGATCAATCTGAGTTTATCCAGGCTTCTCTTAAAAACATTCAATCTACAATTTTAGAATCTATTTTTTTAGTCTTAGCAATTATTTTCATTTTTTTAAGGAATCTACGAGCCACTATTATTCCGTTAATTGCTATCCCAATTTCATTATGTGGTTCTTTATTATTTTTGAAAATTGCTGGTTTTAGTATTAATCAAATGACCCTTCTTGCCATGGTATTAGCTGTAGGGCTAGTAGTTGATGATGCAATTATTGTTCTTGAAAATATTTGGCGCCATATTGAAGAAGGTCTTTCCCCAATGAATGCCGCATCGCAAGGAGCAAAGCAAATAGGTTTTGCCATTATTGCAATGACACTCACATTAACCAGTGTTTATGCGCCTATAGGTTTTATTGATGGCTTACTTGGCCAATTGTTTATAGAATTTGCAGTGGCCTTAGCAGGAAGTGTTTTTATCTCCGGTGTAGTCGCATTGACGCTATCTCCTTTAATGTGTGCGACATTCCTCCATAAAAATACGAAACAGTTATGGCCAATAATCGATAGTGCCCTGGGCCATTTATCTCAGTATTACTATAAAATACTCAACATAATCATTTATCGAAAAAAAACGATTCTTTTTATACTGGTGCTTTCATTTAGTTCCAGCTTATTATTTTATAAAATAATGCCTGGTGAAACAGCCCCAAAAGAAGATCGGGGGTTAATAGGCGTCTATACACCACCTATATCCGGGGATAATTTAGATACTATGGAGCAAAATACCAAACGGGTACAGCAATCCATAGGTAAAATACCTGAGGCTCAAAATACATTAACCTTCTTAGGGGACTGGGGCAGTAGTATTGTAATCCCTTTAAAATCCCATCAGCAAAGAGAGCGCTCAGCCGAACAAATTATTCACACCTTAAAACCCAAGGTAGAGCAATTACCCTCCATAGATGCCTCCGTCTGGAGTTGGGATTCTGGATTACCTGGAATCGATGATACCCGTAATAATTCTGAACTCGAGCTCGTCATCTCAACTACTGAAAATTTTCGACAATTATTTGAAGCTACTGAGCATTTTAAAAAAATTCTGGATCAAAACAAAGAGTTTGCCTCAACTCGATATGATTTACGGCTAGACGCTATGGGATATTCCATAAATATAGATAAAAATGCCTTGGCACAATTAGATTTAACCCCTGCCCAAGTTGCTAAAACCATAGAGGTATTTTTCAGTGGTGATAAATCTTTATCATTTCAAAAAGATGGAATCTCTTATAACCTCTCATTACAAGGCTCATCCAAACCTTGGACGTTAGATGAGCTGTATCTGACTACCCCCTCAGGAAAGCGAATTTCCTTGAGTTCCGTAGCCCAAATGAAAAGACGTGCCCAGCCCACTGCGTTAGAGCATGTGAATCAAATGCGCTCCACAACTCTATATGCCCAATTACCTGAAAGACAGTCCTTTAAAAACGGAATGGACAAGCTTTTAAAATCAGCAAAAGAGAATCTTCCCAGCCAATATAAACTGAGTTGGTCAGGATCCGCTAAAGCGTATAATGAATCATCACAAACCATGCTCCTGTTATTCGTTTTATCATTACTCTTTATATATGCCATTTTAGCTGCTCAATTTGAAAATTTTATTTATCCATTAATCATTCTGTTCACAGTACCTTTAGCTTGTTTTGGTGCTTTATTATTTGCGTATCTTTTAGGTCAGTCATTAAATATTTATACGCAAGTTGGCTTAGTGACTTTAGTCGGCTTAATCAGTAAGCATGGTATTTTAATAGTAGAATTTGCCAATCAATTACAAAAAGAAGGGTTCGCCTTGACAGATGCAATTAAAAAATCCTGTGCGTTAAGGTTGCGTCCTATTCTTATGACCACTGGAGCCATGGTATTTGGTGCCATTCCCTTGGTACTTTCACATGACGCGGGATCAGAAGCAAGACATGCCATAGGTATAGTGCTCATAGGTGGTTTATGCATTGGTACATTATTTACTCTATTTGTGCTTCCTACCGTTTATTTTATGATTTCACAAAGCATTGCCAATGCTAACTTCGAGAAATTAAAAAGTAAACAGGTTAAATTAACAAAAATTTTGCTCCTAATCGGATAAAAGCCCCCTATTTTTGTACAATTAAAGCGTATATATGCCTCTTTTTAAAATTGCCTACTCTCCTTAATTAATTTAATGTACTATGAAAAAGTTTGTCTTTACATATAGGAGATTATGTTGAAAAGGATCTGTTTTTTAATGTTATTTTTATTTGTTTCCCAAGCAATAAGTTCTGTATTTAGCCTCGAAGAGGTACAAAAGTTAAAGCAGCACTTTTTTTCTAACATTCAGCCTAACGGCGCAATAGTAGCTTCACCCTCAAAACAAAATCCTAATTATTATTACGATTGGATAAGAGATTCCGCAATTGCTATGAATTTAATTGAAACATGGTACGAGTCAACTCATGCTTATGGATATAAAGAGCGTTTGTTTCATTATGTAGATTGGACGCAAATACTTCAACACCAAGATAATCCAAATCATGGATACGATATATTAGGGGAACCTAAATTTTATGTTAATGGTTACCCTTTTAATGAACAATGGGGAAGGCCTCAAAATGATGGCCCCGCTTTAAGAGCCTCTGTATTGATTCATTTTGCACAACAGTTACTAGACAATCATGAAACAGAATATGTTAAAACCCGTTTATATAGTAACACTATGGATCCCCATACCATGGGTGTGATTAAAATGGATTTGGAATATATATCACATCATTGGCCAGACCCCAACTATGATCTTTGGGAAGAAGTCTATGGAGATCATTTTTTTACTGCAATGCTACAACAAAAAGCACTTCTTGAAGGAGCAACTCTTGCACGCCGCCTTAATGATAATGGTGCTGCGGTCTATTATGAACAACAAGCACAACAAATAGATTCCCGTCTTCGCCAACACCTGGATAAGAATCATCAAATCATTCAAGCAACTCTTTTACCTCATCCAGGCCCTCAAAAAACATTGGAACTGGACTCTGCAGTGATTCTTGGCGTCTTATTTAATCCACAAAAAAATGGGGACTTCTCGCCTAACAGCTTCTATGTTCAAAATACAGTTCAAGCCTTACATGAACAGTTCAATTTAATGTTTCCGATTAACCAGAATAATCCTGGTGCTATTTTATTTGGCCGTTATCCAGGGGATACTTATGACGGTTATCAAACGAACAGTATAGGCAATCCCTGGTTTATTTTAACGGCAACAATGGCCGAATATTATTATACACTGGCCAGTAACTTATCGATGATCGAGGAAAATCAATCCCAAATAGCAGAATACATTAAAGCCGGTGATAATTATTTGAAACTCATAAAAAAATATGCGCCAGATATGCAATTGAGCGAACAAATTAACTTAAATACTGGAGCACAACAAGGAGCATCATCGCTTACCTGGAGTTATGTGGCCGTTTTACATGCGATTGATTATAGAGATAAATTAATAAATAAATTAAATTCCAATTAAAGTATTTTGACAATTGGCCTCAACGAGTTATGCACTTCGACATGTCCTGAGACAGGGTCAAAATATAAAGCAGTAAAGATCCATAAATTTTCACCATCATTGGCTCCCGCAGATAAACTGCGGGACATCAATTGAGCATGTATCTCTTAAATTAACGCAGCAAACCGGAGGCGGAGTAACAGCCGTGTCTCGAAATTTTTTCAAGACTTCGAATTACTATAAACTTTATAAGGGCATAAAATGGGCCTCTGGCACTTTAAATCCCAAGATATGTGTAAATGCGATTTTAGGATACACCACTAAAGATGATGCATCCTTTTCGGGAAAATCTGAATTAGTTATCTATTTTCTACATTTAAGGAAAAAAGAAGTCGCTACAAGTGCTTTTTTTTAAAAGAAAGTTGAAGATTATCATCCCCAACCAGCTTACTATTAGGTCGAAGTAATGTAAGTAGATTTTGCTTTCCTAATTTCCTCAACTGGACGTTCTCTTTCACGTCCCAACAGACGTAAGGGTTTACCTGATATTATATAATTTTCAATCTGCTCCAGGCTCATATTTTTTGTCTCCGGCATGTAAAAGTAAGAATAGACTAACCCCGCAAGACAAATCACCGCATATAGGGCAAATGTATACTCGATACCCATCATTTTTTCTAAAAGTGGGAAACTAAAAATAACCACTGTGTTAAAAGTCCAGTTGCTCATAGCAGACAACCCCATTCCCGCACCGCGGACGTGTAAAGGAAAAATTTCTGCCATGGCAATATGGGGTATTGGTCCTACACTTACAGCAAAAGAAAAAATATAAAGAATTAAGCAAGCAACAGACAAATAAGGGAGCCAGACTACTTGATTTAAGGAGAACAGACACAAAGCCAACAGGCTAATGAACATCCCGGAAAAACCAAATAACAACAGTTTGCGACGCCCTATCTTATCCACACTAAGTATTGCAATAATCGTCACCAGCAAATTAACCATACCAATACCGATAGTTGCCAGTATTTGGCCTGTAGTACTATTTAAACCTAAATTTTTAAAAATTTCGGGAGCAAAATAAATAATTACATTAATCCCACTTAACTGTTGTAAGCAAAACAAAGCTGTACCCAACAACAATACAGGCAATAAAGGATTTCTGAACAATAACAGCCAACTCCCTTTTTTGGGTTCATTCCCTAAAGTTGCTTCAATATCAATTAACTCATGTTCAATAGAATCGCTTTTACGTAACTTTCTCAAAGCTTTGGACGCTGCATCACGTCGACCTACACTACACAACCATCTAGGTGACTCTGGCATCAGTAAAATACCCAGGCTTAAAACCAACGCTGGGAAAGCACTTGAAGCAAACATCGCTCGCCAATCATGATTTTCAAGGAGCAAATAATTTACTGAATAGGAGCAGACAATTCCTACCGTCATGGCTAATTGATAGATAGCAACCACAGCACCTCGTTTTTCATAAGTTGCGGTTTCTGCGAGATACAATGGGGCCATTACTGATGCAACCCCTATCGCCAAACCAAGTATTAAACGAGAAATAATAAGAACCGTAATAGAGTCAGCAAATCCTGCTCCCAATGCCCCCAAAAAGAATAACATTCCTGAAAAAGATAGTAACGTCCTGCGACCAAAACGTTTGACTCCTTTTGATGCCGTAATTGCGCCAATCAACATCGACCCTAACAAAGCGCCAAAAGGTAGTGCAGAAGCCATTACACCAATATGAGTTGCAGAAAGGTCAAAATGATTTTTGACTAACTCCAATGAACCAGCAATAATCCCTTCATCATATCCAAATAAAAAACCAGCAACTGAACCAATAATGGCAACAACCCATGTCATACTCAACTCCTTGAACTCTAAGTAATCCTTAATCCCACCCTCTTATAAATTGACGTACAGAAAAGCATAAATCAGTAATGAGTGGCCAATTTTCATTTTTAATTGCTTCTTCAGGGACAATCCATGAGCCTCCTACACAAGAAACATTGGGGAGGTTCAAATAATCAGCAAAATTAGTTTCGTTAATACCTCCTGTTGGACAAAACTTTGCTTGAGGAAAAGGGCCATGAATTGCCCTTAACATATTGATTCCTCCAGCAGCAACTGCGGGGAAAAATTTAAAATGCGTATATCCCAACGCTAATCCTTCCATTAATTCTGAAACACTAGATATACCTGGAATTAAAGGGATAGAAGCATAACAACCAGCTTCTAATAAGGCTTGGGTTTTTCCCGGACTTAAAGCAAATTTTGCGCCTATACTCGCTGCCTGATGTAATTGCTCTGGTGTAGTTATGGTTCCTACACCAATTAAAGCTTCTGGGAAGGTTTTTGTAAGTAATTTTACCGCATCTAAAGCTACTGATGTTCGTAATGTTACTTCAAGTATGTGAATACCTCCTGCAAATAGTGCTGTAGCCAAAGGTACTGCATGCTCCAGTTCTTTAATAACAAGAACTGGAATCACAGGTGATGTACAAAATACGGATTCCGGCTGCACCATCCAATTAGGAAATGTCATGAACTTCTCCTTATAGTCCACTGTAGTCAATTTGAAGCGAACCCCAGATTTATATCATTGGGTATTCTGCTTCTTTAATTCTAGCCAGCGATTGTTTTAAATAAACTGCAGCCCCCAATATTCCTGGTTGTTCGGCAGTAACAATAAAAGTCGGAATTTGCTTATTAAATTCGCTAAACCGACCCTTTTCTTCAAAATTAACTCTAAAATTACTATGATGAAGTAGTGAAATAAAGCGGGGCACGATGCCGCCAGCTATATAAATACCGCCAAAAGCTGCAAATGTTAACGCTAAATCTCCCGCATAAGAACCTAAAATTGCCAAAAACTGTGCTACTGCAGCCTGTGCAATTGCACTTTGATTTGCTAATGCCATAGCAATGATTTGAGCTGCCGGGATAGGAGTATCATCTTTTTGATTTAAAGCGGCTAATGCTTGATATAAATTTTCCAAGCCATGGCCAGATAATAAGCGCTCATAAGATATATGAGCGTATCGTTTCTTTAGATAACGATAAATAAACCATTCTTGTTCCGTTTTTGCACCCCAACTGACATGACCTCCTTCACCAGCATGGGCAGAGTAACCTTGTTCGTTAGATATTAAATAAGCCACACCTAACCCGGTCCCGGCCCCTACAACTACTTTTACACCGTCTCTGTCAGTGTTCCCGTTTCCTACTTGAAAAAGTTGCTGATCAGATAAAACAGGTAAACTCATTGCTATAGCATTAAAATCATTTAAAACTCTAAGCTCATTTAAGTTCAATTTTTGTTTTAATGCATTAATAGAAAACCGCCAGGGAGTATTAGTCATATAAATCATATCGTCAAATACTGGGCAAGCAATAGCAATAACCACCTGCTTTATCTCTTGTAATTTATAGTGCTCTTGATAGGTTGATAATACGGATTCCAAACTATCAAACGTGGCGCAAGTATAAATTTCAATGTTTTCTATGGTTAATTTATCTAAATGGACACAAGCAAAACGTGCAAAAGTTCCACCTATATCCGCAACAATAGCGTATGATTGCAAAGCATCAAGACTCATAACAAGACTCTTTCCCTTGAAACAAACTGCAAGCCCCTTGCTCCGCGCCTGAAAATTGTGACCTTAAACTAGCAAATAGTTCACGACCACTACCTTGATAAAGCCCATGATCATTGTGCTGTGCTTTGTTTCTTCGTCCCAGCACCTCTTCAGTAACCAATAACTGTAATACACCTTCTTCTGCATCTATCAAAATCATATCCCCAGTTTCAATGCGGGAAAGAACTTCATTATCGATTGCCTCAGGAGTAACATGAATTGCTGCGGGAACTTTACCGGATGCGCCTGACATACGTCCATCTGTGACTAATGCAACTTGATACCCTTTATCCATAAGCACCCCAAGTTTGGGGGTTAACTGATGTAACTCAGGCATACCACATGCCTTTGGCCCTTGGTAACGCACCACAACGATACAATCTTGTTCTAATACTCCTGCCTCGAAAAGTTGATTAAATTCTTCCTGGCTCGAACAAACTACTGCTGGAGCTTTAATCTTGGTTTTCTCAACAGAAAGACCTGAAGTTTTAATAATTGCCCGTCCTATATTTCCACTTAAAACTTGTAAACCACCTTGGGCTTTAAAGGGTTTTTTTGCAGAGGTGACTATTTGTTCATCCTTTGAAGCTGAAGGACCAGCCACCCATACCAATTGCTCATTATCCAATAATGGCTGTTGGGTATATCGATGCAGGCCATAACCCATAACCGTATGTACCTCTTCATGTAATAACTGAGACTCTAAAAGAGTATGAATAAAATAAGCCATGCCACCAGCTTGCTGGAAATGATTGATGTCAGCATAGCCATTGGGGTAAATTTTGGCAATCAAAGGAGTCACGGCAGATAAATCAGCAAAATCATCCCAATTCACTAAATAACCAGCCATTGAAGCAATAGCGATAAGATGCATGGTGTGATTCGTGGAGCCACCAGAAGCCAATAATGCGACAATCCCATTAACAATATTTTTTGCATCCATCATCTGCCCAATGGGCATGTATTGTTTGCCTAAAGATGTTAAAGACAAAACCTGCTGAGCGGCAAATTTAGTTAATGCATCTCGTAATAAGGTGCCCGGATGAATGAATGATGAGCCTGGAAGTTGCAAGCCCATAACTTCTATAATTAATTGGTTCGAATTGGCAGTGCCATAAAAAGTACAAGTACCTGGAGAATGGTATGAAGCAGTTTCAACTTCAAGTAAAGCACTTTTATCAACTTTTCTTTCAGCATATAACTGCCGAATACGCGCTTTTTCCTGATTTGATATTCCTGAAGGCATAGGGCCAGCTGGAATAAAAATAAAAGGCAAATGCCCAAATCTTAAAGCAGCCATCAATAAACCAGGAACAATTTTATCGCAAATCCCTAACATCAGGCCGCCATCAAACATATTATGGGACAAACCAATTGATGCAGACATAGCAATAACATCACGGCTCAATAAGCTCAGCTCCATTCCTGGCTGACCTTGAGTAATTCCATCGCACATTGCAGGTACACCTGCTGCAAATTGAGCTACCCCGCCTGCAGCAGAAACAGCCTCTTTGATTAAAGAAGGGTATGTAAGATAAGGCTGATGAGCAGAAAGCATATCGTTATATGCAGAAACAATTGCAATATTTGCTTTAGTCATGCCACTTAGATTTATCTTATCCTGTTTCGGACAAGCCGCAAAACCATGTGCTAAATTTCCACAATGAAGTGAACCACGTTGAGGTCCTTTGCTTCGTGCCCGCTCCATATCATTTAAATAGGAAGCCCTACTATGCAAACTTCGTTTGCGAATACGCTCTGTAACTCTAGCTACAACAGGATGCATTCTCTTTCCTTAAGGTGCATACATCACCTGAACATTTGCATCAAGATTGTTTAAAAAAGCACTAACGGGCATAACTGTAGGATCATGCTGTGCCATTGCTTGATGCAATACTGCCAATTTTTTATGGCCGACTAAATGAAAAAAAATCACACGACTATTTAATAATCTCCGTTTCGACAAGCTCACTCGTTGATATGGCGCGTTTTTAGGAGTAATTTGCAATACTGCAGCAGCATTATCATCTAATCCCAAAGCAAGCTCATGTGCGCAAGGAAACAAAGACGCCGTATGTCCATCTTCCCCCATACCTAAAACTACCGCATCGAAAGTCGGTAAAGATGCGATCATTTTTGCTGTTTCTTCTACGGAATATCCTTCCTGATACAAGCTTATAAAACGGGCTGTCGCCGCTTGATGCTGCAATAAGTAGTGTCGAACCAGGCGTTCATTTCGATCTGGGTTATCTGGTGGAACACAACGTTCATCAGCTAATGTTACAGTAACTTTATTCCAGGGAAGATCAATCTTTGCGAGGCTTTTGAATAAATCAACAGGCGTTTTCCCTCCCGAAACCACCATATAGGCATGGCCGCGTTTGGCAATAGCCCTGCAAAGAATATGCTTTAATTGTTCAGCCAAATCTTCGGTTAATAAATGTGCCTCACTAAAACTATGTAACTGCATTTTGTTCACCCCATACATGTGCTTTGCCGTTGTATAAACGAATTACTTCCAAGGGGCCCCATGTTCCTGAAGGATAAGTATAAAGTGGCGTATCTTGTTTTTCCCAAGCCTGTTTTATATCGTCAATCCATTTCCAAGCTTGTTCTACTTCTTCACGACTGACAAATAAGTACTGGTTCCCCAACATGACCTCTAGTAATAATCGCTCATAAGCATCTGCAATTCTTTGAGAATTAGACAAATGGTTAAAATTTAAATTCAATTTACTGTCGCGCAATTGCATGCAATCACTCAAACCTGGAATTTTATTCATCATGCGCAATTCTACACCTTCATCAGGTTGCAACCTTATAATAAGCTGGTTAGGAGATAATTTTTGTTTTAGGGGTTTAAAAATATTGTAAGGTTGTGGCTTAAAGTAAATAACCACCTCACTTTGTTTTTTTGATAACCTCTTACCTGTCAGTAGATAAAAAGGAACACCGGACCAACGCCAATTATCAATATAAGCTTTAATTGCAACAAATGTTTCTGTAGTAGAGCTTCGATGTGCCCCTTCTTCATCCAGGTAACCCAATACGTTCTGACCATTGATTACATTTTCCACATATTGAGCGCGAATTGTATGTTCATGCACCTGAAGATCACTGATCGGACGTAATGACTTTAATACCTTAAGTTTTTCGCTCCGTATACACTCTGCAGACAAGCTGATGGGAGGTTCCATTGCCAATAAAGACAATATTTGTAATAAATGATTTTGCAACATATCTCTTACTTGGCCGGATTTATCATAATATGCCCAGCGTCCTTCTACCCCAACTTCTTCTGCAACAGTAATTTCTACTTTATCAATTGACTGATTATCCCAATTTGAAGAAAAAATGGCATTAGCAAAGCGAAGTACCAAAAGATTTAATACGGTTTCTTTACCCAAATAATGATCAATTCGATAAATTTGATTTTCAGCAAAGAAATGGGAAACTTCATTATTAATTGCGATGGATGAAGGTAAATCATGACCAATTGGTTTTTCCAGGACAATACGGGAAGGTTGTTTTGTTAAACCTATACTTGAAAGCCCTTGGCATGCTTGCGCGTACAAAGAAGGTGGAATCGCCAAATAAGAAATAGTTACTCGCTCATCAGGAGCGACAAGATCAGTTAATTGCTTATAATCTTCAAGCTGTGTCAAATCAAGTCGGCAATAAAGGATTTTTTCAACAAAACGTGACCAAATTTTTTCATCAATATTTTTGCCTGTAAACATTTGAGTTTTTGTTTTTGCAAACTCAAGATACGCGGTAAGCGTTAATGGTTCCCGGGCGCAACTGATGATACGGGTATTTGCATGAAGTAAGTTTGAACATTCAAGCTGGTACAATGCAGGAATCAACTTGCGACAAGACAGGTCTCCCAAGGCACCAAACAGAATTAAATCACAAGGATATGTTGCAGCGACTTCTTCGATCATGTTTTATCCTAAACTCAATCATATTTTGAGGGTTAAATACTAAATTGAAAGATAGCACAGATCAACTTAAATCCCGCTTATCTCCAAAAAAGCTCACTGTTTTATTCTAACTGTTTAACACCCTGAATATTCGAAGGTATTATTGCAAAAATTAATTTTTATGCTATATGAAATATTAAGGTACTTATTTACTTCCGCCTGCTACTCGTAGTTTGGCGTAGAATGATCGAAGAATGTGAACACTCTAATTTACCTAAACCCTAAATTATTATTAGGAGAATCTGATGCTTAATAAAAGATTTTCAGAAAGACTGAATAAAGAATTGGATAATATTGGTGTGCCAGAATCAAGCGCAGAGCGAATCGAGGTATTGTCAAAATTAGTAAAAATTCCTAAATTTAAAGCAGAAGCATTACTTAACGGGGCAACTAATCCTGACCAAGATTTACTCAATGCCCTGGCCCAAGAATTTGAGGTAAGCGCTGATTGGTTAGTAGGCAAGAGTGATGAGTCTTCTCATTAATGTAACAAAATGAAGGGGAAAGTACTTAATTTCACCTAATTTTTGTGTAGCAAGCTCAAAAAATGCTCCCCGTAAAATACGTGGTACTATATACGGGGATACCGTTAAAAAACTGAGATACACTTAAAAGCTAATTATTTAACATTGATTTCGATAGCTGATTTTCAGGGTCCTCTATATTATTTAAAAGCTTATAGGTCTCATTGAGTTTACCAGCAATTTCTTTCTCTTGATGTGAAGCAAAAAACTGCGGCCTATAAAGAGGTTTTTCTTGTCCTTTAATGGAATAACCAATCGCAACGATGAATTCTGCCAGGGCGCGAAAGAAATTTCCGAAGTGGGTTGCACTCTCATGCTTGTTAGTCAATTGTCTTACTTCTGTATCAGTAACATTAGTGGCTATTGCTTGAGCAGAATGAAATTTGAACTGTTCTCGATTAATTTTAGATGCCAAATACTTTAATTTAATTTCCTCTAACTCAGATTTTAATGTTTTTACCCAATCAGGGGTATTATTAGATCTTTGAAGGATATCAATAGCAGAGAGTAACTGGTTAAGTTGAATCACTTCGTTTGAACTACTCCTTAAATTATACTCATTTTTTAAATTATTATATTTAGTTTTAATACCTACAATTCCATTGGGAATGTCTGCCGGTATCCCAAAATAAATATCTTTTTCCTCTTGCAAGCGTTTTTTTATCTGATAGAGGGCGTTAATGTTATCCCTACACATTTCAACAAGAGGAGATGTTTGCAATTCTTCTTCTAAGGCATTTAGTTGTTCTTCCAAACTAGCTTTTGTCTCCCTAAATCGATTTATTTTGGATATTTGTCCCTCTAATAACTGTTTAGTTCGATTAAGGCTCGTTATAGTTTCCCAGCACTTTGCTTCAATCTGTTCTGTAGTTAATTTTTTTGTCGACAATTCATCTATTGCAGAATGAGTGTTCTTCAGTGCTGTTTCTATATCATTCTCATAATTTTTCAAAGGCTTTTTCAGTTGATTATCCCTCTCACACAGCTCTAGTAGCTTCTTAAAATTCATAAGTGCATTCTGTGTAGACTGCAGAGCAGATGATGAGTACTCAACTCTTTTCCTTTCTGCTGAAACAATGGCAGGATTAAGTGTACTCTCTAAAAATTCATTCAATTTTTGATGTATTTGCTTTAATGTTGCTTGTGCATTTTGTGTAATGGCAATTTGTATATTGACTTGCTCAATGGAATGAGGGGCTTCATCCATAAATTCTTTCTCTCTTTCACCAATAACCTCTTCTGCTTGTTGTAGTAGAGAATTATATGGGCTCAATAATACTTGTTTGTCGAGCTCACTCTTTACCAACGCGATCTTTTCTTCGAATCCCTGATAAAGTGCCCTAATTTCGTTGACCTGGAACACATATTGCTTCGAGTACTCAGCTAATTCAGATGTAAGTTCAGTTAGGTTTTTTTTACGTTCATTGGATTGATTGATATTATCGCCTGAGGAGAAATCTGTTGCTTTTGCAGCTGAAAAGCTCCCATTTTTCTTTTCAAGTATTATTGCATAAGTATTAATAAGATCATTAAAATCAGCCAATTCAATTTCCTGGTCCGGATCACTGTTTTCCAGCGAATTTTTTGCTTCTTCAAGGCGTTTAATAAAAATAACATCTTCATTGAATTGTGTAGAAAAATAGTCCATCGTTTTGGAAAACGTATTGATTGAATCTTGAATATTACCCCATAATTTATTTAGTAAGGGGGTTACATCTTGTTGATTATCCTTTAATTCTTGTACAGGGTGATTCTCGAACTCTTCGCTTTTTGATAACTTGCTAAAACTTGCAATCATCAAATCAATTAGAACTAATTGAAAATTTTTAGCTTGGATATGAGCCGTGCTAATTAGCCTTTTTTGTATTGCGGTATCTTGTGTTTGCTCAACCTGCGCTATTATTGCGGATACTGACTCTAACTGCTCATTATCTTTTTCTAATTTTATTTTTTCTTGGGCGTTCTTAATTGTTTCACAGAGCTTTACTAAATAATGATCTGTTCTATCTGTTCTATCTGTTATCTCTGTCTTGTCTTTCATAGTAAATATACCCCCTAAGAGAAAATCTGCAAACATGTGAAATGTTTAATTAACGGCAGCTCGAATATGCCCATCCCACGTAAAATAAGATTTATTGATAATCTACGTTTATTCGCACAAATGGACGTTCTAAGCCATTTTACATCGAGCTCCATTAAATTAAGTTTCATAGAGCCAACTTCAGATTCAAGGTGTAAAAAACCAGGAATCAATGTGTAAAATTTAAACGCACATGAACTTACAAATCAAATTGATTATACTAATATGGGATATCAAATTATTTAATATTTTAAAGATGGGAAGGAAGTTGAAGCTAATTTTAGTACCACATTCTAATTAAGGCGTGTTGCCAATTCGTCTCCACGGCTTACGTGCCGCGACTTGTTCGCGTATCCCGGAGATAGTCCTATTTAATGAACCCAATAGATTACTCTAATCGATTGATTCATAAGTGTAACCTCATAATAGCACGATTTTAATGTCAACAATAAAATGAGTTTTCTATAGCCAGAATGATGCTCAATGATGAACTGTAGTTAAACCTGCAGGAGATCTTGATACAACTTGAGATTTATGACATGCCTAATCTTCGTATGATTGTTGAAGCAATGTTATCGCGTATGCGTATTCGCTGTCATTCGCGAGATCTACCCCTAGAATTTGGATTCTGGAATTCTATGCTAGCAACAATTTAATCGTTGGTCCTCAAAACCAAATTGATGAAGATTCTTAAAGATCTCATACATGATCCTTATCTTGAATGGGAATTTATTGAGGGCCGTATCGTTGGGGCGCATCAACAGAGCTAAAAAATTGGTGCAGGCAATGGAAGTTAAATGAAGTTGAGGAACTTAATCCAGAATGGCGTAATCTAGATGAAAAAATCTGCCTTTGATTAAGAGCGCATGGATGCCGCGAACAAGTCGCGGCACGTAGCGGGTTGGGATAAATGGGGCAACACGCCTTAGAAAATAAAAACCAGCTCAACTTAATATATAAGGAATTACACTTATCGAAATAGATTTAATCAAATTACATACATATGATTTATTACCTGTAGAGATAATAGTTTGCTTAACCATGAAATCGATCGTTTGCACTAATGGGTCTTGCATGCTTCGCGATGTACTCAATAATTTTTCCAGCAATATTAATCCCCGTGGCCTTTTCTACACCTTCAAGACCTGGTGACGAATTAATTTCTAAAACCAGGGGGCCATGATTAGAACGAATTAAATCAACACCTGCCACTTTTAAGCCCATGGTTTTTGCAGCTCTAATAGCAATGGTTCTTTCTTCAGGAGATAATTTCACTTTAACTGCAGTGCCTCCCTGATGCACATTTGCCCTAAATTCACCCTCTTTTGCTTGTCGCTTTACAGCAGCAACAATCTTCTCGCCCACAACAAAACAACGAATATCAACGCCACGCGATTCCTCAATAAATTCTTGTACTAGAATGTTGGCACGCATTTCTTTAAAAGCATTAATAATGCTCACCGCGGATTGATGGCTGTCTGCTAAAATTACTCCTTTCCCTTGAGTTCCCTCTAACAATTTAATCACTAAAGGCGCACCACCAACCATCCGAACCAAATCTTCTGTATCATCAGGAGACTGCGCAAAACTAGTCAAAGGCATTGGGATTCCTTTACGCGCCAATAACTGGAGGGAACGAAGTTTATCTCGAGAACGAGAAATGGCAATGGACTCATTTAAAGTATACATACCCATAGTTTCCATATGGCGCAACACCGCCGTACCATAATACGTATTTGATGCACCAATTCGTGGAATTACAGCATCAAAATGGGGTAAAGGTGCTCCTCCCCTGTAATGAACTTTTGGACAGGAAGCAGCAACATTCATATAACAATATAATGGATTTATAAAGCTTATCTCATGGCCAGCAGCTTCACCCTCAGCTTTAAGACGCTTATGAGAATACAAATGTGGGTTCGTAGCCAATATCGCAATTTTCATGTAACACGCATTCCTTAAATATAACTATTTCTTATTTTTTTTATTTTAAACGCTCTTGATGAGTCAAAACATTTCTTTATAAATGATTCATATAAATAAAGCCTAGTCTAAAAAATTTAAAACCACATTGAGATTTAATAAAAAATTTTCATTTAAAAATTCTTAACTAAGATACCAATAACAAATAATCTTTTGCTAAAAGATCAGCATGGTGGGGTGTAGTAAAAAATGCATTAAGTTCTCCTTGAGGATTAAATAACATCAATGCGCCACTATGCTGCATGTCGTAATTTTTTGAATCATTATTCACTTCAATTATTTTTGTATACGCAATCCCCATTTCTCGAGTCATCGACTTAATCGATTCTTCGTCTCCTCGAGCCCCATAAAAATCAGGATGGAAGGAGGTTACATAATTGCCCAATTTTTGTTGGGTATCGCGCTCCGGATCAATAGATATCATGACTATCCTAGGTAAATCCTTAACTCCTTTTTCTTCAAGGATACGGTACATCTTAGCCAATTCAGCCATAGTTGTTGGACAAACATAGCCACAATTAGTGAAACCAAAAAATATTAAAGTCCATTTACCTTGCAAGCTATTATTATCAAAAGTATTGTTATCAATTCCTGTCAGATTAAATTTATTGACAGGCCGTGGATGCTCAAGATAAGTGCCGTTGAACTTGCTAGTATCTATTTTCTTTTTAAAATGAATATGTTGACCTACAAATATTCCTGAAAACAACCCAGCAAGCGCCAACAACATAACTACAGTAAAAGTCACACCCTTAGTTTTTAAACTCATATTTCCCCCTTTAAAGGAACATGAATGAAATAAGTTACCTGACAAAAATTCAACACCCTATAATGAAACTTATCTCATACATAATTATTATAAGTAATGATCAATCAATAAAAAGACAAACAGCAACATCAAATAAACTATTGAAAATCTGAATGTTTGCATTGCAATAACTGGTTTATCATTATGATATAATTGATACGCCCAGAATAAAAATCGCGCACCAAGGACTAAAGCACCTATCAGATAAAATAAGCCACTCATCCCAATAACAAAAGGTAATACGCTAGCCACCACTAATAAAATCGTATATAAATAAATATTTAACTTAGTAAATTGGATACCATGAGTTACAGGCAGCATAGGAATTTGCGCATGTTGATACTCTTCATAGCGATAAATCGCTAAAGCCCAAAAATGAGGCGGTGTCCAAATAAATATAATTAACACCAACAACAATGCTTGTGGATCCAATTGATTGGTTACGGAGGTCCAACCTAACAATGGAGGGGCTGCGCCTGCCAATCCACCTATTACTATATTCTGCGGGGTTGCTCGTTTTAAATAACCGGTATAAATGCCAGCATACCCAATTAAAGTAATAAAAGTGAGTAATGCAGTTAATCCATTTACAAAAACAGCTAAAACTGTTAGTCCAATTGTCCCCATGATTAAAGCGAACCATAAGGCTTGGCGCACTGAAACCTGGCCACTTGCTACAGGCCTTTTTTTCGTTCTGGCCATAATCGCATCGATTCGTTTATCAACAAGGTGATTAATTGCCGCAGCACTGCCTGCACATAGCCCAATACCTAGCAACGAAGCACTCAATAGAAATAAATTCACCCATCCTGGAGTTGCAAGATACATCCCAACTACAACGGTCAAGAGCATCAATAACACAACACGAGGTTTACATAACTCAATATAATTACGCCAAACGGATGATGTTGGTTGCGCTATAGGATCAACATGCATCATTCTGCCCCTTACGCGTAAAGTGCAATGTGCTAAATACAGCAGCCAGCAATAAAGCAGCAATCCCATTATGAGCTACAGCTACCGTAATTGGAAGTAAATAAATCACATTGAGAATCCCTAAAGTAAACTGAATTAATACCAGAAAAAACATCACTACCGCCGCTGTTTTAAGATAATTAAAATGGCTTTTTAATAGGATAAACAAAGAAAGCGTCACCACATAAACAGCAGTTATCATTGCGCCCAATCGATGAATAAATTGGATAGTTGCTCGCACTTCATGTTCCAGTAGTCCACCTTGATAATTCGCTCCCACTGGAGAAAATAAATTAAAGCCCTGTGCAAAATGCAAATCAGGCCACCAAGCTCCATTACATGTCGGAAAACCAATGCATGAAATTCCTGCATAATTAGCACTAACCCATCCACCCAGAGCAATTTGTATCAGAACAATAATGACTCCTAAACGTAACCATGGACGCCATTGCGGTAAATCCTGGCCAGTTAATGCGCTGATTTGAAAACGAAATCTAAATAAACAAGCAACAATTAATATACCCCCGAGAAGATGACCCATCACTACAACGGGTAAGAGCTTTAAAGTGACAGTCCACATACCCAAAGCGGCTTGAAAAACGACTAAGAATAATAAAGCGATAGGCAAGTGCCAAGGTAAATGGCTACCTTGGGAACGTTTACGTAAGACATAAAAACCTACAAAAAAAATCAATAACGCCAATGTGCCTGCAACATAGCGATGAGCCATCTCAGTCCATGCTTTCCTGGTCTCAATAGGAATTTGGGGGTATTGGGTTTGTGCAGCCTGTAATTTCTCCTGAGCACTGGGAAGAACAATCTGTCCATAGCAACCAGGCCAATCTGGGCAACCTAAACCTGCATCCGTAAGTCGCGTATAAGCGCCTAACATAACGACAAATAAAGATAAAAGGACAGCGCAGGTTACTGCGTAGCGTAATAATTTATTTTGCATTAGATTTATCACCCTTTTTTTCTGTTGTATTGAGCAACAACTTTAAATCCTTATATACATCATCAGGATTAAGCTGTGGTGAATAACTCAGAATCAAATAATTATTGGGATCCGCTAAAAAAATTTTTGCCTTTGAAAACAATACTCGATTGGCATTGATTTCGGAGGCAGATAATTCCGTCACCTTAAAATCAATTTCACTTAACAGGGATTGTTGTTCTTGAGACAATGCAGGTGAATTATTACCAAGAATTAACCATTGATCAACCTGATACAATTTACGCCCCAAAGCCAAACGTACCTTAGCTAAAACCTCCAGTTGTTGCATGCATGTTTTATCACAGACGCCTGGGCTCCAAAAAATGATACGCCACTTTGCAGACTCCTTGAGAGAATTCAATGCTACAGGTGGATTTAGTAAAGTTCCTCTATTAATTTTTGCTGTTCCTAACCAGGACGGATGTTTATAAAACATCAAAGCAGCAATTCCAGGAGTAGCGAATATTAGAACGAGCAATAATAAAATGTAATACTTAGAAATTTGTTTTTTCATTTTTTTTCTTCAGATTTAATGCTACAAATATAATCAGGACAACCAATGCCATAACAAACCACTGCAAAGCATAGGCTAAATGCCGCTGTGGAGGCATAGATACAGTCGCCCATTCACGCACAAATCCATTTGCATCTTGTTTGTCGAGGCGAATAATAAACGGAGAGACCGCTTTTTGCAAAACTTGGCTCATCAATTGTGTATCCAACCGTTCCAGGATAACTAATTTATTTCCCTTCTTTTCTAGAGAAGGTCCTAAAACCCATTGATTTTTACTTGGAAAATATGCAGAGCCCTGTAATGTCACAAATTCATCGGGAATTATAATGTTAGGAAAAATTCGGCGGCTTAACTCCCCCGGGACCCACCCCCTGTCAATCATAATAACTGTACCATCAGGAAGTTCCAAAGGGGACAGGACATCATAGCCAAATTGATGTTGGTGATGCTGATTATCTAATAAAAATATCTGCGGCAAAAACGTTCCTTCAAGTATAATTCGCTCGTATTGTAAGGGAAGTTTTTGACTGTTAGTCCAAAAAAAAGGTTTTTGCTGTTCTTGGTTTTTTTGTGCCACAATCATTTTTCTTTTTTCATCTGCACGTTGAATTTGCCAAAAACCTAGACGCACAAATAATGAAAAAAATATAATGGTGAGCATTAGCATCATCCAACTTGGGGTGAAACGAAATTTAAAACAGGTTACACTAGGCATGGTTCATCAATTGTTTAAATGTTGGCCATAATCTGACGGCAATTTTCAGGAGTATAACAAATGATCACTAAAATTATCATCATCTTGGCCATGATTATTATCGCCGGCTCATTAGCAAGCGGTCTTATTTTCCTCATTCGTGACTCTGGAAACTCTAAACGCGCTGTTAGGGCATTGACCATTAGAATAAGTATTTCTGTTAGTTTATTTATATTTTTATTAATTGCTTTTAAACTGGGATTAATTAAACCCCATGGCATTTAAATAAGGATTTATTATGCGTATATTATTCATCAGTTTTATATTTTTTTGTCACTGCCTTCATGCAGACACCATAAAAAATTACATGAAAATTGCCGATAATATCCCTCAGATGGAAATTAAAGCAGATCCACAAGCTCAAGCTTGGGCTCGTTCAGCGCGACATGTTCTAACCATAACCTGTGAAAATATTGCAGAAACAATGCTTCAAGCAAACGAAATTGCTAAAAACCAAGGTAATCCTATTTTTTGTCTTCCTACAAATGTTCAGCTTAATGCAACCACACTGTGTCAATTATTGCAACAAACTTATAAAGAAATATCAAGTCAACAAAGTGATAAAGATTCGATGACTGTATCACAGGTCGCTTGGCTAGGCGCAAGCAAAAGTTATCCATGTCAACCAAACACTGCAGCTAAAAATGAAATGGCTCATGTATCTGCAGCACTTGGACAGTCCTAGCAGCTATAAATTTACAGCTTTAGTTCTGGATTAGGGTAGCAAAACTCGGGGCGTTTCACGGAAAATTCTTTTCTGAGCAACACTACATTATTGGCCAAATAACTTCATTAGCTAAAAAAATAGTGCTTTTTCCTGTTTATTTTGTTATTATAATGTTCAAATTTTATATCACCTTGCCTTTATAGGCTACGTTTTACTCAATCAGGATTTTTATGTCTCAAGAAATCACCAGCTTCGCTGCCTTTAATTTTTCTGATGCCTTAAATAGAGCATTAGAGGATATGAAGTTTACTACTCCTTCACCAATTCAAGCACAAACGATTCCTTTACTGTTAGAAGGACGAGATGCGATTGCTCTTGCGCAAACAGGAACAGGTAAAACCGCTGCATTTGCATTACCAATTTTGCAAAATTTATCCTCGTCTGTGCACGGCACCCAGGCTTTAATTTTAGCACCTACGCGAGAATTAGCGATTCAAGTTGCAGAGCAATTCGAATTATTAAGTGCAAATCAACGCAGCATCACAGTTGCAGTTTTATGTGGTGGCCAGGAATATGGACGTCAATTAAAACAATTACGAGCTGGCGCTCAGATAGTAGTTGGGACTCCAGGACGTATTCTGGATCATCTCGATAAAGGAACTTTGCTTTTAGATAATTTACGTACTTTTATTCTTGATGAAGCAGATGAAATGTTGCGTATGGGGTTTATTGAGGATATTGAAACCATCATGTCCAAATTACCCGAAAAAAAGCAAATAGGTTTATTTTCTGCAACTATGCCTCATCGCATACGACAAATTGCGAATACTTATTTACATAATCCTGCAGCGATTGAAATACGCGCAGAAACCGCCACTGTCAAAAGTATTGAACAACGCTTCCTATTTGCATCAGGACATCAAAAGTATGATGCATTATTACGCGTACTAGCAGTGGAAGACTACCAGGGTGTTATTGTATTTGTGCGAACTAAAAGCAGTACCGAAGAAGTAGCAGAAATATTGCAACAACAAGGACTGCGCGCTATGGCCATACATGGTGATATTACCCAAGCGTTACGTGAACGAATTATTGCTCAATTCAGACAAGGAGCAATTGATATTTTGGTTGCTACAGATGTTGCCGCACGTGGTTTAGATGTAGAGCGAGTCACTCACGTAATCAATTATGACTTACCCCATGATAATGAAACTTATGTTCATCGGATTGGAAGAACAGGAAGAGCCGGGCGTTCTGGAGTTGCTATACTCTTTGTAACACCTAAGGAAGGTCGACTCATTACAAGTATCGAGCGACATACCCGTCAGCGTATTACTAAGGTAGCTGTGCCCACAGACCACATGATCCATGTGACACGTCAACAACGTTTCATGGCAAATATTACCGCACGCCTGGAACATGAACACATAATTTCTTACAAACGGATTATTGAGGAGTACATCAAAGAAAATGATGCTTCCGCGGTCGATGTTGCTGCTGCGCTTGCCTTATTATTGCATAAAGATATGCCATGGCAAAAAGAACAAGCTTTACCTAAAGAATCACGTTCAATAAAAGAAAACCGTCCAGAACGTAATGGTAAATTTGAGCGTTCGTTTTCTCGTTTCGACGAAAGAAAAAGTTTTAATTCAGATAAGAAAAGCCCCAAAGATAACCGTAAAAAATTTGGAGACGTAGAACAAGATTTATTCCGTCTTGATGTGGGTAAAGTTCATGGAGTTAAACCAGGGAATATTGTTGGTGCTATTGCTAATGAAGCAGGTCTACAAAGTAAGCACATTACCGGTCTTAAAATTCTTGATGACCATTCTATTGTACGCCTTCCCAAAGGCATGCCTAAAGAAATCATGAGTGGATTAACCAAAGCCTGGGTATGTGGACGTCAGTTAAAATTAACTTTAATCAGTAGTAATGCTTAATTTAGTTGGTCAGCAAGCTCATCAAGATGAAATTTCCAGCAAGGATTGCTGCTTTTTAGCCCCTCCACCTTGCGGGGGGTGACGTTAGGGAGAGTATTATCTATGTAGAGCAGGGTTTTGGGAGCAACAAAGCTTTCTCAAAAATTTACCCTATCGTATCCTTCCTTTTTGCCTCACTATTGATGTTCTGTAGCTTGCCTGTGGCATCCGGTGTTTTATGCCGCACGCCTGAATCGTGCTGATATGCCACATAAAGTCAAAAAATAGAGCAAAACTGTTTTATTGAGATGCGTAGAGTAATCAGCTGTTTTTACAAATGCCGACTTTTTTCTAATTATCTCTTTCTATATAGTGTCTCACATCGGAATAACTTCATTTTCTATAGAGAGTTATTTTATTGAGTTTGTCCATCAAATAAGCATAATTTTATCTTCTTTAGTAACCTACATAACAAGCAAATAAACATAACATTATGATAATTAATTAAAAATATCATTGCACTTATTGAGGTAATAAAAATTGCTAATCCATGATTTTTCATACTATAATGCCGATGTTTTTGTTTTTAAACAATCAAATAAACTCTTCAAATTCAGTGCAGAAAGTCTGTCATAGTGATAAAAGACTACTGCTTTTTTAGGATTAAGATTAAGGGTATTCATGAGACTGTTAGCAACTATAAGTGCTTTTTTATTTTCCGGGATTATTTCAGCAACACCACTTCATAATATCGTTATATTTGGAGATAGTTTATCTGATAATGGTAATTTGTATGAATTTATGAAAAAACAAATTCCGCAATCTCCCCCCTATTACGAAGGTCGATTTACCAATGGTCCTGTCTGGATAGAACATGTGATCGCCTCTTATTTTCCTGAAAATCCTGACGCTCATTTATTGGATTATGCTTTCGGAGGCGCTGGTGTTTCTGAAGAGGAAGAAGATGATGAAGTATTGTTTACATTAAGAAGGGAAATTAATAATTATTTATTGGCACATGATGATAAAGCCAGAGAAGACAGCCTTTTTGTGATATGGATAGGTGCTAATAATTATCTTGGATTGCCTTCTGAAGTTGAAAAAACACTCGAGGATGTTAATCTTGGAATTAGAAATAGTTTACATCGTTTAGTGAAAAAAGGTGCAAAACATATTCTGGTCGTGAATTTGCCAGATTTGGGGCGAACTCCAGCTGCGATTGAATTTGGTACTATAGATGAGATGACCTACTTTGCAAAACAACACAATAGTATATTAAGTCAATCAATTGATAATCTTAAACAGACCTATCCGGATGTAGAATGGCTCTATTATGATCTGCATCAAGCTTTTGAAGAAGTTATAAACCGTCCACAAGACTATGGCTTTACTAATATAACGGAAACCTGTGTTCAATTTGATGAAAATATAACCAAAACATCAGTCTTAAAAATGACTGCTGCAGCTAAACCCCAGATGAAAGAGGATGCTTGTACAGGTTATTTATTTTTTGATTTGGTACATCCCACAGGATTAGCGCATAAAATTCTAGCAGACAAAGCAAGGTTGATGTTAGATCAACAGGGTATAGTATTTTCAGATTAAATTTAAGCTATCTCAATTGCCCGGTTACGGCTAAGCCTAATCCGGGCTACGCGTACTAAAGTTGTCAATTTCTATAAATTTATTCCAATCGCAATCTGTTAGGATGATATGAAATACACAATAAGGATAATGTTGCTTTGGTGTTGTATAGCCTCGGCTGCCTATACAAATATGCTTGAAATTAATGTTGATGGTAAGCATATTCACGTCCCTTGTTGGTTTTCTCAAAAAAAACAGCTTGGAGCTGTACTTCTTGTTGCTGGCGGAAGTGACGTTCGATCCTCAACTGTATTGGATGATTTAGTGCACCGATTAGCTGAAAATGGATGGATGGTAACTTTACTTCAGGATGATAAAAATAATGCCATACCATGGATAAAACAGCTTCCTTCGGCAATTGTGACGTTGAGACAGAAAAAGTTCATGAAAATCGTGGTGTTGCATTATGGGGATCAATTACAGCAGACTCTAGATTATTTTGGCAAACCGCAAGTACCAAAAATAGAGGGATTGATTCTACTTTCAGCCTACCATACACAACTAACTATAAATAAAAAGCCTGAAATAAACGTGCCCATTTTTGATATTATAGGACAATTTGATCACGGTTTAGTGAAGCAAGAACTTGCAATAAGGCAAAAAATGTTCGGAAATAATAAGAAGAAGTATTTGGCAATAGAAATACCCGAGATAGAACCAGATTACAAATACACTCGACAGCTTCTTTTTACCTTTATCAATGGATGGATGATGAAACTCCCAGAGTTTCAAGAAGCATCCCCGAATTTTATGTATACCTACCAATATTTTCAACCCAGGGATGAGCATGTGCTCAGGTCATAATCTAATGAGATTATTCACGTAATCCTATTCCTTTTTTCAATAGAATCATGTTGAGAATTGTAATTGAAACTAACATAATCAAAATAATGCCTATAGCCAAAGAAATGCTTACTTCACTTTGGCCTATCATTGCATGTCTCAGTGCATTAACCATGTATAAAATAGGATTAAACCAGGATATCTTTTGCCAGGGTTCAGGTAACATAGTAATACTATAAAATACCCCCCCCAGATAAGTAAGTGGCGTCAAAACAAATGTTGGAATCAGCATAATGTCATCAAAATTGCGAGCTAACATGGCATTAGTGAAACCAGCTGATGCAAATATTGCAGCAACCAATAAAACTACTAGCAGGGTCATAGGTAAATGACTTAATTCAATGGTTAGGAAAAAACTGGCGACAAGAAAGACTAAAATGGCGACAATTAACCCTCTAAATACTCCACCTAAAACATAGCCTAAAAGTAAAAGACCATGATGCATAGGACTAACAAGCATTTCATCAATACTTCTTTGAAAACGAACACTATATAATGAAGAGGATACATTGCCATAAGAATTAACTATCACTGACATCATAATTAGCCCTGGAGCAATGAACATGGGATAGCTCACTCCTTCAATGTTACCAATCCGAGGTCCAATTAAGCTCCCAAAAATGAGAAAATAAAGTGTGGTTGTGATTACCGGAGGCAAAAATACTTGCGACGCAATACGAAACATACGAACAAGTTCCCGCCTAACCAACGTATAAAGTGCAATAAGTTGTTTTCTAATGGCCATTTTTTATGAGATCCAAAAAAAGCTCTTCCAAGCGATTGGTTTTATTGCGCATACTATGAATCCTTATTCCTTGCTTGGAGAAGAGAGCAAATGCGTCATTTAAATTTAAGTGATTATCTACTCTTAGTTCTATAGTAGTACTATCAATGAGTGATGGTTTGAAAGGATGCAAATCAGGCAAAGTTGTAATGCGAGCTTCTGTATTAAAAATAAAAGTTTGATGCCTCAATGTCTGTAATAAAGCTTTCATCGAGGTATTTTTGATGATTTCTCCTTTATCAATGATGGCAATGTTCTTACACAATTGTTCTGCCTCTTCAAGGTAATGGGTCGTAAGAATAATTGTTGTTCCTTCCATATTAGTGCGCGTTAAAAACTCCCACATACTGTGCCTGATTTCTATATCTACGCCAGCCGTGGGTTCATCAAGAATCAATACCTTAGGCTGATGCACTAAAGCCCTGGCGATCATAAGTCGACGTTTCATACCCCCAGACAAATGGCGTGCTATAGAAAACCGTTTATCCCAAAGGCCTAATTGATGCAATAATGATTCAACTTGGGGGCGCGCATTTTTTCGGGAAATTCCATAATAACCCGCTTGGTTCAATAAGATTTGTTCACAGGTTTCAAAAATATTAAGGTTGATTTCCTGGGGTACAAGTCCTATACAGGATTTTGCTTTTTCGGGCTCAGTTTCTAAATCATAACCATAAATACAGATGCTACCAGATGTTTTTTTGAGTAACGTAGTTAACAAACCTATGGTTGTTGACTTTCCCGCACCATTGGCTCCCAGCAAAGCAAAAAAATCACCTGTATTAATGGTTAAATCAATGCCTTTCAACGCTTGAACACCATTAGCATAAGTTTTGGATAGCTGTTTAATCTCTATAGCGTGCATAAGGACTAAGTGAAAATAAAAATATCATTATACACAATAATCATATTTATTCGAAATTGGGACATCACCAATCTGATTCCACGGCCGAGTTTTCTGGTGATGAATCTTCATTTTCTATTGCACTTCTAATTTCTCGTAATTTTTTAAAAAGAGCCACTAGTTCAGGCGGCCCACTATCACTGGGTGGATAATTTTTTTTTTTCTTCATCATTTATTTGTGACACTTGTGCTTCCTTCCTCTTTTTCATTTTTTCCAGGGCACCATTTATTCCATCAAGGAGATCATTATTGCTTAACGGTGTAAAAAATGATTGATTGGCCAAAATTGGTTTTGCCGCTGTTTTAGTTTCCTTTGCAGATGTTGGTTGTATTGGTGGTTTTTCTGGAGGAAGAGGAATTTGGGGGGCTGGTGGAATTTTTGGTTGGAGTTGATCTTTTTGAGCGAACACTTCTATTTGAGAAGGGATAATGCTTATTTCATTTTGCATAGCCATATCTCTTTCGATAGTTTTAGGTAGAGGAGCTTGAGTTAATTGTCCTATTTCTGGAGTTTGGGGACTTTGCATAATCGAAGTAGTTAGTAAAGGAGAAAGAATTTCAATCACTGGCTTTTGTTTTGTAGTATCAAAAAGTGTGCCAAGTAACTGAGATACAGATAATAATTGCTTTTAAGCGGTTATTATTTGATCATGCATTTCTTCTACAGCCTTTCGATCACCCACTAGAATCTTTAATTGATCATTTTGTAACATTAATTGATAATTTGATTGTTGTAGATCTGAAATTTGTTTCTTTAGTTGTTCTATTTCAGCTTGATGTATTTTTTGAGTTGAAACCAATGCTGTTTGCTGCGCAATTAATGCGTCTTTGAGATTACGGATCAAATTTTCAGAAGGAACTCCAGAAGGACCAATACTCATTTCTATAGTCCCTATTGGAGCATATTGTTTTGCTGCACTATTATATTCATCAAGAAAATTTACCCAACAATTCAGTAAATAGGGATTGCTTTTAGCAGACAGAAGGATGGTAATACTCAAGTTCTCAATAATACTTGCATCATGCAGCGTATCCTGATTTAAAGTCACAAGAGAAAGAATTTCTTCTAAGAAAAGGCTAATTATGCTGTGATTATGTTCTTTAGCCCAATTGTAAAATGCCGGAGTGCCATTTTGTTTGTAATTCATAACAAAATGGCCATATATTCTAAAAAATTCTTTACTAATTGCCATGTTAATTCTCCCTCTCCTTGGAGGCATACAAGTCCATTTAATATTGATTGCGGTTAAAATTCAATAAATTTGTATCAAATTTCTCTGTAAATTACAAAAAATATATGGTGTAAGCAGTGTAACTTTTAAAAATTATTTCATAATTTCAATCTGATAAAGGCTTTTAGTCTCATTGCAATCTAATTTCATAAGGATTTAATCCGTGCGATTAAAGTGGAAAAAACAATAAGAAACGCTATTCTTTGGATAAGGAGATAATCCATGCTAAGTTCCCTATTAGAGCTATTTTCCATTTAAAGAGAAACAAATTGGATAACAACGAAATGCCCCTATTAGAGTCCACTCAACCTATAACGAGTATCACAATGAATCCTGTAAAATTATCTGATTACAGATTGTTAGCAAAACAAAAACTTCCTCAAAAAACTTTTGACTTCATTGATGCAGGTGCTTGTGATGAAATAACAAAGCGAAACAATCGAAAGGCTTTTGATAATATTAGTTTAAGACCATTGTGTTTGCGGGATGTTTCAACTGTTGATTTGTCGACTAAAATATTAAATGATGAATTAAGCATCCCATTACTCATTGCGCCAACAGCATTCCATCAATTAGTAGATCAACGAGGTGAGGTAAGTACCGCGAAGGCTGCTAAATCATGTGGCATTCCCATGATTGTAAGTTCCATGTCAAATGTAGCCCTTGAAGACATCGCAACTTACTCAAATAATGAGAGTCTTTGGTTACAAATTTATATTTTTAAAAATAGAGCATTAACACAAGAGTTAATTCAACGTGCGGAAAATGCAAATTATAAAGCCATACTTATTACTGTAGGTGCTCCAATTACAGGGAAAAGAGACAGGGATGTTCGTAACCAATTCGTACTTCCTAGTCATCTGACCACTGGTAATTTTAAAAGCGCAGTAAGCGATCAAGTACTTTATAACTTTACTGCCCATGAGCTTGATCCCTCTGTCACCTGGAACGATATCGAGTGGGTCCAATCACTAACCAGGCTACCTGTTATTCTAAAAGGAATTCTTAATCCTTTGGATGCAGATAAAGCCTGCCAGTTAAAAGTTTCAGGCCTGGTTGTATCCAATCATGGAGGCCGCCAACTTGATACTGCCCAGGCTACAATTACTGTATTACCTGATATTGTCAAAGTGGTTGCTGGACGCACACTTGTATTGATGGATGGTGGGATTCAAAGAGGAACAGATATGTTCAAAGCTCTCGCATTAGGCGCAGATGCCTTATTACTCGGTAGAGCCGTTCTCTGGGCATTAGCTGTTGATGGAGAACAGGGTGTTCACTCTATGCTGACTTTATTGCGCGAAGAATTTGAAGCCGTAATGAAATTAACAGGTTGTCGTACCCTTCAAGAAATGAGGGATTTAAATCAATATATCTGTAAATACTGAAGTGAAATGATTAGTAAATTTATGAAAAACGAAACTGTTGACGACACTGAATCAGTCTATAAGATTGGTTTAAATAAAAAACGTGAGGCTGTTATCAGTGCTCATTTTATGCACGAAATAAATCATAAGTCCCATTTTCAACTTTATAGCTCCCAAGAATTTGATCAGAGGGCTGTTCCCATAAGTGAAGATCTATTTTTTGAACATCTACTGCCTATACTTTTACAGGAATCGGAGAAATTTATTTTAGATCGGGTTTCTGCTGCCCAAATAAGAGCTAAAAAGAACTATAAAGACTATGGTTTACAGTCTCCAAACAATATAAGTATTTGCGAAGAAATAACTGAAGTCATGTTTGATCGTCAATTTTTAAAAGGTTCAAAAGCAAATTCTTCACGAATCATTTTAGCTCAAAAAATAAGGACCTTAGTGAATGAGAACAAGCCCATAAAAATGGTGATTCCTGCCTTGCCTTATAAGTCTTCCTCTCCGCTTAAATCCAGGGGACCTTTACCTGATTTGTCTGAAATCAATTTTTTACTTGGTTTATATGAAATTGCCAAAACCATTGATTCAATTTACCGTCAAGAAGTAATTGATATGAATAGAACACTGTCTTTATTTACAATTATTTGTGATGGCAGACGTTTTAATCATTTTTTAAATGAACCTGAAAATATAATTGATCTTTATCAAACTCAGCTACGTTGGTGGATAAAAAAATTAAATATCGCAAATTATATAGAAATAATTGATTATCAAGATGTTATTTTGGATTTTCTTCCATCCGGAATGCAATTAGAGAAAGCAACGATTAGAACACATGTACGGGATTTTTATTTTAATTTAATGCAGCCATTATTAGATCCCTATGACATGCACCACGTACTTTATAAAGCGATTGAGGCTGATCCTGAGCCTGAATTATGCAATCCTGAAGGTAGGTATATCCCTTTATTCAAGTCAATGATTTATACGATTAATTATGCAACTCTTTCAAATTATGCTCATACTCATAAGAAAAATTATGAAGCACTTTATGTTGAGCTGACCAAACATCTATTTGAGCCTTATACTCGATTAACTGCATTGGATTTTAAGCAAGTTGAAACATTAATTACAAATCCTCAAGCATTTGAAATACCTCAGGAAAAACATTTTGAATATCTACGACAATCCATGATTCAGGAAGCATGGAACGCTACTATATGTTATTTGGCAGAGGTTCGCAGTGATAGAGATTTACCCCAAGAACCAATTAGTACCTGTTTTCCTGAGCATATCAGGTGGACCATTCATGCTAAACCTGGGCAATTGGCCGTATTAACAACTACAGCATTTGGTGACCCTGTTCAACCATGGCATGGGGTAGGGGTGTTTATGCGTACTAAAAATAATAAAATCAAATTATATACACTACCAGTCTTAGCATTGGAAGGAAGTAACGCGATCCCTGTCATCATGGAAAATAGCATTCTTCGAAAACTTGCTACAGAAGCGCAAGGAAATTCAGGGCACGAAGCGCGGATGCATACACAGGTAGTAAACACAATGCCGACACAGCAACTATCCTCTGGGGAAGGGTTTGCAAAGCAACCGGGTAATGGAAATAAGTTCATCAATAAGGAGCAACCCCTATTTTATGTATATCCTGATATAACATTTGAAAGCATGGATGATCTTTTGGAAATAATTAAGCAGGAATTGACACGTAAGAGAAAACATTGATACAGGAGTGAAATGTGTCTTTATTTGATTTTATACATCGCTTAAATCGAACACTTACTCGAAATCCGATTTTATATAGACACCAAGATACCGAGCGAATGACCATTCAGCAAACAAGCGATATGCTTGCAAAATACCAAGAGTACCAGAATGCGCTTTTTTGTTCCCCCGAAAAACTACAACAAATGCGAGACGAACAACTTAGGAAATTACTCATCCATGCAAAATTAAATTCTCCATGGTATCAAAAAGCATTGGCGCATATTAATGTTGAGAATTTCACAGAAGAACGGTTAAGTGAAATTCCCATCATGGATAAAATGACTTTCATGAAAAACTGGGATTCAATTGTTACTGATCGGAAACTTTCATTAGCGCTGGTTGAAAAGCATATTGCAAAAATGAGGCGTCACAATAACCTGTTATATCTTCACGATCGTTATCATGTATTGGCGAGTGGTGGCTCTACTGGGACAAGAGGGGTTTTTATCTATGATTGGGAAGAATGGAATAAATATTACTTATATATTATACGTCATCCCCTTTATAATCATGATCGCAGTCAAATTTTAATTGATCCTGCACAAAAAACTACAATTGCTCAAGTTATTGTTACTAATACCGTTTATGCCATATATTCACTTTCGTTAACTTACAAATTTGATAATATAAAAACTCATTATTTTCCAATTACATTACCACTTAATCAAATTATTGCCCATCTCAATACAACCCAAGCGGATATTTTGCAAGGTACACCAAGCACCATCCATAAATTATGCCTCGAAGCGCTTAAAGAGCATCTCCGCATTCAACCCAAGGTTATTTGTGTTGGAGGAGAACCTTTATATAAGCCAATCCGCGAACTAATCAAAAAAGTCTGGCCTAATGTCTTTATTTTTAATACTTATGGAACATCTGAAGGGCTATTTGGAATGAATTGTTGTGCAGATAGTGAAGTCATGCACTTAAACGATGATGCGTGCATTGTTGAGCCTGTTGATGAATTGAATAGGCCAGTGCGGAAGGAAGTTATACCTTATAGACTTTATTTTACTAATTTATATAACTATACATTACCCATTATTCGTTATGAAGTATCTGATCAATTATTTTTCCTGGATAAAAAATGCACTTGTGGAATCCAGCATCAACTTATTGCCGAACCCCAAGGCCGTCCAGAGTTTGATTTCATTTATCCTGGAAATATTTTTGTACATCATTTAATTTTTGTAACCCCACTTTTACATGAAAAAAATGTTCGTGAGTATCAAGTAATTCAAACAAAAAATGGAGTAGACATTAAAGTCTTAACCACCGGTTATGTGGATAAGATCCAATTAAAGAACCATATTTGTGATCAATTAAGCAACCTGGGTATTGTCAAACCTCAAGTTAAATTGATAGAGGTATCCGAGTTTGAATACCTCCCGTCTGGTAAATTGCGAAGATTTTTAAAACTTAATCCATCATGAAAAATGAAGCCACACGCTCAGATTTATCCTGAAAAAATGTTCCACCTTGTTTAAGAAGATCCCTGATTTTATTGCTTCTTATAATGGTTTAATGTTCACAGCGGATTGCAACACTTCTTTTAATTGTTGATCCAGTTCCTCCAATAACTTTTTTGATCCATTAAGTTGATTGTCAAGCTTCGTCAATTGCTCTTCAAGAATTTTATATTCGCTCTTATGTATATTAAGTGATTCCTGGGCTAAAGCTTGCAATCCTTCTTTTTTTTCCTCTATCGCTAATTTTAAAGTTTGTTCATTAATTTGTATTTGATCATATAATTGTAACAATTTTATTCCAATTTGTGATTTATCTATGTTCTCTTGGATTATATTAATCTCATGCTGAGTATTATTTATAGAGCTACTTATTAATTGAACTTTTTTCTCAATTTCAGACTCTGGTTTGTTAATAGCCGTTCTAAAAAATCATGTTTCTCTTGACGAGATTTCACAATTGCTCCCCTATACCTAGATAATTAAATTTAAAAATAGCCCTATTTTAGCACAGACTCTACAAATTATGCCGCCTCATTTACAAGTAGCAGCAATCCGCATTTAACATATTGATTAAATTGAAAGTTAGATTATTTTTTATCTTAAAAAATCAAATTGATTCTTTAACACATGAACTCAGAACGAGTCTTCAACCATCCAGCAATACTGTATCGAGGTTGATGAGTAAGGCATACTTCATGGGGCAAATCACTATTAAAACATATGAAACGATTTTCTTGTGGTAATATAACTTGAATGAGTTGGTCCTCTTGAGTATAAAGTTTTAATTCCCCACCTGATGCAGCACTCCAGTCTTTATTTAAATAATAGACACAAGAAATTTTTCTATTTTTTTTTGTAGCAAACTGGTCTACATGTTTTTTATAATAAGAGCCAGGTTGATAGGCTGCAAGATGAGTTTCAAATTCGTGTAAACCTAAATAGAGTTCTTGATTCAGGAGCTGAGCTAATTGCTGAATTCGTTTTAAATAACTTTGTATTGCTGAATTTTCTTCATGTTCATCCAACCAAAAAATTTCATCAGCGCGAATAGTCTTATTTTTATGAGACCCCAAATTGAGACCAATTTTTGCTCCACGAAATAACCCTTGTGCATACATTTCTTGAGCTGTTTCTTGAATGAGCTGGCATTGATCAAGCTCAAGAAAATCTTCGATGATATGGAATCCTTGAGTACAAAGATTGTGGATAAGTAAATCAGAATCGTTCAAGGTGCACGTCCTTCCAGTAGAAATTCATATTGGCGCCACTCAGGCATAAATTTACTCATTAATTGATAAAAACGTTTATTATGGCTGGGCTCAAGCAAATGTACTAATTCATGTACAAGTACATATTCCATACAGATTTGTGGTTTTTTTATAAGATTAAGATTTAACCATATGCGAGCTACTTTAGTATTACATGAGCCCCAGCGTGTTTTCATTTTTTTTATTCCCCACTGAGACACTTTTACACCAACAACACTCTCCCAATACCGAATTAAATCAGGCAATAAGATTTGCATTTGATATCGATACCAATTATCAAGAAGTTTTTGCTTTTGTTCATGGGAACTATTGGGTTGGGTATAGCAGTACATTAACTCATCATTTATCTTAATTTGCTCCGGACCGTGATGCTCTTCAACAATGAGTAAGTATTGTTTACCTTTAAAAACGACAGTAGCTCCTGTTTCTAACTCAGAACTTTCAATAACTGAGCGGCTACGAATGCGTTCACGTTGTTGATGAATCCATGCCCCTTTCGTTTGCAGTGTTTGCCGAATTAACTGCTCACTAAATTTAAGAGGTACACTTACCTTAACCAAACCATCGGGAGGATAAATACGCAAATGCATGTTTTTAACTTGTTTACGCGTTATTTCAATAGAAATGCCGTCCAATTCAATGATCATATTATTCGTCGTGTTTAAGTTGATGTACCGCGAAATAAAACAAGAGCGCGCGACTTAAAAGAGAACGTGTTTTTACTTCAAACCGTTAGGGCTAAAACAGCTCATAACGCTGTATCAGCCCTAACGGTTCGAAATGGAGACAGAATCTAAATAGATTTTTTCCCGAAGCTCACGTTAATTCATTGCCTATTTTACTATCTTTGTGCACCAATACAAGGACTGTCTATATATTCACCATTGATATCTAAAACCATATTGACATTAGCGCGTTGGTAACGTGCGAGTATGTCATATTCTTGTTTTGTTATATACCCGTAAGAGTTGCCACAATATACAAGTGATGAAACTCTAGGTTTAGGTTTAACATGAATAGGTAAATCACATTCCCAACGAAAATGTGTTATATCACAATTAACCGCGAAGGATAAATGAAGGGGCAAAAGAGATAAAGCAACAGTCACATACCATTTCCTTTTCATAGTGTGCACCATTTCCATGTTTATGTTTTTTAATTATAGGATATGATTGAGAAAAAGTAGCCAAGGACACTCATGCTTTCATCCAGTTCTGAATATCTTAAAGCACTTCGTGAGGGAAAGTATCTTCTTTTTTTAGAATGGGTTGATTTTATTACAAAAAAATATACTCATGATGGGTATATTTTAGATGCAGACGATACAACAAATTCTTTGATTTTCGAATGGTTAAATAATGGTTTCTCAGAAGAAGATGCCAAAAACTTGGCTCGCTTACATGCAGTATATGATTTAGAATTAAAACCGTTACAAGGAAAATTAGATTATGCATTCAAAACTATTATTGTAGCTTTATTTCTCTGCATGGTTTTTCATAAACATAATTTATGTCTGCACTCTGATTCTCCCAATATAACTTGTCGAGAAATCAATCAACTAATAGAACAAATCGGTAAACGGCTTTCTCCTTCCCTTTACAGAAGTAGCTTAGTTGAGGTACAAACCGATTTTTTTCAGTGGGTAGATAATAGCGATAAACATGAAGTAACTCTCATTTTTGATAAAATTTACGCAATTACTCGACTCAGATATCTTCTTGAAGATTATATTTTACACTTGGATCACTCAAAGAAAGAACAAGATGAGCTTTACACGGCTAGATTAAGCTTGGCAAAGCGTTTTCTTACCTATATCTACGAGCAGCTCGAATTTACTCCCAAAGTAGCCGATGAAATTACGAAATATGTGAGTGCATTGCGTCAACTTCACCCTGGTAAATGGGAAGAAGAACGTTTAGATGCCCTTTCACCACCATCAGCATTGGATAATACCTGGCGTTGGGTAACGGGAATAGGAATAAGTTTTTTTAACTTGGTATTGCATAAGAAATCTATTGGGGAGTTGATTTCAGGGCAATCAGAGACTCCTCAAGTTTAATTCTATCCGTTTTTCTCCTACCTATTATTTATGTGATTAATTCCTTCTGTTTAGTAAGATAAAAGCGTTCCATTAGCGTCTATTGATATTTTGGTTCCACTGTCTATTTGTTCTGGTAAATCTACCTCATCTAGGCATTTGCAAGAAGCAAAGTCGTCTAACATAGATGCTGATCACACAATGAGCTATCACTCACGCTTAGACACAATATTATACATACAGATTGACTTTTGTATTTGTTGTGGCATTATTGCGCTTAATTTTGTGATAAAAAATGATAATATCTTCTCTGAGCAAGTCAGAGGACTGGCATCATACTGCGGGTGTTTAGTTTAATCGCTTTCATTAAACGGGTATATCGTGATTTTCTGGTTTTAAAACCAAGGAAACATACGATCCCGTATTCCCTTCGTTTTAAAAACCTTTTTTAGCATAACCACAGGAGATTAGCATGAGAGCTAAAGAAGATATTTTTGCGAGAAACAACGCGACATTAACTGCATTAATGGCCATTAAAAAAGCTATTAGTAAAGACGCTCAGCCTTCTAAATTTATTAAAATAAAGATCTTAGAGGAAGCAGGTTTAGGAAAAAGTCCCGTTTATGTCGTGAGTAACAGGATTGTAGAAATGCATAATATCTCAGGAGGAATATTAAGGGGAGTTAAATACCTTTATAATGAGGATCCCGCAAAGGATATTATTAATTCGCTGCCTAAAAAAAGTGAAAAAGTTAAGATATTTGGCTCTGAAAAAGAGGCTCAAGAATATGCGTTAACAATTTCTAAACGACATTCAGACTTAAACTTTACCTATCAGTCCTCTGTAGATAGTATTGACGGTAGTGATCCCGTTTGGCATACCCCTGTAATTATTAAAGCCGAAGTTCTATTAAATGCAAAAAGTGATCTTATAGATGAGAACGGTAAAATTTCTGCTAAACATTTAGAACTGGTTTCGTTAATACAACCTAATGAACTGGGACTAAAAATGCCATCTGTTGATTTACAAGAAGGCCAAAACCAAAATAGCATGAACTGTACTATTTTCTAAGGTTTCAAATAACATGCATGGGAACGTAAGCATATTTTCATGCCTGTTTTTTTTCGACTGCTGTGTCAGTAAGCATAAATGATATTTTCATTTAATACACGTGGGTTTGATAACTCGAGGTTTTTACCTTTATCTTCTTTTATTTGTCCTTTCTTTAGGTAATTAAGGGTTAGAAAGATATGAAATTCTTCGTTTTCCAGTTCTTTTATTCTTTCATACTTCATGATGCTCCTTGTTAAGGAGTTTTCACAAAACGCATACATGAATACACGTTTACGAAGAGGTCTCATATAAAGTCATCACGAAGTAATTGTTGTAGTAATAGAAATAAATTTGACTTAATATTGTACAACTCTGTATAATAAGTGTTGTCTGTTTCAGTATTAATTACGTGCAACATTATTTGTTGCTCACTAATATGGAGTTTTACATGCTAGAAAAATTATTTAAAAGACTGCAAGGTATCAAGCCATTCACGAATCAATTTGATATGTTAATGGAAAGTGGGCAAGCCATTAACGATGATGGTGAGGCTGTTGGGATGTGTCAACCAATGTCCAATCACTATTTAGATTTACTACTAAATAAACAAGATCCAACCCAAGAATTACAAGATGGCAAGCAATTTTTAAAGAAATCGATAATTGAAGAAAATCAAGAGATTGATTTTAGAGCCCAAAATCCAGGCGAAGATGAGCATCATGCTTTTCATAAAAATAAGGTCGAGCATCGAGACGAACAGCATTCTCTTAAAAGTTTAACCCCGGAAAAAGTCAGTAAAACTTTAGAAGATAAAGACCATATGTTAATGACATTTGAATTAAGTCAAAAAGATAAATATCATCAGGTATACCTTGGAAAACAAAGTGCATCAAAATGTCGCTTCTTTGATGCAAACCTTAATGGTGGGGAGAGAGTGAAACCATGTGATGAACTTATTCCAGAAATGATGGAATATCTCAAAAAACGCTACTCTCTTGATGAAGACACATCATTTAAACTTGGAATAGGTTGAGTTTGAATTTATAAATGTTATAGAGATTTCTGTAATCTCTATAACATTTATAACACTTTTATCGAAAAAGGCCTAATCATATCTGAATTTAACATACCACGCGATCCAATAAGCACTCTCACTTTACGCATATTTTTTTGCAATTGAAGGTTCAGGAAACATATACATTCCCTGATAGGTTTTTGTATCAAACCAAACATGCAAAAATTCATCACTACTGTTTGGAGGATATTCATCTTTGCTCTTAAAATAAAAATTTAAAAGAGTTTCTAATTTCTTATCTTTAAGAGCACCTAGATAATTTTTCGAATCATTTATTGCCAAAAGATAATCCTCTGTACTCTGACTTGGTGATTTTTCTAATGTATTGGTGACAATAGCAATTCCAGTCGATAGGATAAACTGCAAAGCTCTTAATTCCTCTTCATTTCGAGTCATTTTTTTTGAGGCCAATCTCTCTATAATATAATCAATCAAAGCCTTAGTCGGACCAACGAACGTTACTGATAAATCTAACGTATTTTTAACCCGTTTTGTAATCGCTTTATACACTATTGGGAAATATTTAATAGCAACAAGATTTTCAATTAATTCACTATTTTTATTAGTAAAACCCCATTGCGCGTTTTTAAATGGCCAAGCAGTTAACATTAAATCAAATAATATCTTGCTGTTATTTTTAATAAACAAAAGTAAATCATTAGGATTAGTAAGCAGGGGAATACAAACGGGAACTGTATGACTTTCAAGAAGAGAAGGATCAACTAATCTTTTCGTTTCCTCCTCCGGTAAATCAAGCATATCTTCAGCAATATCTACTATGTACGGAAAAAATTGTTCTTTAGGAGTTAAAGAAAGAAGTGCACAATCCTTTGTGTGCACACCTGAACTCGGACCTTGACGGCCCATTATTGTATCCTTAGGTATCATAAATTCCCCCTATTTATATAATTACCAACTTGAAGTTATTATCGGTGGTGTTTTCCCTGACATCTCCTGATCTATTTGCTGACCAAGTCGGATCCCAAAATCAACTGTTTTTGCTTTACATGAAAAAAAATCGGACAATCGAGCATGCATGAACGCTCCTTCATGTTCACCGGCTTCAAAAAAGCTTTTACTAATTTTGGTCTGATGTTCCGATTGTTCCCTATAAAATTGAACGCGCTCTTTATCTGAAAATGTTGGTTTCCACGATGCCGTATGCTCCATATCATCTTTTAAAGCCTGAAATGACTCTTTAGTCAAAGGTGTTTTTTCATGATGCAACTCAACATTTACTGGTGGAACCGTAAAACTATCGAATCCCTGCACCTTTGAACAATGCTCATGTAATGCTTTTCTATGTGGACAATCAAAATCCTGCGGCGGTTTCACACCCGTTAACGCTGACGTAATAATTGAGAATGGAAGAGTAAAAAATAATTTAGGATTCTCAAATTTATACCCTTGTTGCTTATCTTGCTTATCTTGCATATCACACCTCATTTAATATACAGTCTTAATAAATATATAGCATAAGGTACATATTCTATCCAATCAGGTAACCTAATGAGGTGTTACAAAATGAAGCGCTATCTGCTAATTAAAATTATGTTTTTATTATTAGTGCTACAATTTATGGATGTGAAGGCTGGAACAATTAGAGATTTCGGTTTACTTAAGATCGAGTGGTTAAAGCAGTTTCTAACTTATAAAAATGGCATGCCCGTTGATGATACGATGACTCGTGATGAGAAAGCGGTATACTAAACAGTTTACCCATTGCTTTACACGCTGTATCTAAGCGACACAAAAGCAGCAGATGGTGATATTGTTGTGATTGATGAAAAGCTTAGAAAATCAAGATTTTTATTTAGAACATAAATGATAATCCCCACAATGTGGGGATTATGAATGATTTTTAACAAAATTTCGAGCCAAAGAATAAAATCCTTAGCCTTCCTTTTTGCCAGGTAATTTTTCTTTAATACGTGCAGCACGACCAGCCAGGTTGCGCAGGTAATAAAGCTTAGCACGACGCACATCACCACGTCTTTTTACAGTAATGCTATCAACAATTGGGCTGTAGGTTTGAAACACACGCTCAACACCAACGCCATGAGAAATTTTACGAACAGTAAAAGCAGAATTCAAACCACGATTACGCTTGGCAATAACTACACCTTCAAAAGCCTGTAAGCGTTCACGGTTACCCTCAATTACTTTCACTTGAACCAAAACAGTATCACCAGGATTAAACTCAGGGATTTCCTTACCTTGCATTTGCTCAGCATTCAGTTGGTCAATAATATTAGTCATGGACTACTCCTCAAATTGGTTCATCTTCTAGGATTCACCGTGCTCAAACTTAAACTCAACAAGCAATTGCTTGTCTGCTTCACTTAACTGTATTTTTTCAAGTAAATCCGGCCGCTTAAGCCAGGTTTTACCTAGAGACTGTTTTCTTCGCCACAGTTCAATATCTCTGTGGTTACCACCTAATAAAACAGGCGGAACACCTAATCCATCAACCTCTGCCGGTCGAGTGTAGTGGGGGCAATCCAGTAAACCATTCATGAATGAATCTTGTTCTGCTGAACAGAGATGCCCAAGGCTTCCTGGTATTAAGCGAATAATTGCATCGATAAATACCGTGGCTGCCAGCTCACCACCACTTAAAACAAAATCTCCTAAAGACCATTCTTCATCTACATATTGATGAAGAATGCGCTCATCAATTCCTTCATATCTTCCTGCAATAAGCAGCAGGGGTTGTTTCTCACTTGCCACCTGATTTAAGTCATTTTGCCGAATTACCTTTCCTTGGGGGCTTAGATAAATCGTCTTACAATGGCTTGGCATTTGGCTTCGTGCCTGCACAATGGCACTACGCAATGGTTCATACATCATGACCATCCCGGGGCCACCGCCATAAGGTTTATCATCTACTTGTCTATAAGGTCTGGAGGACCAATCTCTTGGATTCCAGAAATCAATTTTTACTAACCCTTGATCTATTGCCCTACCTGATACGCCATAATTCAAGGCATTAAGTATCTCAGGTATTAGGGTAATGACTCCAAGATGAAGCACCACTTAAAAATCCACATCCCAATTAACAGTAATTAACTCCTGGTTGGGATCAATATCTAATATAAATTGGCCAGGCAAGTAAGGGATTAAATGTCTTTTATTACCTTCTACAACCAGCACATCATTAGCACCTGTAGGAATTATTTCAGTGACTTTTCCAAAAGTTTCACCTTGTTGGTTAATCACATTCATACCTATAAGCTGATGCCAGTAATACTCACCAGGATTCAATTTTTCCAGTTGATCTCGGTGAACTGCAATTTCTATATTAGTAAGATGAGCTACTAATTCACGCTCAGAATAACCTTCAATTTGGACAATAATTGATTTGCTTTGTACTTCAGCCCGCATTAATTTAATAGGTTGCCACTTGTTATTAATAAAGGCATGCCAATTTGTATATTTCAGAACATTATCACGGGGCTCTGTAAAAGAGTGTACCGTAACAAAACCTTTAACACCATGAGGCCGCCCAAATCGGGCAATTATTATCCAACTCTGATTATCCACGTTATTTAAGCTGCTTCGCCTTTTTTATTAAACTCTTTGACCAAAGCAGAAACTCGATCAGATAACTTTGCCCCTACTTTTTGCCAGTGGCTTAATTTTTCTGCATCAATATGCAGACGTACTTCTTGCCCACGCGCTATAGGGTTAAAATAACCAATACGCTCAATATAACTGCCATCGCGACGTTTGCGACTGTCAGTAACGACCATGTGATAAAAAGGACGCTTTTTTGCGCCGCCTCTAGATAAACGTATAACGACCATTATTTTCCTCTATTTGAGAGTGGTTACACATACTTAGTAATCGCACTAAGCATAAAAATGCCGTGTATTGTACGAAAATTAATTCGTCATGTGAAGTAATTCTTGCGAATTATTTAAAATCGTCTGGTAATATACCTTTTAATCTAGGTATACCACCAATTCCACGCATCATTTTTTGCATTCCACCAGGTTTAGTAAATTTTTTCATCATTTTTTGCATTTGTTCAAATTGCTTCAATAACTTATTTACATCCTGTATCTGTGTTCCTGAGCCCTGAGCAATTCTCTTTTTACGCGAACCAACAATAATTTTAGGAATACGGCGTTCCTTTGGAGTCATCGAATTGATAATGGCAATAGTTTGTGCCATAGCCTTTTCACTGACTTGCTTCATTGCTTGCTGGGGCATCATTTGGCTCACACCAGGTAACTTACTCATCATTCCAGAGATACCACCCATATTATTCATTTGCAGCAGTTGTTGCTTGAAATCTTCTAAATCAAAACTTTTCCCTTTTTTTAATTTTTTAGCAAGTTTTTCACTGGCTTGCTTATCTGCCTTACGCTCAACCTCTTCAATTAAGGTCAGAATATCACCCATACCGAGAATTCTCGAAGCAACACGCTCGGGATGAAATGGTTCTAGTGCATCTACTTTTTCACCGCTACCAATGAATTTAATGGGTTGCCCGGTAATTTGTTTTACAGAAAGGGCTGCGCCACCGCGGGCATCACCATCTGTCTTTGTTAAGATAACCCCTGTCAAGGGAAGCGCCTCATGAAATGCTTTTGCAGTATTCGCGGCATCTTGTCCAGTCATGCTGTCTACTACAAATAGAGTTTCAATTGGATTTACTGCCTGATGCAGCTCTTTGATTTCGGCCATCATGTCGGCATCAATGTGCAAACGGCCTGCAGTATCAATGATCAATACATCCATATATTGCTTTTTTGCAGCATCCAGGGCTTTACGAGCAATTGTTAAGGGTTGTTCACTGACTTCTGCAGGGAAGAAACCAACTCCTATTTGCTCAGCTAATACTTTAAGCTGCTGGATCGCGGCAGGTCGATAAACGTCAACACTAACGACCATTACTTTTTTATTTTCAGATTCTTTCAAATAGCGCGCGAGTTTTGCAGTGCTGGTAGTTTTACCTGATCCTTGTAACCCTGCCATTAAAAATATTGCTGGAGGTTGAGTCTTGAAGTTGAGTTCGGCACGTTCATCGCCCATGACATGAATTAATTCGTCATGTACAATTTTCACAAAAGCTTGATCAGGATTTAAATGAGTTAAAACTTCTTGTCCTAAAGCCTTTTGCTTTACTTGCTCTATAAATTCTTTAATAACAGGTAAGGCAACATCTGCTTCAAGCAGAGAAAGTCTGACTTCACGCAAAGCGTGTTGTACATTCTCTTCAGTTAATCGCCCTAACCCTCGTAAATTTTTAAAGGTACGGGTTAAACGTTCCGTTAAGGTTTCAAACATAATGTACGCCCAAAAAAATATCCACTATAGCATAGAGAGGCTATGGTATGAAACTGGCAAATACTGTTTTTATCCAGCTCTCTTTGCAAGGTCAATATTTTAAATCCCTGCATATCGTCGCTTCTACCCTACTCGTGGGTACTACAGACAGACCTTCATAATCAAAGAAACAGTGCAAGAAAACAACTCATTTTTTTATAAGTACCAGTCCTATTGATTAGCATAACGTTAAGAAAAAATGCAGAGATTTTCTGATTAAATCATGCTATTTTACCATACAATCGATATGAAGGTTTCATGATAAACAAAAATTAGGAGCATTTTGTTTATTTATTAGCCTATTATTAAGGGTTCCTTAAGCTTATTTTTATATAATAAAGCTTCTGCACGCCCCAAAAAACTGCACTGAAGGACTGCGATGATTGAGAAAAAACATTCACTAACAATTTTCAGTTTGACTATGATTACAGTTGGATCTGTGGATAGCATACGTAATTTGCCTGCAACAGCCTTATTTGGTAGTCAATTAATCTTTTACTTTTTTCTAGGCGCGTTATTTTTTCTAATTCCTACTGCCTTGGTTTCAGCTGAATTAGCCTCAGGATGGGCAAAGCAAGGAGGAATTTATATTTGGGTGAAACAAGCATTTGGAAAGAAAATGGGCTTTTTAGCCATTTGGTTACAATGGATAGAAAATGTTATTTGGTACCCAACGATTTTATCTTTTGTTGCAGGAACAATTGGCTATTTAATTAACCCGGCGCTGACGAGTAATCCCTATTTTCTATGGGCTGTCATTGTCAGTTCCTTTTGGGGGACTACGATACTAAACCTGCGAGGTATGAAATCTTCTGCAGCGTTTAGTAATTTATGTTCTCTTGCTGGGTTGCTATTGCCTATGTCGTTAATTATTGGCCTAGGTTTGGTTTGGATGACTCAAGGCAACCCGTTACAGATTCAATTTGATATTCCGAGTATTGTTCCACATGTAGAGGATAAATCCATGTGGGTATCTCTAACTGCAATTATTATGTCCTTCTGCGGTATAGAAATCGCTACTGTTCATGCAAATGATGTAAAAAATCCACAACATGCCTTTCCAAAAGTTTTAATTTATTCAGTAGTTATTATTTTAAGTACCCTAATTCTAGGTTCGTTAGCAATTGCTATTGTTTTGCCTGGAAAAGACATTAACTTAGTAGCAGGGATTATGCAGGCATTTGAAGCATTTTTCTCAAGCTACCACATGTCCTGGATGATGCCTGTGGTAGCAGTCATGTTAGTTTTAGGTGGACTTGGAGGGGTAAGCAACTGGATTATTGCACCTACAAAAGGATTATTGGTTGCTGCTGAAGATGGAAACTTACCCGATTATTTTCAGCGCACCAATGCAAAGGGAGCACCATCGGTTATGTTATATACCCAAGCCACCATTGTCACTGTACTCTCTGGTTTATTTTTGTTTATGCCTAGTGTGAATGGATCTTATTGGCTACTAACTGCATTAGCGGCACAACTGTATATGTTAATGTATTTTATTATGTTTATAGCCGCAATTAAATTACGTCTGTCAGAACCACAACATCATCGCCCCTTTAAAATTCCTGGTGGATTGGCAGGAATGTTATTTGTTGCAGGCATAGGCATTATTGGTGTATGTGCTACTTTAGGAGTGAGTTTTATTCCCCCAGATGGTATTGATGTAGGTAGTTTAGTACGTTATGAACTGACCCTAATTGGGGGGTTAATTTTAATGTGCCTACCGCCGTTTATAAGTTCATGGATGCAAGGGAAAACAACAGAAATGGAGCCCGTTTTGGATTAATGAGGGGCTTTATTGCTATGGTACGTGAACCCGATGAGTTGCTCAATAAATTAATTGCTCGATTACCTGAGTTAGAATGGAAGATAAATGGCTTGGGTATATCTTTTTTAAATCATAGCCTACCTAAAGGATTATTCCGTACTACTTCAGAGTCAACTACTACCCAATTTATTGCAGAAATTAAAACGGACATACATGCATTATCCAAACAAACTAACAAACGTAGTGCCTTTTACTTAGCGGAACGTATCCGTCAAAAGATCAATGTTTTAGTAATCTTATGTCAAATACAACATAAGAAAAATAAACCGGATGGAAAAAATTATTTTGGTATCAAAACGTTAAGTACCCGACAACAATGGATAAATGATCTTGAGATAGAAATTGGAGCTTTATCAAGCCAACAGCAAGCGATGATAAAAAGCTTGGCGCAATTACAGCGTCGACAAGATTCTAACGCACTTTTGAATTTAAAATCTGAATTAGGAGAGGTCGAGCGGCGTTTAACTTTAGCAAAAGAAACTTTAAATCGCGCGTTATCATCCTAGAAATAAATTCAGTTGTTTTTATAGAACAATCATTAAGATCTTTTTCTAAATCATGTTATGAGTTAAATTAGAAACGCCTCTTTGGCGTTACATTTAAAATAATTACTCGAACTTACAAGGTTGGATAATCCATAAAAATCAGTAATTCAAAAAAGGAGCCCTTTCTAATGTCAGATAAATTTACTCATATTACTAAAGATATCAGCACACAATTAGCTAAAATGCGCAAAGAAATGCCAGAAGTAATGTCTGGATTTTCAGCTCTAGCTCAAGCTGCAACTAAGGATGGTACTTTAGATAAAAAAACTAAAGAGCTAATCGCCATGGCTTTGGCTGTTGCAAAGCAATGTCCAGGCTGCATTGGTTTTCACTCTCAAACTTTAATCAAGCTGCAAGCTACTCGCGAAGAACTGTTAGAAACTTTGGGAATGGCTGTTTATATGGGAGGCGGGCCATCTTTAATGTATGCAGCTGAAGCATTAGAAGCATTTGATGAGTTTAGTAAATAAAATAGCATTTTTATAAAGCACAAGAGTAGCTAAGATTTTCCTTACCTTAGCTACTCATCGCTTACAATGGTATTATTATATAAAAACTGAAAATTCACTCTTAGAGTTTCATATCAAGCTTTTTATTATCATCTAATTGTTGAAATTCTTTAAATGTGGAAGATGTTAATTGTTTCACTTTAAAAGGCCAAGCATAATTTTTCTCATCGTTGTTAATCTCTTTAATAATTTTATTAAATTTTTTTTCACTTATAGCGCCCATTAAGTAACATAAACAAGTTTTTACTACCTGCAATTCCAGCTTGTCATCCCCTTTAGGTTTATTCTTAAGTTGATCGAATCTCTTGCTTAGCGAGTCAAATAACAAAGAGACATTTTGTATCTTATTGATTGCCCCCGATGTTTCATTAATTATCTTTTTTGCTTGTCACATAAAAAATCAATATAAATGGCAGTATATTTACTGCCCGGTTTTTCTTGAAGCTCCCAAGCCAACCATTTTTGTGTGTATACTGCCCCTGAATCAAGCATAAATTTATAAACTTATTTTGAGGCGTATTCAGAAGATAAAGTAGATAATATATCTCCATTATCTCTAATGAGATCCTTCCATTGTTGGTTTTTCTTTAAAAATTCTATAATTTCAGGGTATTCAGCTGATACATAATCTTATGCAAAAAATGCCTTGTGAATCGTGGTTTATGGTAAATTATAGGAGTGGGGCTAAATTGGATCCAAAAAAACATTTTTGACCCAGAGCGCATTCTAGAGATTTAAGAAAGAAATGGTACGTAGTGACTTAGGCGTGTCAACACGCCCTAAAATACATTAGTTTGAAAAAAACCAATTTTTAAATGAGAACATGAGAATCTGATGAATCCATAAAAAACCTCTGTTCTTTGATAAGTATTAACCAATTACCTCAAATCAGCGCTGCTAAGCGACATGCTTGATCAATAGCGTGGCGTGCATCCAACTCCAATGCTTTATACGCTCCACCTACTAAATGGACCATCTTTTTGGCTTCTTTTAATGGAGCAAATAATTCGGTTAATTCAACTTGCCCTGCACAAATCACCACGGTATCGACCGCTATAACCTGGGGTGTTTCATCTATTCGTACGTGTAACCCTTGATCATCAATAGCATCATAACCCACCCCAGAAATCATTTTAACCTGTTTGTGTTTTAGACTCGCTCGATGAATCCAGCCTGTCGTTTTTCCTAAACGTTTACCCATTTTTTCTTTTTTGCGCTGTAATAAATAAACCTCACGCGGGCTGGGCGTACTTTCAGGAGGCTTAATCCCACCTCGATATTTGCCATATACATCAATACCCCATTCATTATAAAACTGCTCTTTGGAAGCATGATGTTCATGGGTTAAAAATTCAGCCACATCAAAACCAATGCCACCTGCACCAACGATTGCAACTCGTTTACCTACTTCTTTTTTTCCAGTGATTACATCAATATAACTGGCAACTTTGGGGTGATCGATGCCTGGAATATCTGGAACTCGCGGTTTAATGCCACTCGCCAAAACTACTTCATCAAAATCCAGCAAATGTTCCACAGTTGCTTCTGTATTTAAGTGAATTGTTACCTTAAATTTCTGTAATTGATAGGTAAAATAATCCAGAGTGTATTGAAAGATTTCTTTTCCTGGAATTTTTTTTGCTAAATTGAATTGCCCACCCAGTTGGTTATTTCTTTCAAATAATGTCACTTTATGTCCACGCTCAGCAGCAACTGCAGCAAAAGCTAACCCCGCGGGCCCAGAGCCTACGACAGCAATTGATTTGGGTTCTGCAGTCACTTCATAAACCAGCTCGGTTTCATTGCACGCTCGGGGGTTCACCAAACAAGAGGCAGTTTTATTCACGAAAACCCTATCAAGACATGCCTGATTGCATGCAATGCAAACATTGATGGCTTCACTCTCACCTTTTTTGGCTTTTTCAGCAAACAAAGGATCTGCTAAAAAAGGTCTAGCCATAGAGACCATATCAGCAACACCCGACTCAATCAATTGATTGGCTAATTCAGGGGTATTAATACGATTTGAAGTAATTACAGGTATTTTGACCTCTGGCTTTAAATGCTGCGTCAAATGGGTAAAAGCGGCTTCAGGAACCATAGTGGCAATAGTTGGAACCCGTGCTTCATGCCAGCCAATACCCGTATTGATTAAAGTTGCACCGGCCTCTTCGAGAGCTTTAGCGAGGATAACGATTTCCTCCCAATTACTACCATCAGTAATTAAATCAAGCATGGACAAACGAAAAACTATAATGAATTTTTCGCCAACTGCTTCACGGACACTCCGTACTATTTCAATAGGAAAACGGATACGATTACTATAATGCCCCCCCCATTCATCTTGACGTTGATTGGTATGAGTAACAATGAACTGGTTGATTAAATAACCCTCACTTCCCATAATTTCAATCCCATCATAACCTGCTAATTGGGCTAGGCGGGCACACCGGGCAAAATGCTTGATGGTTTTTTTAATTCGATATTGACTCATCACCCAGGGTTTAAATGGACTAATGGGCGATTTGATTCCGCTAGGCGCGACAATAAAAGGGTGAAAACCATAACGTCCGGCATGTAAGGCCTGCAGAATAATTTTACCTCCAGCCTCATGCACCGTATGGGTGATTAATTCATGGCGTTGTTGTTCTTTACTGTTCGTCAATTTAGCAGAAAAAGGAGCCAAACGACCTACTCGATCCGGTGCAAAACCACCCGTAGTTATTAATCCTACACCTCCAAGGGCTCTTTCTCTGTAAAATTGGGCCAAACGATTTAAACTGTCTTTATCTTCTTCAAGACCAGTATGCATCGATCCCATTAATAAACGATTTTTTAATTGTGTAAAACCTAAATCCAAAGGTTGGAATAGGGCTTTAAACGGAGTATTATCAATTCTCAATTCCATGAGCATTTCGCCAAAAACTTCAAAATAAAAAGTATAAACCCAGTTTGAAGCTTTTTACAGAGAATTAATTAACATCTTTAAAGTTATAGAGAAAACTATTCAATTTTTAGAGGTTCCTTATAAGGTAAAGAAGCACCTACTTGAGAGCGACTGGCAATAAAAGCACCAAACAAAGTAATACTACATCCAATCAATGAAAGAAGAGAAGGTTGTTCATTTAATAATAAAAATCCCATTAATGTTGATACAATTGGAAGTGCATATAACGTAATTGACGCTTTGGAAGCAGATAAATATTTCAATGCATATCCCCAGGCCAGATAAGCAAGTGCTGCAGGAAAAATTCCCATGTAAACAACAGCCATGGTTGTCTGAATACTGGCAATCTTAATTTGCCTTAGTAAATCAGGTAGAAAAACAACCAACAATAATGTCCCACCCCACATTACCCAAGCAATAATTGCCACTGGATGATAAACACGTACAAATTGCTTTTGTACAATTGTTAAAATAGCTCCCATTAAAGCAGAAATTAAAATCGCTAAAACACCCTGCTGCATTCCTGGAACAGACTGTTCACCAAGCATCAACAGCATCAGACCTAGTATGCTAATCAAGATACCATACCAAACACTGGGTTTTAGTTTTTCTTGTAAAAAGATAAGTGACAGCACTACAGTCATCACAGGCATAAAACCAATTACAAAACTGGCTATCCCCGCAGAAACACTAAGCTCACCATAATTTAAACAAATATTATAAATACCTATTCCAGCCATTCCCGCAATAAGCAACTGGATACGATCTTTCCATGCAACCTGTTTTTTAATGCCTAGACTATAATAAATAATTAAAAGACAAAGTGATGCAATCATAAATCGCAAGAGTGCAAGTGCTCCAGGGGAATAATCAGCTAATCCTATTCGTATCCCAATAAATGCCGAAGCCCACAAGACAATCACAATAATAACAACTAGAACCACTTTCAAAGACTGCATTGTTTACATCCGTACTAAATAAATGCTCTTATTTTAGCAGAATTTTCAATAAACGTTGTTATCTCATCTAAATAACGCACTTAATATACAATCCTTATAATGATAAACAGAGGAATTTCAATCTAAGTGATAATCATAAGCGGCTTTTTTAAACACGAAGCCCGCCAGCGATCAATTTGCAAAATTTTTGGCATTTACGCTTTTTATAAACTACTTTTAAATAAGGGCCTACAGAGGATAATTTGATGGATGACCCTTTTCATGCGCTAAAAGCAGCATTAGAATCCGCATTCCATTCCGTACCAACGAGAAACGGTAAATTTACTTATCCTGAAATCCAGCATTTAAAAGAAGCCTGTGTCAATTACAATATAGGAAAAAAAACAACATTTATTCATTTGGTAAAAGCAATTGGAGCAGCATTACCTCATTTTGAAAAGTTAAGGGTTAATTTCGAATCTGTAAAAACCTCGATTGATCTCATGGCAGCAACGCACCAAATGCCCCGAGTTAATTGGGATAAATTTCTGCCTCATTCCAGGACTTCAACTAGATTTACCTTTAATGCTCAGGCTGTCAAGCAGCAAGATGCGGAACTTATCCCCTGGCTAAACACTCAATCAGGAAAAGTGTTCACTCAATTCGCATCCAGTGAACAAACTCTTATCTTAATTGCTCATAGAGAACATCTTGGCTTTAGCCAGAAATTAAGAGCACACTTGGAAAAAGATCCAGAATTTTTATTCCGTTTGATTATGAAATCAGAAAGTGATTTCATCAAAATTGCAAATACGCGCCTGATTCTTTATTTAACTGATGAACAGATAGCTAGCGCAATAATTAGATACTTACCTAATTTGCTCCAAGAACACCCAGATACATTCATGCAAGTAGAACAATTAGTAGATAAGGTCAATGAAATATTATCTAACGGGCGCTCCATTTCTACTCTTTTGCGTAATACGGAAGCCAAATCTATTTTAGAACGTTCTGAATTTTTTTGTATCTATCAAACAGATGAATACAAAAATCGACAGACCCACCCTATATTCACAGCCGAAGAGGAACATTTAAAGCCTAAATTATAAATCCAACTTGATGCTTCGCACATCCATACGCAGGCTTTGATGCCTTGATGAAATCCTACATCCCGTGTACAAGCCACAGGATATAGAAATAAGAGTCAAATAACCTCATTTAATTCACGCTTGCCATTCATGCAAAGCTCGAAATTAGAAATAATTCTTAATCTAATAAACCTAAAGATTTAACGGTATCACGCTCTTGTCTCAACTCATCCAGAGTTTTGTTAAACATATCGCGACCATAATCATTAAAGGTTAAACCTTCAACAACTTTTAATTGGCTTTGCTCACGACGACAAGGGAATGAAAAAATCAAACCTTCATCAACACCATATTCACCTTCTGAACAACGGCACATAGAGAATGATTCTCCGGCTGGAGTATCGTTAACTAAATGATTCACTCCAGTAACAATCGCATTTGCAGCAGAAGCAGCAGAAGAAGAGCCACGAGCTTTAATTACCGCAGCACCGCGTTGTTGTACTGTAGAAACAAAAGTGTCTTTTAGCCAAGCCTCATCAATAACTTGCGCCGCAGAGACACCATTTACTTTTGCATTATAAAAATCAGGATATTGAGTAGAAGAATGGTTACCCCAAATAGTCATTTGAGTCACAGCAGTAACATCAACACCTGCTTTTTTAGCTAATTGGGTGCGTGATCTTAATTCATCCAATGTAGTCATCGCATAAAAGCGATCGTTGGGCACATCTTTAGCATGATGCATGGCAATCAAGCAGTTTGTATTACAAGGATTACCAACTACAAATACACGCACATCATCACTTGCATGTTCATTAATTGCCAAGCCTTGTTTGGTAAATATTCCGCCATTAATTTGCAATAAATCAGAGCGTTCCATTCCTTGTTTACGAGGAACGGAGCCCACTAGCAAAGCCCAATTTACCCCATCCATCGCTTTATTCATATCTGCAGTACAAACCACTCGCTTTAATAAGGGAAAAGCACAATCGTCAAGTTCCATAGCAACCCCTTCCAAAGAAGGAAGAGCAGCTTCAAGTTCAAGTAAATTCAATTCTACTTCTGTATTTGCACCAAACATTTGCCCAGAAGCAATTCGAAATAATAAAGCATAACCAATTTGTCCTGCTGCTCCAGTAACAGCAACTCTTACTCGTTTATTCGCCATGTGATTTCCTTTTTTATTAGGTATAACATCTCAAATTTTTATTCTATTTATAAGAAAAGTAAAATGAATAATTATAATTTTTGTGATAAAGCTCGCAAGTATGATATACTTCGCCCAGCTCCAATTTGAAGTTTTTGTTTAATTACTATTGAGAAAAACTTCAAATTGGAGCTGGGCGAAGTATACTATTGCAGGTTCAAACAAGCCAGCCAAAAAAAATAATGATTCCGTTATCGTTGTACATTCATATTCCATGGTGCATTCGTAAATGCCCTTACTGTGATTTTAATTCACATAAAAGCCCGGATATTTTGCCGGAGCAAAGTTATATTCAAGCACTGATTGCAGACCTTAAAGCTGATTTAGAGCGTTTTGAAATACGGGAAATTGGCTCTATTTTTATTGGCGGGGGCACTCCCAGCTTGCTTTCTGCGCAAGCCTATGAAACTTTATTCACTGAACTCCAATGCATACTGCCCTTGTCCCAAGACATAGAGATCACAATGGAAGCGAATCCAGGAACCGTGGAACAACAGCGTTTCACGGATTACCGACAATTAGGCATTAATCGTCTTTCCTTAGGTATTCAAAGCTTTAATCACGACCATTTGCGTGCATTGGGCCGCATTCATGACGGTCAGCAAGCACACCGAGCCATTGAATCAGCACGAAATGCAGGTTTTACCAACCTAAATTTAGACATTATGCACGGCTTGCCCCAACAAAGTATTATCCAAGGAATGGAAGATTTACGTTCTGCATTAGCCCATCAACCAGAGCATTTATCTTGGTATCAATTAACCTTGGAGCCTAATACCCTATTTTATAAAAAAAAACCTGCATTACCCTCTGAGGATGAATCTTGTCTTCTGGAAGAAGAAGGATTGTCATTACTCAAAACATCCGGGTTTGAACGATATGAAATTTCTGCTTTTGCTCAACCAAATCATCGTTCTCGACATAATTTAAATTATTGGTTATTTGGTGATTACTTAGGCATAGGTGCAGGAGCGCATGGAAAGATAACCACTAAAAATGGAATCATAAGAACACGGAAACATCGTCAACCCAAAGAATATTTAGACACCCAGAAACCTTTTTTAGCACACATGGAAACCGTAAATACAAAGGATCTTCTTTTTGAATTTATGCTCAATACAACACGTCTTGAACAAATCATACCCTTAGAATTATTTACACAAACCACCGGACTGGAACTAAAAGAGCTACTTCCCAAGCTTAGAATGGCTGAAAAGAAAAATTTAATTACTTTGGCAGAAACATACTGGCAAGTCACGCCTTTAGGAAGACGTTACACAAATGATTTACAAGCATTATACTTATAGTAAACATGAATATGTTTTCATAGTTATAAAGTGAAGTTACTTTACTTGCTTGTAAATAAGGATTAATTAATAATTAAAAATACTTTCCGAAAAAGGAGCGAACAGTGATGTTACCTATATTTTTGGTGGTTCTTGGCTATTTAATGGGGTCTATTTGCTCTGCGGTTATTATCTGCAAAGCGTGTTCTCTTCCCGACCCACGCACGGAAGGCTCAAAAAATCCAGGGGCGACCAATGTATTACGATTGGCAGGTAAGCAATATGCCGCATTAGTTATGGCAGCAGATCTTCTCAAAGGTACTATTCCAGTTTTAATCGCTAAAATTTTGGATGCCGATCCAGCAACAGTAAGTTTTACTGCTTTAGCAGCAGTAGTTGGACATATGTACCCCATTTTTTTTGGATTTAAAGGAGGCAAGGGGGTTGCAACCGCAATAGGTTCATTACTAGGTTTGTATTTTCTTGTTGGAGTCCTTGTTGCTGCAACCTGGCTATTAGTCGCTAAATTTTCTCGTTATTCTTCATTAGCATCAATAACTTCTGTTGGTTTAGCTCCTTTATACTCACTTTTACTTATCCAGCAACTGAGCGTTTTTCTACCCATCTTTGCCATAGCTTTACTGATCCTTTATAAACACAAAGATAACATTAATCGCTTAATAGATGGAACGGAATCTAAAATCAAACTAAAACAAAATGTTATTGAAGAAATCATGGAAGAGGAACATAAACCAACACATAGGGCACACCAGCCAACTCCTCCCCCAGAAATAGACATCGAAATAGAAACTGTGGTCATTACAGAAACTATAGTCGAAGAACCGAAACCAACTAAAGTAGGAACACCACCTAAACTAAAGAATAAACCAGCGGATACATCCGAAAAGAAAACAAAAAAAGCCCAAAAAACTGTTCCATCAAAACCTAAACTAAAGAAACAAAAAGAAGAATGATTATAGTGATAGGGTAAGACATTTTAAATCATGCCAATGGCCATCTTGCCCTAACTTCTACTCCTGAATTTAAGTCCCTTTCCCCTCGTAGCATCCGTAAGCACCCTGCATAAGCAATCATAGCCCCATTGTCAGTACAATATTCCAGGGCTGGAAAATAAATTGTTCCACCTATACTTTGAATCCATTCCTGCAAGCCTAAACGTAATGACTTATTCGCTCCGACACCACCTGCAACCACTAATTGTTTGTGTGAGGACTCTTGTAGTGCTCTTTTACATTTAATCATTAAAGTATCTACAACAGCTTGTTGAAATGCTTTAGCAATTTCCGAACGTGCACGCTCATCTTTTGTACTTTGATTCCACGTATTTAATGCATATGTTTTTAATCCACTGAAGCTAAAATCAAGCCCGGGCCTGTCTGTCATAGGCCGTGGAAAACGATAAGGAGTTGATTCACACTGATCTGCAAGTGCTGCCAATACAGGCCCTCCTGGATAAGGAATTCCCATAAGTTTCGCCGTTTTGTCAAAGGCTTCACCTACAGCATCGTCCATGGTATCTCCAAGCAGCCGATAAACACCTAAGCCTTTGGCTTCAATTAATTGACAATGGCCACCTGATACCAAAAGAGCAATAAAAGGAAATTCAAGAGAAGGCGTTTCCATTTTTGCAGCCAATACGTGTGCTTCCAAATGATGAATGCCCAATGCAGGAATCTGTAAAGCATAAGCTAAACTTTTTGCAAAACAAGAACCTACCAGTAAGGCACCAATTAAACCGGGGCCCGCTGTATAGGCAATCCCATCTAAAGATTTCTTATCAAGCCCAGCTCGAAGAAGAACCTCATCGACCAAGGGAATCAAATAATTGATATGATCACGTGAAGCAAGTTCAGGTACAACGCCTCCATAAACTCGATGGGTTTCAATTTGTGAATGCAAAGCATGTGCTAACAAACCAGTATTTGAATCATATAGAGCTACACCAGTTTCATCACAAGAAGATTCAATGCCTAAAACAAACATAAACAGCCTAATCCAAAGGTAAAGTCTAAATAAAACTTATCATTGTAACACATTAATTTGCCAAGAAGACTTCTAACTCTCTTTGAGAATTAAAAAATGACTTTTGTAATTATGTATATCTTAGGATAGACTAAGCGTTAATAAATTTATCTATTTAAAACTTGACGAGTGCTTCAACTAGCACTAGAATTGCCCACCTAATAAGTCAAATAACCAGAGGATCAGTTTAATGCCTACCGTTCGCGTCAAAGAAGGCGAAAACCCAGAATATGCATTGCGCCGATTTAAGCGCTCTTGTGAAAAAGCCGGTATTTTAACCGAATTACGCCGTCGTGAATTTTATGAAAAACCAACTGCTGAGCGCAAGCGCAAACAAGCTGCTGCAGTAAAACGTCATTTAAAGAAAATTTCTCGAGACGCTTCTGCGAGACAACAAGGTTCAAAACGCCGACGTAAATAGGATTTTTCTCTGTCCTGTATTATTACTAAGGTCACATATACTGCGCGTGGTCACATATAAATTGACTAAGGTGTCGCATCGAATGTGGCCTTTTTCTTTTTTAAGGAATAAAAAAATGACTATTAAAGAACGCCTTAATAATGATATCAAAGAAGCTATGCGTGCCAAGGAAAAAGAATTACTTACTACCTTACGTTTAATCACTGCCGCAGTGAAACAAGTTGAGGTCGATGAGCGCATTGAAGTAGATGACGAACGTATGTTGGTGATTTTGGATAAAATGAGCAAACAACGTAAAGAGTCGATAGCACAATATGAAAAAGCTAATCGAGATGATTTAGTAGCACAAGAACAATTTGAGCTAGATGTCTTAAAAAACTATTTGCCTGAACCATTATCTGCTGTTGAAATCGAAAAAATGATCAATACTGCCATTACAGAAACTGGTGCCACAAAAATGGCTGATATGGGTAAAGTCATGGCTTTATTAAAACCAAATTTACAAGGGCGTGCTGATATGGCACAGGTTAGCGCATTGATTAAGGCTAAATTAAATTAAGGAGCACCATGTCTGGCTTAATCCCTCAGCCATTCATTGATGATCTCCTACAACGCACGGATTTGGTTGAACTTATTGACAGTTATGTTCCCTTAAAAAAAAGAGGGAACAGTCATGTCGCATGTTGTCCTTTTCATAATGAAAAATCCCCCTCCTTTAATGTTGTTGCCAAAAAACAGTTTTATCATTGTTTTGGTTGCGGCGCTTCGGGAAATGCTATTAGTTTTGTAATGAAGTACTTCAATCAGGGATTTGTTGATGCCATTGAAACCCTTGCTACACGTATTGGCTTAACCATCCCCCGGGAAAAACAAACTGAAAAAGAGAATACATCGCGTGATCTTTATAAACTGCTGTCAGCAGTCAGTCTTCATTATCGAAAAAAATTAAAGCATGAAGGACAACCTGCCATTAATTATTTACGCGAGCGAGGTCTGAGTGGAGAAGTAGCCAAACTTTATCAATTAGGCTTTGCAACCGAAGGATGGCATAACCTGGAAAAAGCATTTCCTCGCAATCAACGTGAACTGATTGCAACAGGCATGCTCATTAAAAATGAAGATGGAAAAATTTATGATCGCTATCGTAATCGGATTATGTTCCCTATTCATGATCGCCATGGACGTATTATTGGTTTTGGTGGACGCGTCTTAGATTCAGAACAAAAACCCAAATACCTTAACTCTCCAGAAACAGTAATTTTTCAAAAAAGCCGAGAATTGTATGGGTTGCATCAAGTTTTAAGCCAGCAAAAATCAATAGATTCTATAATTATTGTTGAAGGCTATATGGATGTCATCGCCCTGGCTCAGCATGAAATTATAAATGTAGTAGCCACATTGGGCACAGCAACGAGCACTTATCATATTCAGTTACTGAGCAAACATGCTAAATCGCTAATTTTCTGCTTCGATGGAGATAATGCAGGAAAACAGGCTGCATGGCGAGGACTGGAAAGCAGCTTACCTCATTTAAATCTAGGTTTGGATGTTAGTTTTATGTTTTTACCTGACGGCCACGATCCGGATAGTCTGGTCAGAAAAGAGGGCAAGGAACATTTCTTAAATCAAATAAAACAAGCTATTCCCCTAAATCGCTTTTTCTTTGACAGTTTGAGCAAAGATCTGAATTTGCTTAGACCAGCAGGTAAAACCCAACTTATTAATCTAGCCAAACCTTTTTTACAAAAGATGAGTGAAGGATCATACAAACAATTACTCATAGGAGATCTTGCACGCTTGACGCATATTGAGCCCCATAGGCTCAATCAACTCATTACAGATCAAACGAAAAATCCTTCTCCAGAACCCATGATGACTCTTACACGCACCCCCATGCGTATTGCCGTAGCACTTTTACTTCAGCATCCGGAAATTTATACACAAAGTATGCTGCAAATGAAACCTGAACTTTTCGATGCCCAAGAACATGAAATACTGCTCAAATTGTTGAATCAATTGGCCTCAAATCCAAAAGCAAATACTGCAACGCTAATTGAAGCATGGCGCAACCACCCCTATTTCGATTTTATCAATAAATTAGCAGCATGGGAGCATCAAGTACCTGAGCCAGAACTAGTTAAAGAATTTATTGATATCATGTTCTTTTTACAAAAGCAGAATCGGGAATTAACCATACGCCAGCTTATTAATAAATCACGCCAACATGGATTAAATGAAGCAGAAAAATTCAAATTACAAGAAATGTTAAAAGAAAGACATACTTGATTGAGTTATCTTTATACGAAATTAATTACACAAAATTACGAAAACTCCAAAAAAGCAATGAAAAATTACTGGTATGTTGCTTCTACCCGGTTTATAATTATAGGATTTTGTAATCCTAAAAAAACAATCAAAATTCAATCCTTAGCTTTAATGCTAAGGATTGAATTGTTTTTTTAGGATTTTTTCCAATTGTGCCTAGAGAAGTGCCTATGACCATAAACGATCAAGAACAGCAAAGCTCACAGATAACCAAAGTCATTAGCCTAGGAAAAGAGCAGGGTTATTTGACTTACAGTCAAATCAATGACTTACTGCCGAATATAGTTGATACGGAACATTTTGATGTCATTATTAGCATGCTAGAAGGCATGAATATCAAGGTGTTTGAGTTACCGCCTGGTGATGATGAACTAGCGCTCCTGCTGAATACCGAAGAAGTACCTGATATTGAAGAAGCGGCAATGGTACTCGCTTCAGTGGACAAGGAAACTGGCCGCACTACAGATCCTGTACGTATGTATATGCGTGAGATGGGTACAGTCGAATTATTAACTCGCGAGGGTGAGATTCGTATTGCTAAACGCATTGAAGAAGGCATTTACCAAGTACTGAAGTCTTTAGCTCATTATCCAGAAACAGTACAACTCGTTCTTGATGATTATGAACGCTTCAATGCACAAGAAATTCGTCTTAATGAAATTATTAGCGGCTTTGCTGATGTTGAAGATGAAATAGCCCCTGCTTCAAGCATTGGCTCTATGCTTGACGAAGATCAGCAACAGGAAGAAGAAATTCTTTTATCTGATGAGGAAGATGAAGATGGTGAAGGAGGCATGGTTGAGGTTGATGATGGCCCTAACCCCGAGCAAGCGAAAATTTATTTTGATGATTTACGTGAAACTTATGAAGCAGCAATAGTTGCATTAAAAGAACACGGCAGAACTCATGCCAAGACCACTAAAGCATTAGAAATAATGTCGGAGTCATTTTTAAAGCTTAAGCTCACGTCAAGACAAGTAGATCGTTTAACCCGCCATTTTCGTCAATTACGCAATCACATCAGAGAACATGAGCGCGGTATCATGCGTCTTTGCATTGAAAAAGCACGTATTCCAAGAAAGTTATTTATAGATACCTTCCCCGGCCAAGAAACCGATCTTGAGTGGCTCAACACCATTATTGCGAAATATAGCAAAAAACTTGACATGAATCGTATTCAGGAAAACACCGAGGAAATTTTACGCATCCAATCTCGATTAGTTGCGTTCGAATTAGAATACGGCTTATCAATTTCAGAAATTAAAGAAATTAACCGTAAAATGTCTATTGGTGAAGCGAAAGCACGCCGTGCCAAAAAAGAAATGGTCGAAGCAAATTTACGGCTGGTGATTTCAATAGCTAAAAAATACACCAACCGTGGCTTGCAATTTCTTGATTTAATTCAAGAAGGAAATATAGGTTTAATGAAAGCCGTAGATAAATTTGAGTACCGACGTGGCTATAAATTCTCTACATATGCGACTTGGTGGATTAGGCAGGCTATTACCCGATCTATTGCTGATCAAGCACGTACTATTCGTATACCGGTTCATATGATTGAGACCATTAACAAACTCAATCGAATTTCCCGACAAATTCTTCAAGAGACGGGGCGTGAAGCAACTCCAGAAGAACTCGCCGAAAAAATGGAATTAAGCGAAGACAAAATTCGTAAAGTCTTAAAAATCGCTAAAGAACCCATTTCGATGGAAACTCCAGTTGGCGATGATGATGATTCACACCTAGGTGATTTTATTGAAGACAATAACATAGAATCGCCTATCGACATGGCTACTGCGGAAGGACTACGCGAAGCTACCCTGGAAATCCTGGAAACGCTGACACCACGAGAAGCTAAAGTACTTCGTATGCGTTTTGGTATCGAAATGAATACTGACCATACTCTGGAAGAAGTAGGAAAACAATTTGACGTAACTCGTGAGCGCATTCGTCAAATTGAAGCTAAGGCATTACGTAAATTACGTCACCCTTCACGCTCAGAAAAACTAAGAAGTTTTCTCGAAGGTGATGAAGGATAAACTCATAAATTGAAAATGAGGATAAAGACAACTTAAATCTCTTATCCTCATTTTCAATATTAGGATGTGAATTTCTAAAAAAAATAAAAAAAAACTGGCACATTAAGTAAATTAAGTTTAAAATGACACCCTCTTCGGGCCCATAGCTCAGTTGGTCAGAGCAGCGGACTCATAATCCGTTGGTCCTAGGTTCAAGTCCTAGTGGGCCCACCAATTAAAGCCAGTAAAATCAATCAGTTACACTTGATACCTTAAACCCCTAGAAACCCACTTCGGGACTTCTTCGGGAGCTACGTGCAAAATCTAAAGCGAAATTGCACTTACACCCTCATTTGCTACCTTCCTGGTTTTAAAATTTGTGTTCCGCAATAAGGTTATATACAGAGAAAGAAAGTTATAAATGGGAAAGGAATACCCGAGAGTTAGAGAACCGTCTGGGTTCTAAAATGTTTGATGTGATTTCTGTTTGCGATAGGGAGGCAGATATCTTTGAATA
>NZ_RXNW01000009.1 GCF_004283175.1 Legionella longbeachae
AACTCCCTTCTATAAGCGCATCCTGACCTTCACAACTTTCAGGAAGACAACCACCAGGCATGGATGATAGTTGTTTACCTATCTGAGTTAACCGACGAGTCAGTCGTTTATCACCTAAATCAACTGATTTGATTTGATCATGTTTCTTTGCGATAGACAAGATGTGTAGAAGATTCAGGGAAATGGGGGTGAGCCTTGAAGATGCAACTGCTTGGTCTGAACCGAGCTTTAATGGTGGCTATGGGTGGACTCGAACCACCGACCTCAGCATTATGAGTGCCGCGCTCTAACCGGCTGAGCTACATAGCCACAAGACGCGTGATTTTGTCGTTTTAATGAGAAGATGTCAAGCCTGTTAGCGTATTTTTTTATATTTTTATTTATTATGAGCTTAAATTTTGGAACTAATGCTAATTTTTGATTTGAATGGGTTGATTTTTAACCGGGTTAAAAATGCTATTTAAAATGAGCTGAGGTAGCTTTTTTATTATAGGTATCGTGTTTAACACTAATTAATAAAGCAATTTGAGCCTGGGTGCTTCTTGACCCAGGCTATAGGAAAAATTAAATAATCAATAAATACATTGCGCCCGGTCCACGTAATATTTGAACCAGTAGCTCTTGTTTTTTCTGTAGTGCGATTTGTTGCAGAGATTTTACGTCTTTTACAGGGGCTTTATTTGCAGAAATGATAATATCCCCGGGTCTTAGACCAGCACGCCATCCCGCACTTGTTTCTGAAGCACCAACAACCTGTACCCCTATGACATTACCATGAGGTGGGGTTTCTTGTTCAAAATTTCTTAATGCTAAACCATAGAGGAATGGATTTTCAGATTGAAGTTTTTGCTCATGAGATTTGATATCTGTTACAACTGCGTCTAGGGTAATGGGTTTGCCATCACGTTGAACGATCATTTTAACATTTGAACCTACACGCAAGAGACTGATTGTTGTTTTTACTTGAGTTGCCTGGGTGATTTTGGTGTTGTTAATTTGCGTAATTATATCACCAGACTTTAAACCAGCTCGTTCAGCAGGCGAGTTTGGATTAACCTGTGATACCAATGCTCCTTGAAAATCTTCAGAATAGCCTAATGAGTGGGCAAGTTCTGGAGTTAAATGTTGGACATATATACCCATCAATCCACGGTGTATAGAACCAAATTTGATTATTTGTTGTGCTACATCTTTAGCCATATTAACAGGAATAGCAAATCCTATACCTACATTACCACCGTAGGGTGAAAGAATCGCTGTGTTAATTCCTATTAATTCCCCTTTGGTATTTACTAAAGCTCCACCAGAATTACCTGGGTTAATTGCTGCGTCAGTTTGAATAAAGTTTTCTACGCCTTCAATATTTAAATCACTGCGTTTTAAAGCGCTGACAATACCAAAAGTGGCTGACTGGCTATTACCAAAACTATTTAGACCAAAAGGGTTACCGATAGCAACTACAAAATCACCCACTTGTAATTGATCTGAATCACCAATTGGTAAAGATTTTAGATTTGTAGCATTGATTTTTAATACCGCTAAATCAGTTTCACTATCACTACCAATCAATTTTGCTTTCAATCGTCGGCCATCTTGTAAGGTTATTGTGATGAGGGTAGCATTACGAATGACATGATCATTAGTTATAATGATTCCATTTTGGGCATCTAAAATAACACCAGAGCCAATGCTTTCAAATTTACGTCCTTTTTCTGGAGTAGCTTGATGGGGGCGCCGAGTATTTAATGCTTCATCATCATTTCTAGATGAAGCTCCAGGTGGCGTTGCGTCACTAGGTAAATAACCTTGTACGGCAACATTTACAATAGCCGGCATTATGTTTTTTAAAACCGGAGCGAGGCTTGGGATTGGTGACGGGGCTTCATTAGCCGCATATGTAGCTGAAGCGGTTAAAAGAAGCAAGGTACTCATAAATAATTTGATACGTTTTATCATATTTTAGTCCTGAGGTTGATCATTAAACCAGATTAAGGTAGCTATTCTACCTGTTTGTGAGGTTCTTCGGTAGGAATAGAACTCATTTTTTAACTCAAAAGTACATAATCCTGACTGATATACTGTTTTAATTCCCTGCGAATTTAAAACAACTTCAGCGATTAAAGGTAAATTAGCAAGCCATTTTTCCTTTATGGGCTTGAACGCCTGTTTACTTAAGGAGTAAGTAGTAATGAATTTTTGATAGACTTCATCACCTACTTCATAGCATTGTTGGCAAATCGATGGGCCAATCCAGGCTATCAATTCCGATTCCAGACTATTCATTTTATTCAGTGTATTTTCAATGATGCCATGAGCCAATCCTTTCCATCCCGCATGAATTGCCGCAATCTCTGTGCCTTGTCTGTTACAGAGCATAATGGGTAAACAGTCCGCAGTAAGAATTACTAGAGGATGGTTCTTAGAGCGAGTTACTGAGGCATCTGCATTTCTATTAGAGTCTTCTTCGATTAGGACACAATGGGTGCTGTGAGTTTGCTTTAACCATTGGGGTTCACCAGGTAGTTGCAATCGCTCAATCAGTTGTTGTCTATTTTGCAATACTTGAAGATCGTCATCACCAATACCCATGCCCATATTATTGCTTTCATAGGGTGATTGGCTAAATCCTGAGAGTCGAGTAGTACTCAAGGCGGTAATATTTTCTGGGGCAAGCCAATTCGCTAATTTAGTCTTCATAATGCTCGTCCAATGTGTTTAGAAGGAGCTTAAAGTCATCAGGGATAGGAGCCATAAGCGTCAACTCTTTTTCTGTTTTTGGATGATAAAATGAAAGAGTGCGCGCGTGTAGGGCTTGTCTTTTAAAGTTTTGAAATAGGGTGCGTAAGTGCTCAGGAGCTTGCGATGGAAAGCGCATGCGTGTTCCATATAGTGGATCACCAACAACAGGATGATGGATATATGCTAGATGAACCCTGATTTGGTGTGTTCGTCCAGTCATGAGGTTGACGTCCAATAAGGTAAAGTCATGATACTGCTTCTTTACTGCATAATGAGTTATGGCTTGCCTTCCATGTTCTTGTACGGCCATTTTTAATCGATTTCTAGGGTGGCGTCCAAAACCTGTATCAATAGTGCCGCCGGAAATAATATGGCCTTGTACTAAAGTAATGTAATGACGTTTAATTTCTCGAGCCTGCATTTGGCGTATCAAGGAGGTATGTGCGGGTAATGTTTTCGCTATGATTAACAGGCCGGTTGTGTCTTTGTCGAGTCGATGGACAATCCCTGCTCGAGGTAAATGAATAAGTGAGGGGGAATGATGGAGTAATGCATTAACCAATGTATGTTCTTTATTTCCAGCGCCAGGATGTACAACCATATTTGCTGGTTTATTAAGCACTAGAACATCGTCATCTTCATAAATTATATTTAAAGGAATTTCTTCTGGGATGCAATGTTCTAAATTGGTATCTGTTTTATTAAAATTAACGTTGATATCGATTAGGTCACCATCTTCAACTTTATCTTTGGGTTTACAAGACTGGTGATTAAGCATAATTGAGCCACATTTAATCCAGTTGCTAATTTGTGAGCGTGAATAGTCGGAAAGTAGATGTGCGAGTGCCGTATCTATTCGTTGATTATGGTACTCGCGTGGAATGGTCAATTGTTTTTTAATATGTTCTATCATTAAATCGTTTCAGTCTCAGCGGCAATGAGGCGTCCTCGTAATGAGTTTGGCAAAGCATCACTGATTTGAGTGTCAACAAATTGCCCAATTAAATGTGCTGGGCCATCAAAATTGACTACTCGATTACACTCAGTACGTCCAGAAAGTTGTTGAGAATTTTTCTTGGAATGACCAGTAACTAATATTTTCTGTATGGTTCCAACCATAGACTGGCTATATCGAGATGCTTGTAATAAGAGCCTGTTTTGTAAAATCTGGAGTCTTTGCTTTTTAACTTCCAAAGGTGTGTCATCGGGCAAATTAGCGGCTGGGGTGCCAGGTCTTGGGCTATAAATAAAGCTAAATGAAGTATCAAAACCTATTTCGTGGACTAGATCCATGGTATCTTGAAAGTCTTTATCAGTTTCCCCTGGAAAACCAACAATAATATCTGTAGATAAACGAATATCCGGTCGTATTTTTCGTAACTTTCTAATCTTGGATTTGAATTCTAGAGCAGTGTATCCTCGCTTCATTAAGCCTAAAATACGGTCTGAGCCACTTTGTACCGGTAAGTGTAGATGATTGGCTAACTCGGGTACTTCTGCATAAGCATTAATTAGGTTGTCTGAAAACGCCAAAGGGTGTGATGTAGTAAAACGAATTCTATCTATACCTTCTATGGCGGCAAGATAATGAATTAAAAGTGCTAAGTCAGCAATATCGCCATTTTCCATTGTGCCGCGATAATCGTTAACATTTTGGCCCAATAAATTAATTTCTCTAACCCCTTGTGTTGCCAATTGGTAACATTCAGCAAGCACATCATCAAAAGGTCGACTAATTTCAGTCCCACGAGTATAAGGGACAACACAAAAACTGCAATATTTGCTACAACCCTCCATGATGGAAACAAAAGCGGTTGGGCCTTCAGCACGTGGGGCAGGGAGATGATCAAATTTCTCGATTTCAGGGAAACTAATATCAACAACTGGCTTTTTCTTTTCCATTCTTTCATTAAGTAACTCTGGAAGTCGATGTAGCGTTTGAGGGCCAAAGACAAGGTCAACGAAGGGGGCTCTTTTAATGATATCCGCTCCTTCTTGGCTTGCTACACAACCACCTACGCCAATCACAACATGAGGGTTTTTCGCTTTATATTCTCGCCATTGTCCTAATTGGGAAAAAACTTTTTCCTGTGCTTTTTCACGAATAGAGCATGTGTTAAGTAAGATAACATCTGCATCTTCAACCTGGTCTGTTTTAACCAAACCATGCGATTGCAACAAAACATCTGCCATTTTAGATGAGTCATATTCATTCATCTGACAGCCGTTAGTTTTGATATATAATTTTTTAGCCATATTTAAAATCTACTTTCAAAATGTATTCTTAGGAGCAAAGAGTAAAGCAAGATTTTCCTATTAATAGGAGAGGTACTCTATTGCACCCAGGTTACTTTATAAAATCTAAAGGAGCCATGTATTATTTCATTAATGCGCACTTTGGCAATAAGTTTCTTTGATTTTGGGTAAAATAATTAAAGCAACAAGCATTCCTAATGGAAGAATAGCAAGACCAGTATGATATGCTTCCAAGGGATAAACCCTGACATTACCATTAATTTCACCTTCCCACATTTTATCAAGAATATAACCAATAAGCGGCTGTGCTAATGCTATTCCTATCATATTCATCATATTCATGAAACTTAAACCCGTAGCAACATATTTTTTATTGCATAACTCTTTAGCGACGGTAAAGGCAGGTAAAAATCCTGCAGAAAAAATGCCAAATGCGAGCAATAAGAGCTCCATGTATATTGCTTTACTAATTGGGACAAAAATAAAGAATAAAGAACAAATTAGAGCGCCAACGCAACCTATATACATTGGTGGCTTGCGTAAGCCAATGCGGTTAGAAAATATTCCCCATAAGGGGCTGGCAATTGCCCAACCAACAAAGACCAGAGAAATATAGTTTGCCGCTGTCGTTTTGGTAATCATCATTTTGTTCATTAAAAAAGGAACACCCCATAGCCCACAAAAAACTGGCGTTGCCATGTACATGAGACCACCATAGCATGCAACTAACCAGAGTTGTTTATTCTTCATTAATGTGAGTAAACTTGGAATTAATTGTTCTTCTTCAGTGTGATGGGAGGTAGTAACCTCGTGGCTTTTAGGCGTATCTTTGGCAATAAAAATAAGTAAAACGGCGAGCACAAGACCTGTGCTTCCCATGATCAGCATGCTATGGCGCCAACCAAAACTGTCAATCAATAGTGCTAAGGGAGCTTCTCCACCAATAGCCCCAAGCATCCCTAATGTTACCATAAGGCCAGTTAATAAGGCAAAACGTTGCGCTGGAAACCAATTTGCAGCAAGCTTCATTGTTCCAACAGCTGCGAAAGCAGAACCAAAACCTATCATTAAGCGTGCAACACAAGCCATAAAAAAGCTATCAGTCATACCAAAAGCAATGGTACTCAAGGCACAGACTATAGTAGCTAATGTTAACAGTCGATGTGGGCCGAAATAATCCATTAATACACCACCTGGCAATTGCATCGCTGCATAAGAATAAAAATAGATGCCTGATAAAATTCCTAAAGTTTGGCTGGTAACTGAGAAGTCTCTCATCAATTCGTGACTCATAACACTTGGAGATACTTGTAAGAGACATTCATAAAAATAAAACAAACAACCTAAGCCCCATACCATCCAAGGCATAATTGCTTGCATTCCGAAATTTGTTATTGACTCGGGCTGTGTATTGTAATGTGCCATTCTTTTATCATTCTCCAGGTGTAAACCCTATTGATTTTGACGAAAATTGGGAGTAGTTCCATACTGTAGGGTAATCGATTAAACTGCTTGACGTTTAATTATGCAGTTTTTTCGATCACAAATGCCAACAAACAACCTTATCACATTCATGTATTAAATTCACCATTTAAAATATTAACAGTTTGTTTATTATTTGTCTACTGCTCGTTGGGATCGTTTGTTTCATCAATGACAACCCGAGTTCCCTTCATACCACCTCCAGGTAAATCTATAAATTCCTCATTAAGCCAACGCGCATCCTCAATAAACATCCTGACACAACCATGACTTGCTCTATAACCAGGTAATTCATAACTGCCATGAAGAGCAAAGCCCCTATAAAAATGCATACAATATGGCATTAAAGCGCCACCATCGTTTCCATCAGCGCGTCTTGGAAACACAGTTGAAACACAGTCTATATCTTGTTTGCGAATAATTCGAAATGAACCTGTAGGTGTAGTGCATCCACCAAGGACACCAGGACATTTCCCTATTCCTGAAGAAATTGGCCCCCACCAGAGTAACTCTCCATCCTGGTCGTATGCTGCCCATGCTAATTTTTTTTGACTGACGTAAATTGTTTTTTCACCGTTGGACTCTATGTATCGGGGAAATGGAGAGACATCATAAATCGTTAAACGATCGATATTTTTAGGTACAGCAATAGTGAGTCCGGGACGTAAAGCAATATTCATACGATTAATTCGCTTCACCATATCCCGTTCCTCTTCATTTGGAAAAAGTTTATTCCAACTCTCACCATTTTTAATTTTCATACAAAAATAATCGGGTGAGTTGCATAATGTTTCGCCATATCGATTATGAGCGAAAACAAGTTGACTACAAACCAAGAAACAGATGAATGTTATTATTGATGTTATAAGTTTCATACATGTATCTCAATTCAGGTCGCTATATTTTCTTTAGCGGCATTTTAAATAATAACTTTAAGTATATTGAAATGAAACAATAATTAGGCTTTAAAACATCAATAATTTCATCAATGCTGCTATTTAATATGAAAGAAGATATTATCAGATGAACAACATGTGGATTTAAGAATATTTTTTTCTGTGTATAATAATCCAATTTTTAAATTAGGTTCCAATTATGAGTTGGTTTAAAAAACTGTTACCCTCAAGAATAAATACAGATACTTCTCAAAAAAAAGGAGTTCCTGAAGGTTTATGGCTGAAATGCTCTGGCTGTAATGAGGTACTTTATAGTATTGAGTTGGAAAAAAATTTAATGGTTTGCCCATCCTGTAATTTTCATCATAGGATATCTGCTAGAACCCGAATTAAGCAATTTCTTGATGAGGGGAATCAAGAAGAAATTGCTGCTTCTTTAGAACCTCATGACCGATTAAAATTCAGAGATTCTAAAAAATACAAAGATAGAATTTCACAAGCTCAAAAAGCAACCGGTGAAAAAGAAGCGTTCGTCGTTGTAAAAGGGACTTTATTACAGCAACCTGTAGTAGTTGGATCTTTTGAATTCAATTTTATGGGCGGATCCATGGGAGCTACAGTAGGTGAGAAATTTGTTCGTGCAGTTCATACTGCAACTAAAGAACAAAGACCATACATTTGCTTTACTGCAAGCGGTGGAGCACGTATGCAGGAGGGGCTTTTTTCCTTAATGCAAATGGCGAAAACTTCAGCTGCTTTAGCTAAATTTGCAAACACAGGATTGCCTTTTATTGTAGTGCTTACTGATCCCACTATGGGTGGGGTATCAGCGAGTTTTGCAAGTCTTGGTGATGTAATTGTTGCTGAACCTAATGCTTTAATTGGTTTTGCTGGTCCCCGGGTTATTGAGCAAACAGTAAGGCAAATTTTACCAGAAGGGTTTCAACGTAGTGAATTTTTATTAGAGCATGGCCACATTGACATGATTCTGGAACGAAAAAATATTCGTCCTGTTGTCGCTGAACTGGTTTCTAAATTAACGTGCAAAGCTGCAGGGGTTTAGTTGCCAAAATATCATTATATTAATGAATGGTTACACGAGTTAGAAACCAGAAATACTCAAGAGATACAACTGGGTTTAACCCGCATTAAAGAAGTTGCACATACCTTGCATTTGCAACTTCCCGGATGTCGAGTGATTTCTGTAGCGGGTACTAATGGAAAAGGCTCGACTGTAACGGCTCTTGAAACAATTTATCATTCTGCTGGATATAAAGTAGGTTCTTATACTTCGCCTCATCTTATCCAGTTTAATGAACGAATAAGAGTCAATTTAATTCCTATTTCTGATGATGATTTATGTCAGGCATTTAGCATTATTGAGAACGCTCGAGGGGAAATTCTCCTGACATATTTTGAGATGACTACTCTAGCTGCTTTGTGGTATTTCAAAAAAATGAAATTGGATATCATAATTTTGGAAGTCGGATTAGGTGGACGCCTGGATGCCACTAACATAGTAGATGCTGATTTATCGATTATTACAACGATTGATTACGACCATCAAGATTATTTGGGGGACACCCTTGAAGCAATTGGCTATGAAAAAGCTGGAATTCTTCGTTCTGGTAAACCATTCATTTATGCGGACAATAATCCTCCTGCTTCTGTAATTAAAAGAGCGGCACAATTAGCTTCTCCGGCATATCTTTATGATGTCGATTTTTCAATTCAGGAAAAAAATTCTACCTGGAGTGTTCATTATGGGGAAAAGACCGGACTTTTTTCAATTAATGAATTACCTAAACCCTCGATACAACTTAAATCGGCTGCAGCTGCAATCACCGCATGTTGTTTGTTGAATCAGCATTTACCTGTAGCTCGTACACATTTACACTCTGCAATGCAACGTATTTTTATCCCAGGGCGCTTGCAGTTGCATCGAGGCACTGTGGATGTCTTATATGATGTGTCTCATAATCCTCAATCAGCAAGATTGCTTGCTGAGACGATACAAAGGATGAATAAAACAAAGGTCCATGCTGTTTTTTCTGCGTTAAAGGATAAAGATATTTATAATTTAATTGCGCCTTTAAAAAATTGTGTCGATTATTGGTATCCCGCGCTCTTGGATAATAAACGAGCTGCTGAGGCTGATTTACTGATTACAGTTTTAAGAGATGCAGCAATTTCTGTGGAAATTTGCTATACTAGTCCTCTGATTGCTTTTGAAGCTGCATTAAAGCAATCTAGACTTGGCGACTTAATCGTTGTCTACGGGTCTTTTTTTACAGTAAGTCATGTTATGGCTAATAGGAGATTCAATGAAAATAGTAATTGATGAGAAGCTAAAACATCGTATAGTTGGCTTTGCTGTTGTTTTATCATTGGGTGCTATTTTCCTTCCTTCAATGATGAAGAAATCAAGTCAGCGCTTTGAACATAATTTTAGTGTCAATGTGCAGTTACCTCCTAAACCAACAGCTCCTAAAGTCGCTATATCTGATGAAAAAGAGATGTTTGAGACTATAAAAGTGGCCAAAGTTAAAATCCCCCCTGTTTTAGACCAAAAGGGATCGGATCTCGATAAAGAAGATTTTATTCAATCGGTACAAGCTGTTGATGCAGGAGTTCCTATAGCTAAATCAGAGCCTACAGTGAATCGACAGGTTGCTACAAAACCAATTGAGCTTGCGTTAAATAATGCTGCAAAAAATGCGGCAGAGAGGCAAATTAATGAAGTGGTAGTGAAGCCAGTGAAACTGGTTAAAACTGTCAGCGTGCAGAAACAAACTGCACCAAAGAAAGCTGTTTCCGCGCCAGTTATTGCTAAAGCAAATGAAAGTCGTTCTGCAAGACAAAAAAGTATTTATGCAGTTCAATTAGCATCTTTTGCAAAGATTTCTAATGCACAAGCTTTAGTTAACAGATTACAAAGCCAAGGATATAAGGCCAACTACCTTAAAACAGATGGAAAGCGAGGTGTGATTTATAAAGTTTATGTGGGACACTCACCTGTTAAAAGTGATGTGATAAAAGTAAGGACTCAATTAGCAAGCGCCATGCAGTTGAATGGTTTAGTGGTCAATACTGGAGTTAGCTGACGATGCAATTTCAATGGGTTGATATTATTTTCATAATAATAATAGGGTTGTCCTCTATTACTGGTTTACTAAGAGGATTTGTTAAAGAATTTATTGCAATAGGAGTATGGATCTTAGCTGTGTGGGCGGGTTATAACTATTCGGGTAGTGTTACTCCTTATATACAACCTTACATACAAAATCCATCAATTCTTTCGATAGTAAGTTTTATGGTTGTTGTTCTTGGTGTTTTAATCGCAGGCGGTATCGCTAATTTTGTTATCGGTCTTTTTTTAAAAGGCAGTGGCTTAGGTGCTATGGATAAAGTTTTAGGTGGTATCTTTGGTTTTGGTCGTGGAGTGTTTATCCTGTCACTTATTTTTGCAATATTAAGTATGACCTCTTTGCCTTATCAGCAATATGTTCAAGGCTCTAGAGTTTATAACCAACTAACACCCGTGATTAGCTGGATCTCTGGTTATTTACCAGGACTTCTGAATCAAGCGAAACAAATGGCAGCAAACAATAAGTCCTTCAATCTTATTGATATAACCCCTGATGTTTAATGTATTCATATACAGAATGAGGGAGCTTATTTTTAACATCAGCTCCCTTTTTTATCTCATCACGCAGTGAAGTAGAGGAAATTTCAAAATTACCTGCATCAAATAAAAATAGACTCCCAGATTGAGTGTTCAAAAGTTTCACTTTATTTTCACTTTGATATTTTTTTAAAAATTGTTGCATGATTTCAGGAACAGGTTTCTTAGCAAATTCAGATCGATTGATTACAATGAGATTTGCAAGTGTAATTATTTTTTGCCACTGATGCCATTGAGATAAGGAAATAAAAGCATCATAACCAATAATTAAGGTAATCGATGCCTCAGGTGACTCTGCTCTAAAGCTTTCCAGAGTTTCAACCATATAAGAGGGAGTAGTACGTTCTATTTCACGTAAATCTAACTTGAAATTTTGTTTATAGCGATTTATTGCGCGTAGTATCATTTCTATTCGTTGTTCACTATTAGCAACTGTGGCTGGTTTAAGTGTTGGTGTTTTACATGGAAGAAAAATATAAGAGTCAAAGTTAAAATACTTTTGTATGGCTAAACTTGTCTGCAAATGCCCATTATGAATGGGATCGAATGAGCCACCGAAAATAGCTATGCTGTACATAAATTACCTATTATGTTTCCTAGACATAATGAAAGAGCGATATTCTCTAAAGCATTCCATACTTGCGTATTGATATTTGATTTAATACGTTCATCAATGGAGTAGCAGCATCGATGTAATTTTATTAATGTTTCTTTAGTAAATCGCTTATAACATGTCTGATACAGATTAATGCGTTGTTGCCATATTTTTAATTGATCGCAGGCACTCTTAATATCACTTTTAAGCTCCAGGAGATGATGGAGTTGCATGATTATTCTGATTTCCTGGCTAAGTATCCATAGCACCAAAGTGGCTTCCGTTTTATTATTCGCGGCATGGCGTAAAATTTGAATTGCTTTATCATTTTGGCCAAGAAGACATGCATTAACTAACTCAAAAAGATCGTGCTCGCATTGATCTGATAAATGTTCTTGCACTTGCTGGATATCAATTTTGTGATTACCATCATTAGAAAGTGCTATTTTTTCAATAACCTGGGAACAAGCTAACATGTTTCCTTGGGTATAATAGTGAATTAAATCAGGAATCTGTGGATCAAATGGGATAGAGTTTTTTTTAAATTGCGTGATTATCCAATTTTTCATAGCATCTGCATTAAGTGGATAAGCAACAGTCAGCACAGCGTGTTCTTGGGAAGAGAGCCATTGTAATTGTTTTAGAGATAAATTAGGTGCCCTTATGATAATAAAGCATCGTGGATTAATAGAATTAAGATATTCTACTAAAATTTTCTTTCCTGGCGCATCTATTGTCTTTTTATCAAAAAGTATATTTAAAAGTACAATATCTGAAAATAAAGAATAACTGTTTGCCTCTTCTTTAACACTAATCCAATCTTCGCTAGACTGGACGGAGATTACTTTTTCATCATAGTGATGATTTTTTTTGATGGCAGATTTTATTGTAGCTAAAGAATCTTCTAATAGATAGTTGTCTTGCCCAATAAGCATGTAGAGTGGGGCAATTCTTTTTTGGACTTGCTGTGCGAGCATTTGTTGTTTGATTTGCATATGAAAGAGGTCACCCTTTATTTTTGTAGCCATAAGCGTTCACGCTTCTAGCACAGATAGGCCGAATTTGGCAAATCTTGCGCAAAAATAACACTTTGTAAGCCTTGTATGCTGACGCAGACGGGCTTAAAAGTACCGCCATTAATTGAACCATCCATTCGAATAACAGCTTAAAACGAAGGTTTTTGTAGATGGCTCAGTCTATACAGGATTTGAGTCACAGCATCTTGTTTCATTTCTCCAATTAAGATGCTTTCTTCATCTTTAGAACCCAGAATTCTATCATTATTCAAGGTAAGTTGCCGGGACACACTAACCCTGCTCGGAGGTGTTAACTCTTGTCCTTTTCGAGTTTTCAATATATAGATTACGGTTAGAGTTAACGTATACTGTCTGGGATTGGTGCTTGCTCCAACACTAATAATTTGTTGTTGCAGATTCACTTCATTAATTAGAAGCCAATATTGGGCATGGGAAGGCTCATTAATTTGTATCTTTGAACCTTCCAATCGTGATTCTATTATGGAGATAAATTGTTTGTCGTTATTTTCTGAAATGAGTGCGATATTATTAAGCCAACTAGGTACGTTACTAACGCCACGTAGATGAAATCCACAAGCAGGTAGAAAAGAGATCAGTGCTACGGTAATGATACCTTGTAAAATCAAAGATTGAAACTTTGAGTAACTATATTTCATCAACCAACAACCAAATTAATCAATTGCCTGTGCGCAACAACGATCGCTTTTTTAACCGTTTGATTGGCTAGAAAATCACTGACATGCTGTTTCGCTGCAGCAATTAACGTTTCTTCAGTGGCATCTACGCTAGCAGTAAATTGTCCTCTAAGTTTACCATTTACTTGGACCACATAATCGACTTCATCCGTTTTTAGAGCTCCTTTATCGACTCTAGGCCAATTAGCATCAATAATTGCTTTTTCAAAGCCCAATTGTTGCCATAAGTGATGTGTGATGTGAGGAGTTATAGGAGCGAGTAATCGCAGTAATATACTCATTCCAGAATGAATAAAAAATTTGTCATCTTCGGTTTCTATAGAATAACTTGATAATTCATTAAACAACTTCATACACCCTGAAACTACTGTATTAAATTGATTACGATCGTAATCATGAGTCGCTTGGGCTAAAATTTGGTGCACAATATGGCGTGATTTTTTTAAGCGGCTTTCAGCTTGCTGCCAGTTTACATGACCGTTGCCACTAAGGATCAGGTCATTTATATCAGTAAACATATTTTGATGCTGATAAGCAAAATACCAAATTCGTTTAAGGAAACGATGTGCGCCTTCTACGGCAGTATCCGACCACTCTAAAGATTGTTCTGGTGGTGCTGCAAACATAACAAATAGTCGAGCTGTATCCGCTCCATAAGTGTTAATCAGATGGTTTGGATCTACGACGTTGCCAACAGATTTAGACATTTTATGCCCATCTTTTAAAACCATACCTTGGGTTAATAAAGCTTTAAAAGGTTCATCTGAATTAACTAAGCCCTCGTCACGCATTAATTTATGAAAAAAACGGGCGTAGAGTAAATGCATTACAGCATGCTCTATACCTCCTACATATTGATCGACAGGAGTCCAATATTTTGCCCGATCATCGAGCATGGCATTTTCTTGGCCTTTGCAGGCAAAACGTGCGTAATACCAGGAAGACTCGACAAAAGTATCAAAAGTATCTGTTTCACGATATGCATCCTGCCCGCATTTCGGACAAGTAACATTCACAAATTCAGGACATTGAGCTAAAGGAGAACCAGAGCCCGTAAACGAAACATTTTCTGGGAGTACTACTGGAAGATCTTCATCTGGAACAGGTACTGTGCCACATTGCTCACATAAAATCATGGGAATAGGCGTTCCCCAATATCTTTGTCTCGATACACCCCAGTCACGCAACCTGTAATTAATTGTAGCCTTACCTGCATCATGCTCTTCGAGAAAGTTTGTTATGGCTTCCAGAGCTTGAGTAGAACTTAATCCATCAAACTGGCCTGAATGAACAAGCGTTCCTTCCCCGACATAGGCTGATAGATTAAAATCATGTACAACATTATTTTCTGGTTTTATGACTACTTTTATAGGTAATTGATATTTTTTTGCGAACTCCCAATCTCTTTGATCGTGAGCCGGAACCGCCATTACAGCGCCAGAACCGTATTGCATTAGTACAAAATTTGCCACCCATATAGGTAGATTTTCTCCCGTTATAGGATGAATTGCAGTCATTCCGGTATCTACACCCCGTTTTTCCATAGTAGCTAGCTCTGCTTCAGCCATTTTCGTGCCTTGGCAGCTGTCAATAAACTCTTTTATTTCCTTACAATTATTGGCTGCTTCTTTGGCTATAGGGTGATCTGTTGCTACTGCAAGATAAGTTGTGCCCATGAGGGTATCGGGCCGGGTTGTATAAATTTTTAATCGTTTGGGGTGGTTATTGACATTGAAATAAATTTCAGTCCCAGTAGAACGTCCTATCCAGTTGCGCTGCATCTGTTTTACTTGTGATGGCCATTCGTCCAAACTATCTAGTGAACTTAATAACTCATCAGCATAAGCTGTAATTTTAATAAACCACTGAGAAATTTCTTTTCTCTCAACCAAGGCTCCGGATCTCCATCCTCGTCCATCGACTACTTGTTCATTCGCTAAAACAGTTTGATCGACAGGATCCCAATTGACTACAGCATTTTTTTTATAAACTAAACCTTTTTCAAATAATCGAATAAAAAACCATTGCTCCCACCGGTAATATTCAGGGGTGCATGTGCTAATTTCACGTCTCCAATCATAGGCATTACCAAGGCGTAAAAACTGCTTTTTCATGGACTCTATATTCTTTTTAGTCCATTCAGCAGGAGGAATACCATTTTTTATCGCTGCATTTTCTGCAGGCAAACCAAATGCATCCCAACCTATAGGTTGCAAGACATTTTTGCCTAAAGCACGTTGATAGCGGGCAATGACGTCGCCTATAGTGTAGTTACGTACGTGCCCCATGTGCAATGTTCCACTTGGGTAGGGGAACATGGACAAACAATAAAATTTCTCTTTGTTCAAATCTTCTGAAACATTAAATGATTGTTTTTTATGCCAATATTGTTGAGCTTGTTCCTCAACTTCTTGTGGTATATAGGTTTTATCCATGGTCCAAATTTTTAAGTGACTCTAAATCGCTAAGGATAACTCCTCTTGTGCTTGCCAGCAATAGATTATTGCTGGAATAAGCGACGAAGTTGAATAAAAAGTATAAAAATTATAAAAAATGCACAAAAAATCAAAGAAGGATACTCATACCAAATAATCCATGGAGTAAAACCATGGGCAGGATAAACCGTACCTTGTAATAATCCAGAACTAAATGGAGGAAGGCTTTCAACTATATCACCATGGGTATCAATTATTGAAGATAAACCATCATTATTAACAAGCACTTGATATCGCCCAGTCATTAAGGAGAGGAGTTGGGCCATTTGTAACTGCTGATAACTTGCTAGTGAGTGTCCAAACCAACCATTATCACTGATGGAAACGATCCATTGGGCTTTGGGCATTTGTGAACGTAAAATATTGGGATAGGCAATTTCATAACAAATCAGACTTGCAATTGGGTGTTTAGCGATTTTAATTAAAGGCTGTTGTTTTTTTCCAGGTAATAAATTAGCCTCGGGTAACTTGAGCCATTGATAAATCGTAATTAGAGGTTTTGGAATGTATTCTCCAAAAGGAACAAGTTGGCGTTTAAACTTTGTTCCTTTTGCCTGACCAAAAGTGATGATGGAGTTATAATAATGAGTTTCATTGTCATTTGTGGGTTGGAGTATTCCTAACATTAACGCACTGTTTGCTTTTGTTGTCTTTTTGTTTAATTTAAGCAAATACTTATCCAGATAACTCGCAGGAAGGGGTATTGCGGATTCAGGCAAAATAATAAGTTGTTTTCCTAAAAGTTTATTGATTGCGTTTTCATAATATTTTAATAAATTCCAAAACAAAGCTTCATCCCATTTATCGCGCATGGATAAATTTGCTTGAACTGCACCAACACTAATGGGCTCTTGTTTTATTTGTGACCAAGAAACATTTTTACATAGTGCGGGGCTTATCATGATGAGTATGAAAGTAATTAAGCAGTAAAACCGTTTTGGATAATTTGGTGAAACAGCCAAGGTAAGCAATGCAGAGATAAAAACACAGACCAGGCTTAACCCGTAAACTCCTAAAATAGGGGCAAGATATTTAATTGGTGTATCAATAAGGGTTGTACCCACCAATAACCATGGGAATCCAGTAAATAACGTGGAGCGACAATACTCACTAAGACACCATAAAGTACTAAATAAGAGTAAAGACAGTAGTGTTCGGTGTTTTAATTCTAATAGCTTATATAAGTAAGTAACCAGAGCAGGGAAAAGAGAGAGGTACATGATAAAAATTAATGTAACAAATGCTGATCCAAAATAATTCAACTGACCATAATCATGAATACTGATGATAACCCACGAAACTCCGAAGCCAAAAAAACCTAATCCATAAATAAAGCCCAGGTAAGCACTTTGCTTTACAGAACAATTCTTCAGGCTGAAATAAAGAGAGGCTAAACTTAATAAAGTGAGGCCTGGCATGTGAAAAGGTGCAAAGCCAAAAGGAGAAAATAGGCCGGCTATAAATACAAACAAATATTTTGTATAGCCAAGACAGATTGATGATTTAAGCGTTGTGCTATTCGCTAAAGCAGTTTGCTTCATATTTTATCAACAAATTATAAAAGGGTAAGATAAATGAGTACTGGATTTAGGTCAAGAATTAGCAAATTCTTTTCTTTAAAAAAGAAAGATAACATGTATCAATTGATATTGCACCATTAGTTCAACAGGCAATTTATTTATCTGGTTCGTACATCATAATTCATTTGGGGTGGGGGTGTAGTAAAAGAAGTTTCATTCATTGATTAAACCAATTTTTTGCTGAAAGCGATGAATGATTAATTCTAAGGTCCAAAAAATGAATGGTTCTGTTCTATCGGTAAATTTTAATAAGCTACATTGGAATTGCAAAGAAAACGGCTGTTTTTCCTTATAAGGAGCGTATTTATGGAGGAGGAAAAGTCGTGCATTAAGATTATGAATAATTCCAGAATAACTTCCTTTTGCATATTGATGTTCAAAATTTAGATTTAGAGAATACTACCCAAGCCTTGAGAATTTGTGTAGGATGATTGCGTTTTATAATGGGAGAGGGATTAAATGTATAATGTAATGATTACTGGCGCAGGGAAAATTGGTAGTTTAATTTCTTGCTTACTGTCAGAAAGCGGTTCTTATCAGGTCCATTTAGTAGATATAGATTTTAATGGATCAGATGTTAAAAGGTTATTGGAAGCGGTACCACAAATCAAAACCGTGGCCTTAGATGTTCAAGATAAGGCATCGACACAAGCGTATATGGAAAAAAACGGAATAGTGGCTGTCATCTCAAGCCTTCCTTATTTTTTAAATACACATGTTGCTGAAGCCGCAAGAGCAGCTAAAGCACATTATTTTGACCTGACTGAAGATACGGCTGTAACTGAGGCAGTCAAAGCAATAGCTATAGATGCAGAAACTGCATTTGTACCTCAGTGTGGTTTAGCCCCAGGATTTATTAGCATCGCTGCTAATAGCTTAATGCAAGAGTTTGAAGAATGTCATCATGTCAAATTACGCGTGGGTGCGCTTCCTCAAAATGCAAACAATGCGCTGCAATATTCATTAACCTGGTCGACTGATGGGGTAATTAATGAATATGGTAATCCTTGCTACGCTATTAAATATGGGAAAGCAGTTACTTTAGCCCCATTAGAAGGTTTGGAAACCATTCAAATTGATGGTTGTGAATATGAAGCTTTTAATACCTCTGGGGGGCTTGGAAGCTTGGCAGAAATGCACGCAGGTAAAGTGCAAACCATGAATTATAAAACGATGCGTTATCCAGGACACTGTCAAAAAATGCGTCTATTAATGAATGACTTGCGTTTAAATCAAGATAGGCCTACATTAAAGCGAATCCTAGAAAATGCTATTCCTAAAACCTATCAAGATATTGTCATTGTTTATGTTTCTGTAGAAGGAATAAAACGCGGTGAACTTACAGAAAGAAATTATGTGAAGAAGATTTATCCAGTCGAAATTTGTGGATTGGAGTGGTCTGCTATTCAAATAAGTACGGCTTCGGGTGTCTGTGCTGTTGTTGATTTAACACTAGGCCAGGCCAATGAATACAAGGGGCTGGTTTTACAAGAAAAATTCCAATTATCTGCTGTATTGGAAAACCGTTTTGGTCGTTATTACGCATAATCGATCGCAATCAAACGTTCTTATCCACGACCGCTCCTTAGCGGTCGTATCTCGAGTTGAATGATATAGTTTTGGATTATTACGGAGATAATCAATGGATATATTAAAGCATTTAAAAATTCATGCTGTTAACCCTGGGGCTTTTAGTGGTCAGGGATGGCAAAGCAAGGTTCATGAACATCAGTTAGTTTCTTTTAACCCTACAAATGGGGAAAAGCTTGCTGAAGTTGCAACGTGCACTATGGAAGATTATGAAGAAGTAATGAAGCGTGCCCAATATGCAGCGCATGAATGGAAAAAAGTTCCAGCTCCGAAACGAGGAGAAATTATCAGGCAAATTGGCCAGGCTTTACGTGAGCATAAAGATGCTTTAGGTAGTTTGGTATCATTAGAAATGGGTAAATCAAAGCAAGAGGGCGATGGCGAAGTTCAAGAAATGATTGATATCGCTGATTTTGCCGTTGGCCAATCCCGAATGTTATACGGGAATTCCATGCACTCAGAACGGCCTCAGCATAGAATGTATGAACAATGGCATCCATATGGAATTGTTGGGGTTATTTCCGCCTTCAATTTTCCGGTTGCTGTTTGGTCTTGGAATGCTTTTCTAGCGGCTATATGTGGAAATGTCACGTTATGGAAACCTTCGGCAAAAACACCTTTATGTGCTATAGCAGTACAACAAATTTGTAATGAGGTATTAAGTCGCAATGGCTGTCCTGAGATATTTAGTCTAATAATTCCCGAACATCACGATGTTGTCGAAACGATGGTTAATGATAGTCGGATTCCACTTATTTCATTTACCGGCTCAACAGCTGTAGGAAAACAAGTTGCTGCGAAAGTTGCTGCTCGATTAGGAAAAACTATTCTTGAGCTGGGTGGTAATAATGCAATTATTTTAGATGAAACAGCAGATCTTCATTTAGCGATACCTGCAATAGTTTTTGGAGCAGTAGGCACTGCAGGTCAAAGATGTACCTCAACACGACGTTTATTTGTACATCATTCCATGTATGATTATGTTATTGAGCGTTTACGTTTTGCTTATGAGCAAATAACAATTGGCGATCCCTTGGATAAGCACAATTTAATGGGACCACTTATTGATAAGCCAGCTGTAGAACAATTTAATAAAGCAATATCCCGTATTAAATCAGCGGGTGGCCGTATTTTATTTGGTGGGGAGTCGTTGCATCAACCGGGATTTTTTGTCCAACCTACCTTGGTATGTGATGTAAAAAATCATTGGGATGTTGTGCAAGAAGAAACTTTTGCACCTATTTTGTACGTAATGCCTTATCAGACTTTAGATGAAGCCATTGCCTTACAAAATAATGTTCCTCAAGGATTGTCCTCAGCGATGTTTACTCAAAATTTGAAAAATGCAGAATATTTTTTAAGTGCATGGGGCAGTGATTGTGGAATTGCCAACATTAATATAGGTACTTCAGGTGCTGAAATTGGTGGAGCATTTGGAGGAGAGAAAGAGACTGGTGGGGGGCGTGAATCAGGGTCTGACTCTTGGAAGGCGTATATGCGTCGCCAAACCAATACAATTAACTGGGGTAATGAATTACCTTTAGCTCAAGGGATTCGTTTTGATCTGTCTTGAAAAAATTGTTAATTGGTAATGTGAAGCATGGCTACCATTTAATTAAAGATATTTATTTTACCTCGCTGTTTGCTGCCATGTGACAGAGAGGTATTTCAATGTGTTTATCTCTAAATTTCATGGCGCTTACTCAGATAAAATAAAATGAATAAGGAAAAAAGAATGCAGGGATCTTTTTTTATAAAAAAAGCCGCAGTTCTAGGGGCTGGTGTTATGGGGGCACAAATTGCTGCGCATTTAGTGAATGCAGGTATAGAAACCTTACTTTTTGATTTGGCATCGAAAGAAGGGAACCCTAATGCATTTGTTGACAAAGCAATAGCTCATTTAGGAAAGTTAAAACCAGACCCCCTTGCAACAGCACAAACTGCTGCTTTATTACAAGCACGAAATTATGATCAACATCTTTCGGACTTGTCTTCATGTGATTTAATTATTGAAGCTATTGCTGAGCGCTTGGATTGGAAAGAGGATCTGTATAAACGTATTTCTCCGTACTTAGGAGAAAAAACGATTCTTGTGAGCAATACTTCCGGCCTAAGTATTAATACCTTGAGTTCTGTTTTGCCTGAACGGCATAGAACGAATTTTTGTGGCGTTCATTTCTTTAATCCTCCACGTTACATGCATCTTGCTGAGCTTATTCCCGCAGAGGCTACGGATGAAGAGTTAGTGGATCATTTAGAAACTTGGTTGACTCGCTATATGGGCAAAGGGGTCGTCAGGGCAAAAGATACTCCAAATTTTATTGGGAATCGTATAGGGGTATTTTCCTTATTAACAACCTTACACCATGCGTTTGCTATGGATATGGGGTTGGATGAGGTTGATGCTTTAACTGGTCCTTTATTGGGCAGACCCAAATCAGCAACCTTTCGGACGATGGATGTTGTGGGTTTAGATACGATGCAGCATGTTGTGAATACCATGCAGCAACAATTAGCTGATGATCCATGGCATCATAGTTATCAATTACCAGAATGGATTGTTCATTTAATTAAAGAGGGACATTTAGGACAAAAAACAGGGCAAGGTATTTACCGAAAAAATGGTAAAATAATAGAAGTTTACGATGTAAAATCAGCGAGCTATCGTCCAGCTAACCCTTGTGTAAGTGATGAGTTAAAAGCCATTATGGGAAACCAGGATCCAGTTGCGCGCATGCAAAGTCTGATTACCTCTAAAGACAAGCAAGCGCAATTTTTAGCTGCATGTTTTAGGGATTTGTTCCATTATTGTGCTTATCATCTTGCGACAATTGCGGATAATGTAAGAGATGTGGATTTAGCCATTCGCTGGGGATTTGGTTGGATGCAAGGTCCTTTTGAAACCTGGCAACTCGCTGATTTGGCAACGATGACCCAGTATATTTATCGAGAAATAAAAGAAAATAAAACTCTTGGCTCAGCGTCTTTGCCCGGATGGCTTTTTGAAATTAGTCATTTTTATACTGAAAAGGGCGCCTATTCGCCACAACTCGATGATTACCAACCTAGAAGTCAATTGCCTGTTTATAAACGCCAATTTTTCCCTGATAAAATTCTCAAAGAATCTACTCACCCTAAGCCTGTACTTTATGAAAATGAAGGGATTTGTTTGTGGCATTTACAAGATGATGTTGCTGTAGTGAATTTTAAGAGTAAAGCGAATACAGTAGGACAAGCGGTGCTTGATGGGTTAGATGCAGCATTGCAAATAGCTGAAAAACAATGCCGAGGACTGATTGTACATCAACATGATGCTAATAACTTCTCATCAGGAGCTGATTTACGCGGCGTATTAAAATTAATTCAAGATAATAAAATGCATGATTTAGAGGCTATGATTGCCCAATTTCAGCATGTAGCTTTGCGCTTAAAATATAGCCCTATGCCAATTGTTGCTGCCTTAAGAGGGCGGGCGTTAGGTGGTGGTTGTGAATTAATGATGCATTGTGATGCAGTAGTTGCTGCTTTTGAATCTTATCCGGGTTTGGTGGAGTTTGGTGTTGGCCTGATACCTGCTGGTGGTGGATGTAAAGAAATGGCAATGCGGGCGGCACAACTCGTCCCCCAAGGTGATTTATTGTCCGTAATACAAGTTTATTTTCAGCAAATTGCAACTGCCCAAGTGGCTAGTTCAGCTGCCAATGCGATGCAAATGGGCTATTTACGCAATACCGACAGTTATATTATGCATGCGAATGAGGTTCTATATGCAGCATTAGAGCAAGTAAAATCCATGCATGCAAAGAACTATCTTCCCCCCTTAAAGAAACAATTTAAAATTGCAGGTATTGAAGGTAAAGCTCGATTGCAAGCAGGTTTAGTGAATTGGCTAGAAGGAGGTTTTATATCTCAGCATGACTACTTTATCGCTACGGAGTTGGCAACAGTGCTATGTGGTGGCAATCTCAATCAAAATACAGTTGTAGATGAGAATTGGATGCTTAAATTAGAGCGAGAAGCTTTTATTAATCTTGCTTCGACACCGTTAACTCAGGCACGGATTAGTCATTTACTAGAGACCGGCAAGCCACTACGTAATTAAGGGAGATTGAAAAATGACTAATGTATACATAGTTGACGTATTACGTACTCCAGTTGGTAAAGCACCTCGTGGTGTATTTAAGCATACTTTACCTGATGATTTGTTAGCGCACGTAATCAGAAATTTAATGCAGCGTAATTTGTCTGTAGAGAAGTCAAAAATAGAGGATGTTATTATAGGATGTGCCATGCCAGAGGCTGAGCAAGGAATGAATGTAGCACGTATCGCATCATTGCTCGCCGATTTGCCTCAATCAGTCCCTGCAATGACTATTAACCGTTTTTGTTGTTCAGGTGTACAAAGTATTTCTATCGCTGCAGACTCTATTCGTAGTGGTGATGTACATTTTGCTCTTGCTGGTGGTGTGGAAAGTATGTCGATGGTGCCTTTAGGTGGAAATAAGTACACAGCAAACCCAGCTATTTTTAATAATGAAGACATAGCAATTGCTTATGGCATGGGAATTACTGCTGAGAATGTGGCTAAGCGATGGGGAATTTCGAGAGAGCAACAAGATGAGTTTGCTACTGAAAGTCATAAAAAAGCTGTGGCAGCACAGCAACGTGGTGATTTCAAGGCGGAGATCAGTCCTATTGAAATCACGATAAGACATGCCGATTTAGAAAACTCAAATGTGTTAATTAAGAAAAAATTGGTAAGTGAGGATGAAGGGCCACGGGCTGATACTTCATATGAGGCAATTTCCAAGTTAAAACCCGTTTTCGCTGCAAGAGGAACAGTCACTGCTGGAAACAGCTCACAGACCAGTGATGGAGCAGGTATTGCTTTATTAGCTAGTGAGCAGGCGCTACATTATTATAAGTTAAAACCCATCGGGCGACTGTTAAGTTATGCAGTTGCAGGTGTTCCACCCGAAATTATGGGAATTGGGCCTATTGAAGCCATTCCTATTGCGCTAAAAAGGGCGGGAATTACATTAGATCAATTGGATTGGATAGAGCTTAATGAAGCATTTGCAGCTCAAGCTTTAGCAGTGATCAAGGAGCTTGATCTTCCACGTGACAAAGTAAACCCGTTAGGTGGGGCTATTGCCTTAGGCCACCCATTAGGAGCTACTGGTGCAATAAGGACGGCAACTTTATTACATGGTTTGCAAAGAACCAAGGGCCGTTATGGTATGGTTACCATGTGCATTGGTACAGGTATGGGCGCTGCAGCAATATTTGAAGCTTTATAAAGTCTTTTTTACGTATTAGTGCCAACGGTTTTGGGACTAGTACGTAACCAACCTGCGTTCACATTCAGTTATAGATTCCCGCTTTATGGATTCGACTTCGTCTATAGCTCAGAGGAGGCGGGAATGACGTATTTACACTTTGTGGTAACCGAAAAACTCATTGGTGTTAGGTATAGACACTATTAAACACTCGAAATGTTTGTTGAATAGAAATGGATTTCCGCTTTCGCGAAAATTACGAAACCTTTAAGTCTATTGCAGTGGCCCGATCTTCTTCCAATTTATTCCATACAAGACAGTATTTACGTGGATTTTTATTAAGACAAAAGGTGCTGTATAAACAGCACTTTTTATGGCTAGATTGCTTTTAATGATTTTTTGACCCGTTACTGTTATCAAAAAAATATCTAATTTCACCATTTTCGTTAGTATGTTTCATGCTTTTTAATTTTTCTTTCATAATAGTACCCAAGCGTCCATTACTTAAGGTAGTTATTTCATCCATTGTGAATGTAGCAGAATTTGATTTATTTTTTTGAGGCTCGGCGTCATTACTATAAAGCAAATTTAAAGCTTTTTCAGCAGTCACTATTTTATTATTTGCACTAATGTTTTTATTTTGAAACCAGATAAATAATCTAGCACCCCAATGATACTGTTTACCTGTATTAGTGAACTCGTTGTTTCTTTTTGTTATATACGCCTCTAATTTTTTTCGGAATTTCTCATCATCAGAATTATTACTAATAGCAGCAGGGGTTTTCTGGCCAGGATTTAAATGACCACTTTTCTTTTCTTGATATTCAATGCTTTCCATCAACTGTAAACTAAGGGCTATAAACACATCATTTACATTGCTATTTTCTTTTGCACTGACTTCAAAAAAGTTTAAATCCTTACTGTCTGCAAATTCTTTCGCTGTTTCGTACTCAATTACTTTCTTGCAGATTAAATCGCTTTTTGTGGCTACCAATGTAACAGGTTTATCGGAATGTTCTGATTGTAATTTATTAACAAGTTTTTTTGCTTCAATAAAGCTTTGCATATCAGTACAGTCATATACAACAATAAAAGCTTTTGCAGGAACAACCTTGTTTGTTGTAGAGGAAGGATTATCCCAAACTTGTAGCTTAACGCGTTTATCCTGCACATTCAAAGTTTTAACCCTAAAATCAAAACCTATAGTTATGAAATATGATTCCATGTAATCATTATTTGCAAAGCGATTTAGGAGTTGACTTTTTCCTGAATGTTGATATCCGATAATATGAATTGGAAGTAGATAATCATATTCAGGTTTATACTCATACTTATTTTTCATAATAATGCTCCCTGATGAAATTAAATATTTTATAAGCATTAAAGCAACATGATTTGTATTTGAATAATTGATTTTTTTTATATATGTAATGAATTATTTTTATATCTGTGTAAATACAAATAGTTAGGGGTATATTTGCTTAAGTTTTGAGGCGAATTACTAAAAGTAAAGTTCAGTGGCTATTTATTACTGAGGATATTTTTTTGAAATATGCAGCAGGCGATTCTCCCGTCTCATCGATTTATACTCATTTGAATCACGGGAGTTGCAGCGGTTTTACATGTCTATTCTCTTATTCTCGTGCTTTGTTGTGAAGTTGACATGGGTACGCTGCGTGGTCCTTGCTCAAAATAAGAACCACAGGCTTTATTGCTTTTAGGATGAGATGATTAAGTTACAACTAACTCTTAATGGGACTAATTTTTATCGCGGAATATGATGCGACCCTTAGTTAAGTCATAAGGGGTTAACTCAACCTTGACTTTATCTCCAGTCAAAATTCTTATGTAATTTTTACGCATACGACCAGAAATGTGAGCAGTAATAATATGCCCATTTTCTAATTCAACACGAAACATGGTGTTGGGTAGGGTGTCTATAACAGTACCAGCCATTTCTATATGATCTTCTTTTGCCATAGGTCTCTCAGTGATGTACCAAATTGATAAAGTTTATTATGCATAATTATACATTTACTTGCAGCCATGTATACTGCACTAAAATAAATAAAATGGCAATCTAACGTATTAAATTTCATGATTGTAATCTATCTTATTGTGTTTAAATAATTCAAAATGTACGACTTATACTAAACATAGTCAGTAAAATGTTTTTCTTGACTGGCTTGGGAACGTGTAGGTTTTATGAGTCCTTCTAGATTAAATTCGTGTATTTTTAATTCCATGATTAATGTTTTGAACGATTCAGCCCTGATATGTTGTTCAAAAAGTTTTTTTGCAGTATTGATGAATTGTTTCATTTTCCTTTCAAACTTTATTTTATCTAAAGTATATTTTTCTTTAATTTCAGGCGAATCTGATTTTAGGGGTTCATGAGGTGGCTTGGGCGCTGTTTTCCATCCTTTATCAGTTAGTCCAAATCGAATATGTTTCACTATATCTTGTTCTTGACAATAATAGGAAATCGTGAGTAAACCTGGATAGGTGGAACTATCTCTAATTAAAAATACTGCCTTAGACTCTTTTGTTTTTGCATTATGTTGTTCTAGAAGGTTATGTATTTGGTAGCTGTTGATTAATCCAAAAATAATCGGGATCTTGGAGTTTAGTTCATTTTTTTGCATCGCTTCCATAATGTACTCCAGTTTTTAAAAACATATCAAGGCCAGGCCATAATCAGTAAGTTATGGTAAAAGAGGGTGATTATTAGCTACCTTATACAGCCTCCTAATAGTATAGTTCTACTAATTGTAAATATTCGGGCTTAATAAGAGAAATGCCATAAGCCTTGTTTCGCAGGGTAAATTAACGTCTTGTTTAATAAATAAAGAAATTCTTTGCGATCAATGACCTTAGCGCCTAAACTTTGTAAATGATTTGTTGGGATTTGACAATCAATAAAATCAAAATTCCAGTCTGTTAAAGTTTTACATAAATAATAAATGGCAATTTTGGATGCATCTGTTATTTTATGAAACATGGATTCACCAAAAAAAGCCCGCCCTAAATTAATTCCATAAAGACCACCAACAAGATTGTTTGCATACCATATTTCAAATGAATGGGCGAAACCTAAACGATGCAAATTGGTGTAGGCTTCTATCATTTCTTCGGTAATCCAGGTGTTATTAACCCGATTAGAACAAGTAGCACAAGCAGTAATTACTTGTTTAAATGCGGTATCGATAGTGCAAGTAAACTCTTTTTTAAGAGATTTTTTTAAACTTTGAGATAAGTTAAATTCATTGGGAATCAATATTAGCCTGGGATTAGGGGACCACCAAAGTACCGGCATGCCAGGTTCATACCAGGGAAAAATTCCCTGCCTATAAGCCTGAAGTATCCGTTGAGGGGATAGATCTCCTCCGACCATCAATAGACCATGATCATCGCTTGTTTCTGGGTTTGGGAAAGAGTATTGTTCAGTATCACTCAACTTAATCTCCTGAACTTTCGTTTCAATAAAATGGCATCTTACAGTGATTATAAGCAAGTATCAGGAAAAAAAAGAAAACTCTATTGGCATTTTTTAATGGCGAGTTTGTTAGTTTGAAATATTTGGTGTCAAATATAAGATTAAAATAACTCCTCGGGATTAAGAGTTGAAAGACCATAGCCTGGGCCTAATTAGTGACCCAAGCTACAATTTTGTGCCTTATTTATGTACATTTAAATCTAGATATTGTTCTGCATCAAGTGCTGCCATACATCCAAAACCTGCCGAAGTGATGGCTTGGCGATATACATGATCCGCTACATCACCACATGCAAATACTCCAGGAATAGATGTACTTGTGGCCATGCCATCAAGTCCTGATTTAATTACAATATAACCGTTATTCATTATAAGTTGGTCTTTAAATAAATCAGTATTAGGTGTATGACCAATGGCGATAAAGACACCATCTACATCTAATGATGCTTTACTATCATTTTGAACATTGCGAATTAAGGCACCAGTTACTTTTTTACCATCACCAATAACTTCTTCCAATGTTGAATTCCAGATGATTTTGATATTTCCATTTTGAGTTTTCTCAAAGAGTTTGTCTTGAAGGATTTTTTCAGCACGCAAACTATCACGTCGGTGAACCAAAGTTACTGACGAAGCAAGATTTGATAAATAAAGTGCTTCTTCGACTGCAGTATTTCCTCCGCCAATGACACAGACTGCTTTATTGCGATAGAAAAAACCATCACAAGTGGCGCAGGCAGAAACACCCCGTCCCTGATAGGCGGATTCAGACTCCAATCCTAGATAACGCGCAGAGGCTCCAGTAGCAATGATTAAAGCGTCACAAGTATAAGTTTCACTATCACCCTGAAGAACAAAAGGGGGTTGTGCTAGATCAGCTTTAACAATATGATCAAAAATGACTTTGGTTTCGAAACGCTCTGCATGTTTTTGCATACGTTCCATCAGGGCAGGGCCTTGTAATCCCTCAATATCTCCAGGCCAATTATCTACCTCTGTTGTGGTGGTTAGTTGACCACCAGGTTGCATGCCGGTGATTAAAACAGGATTAAGATTGGCTCTTGCAGCATAGACAGCGGCGGTATAACCTGCTGGACCTGAACCTAATATGATTAAGCGATGGTGATTGCTTGCGCTCATCTCTCTGCCTTCCTTAATATTTTGTGTTAAGATGGCGAATATTATGATAAAAACAAAGATATGAAAATACCCATGGAAAAACAACGCTCCGGAAAAAAAAAACAAGGAACTAAAAAACACATGCCTAACTATGTCATGAAGCGAGTTAGTGAGGGGAGTTTTATACTCATTCTAACAAGTGCTCTTTTTGTTCTTTTGTCTTTATTAACCTTTAAAATAAGTGATCCTGGATTATCACATGCCTCATTGAAGGGAATTACTGTTGCTAACTCAGGGGGGCAAGTAGGTGCATATGTCGCAGATGCACTTTATTTTACATTTGGATATTTTGCTTATTTAGTACCGCTATCTTTCGTTTACATTGCATGGTTTATTTTACACGATTTTCGTGTATTAAAAATTCTTGATAAACGCGTGATATTGCTGCGCTCTATTGGCTTGATATTTCTTTTTGCAGGAGGATGTGGTTTATTAAGTTTGCAAGTGGAGATGAGCCAATTAAATTCTATTCGTGGTCCCGGGGGCTTTATAGGACAGGCAGTAGGTGGTGGCTGGTACCAAATGCTCAATGTCTATGGAGCAAGTCTCGCTTTATTAGCAATACTTTTAGTAGGGACTACCTGGTTTACTGGTTTGTCCTGGATAAATGCGATTGAGTTAATTGGTTTTTATACTTTATTTATTGTAAATTATTTGACCAGAGCATTGCAAAAAACATGGCAGCTCATCAAGTTAAAGATTTATAAAAATAAATCAGAAAGTACAGCGAAGATCCCTGCTACACCTCGTGAGAAACCCGCACCCAAGCTATTTAAGCCAAAAGTAGTGAATGAAAAGGAAACAATTGTAGCCGCTCCTGTTTTAATATCCAACGAAGTAAAGTCTGAAATTATTAAACCTGCTAAAGAAATAAAAGAAATTCGCCCTCCTAAAATGAGTACTTCAGGCGATTTGCCTTCGCTTAGCTTGTTAGATAAAGGGCAGCCTGGCAAACCTATGGGGGGATATACGCACCAAGAGTTAGAAAATTTATCACGTGAAGTGGAGCAACATTTATTAGATTTTGGCATTCAGGCAGGAGTAGTCGCTGTACATCCTGGCCCTGTAGTTACGCGCTTTGAATTGCAATTGGCTGCAGGAGTAAAAGTCAGTAAATTGACTGCTTTGGCTAAAGATTTAGCCCGTTCCTTGTCGGTCATTTCAGTGCGTGTTGTTGAAGTTATTCCTGGTAAGACTGTCGTTGGTATTGAGTTACCTAATCATTCACGCGAAATGGTTCGATTATCTGATGTTCTATCCGCAGATGTTTATCAGCAGGCACATTCGCCTATAAGTATGGCTTTAGGAGTTGATATTGGAGGCCATCCTGTAGTAGTTGATTTAGCAAAAATGCCTCATTTACTTGTGGCCGGTACCACTGGTTCAGGTAAATCTGTGGGGATAAATGCCATGATTTTAAGTATCTTATTTAAGGCCACTCCCGAGCAAGTGCGCTTGATTATGGTTGATCCTAAAATGCTGGAATTATCAGTGTATGATGGTATCCCTCATTTATTAACTCCAGTAGTTACTGATATGAAAGAAGCTGCCAGTGCCTTACGTTGGTGTGTGGAGGAGATGGAGCGTCGTTATAAGCTGATGGCTGCATTAGGCGTAAGAAATTTAGCAGGTTTCAACAGTAAAATAACTGAAGCCATTGCTAATGGCCAACCTTTAGCGAATCCTTTATGGAGGCCCACTGACTCAATGGACGAGGTAGCCCCGGAATTAGAACCTTTACCTTGTATTGTAGTAGTGATTGATGAACTTGCAGATATGATGATGGTTGTGGGTAAGAAAGTAGAACAATTAATTGCCCGCATCGCACAAAAAGCGCGAGCCGCAGGAATTCATATGATTCTTGCTACCCAAAGACCGTCTGTAGATGTTTTAACAGGCCTTATCAAATCAAATATTCCTACGCGAATGTCTTTCCAGGTTTCGTCAAAAATTGATTCTCGGACTATATTGGATCAGCAAGGCGCCGAGCAATTATTGGGGCACGGAGATATGTTATACTTAGCACCAGGGAGTGGTGCTCCTTTACGTGTTCATGGTGCTTTTGTTGATGACAAGGAAGTACATCGTATTGCTGATGATTGGCGCGCTCGTGGTGAACCTGATTACATTGATGCTATTTTAAAAATGCCCGGGGATGGGAATGAAGGTAGTTCTGATGAAGAAGGTCAAGCTGAAGACGATGATCCTCTTTATGACCAGGCTGTAGAGTTTGTCATTCAGACACGTAAGGCAAGTATTTCTGCAGTACAAAGACGTTTGAAAATAGGTTATAACCGTGCGGCACGAATGATTGAGGAAATGGAGCGTGTAGGAATTGTGGGTCCCCTAGAGGGGGGATATCGAGATGTCCTGGTGGCATCAGTGACAGAGGATTGATTATGAAAAAAATATTTATTGCATTGCTATTAAGTATCTCTACTACGGTGTTTTGTCAAACACCAGGCGAATTATTGCAGGCCAAACTTAATGGTATCCGAGCAATGACCGCGAATTTTAAGCAATCAGTGAAGGCAAAACATCGAGTCGTATCCCGCTCGTCGGGCACCATGGCTTTGCAAAGGCCAGGGCGATTTCGTTGGCAAACTGCTCAACCTATGGCGCAATTGATGGTTGCGGATGGGCAAAGAATCTGGGTTTATGATAAGGATTTAGAACAAGTAACGGTTAAAAAACAAAGCAAAGGTTTAGGAGGTACTGCTGCTTTATTTTTAAGTGGTTATGACGATACAGTCACTAGAGATTTTAATGTATCTCAAACTGGAGTGGGTGATGAATTGGTTTTTGATCTAAAATCAAAATCATCCAAGGCGAGTTTTCAACGAATTAAATTGAACTTTAGACAAGATCTCTTAACAGGGTTAGAGCTTTATGATCAATTAGGGCAAGTGACTACTGTTCAATTATCTCAAATTAAATTAAACCCCAAATTGGCTTCCAATATGTTTCAATTCAAAACGCCTAAAGGGGTGGATGTAGTTCAACAATGAGTTTGTTTCAGGTAGAACCTAAGCCACCACTGGCAGAGCTTTTAAGACCTAAAAATCTCAATGAGGTCATTGGGCAAGGCCATTTATTAGGCGAGGGGAAATCTTTAAAACTATGCTTTGCAGGGAAAAAACCTCATTCTATGATTTTATGGGGCCCACCTGGTGTTGGCAAAACAACAATTGCGCGAGTTGCTGCAGAAACTTTTGATTGTGAATGGATAGCATTATCTGCAGTTTTTTCGGGAGTGAAGGACATCCGCGCCGCGATTGAAAAAGCACAAGAAAACTTGATTTATGGTAAACATACCTTATTGTTTATTGATGAAATTCATCGCTTTAATAAAGCACAACAAGATGCGTTATTGCCTTATACAGAATCAGGCTTAGTAACATTTATAGGTGCTACTACGGAAAACCCTTCCTTCGAAGTAAATTCTGCTTTACTTTCTCGCGCCCAGGTCTACGTATTAGAACCATTATCTGAAGACGAATTACGACAATTATTCCAAAAAGCACATCAAGCAGTTTTGTCCCATCTTCAATTTGATGAAGAGGCTATAGAAATGATAATCGAGTTTGCTGACGGAGACGCCAGACGATTATTAAATACGCTAGAACAATTACAAACTGCATGTACCGCCATGAATAATGAACATGTAACCAAAGACTTTGTTATAAACTCTTTGGCTAAAAATCCACGGCGTTTTGATAACGGTGGAGAAAACTTTTACGATCAAATTTCCGCTTTACACAAGTCTGTTCGTGGCTCTCATCCTGATGCGGCACTTTATTGGCTGTGCCGTATGTTAGATGGAGGTGTAGATCCTCTTTATTTAGCACGGCGTATTTTGAGAATGGCGTGGGAGGATATTGGTTTGGCTGATCCACGGGCAATACAAATTGCAAATGATGCGCTAACAACATACGAACGCCTCGGTTCTCCTGAAGGAGAACTTGCATTGGGACAAGCGGTTATTTATTTGTCAATAGCTGCGAAAAGTAATGCAGGTTATATGGCTTTTAATCAAGCAATGGCTTTTGTAAAACAGGATAAATCTCGAGAAGTACCTATCCATTTGCGTAATGCACCAACTCGATTGTTAAAAAAACTAGGCTATGGCAAAGAGTATCGTTACGCGCATGATGAGCCTCATGCTTATGCTGCTGGTGAACATTATTTGCCAGAAGGAATGCAAGAGCCTGGATGGTACAAACCAGTCGAACGTGGCTTAGAAATAAAAATCGCCGAAAAACTCGCTTATTTAAGATCATTGGATAAAAAGAATAATTAATACAGTAGTATCGATTTGAAATAGCAGTAAATTTTCAATGTTGATCACTATTTGAATTTATATTTCCCATATATTGGTGATGACAATGAAAATAATAATTCATTAAGGTTTGTTTCATGTCCAGGCATTTAGATACCCCAAGTTCAAATACCTCAAAAGAACTCAAAAAACTGATAGAGTTAGTTTCAAAATATAATGAAATTTCTGATGAAGAAGAATATGTCGAATTAAAAAGGTTATTTTATCTACAAAAAATCAATTACTTAACGCAACACAGTACAATCAACAAAATAATACAATGGAGAAATCAACCAGGAAAAAATGGTTTAGAGAGTCATTTGCAAAAATATCAAATACACCGTGATTCATCAAAAATATTGCAAAGCATTGAATTTGCCAACGCCGTCTCTTGTGTTTTTTCTCCATTAAGACCTTTACAAGTAACATCGCTAACAGATTTCTATAAGGCAATGCAAGAACGCGATAAATTATTTACTAATGATCCAACCAAGGAAAATATTGCGAAGTATATTGAGTATAATCAGACCATAAAAGCTTATTATCAACAGAATCAACAATTACAAGAAAAAATTCAACGGCATATGTATTATTTATCACTTGCTTATGCAAAAGTTGATGCCATTCAGGGATTTGTACATGAAGAGTTTGATGAATATCAAACCGAAGTTCTTGGAAATCCCAAGAGCAATAATAAGAACTTTACTTTTAATATTGACGGCGAGCCAATAAGCATAGTAATCCGGGTAGAAGATCGACATACGATGGGTAAAGAACAACAATTGCAAACACATCAGGTGAGTGAATATTTCTCTGAAGATTATGTAACGATTATGGTTCCATTTCTTAATGATGATGACGAAACAATGCATCAACCTGTCGTAATTAGTGAATTTGGAACAAAAGGAGATTTAGCTCGTTATGCCGAAAAACTTAAGGGCCGAGATCCAAAGGAAATTTCTAAGCAAACACTGAATTTCATGGCAAAGCTCAGCGATTTTTGCACTAAACTAATGGACTCAGGGCATTATCATCCTGATATTAAATTATCTAATTTCCTAACTGATGGTGAGCGACTTATTGTCAGTGATAGAAAAACAATCACCGATAAGAAGGATCCAAAAGTAAACGAGATTTCCACTTCCCCGGCGTATGGGGCGCCTGAGTACCAACGGTGTCTTAGAGCTGGTAGTATCGGTCTAAATTTTAGAGCATTTTCTACTAAACTCGATATGCCTTCCTACATGTCTTTTCAAGTGGGTACGGCGTTAAAAGAGTTTATGCTCAAAAGTAACCTTATTCCTTTTAACGAGGAAAGTGAAAAAGATTTTGAGCAAAAATTTGTTAAATGGCAATTATTAAGTAAATTTGTAATATCTCCACCAGCGACAAATGAGGTAACGAATCTGTCATTACTTGTACAAGAATTAACTCGGGAAAATTCAAAAGATCGGTTACCTATCAGACATTTTCAAACATTATTAGAAAAGGTAACATCCTCAGCCGATACCTTTATACAAGAGGTGGAAAAATTATCTCCGGCATCTAAATTAAGCTCTTATGAAGATTTGGAATTAATTCGAACAATTTTAACTGCTGATAGTCTAGATAAGAACTTAGAGGAAAAACTAGGGCAAAAGGAGCCAGCTCATTTAGAAAAACTACTTCAAGATCCAAGACTTAATTCAGAATCATTGTTCAAAGGGAATGCTCTCTCTCATGCGAATCAATATTTGAGCGGTGTAGATAAGGCATTATTAGAAAAAGATTTAGAAAAATCCAGTAACTTTAGATGGTTTCTTCATAAAGTTTCTTTTGGATTTTTCAGGGTACCTCGGGTTAGTGCTATAGAGGATATAAAGGCTAATTTGCCCAAAATGAATAAAATAACCCAGGCATGTATTTTTTTAAACAGACTGGCAGGTAATGAAACTTTTCCGGGGCTTGATGCAAACAAAAGTGCTTTATTTCAAGAGATAAGCATCTTGAGACAAAAAGTTGAGCAACAAGCCCCAAAAGATGTTGAAAAATCTAACCGTAACCGCTTGGGTAAATCAACAAATAGTAATTTACAGGGTCTCCTTGATGATATATGCGATGTGATAATTCATGATACAGTTACAAGTGAAGCATGTGATGTGATAATCCATGATATTAGTGAAAAAGAGCAAGGTAAGGATGTAAAGAGAACAAAAACTTCACTTAAGAGTGGTGAAACATCTGTGGAGCGGCCTGTACATCATCAACTTGTTACTGCTTTGCCTCTAAATGTTGACGATATTGCGAATACAATTAAACGAGGTGATAAAATTAAAAAGGGATTAATTTTAATCAAAGAGACTGTTGTTCAAGAAACTTTTAAAAAAGAGATTCGAAGTAAGATAATTTAACTTAAAAATATTTGGGTATTCCAGGATTGTAAGTAAGGTGTGTTGACAATTCATCCCCAGCGTCTGGATGCCGCAAACAAGTCGTGGTCCGTAGGTGGTGGGGATGAATTGTCAATATGTCTTAATTACATAACTTTTAGATATTCTCATTTGAATCTAAATTTGTTAGAGTCAATAAATTAATTATAATAATTTCATCTAGCATGCATTATTCTAATTACCAAACTTGTGCTGTAAAACCACAAATACCTCTTTCTGAGTGGGATATTCTATCTAGTTTGCCTACGGCTTTAGTTATTATTAATTCCCAAGGACGCATTGTCTGGTTAAACCCGCCTGCAGAGGCGATGTTAGGTTATGGATTACTTGGTTCCTTATGGTTGGATGTGATATTGCGTGCGTTTGTTCCGCGTGTTGATGATGGTCATGAGGTTTCTCTTGCAGATGGACGGCGTGTTCATGTAGCAGTTGCTACTTTAGATAGCTTACCGGGTATTTTAGTTAGTTTAACCGATATTACAGCAACACGTGATTATGAAAAAGCTAAAGAAAATGAAAAGCGTTTAGTTTCTATTGGTACAATGACAGCCCAGCTTGCCCATCAAATCAGAACTCCTCTAGCTTCAGCTATGTTGTATACAGAGCATTTGAATAATCTTCTTGATTTGGATTCTCGCACTCAAAATTGGATTCTTAGATTACAAGAATGTCATAGTAGCATTGAGCAACAAATTCAGGATTTATTATTATTTGCACGCGGTACTACAATCGAACCCACACGCATGGATGTAACTTATTGGTGTTCTTTACTGGTGCAACGAGCCCAACCCTATGTTTTGGCCCGTGGCGTAACCTTTAATGTAAATAATCAACTTATTACCTGTGAGGCATTAATCCATGGGGAGTCACTCCTTGGCGCAGTTTTAAACTTGGTGATCAATTCATTGCAATCAGAGGCAACAGAAATTAATTTAACACTTGCATCTACTGACAATTCAGGTATACAAATAACAGTTGAAGATAATGGAAAAGGAATGACAGAAGAGGTGAAGAATCAAGCTTTTTCACCTTTTTATACTACAAAAGCTCAAGGTAATGGCCTGGGCTTGGCAGTTGTTTATGCTGTAGTAAAAGCGCATGGTGGTCGAGTGAGTTTGGAGTCTACGGAAGGAATTGGCACACAAGTTAATTTGTTTTTACCCTAGTAAGGGTACTAACTTTTAGAAAAGGAAATCTTATGAGTCATGTTTTAATCGTTGAAGATGATCCGGTATTAAGGGAAGCTCTGGCTGAAACAATGACTATTTCTGGCCATACCTATATTACAGCTAAAAATGGCAAGGAAGCTTTAGTTCTTCTTGAAATACATAATCCATCTGTAGTTTTATCTGATATCCGTATGGATGAGATGGATGGAAATCAGTTATTATCGGAAATCCAAAAAAAAAGACCGGGGTTGCCGGTTATTTTAATGACCGCTTATGGTTCTGTTCAAGATGCAGTGACGGCTATTCATCACGGTGCAGTGGATTATTTACAAAAACCTTTTAGTGCCCAGGTATTAACTGAAAAAATCAATCAATACATAAAAGTTGAATTTGATGAAAATACTGGAGAACCCATAGCCCAAGATCCTAAAAGCCAGGCTCTATTGTCTATGGCATTAAAAGTTGCTCGATCTGATGTAGGAGTTATGATTAGCGGTGAGAGTGGAACGGGCAAAGAAGTGTTGGCACATTTTATCCATGATCATTCTCCACGAAAAAAACAACCTTTCATTGCAATTAATTGCGCCGCAATTCCTGAACAAATGCTTGAAGCAACTTTATTTGGTTATGAAAAAGGTTCATTTACCGGGGCATATAAGTCTACTCCCGGAAAATTTGAGCAAGCGCAAGGCGGAACTTTGCTTCTGGATGAAGTGAGTGAAATGCCTTTAAGTTTACAAGCGAAATTGCTTCGTGTTTTACAAGAGAAAGAAGTAGAGCGTATTGGAGCTAATAAAACAATAACCCTTGATGTCCGTATCTTGGCTACAACAAACAGACTACTTAAGGATGAAGTGAAAGCCGGACGTTTTAGAGAGGATCTGTACTATCGTTTGAATGTTTTTCCCTTACAATGGCATCCGCTTCGAGAAAGAAAAAATGATATAATTCCTTTAGCCAATTATTTAACTCGTAAACATTGCCAGCATAAGCAACCCGTAGTTCCTGTAATTAGTCCAGCTGCACAAAAGTTGATGTTAGCTTATCCGTGGCCAGGAAATGCACGAGAACTTGATAATGTAATTCAAAGAGCATTAGTGTTACAAACACAAGGTATTATCGAAGCAGAACATTTACAGTTATCCTTAACCGCCCCTTTAGTTCCAGATACAAATTCAACTGCACACAGTAAAAACTTACAAGTCCATGAATTTGAATTGATTGAGAAAACATTATTAGAAAATGAAGGTAACAGGCAAAAGGTAGCTGCTTTATTAGGAGTAAGTGAGCGAACTTTGCGTTATAAATTAGCGAAAATGCGTGAGGAAGGTTACACTGTATAAAGCTTAAAATGTAGTATGAGCAAGAAAGCAATGGTATAGTAAAACAACTAATGAGTAACCGAATCCCAAGCGTGAGTAAAGTATTTAAACGAGTCTGGATGTATTTAGCAGTCTTCATTATTTTTATGGCTGTTTTTTCCAGCATTTTCCGTGCACTGACTCCATGGGCAAAAGAGTATAAAGGAGAGATTGAGCAACATTTATCCCTTCTTCTCGGCCAGCCAGTTACCATTCAAACGATAGAGACTGGGTGGTATTGGTTTCACCCTGTACTTAAGTTAAATCAAGTTACTTTAGGCGATGACTCAAATAAAAATTTCCATGTCAATAAATTATTAGTAGGAATTAATTTATTCAAATCCTTATGGAATTGGCAAATACAGCCAGGAGTCCTTTATATTGATGATATGCATCTTAATCTAAGGGAAAAAGATGCTCATTGGACCATTGATGGTATTACTACTAATGCACTCAATAGTGATATGACCCCCGAAAAAACCAAACAAATTTTAATTTGGTTATCACAACAAGAGCGTTTAATTATTAAACATGTTTCAGCTTATTTTTATTTTAGCGATGGTGGTTTGATTCCAGTAGATGGATTAAATGTATCGGTAGCCAATAGCGGTGGACATTATAAATTTAAGGGTGGAGCACGACTCGCTCAAACGAACAGCACTGATTTTCAGTTATTAGGAGATGGGTATTTTGATTCGGATCATTTTGAAGAGATAAAAGGGAGGTTTTATTTCTCAGCTAAAAATATCGTACCTGCTCAATGGCAAAGTTTATTTCCTCAAGCTACGGAACATCTTGAGGGCGGTAAAGGTAACATTGCTTTATGGGTTGATATGCGTCATGGTTCGATAACTTCGGTACAAGCACAAGTGGATTTTAAACGCTTGGCTTGGCGTTTGTTACGTAATCAACAAAGCCAATTGGTTCAGTCTTTTTTTGCAAACTTATCTTGGAAGCCTGATAATGTGGGATGGCAATTACTTGCTGATCACATTCAATTGCGTATGGGAGGAATAAGTTGGCCTGAAAATCAGATATTACTTAAATACAAAAAGGATCAACATAGTTATCAATTATTCGTGAAATCAATAATCATTGAATCGTTACTGTCCCATGCAATTGACTGGCCTAAAAGTATGCAAGCTCTTTTAGTTATGAAACCTCAGGGATTCTTGCACGATTCTCAAATAATGATCACAGCGAACACTAATGTTTCAAGTATACCTTCCATTCCGAATTTTAAGACGTTGACACTTGGTGCAGATGAATTACCTCAAATCGAACTTGCTGACAATGAGAACCAGAAAAATACTAAAGATAATTTGCAAGAAGATGATAATGAGATGGTTTTTAATAATTATTCCATTAATTATGTTTTAACACGGTTTGAACAGCTGGGATGGAGTGCTAAAGATTCTATCCCGGAAGTACATAACCTTTCTGGGGTGATTAACTGGCAACCTGACCAGGGACGTTTAGAACTTGACTCTGAAAATACCTCCATAAAGGTAAATGGTTATCCAGAGCAAATTTTATCATTACTCAATGGTGCTTTTGATTGGAAGGACTTGAATGACGGTATGCGTATTAGCATAGATCGATTTGTCATTAGTCAACCTGAATTGACCATGAGTATGCAAGGTGTTGTCGATCAAGTGAGTCGTCAGTCTATAGGTCATATTCGTTTGGGCGCCGAATTTTCCGGGAAAAATTGGCAGCAATGGGTTGCTTTTCTTCCTAAAGAATACTTGAAACCCAAATTATATCTCTGGTTAAAAAATGATTTAAAACGTATTGCTGAAGCGAGTGGTCGGATTAGGCTTAATGGTTTAGCGAAGGATTTTCCCTTTGATGATAATACAGGGGAGTTTACTATAGATAGTTTTGCAAGTGGGGGCGAGCTTGCCATCAATTCTAAATGGCAAGTGATTAAAGACATCGATGGATACATTCACCTCAATAAGCGTAATTTAAATATTGATATTACTCATGCTAATTTTCAGGGAGTTCCAGCCAAACAAATGCATTTGCGTATTGATGATATAGGAAACAATAAGGAAAATCTGATTGTTACTGGAAGAATTAATGCATCTGTTCAAAAAATGATGAATTATATTATGTCTTCTCCCCTTAAGACAAAACTTTCTCTTTTGAAAATGTTGTCTGTTAAAGGAACAGCATTACTCAATTTAAGGGTAGAAGCTCCTTTGTATCCTGAAAATGACACAGTGCTTGCTCAGGGAAATGCAACTTTTAAAAATAATACCATTATTGTGAATCATGAATTAAGCAAATTTACTGTTAAAAATTTATCAGGTGAATTAATGTTCAATGAAGCAGGCGTTACTGATAGTTCCTTGTCTGCTAATATTCTTGAAAATCCAATGAAAATTAAAGTTCAATCTGTTAAGCAGCCAAAACCAGCTACAACAATTACCATTAATGGAAAATGTAGCGTTGAGTCTTTAAAGGATCAATTTAAATTACCTATTTTTGATTTAGCTGATGGTTCATTTTTAGTGAATGCAGAATTAAAGCTCACGGATAAACCTTCTGAAGGGGATAGTATTAGTTTAAGCAGCTCTTTGGAGGGATTAGCGATTCATTTACCTGCCCCCCTGGGAAAAAAGGCTGATGAAAAAACTCCCCTAAATTTAAATATTGATTTTAATGCTAAAAAATCAATGCGGCTAAGAGGGAATTATGATGTGCGGCTTAGCGCTGATCTGTTGTTTAAAAACGAAAAGCTAGGTTTGGCTTTTAGTTCAGGGCAGTTGCGCTTGGGAAGTGCAAACGCGGTAAATCAGAATTTACCAGGACTTTCACTGGTAGGATCATTAAAAGGTTTTGATTTACATGATTGGAGGAACATATATACTCAATTCTCTACAAAGACAACGAATACATCTTTATTAAATAAACTACGTATCATCAATATAACCATTGATAAATTTAGCTTTTTAAAACAACAATTCAATGCTATGGCAATTGAAGCAAAAATACTGCCAAATAAGGATTGGTCTTTTAATTTAAAGCAAAAAATGATTGCTGCAGATTTGGTTTATCATGCACCAACCAACGAATTGAGTGGCCATGTCCAGTATTTGAATTTGGATAAACTCTATGTTGCTAATAAGGATTATGCTGATGCAGTAGAAATACACCCAGATCAAATTCCAAATCTTAATTTGCGTATTGATAACTTATCAGTGAATAAAATACAAATTGGTAATATTACTTTGAAAAGTCAATCCAGTGTCGGAAAATGGTCAATCAATTATTGCCGAATTGATTCTCCAGTTTATCAGTTTGATATCCAGGGAGAGTGGACCGAAAAAAATAAAGTCAACCAAACAAAACTGGATGTTAAGTTAAATATGACCCAACTATCAAAAACTCTGGAGCGCTGGAATATAACCCCTGCGGTCCATGCTAAAAAAGGTTATATGGAGTTTCATGGTGGGTGGAAAAATAGAATATATAATTTTTCTCTTGCCGCATTAAATGGAGAGATGTATCTCCAACTTAAAAATGGAAGAATTACTCATTTAAGTAAGGCAACTGAAGAAAAACTAGGTTTAGGTAAGCTATTAAGTATTTTGAGTTTACAGACCATTCCTCGTCGATTGCAATTGGATTTTAGTGATTTGTCACATCAAGGGTACAGCTTTGACATTTTTCAAGGAAATTTCATGATTAACAAGGGAATCATGAGCACCCAGGACAGTTATTTGGATGGTCCAGTTGCTTATGCTGGTATGAAAGGGGATTTAAACTTACCCAAGCATACTTACAATTTGAACTTAAAGATCTCACCCCATATAACAGCAAGTTTACCTGTGGTCGCGACTATTGCAGGTGGTCCTGTTGCTGGTGTTGCAGCATGGGTTGCGAATAATATTATAAGTCAAAGTATGCAAAAAATTTCTGGGTACAGTTATAAAATATCAGGGCCATGGAACGAACCTGTTATTCAGCAGCTTAGCATGGTGAAGAAACTAATGAAGAGAGTAGTGGACTAATTTAATGGCAAGAGGACGAATACTCTAACTTCTAAAATGAAGACATAAATGTTTCATCTTATATTCGATAGTTACTGGGATATCTGTTTATTAAAAGAGAGTCCTGAAAATACCCCTTATTCTGTTTCTCGATTGGTTTTGAGTGGATTTTTTTTGGCTTTACTCATCATGACGGAATGGAATGTTACTTCTTTTAATTCTTCAGATGATATGGCAAATACTGCGCTTATTTCTTGTTGCTTGATTGGTTCAGACGTCATTTATACTTATCTGGTTTTATCGTTTAAGGGTTTAGCAACAAGATTTGTACAAGTGTTAACCTCATTATTTATTATCAACATTATTATCCATATATTAGTTGTTCCTTTGTTGCTGATCGCACCCTATTTATCTCAGGTTCATTCAAGAAACCCCTTATTTTTATTTCTGGGAATTATTTATTTATTTTTAAATTTGGGATTATCGGTTTGGCAATTTGTTATTACAGCTAATATTTATAAGTTCGCATTAAATGTGACTATGATTCAAGCGCTACTAACTACTTTTGGTTTAGTTGCTGTTAATATTTTGACGGTTTCTTTATTACAATGAAATAAGGATTATTATGCATTTACATATATTAGGTATCAGTGGAACATTTATGAGCGCACTAGCCTTGCTTGCTCGTGAAGCAGGGCATAGAGTCACTGGCAGCGATGCTAATTGTTACCCACCTGTCAGTGATTTGCTTGAGGCAAAAGGGATAGATTGGACTGAAGGTTATGTAGATACACGTTATGCATTACAGGCTGATTTAATTATTGTAGGTAATGCAATTAAAAGAGGGATGCCTGTACTGGAGGCTGTTCTAGAGTCAGGAAAACCCTATACTTCAGGACCCCAATGGCTTGCCGAAAACATTTTATCCAAATTTCAAGTGATCGCTGTTTCGGGTACACATGGCAAGACAACAACCACTTCTATGATTGCTTGGATTCTACATCAAGCAGGATTGAATCCTGGTTTTTTGATTGGCGGGGTATCATCAGATTTTAAAACCAGTGCGTGTTTAGGTTCAGGAAAATGGTTTGTAATTGAAGCAGATGAATATGACAGTGCTTTTTTTGATAAACGTCCTAAATTTATGCATTATCGACCAAGAATAGCTATTTTAAATAATTTAGAGTTTGATCATGCCGATATTTATACTGATCTTGCCGCAATTCAATTACAGTTTCATTATTTTTTAAGAACGATACCTGCAAGTGGTGTTGCGATCAAACCTTGTCATGATCAAGCACTAAATGAAGTTATTGCGCGTGGTCAGTATTCACGAATTGAAGAGCTTTCTTTGGACGGTGATGCACAATGGTCTGCAAAATTACTTGAAGATAATGGTTCGGCATTTAAAGTATTGTATCTGGGAAAGGAAGTCGCAAAAGTCAATTGGCCCTTAATTGGCCGTTTTAATGTGGAAAATGGTTTAGCCGCGCTTGCTGCGAGCGTAAATGCCGGAGTGAGCCCAGAAGTAGCTGCTAGAGCCTTAGAACGTTTTACGCCTGTGAAACGGCGATTGGAAGTTCGTTCCAATATGCATGGTATTACCGTTTATGATGATTTTGCTCATCATCCTACAGCCATAAGACGCACTGTTGATGCTTTAAAAGGGAGTAATAGGCATCAACGAATTTTTGCAGTTTTGGAATTTGCATCATATACCATGCGTACCGGCGTTCATGCTACTGAAATGGCACACGCATTGGAATCAGTTCATGGTGCCTATGTTTTAGAGCCCCAAGATTTTGATTTGCATAAAACCCTGGATCATTGGACCTGCCCTTATACCATTTGTAAAAGCCATGATGAAATTGTTAATGAAGTCTCAAAAGCAGTACAGGCAGGGGATGCTGTATTGGTTATGAGTAACCGTGGTTTTAACGGTATTCATCAAAAGCTAATTACTTCAATTGATGAGCGTTTTGCAATGTAGCGTTATTGATAAAAATTTTAATAAAATGACAGCACATTGAACAGTTAAAACTCAAGCATTGATTTAGAAAAAGAAACGCTTAATTCTTTTTATGTTCAATTCGTTAAATTAATAGTTGCAATATTTTTTATTGGTTGTTATAAAAAATGGAGGCGTTTACATTTTAGGATATAAATGACGCGTTGCAGTTTTGCGGGTCACTATTTGCAGGAGGGATGCAATGACTCAGTTTGCCAGTTTTCAGCAAAAAGCAAAACGATTAGCGATGTGTTTGGCACGATCTTATGGACAACAGACAGGCTGTTTAAGTTTTTTTTCAATACTCATTCCTGACAATGCTGCCATGGACGTTGCGGGTACCATAAGTCTCCTGGCCCTGAGTTTAGATGAGACTTATGAATTACTCAATTATATTAAAGACGTCAAAAGGGATCCTAAGTTAACTCTTGAGGAGTTCAATGAATATAGAACCAGAGTGATTATTGGGATCTATTTGTTAAAGTGGTTTCAATATAGCTCAATAATAAACAGTTACTTGCATCAACCTTTGATTGATCTGTTTCGTAGTCATTTGGGGGTGCAATCACTCGAAGAGATAGATAAGAGATTCTTTGATTCGTGTCTGAGCGATCTTAGTTATTATTGCACTTTTGTTTATGAACGACGTGAAGAAGAAACATATAGTGAATTAAATACACGATTAGGAGTAACAATTCAAAAAGATATTCATGAGGCTAAACACTTATCGTTTCATAAGGATTCTTCAACGTTATACGGTATTTATAGAGGGATCATGGGCTCTTTGGGATTGAATATGTAATAAGGAGGTTGTATGACTTATACCCCACCACCATTTGCGACATTTAGAGTCAATACTTTTAACCTGGATACTGCATATTCTACTTTATTAGGAAGATATAAAGTGGTTGATGTACGAAGTAGTGATTCAGTGCAACAAACCAGCCTTGAAGTATTAATAGCCAGAACAAATGAAGTTATAAAGTGTAAGACCGATAGAGAGAGTCAACGCGAAGTATTTAACTTATTAGTTAATGAATTGCGACAAATTCCCAAAGAGGATAAAGAAAAAACCACTCAAGGCACTTTGTTTTTGTTAGGCGCTTTAATTCATCGCTATTTTCGGTTAATCAAAGAGTATGATGATTATAATGGATATGCATCTTGGACCTACTTTGGCACATGTGATGTCACTAATTGTAAATTGTTCCTGGCGATAAGACGAGCATTACAATTTAGGGAGATAGAGTACATTCCTAAAAAGAAGTTCAAAGAGGATGACTTAAAGATTCTTGATGTTGTTACCATTGTACGCGCATTAGAGGTTTTTCGTGATAATATGCTTATCGAAGATCAAGAAAAAGTTCTTCGATACATGAAGTATCCTCATTTTGCTCTAGATGCAAATTTCCAAAAATACTTACAGGATATTATCGAGCAACAAACGAGGCGTGGTGCTGCAGTTTTGCATCGATTTAAGGCAATTGCTTTTGTCCAATCCCTAATAAAGCAAATTGAAAATGAACGACAACAACTTGAAAAAGATATTGAAAAATGGTGTAAAGCGGTAGCAAAGGAGCACAGGGATTTTAATAATTTTAGGGTATTAAATGAAGAGGCAATTAACACCAGCATTATTAAGCATGTTGAATCAGAAAAATCAAGAAATATAATATATGATTTATATTACACACCTTGGATTCAAGATAATCTTGAATCTACCGATTACAGCACTTTATTATCTAAGATTAAGGAGTGTTATGATCAGAAATGCAGTTATAAGCTTTTTGGCGGATATGTTTTATTATTACAGCAGCCAAGAAGCATGGATGACAATTTGTTGTTTATTTTGCAAAAGGCTTTAGGTCTCGAGTACTCCTTGGATGAATTAAGCAAAAATGATATGTTTAATGGAATTAGATTTCTCAAACAATTTCTTGAACATGAACCAGGAGTAGTTTTAGATTGTGAGTTTTTCGGTGGGAGAGATAAAATGGAGACTCTCCTGGCACGAACAGAGAAAGAGTTGACCAAAGCAAAATCCGTGGAAAGTTCTGAGAACACAATTGCATTAATATGATCTGGGAGGTTTTCTAAAAAAGTCCCGGATTGTGAACATCGTGTTCCGGGATTTAATGTTTTTATAATTAATGGCGCCCTCTCAGGTGTATCGCACACGATTAAATATTACTGCTAAATCAAATATCTAAATCAATACACAAAACCTAAGTTTTATTTCGGCTGGCAGATCCATCCAAAACCAATCATTGCATAGTGAGGTTGAGTCAAGATGATTCGAACTTACTCTGTTTGTTTCTTGGGAAACAGTTAATTTAAGGCAATGCGGTAAATGTTAAAAACATTTTCATATTAATTTTAAATTAATCATTGTGGATTATAATAAGAAAGAATAATCCGTTGAATTGAGAGCTAATATGTTTACAGAAATAGAAAAACGTGAATTTTTGATTCGCCTAGGTGAACAATTTGCAGATCCTAATAAGTTAGATAAAGCTGTATTTGATAGACAACTAGCAAAAATAAGATCTAAAACTTCATCTTTGCGTGAGCTTGATGCTTATGGAGTATTTAATTCAGATGGTTCCGTAAATCAAGAAGTAGCTCGTCAATATGGGATAGTGTTCGATGAAGGTCGAGTTAAAGAACGACTGCTAAAATGTGGGTTCAAACATCTATCATTTCGAGAAATGCTCATTTTTGAAAGTGTTATTGCCACTGTAATTAATGATCTCTCTGATAAAACTAATAAAGATACAGTAAGTCTTCAATATGAGGAAGCTGCTCTAAGTGGAAAAACTGACCAAAAATCAATAGACAGAGTAGAAGAAATACTTGATGAACTCATGTATATAACTGCTCATCAGCCACAAAAAGGATTAGATAAAGAAAGTTTTGCAGATTTTTGGCCTCTTCCAAGCTTTAAACTTACTCATCCATTGAGTATGGAATTAACAGGTCCAGCACAACAAATGTTGGGAATGGGGTATTTTAAATTTAAAGACACCAATGTTTCAATTTCCGCAGGGCCTCATTCTGCGAAATCACTTACAGATCCAGAGAACCCCGAGCAATACGAAGCGCAACGTGATATTGCACATTATTTAAATAATTTACGTACTAATAAGGTAGCTCATGTATTTGCCATGGGTAGAGTGTTCCCATACTACCCACAAGATGGTGTTTCGAAAAGTAGGGATATAATAAAAGATCAAACCTTAGAACAGGACTTTATTAATTATTTCATACCAGACACTGATGGGAATGTAAAACTTCCAGATATTCCTGAACTTAAGGATATCCATATTAGTTCTGACCCTATTAAAAAAGTAGGACGATTTATAACTTATGAAATCAGCATTAATGGAAGTGATCCAATCCAAATCCATCATTTTCCCATTCGAGATAAGCAACCCTTGGAGTTAACTCCAGAAGAATTAGCCTATGTCAAAGAAGTGAGTAAGACAACAGCTCCTGAAAAAAGTATTCACACACATTGTCGCGGAGGAAAAGGACGTAGTGCTCAAATTGCTTACCTTTTAGCATCCTTAAATCCTAAATACGGTCAATTGTCTCATGATGAACGACTCGCTCAGATGAGAGTTGAGAAAACTACTAGCACAGATTCAATGAGTTTTATCGAAACTGAATTTCAAAAAAATTATATTGAAGAAGCTGGATATCAAATTCACGAAGATATTTCCCATCCAGAAAAAGGCGCAAACCTTGAGCGTTATGTCATTTATGGAGCCCTATTAAAGCAAGAAATTGATAAGTACATTCAACAGAAGGGTATGCCTGAAAAGAGAGTAAATGATGAGAACAAAGAATTTATTGAATTGATGGAAAAATATCAAGAGCTCAGTTCGATTGCTCCTGAAGACCTAGAACAATGGGTTACTCATGTGTGTGACAACACAATCATCAGTGAACAAACGAAAACATTATTAAAGGATATAAAGAGCTCTGGTGATTTCTTATTACGTGCATTTAAAGAAAATAAGGATCCAGTACAACTGAAGTTGTTTTTTGACTTACAAGCCAGTCATGGAACATATCAAGATTTTCTTAGCCAATTAAATTTAATTAATGAACCTCCAAAAGATGAAAAATATGTATCTTTATTTGTCTCTCATTTACAAGATGCCTATTTAAAAAATTATCAAAAATTAATGCCTCAAGAAAAAAAACCATTAAAAAACATAGTCTTTTCAGATATTTCAACAAGCATCAATAGAATAGTAGATGAAATTATTAAAGGCAATTTTAAGACATTCACAAAAGAAAAGTTCGAGAGTTTAAAAAAAGAATATCTTCAATGTAAACAACGCATCGAACTTCTAGAAAAAGCAGAAGTTGATGATAATAAGGTGCTTAATGAAGAATTTAAACGAAAGAGTAATCTAGCAGAACAATTATTTAATTTGGATTATGAGCATCTTGAAGTAGAACCACAACAGATAAATGCGAAAATGGGCTGGCTCTATGAACAGCTAAGTAAATTGAGCTCCACTAATGAACTTAATCCGGAAAAGTGGGATGAATTTAAAAAACAGTTTACTGCACTCAAAACCATATTTGCTCATACAAAGTTAGAGGATATGCCTCCTCCAGCCATCCTATCAACGCTAGATAAAATATTTCAAGGAAAAAGAGAGCAGACTGAAAACTTATTTAAAGGGGTAGTTTTACAGGTAAAACCAGATCACGAAGAAAGTCTAGAGGACTTTGTGGCTGGTTTAGGAATAACTTTATTAGAAGCTGCATCCACAGAGCTTCCCAAAGAATATTTTGGTGATGATGCAGATGGTATTTATTCTAAAGAAATCAATCTATTATTAGAGGATGTTGTTAAATTAGCTAGTACCTATAAAAAACCTTCCGTGCAAGAGAAGATTGATTTATCGCAACAACGTAAAGTACCAACTCAGGAAGAATATGAAAAAGCACGACAACAAGTGATTGAACTCATTGCAAAACATACTCCATTTCTTATTAGTAAAACTGATCTTAGAGTGCAGTTTGAAAATCTAAACCAAGATTTTTTACGTCTTGAGCGAGACTTTCAAACTCAGAGCCTTGAGTTTAGAGAGCTAAAAAAACGCTTTACTGAATTGAAAACAGAATATAAAAGGAGCAATAGCCAACAAAATAATGGATTGATCAATCAATTAATAAACAAAATTGAAAAGCAAATTGAAAGTGTTTTTGATGTAGATGAGTCAAATCAAGAGCTTCTTGCCAAATCAATACAAAAGCATAGTGAATCTATGGAAAATGCTTTGAAAGTAAAATCAATGCGCGATGCCGTTAAATCGGGCATTGCTCGAGAGAGTCAAGATGAAATTGATTATTTTTTATCGAGTGTTGAAACGAAAAAATTACAAGAGGTGAAGTATCCGAAACGACCTAAGCTCATTGTATTTGATGTGGATGATACACTTATTGATTTAGAAAAAAATGAACTCAAACGAGCAGAAGAGTTAATCAAGGTATTGGAGTATGCCAAAAAACATGGTATGGAAGTAGCCCTTGCTACCAATCGTACGGAGGGTTTAGATGCTGAAGAGAAAACGCCTGTCGCACAATTAAAAAAGATAATCAGAGAGAAAGCGGGAATTGATATTTCGAATATGTTAACTTTTTTAGAAACTCCGTCTTTACGGCATGAAGCAGAAAGTATATTTAGATATGCGCAAGAAAAAGTTCCTCAATTAAAACGAGAAATTCAAATCTTACAAGGTCAAATGGTCGAAGCAGAAGATAAAGAAAGTTATCGCCAAAAAATCGAGAAAATACAACAGAAAATTGATTCGCTTGAGACACGATTAATCGCCGGTAAATTTACAAAATTAGACTCAATAAGAAGGCATTATCATGTACTTAAAAACCTAAGCAATTATTATCAAAGTGTTGAAGGTGGAGTGTTACAGGATTTTAAAAACCCCGAATTTACAAAAAATATAGGAATCACTGATTTTATAGAACAACAAAAAATTTGGACTGACTTATTTAAATTGGCCGAAGTCCTAATGCGCTCTGATTCACTTAAAGACCCAAGACCCTCATTACAAACGATATTAAAAGATATAATTTTTGATGCCGATAAACCGGAGCGTTTACAGAAAAAATATGGAGATCTGCAACAATGGGATGGCTTGATACAGAACATTAAGATTCATAAGGAGTATTTGAGACAAAATATCCCTCAAATCGAAGTGTTTTATCAAAGTCGATTGGCTGCACAGAAGGCAAAGTACGAGAGACAAGATCTGCTGCATGAAGACGATGTCTTATTTCTGGATGATAATAAAGTCATTATTGAGCAAACTCATCAACACAGTAACTATAGAGCAATTAAAGTTAGTGATCCTGGAGAGGATTCCTTTCGCTATATGGTTGATTTCAATTATGAGATGGGTGTCTATAATGGCGTTATTGCTTACTTAAATGGAGATAAAGCAAATGCTCCACAAAGTTATGGCCCAGATAGTTTAAATAAGACCTTGAAGTCTTACTTAAACGATAATAACATCCCTAATTTTGCAAAGCATGGATTTCAACATTCGCCGATTGTATTACATGTCAAGATGTCTACAATACTAGGGAAATTAGCCGAGTTAAACCCCGATCCAACAATACAAAAACATTACAAGGAACAATTTCTTGCAGCTGCTATCGAGCGTTATAATGAATTACCAAAAGAGTTACAAAATGATTTTGTGAAAACTTATTATAATGATACACGTGAGGCTTTAGAAGTAATTAACAATAATCTTATAGAATTAATAAACTCAAATCCACAACTAGAACAAAACGTTTTACGCTCTCAGTTAAATAAATTAAAAGCTCAATTAAACGAAATTATCGCAATGGATGAGAAATTTTCCCAACATGTTTCAGCAACTTTTGTAACTCCTGAGGCGAAATTGTTACGATCGATGATTGTTGGAGGGTTATTTACAGGGAAACTCGAAACATTGGAAGTAAAAGAAAATAAAGCACATTTTAAAGAAAAGCATGATGTAGCTCGGGTAATGTTTTACACAGAGTCAATGAAACAAAGACCTGATATCTATCAGAAAAATATTCATCCTGTTCTTAAAGAAATGGATTCCTTCGATACAGAATTTATAACGAAGCAATATCAACATCTCATTGAAAAAGATTTGAAAAAAATTATCGATGTTTATGTGCGTGACAATGATCCTTTTTCAATTCTAAATGATGATATCATACGAAATGAATATCCTTCTGTGCAGCGTCTTTTAGAGATTGTTCAGGATGATGTGCGGAGGATTGATCCTGTGTTAGAGGTTGGTACGGTTCATCGTCAATTGGTCGCAGCAGAAAAACTAAGTGAACCTCTAATCCAAATTGCTCAATACCAAAATGTGGTGCACGATTTACTAAAAGAAGATCCTAAAGTAGATTATCTGCAACAAATCCGTGGTATATCTACAAAAATAAAAGAGCTTAAAAACCAAAATGAAAAGAGCCCAGAATATCAAGCTAAACTCTTTTTGGATAAAGCTGAGAAATATTTACTTGCCAAGAATTGGAATGTTGGATTTCAATGGCATAAACATACAGTACTAGTAGATGGTAAAGAAAAGAAAATTCCAGCAACTGTGGCAAAACAATTAGATATTATAAAAAAAGCACGAGAAAGCGAGAACTTTTTAGAAGCGAAAAAAGACTTTATAAATATAGGTAGACAAAGAGAGCACTCATGGGGCTTCTCTTCAGGAGTAGCAAAAAATTATTATTCTATATTCAAGAAAAAAGATGCAAGTTTAGACAAAGATTTGGATAATGAATTTACTTCTAGTAAAAAGTTTACATAGAAATTGTGTCACAGATCATGGGGGGATCTTTCATATTGGGGATTCATCGTTGCCTGGACGCAGCATAGCGAACCCCGGGTTCTGCTATGCTGCGGCTGTCTCTTGAGCATATCTCATCAAGAGAGAGGGTTACGGACTTCTCAATACCCTCGCCTTCCGCAAAAGCTGAAGGTCTAAAAGTAACAAATCTTTGCTCTAAACTTTATCTTGTACTCATACGCTTACGAGATCCCCTGCTTACACAGAGGGTGACGATGCTCTCAATACCGTCTCCTTCTGCAAAAGAAATAATTTGATCATGTATTATTTGCGATAGACAAGATGTGTAGAAGATTCAGATGCTGCACCCAGGCTACCAATTCATTAATTGAATGATCTATTCGTGACCAGCAAACCTCATCTCCGCATCTTGATACGTTACATCAATGGTGTCACCCGATTTAAATCTTCCCGTTAAGATTGCTTGGGCTAGAGGATTTTCCAATTGTTGCTGAATCGTACGTTTTAACGGTCTTGCTCCATATACTGGGTCAAATCCTGCTTCCGCTAAATGCGTTAACGCTTCTTGTGTGACCTCAAGATGAATGTCTTGTTGTTTTAGGCGTTTTTGTAAATAGCTAATTTGTATGGCAGCAATTTTTGCGATTTGTTCTTTAATCAAGGCATGGAAGACAACGGTATCATCAATTCGGTTAATAAACTCAGGGCGGAAATGTTGTCGGACCATTTCCATTACTGCTTCTTTGATTTGCTCGTATTTGAATTTATTACCCATTTCCTGAATCAGATTAGAACCAAGATTTGAGGTCATTACAATAATGGTATTTCGAAAATCTACAGTACGTCCCTGGCCGTCAGTTAAACGACCATCGTCCATTACCTGGAGAAGAATATTAAACACATCGGTATGTGCTTTCTCCACTTCATCAAGTAAAATGACTGAATAGGGTCTGCGACGTACGGCCTCTGTTAAGTAACCGCCTTCTTCATAACCGACATAGCCAGGAGGTGCGCCAATTAGCCTGGCAACAGAATGTTTTTCCATAAACTCAGACATGTCAATGCGTACCATCGCCTCTTCGGTATCAAAAAGGAATGTGGCTAAGGCCTTACACAATTCTGTTTTTCCAACACCGGTAGGCCCTAGAAACAAAAATGATCCGATAGGACGGTTAGGATCAGACAGGCCTGCCCGTGAACGACGAATGGCGTTAGAGACTGCTTCAATGGCTTCATTTTGCCCTATGAGGCGATTATGAAGTACTTCTTCCATTCGCAACAACTTTTCTTTTTCGCCTTCCATCATTTTAGCTACAGGGATTCCTGTCCACCTGGAAACAACTTCTGCAACCTCATCCTCGGTTACTTTATTACGGACTAATTTGGTTTCTTGCGATTCGGTCGTTGCCACTTGTGCTAATCGTTTTTCCAGTTCTGGAATTCGTCCATATTGTAATTCAGACATCCGGCTTAAATCTCCTGCTCGCCGTGCGGTTTCCATTTCAAGTTTTGCTTGTTCAAGCGCTTCTTTTATTTGAGTGGCTCCTTGCATGGTTGCTTTTTCAGCTTTCCATACTTCCTCTAAATCGGAGTAATTGTGTTCCAGCTCGTCGATAGTATGCTGTAAATCTTCAAGTCGTTTTTTAGAGGCTTCATCATGTTCTTTTTTCAGTGCTTCACGTTCAATTTTTAATTGAATTAAACGTCGCTCTAATTTATCCATACTTTCGGGTTTTGAATCGATTTCCATACGTATTAAGCTTCCTGCTTCATCGATTAAATCAATCGCTTTATCTGGAAGCTGCCTGTCTGTAATATATCTGTGTGATAGAGTAGCAGCTGCAACAATCGCAGGATCGGTAATTTCAACGCCATGATGGACTTCATAGCGTTCTTTTAATCCACGAAGAATGGCTATGGTATCTTCAACACTAGGTTCCTCAACCAAAACTTTCTGAAAGCGTCGCTCTAAAGCCGCATCTTTTTCAATATATTGTCGGTACTCGTCTAATGTAGTTGCACCAATACAATGTAATTCACCCCGAGCTAAAGCAGGTTTAAGCATATTTCCTGCATCCATTGCTCCTTCTGCTTTACCGGCGCCAACCATAGTATGGAGCTCGTCTATAAAGAGAATAATTTGACCTTCTTGCTTGGCTAAGTCATTGAGTACCGCTTTAAGTCGCTCTTCAAACTCACCCCGAAATTTCGCTCCAGCAATTAATGCCCCCATATCTAGAGCAAGTAATCGTTTATTTTTTAAACCTTCTGGAACTTCGCCATTAATAATGCGTTGTGCTAATCCTTCAACGATGGCGGTTTTACCTACTCCTGGTTCACCTATCAAAACAGGATTGTTCTTAGTGCGTCTTTGCAGAACCTGAATGGTTCTACGAATCTCATCATCGCGTCCTATTACGGGATCTAATTTACCCTGTTCTGCGCGTTCTGTTAAATCCAAAGTATATTTTTCAAGCGCTTGTCGCTGTTCTTCGGCATTAGGATCGGTGACTGTTTCTCCACCTCTTAACTCATTTATGGCTTTTTCTATAGCTTTAACGTCACCGCCAACTTGTTTGAGCATGCGCGAAAGAACGCCTTCTTCACTTATTGCGGCTAAAATAAAAAGTTCACTGGAAATAAAATTATCTTTTTTTTGTTGTGCTAATTTGTCAGTAAGATTTAATAGGCGATTTAAAGCATTGGATATATGAATATCGCCCCCCATACCAGATACTTTAGGAAGCTTATCCAAGGCTTGATCGAGCAAAGTTCTTAATAGAGGGATATTCACCCCAGCTTTGCTGAGCAAAGGTCTACAACTGCCTCCCTCCTGATCCAAAAGTGCTTTCATTAAATGTTCAGGCTCTATAAATCCATTGTCTCTTCCTAATGCTAGAGACTGTGCATCTGCTAAAGCGATTTGAAACTTTGATGTCAGTTTATCCATTCTCATAACGATTCACCTTCTTTAATGGGTGTTAATTTTCTTTTATCTACCGTAAAATGAGGCTTAATTAAATAATTTCAAGTGATTTTAATATGACAAATGATATTTCTTCTAATTCGAGTCAGGATTCACAGGCTTTACTGAATCAAATCATCATTGATTATATGAAAGAAACGAAAAAAAAGCGCAGATGGAAATGGTGCATGCGTGTCATTTATTTATTAATTATTGCCTACATTGTTTATCAATTTTCTGCGAGCACAAATGAAGAGGGGGGAACCAATACCAAGCCACATGTTGGGATTGTTGACATTAATGGTGAAATGGCTGATGCAAAACCTGCCAACTCCGATGATTTTGCGAAAGGCCTTGATGCGGCTTATAAGAATTCAGGATTAAAAGCACTAATTGTGCGTATTAATAGCCCTGGAGGTAGTCCGGTACAGGCTGAATATATGTATAACACGATAAAATATTATCAAAAAAAACATCCTGATATAAAAATTTATTCGGTTTGTGTCGATGCTTGTGCCTCTGCTGCTTATTATGTAGCTGTTGCTACTGATGCTATTTATGCAAGCCCTGCAAGCATGGTTGGTTCGATTGGCGTTTTATATAATGGCTTTGGAGTAGTGGATCTGATGAATAAAATCGGGGTTTCACGCCGATTACAAACATCCGGTGTTAATAAAGGATTTTTAGATCCATTTTCTCCGCAAACCGATTTTGAAAAACAAAAGTTACAAACGATGCTTGATATAGTACATCAGCAATTTATTAATCGCGTGAAAGAGGGGAGAGGAAGCCGCTTGCACATTGATGATGAAACTTTTTCAGGACTTTTCTGGACTGGTGAACAAGCTCTAACTATGGGCTTAATTGACGGATATGCAAGCAGCGGACAATTGGCTCGTGAAATTATTAATGTCCCAGAAGTTATTGATTACACTCATAAACAAAACCTATTTGATCGCGTCACTAAAAATATTGGTACGGCTATGGCGGATGAATTGCCCTTAAGTTTTGGAGCAAGACAAGGATTTAAATAACAAAAACAGGGGCTTTTTGTGACGTAGAATAGCGCAACCCTCTGTGAAAGCAGAGGGTTTATTATGTTGAAAGAAGAGAACCTAATCAGACACTTTCAAATTATTGAGACCGGGATCTCGCTGGCATAGGGTTTCGGTTATACTGTGCTTTGGCGGATTATGTTTAATCGACAGTAAAGCTTTCCCCACAACCACATTGACCCGTTTGGTTGGGGTTGTTAAATACGAACTTATGATTTAATCCTTGTTTGACATAATCAACCTCCATCTTTTTAAGAAATGGGTAACTGGCTTTATCAACACAGACAACGTATTCTTCAGTTAACGGTAGAATTAAATCTCCTTCCAGTGGTGCCAACACATAATCCACAACATAGGATAAACCCGAACAGCCCGTTTTTTTTACTGATAGGCGGATTCCTGCATGTCCAGGTTTTTTTTGTAAATAAGATACTACGTGTTTTAAAGCTGCATCAGTAAAACTGATTTCAGTTGTTTTATTTTCTGCATGATGCATGATAACGCTCATGATACTACCTCTCAATTTATGTGAAGACCTCTCTCATTTTCCAGTTGATTATTTGCAATGAAGCAAAATCTACTGGCTATGTAAGAGGTTTATTTTTTATTAAAAGCATGATTTCTTTATAAATATCTATGATTCTTAATGCTATAGGGTATTGGGTAATTGGAATATCCAGGTTTTTAATAATTACCAAATGATCAATCGTTGGTAGATTATCTACAGCCTTTCCCTCTAACTGCCTGCATAACCATTCCAGACCCGCAATCACGTAGGGATTGCCATTAGTTTTAAAACAAGTACGCAGAATTTTACCCTCTGAGTTGCATTGCATGTAAAACTCAATAGTTCCCTGGTTTTTTTGACTATTTTTTACCATCACGGCAAGAGCATGATTGAGATCAATGACACCTACATGTTTTGGTAAAAAAAAGTAATCTTGTACTGTTTTATTATACATCATAATGGCGATATTTCGCGCAATCGAGTGACTTGTGTGCAAATTGTATTAATTGCATGTTCAATTTCTTCTTCTTTAGTAAAACGCCCAATGGATAACCTCAACGTACTTTGTGCAAGATCATCACTTAACCCTAAGGCTTTAAGCACATAAGAGGGTTGGAGGCTTGCAGAGCTACATGCTGAAGTAGTAGAAATCGCTAATTCATTTAATGCTAAAAGTAACGAGTCACCATCCAATCCTGCAAAACTTATATTCAAATTTCCAGCGATTCGTTTATGTGCATCACCATTAAGCTGAATACCTGGTAAATGGTTTATGCCATTCCATAAACGTTTACTATAACTTAAGATACGCCCCTGTTCTTCTAGACGCAAGTGTTCAGTTAAAGCAAATGCCTCCCCCATGCCGACGATTTGATGGGTTGCCAATGTACCAGAGCGTAGGCCTCTTTCATGCCCCCCACCAAAACTTTGGGGTTGAAGGCGTATTCTAGGTTTATGTCTCACATACAATGCACCTATACCTTTGGGACCATAATTTTTATGTGCTGAAAACGCCATTAAATCCACTGACAGCTGAGTTAAATTAATTGAGAGTTTTCCCGCGCTTTGTGCTGCATCTACATGAAAAATAATTCCTTTGTGGCGTAATAAAGAACCTATAGCCTCAATATCTTGGATAACCCCAATTTCGTTATTTACATGCATAATAGATACTAAAATTGTATCAGACCTTAATGTTTGCGCTAATAGTTCAAGATCTAATAACCCATTGGGTTCTGGTTTAAGATAAGTTACTTCAAAACCATCCTTTTCTAAGCGGTTAAAACTATCGAGTACAGCTTTATGCTCTGTACTCATTGTAATTAGATGTTTTCCTTTGTTTTGGTAAAAGTGGGCAGCGCCGATTATTGCTAAATTGTTTGCTTCGGTTGCCCCCGATGTAAACACAATGTCTTGAGGCGACGCATGAATTGTCTCAGCAATTTGTGCACGAGCATGTTCTACAGCATGTGCTGCGATTCGACCATATTCATGGGTAGTTGATGAAGGGTTACCATAATCTCCCTCAGGTCCTAAATAGCAAAGCATACGCGTTACAACACGTGGATCAACAGGTGTTGTAGCCATATAATCAAGATAAATTGGTTTTTTAATGATCGTGTTCACTCCTGCCTCTTTTGCTTGCCCATTCAATTGATTTTTGCACTTGGCTTAACATTCCTCTTAAAAGATTCACTTCCATTTTCTCTAAGCTTACGCGATTAAATAGTCGTCGGACTCGTTGCATTAGGCGTCGTGGATTAGAAGCTTTTAAAAATTGAATTTTAATAAAAACTTCTTTGAGATGTTCGTAAAACTGTTCGATTTCTTCTGCAGTCGCATAATCATCTTGTCGTAACGCTACTTCTGCTTTAGGTGCTAACAATTTCATACGTAATTCATATGTAATAATTTGTACGGCTTGGGCTAGGTTTAGCGAGCTGTACTCAGGATTACTTGGAATATTTATATGATAATGACATTTTAGCAGTTCTTCATTAGTAAGACCTGCGTGTTCTCTCCCAAATACAATAGCAATTTCTGTATTATCTGCTTGTTGATTAACTAAGTCAGCACAAGATGAGGGGGTTAAGCCGGGTAAAGAAATTCCTCTAGGTCTTGCACTAGTGCCTAGAATAAGTTGACATCCCACTAAAGCGTTGTCTAATGATTCTGTAACTACAGCACTTTCTAGAAGATCATCTGCTCCAGCAGCCATTTCTTGTGCACGCAGATCAGGAAAGGATTTGGGCTTCACCAAATAAAGTGATTTTAAACCCATAGTTTTCATTGCTCGAGCTGTTGAGCCTATATTACCTGGATGAGAGGTTGCTACTAAAATGATGCGAATAGAATTTAGATTCATAAAAAATAGTAATTAATGCATTTCGATCATGCGATCATAACATTTAACTCTCTTTGTGCAAAAAAAGTATGATAGAATCGCCAGCTTTGTAGATTACATAGAGTATATTCATGGAACCACTTTTAAATATAGCAGTAAATGCAGCACGACAAGCCGGTGATATAATAATTCGTCATATGGAGCAAGTGGATCGTCTTAAAATTACCGCTAAAAATAACCATGAATATTTTAGCGAAGTAGACATTAAAGCAGAACAGGCTATTATTAATACCATTTGCAAGGCATATCCAGAGCATGGAATATTAGCTGAGGAAAGCGGGATAAAAGAAGGGGATGGAGATACAATTTGGATTATTGATCCTTTAGATGGAACATCGAATTACTTACATGGATTCCCCTTTTTTTCAGTTTCTATCGGGGTAAAGATTAAAGGAAGGATTGAGCATGGGGTTATTTATGATCCATTACGGCATGAGTGTTTTGCTGCAAGTCGTGGGCGGGGAGCTCGATTAAATGACCGAAGAATTCGTGTTTCGAAACAAACACAACTTATGGCCGCATTACTAGGGACAGGATTTCCCTCACGAGATATTAACGTTGCACAAAGATACTTACCTACATTAGAGGCATTATTGGGTAAATGTGCTGGCATAAGAAGAACAGGATCTGCTGCCCTTGATTTAGCATACGTAGCGAGTGGACGATTGGATGGTTTTTGGGAGTTTGGTTTACGCCCTTGGGATATTGCTGCAGGCTCACTATTAATTAGAGAGGCGGGTGGGTTAATTAGCGATTTACAAGGTGGGGATGATTTTATTAAATACGGGGATATTGTTGCAGGAACTCCTAAAGTATTTAAATCTTTATTGCAAACTATTTCTCCTGCTTTGAAATAAGACAAGGTAATATCCCCGAAGTTTTTATAAATCGGAATGCTTTCCATAAATGATTAAAAAGGAATCTGCCTTGCGCGCTACGGCGCGCTTTGCTCTATTTTTTTTATGAATATAGAAACTTCAAACAAATTATCCATTTTAAGAGCTATAGCATTAAAAATACCTGTCTATGTTATCGGGGAGTATTTCATTATTTGATAAAGAATTTCCTTCGAAGATGCCTAATGTACTTATATTTCTGATAATGAGCGAACCGTAAAATGCAGCGATTTAATTAATTAATAAATTCACCTTGTCCATTTAACAGTTAAAATGGTAGAATTTTTTAACTTAATATTTCCTTAATAAATGAATATCAATAAAACAATATTTACACTCTTTGAGATGTTTGATACTATATAGACCATGGTGTTCGGTGAGTGTGTGTACTGGGCATAATTTTACTTATTAATTTGTACTAGGAGACTTAAATGAGCACAGAAACAATGGTGCAAAGCAGCGAAGCACTTTCACATCAAGTAATTCGTGCTGTTAAGGGGTATTTGACGAGCGTTAATAATAAAGATTCTAATTTGAATTTATATCAATTGATCGTTGAAGAGGTCGAAGCACCTTTATTTCGCACAGTTATGGAATTAACTCGCTACAATCAATCAAAAGCAGCACGCGTTCTTGGTGTAAGCCGTGGAACTTTACGGACTAAGTTGAAGCGCTATTTTGACGATGAATTTATTGGAACTCGTGATTTCTAATTAATTTAGCCTAAAATTCTCAATAGCATTTTTCAATTTATTACCCCCAAATAGTGGTCTTTCGGTAGGCACTCTGCTACTATTGATAACAGAGTTGGTCAGGCAATCGCTCTTTGCAGTTGCAAAGGGAGGAAAGTCCGGGCTCCAAAGGGCAGAGTGCCAGGTAACTCCTGGGAGATGCAAGTCTACGGAAAGTGCCACAGAAAATATACCGCCGATTTAAGGTAAGGGTGAAATGGTGCGGTAAGAGCGCACCGCGCGATTGGTAACAGTCGTGGCAGGGAAAACCCCACTCGGAGCAAGACCAAATAGGAATCCATTTAGCTATAATGGCTAAGACGTGTGGCCCACATGGGATTCGGGTAGGTCGCTTGAGGCGTGTGGTGACACACGTCCCAGATGAATGATTGCCCGCGACAGAACCCGGCTTATCGACCGACTCTTCTTATTTCAGTGTTTTCATCTTCAAAAATCAAATCCAAGTTCTCATTTTTTAGTGTTTGCTAATGTGTAATTTTAATTTTGGTCTTGTGCGGCTTAGCATTCTATTCGCTATTCGGAGTAAAAATGAGCACCATATTCCATATAATACGGATAAATGCATTAAATATAATGAACGATAGGCAAGTTGAGCAACTTTGCCTCCTAGAAAGTAACGTACTTTGCCCATGCCTGAAATATCCCCATAGGCACCATAGCAACTTAGTGCAATTAAGGAACCTCGATCTTCATATTTAAAATCAAGTAGTTCCTTATTATTCAGTTTATTTTTCAACGATTTTGCTAAGAGATGAGCTTGCTGGTGAGCCGCTTGGGCACGTGGTGGTACAGGTTTTCCTGTAGCAACATCAATTACTTGAGCACAATCACCAATTGCAAAAATATGTTCATCATTCGTGGTTTGTAGTTTTGAATTGATCACTATGCGATTTAAATTATCTACGGCTAATCCATCTAGAGTAGATAAAAACTCAGGAGCTTTAACACCCGCAGCCCACACACAGATATTTGCGGGTAAAGTTTTTCCACTTTTAGTATGAATTCCTTCACGATCAATTTTACTTACAATTTCATTTGTTAAAATTTCAATTCCTAATTCTTGTAATTTTTTAGTAGTTGACGCAGATAGCAATTCAGGAAGAACCGGTAAAATTCGAGGAGCTCCCTCAATGATGGTAATTTTTGCTAATTTTCTAACTATTTGATTAAATTGATATTTTTCAGTTTGATTAAGGGTATGGAGCAATTCTGCGCCCAATTCGATGCCAGTGGCTCCTCCTCCAATAATTACAATATTAAAATCTTGGGGTGCCTCTCCCTCAGGAGCATATTGCAGAGATAATAATTTATCCACATATTTCTTTTGAAAATGGTTTGCTTGATCCAGGTTATCAATGCTTAAGCAATGTTCTTTAACTCCAGGAGTATTGAAATCATTGCTTTGACTGCCTACAGCAATCACTAATGTATCGTATTTTAAGGTTCGTTCAGGCACTATAATGTTTTGTTCTTCATCTACCAGGGCAGCAATACGAATGATTTTTGCCTTACGATCCAGGCCTACCATAGCGCCGGGTTGGTAATTGTAATGATGTGATACTGAATGAGAATAAAAATTGAGCTGATCCATATTGGAATCGAGTGAGCCTGCAGCTACCTCATGCAATAACGGTTTCCATATATGGATCTCTTGCTTATCCAAAAGGGTGATGTTGGCTAGTCCTTTCTTTCCTAAATCCTTGCCTAAACGAGTAACCAGCTCGATTCCACCAGCGCCTCCACCCACCACTACGATATGATGCAATTCTTTACTCATCTTTTTTCCTTAACTAATAGCCTAAGAGTACAGAGCCTTTGTCACTTACTTAGCTTTTTGTTTCAGTATAAAATAGCTAATGCCCAAGACAACACCATAGACAATATGACCTACCAGCGCAGGTATATTTTGTTTGACGCCTTCAATGGTCCATTTAGCAAATAAAGATGCACCTGAAGAGAGTACGGGTAATAAGGTCATAGGGCCTCCTACCCACATAGCAAAACCAAATAGTACACCAAGTCCTACAGCAGAAATCCACGAGTTGATTAACCAGCCTAATATTAAAGCAAAAGCGATACCACCACCTATGCTTACTACCGTATGAACAAGTAAGCCACCCGTGATATTTGGAAGATTGATGATATTTCCTAATGTATCAAGCATTCCAGCATGAATAAGAAAAAAAGCAAAAACAATACCTGAAATTATCCCTGCAACAATTCCTTGCCAAATCCAGCTCATATCTTTCATGGAAAACTCCTTATTAAATAAATGTTGATTATATATATGTGATTTTACCTTTGATGAGCCAAGGACTCATTGTGCAAATGCATGTCGTATAAAACCACGCCTTCGTCTTTGGGTATGGGTTTAAGCCACGGTGATTTCTTAAGGGCTGTCATCGCTTGCTCGAATCCCATTTCAATACCTTCGCGTATGGAGGCGGGTGAAAAGGCATAGTCTTTGGAAGAGAGATCGGATGATGTGTGATGGCGATGAAAACGTACCATGAGCATTGTTGATTTACATCCCAGCGCCCTTAATTTTAGGGAATGGGGATCTTCTTTTATTTTATCTGGAAGCATATCATAAAGAGCAGAGATTGCATGTCGCATTTCGTGAGCTTCACTAAAAGACTTTATTACTCGTTTATAATTACTCGCATAACTGATGTCTTTATGCCTCAATAAGACTTGGTCTAAATTAGAGGGCAAATCCCCTTCAGGATCAAATAAATGTACCATAAAACACAATGTATTTTTGCGGGGCAGGTCATTTAAAATCACCTCAATTGGTGTATTATTGACAATTCCACCATCCCAATAATATTCTCCATCAATTTTTACTGCCGGGAATCCGGGAGGTAAAGCACCGCTTGCCATTATATGTTCGGGATATATCTTTTGATTCTTTGTATCAAAATGGACTTCTTGCCCGTTATCTACTCTGACTGCAGATAGAGTAAGGCGGGTTTTACCACTATTCAAAAGATCAAAATCAATTAATTGTTCCAGTGTATTTCGTAGCATTGATGTATCATAAAAACTGATTTCATCGGGAAGAGCTTGATGAATAAAATGGGGGGATATCATACGTGGCTGAAAAAACCCGGGTTGACCTAAGAGCAATGTTGCATGGGCGTGCCATTGATTATAGAATTTCCTCAGGCTCTCTTCCGAACCTAGATAATGCCACCAATTCAAGGATTCAGGAGAACTAATTATTTTCCAAAAGTCCTTTAGTTTCTTCACACGATCTTCTGGTTTATTTCCAGAAACAATAGCCGCATTAATTGCGCCAATCGAGATACCACTCACCCAATCAAAATGGTATCCAGCTTGTTGCAGGGCGTCAAAAACACCAACTTGAAATGCTCCTAAAGCTCCGCCTCCCTGAAACAAGAAGGCAACTCTATCCCATGTCGGCTTTCCTTGTAACTTCTTAGCCATATTAACCTCTCCCCAATTAACACAAATCCATATTCAAGAGACACAGCACGTTTTCTGAAAAATTAATTATTGCATTTCCATGATTACTTGGTTTTTCTCGATCTATTGTAGTGTGATTAATAATACTTAGTATCAGTTTATTACTATTTCAAGCAAATTACACACAATAAAGAAATTAGTAGGATCAATTGGTAATGGTCAAATATATTTTTTTAATATTTACATTTTATGCAACACAGTCTATCTCAATCCGGTTGCAAAAATAAGCAATTAAGTATTTTTGGGTTTTGCCATACCAACGAATGCTACTAATCCATCTCCTCCAGGGTTTAATTGACCATCGGTAACGGGAACAGGTTTCCAGTTGTTGGTAACCCAAACGTTGCCTGCTGGATCAATTAATACATAGGTTTGTCGCATTAAAGGGCTAAAGGTGGGGGGGGCATTTTTTCCTCTAAGCGGATCGCCGTTGGGCAATCTAACTTGCGCTCCACCTGAGGGTAATGTATAACCCGTGTTAGGTGAGATGCCGTCTCCTGGTGTAGTACTACCTGGGGGGCAGGTTGCAGGTTGGTTGCCGCATAACTCAGTTACTCTTGCTTTAAAGGGTTGAGAGCCAGGAGGCTAGGATTCAAAATTTCCGACCCAAACATGATCGTTTCCATCAATCGCTAATCCCCAGGGACCTGCAATTCCACCTCCTGTGTAATTCCCTATAATGTTGTAATTGTTACCATCAATCTGATAAACAGACGAGCTAACAGGGGTTGTATCATCCACAGTTGATGCGACCCAGATATTGCCAATCGAATCTACAGCAATTTCTTTAAGTCTTAAACCTACTGGGCTGATGATTTTTAATAGCTTAATACCTGATTCTGTTAATTTATAGACATAAACAGAGCCTGGATTTGAAGAACTGTTTTCTGTCAATTGTACTGTTCCGTTGTTTGTTACCCAGGCACGCTCTTTATTATTGATTACAATACCAAATGGGTAGCTCATGTCCGGTTCTTGATACGATATGGCATCAGATGCTACTCCTTTACGAAAGACTACTACTTTATTATTGGCAACACTTGCCATCCATATGTTGTTATGTTTATCTGAAATAATTCCTTGGACACGATCCAGTTCATTCGGTGGCGCTGACTGATAGCCATTGGCTCCAGAAATGGGGTGGCCTAGTGGCGTAAATTGAGAAGCACTTCCATTTGGAATGCAGGTGCTACAACTACCCCAACCAAAGTTACCTTGCCAAATCGTCTCATCTGCTGCAATGCATATACCTAAACCGCCGCCTAAAAGCCCACCTCCAAAGATAGGAGAGTTTGGCGTCCAATTCTTGCCATTTGCGGGCTCTCCATTGCTTTTGAGCACAATCATCCAATTGCTGGAATCGGGAGTACCTTGAATAGTATTATTGGTTATCCAAATGAAACCATCTTTATCCTGGACCATTCCACCGGGACCTCCAAAAGGACAAGAAGTATCGTTTCCTGATCGGTTAAATTTCACTGCAATGGTCCATGCATCAGGTTCCGATTGAAAGTTGGGAGAAGAAGGTAATGCAGGTATTGTAAGAGACGGCATATAAACGGTTGTAGTTTGTGCCAAGTTAAATATTCCTGACACATTATTGGATGGATGTTTTACAATGCTATAGATTGCATCCAACACATTAGAGGGCCTTATTCCATTAAAGCTGGTTTCATCATATAAAAAGGTGCAATCACTTCCTCCATACCTGACACAAGGCAGCAATAAATTTGCTAATGAACCTAAAGACCGTTGCGCATTTGTTTCGAACGCATTGGGAGGTGAAGCAATTACAGAAGAGAAGGAGCCAGTCACAGGGTTAACTAAGTTATGGTTCATTTGGCTGGCAATATCTAAACTTTTTAAAGAACCTTTAATTAAGGAGGATTCTAATAAAAGTTTCGATGGATCCAAGAATTGTGCCATAGCATAAGCTGTAGCCACGGTGGTCAGTTCATTTACTACAAGAGTAGGTATTATTTCGGTACCAATGATATTAGTTAATATCAGGTCATTTCCCTTCCTGGCAATTACATACAAGGTATAGCCTTTATATGTTTTTAGGATCTCAGGGGCGAGGGTGATAAAAAACTCTCCATTGGCATTGGTTATCGAACTGCCCACAACTTTAGAGCCATGAGGCCCTGCTGCATAGACTGTTACTGAAGCGTTGTTGATAAAAATCACATTATTCGCAATCCCTGATTGTACTTTACCTGTAATTTCGGCTAATTTAATCTTCAATTCATTGCTTTCACTAGGCTGATAACATTGGTTGGGGTTTCCTTGACTGCAAAGGATCGGGCCTCCTACTACAGATCCTGAAAGCTCATTGCCATTTACCTGTAAAGTTAAAGTGCAGGATTGATGATAAACCAAAGGCGAAGTACAACCTGATGAGGTAATACCCATTATAGGCTTCATTATCAATTGATGTGTTCTACGGGATTTATTGGTTATAGTGTACTTGATAGTGGCCGTACTGGTTTTACCTACTGTTACTGTAGGAGGAAAATTCGCATCAGGTGTAAATGTCCATACGGGAGCTCCTGCGTAACTCACTCCGATAGTTAGAGCAAGTAAAACAACAATACCTATTTTATAGATTCGACGTCGTGCCATTTAGTATTCCTTATGCAACTCTGTATGAGGTTAAAATTAACCCCTTAATATAAAAAGAAAGAGGGATATTTTTTAGAGCTCGGTTGTTATCCTGATTAACGGATTTTCCCCAATAAACACATTTACAGCTGCTCCCATTGGCTATTCAGGCTGCGTAATAGTGGTGTAAAAATATAGAATGAATTTTTAACAAACCTTAGAGATACATGCAATAGTAAAACTAATCAATAAATACTTTCAGCCATTTAGAAGAAAAAATCAGTTATTTCATAAAACTAAGCTTAATTTAAAGCGTATCAGTCACGCAATTTTTGCCACCACGGTTCCGAGGTTTTATTGTATAATTTAAAGACACCAGGATTTATATCTGGCAATAAATGCTGGATAATCATGCATCATGACTATAGGGGGAACAGTATGTTGTAGGAGCCTAAATATGCCAAAGAAATTAAAAAATTACTCTCCAATTTTAGAAAATATAAAAATACAAAAAAAGCTAGATCTAAAATTAATACTCGCTTATGGATGGGGTGAGGAACAACTCAACAAAGCCGGAACAAAAGATCATTTATCAGAGGGAATTGTTAACGCTGTAAAAGAGGCAGTTATAGTCCAAGAGAAATAACGAAGATTAAACCTGAATTAATCTCATTTAAACCTGGAATCTTCATTTATTTCTTCAGCCACTTCATTGGTGCTGCCAAAACATTGAAATAAACTAAAGCGCTTAGGAATGAATGGATTTTTTTTAGCATTCCAAGGTACAAATTTTTCCATATTTTTGAAATAATAAAATTAGGGTGCATCCAAAGTAATGGAAGGGTGCTCATCAAAAATACATTGAATTTCTTTTTCGAGATATTTTTTGAGTCTTTCTCCATCTGTTCCTTTCACTAATTTATATTGTTAGGCTAAAGTAATATGCATCTGTTTAGGAATTTTATGAAGAATATTAAAAGATTCTGCTTCATCACCTTACCCATTAAAATGGGAATATGAAATTATAATACAAAATGATTGAATTTTAGGCCATTATTTAAAATGATTAATGTTCATGCAATGGCGTTAGTTATAACATTTTATGAGCACTACTTGCATTAATCTTAGTGAGGATATCCAATAAACAATCAAAAGATTGAGTTTTCAACAATTGGAAGGCATCATCAATTCAGTCATTTAGTATATTTCCAATAACGCGATGGTAAAATGTTGGTTTCGATCAATTTCCTGTTAAATGTTTCTTCAAAAGAAGATTAATTTGTTCGGGATTTGCTTTTCCTTTAGTTTGTTTCATTATTTGCCCAACAAAAAAGGCCAATAATTTTTCTTTTCCTGCTCTATAATCGGCAACTTGCTCTGGAGATTGATTTATTAATTCAACAATCATCTCTTCCCAAAGGGCAGTGTTATCTGATTGACGAAACCCTTCACGTTCAATGATTGCTTCAATATCTTTTTCACCAGACCACAGTAGTGAAAAAATGGTACGCGCATTATTTAGAGAAATAATATTGTCCTGTAACTTATTGAGTAGATTTGCCATAAGATCCGCCGATACACGCGGTGTATCGAAGGCTAGATTTTCTTCATTCAAAGCGGCAGCGTATTGTCCTTTCAACCAATTAATGATCATTTTTTCAGAGGCATGGCATTGTGTCTTTATTTCCTTATAAAAATAATAAGTGGCTGGCGAGGAAAGAATAAAACTGATGTCGTTTTCATTTAATGAAGGAATATTTTTTAATTCCAGATGAATTTTATCGGGAAGATCAGGCAAATTATTTTTTACTTCAGCGATAAGGGAAGGGAGGATTTTAATGGGTAATAAATCAGGATCGGGGAAATAACGATAATCATTTTCATTTTCTTTACTTCGCATTGCGTGAGTAGTATGAGTATCAGGGTTATAAAGACGAGTTTCTTGAATTATTTGTTGCCCACTTTCCAATAAATCCATATGTCGTACTTGTTCATATGCGATTGCTTTTTCAATAAAGCGAAAAGAGTTGAGGTTTTTTAATTCTGTTCGTGTTCCTAATGCAACAGATCCCTTGGGTTTTAATGAGAGATTCACATCACAGCGAAAACTACCTTCTTGCATGTTTCCATCACAAATATCCAAAAACTGAACTAATTGATGCAGTTTTTTTAGATAGCTAACCGCTTCATGACTTGAAAATAAGCAAGGAGTTGTTACGATTTCCAACAATGGTGTTCCTGCACGGTTCAGATCAATTCCACTATAACCAGAACACACCCCATGCAAGGATTTACCCGCATCCTCCTCTAAATGGGCACGAGCAATTAAAACTTCTTTTTCGCTGCCATCATCCAATACAACTGTTAATTTACCGTTGCTGATAATTGGTTTTTGAAATTGACTGATTTGATATCCTTTGGGCAAGTCTGGGTAAAAATAATTTTTGCGCTCAAAAACGGATTGATCCTGGATTTCTGCCTGGATGGCTAGACCAAATCGAATCGCCATAATTACCGCTTCTCGGTTTAATACGGGTAGGACTCCAGGAAGTCCTGCGTCAATGAAGCATGTTTGTGAGTTAGGAGTGGAGCCAAAAGCGGTAGATGCGCCAGAAAAAAGCTTGGATTTTGTTTTAAGCTGAATATGAACTTCAAGCCCAATGACAGTATCCCATTCCATAGTTCACCCTTATTAATTTGGACTGGCTAAGTGCCAGTCGGTCTGTTGTTGATAATGATGAGCAAGCTGAAGCAAACGGTGTTCACTAAAATGCGTGCCCATAAGTTGCAGTCCTATGGGTAATCCTTGAGAAAATCCTGCTGGTATGGAAATTGCAGGTAGACCAGCAAGATTAGCGGCTACTGTAAATACATCAGCCAGGTAGTTTTGAATAGGATCTGCAATTTTTTCCCCGATCTTAAAGGCGCATGTTGGAGAGGTTGGTCCCAGAATTATATCTACCTTTTTTAAGGTAGTGATAAGTTCTTCCTGGATTAACCGACGAATTTTTTGTGCTTGTAAATAATAAGCATCAAAATAACCTGAAGAAAGTACATGAGTTCCAGTAAGAATGCGGCGTTTTACTTCAATACCAAATCCTTCACTACGCGTGTTGCGGATAAGATCAGTTAAACTTGTCGCTTTATCACTGCAGTAACCAAAACGCAGTCCATCATAACGCGATAGGTTAGACGATGCTTCAGCGCATGCAATCACATAATAACAAGGCACCCATAATGGCTGTAATTGCAAATCCAAGTCAATAATTTCTGCACCCATTTCCTCAAAAACGTTCACGGCTGTACGAATTGCCTGTTGTACTTCTTGCTCTACTTGAGGTTGAAAGAAACATGAAGGCAGGCCAATTTTTAGTTTGGTTAAGGGCTTATTGAGTTCTTCATAATAATCAGGAATTGCTGATGCAACGGATGTCGAGTCTTTAGGATCATGTCCTGCCATAGCTTGGAGTACAAGAGCTAGATCTTCGGCACTTCGAGCCAGGGGGCCGGCCTGATCAAGGCTGGATGCATAGGCTATCATTCCATAACGAGAAATAAGGCCATATGTAGGTTTTATACCACTGATTCCGCATAAAGCTGCAGGTTGTCTTATCGAGCCACCTGTATCAGAACCAATTGCAAAGGGCACTAAGCCTGCGGCTACGGCAGCTGCAGAGCCTCCCGAAGAACCTCCTGGAACTCGTTCTTTATCCCATGGGTTTTTGACTACGCCAAAGTAACTGTTTTCATTGGCAGAGCCCATGGCGAATTCATCCATATTGGTTTTACCAACAAGAATGGAACCATGTTCCAAAAGTTTACTCACCAGAGTTGCTTCGTAAGGAGCTCGAAAATCAGCAAGCATTTTAGAAGCACAGGTCGTTGTCATTGTTGTAGTACAAAATAAATCCTTCAGCGCCATTGGAATTCCGGTGAGTACTTTTCCTTGGCCCTTTTTTAATTCTTGATCGGCTTTTTGGGCTGCAAGTAGGGCGTACTCTTCATCAATACTAATAAATGCATTTAAATCGCTTTGTTTTGCAATTTGTGCGAGATAGTGTTTCGTTAATTCAACGCTAGAAAATTCACCTTGACGTAAAGCATGACCGCATTGTTTTATAGATAAGAATTCCATAGTTATTTACTCTGTTCTATCACTTGAGGTACGAGATAAAGCTCATTTTCAAATTTGGGTGCAAGTGCTGCTAATTCTGTCACGCAAGTTTCCTCCGTGACTACATCTGGCCTCAGGTATTGATTTAGGGCAAGGGGATGAAACAGTGGTTCTACACCATGAGTGTTAATAGCACGTAATTGATCTACAAAATTCATAATGGCATTAATATCCTCGATAAGCTTTGGTGAATGTTCTATATCTGTATCGAGATAGGCTAGTTTAGAAATCTTTTCTAACTCTTTTACTGAGATGGTCATAAATTAGGTACCCTTCACGTTGAAGCCTTATTATATCTGGGATGTACTAACTTACAAATATAATTATATTTTTGTTAGCGTCACTAATTTAGATGATCTAACAAAATATTTTTTTAACCTAATGTTTTTGTCTAAAACATTAGAAGCTAATGCTTATAGCAATACTGGAACTTATGGAACTATATTATTAAACCCAGATATGTTGGGTTATTTAGGGAATACAAATCGGGTGGAGGTAGTTATGATCATTATACATCCCGGTAAGTCAGGCTGTTTCTAACTCTTATTGCATGATGAGTAAAAAAGTTAATTTTAGTCCTGCAACTACACCTACCTGCACTTATCGATGGGACAATAAACCTGTACTAATCAATGGTACCCCGATTGATTTACTTCTTTGGCTCAAATCTAAAACTGATAATTATACTGCTGGACAAGCAAAACTTCCTGACGATGACGCAACAAATTAGTGAAGGTTTGGGAACGCAAGCTGGAACAATCCATATACCTGTTATGTTATGGCAGATACCAGCTGCTCATGTCCCTACACAAGATGAATCTCCTCTGGAGGCTCAAGAAGAGGGCTCTGCACCTGTATATTTTTTCGGTGATCCAAAGTTACAACGTGAGTTAAGCAATATCGCCTCTTGGCTTAAACTGGATATTGCCAATTTACCTAAAGGGTATGGCTTATGTGCTGGCAAAAATGCGGTCCGGTGTTTGACATTAAACAATTTTAATTGGGCTCAAAATAATACCGAGCAATTAGAAAAGGCAGTTGATGCACACATATTTGCAATTTTGTGGGGAGCAGGTGCTTTTCCAACAGGGGTTTGGGAAGTACCAGGAACAACTTTTCCCAATAATGGAAGGCAAAAAAACTGTCGATTTACTGTAAGAAACCTACAACCTTTGCAAACAATTAGCGTCATGAACAGGAAATCAAGAAATTTAGTTAAGATTCAGTAATTTTTGTCCATTTTAGTTGATAAAAAGTGTCAATCGACAAGGGTTTGCTACAATTATAACCATTATGGTAGGTTTATTACGCAGGTTGAACGCGGGGGTTATGCTATAGCAGTGAGTGTTGTATTTTTGCTTCTGATGCAAAAAAGCACGTTCATTTTATAAAATGAACTATCATGCTTAAGCTTTATGGAAAATATCAACGTCTCACACCTATCTCATATTTCTTGTAGATAACGAATTTTCATTTGCAGAGGTAATAAAGTGAAATTCAAATCGTTAATTTTCTCCATACATGGATGGTTTGATGCGAGTCTTAAAGAGAACAATATAAAGCACGGTACGATACATTGGGCCCGTGCATTTATTTTTGTACTTCTGCATTTGTGCTGTTTGGCCGTGTTTTGGGTGGGGTGGAGCTTTACAGCTGTTTTTACGGCCATGCTCCTTTATTTTTTTAGAATGTTTGCAATAACTGGCTTTTACCATCGTTATTTTTCACACAAAACATTTAAAACCAATCGGTTTTGGCAATTTATTTTCGCTGTAATCGGTAATGCAGCTGTACAACGAGGACCGCTTTGGTGGGCAAGCCATCATCGTCATCATCATCGTTATACAGAGCAATCACAAGATCCTCATTCTCCGGTGCAACACGGTTTATTATGGAGTCATGTTGGATGGATCTTTTATTCAGATAATTTTAAAACAGACTATAAAGCGATACAGGATTTTGCAAAATATCCGGAATTATGCTGGTTGAATCGTTATGATAACGTGGTACCTATTTGTTTACTCTTCATTCTTTATTTTATAGGTAGTTTTCTAGCAAATTATTTTCCTCACCTACATACCAATGGTATGCAGCTAGTTGTTTGGGGGATTATTTCAACAATTGCTCTCTTTCATGCTACTTTTACTATCAATTCACTTTGCCATGTATGGGGCACAAAAACATTTGAGACAGAAGATGAAAGTCGTAATAATTTTCTTTTGGCGTTAATTACCATGGGTGAAGGTTGGCATAATAATCATCACTATTATCCTCGTTCAACACGCCAGGGATTTCGCTGGTGGCAAATAGATATAACGTATTATTTATTATGTTTTTTGGAGAGAATTAGAATTATTTATGATGTTAATAAAGTTCCATTGGAATTAACAAAAAGTAAGTTACAACCTCAAGAAAACCAACTTGTAAAAAAGCCTGATGAGCTTCCGTAAATTATAATTAAATCAAGGTAGGGGTTCACTGACTATATGGCCTTGGATGAAGCGAGGGATTTAGACGGACAAGACCAGTTGCCAGCATGCCCTAGAACTATTTACATTCTATTTTTTCGTACTGTTGCAAGGTTAAGAGATTGTAGTTTTCTGATATAAAACCATCCTAGGTCGAATTCATCATCTCTAAAAGAGAACTGGGCACTGGCAGGGTTGGCATGGTGATTATTGTGCAACTCTTCACCGCAAGCAAAGATACCTAATCGGGTTACATTTTTGGAGGTATTATCAACTTCAAAATTAGTATAGCCTTTACTATGAGCAATGCCATTCACATAAAATGTTGCAATAAATGTCTCCATAATCATTTGGGCACTCCATACAGGAACGGCCCATATTCCTATGGCTAGAAACTCTAAGAACAAGAAAACAAACGGACCAATATTTGAATATTTTTCATATATATGTTTCTCTAAAAAATCATTATCACGAATGTCATTGAAATTTCGTACTATTTCATTATTCATTGATAAATGGGTGATTTCTATGCCATAAAAGAACATATTGCGAAGTCCAAAAATAACAGGTGAATGTGGATCCTTTTCAGTATCAGTATACTTATGATGAAGATGATGAATTGCTACCCATCTTCTTCTAGATATGCCAGTCGTTAACCACATCCAAAGTCTGAAAAAATGAGTCACAGCAGGATGAAATTTTACTGCTCTATGTGATTCTCCTCGATGCAGGTAAATCGTCATGATAATCTCAGTTAGATGTAAGGAGAATAAAAAAAAGATTGAAATATATAACCAATTTATTCCTAAAAGACCGGTTCCCAATGAAGGATATTTTATTGCCAGCGTCCACGTACATCCTAATACAATCACTGATAGAATAATTGATTCTATGAGAGCGGAGTTAGATTTTTTCATAGCAACACCTATACGACTTATTGACGATACCTAAAATTTCCAGAGAAAACCTAGGGACCATTGAGATGAGTATTAAGTAATTTTACATATCCCACAGTTACTACCCATGTTCTTCAAATTAGGCCTCGGTTATTGGTATTATTTTTGCCGGCCTAATGATTATAATTTTATATTATAGTTTATATTTTGACCATTTAAAGGAATGAAATAAGTTTATCTGGAAGATAGCTCAATAAGTTTGTGATGTGGACGAGTGAAGCGGGTGTTTTGATTTCTGCTTTTTTCTGTTCAATTCCATTTAATATTTTTTTAGCCGCTTTGGTTGAACTATAAAGAAAAAATTGGGGAATCTTAAGTTCATCTGTTAAAGGATTTTTATAAATGTAGGTAGGATTGTTGAGACAATAATTTTTTCTTTCGCTAACTCAATTCTTAGTCCTTGAAAAAAATTACGGCATGCAGCTTTACTTGCCCCATAAGCCTGAGCTCTTGGCAAACAAATATTTGACATGCTACTCATGCCGACAGCACGTAAAAGAGGCAGGGTTGTTTCAACGCCATAAATCACACCTAAAAAATTGATTTTCATGGTCTCTTCAACAATCTCGCTGTCAAAATTTTTTACGTTAAGAGCTTCATATTTATCCGCATTAAGAAAAAAACATCAACATATCCATATTTCTCTTTTATTTTCGCTCCAATCTCTAAATTTTGCTTTCTTTCTTTTACGTCAAACACAAAAATATCGCCCTGAGTATCATGAGCTAACTGTTGCAGTTTTGTTTGATTACAGTCAGAAAGAATGAGTTGATAACCCTGGGCATGTATTTCTTTAGCGACTGCCTCACCTATACCAGAGGCAGCACCAGTAATCCAGGCAATGCGTTTCATTTGCAAAACCTTAGTGAGTTAGTGACACTACTAATTTAAAATTATAGTTTAATAATAAAAAATCAGGCCAAGTGTTTCTTATTTGAGGAACATGAAGCAAGATAACCGAATTACAAATTAGCTTGCTTGTTTTGAGGGTTATTCCACCATCCCCCTCCCAAGGACTGAAAAAGTGCCGCCGTATCATTATAACGTGCTGCATTTGCTCGAATTACATTTAAATGAGCACGCAAATAAGCCTCTCTCGCGTTTAAGACAGACAAATAATTTGTTTTACCAAGTTGATATTGAGTTGTGATTAACTTTAATCGGGATTGTCTATTTTGTTCAGAATTTACCTGAGCCTGAAGAAGTTCGGCATCAAATTCAAGAGCATGCAGTACATCTGCTACGTCTAGAAAAGCTTCAAGCATTATTTTTTTATATCGGGCACATGCGTACTCGAATTCTGCAATTGCCATTTTTCTTTTAGCACGTAATGCACCTCCTTTAAGTAAAGTTTGTGCGATTTGTCCTCCGTAATTCCATACACTATTCATAGGATTAAATAAAGTGCTTAATGTTGTTGAGAACCATCCATAATTAGACAAGATGTTAAATTTAGGGAATAGATCAGCTGTCGCAACACCGATCTCTGCACTGGCTTGATGCAATAGCGATTCGGCACTGCGTATATCAGGCCTTTGTCTTACCAGTTGAGAGGGTAAGCTCACTGGTAATTCCGTAGGTAAATGAAGACTGTTTAGACTGAAATTAACGAAATAGTTCTCGCTAGGTAATGATCCAACAAGTACAGCAAGAGCATTATATTTTCTTGCTAAACCTTCTTTAATAGAGGGTAAAGTCGCTAGTGTTTCTTTCAGATTATTGTCACTATTTAGTACATCGAAACGAGATATATGTCCTAAATTGTAATTGTTTGTTGTTATTTGTAACAACTCTTTTTGGCAATTGATGAGCGCTTGTGTCGTTTTTAACTGATCGTGTAATGATGCTATAGTGATGCTGGTAGTCACTATATTGGCCGTTAGAGTTAAATAAGCAGCTTCCAATTCAAAAAACTCATAATCAATCGCAGCACGTAAGGCCTCTAACTGCCGAAGATTGCCTCCGAATAAATCCAGACTATAAGATACACTCACTGATGCATTATAAAGATCAAATTGATTCTTGATAGAAAACGGGAGTTTTTGCCCAGCTAATGGGTTAATATTTATTCCAGTAGCAAGCAACGTATTTCGTTCACGACTTCCAAGAAATTGAGTATTGACTGTTGGGAGCAACTTTGGGCCAGCAATGAAACGTAAATTAGCCTGCGCCTTACGTAAACTTGCTTTGCTCATCGCTACTGTTGGATTATTTTTTAATCCTTGATCGATGAGGTGGTTTAATTCCTTAGAGTGAAAAAGAGTCCACCAGGAATTGGAAATATCTCGATTATAGTGTAAACGCTGTGATTTTCCCGTGGAGTTCGAAGCACTCACAGTTTTTGTAATTAAAGGGCCCTTATTATAACGAGTGGTTTTAGGTGCTTCAGGAGCATGGAAATTAGGCCCGACCTTACAGCCTGTAATCAGTACCGTGCATAAAATCAAAAAAAATTTTTGCATTTGATCTTCTTATCTAAAAATAAATTCTATTTACACCTTACAAGTGAACCAGTGTGCTTGTTTCAGTTTGATCATTCTTCTGAATCATAAATTCAAGTTAATACTCACAGGTTGGCCTGGATGTAAGAAATTAAATGCTGTTTTGACTGGCCTGGCTTCAATTCGATAAACAAATTTTGTTCTTGATGTTTCACTAAATATATAAGGGGGCGTATATTCTGTTTTCGAAGAAATATAACTTACAGTTGCTGGGTAAATCTTTTTGCATCCGTCACAACTGATCATTATTTGATTTTTTAATTTTAATTTTGCTAATAAAGGTTCAGGAACGTAAAAAATAACTTTAAGATTTTCGGGAGCAACAATTGATAAAACAGGACGTTCCTTAATCACTAATTCGCCAACTGTAAAATAAGTATCGTATATATAGCCTGAAATCGAAGAGTACATCTTTTTATTTGACTCACCCCATTGTGCTTCAGAGAACTCTGCTGTAGAAGATTCAACTACTGCTTCTTGGGCTATTAATGCTGCCTTGGCATTTTGGTAATTATGCTTAACCTCTTCGAATTCCTCGCGACTTACTCCTCCTGAAGCCAGCAGTTTTTGATATCTTTTCAATAGATTACTTTGGTATTCAAGGGCAGATTGCTTTAATTTTGCTACAGCTAAAGTTTGTGTAAGATTTGCTTTAGCTTTTTTGAGCTGGGATTTTTGTGGTTGTACATCTAGGGTAAATAAAAGATCTCCTTTATGAACTGGATTTCCTTTTGCAATATCCAAGCTAATGAGATTTCCAGAAAAGCTACTTGATACATAGGTGTAATCCGCATCAACATATCCTTGCAGTGAGTTTTTTTCCTCTTTGCACGCACTAATCAGTATACATACGATTAGTGCAATTAAACTTTTCGGGAAGAATTCTTGCATATTCGCTCATTGTTAAATAAAAACATCATAATTGATAACATTAGAAAATTATCATCAAATTACATTGATTGACAATAATCCAAACGATAAAGTATTTGAATCCATAGGTAATATAGGTTTATGAGAAACAATGATTGTCAGTGCGGTCACTATTAAGATAGGATATTCATGCTGAATTCTTCCTACACTAATGCAGCAAAATCAATTTTCTTACTTGAAGGACAAAGGTGTTTTTCTTATTGAAACAGAATTTCAATATTTTTCAGGGAGTAGTTCTTCATGTTGGACTTAATTTTGGTGGTTTTATGTTCAACGTTAAGGGATATGAATGTTAGGAGATAAGTTTCTTCGCGTTTGGTCTATTGCAAAAAAGGAATTTATCCAAATTCGAAGGGATAAGGTAGTTTTTTTATGGTTATTGTTTGCACCCGCAATGCAAATTCTTTTATTTGGCTTCATTATCAACACAGATCCCAAACATTTGCCGACTACAATTATTTCCTCAGAAGATACCCCTTTTACACGAAGTTTATTGCAAGGATTGAAAAACACACATTATTTTTCAATTGACACAGTTGCTAAAGATGAAAAAAGTGCGGAGCGGCTATTACTTAGTGGTAAATCATTATTTATTATTAATATTCCACCTAATTTTTCTCGAGATCTACTAAGAGAAAAATATCCACATGTATTAATTGAAGCGGATGCTTCAGATCCACTCACTGTTGCAAATGCATTTCGTGCCGCATCAGAACTTCCGTCAAGGGTATTTGAGCATGATTTACATGGTGCTCTTGAATACCTCGCACCCAAGGAGGAGATACCCTTTGAGTTTGAGATTCAGGCTAAATACAATCCTGAAAATATTCCACAATACAATACGATACCTGGATTAATTGCCTATTTAATATTCGCAACATTTACAGTTCTTACAGCCGTATCCATTAACTCAGAGTTTGAACGAGGGACTTTTGAAACACTTTTAATTACTCCTTTAACAGCAGTAAATATCATATTTGGTAAAGTAATACCTCATTTTATTTTGGCCTATTTGCTTTTTTTTGTATTACTGGCAGTTGCTTATTTCATATTTTCGATTCCCTTTTATGGCAGTCTACCTCTTTATTTATTGTTATTAGCACCTTATTCAATATCCAATTTAGGTACTGGGCTTGCTATCTCTGCGCTTACTAAATCACAATTTACAGCAGTGAGCTTATCAAATGCTTATATACTGGTAGCTACATTAATCTCGGGATTTTTATTCCCATTTAATGGAATACCTCATTGGGCACAGTACTTAAGTCAAATTATGCCACTGACTCATTTTTTAAGAATAACCCGAAATAGTATGCTAAAAGGAGCTGGTTTAAATATTCTATGGCCAGATACCTGGCCAATAATTATATTTACCGTATTTATTATCTTTTTAGCAATTTTTCTCTTTAGAAGGACGCTAGACTAATGAATAACTATGCTAAAAGCATCTGAATTTTAAAGGCAGGGATATGAAAAAAAAATCAGAAAATTATGCGGAGCTTATTATGCATCATCCGCTTTTTTGCCTGCTTGATCTCCAAAGTGCCCATCAGCTGATACGGTATTTCAAGTCTGAATTTGTAGAACCACAACAAGTTATTGTTGTTGATGGGGATCCCATTGATTGTATTTATCTTATTATCTCTGGAAGAGCAGAGGTAATAAGGTCAGTACATACTTTAGGAAACCATCGCGAAATGCGCATTGATGAATTAAGAACGGGAGATTTTATTGGTCTCTCATCAGAGGGGTTTTCGTCACGTACGGGTCTGCGTACTGCTTCAGTAAAGGCACTGACTACGATGCATTTACTAAAAATAAGTCTTTATGATTTTCTGCAATTTCTACAACAACCTCAAATAAGATATCCTAATTTAAAAAAGTTGAGTGAAGAGTTTCTTTTGATTCAATTCATTCGATCTCATCATACCTTCCGAAATCTTTCCCATGAAAAAATCGAGACTATAGTAAAAACTGCGCGACACATTAAGATTTCTGAAGGAACTTGTTTGTATAAGGAAGGAGATATTGCAGACACCGTTTATTATCTTCTCAATGGCGAAGTCATCCTTTTAAACTTAAAAAAAAGCAGTTCTACTGTAGTTAAAATAAATCAAATGTTTGGTGAAGAAGAATTTTTAACTAAGATGAAAAGAAAAGAAAGTGCTTATGCAAAATCTGATAGCGAGGTATTAATTATGGAAGCCGAGATCGTTAATAAATTGATAAACGTTGAACACTCGTCATCACTATTTCAAAAAGTTATTTCGAGATTGAGAAGAAATAAATAGGATTAGTTTTTCAAATTTTGTTCTATAAATATAATTTTTATAGGGTTTTTATGAATAAAAGTAATTATATCATTGACGTAAGCCACCTTACTAAAAGATTCAATAAAAATTATGCAGTTGATGATCTTGAACTTAAAGTGGAATACGGTGATATCTTTGGTTTTATTGGGCCCAATGGGGCAGGGAAAACTACGTCGATAAGAATGTTATGTGGCCTTATTACTCCGGATTCCGGCATCGGACAATGTGTTGGTTTTGATATTTTGACTCAATCGCGACAGATCAAAACGCTTGTTGGCTACATGTCACAAAATTTTGGCCTATATAAAGATCTCACCGTTTACGAAAATATGCTTTTTTTTTCAGAAATATATGGAGTTGTCGATAGAAAGAATCAGATCGAAAAATATTTGCATAAGTTTGATTTATATAAACATAAACATCAAATTGCAGGTACATTATCTGGTGGATGGAAACAGCGCCTCTCCCTTGCAGTTTCTTTGTTGCATGATCCGTTATTGTTATTATTAGATGAACCTACCGCGAATATTGATCCGAAAGCCAGACGTGAATTCTGGGAGCTGATGCACCAATTATCAAGAGAAGGTATTACTATTTTATTGAGTTCACACAATTTAGATGAAGTAGATAAATGTGACAAAATTGCATACATGTATTATGGGCGTACTCTGATGTCTGGAACTATTGAAGAAATCTTAAGAACTGTGAATTTGTCTACCTGGGCTATAAAAGGAGTCAATTTAGCAATGTTGGCACATCAATTAGAAGCTACAGACGGGGTAGATCAAGTGTTACGATTCCATAACACCTTGCATGTAAGTGGTAAAAATCACGAAGAATTATCCAAGGCGATACAACCCTATATCAATAATGAATTTTTTCAGGGAAAAATAATCGATTCAACTTTAGAAGACGCATTCGTTTGGCTTGCGACATTTGGTGCACAGAGATTATAAAATGATAAAAATGGAGCTTTGGCGGGTTTTATCAGTTACTAAAAAAGAGTTTATTCAGATCAAACGAAATATTTCAACTTTTTTATTCTTATTCTTAATTCCTGTAATGCAAATACTTTTATTTGGATTCATGATTAATACAAATCCTAAATATTTACCCACTACTGTGATTTCGCCTGAAGACAGTTCATTTACACGATCCTTGCTCGAAGGGTTTAAACATACAGACTATTTTTCGCTAGATTCTGTTGCACAATCAGAACAAACAGCAGAGAAGTTATTGCTTAGTGGAAAAGGGCTTTTTGTGATTAACATACCGCCTAATTTTTCAAGGGATTTGATTCGAGGGAAAAAACCGCATGTATTGATTGAAGCAGATGCATCAGACCCAATTTCAATATCAAATGCATTCCGCGCTGCAGCGGAACTGCCCTCGAAGGTCTTTGAACGCGAGTTGCATGGTCCTTTAGATTATCTTTCTTATCATCAAACACCTTTTGTTTTTGATATCCATCCTAAATTTAATCCCGAAGGTATTTCACAATATAATATTGTACCAGGTCTAATTTCCGTATTAATTTTTACCACACTCACGCTTCTTACGGCAATGTCAATTACTTCAGAATATGAAGTAGGAACTTTCGAAACATTATTAATTACTCCTCTTAGTCCCGCTAATATTATTGTTGGCAAAGTGATCCCTCATTTTATAGTTGGTTATTTTATTTTATTTATCTTACTTATGATTTCTTGTTTTGTTTTTTCTGTTCCTTTTTATGGAAGCTTATTGATTTATCTATTCATTATGGCATTTTACTCTATTAGCAATTTATCCCTGGGGCTTGCTGTTTCGGCATTTGCCAAGACACAATTTCAAGCTGTTGCGATAATCAGTGCTTGCATCTTAGTCGCAGTAATGAGCTCCGGGTTTTTATTTCCTTTTAGTGGAATGCCCGTTTGGGCTCAATACATCGGTCAAATCTTACCCCTGACACATTTTATTAGAATTACACGTAATATAATGTTGAAAGGTGCTGATTTTAATATTCTATGGCCCGATGTGTGGCCAATTATTTTATTTACGATAATTATTGTTATCTTAGGTACCTTGGTATTTCGAAAAACTCTGGATTAAAATTGATAGAAAAGAGGATAGGGTTATTACTGAAATAGTTTTAAAATAATCCCCGCAACTGCGGGGATTATTGAATTTAAAGCAGAAGGAATTAAATATTAATCCGCTTTTTTACCTGCTAATTTTTCTTTGATACTCGACCTTCTAGTTTTTTTACATTGACAAATCAATCATGCGGCATCTTTGTACTTTAATGAAGCAGTAGGCTGCAAACGACCTAATGTCCGATGATTTAGGTGTTTTTTAGAGGGAGCAAGAGCATCATTTTTTTGATTTGTTCGACATGTTCTGCCAATGCAGTACCTGGATCAGGACTGTCAATGATCTGACCAATGAAAGTCATAATGGCATCAAAACGGATTTGTTCTCGTAAGCTCCTCACAGTGCATACAGGGAGTTTGTGTTTTAGTAAGGCCTTCTGATCAGGATGAAGAAGAGCATGGCCAGTCAGCAGGCTCAGGATCAAGCCTCGGTTTGATCCGTCAATACCTGGTTGTTTGGCCAATTGGCACCAACCTTCATACTGCTTCCAGTCTGAAAAAAATACCTCTACGAGCCAACGAATTGTAAATGCCTTAGCAATATCTGTTATTCGCCATGTTGTATTGGTTGCAACTATATAACGATCTTCTTGCTCGCCCTCATAATGCAATGCGATAACAAAGCGCTTTTTTTGATGGACTTTCACCCACAATCTGGCTCCACCGAGCATGACTGCTTGCATTTCGCCTCCACGGATGGAAATTGTTTTTCGCACACCAGGGTACGATGTGAAATAAGTTTTAACTGATTTCTCATGTCCCTTGTCTCAAATAATTTGGTTTGAACGCAACTGGCTGATTACTTGGGGGTCTTTACCAGAAATAATCGTTGCCGCATGCATGAATTCGCTATCGCTGTACAATGCATCTGCCAAAATACATGCCCCATGAATTTTAGGATAGGAGGTGGCAAAATCCTTCAACAACCGGAGTGCTAACTCTTGCTTGGTTGGGTATAGTGGATTTGCCTCTGGCTCTTGTGGTCGATTCTTTTTCGCAATACCCGGTTTTTAAGGCGGTTATCTTCCAACCTCCATGCTTTTTGGGCTTGGTCTGGTTCATAAAATGCAAATCCGACTGGAACCGTTATTTTGGGCGTGACTAAAACCAAAAATGCAAGGTTTTGACCCATAACATAGCCATTTGCTTTTTTATCTTTTAGTTTACGCACTTTGTGCAAGTTTTTTGTATTTTTCGACCGTGGTCGGTCAGAATCATCCAAAACAAGCACTCCTTCACTGATACCATAGGTCTCAAGGACCACAGGAACACTGCACATCAGCAGTTGCTCCCATAAAAATTTAGATCTCCTGAACATCCAAGAGATGGACCTCAATGTCAATCTACCCAAGCTGACTCGTTCAAACTGGGCCCAGCATATACTATTTGTTAATACAACAGCCGTAATGCAAAAAGCTAACCACCATTGTTGGTGACGAGGCATTCTTCTGCCAGGTCTTTCTTTTTTTATTCCCTGATTGAGTGATTTAATAAATTCCTTCGCAAAATCCAACGGCTCTTTGATAAGCATCCAGCATCACAACTTAAATGCCCCTAAAATTAGAATACAGTTCTTCTCTAGGAAAGCTAAAAAACTAGAGGATCGAGTTTTAACATTTTGCGAAAAGAAGTTAGAATGCATGTTTCATCCAGTTATCTTTTTAAATAAGGAAACTCATCATATAACAATTGAATTACAGTCGGCAGTAACTCTTTATTTTTTATGATAAGGAGCACTGTATCATCACCTGCAATAGTCCCCAAAATACCGGAGTTTTGTGTATTCTGAAGCGAAAAAGAAACATATTTTCTATCAATGTAAAAAGCAAGGCTATTTGCGTTTCCGGGATGGGTATGGAGTATGATTAGTCCATAATCTGAAATTTGCATGTTTAAAACCAAGGGTAAATTGGGGAAATTAAAATCGATTACTTGATAAGTCCCACCAATCTTCGCAATTTTTAATTTTTTGAGTCGACGCGATAAAGTTGCTTGAGGGATCGTGTAACCTCGATTTTTTAAAGCGTTTTGTAAATCAATTTGTTCTTCAATTTGTTCTGTCTGCACAATATTTAATATATGCCCATCCAGAGCTGGATCTTGGCTCATTACTCTCTCTCCTTTACTTGGAAATTTGAATACATAATCACTTTTAAGAAATTATATTCACAATTCCTTGACAAAACAAGTGGGCGTTGTTAAATTTAAAAAACGCATAAAAACTGGATTTAAATTCAAATGAAAATAATTTTCTCTATTTCTTTAGCAGGATTAATTTTTTTTATATCACTATGTTATGCAGATTCATCTGATGAAAATACACAGGCAATTCACTTTGCGGTAGCTGCAGAATATCCACCATTTGAATATAATGATTATGGGGAAATTAAAGGGTTTGATATAGATCTAGCCCGTTTAATCGCTAAAAAATTAGGCAAAGTAGCGTATTTTGATGCGATGCAATTCAGCGGTATTTTACCTGCATTGAGCTTGGGACAAGTTGATGCAGCTATTTCTACAATTACGATTACAAAACAGCGAAACAAGAACTTTGATTTTACGGAACCGTATTATTTCGAAAGCATGGCGGCAGTATTTCCTCAAGAAAAACCAATTAAGAGTGCAAAAGAATTAACTGATAAAAAAATAGCGGTCCAATTAGGGACTACTATGGAAATTTGGTTAAAAAAGAATGTTCCTGATGCCAGCATATTGGTGATGGATAATAACAATCAAACTATAGCAGCATTAAAAGCAGGGCATGTGGACTTAGTTTTGGTAGATGGAATACAGGGTGCTGTATATAGTCAAAAAAATCCTGGATTGTCATTTTCTGTTATTGCACATTCAGAAGATGGATATGGTATTGCCCTAAAAAAAGGATCTCCTTTAACCCAGAAACTCAATAACGTTTTACACGATTTAGAGCAAAGTGGTGAGTTATCCAAACTGAAGAAAAAATGGCTGGAGGATTCTCAATGGCAGAATTAAACCAAGATATTGTTTATATTGGGGAAGGGATTTTAGTAACTTTAATCCTGTTGTTTGGTGGTTTGTTGATAGGAACCTTATTGGGAACCCTGCTGGCATTATTACGTTATCAAGGAATAATGAAACCTCTTATTAATGGATTCATTTCGATTATGCGAGGCACCCCGGTCATTTTACAGTTAAGCTTCATTTATTTTGCAGTACCTGCATTAATTGGGATTAAAGCAAATATTATGATGGCGGGACTAATCACATTTGGTTTGAACAGTTCCGCATATATAGCTGAAATTTTGCGAGCAGGCATCGAGCATTTACCCAAGGGGCAATTTGAAGCGGCAAAAACATTACACATTCCCAATTTTTATTTATGGAAGGATATTGTTTTACCACAAGTAATTAAAAATGTTTTGCCTGCTTTTATTAATGAAATGATCGCTCTACTCAAAGAAACCGCTTTGATTGCGACCATTGGCGGTATGGATTTGATGCGTAGGGCACAGTCTGTTGCCGCGGAACAATTTACTTATTTCCTCCCTCTTTGTATTGCGGGTTTTTATTACTATGCGTTGGTTCTCTTAATTGAAACTTTAGGCAAAAAAATAGAACAAAGGGGGGCTTTATGTTAACCATAAATAAAGCATGTAAGTACTTTGGTGAGTTACCGGTATTAAGCAATTTAGAACTTCATGTTAAAGCGCATACCGTACTTGGTTTGGCGGGTCCATCAGGTAGTGGAAAATCTACATTATTGCGTTGTATCCAACAATTAGAAACCCTGGATTCCGGGACAATTGACGTAGTAGGGAAAAGTAGTTTTATGTTCCAGGATTTTCAACTTTTTCCTCATATGACTGTAATGCAAAATTTAGTATATGCGCCACAATTACATCATAAAAACGTAAACCATGAGGAGCAAGCCCATGCGTTCTTAAAGAGTTTGGGGATTAGCGATAAGGCATATGTTTATCCCCAAAAGTTATCTGGTGGGCAAAAACAGCGCGTTGCTTTAGCACGAAGCTTGATGATGAAACCTCAATTACTACTTTGTGATGAACCTACGTCAGGACTTGATTTGGCAACAATTGATGAGGTGATTTGTTTATTAAATTCGGTAAAGTCCCTAGGCGTTACGATGATTATTGCCTCGCATGATCTTGATTTCTTATGCAAGATGGCTGATCGATTAATTATTCTTAAAGACGGCCATTTAGTAGCAGATGTGATACCCAAGCAATTAGTTGAACCAATAGCACATTTAAAACAATATTATCAGGAGTAAACGATGACTGAATCCATAAAAAAAATTGTTCTTGCTTATTCAGGTGGGCTTGATACTTCAGTGATGATTCCCTGGCTTAAAGAACATTATCAACAAGCAGAAATTATCGCAATGGTTTGTGATTTAGGACAAAATGAAGATTTATCGGCAATTAAGGAAAAGGCAATTAAAAGTGGCGCTACAAAAGCCTATGTGATGAATGTTCAAGAAGAGTTTGTAAGTAATTATCTATGGCGTCTAGTAAAATCAGGAGCGCTATATGAAAATCAATATGTTTTAGGTACTATTTCCAGACCTTTAATTGCGCAAAAATTAGTTGAAATTGCTTTGCAAGAAAATGCAGATGCAATAGCTCATGGAGCAACTGGTAAGGGTAATGATCAGGTGCGCTTTGAATATACGATAAAAGCTTTAGCTCCAGAACTTAAAATTATTGCCCCATGGCGAATTTGGACGATAAAGTCAAGACAAGAAGCAATAGAATACGCACAATTACATGGAATAGAAGTACCGGTAACGCCTAAATCTCCTTATTCGCGAGATCATAATCTTTGGTATATTTCGCACGAGGGTGGTGTATTGGAAGATCCAGGACTCCCTAAACCGAATGATCTGTTGTTAATGACAACCGCTTTAGAGCATACGCCTAATCACTCAGAGCTTGTATACATCGATTTTGCACAAGGTATACCTGTTGCACTGAATTCTAAAAAAACAACTCCAGTTAAGTTGCTGCAAGAGTTAAACCAAATTGCAGGAGCACATGGAATAGGGGTGGCAGATATTGTCGAAAATCGATTGGTTGGAATGAAAATCAGAGGGGTGTACGAAGCTCCTGCGGCGGCAGTGCTTTATAAAGCACATCAAATGCTGGAAAGTTTATGCTTAGATCGATCAACATTGCATTTAAAACAATCCTTACAACACACTTATGCCAATCTTGTTTATGAGGGACGTTGGTTTTCTCATGCTAAAAAGGCATTGGATGCTTTAATCGATGTCACACAACAGCATATTACAGGTACTGTAGCTCTGCAGTTATTTAAAGGGAATATAATTCCTGAGAGTATGCATTCACCTTACAGCCTTCATGATCCTGCTTTAGCTACTTTTGAAGAAGATAGTGTTTACAATCAAAAAGATGCTGAAGGGTTTATTAATTTATTTTCCCTGTCGGCCCAGGTCTATGGCAAGGTACATAATAGCAAGGAGAGCTGCAATGAGTCATAAAACGTGGGGAGGACGGTTTAAGAAAGCACTGGATCCCAGAGTGATGCATTTTAATGCGTCATTACCTTTTGATAAGATACTTTTTAAGCATGATATATTGGGAAGCCAGACGCATGCAAAAATGCTTGCTCGTCAGGGACTAATTACTCAAAGTGAAGCAGACTGTATTAGTAACGCCTTGGAGGAAATTGGTCAGGAGCTCGAAAATAAAATTCACGAATTTGATGAGCGTTGTGAAGACATTCATATGTTCATTGAACAATTATTGATTGCTAAAATTGGTGAAGTAGGTAAAAAGCTGCATACAGGTCGTAGTCGTAATGATCAAGTTGCTTTGGACCTAAGGTTATACTCTCGTGATATGGGAATGCATATCAGTAAGCTTTTAAACCATCTACTCTGTGTTTTAGAAGATCTCGAAAAATACCATGCTCAGGATAAAATGCCTGGTTATACTCACTTGCAACAGGCTCAGCCTATTTATTTAGGTCAATTTTTTGCAGCTTATAAAGCAATGTTTCATCGAGATTTAGACCGTTTACACGATTGGCATGAAAGGATGAATTATTCTCCTTTAGGAGCAGGGGCTTTGGCAGGAAGCACTTTACCTCTCGACAGAGTATGGGTGGCACAAACGTTGGGATTTACAGGGATTATTCAAAATACATTAGATGCAGTAAGCGATAGAGATTTTATTATTGAATTTTGCTCTGTTGCTGCAATAATCATGATGCATTTATCGCGTTTATCTGAGGATTTAATTCTCTGGGCGACACAGGAATTTGGTTTTATCACACTTGATGATGCATTTGCTACAGGCTCTTCTTTAATGCCCAATAAAAAAAATCCTGATGTTTTAGAACTTATCAGGGGAAAAAGTGGTCGTGTTTATGGGCATCTAATGGGTATTTTGACCGTAATGAAAAGCTTGCCCTTGGCTTATAATAAAGACATGCAAGAAGACAAGGAATGTTTGTTTGATACTGTAAATACTTTGAGTGTTTGTTTGGAAATTATGATTCCTTTCTTACAAAGCGTGCAATTTAATACAAACGTGATGCAATTAAAGGCAAGTAGTGGCTATTTAGATGCTACGGCACTTTTAGAATCATTGGTATTGCAGGGAGTACCGTTTAGGGACGCACACCATCAAGTTGGATCGTGGGTTAAAGAAGCAATAGAAAATGACTGTTCCTTGAATGAAATTATTAAAAATCAATGAAATGCTTTTTGAGTAACTCTTTGGCTTATTGGCTGTATATCACGTGTAAAATGAGATATACAGACTTTAGAGATTTTGAAAAATGGTTCCATTAAGTTCACGCTTTTTGAAATGAGTTACTGAAAACCTGGTTGAATCATTTGAGGCAGTTTTTTCATGTCGTCTACCACCACGGTGATGTTGTTACAGCTTTAAGAATTGCTTCGATATTTTCCTATAACACGTCGTTTTGCACCATTTATTTATCCATGCAACAATGCTGAGTGAGAATGAGGAGAGGCTCCACAAAGCACCCCCTAAACGATTAGAGAAATACGGACTAAAGCTGCGCGAAGATAAATCAAGGGAATAATGAAATGAATAATTGGATGATTTACGGAGCAAATGGATATACTGGGGAATTAATTGCCAGAGAAGCGAAAGTTAGAGGACTTAATCCTATCCTCGCAGGGCGCAACCAGAAAGCACTCTTAGCATTAGCAAAAGAACTGGGATTTAATAGCCGTGTTTTTGACCTCAGTGATCAGCAAAATATAATTAGCCAGCTTTCTAATGTTCAATTGGTTTTAAATTGTGCTGGCCCTTTTTCTGCCACAAGCAAGCAAATGATAACAGCATGTCTTCAGTCTGGAAGTCACTACATCGACATTACTGGCGAAATTTCAACTTTTGAATATGCTCATAATCAAAATCTGCTGGCAGAAGAGGCTAAGATTGTTCTTTGCCCTGGAGTTGGATTTGATGTCACACCAACGGACTGTATCGCAGCTCAATTAAAACAAATGCTTCCTGATGCAAATTATTTGGCTCTTGGATTTGACTCGAACTCCGCCATGTCCCCTGGTACAGCAAAAACAGCCGTTGAAGGTTTAGCTCTTGGTGGAAAAGTTCGCATTAACGGCCAAATAAAAACAGTCCCCCTGGCCTGGAAAACTCGCTTCATTGACTTTGGTAGGGGCGAAAAATTAGCCACCACTATTCCTTGGGGAGATATAAGTACGGCTTTTTACACCACAGGCATACCTAATATTGAAGTATATGTCCCAATAAGCCCTAAGAGATTATCTATTTTAAAACGAGTCAATTATATACGATGGCTTTTAGGTTTGAGCCTAATACAAAATTTTCTTAAAAAGAAGGCTGCTGAGCAAAAGGGGCCTAATACGGAGCAATTTAAAAGCCAGCGAACGTATGTCTGGGGTGAAGCAAAAAACGCACACGGCAACAGCAAAACAGTTCGGATTACAACTGCTAATGGCTATGCCCTGACTGTAGCCAGTAGCCTAGGGATTGCTGAGTATTTGCTAAAAAACAAAGTAAAAGGTGGTTATAGAACACCTTCGCAATTAATGGAAGCAGATTTTATCACGAGGCTATAGATAAATAAATTCAATCCTCGGAGTAGTTTTGATAAAAATTATAGATTCCGAAAAGGATAGGGGCAGACCAGATAGTAAGAATGATCAATTTATCATTTAGATGATTTTGCATTCCAAATATTGATCATTTTTTTCAACAACAATTTTCTGATAGTGTTTTAAATTTTAAGCAGAATTGATGAGATGAGTGGTTCTCTCTGTAAAAGCTTATTCTCCTAGTTCTCATGGTGATGATTATCATGCACCGTGGTATCAAAACAATTAGAGTGATGAAACTTAACTCTACAATTTATATCGATTTATATGCATTTCTACGCATAAAGATAGGAGAAGCCTGATATCTCTATCAAGCCTCTCTTTGGTGCTAAGCTTAAAAACCAGAACTTCTCATGCTTGTTGTCTCTGTTACCCTGCTATATCTGATTAGAGATCCCTGTTTCACTTATTTGTCTTGAAATAATTATCTCTTCTTGGTTTCGAGAGTTAAAGAAACCTACTAGAGCTCTTTCTTTTGACTTTGGATTTTTAACGCATTGTTTAAAATGTTTGCTGATTTGCAGTGAAAGAGTCGTTAACAATTGGGCTAAATCTGAATTTATAGCTTGATAAAAAATCACATTTTTTTTAATAATTTCTAAAATTAGGTCCTTTTGTTGTTCCAGATTTTTTTCATTCTCTCTATTAAGTAATGGTAAATTGAGCTTACATATTTTGTTATAAAGTTTTAAATGATTTATTAGAGGGTCAAATTTTTCTTTAAGATCTACAGTAGCATTCTTCTCAAAGTAAGTAGATAACATCATAATCCATTCATTAATAGGATGCTTATTTATTGCTTTGTTTAACTTGGTGTTAAAATAGTCGCCTTTATTATTCTTTCCTGCTTCTGTCTGGAGAGTATAGTAGCTTACTCCGGGCGTAAATTTAATTTGTTCCACTGTCGATTTAATATGTGCCTTATCCACTCGTTTTGGACCAGGAAAAGCAATACCATTTAATAAACTATACCCTCCAGACATTTCTTGTAGTTGTTTTTGCCCACAAAGTTGAATTATTTTTCCCATCAAATCGAATTTTTGATTATTTAAAAATGTCTCAACAGGGGCCTTTAACCATAAGGTATCTTTCATCTCAGAGGTTACTTTTTCCCTTATATGAACTTGTAAAAGATTTAGTGCCGCAAGGTACTCCTCTGATTGACACCAGGACTCAATAACTTCTTGAAAATAAAGAACGATGTTTGCATGAGTATTATTTAGTACTCTGGCAGCATCATTTAATGTTTTAAGCGTGTTTTTAATATTGTTATTTGTGTTAAGTTTAATTTCATCTTCTGGTACGTTAAATTTTTTACCCAAGAGAGAAAAAAGCTTAAGAGTAGACAGTTCTTGTATATTCAATAACACTTCATGATTTTTAAGAGCATCATCAGTATAAAATTCATGAGGATCCTTTATTGCTTTTAGCCCGTGAGTAGGTAAATAGCTATCTACAGTTAAAACTATGTTTCCTATCTGCATAGGCTCCGAGCCATAATGATCCCTAAAGCCTGTGTCTTCGTGTAAAAAATTTCTAAAAGGAATTTGGCTTTTTTTAATTATTTCATTCTTTTGAATTAAAATTTCAGCTTGTTTATCCACTAAAGAACCTGTTTCAAATTTAAAATGAAGAATGAAGTCTTTGGAGTCATTTTTAATCAGTAGCTTATCTTTATTAATTTGAGGATTAAGATATAAATTGTAGAGACGTCCTTCTTCATCTAAACCGCGTTGTTTTGTTAAACAGCCTCTAGGTATAGCAATATCACAAAAATTAAAACCTTTTCCAACTGATCCAATTATTTTTTTTAAAACATCACTATCCAATTGAATTGGTTGGCTTTCTTCCCTATCCTTAAAGATATTTTGATTGAAATCCCCCATAATTACCCAATCTTTAATATTTAATCTACGTTCTTTAAGTATTTTTTCGCGGAGAGTGTGTACGGCTTCATTTATTAATTTTAAATCAGAAGAGCGCTCTTTTTCATCCTCAGAATTGGCATGGTAATGTACGACCAAAATTGGCTCACCAATTTTATTTTTTATTAAATGTATGCTGGCTTTTTTTATGCCCTCAATCTTATTAAAACTCTCGACAGCATGAACATTAGATAGAATTTGTGTTTGTGAACCCTCTTCGACAAGACGGTGTATTCTATAATTACTAGTTCCACTCATAAGATCTCCAAAAATCAATTCAATATTAAATATATATTTGTTATTTAGAACATCAGCATGAATTATTTCCTTAATGATAAGTGCTGAAAAAAGTGCAATTATTAATTGTTTTTTTTGCTGACAATGTAATTCCTTTTTCTAATTGCTTTGTTTGTAATGCATCATACTTTTCTTCGGAATCTCTGTAGTCAAAAACAATTCTTTCTAGCGTAATTGACTTAATCGATGTTTCTGCAGGTAGCTACTCACATAACTCAATAAGTTTATCTGATGCTAATCAGTATTAAATAAGAGTAAATTTTTTTTATTCGATATGTTTGAATTAATGGGTAGTGTAAAAAAAACATATAGTAAAGTTAAATTAAATTTACTTATATATGATATTTGAAAATTTGATATGACATGAAGATATTTTGAGCTGTCACCACGAATTACCCATCGCAACATTGTCGTGACGATACAAAATAAGTGTGTGCCTTTTGATAGTTTATTGAGTAATTTTATCGTGAAAACAATTAATTGATGTTGAAAATGTAAATTTCGTAAACGACGTATTCAGTGAATACCATATCACTTGTACTTGGAAAAGACAGCTTTTCCTTCTGAGAGATTGAGGTATCAAGAAAATAAATTACTGTTTCAAATGCAAAGACGGGGTAGATTAAAATATAAAGATAAGGAACGTTTCAAGATGGCGTTTTCTATCCCCACTTGTATTGTTTTCATATTTTGAGCCATATAAACTGTGGAAGGAAAACATGAAAAAAATCTGGCAAAAGGAACCTGCTGATGATTCGCAATCGACTGTTCAACTTTCAATTTTGGCCTCAATTCTTAACCGCGTTGATTGTTGTTTTAGCGATAGCTGGATATCGATATAATACTTACTATGATACACACAGTTCTGATGCGTTTGTGACAGGCGCGATAGTCCATGTATCAGCGCTGGTTCCAGGTTCTGTTGCACAAGTTTTTGTTGAAACCAATCAGTCCGTCAAACAGGGTGACAAACTCGTTGAATTGGACAAAGCCCCCTACCTTTATAAACTGGAACTTGCGAAAGCTCAGTATAAACTTATTAAAAACAAGCAGTCATCAACTGAAAATGAACTTGCCAGGGCTAAGGCAGCCCTTGCTCTAGCCCAATACCAATATGACAATACCACCTTGTTCGCTCCGGCAGATGGTATAGTCAGTGAGATTCGAATCCTGCCTGGAGAATACCTGTCTACTGGAGACAGAGTATTAGGTATTATCAAGCACCAACCTTATTGGATTGAAGCACTGTATCGGGAAACAACCATCCGCCTTATAAAACCCGGTGATAAAGCTATAATCAGGTTAAGTATGTATCCAGGAGTTGAGTTTTCTGGACATGTAGAGCGTATATATTGGGCAGCCGGTGCATCTGAGAGTTTCTCGCCACGTCCACAATCGGCACAAGACTGGATAAAAATAGCCAAACGATTTCCGGTGCATATCCGTGTAGACTCTGCCAATCCGGCATACCCATTGCATTTGGGAGCAAGCGCAACAACCATTATATACAGGCCATAATGTGAGTTCATTATCTATAGAAAACAGGGCTGCGCTACGAACTGCCCTGGCAGCTGTAACCTCACTCATCATCGCTTTTGCTTGTCATCTGGACAAGCCGTATTGGTCTGGAATGACAGTCGTGTTGGTAGCCAATCTATATACGGGTGATATTTTGGTTAAGGCGCTAATGCGAGTCGTAGGGACTGTGGCAGGAGCCTTAATTGGCTATTTCTTGTCAGCTTTTGTAGTGGACAGCTTGCTTTTGTATTTTTTTTTGAATTTTTTCATTGTTGCCATCGCAGTTTATTATTATAACTTCAGTAAGTATGCCTATGCCTGGTTATTGGGAGCTATTGCTGCATTTATTGTGATTTCGGGTGTAGCCATCACCCCCGAGGAAGTTCTGAGTTCCACTATTTGGCGACCTATTGAAATTACTCTAGGTGTAATAGTATCGTCAATATTTGCCTTTTTTGTTTTGCCAAACCGGATTACTGATAAAACAGTGCATGATGTAAATCTTATATTTGCGGCTGTTGATGCTCTATTTGTTAACCTGGACCGGTTATTGACGGAACAAGATCATTCGATAATACAGGATATCAAAGAACAAAATTTACAGTTGAAAAACCAAGCGCGCCAATCTCTTCAAACGATTGTTTTAATTCGTTATGAATTTGAACTCGATCAAACCCAATTAAATCAATATCGCTTTTTGCTTGATTCCTGCCTCATATTCTGTCGTGCCCTAAATTATTTTTTATCATTAAATGCCGTTGCTGCGATTGACACCGCATTGTCCATGAAGGAAACCATCTCTGCTATCAGATGCGATATCTCAAATCTTAAGGCTAATTTTTTTAACATACCTTCTTCCATACAATTACTAACAGAGTCAGCATTAAACAAGTTTGACCAACAATATTCTCGGACATTATCGACATCTCCAGATGATTTCAAATCAGCAAAAGCCTGGCGTCACTTTTTTTATCAAACAAACCGAATGCTGATGGGAATTCAAATCTCACTTATAGGAAGTTCTAAACATTCTAATCTGGATTGCATCAATACAAGCCAGCAATTAAAACAAGACTACAATGTAATTACCCACAGCATAAAGGCTGGATTAACTACAGTGCTGGCATTAGGTTTATGGTTATTCATAAATATTCCAGGTGGGTTAAACGGAATTATCAGTAGCATTGTGATTTCAGCAAGGCGAAATCTGTATGACATGCAAAATACTGGATCTATGCGTTTGTTAGGATGCTTATTGGGAGGCGGAACAGGTTTGTATATCATGATGACCTTTACTATGAGTCTCTATCTGCTTCTTGTTATTATTTTTTTGACTGTTTGGGCTTTCAGTTTATTTTCATTCAGTAAACCTAATTATGCGTATGTAGGGATGCAGGCGAACGTTGCTATCATTCTGGTAATGGCCGAACATGGAGCGTCAGTAATGACTGCCTTGCCTGCAATAGAGAGAATGGCAGGGATTGTGATTGGTATAGTCGCAAGCTTTGTGGTAGCTAATTTAATTTGGCGGATGAGCTTGTCGGATATGATTTACCGATATTTATCCAAATTACAATTAAATCTCGCCCATAATGTAGCTTGCTTGCTTGCAGATAACGAAAAGAAAGAAAAATACCTTGATTTGATAGATACCTTTTGGACTTGTCGTGAGCTTTTGAGTAATGCGGAACAAAAATATGCTTTAGCGCACACACCAAGGGCACAATGGACACCAAGGCAATGGCAAATTCACCGGGCAAGGGAGAGGGAAAGACTGCTCAACTCCATACAAGTTACCCTTAATAATATACGGGAAAGCATGGATCGGAAACGAGCCTTAAAATCAGCGTGTGCATATGGTATCGATTTGTCAGTGCTGGAGCGTAAGATTCTTGAGCTGTATTGTTCCAAATCCAGCCACTCGATATTGACTCCTGATCATCCTTATACCCAACAGGCTCTGGAGATTTTGATGGAAGTCAAGGGATTATCCGAATCCAATCATGCAGAACTTGAAAATTGCGCCGCTTATGTATTAGCGCTGGAACAACTCGAAGTCAATGGTCGAAAATGTTATTAAAGATTCAGGAGAAATAATATGACAAAAGCTGAGGTGCATCTGGATAAAAAGCTGCTATCCATTCGGGCGATGGTTTTTGATGTACAAGGTACCTGCGCTGATTTTTATCAACCACTATCTAGAATGGGTGAGTCAGTTAATAGAATGAAACAGCTATCAATTGATTGGTCATTGATATCAAGAGAATGGCGCATGCTATACCGTAATATCCTTGATGCCATTATACAGGGAAAAAGACCCTGGAAGCGGGTAGACAGAATATATCGTGAAGCTCTGGATATCCTGCTTAACGAACAGGGGTTATCCACGTATTTTACTGCACAAGAGCGCGATGAGTTGAATACTATTTGGGTAAAACTTGACCCTTGGCCTGACAGCATCGAAGGCCTGGAACGTTTACGGCAAAAATTTGTAACAAGCACCTTGTCCAATGCTGGAATGGTGGCTTTGGTATCTATTACCAAAAATGCCAAACTTCCTTTTGATGTTATTCTTAGTGCAGAACTTATCCAAAAGTACAAGCCGGATCCCGCAGTGTATCAATTAGCAGTAGACTATCTGGGATTTAATCCGGGTGAGATAATGATGGTTGCCTGCCACAAGTACGATCTGCATGCAGCTAAAGCATTCGGAATGAAAACAGCCTTCATTAGTCGACCATGGGAATTGGGGCCTAATAGCAAGCCAGACATCTCCCCTGATAACCAATTCGATTTGAATGTAGACAGTTTTACTACATTGGCCGACAAACTGGTGGGAGAGCCTCTGATGCCATCATCAGCATTTTAAGCCAACAATCATGACAAGCATGGTTCTGCCTTTACATGGGTAGAAGCAACCCTACAAATAAATTTAATGTCTTGATAGCCAAATAGTTTTAATTAAGTTTACAATCGCTGCTTCATTATCTTAAGTATGCCGGAGAAAAAATAGTGCGGGAAAAGGGTAGGGAAATAGATCCAGTTATACGCGAAAAGGCTTTAGAAATTCTTCAAAAACATTTTGAACCTGCAGAGATACATATAGATTCCGCTGTTTATTTAAGCGAACCAGAGCGAAGAAATATTATACTAAGATTAACACTTACAAGCTCCTCAGAATTAGTTCCCAAAAGTATTATCCTAAAACAATCCTTACCTCAAAGAGAAGACACTAATAATCAAAATGCTGCTGCAAGGTTTTTTCGAGATTGGGCAGCGATTGAATTTTCAAGCAGGATTGAACAACAAGAACGTGTACATAATACACCGTTATTTTATGGCAGCGATACTGAACTACGATTTATTCTCATTGAAGATTTGGGCCATCCACATATCAGTTTGGTTGATTCATTAGCTCCTTCAATTCCAAATTCTAATAAAGCTTTTTCAGCATTGGAGCGGTATATGAAGGTTTTAGGGGCCTTTAATGCAATGAGTTATGGGAATATCGACAGTTATGACACTATCCTCAAATCAATTAATAGAAACGCTACTACTCCGGAAGAGGACATGAACTCTCTTTCTGAACATTTATTGCCCACACTTAAGTCAACTGTTGAATTACTTGGGATATCAGTAACACAAAGTTTCACTGAGGAAGTTCGAGAAGTCCTGGAGGCCATATTTAAACCTGGTCCTTTCACCGTTCTGACCCACGGTGATATTGCTCCAGATAACGTTTTTGATCATAAAAATTCCAAAGGACTTCAGTTGATAGATTTTGAATGGTCCTCTCCACGTAATGCCTTATTAGATGGTACCTATTTACGTATGAGTATGCCTACTGCTTGGTTTGCTAAATCAATCCCGGAAGCTATTTTAAAACCTCTTGAACTCATTTATAGAAATGAACTTAAGAAAACTATTCCCCAAGCTTCAGATGACATGGCCTATAGTAGCGCCTTTATACATGCTTGTGCGTTTTATGTACTGCAGGAAATGTCGGATTTAAATCAGATTCTGGAAAAAGATATTATATGGGGATCCGGTCCTGTGCCCAAAGACTCATTATGGGAGCGAGAAACTAATTCGGTCAGGTCACGATTTTTAACTCGCTTACAAACTTTTGTTGATATAACAAAAGAACACGATAACTCATATCCAGGCCAACCCACCATATTACCTCAAATAAGACGGATGGCAGAGGAAATGTTGGGTAAAGTGAGTATGCTCTGGCCTGATACAAAACCACTTGGATTATACCCGGCTTTTAAATCAAATGTTACACTTAACGATACAGCCCAATTAGGCAAAATAGAAAGGTTAATGAAAGAGGATTCTGTAATTCCATTAGAAATCACTCAAAAATATAAAACATCATTATCCTTTATAAGACAGGATAGTGAATCAGTGGTTAGCGAAAGTGACAATATTTCTTCTAATTTTACCCCCTGAGTTCTGTAAAAGAATTTCTGGAGATTATTCATTGACAGTTCACGTATTATGCTCGCCTGACAAGGGGGGGCAAAGCGGGATTCAAACGTAAATGCTGTGGAAACACCCATATCATACCAATGTACATTATCGCTACACGCATAACCCTCATTTAATCTCTAATACAGAGAAGTATGAACTGGAGCTTAAAGGTAATCTGTAAAATTTTCCTTAAACTACAGGGGATTACTGTTGGCTCGTAATGGGGGGCTTTTAGTTGTATTGATTTTTTTAAAAATAAATATTATTAAGCTCATATGTCAACGATAAAGTTGTGGATGTGGGCAACATGTTTTTTTCATCCATAATTTTGTTCGCACACACCATGGGGCTAGAAATTAGTTCACTGGACTCGGCCAGAATACCCACAAGTTGCATTTTCAAGTATTTCCAAAGTGCTTTTAAATCTGTTCATTAATTAATCTTAATTTAATCTTTGTAATGTAAAATTAACTAATAATATTAATTACAGGCTCGAAGATGAATATACACGCATATGTAGATGGTAAATACTTATTTACAATTAAAAGTGATGTAGCACATGAAAATGTACAGAATAAGAGAGATACTAGAGACTATATAGGTGTTCGTGGTTCCGAAGAAATTGTTTCAATATACAAAGATGTAGAAAAAAGGCTCTTGGAAGGTGATTATGGAGTTACTCCCAGCACTCAAGATGAGCTTGATAGTACGACTTTGGATAAGGTAAGTATCAGTGAATATTTAGCAAAAAAATATCCTAACCTGCAACGATTGGAACTTAGGGCAGATAACGATAGTTATACCTCTAAAATATCCAACACAATGGGAAAGCAGTATGGTTATCCTTTAGTATGGTTAAATTGTAATAAATATAATTTCAATAACCCAAATGGGATGCAAGAACATCAGTGGGAACGCTGTATTTTTCAAACTACAAATGATCTAGATAAAATGAGTTCTTTAATTGAGTATTTTAAAGAACATAAGATAGAAAACGAACAAGCTTTATATCAGGGAGGGCTTTCGACAGTTATAGACTGCTTGAAAAATTCAGCAACCGATAATCTATTACTTTTAGATCGCAGAATTCCCACAACAGTACCTTATGAAATAAGGATCATGGAAGGTTACGATTCTAAAAAAGAGTTCGCATTTTATGAGAATATCTCGCAGGATACTTATATAACAAATAATATAGACTCTTGTTTGAATGATATTATGGAGCAGGGGCTCTTTGATAACCACATACTTGAACATTTTGATGATGATGCTGAAATAACTGGTGGAATATCCAAAACTATAAAAATTTTATCCCCGGTTACGGTAAGAAATCCATCCTACAGCCACGTAACTATGCAAGCCATTACCTTGACCATGGTGGATAATAAAATAAAGTGTGATGTAACTTTATATGAAGGATTATTAAGCGACCCCTTTAAAGCTCAAGAACTGGAATGTGTCGCACAAACCAAACAAAATGTTAGCGATTTCTTCGCTAAAAAAGGCTTGGAAATGGAGCCTATTTCAACCAATGTCCATAACTTAAAGCTTCAATTACCCTTACAGACTCATTGTGGACGATTTGTAATGACTTGGATGGCTGCAGAAGTAGCTGGTGTTGATATCACCAGGTTAAGTAATTACAGCGAGCCATTTAACCAAATTTTTGGAAAAATTGATAAGGATGGCGACAAGATTTTTCGTTCTGGGGATAAGCGGGTACCTCCAGAAAAAGCGCTTAGCCATTTTCGCGAAAATTTAGAAAATTTTTTACAAGTACGACAAGAAGAATTTAAAAAACAATACTTTAATACGGGAAAAGAGGAGATTGAACTCACTAAAGAGTTAATTGCATTAGTCGATAAATTACAAAATGCAAATACGCCTGACAATATACTGGCAATAGAGCAAAGGATGTCCTATTTGAGTGACAGTCGTTTGAAAAAAATCATTAATGAAGGAATGGCGAATCTTGGCTATGGATCGCTACAGACACTGATAACCCAGAATAAATCCCCAGAAGATGATTTATTCCTCGTAGAGGACATTACCGGCGATCAACTGGCGCAAAACAGGCAGCATGCAATCGATAATCCAAGTGTACCTCATAATATAAAGGATAGATTAACAGAAATCAAAAAAGAACAAGAGGAAACTCCCAAACTAACGGTCATATCAGTAGGTACAGGACAATAAGTATTGTTCTTCCTTTTAGGGCGTTTTGCGTTGTCATATACAGTAGTAAATCTATGAGTAGAAGGAGCAGGTTTTCCATAATTCTGCACATGCCCCGTTTAGTCGAAAATATTTTTGAGCATAGCAAAGAGAAAAATTGCCAATTTAACGCTCTAATGGATTGGCAATTTTTTCAAAACTTTGTGTCAGCATCTCTTCAAGAACCTCTTTTGCTTTTTCTGGTGAATCAAGACCAAAAGAATTGCTAAAACCGAGCCCTTGACCAAAACTGGCGTTATGAATTGAATATTGACTTTTATCTAAATATTTCGTGGCATTACCGCAAGAAGCAATAGCTGCTTGTAATGCACGACGATAGGTAGTACTGCTTTCATGCTCTTGAGCCCATTGCGCATATTGATAATATGCTTCAGCCAATAACATGTACGCATAACTACCATAAAGCTCCAAGAGCGATTTTGCTTGTTTGATGGCCTCCATGAGTAATTCTTTGGCGTTCTCTCCCTCTTCTAATTTCCCGTGTGTCACTTTATCGAATAAAACAATATTATATCGCTGGACCGCATGAACTGAATTAAAACGCATAGCTTCCTTCAAAAAGCGAAGCTCGCTTAAAGAAAGTTCATTTGGCAATTCCGCTTTTAATTTTTGGGAAAGATAGAAAAAATAAGTTCCTCGCAACAAATCAAAACTATCAATATTCTCATGCTCGTAAAAAGTTATTCTTTTGTCGGTGAAAGCAGATACACATAATCCGAGTTGAGAATATAAATCACTCCATAATTCTCGATATTTATCTTTTTTACACATTTTTGCAAATTCAGGGCTTGCATACGACATTTTAGTGATATAACCAATATCCGCCACAGATTTTGCAGAGGAAAAAAAGGTCGATTCATCAAACGAGCCCTCTCTAATCGTTCTAAGAGTCATTTCTTCTAAAAAATTCAACTTTAAAAAATCCCTTAAAGTAAGAAGAGTAAAAATAGTTTTGCGTGCATGACTCATATTAAGCATTGGTGCGTTATTTAATCATATAGTACTCTATCAGGGCAATAAGAAAAAATCAACATCATTTATTATGAAAATAAGATAATTGATCAACTTTTTTTAACCTAGAAAAAACAATTGAATTATCAAGCTTTTTCTAGGTCTACGATTTGAGTACCATAAGCACTCAAACCTGATTTCTTGATTAAAGAGAACACTTCATATCATCACTAACTGGCCCTAAAGAAGATGTCTCGTTTATTTGCTGAGGTGGAGAAGTAAAAAATCGACTACTATGGCTTGCTGTACTCATAGATGGACTTGCTTGTGAATCTACAGAGGGTAGGGAGGTCACGAGTCTTTTGACAAGGGCACGGTCAATAACTTGTTCATAATTAGACGGCAGTAGCGTCACTGAACTGAAATTTTCTCTAGGTTCGGTACGAAATCTATATATAGGATATTCGCATGGAGCCTTTCCCCAAAGGATGTCTAAATCCTTTTGCCAATTAAATAAACCACAACCCGTTGCAGATGGTGCGAATGGATTGAGTTCTATTACCGTGAGGATATAAGTGTTTTCGCCTATTTCAATTTTATTTTCATCGGTTACTTCACCATGATATTCGCTTATTGGGACTAGGGCTAAATCAACAATATATTCACGAATACAATTTATCGAATTATCATCATCTTGTTCGCTTGAAAAGTTTAAGAACCTGGCAACGGCAGGATCGATGGACTTAAGAACATAATTTTGAAATTTTAAAATAAGGCTCTTTTTTATTGATTCATCTAAAAAATTAAAGCAATCACCAGGTGCTTTATCAAAATGCAAAAAGTGAAAATATTGGGAGATAGCAGTAACAATACTTTCTTCACGGCAACGTCTTGATACGAAAAGCCTAAATTCATGGTCGGGACGTATATTATGCCATTCACGCAAAACAATATTAGTTTTACAATCAGAAGGCGATTCTGAACTAAGAAGCGCAAATAAATCATTTTGAACTCTAGGACTCTCTTGAATCATTTGAATTATTTTCTTGCCGTTGGTAATTTTCATTGATTTGGCCATCGATGCAACAAAAGAAACGAGTTGTTGATTCTTGTTGTCTGTATCTTTCCAATAAAAGTAATCATTACTCATCAGGGTCGCAGCTTCATCAAATAGATGTCTGGAATCTTTAGGGCTGCGAGTGGACAACCTCATAAATACTTCTTGATTGTTGAATTGAGAAAGGAGCTTGTCAAATTTCTGCTCTAAATTGGTACTCTGGTATTCTGAAGAGCCAATGCCGAGTAGAAATTCAATGTCTGCATGGTCGAGCGTGAAAAAACAAGATTCAAATGTATATTTTTTCAGATGTGGGTACCAATTTTCTACTGAAAACTTATCCACTGCTTCCCATCTGGTTAATGAAGTCGGATTAGCATCTTGAGTTGAAGGAAAATACAAGGGATGGGCGGGGTTCAACCAAGGGTAGCTTTCGTAATCAATTTCTTCCCCTTGATCGTCATTGCTGTCAACAAGGATAAAATCATCAATGTCAGTTAAATCTTCATCCCCTTCATCGAATAACGCACTTTTTTGCCTGGAACTTTGTATTTCAGTTTTATTTGGGGCGAAAGTTCTAACATATTCTTCAAATTGCGGTAAGACTACCTCCGATAGGAATGAATCACTCAGCTCTATTCTGTTTTCGATTGGAGTAGTACTCTCTGGAAGATTAAAAAATAAAAATAACTTCTTCAGATCAGTTGCTGATAGGGAACTCACGTTCAATAATACTTTATGAGGTGCTTGCTCCGCAGTGATAGCATTTTCATCAAGTTCCAATTGAAGTTGTTTCATAACCCAATGTATAAAAAGATTATGATCCTCAATTCCGACATCTTTTAAAAGTAAGTCTAATTTTTCAAAAAAGTTCATTATTGCCCTGCCTCTCAAAAAAGTATAAATCAGCTTTAATATCATGAGCCATCTTTATGCATGGCCAAATTCCACTAATGACTAGGCCTTTAACTTTATAACAGAAAAAAAACTGGTGCGCAAATTTTTAATCTATCTGAGCTTTATTTGAGCTTTGAGTGTAACAAATATCTCAATGTGGTTGCCTAATAAAGCAGCATTTAAATTCTCATGTGACATAGGCTTCTATCTACCGTGAATGAGTAATCTGGAAAATAAAAACTTTTTATAATAAAAGACATAAACAGTGATCCCCTGGGGATTTTAATGAAATTAAGTCAATAATTAGCAAAGACATGCAATGCTTCATCAACTGGTTGCAATTTACGATGCACGTGTACAATGGGCATGCGGGAATTTGGAGGAAAATTATACAACAGGGAATAGGAACAATCGCAAAACACCATATCGGTAATTCATTAAAAAAAATTGCTCTAAAATTTCTATACTAAACTTTTTTAATGCTGCTCTAATTTTAATAGTTGTTGAAGTAATAATGAGGGGGCTTAGTCTTTCTGCCTTATCCAAACAATCTTCGTAAGGAGACTGGATTTACGATACAACATTCGGATTCTTGCAGAACAGCATTTTTAAAGTACAATGATAATCCATCCTAATCATTCTTTGAGTTTGTTATTTATGTTGCAACAGTATAAGACCCAAGGCGGTGTTGAGATCGAGTGTACTCAACAGAGCTTAGATTACGCCCAAGGTATAGGAAATCTTCTTGAACACCTGGATACGCAACGAGGCGCTTTATTTGCTTCGAGTTTTGAATATCCAGGACGTTATACCTGTTGGGATATAGGTTTTTATAACCCTCCTTTAGCTCTTGTATGCCGAAAAAATCTGGTACAAATCGATGCATTGAACCAGCGGGGTTGTGTATTGTTGGCATTTATTATTCCTTTATTGGCAAAAGAAGGCTCTTTGGAACTTGTGACGCAAAATGATTCTTCCGTTCAAATTAAGATCAAAACTTCTGAACAGGTGTTTCGTGAAGAAGAACGAAGTCATCAACCCTCTGTTTTTACTGTTATTCGATTACTTTTAGCTTTTTTTAAAATGGAAAATGAATCTTATTTGGGATTGTATGGATCCTTCGGTTTTGATTTAATTTTTCAATTTGAAGACTTGCAAAAACATAAAGAGCGAGAGCTATCGCAAAGAGATATGGTTCTTTATTTTCCTGATGAAATTTTTGTTGTAAACCATCAAAAGGAAGAAGCATTCGTACGCCGTTATGAGTTTCAATTTCAAAACTTATCTACTAGATCTTTAGCCCGGGAAGGTGTTTCTGTGCCGTATGAGGCTTTGCAAAAACCTGAAAAAAATTGTGATCACTTGCCTGGAGAATATGCAAAAATAGTCAATATTGCTAAAAGCCGTTTTGCTTGTGGCGATTTATTTGAAGTAGTCCCCAGTCAAACCTTTTATACCCACTATACGGAGTTGCCTTCTGCTTTATTCAAACAAATGAGGCAATTAAATCCTTCTCCTTATGGCTTTTTTATTAACTTAGGCGAAGAAGAGTATTTAGTTGGTGCCTCTCCAGAAATGTATGTGCGTGTACAAGGAAAAAGAGTGGAAACATGTCCTATTTCTGGAACAATTAAACGAGGTGCCGATGCGATTGAAGATGCTCAAAATATTCAGGCTTTACTCGACTCAAAAAAAGAAGAATCTGAATTGACGATGTGTACAGATGTGGATAGAAACGATAAATCGCGAATTTGTGAAGCAGGTTCAGTGAGAGTCATTGGACGAAGACAAATTGAAATGTACTCTAGGCTCATTCACACCGTAGATCATGTGGAAGGGGTTTTAAGACAAGATTTCGATGCGGTTGATGCCTTTTTAACCCATATGTGGGTGGTAACAGTTACAGGCGCACCTAAAATTTGGGCTCTTAATTTTATTGAAGAACATGAAAAATCCCCACGTAAATGGTATGCGGGTGCTGTGGGATGGTTTGGTTTTGATGGCAACTTAAATACAGGTTTGGTATTACGAACCGTTCGCATTGAAAAAGGAATAGCCGAAATCCGTGTTGGTGCTACTTTGCTTTATGATTCAGTACCTGAAGCTGAAGAGCAAGAAACCCGTTTGAAGGCATCCGCTTTTTTAGACATACTGCAAAAAAAAGGAATTGGCTCGCAAGTTAAACCCTCTTTGCCCTTAACTGGCAAGGGCAAACGTGTTTTACTTATTGATCATCAAGACTCTTTTGTTCATACCTTAGCAAACTACATCCGTCAAACAGGGGCTGAAGTAAGTACCATACGGTTTGATAAGGCATTACATTATTTACAAGAGCAAAATTATGACCTTGTTGTTTTGTCTCCTGGCCCAGGAAAACCCAGTGATTTTCATGTTTCAGAAACAATAACTGCGGTAGTTTCTCAGGGTATTCCTTTATTTGGCGTTTGTTTAGGCTTACAAGGTATTGTTGAACATTTTGGTGGTGTTTTAGATGTACTTGATTATCCTATGCATGGCAAAACATCAATCGTTAAGGTGACACATGCTACCCGTTTATTTTCAGGTTTAGGTGAAAATTTTAAAGCGGGTAGGTATCACTCACTCTATGCTCGGTTAAAAACTATGCCTGAAGAATTGAATGTTACTGCAGTAAGTGATGATGGCATTGTGATGGCTGTTTCACATCAGCGTTTGCCGATTCATGCAGTGCAATTCCATCCAGAAACAATATTATCTTTAGTAAACCAGGCAGGAATAAAAATTATAACAAACTTGATGGGGATGATATAAAAGAATGCGCAATAAAATATTGATACTGTATGTTGTATCTGTTGTATTGGGCATCATCGTTGGTTTAGTGGGATCAACTTTTCGTTTATCCATAGATGTATTGAGTGCATTATTAGATCACTTTTATCATTTTCTTAGTATCAATGGATGGCCATCAGGAATAATTTCTGGATTAGTCTCTATGGTTATGGTTTATGCTGCTTATCTTGCCGTAAAGCATTTTGCCCCCGAAGCTTCAGGAAGCGGAGTCCCAGAAATAGAGGGGGCTTTACTCCACGTAAGACCTATATTTTGGCAACGTTTATTACCTGTAAAATTCTTTTTTGGTATTTTAGCTCTTGGCGCAAAAATGATATTAGGCCGGGAAGGACCCACCATTCATATTGGGGGTAATTTGGGAGAAATGCTGGGTAGTTTATTTAATTTGGCGCGGCGTAGAAAAGATAGTTTGATTGCAGCAGGAGCTGCTGCGGGTTTATCTGTTGCGTTTAATGCCCCGTTAGCAGGGGTAATTTTTGTTATGGAAGAAATGCGTAACCAGTTTAACTACTCTTTCACAAGTTTCAGCATGGTGGTTATTTGTTGTATTACAGCCACAGTAATTTTGGATTTTATGATTGGGCCACAGCCGACGATTCCAATGAATGTGTTCGAGTTTCCACAACTTGATGCTTTATGGTTATTCGCTTTATTTGGTATTGTGGTTGGTTTATTAGGACTTTTGTTTAATCTCTCTTTAATGAAGACCTTACAACTTTTAGATAAATTAACATCAAGACAGAAGTCGTATTATGTTTTAATTGTAGGATTTTTAGTCGGCTTTCTGGCAGTTCATCATCCTGCATCGGTGGGTGGTGGCATGGACATTATTCATCAGGCAATAACATTATCGCCGAGCTTTAGTCTTTTGTGTTTTTTATTGATTGTACGATTTATAGGTATGATGGCATGCTATGGGACTGCTGTACCAGGAGGAATTTTTGCTCCTATTCTTTCTTTGGGCACGCTTCTTGGACTAGCAATGTTCCGTATATTAGAGTTCATGCACATTGATTTTTTAACTCAACCAGGTATGTTTGCTATCGCAGGAATGGCTGCGCTTTTTGCTGCATCGACTCGTTCTCCTATTACTGGAGCAGTATTAGTGGTCGAAATGACTCATAACTACTATCTTATATTTCCTGTGATGATGGCCTGTATTACAGCAACTATTGTGTTGCAGCTTGCTCCAAATGGCCCGATCTATGAGCAATTACTGCATCGGGCTATTGCAAGCAAAAAGTTAAGATAGTATCTGCATGGATTTGTAATAACTTTAATCTATGTGTGCAACAATTTTTCCAAAATGGGCGCTTGATTGCATATATTGATGAGCTTCTTCAATTTGATCCAGATTAAATTTAGAATCAATAATTGGAGTTAGTTGTTTTAGCTTGAGGGGCTCCAGCCACATCTTATGGGCATCATTCCAAAGTTTGGTTTTTTCTTCGATACTTTGGGCTCGAAGAACAAATCCTATAATTTTCAGTCGCTTACGCATAATTACTGCAAGATTGCATTCAACAGTGCTGCCTTTAAGACAAGCAATCTGAATTAATTTTCCTTGGGGTTTGAGTAGATGCAAATGCTTGTTAAAATAATCCCCACCAATAAAATCAATGATTAAATCAATACTATGATCAGCGATTAAATCCTCGAAATCGTGCTTATTATAGTTGATAACCTGATTCGCACCTAATGTGACTGCTTTTTCTACTTTGTCATCAGTTCCTACAGTCGTGATTATATTTCCATGAACCAGTTTTGCCATTTGAATTGCGAGTGAAGCGATACCACTTCCTGCTCCATGAATAAGTAAATTTTGCCCCGATTGAAAATTTCCCAGATCAAATAGGGTAGCATAAGCAGTGGTTAATGCCTCAGGAAGGGCTGCGGCGAGTACATAATCCCAATTTTCAGGAATGTGGTGTGCAAGTGATGCTTCCACAGGACAAAACTGAGCATATGCTCCACTACCCACTAAGCCGTAGACTTTATCTCCAGGTCGGAATTGACTCACTTTTGCACCTACCTCGATAACATCTCCAGCTAACTCCAGGCCAGGAATTTCAGATTCTCCTGGAGGGGGTGGATATTTTCCATACCGTTGCATAATATCAGCCCGATTTAGGGCTGTTGCTTTAACTCGCACCAGCATTTGTGAATCGCTGTAGTTAGGCGTGGCTCCATTTTCAATCACTAAACGACTGTGTGCCCCAGGATTTTCAATGTGTACGTAGCGCATATATTCCTTCTTGTCGTGAACCTGGGTGCAGCGAAACGAAACCCAGTTGTCATATACCAATTAAACCTGGTTTTCCTTTCGCTGCATCCAGGTGGCGCATTATCCATTATATTGCAATTTGTCTTAACATCTCATTCTCTTCGCTTACTAGAGGGCTTAAATATCTCGGCCAAAATGAGTGGATTTTCTGGGCTTTGATTCGCATGTGGCTTCTCTTGACATGTGTTGGTTCTCAAATCAACCATTTTGATTCAAGCAAGCGAAATGTAAATAACCCCTACTTTACTTCAATAACTATCCCTATATAATGCTTGTACCTACCTTTTTATCCGTTGGGCAATGGCTAAATTCAATCATCAACGTTTTTATGCTTGGTTTTTTATAATCCCTCAGCTTATAGTAACCTTGATGTTTTTTATTTGGCCTGCGTGCAATGCTTTACTGCACTCTTTTTTTTATACAGATGCTTTTGGCCTACATAAACGTTTCGCTGGACTTGCGAATTTTTTAGACCTTTTTCGAGATCCAAGTTACAGCAAGGCAATTGGGGTTACGTTTAGCATCGCTTTAAGTGTCACTTTTCTCACTATGAGTTTAGGCCTTTTTATTGCCATATTAGTGAATAATCGAGGTAAGACGCAAGGGGTTTATAAATCTTTATTAATTTGGCCTTATGCAGTTGCACCTGCAGTAGCTGCAATTTTATGGCGCTTTTTATGTCACCCAACTTTGGGTTGGGTGACTCATTTTTTGCAATCAATGGGAATACAATTTGATTATGTCAATCATGTAAACCAGGCACTTTTGGTAGTTATAGTTACAGCAAGCTGGCAGCAATTTAGTTATAATTTTTTATTTTATTTTGCAGCTCTCAAAGCGATACCCTCCTCATTAATAGATGCTGCAATTATTGATGGTGCTTCTGTATGGCAACGTTTCTGGCAGATTATTTTTCCTCTTTTATCGCCAACAACATTTTTTTTACTTATTATGAACTTAATGTATGGATTTTTTGAGACTTTTGGCATTATTCAAGTGATGACTCATGGCGGTCCTGGTAATAGTACGACTAATTTAATTTATAAAGTATATCAAGATGGATTTGAAGGAATGGATTTGGGAAGTTCATCGGCTCAATCAGTATTACTCATGGTTATTGTAACCATTATTTCTCTACTGCAATTCAAATACCTTGAAAAGAAGGTTCATTACGCATGAAACGTTATTTCACGTGTGTTTTATCTCATGGCTTTTTATGTATTTTTATTCTTTTAATGTTGTTGCCTGTATATTTGGCACTTGTAGCCGCCAGTAATGACGGTAGTATCATGATGCAATCCCATATTCCTATGATTCCTGGCCCTTTATTAGTTAAGAATTTGAAAGCGGTAATGACAAAAGGCCTATCCGTTACAGGAGGGGAACCAATTACTTTCATGTTGTTTAATAGCTTATTTATGGCTTTAGCAATTGCTGTTGGCAAAATTGTTTTTGCATTAGGCTCTGCGTTTGCATTGGTTTATTTTGATTTTCCCTTTAAAAAACTGTGTTTTGCATTAATTTTTACTACGATGATGTTACCGATTGAAGTCAGAATTGTTCCAACATTCCAGGTGGTTGCTTCTTTTGGATTGTTAAATTCATTCACTGGGTTAACTTTACCTTTATTTGTTTCGGCAACGGGTACATTTTTATTTCGGCAATTTTTTAAAACTATCCCTGCAGAGTTGGTTGATGCCGCGAAATTGGATGGGGCAGGGGCGATACGTTTCTTTTTTGATATTCTCTTACCTTTATCTAAAACACAGATTGCATCACTATTTGTAATTTTATTTGTATATGGTTGGAATCAATATCTTTGGCCATTAGTAATTACTACAGAAACGAAAATGGCAACTGTTGTAATGGGGATTCGCTATCTTGCTGGAGTCGCTGACCAAATTCCTCAATGGCATTATATTATGGCTATTGCATTAATTGCTTTAATTCCACCATGTTTGGTTGTGATTTTGATGCAACGCTGGTTTGAAAAAGGGCTAAAATAAACATGGCAACAGTCAATTTAATTGAGGTATCAAAACGGGTTGGACAAGCAAATATCTTAAACCACGTTAATGTAAGCATTAAAAAAGGTGAGTTTATGGTAATTGTTGGCCCATCTGGATGCGGAAAAACAACTTTATTACGTTTAATTGCTGGTTTGGATGATGTAAGCTCGGGTAGAATTTTAATTAATGATCAATGCGTTAATGAAATTCCTGCTGCTAAACGAGATATGGCTATGGTTTTTCAAAATTATGCACTTTATCCGCATATGACCGTATTCGAAAATATGGCTTATGGATTAAAAATGAGGGGATTTAAGAAAACAGAGATTCAAAAGAGGGTTCAAGAAGCAGCTCAATTATTACGTTTAACCCCTTATTTAGATCGTAAACCACAAGCGCTTTCTGGAGGTCAAAAACAAAGGGTTGCTATGGGAAGGGCGATGGTGCGCTCTCCGGCTGTTTTTTTATTTGATGAACCTTTATCTAATTTAGATGCAAAATTGCGCACTGATATTAGGCATGAAATTCGACGGCTGCATCAGCAATTGAATACAACAAGTTTATATGTGACCCATGATCAAACTGAAGCCATGACTATGGCAGAACGGGTAATGGTACTTAATCAAGGGGTTGTTGAACAAATTGGAACACCTCAAGAGTTGTATCAAAATCCCGCAACCTTATTTGTAGCAGGGTTTACAGGTCATTATCCTATGAATCTCCTACCGGGATGTTACGATAAGAACACTCATTGTGTACAAACAGAATTAGGATTAAGTTTTCCTGTTCCTGATTTAACTCGGGACCTGCAAGATAAAGAGGGAGTCATTTTGGCGATTCGAGCGGAGCACGTTTTGCCTTGCTCAGAAAAAGAACCACAAGCAATATCCGTTCAAGCTGAATTTGTCGATGATATGGGAGCCGATAGATTAATAAGAGCTAAAACGAATAAAAATGGAATGATTTTGAATTTACGCGTTACGGCAGATCAATATCTTCCTAGTGGACAATTTTATGTAGAGCTACCTAAAATAAAGATACATCTGTTTCAGCATCAATCGGGAAAACGAATTGGAGATGTAGTATGAGTAATGAAAAGAACAAACTAAAATCAATTGATACCCCAAATTATCGTTATTGGTCTGCATTGTATATGTCCTTTTACTCCAGACTTCTTTATGTTGATGTAGGAAAGCGATGGAGAGGACTCGGTTTTCTTTATCTTTTATTGGCTACAGCTATATTTTCAATTCCATTTGTCATAAGGATGGATTTTAGTTTCAATAATTCCTTTAAGGAACAACTTATTAAGCCTTTGGAAGAAATCCCGATTTTTTATATCCAAAACGGAAATGTTGTTTTTGACAAACCTATGCCTTATTTAGTGAAAAATGATAAAGGACAAGTGAATATTATTATTGATACTACAGGTCAAGTGAATGATTTTTCTAAATACCCCTCGCTCGCTATTTTGGTCAATAAAAATAAAATTTCTTTGAAAATACCCAACTTACAATTATTTGATATTCCTCAAGCTGAGTTTAGTAGTGGGCCCCCAATGGTGCAAGAGTTTAGCAAAGAAGATAATGCTGTATTTAACGGTAAGCTGATTGCACAAGAAAAGACAATAACAAATATGAAATACTTTGCACAAGCATTGATGTATCCCGTTATTGTCGCGATATTATTTTCAATGTTTATTTTGGTTTTTTTAGTGTTTGGATTTTTAGGACAAATTTTTTCTAGTGTGTTTTTTTCCTTTACTATTACTTTCAAGCAATCTTGTCGACTTTTAATTGTTGCAGCATCACCAATGCTGTTAGCATTGATTCTTTTGTTAACATTTAATTATATCTTTCCCGGCTCTGGATTTATTTTGTTATTTTTGCTTATTGGATATTTCAGTTATGCTTTATATGCTTTGCGCGCAGAGAGCAAAAAAGTTGCCAGGACATGATTGAGTTCAAACATAAGAATAAGTGGTGATCTTATGAAAGAGTTGATCCATTTTGCTCATGGAAATGGTTTTCCAGCTTTATGCTACAAGCAAATGCTGGATTGTCTAGAGGATGAATTTGATTACTGTTATATCGATAGGATTGGTCACAACCCATTATTTCCAGTCAGTGAAAATTGGCACAATCTAGTACTGGAAGTTATTGCTAGTGTTAAAGCACAGGCGGCTCGTCCTGTTATTGCAGTTGGTCATTCTTTGGGTGGTGTTTTAAGTTTATTAGCCGCGATAGAACAACCTGAATTATTTAAAGCAGTAATTTTGTTAGACTCACCACTCATTGGTTCTTTTAAATCAAGTATGGTCCGTCTTGCAAAAGCTTTGGGAGTTATTGATCGGATAACACCAGCACATAGAACACGCGGACGTCGTATGCACTGGAACGATCATGAGCAATTACTTGGCTATTTAAAAACAAGGGACTTATTTAAAACGTTTACTGATGATTGTTTGAATGATTACATTAGTTATGGACTGGAACATACGGATGATGGCTATTATTTACGCTTCGACAGACATATTGAATATCAAATTTATCGTACGATTCCTCATATCATTCCAAATTTTGAAGGTAAGTTATTGATCCCAACAGCACTAATTTATGGTGACAAAAGTACTGTGGTTGGTAAAATGGATGTACGTTACATGAAAAAATATTTTAATGTAATCAACTATCGGATTCATGGAACCCATTTATTTCCTATGGAGTATCCTGAATTAGCAGCAAAGCAAATTATAAAAATTGTTTCTTGTTTCAATAGACCTTTACATGTACCAAATAAAATCAGTTTGATATAAAAGGCGTGGTGTTTTATAGCAAACGTTATAATAATTAAGGAGAATACAGTGTTACATGCTATTTTAGTGCTCATTATCATTGGAGCAGCAGGAGTTTTGCTCACGAGACAGGCAGCAATTTCAGTTTGGGCTATTAGCTTTGCTTTATTTAGTGCGCTTATCTTTTCCTATGGTTCTCCAGGTGTATTCACTAAAATTACCCTTGTGATCATTGAACTCATTTTAATTATTAGTTCTATAAAGCCTTTAAGAAGAGAACTAATATCAAAGTTTTTTTTGAGGGTGGTCAGCAAAGCAATGCCGTCTATGTCCGCAACAGAAAGGGAGGCTTTGGAGGCAGGTACAGTGAGCTGGGAGGGTGATTTATTTAGTGGTACCCCTGATTTTTCGTTACTTAGAAATGCTCCAATTGTGCATTTAACTGCTGAGGAGCAAGCATTTATTGATGGACCCGTGGATACCTTATGTTCCATGATTGATGATTGGAATATAACCCATAATCTTACTGATTTACCTTCTGAAATTTGGCAATTTATTAAAGAAAATCGTTTTTTAGGTATGATCATTCCCAAGCGTTATGGTGGTCTTGAGTTTTCTGCCACAGCACAAATGTCAGTTTTAGTAAAAATCTATGGACGTTCCATCACAGCAGCAACAACTATTTCTGTTCCTAACTCACTGGGACCTGGTGAGCTGTTACTTAAATATGGAACCGACGAACAAAAAGACTATTATTTGCCACGCTTGGCTGATGGACGAGAAATCCCATGTTTTGCTTTGACCGGACCTAATGCAGGCTCTGATGCGGCATCGATTCCAGATAAAGGAACTGTCTGCCATCAGGAATTTAATGGTCAAAAAGTATTGGGAATACGGTTAAATTGGGACAAGCGTTATATTACATTATGTCCAGTAGCTACAGTAATAGGTTTAGCTTTTCGATTATTCGATCCTGACAATTTATTAGGTCGAGGCGAAGATGTGGGAATTAGTTGTGCATTAATACCAGCCAATACACCTGGAATTACTAAAGGACGCCGCCACTTCCCATTAAATACTGGATTTTTAAATGGGCCAACTCAGGGTAAGGATGTATTCATACCTATGGATTATTTAATTGGTGGCGCTGCTATGGCAGGATGCGGGTGGCGTATGCTAATGGAGTGTTTAAGTGCAGGAAGAGCAATTTCTTTGCCATCAAGTGCTAATGGAGGTGCCCAGGCAGTGGCTTTGGTCTCAGGAGCATATGCACGCATACGAAAACAATTCAATCAGCCTATAGGGAAATTTGAAGGAATTGAAGAACCCTTAGCGCGCATTGCCGCGAATAGTTATATTATTGATTCTGCATTAACAATGGCTGCTGCAGCCATTGATCATGGAGCAAAACCTTCTGTTGCTGGGGCTATATTAAAATATCATACAACCGAACGTGCAAGGCAAGTTGCATTCGATGCTATGGACATTCATGGTGGCAAAGGAATTTGTCTTGGCCCTAATAATTATTTAGGCCGAGGTTATCAGGGATCTCCAATCGCGATTACTGTTGAAGGAGCAAATATTTTAACTCGGAGCTTAATTATTTTTGGTCAGGGCGCAATACGATGCCATCCTTATGTGTATCATGAACTAGAAAGTATTCGAAATAATAATCTCGTTGATTTCGATAAGGCTTTTTTTGGACATGCAGGTTTTTTTCTGGCCAACTTTGCTAAGTCCGTTGTTTTTGGTTGGACGGACGCTTATTTATCCCAGGCACCTGCAAGTAGTGCAAAACGCTATTATCAGTTAGTCCATAAATATAGTACTCATTTGGCGTTTCTTGCCGATTTTTCAATGACTGTCTTGGGAGGGGCGTTAAAGCGTAAAGAAAAATTATCTTCGCGTCTTGGTGATATGCTTAGTAACTTATATCTTGTATCTGCCGTTTTGAAACGCTTTCATGAGGATGGTGAGCCAAAAGCCGATTTTCCTTTGGTTGAATGGAGTTGCCAGCAATTATTGTATGACTGTGAAACAGCAATGCAGGGCGTGATTGTTAATTTTCCTGCGCGTTGGGCAAGAATTATTTTACGTTTGATTATCAAACCATTAGGTAACCGTAGAAATAAACCAGATGATCAATTGGGTCATCAGTTAGCAAGAATTTTAATTGAGCCTAATGAAACTCGATCACGTTTAACTCGATTAGTGTATAAAAAATCAGGTGAGAATTGTCCCTTAGGTCGTACAGAAGAAGCATTCCTTAAAATTTGTGCTGCAGAAGAGCTGGAGAGAAAGGTAACGCGTGCAGTAAAAGAAAATGTTTTAAAATCGCTTACTTTGCTTGAACAAATCGATGAGGCTTTGAATTTTGGTATACTCAGTGATGAAGAAGCTCAACAATTAAAAGAAGCTGAATTGGCTCGCCAAGAAGTGATCAAGGTAGACGATTTTAATGATGAGGATCTTCGTCGTCCTATGCCAACAAAACCAGTAAAAAGTAAAAAGATTAAGGATGGCATGGAGTCAGAACTAATTTAATCTATCTTTTAAATTTGCTTTTTAAAATGACAGAAAATTGTTTTGGGGTTTTGCTAAGGTGTGTTCGCATGTGTAACACACCTTTCCATTTTTGGCGGATAGGTGCCTTGATTTAAGCTATAATCAACGAATAAAGGATAAAGCACAAACCCTATAGTCATTTTGCTTCAAGGAGGATAGCATGGAAAAAGTTTCAATAAAGAATACTACCATGCTAACCGTTATCCTGGGATGTTTTATTTGTTTGATATCCTCATTTACCTTTGCAGATCCTCCCTCTCAAGTAGCACGGCTTAGTTATATTAATGGAACGGTAAGTTTTTTACCTGCTGGAGAAACTCAATGGGTAAATGCGACGCTTAATCGGCCTTTAATTATAAATGATCAAATTTGGTCTGATTCTGACTCTCGGGTTGAAATGCAGCTTCCTGGGGCTGATATACGTATAGGAAATAACAGTGATCTAAAAATCTTAAATCTTGATTACGATATCGCGCAATTCCAAATGACACAGGGAACCCTGGTATTAATTATTAAGCGTGTAAACTCCGATGTTTATGAAGTCGATACCCCAAATTTGGCTTTTACAATTAGTGAACCAGGATACTATCGTTTTGATGTGTCGGCTGAAAATAATACCACTACGGTGAGTATTCGTGTGGGAGAGGGTACGGTTTATGGAGAAAGTACATCTTATGTTATTAGTGCCGGTCAGTCTTGTCGTGCTACAGGAACGGATTTAGATAATTATCAATGTAAGGAATCAAATATACTCGATGATTTTGATGCATGGTGTTTAGATCGCGATAAGAATTTAAATGAGCATTCCACTCAATATGTGTCATCAGATACTATAGGTTATGAAGACCTGGGCAGTTATGGTTCTTGGGTAGAAGATGATCAATACGGGCAAGTTTGGTTGCCTAACAATGTTGATCCTGATTGGGCTCCTTATCAATACGGACAGTGGATTTGGCTGAGTGAGTGGGGTTGGACCTGGGTGGATAACCAGCCTTGGGGTTTTGCACCTTTTCATTATGGTAGATGGGCTTATATTAAGAATCACTGGGGTTGGATTCCTGGCCCAGTTGATGCGCGCCCTATATATGCTCCGACACTAACCGTGTTTATTGGTGGTGATAATTCACAGCTATTAATTAATGGTGGTGGTTATGGAATTGCATGGTTCCCACTTGCACCAGGGGAAGTATATATTCCTCCTTATCATGTGAGTGAACAGTATTTTACTGCAATAAACATAAGCAACACTGAGGTTAATGTTACTTATATTAACAATATTTACAATCATAAGAACATGACGATTAATTATAAAAATGTGCGGATTGCAAATGCGGTGACTGTGGTGCCTATTGCAGATTTTACTAATTCTATGATTGTGCACAACAAGAGCGCTCTCGTTTCCAGGCAAGTGCTACTTAGTACTCCAAAAACATATACCGCATCTGTGGCACCTAAACCTGTTAGTGTATTTGGTAGCAAAAAGGTTACAGAAGCAATTCCTCCTGAAAAAATTATATCAAAATTAGTCGTGATGAAAACAAAACCATCGGCACCTACACCTTCTTTTAAAGAGGGGCAAGAACTTCTTTTAAAAAATGGAAGTAAGCCCTGGATTCCATTGCAAATTCATAAACTAGATACCAAAAAGAATTTCAATGATATATTTCAAAAAGTTGAGCCTAAAAATACAAAAAAATTTAATGATGTATTTCAAAAAGTTGAACCGAAAAACACAAAAAATTTCAATGATATTTTTCAAAAGGTTGAGCCGAAAAACAAAAAAAACATCAACGAAATATTCCAAAAAGTTGAACCAAATAATCCTATTCAACAAACACCACCTGTCATAAAACAAGCACCACCAGTGGTTGTTCATCCTTTACCAGGAGCAGCTCCTCAAGTTCCAAGTGCATCACCTAAACCTAAAGTTACGCCGGGTACTAATACTCAGCCTGGGGTAATCCAAACGGCCCCTGTCGTTCAACCCGGTTCAAATCCATATCACCATCAACAAGCTAATCCTAAGCCCAATGTTCAGCCTAAGGTAATACAAACGGCTCCTGTTGTGCAACCCGGTTCAAATCCATATCACCATCAACAGGGTAATCCTAAGCCCAATGTTCAGCCAGGGGCAATCCAAACGCCCCCTGTCGTTCAACCGGGTTCAAATCCATATCACCATCAGCAAGGCAATCCTAAGCCCAATGTTCAGCCTAAGGTAATCCAAACGGCCCCTGTCGTTCAACCGGGTTCAAATCTATATCACCATCAACAGGGTAATCCTAAGCCCAATGTTCAGCCTAAGGTAATCCAAACGGCCCCTGTCGTTCAACCGGGTTCAAATCCATATCACCACCAGCAAGGCAATCCTAAGCCCAATGTTCAGCCAGGGTTAATCCAAACGGCCCCAGTCGTTCAACCAGGTTCAAATCCTTATCACCAACAACAAGGGATTCCAAAGCCTAATCCATAAGTTCTTTGACTTGTTCTCATAACTCATCAGAGATTTGACCTCGCTTCGTTCTTGTGTTCCCCAATTGCTAGGTGCTTGTTTGACAGAGTCTAATTTATTAATGACATTTATCCTTAAGCCAACCATTAAAATCATCAAAGATACATGCTAAACAACAGAACTGGCTAAGCCATGTACGTTTGCCGAAAGATCAGAGTAAAGTGGGCATGAAATAAAAAATTACTTTGTGGTTTAGATCGAGCTAATCTAAATTTATTAATAATTACGAAAACTTGGATGAATGGACAATATAATAAGTTAAGAAAAATACTTTAAGTCTTCAAATAACGAAATCAGATAACTTATTATTTGTATGCAAGTTGATATATTTCTACGAAAATACTAAAAAAAAGAGATTATGGAATTAATGATCTTACTTGGTTTTTAGTTAGCTGGTTAGGAATAACAGTGCATTTATTCATGAGAGTAGTTTAAATACAGCTATAGATTTATTTTGTTGATAAATTGCACGAGTGGTTATACGATAGAGAAAATAAGGGCTCTGGTAATTAATTAGCAAAACATACTTATTGGGTTAAAATGAATATTATTGAATTAAAATCATTTCTGGCTGTTGTTGAATATCATTCCATTTCTTTAGCATCTAAAAAATTGTGTATTACTCAGCCTGCCATGACCAAACGCATACAAAAATTGGAGTCAGAGCTTGGAGTTCAGTTATTTAAAAAGTCAGGTTTACGAACCGAATTAACCGAAATAGGTAAACTGAGTATTCCTTATATGAGGCAATTACTACATACCTATGAGGGATTGATGCTTCAATTGGAGGGTAAAGATTGTAATTCACGTTTGCTTTGCAATATTGGTGCTTCAGTTTATATCGCACAATCCGTACTCCCTGATATTCAAAAATATATAACATCTATTAATAATAATTTGCTGATGAATGTCAAATTAATTCACGAGCGGGACGTTGTCGATGGATTATTTAGCGGTAATTTCGATGTGATCATTTCTCCTTTGTGTTTCAGTTTTCCAAAAACTGTAGCTTCGATTCCATTATGGAGAGAAAAACTTTTACTTGTTGCTGCTGATGATCATCCTATCCACTTAAAAAAGAATCTAACATTGAGTGAGTTAGCTCTCTATGATGCTGTCGTAATGGAAAAAGAAATTGCATTGCGCCATAAAATTGATGAACTTTTATGGAGTAATGATCTCAATCTGAGAGTCATTTCTGAAGCGAATACTATTTATAATAATATCGCCATGACCCAACAACGATTGGGGTGGTCTGTGATTTATGAACGTTTGTTGGAGCCTGGTTTATCTCCTATTAAAATTGAAGGATGTGATTTGAATATTGAATTTCATGCATATTTTCTAGTGAAACGTAAAGACGAACGGATGATTAGGTTACTTCTAGACTATTTACAACAGTTTATCAAAGGCTCAAATGAGTGGAAACATTTAGCGATTCAAAGTTCATAATTCCCTCACTTTGTTATTGCTAATAATTCAATGATGAAACTGTACTAAAATTTCCCAGTGATATTCGTGGTATGTGGTTAATGTTTTTCTCAGCAGATATGTTTAATTTTTCAATCAACACACACCGCACTTATATCCTACTTAAAGCTTTTCAGTTTTCCTATTTACGATATCAATAAGCTTCTTTGTTAGATTAATCGCTTTTGATACCTTTTAGTGAGATGGATTTATCGGATTCACGAAGTTATTGAAGTATTCTACGCAATGATCCTTACTTAAGATAAGGATCTGCGTTTGGCACTTCATTTGCTATGGCATTTTCATTCCTCTTTGTATTTTGAATGACTTTTTGAGAACTTACTGGTTTGAGGTGGCTGCAGGACCTGAAACTTCAGTTTCTTCAACTAATGCAGTATTAGTGTCAATAATTCCAGAGCCTATTGATTCTTTAATGTTACTCCAAAATTTGCGATAATTTCATTGACAGGGCTTTGGATTGTGAATTTAAGCAAATCAAATTTATTCATACTGTTGCCCGCTGTTAAATTGACAGAATTAGCTTGAAAACTATTTAACTTTGCAGTGATTTTGTTTTTGAATTCTGAAACAATTAAATCGAAAATAGTTGGGTTCATCGCCTTTTCTTTGGTTAATATTATTAAGGTGTTACTGATTTCGTTTTTTAATTCATGAGATAATTTCAGGAGCTTTTCGCTTTGGTTGCTTTGTGAATTTTCATTATGTAATTCACTCTGTAAATCATTAACTAATTTTAGAATCAGATAAAGAAACTCTTTTGCTGATTGTCGGTTTATAGGTGCTTGCGGATTAATATGGCTATCAGGAAGAAGTATGCTTTGTTTCATATCCACGTAAAAATGTTCGTCGATATCCGTTTTATGTATTATCTGGCTTTTAGAAAAATACCTGTCGATCGTGCATTTAATTTGATAAGAGATTTCATTTTTATTATTGAACAATACTTCATAATTATTTTTGCCAAAATGATGAGTATTATCAACTTTCCAATGTTGTATGATTTCGGATAAAGGCTGTTCGTTTTTCAAACTATCATATATCCTACCGATAAGATCGTTTAAGGTCTTAAAAACATAACTATACCGACTTGGTAATCCCAATTTAATTTGAAACGAGTAGTAACTTAGTTGATTAATTAATTTCTTTTTTATGTCTTTGTCCCAAAAATAATCTAAGTATATGTGAAGATTTATTGATAGGTTGTGATTCTTTAAAATGGTGAAGCGAAAATCTTGTAGCCCCTTTAAAACATTTGCATCAATCAGATTAGAGGATAGCGTTGCATATTCTTTTTCACTATTTGCTGTACCTAGCAATCTAATCGTTTCCCCTAATTTGCCATTTGCATCAATATCGTTCCCTAGTGAAACCATCTCCTCTAAAAGATCTATTTTCCACCTTTGACATTCATATACAACAATAGAGCTCCTTGAAATAGCCTCACTATAAGACTGATCCCCCGTTGCGCCTCCAAAATCACCACTCAATTGCCGAAGTGCAAGTGATTCATCGGCTGAGACCATACCTGTATGTACCACTCGATAAATAGGGCCATTATTATTGGTTTCAGCAATAATCTCTGAGCCATCGCCTATAGACGCATAAATGACCTTGGAAAAACCTTTCTGCAATAGCATATCGGATTGTTCTATTAATACTATTTTGTCAATTTTATTTGTATCACCAAGATTAATTACATCGACATTTTTAACAGGACTGGCTAATAAACTATGCACTGTTAAAAATCTGCGAGCATTATTATGACTGTAATTAACGGCAATATTTGTGTTATTTATATAGTCCTCAGGGCATAAATTGCCTAATATCATGTCACCTGACAGGGTCATTCTTTTAAAAGTATTTTGCCGAGCTTTGTCCTTCTCCAAATCACAATCAACAAGTTCATTTTCAACAAAAATACCGCCAGGATTATTGATACCCGTCGGTAAACAAAGAATCGAACCGGAGAATCCCTCTTGTTGATTTATTTCATCTATTAAATTTCTCATGACCCAATCAGGGAAATTATATTCAGTCATCAATACAACAGGTACAGTAGGTTTATTCTTTATTAAAACAGGAATCACTGAATCTACTTTAAAATTTAAAACAGGGCCTATGATGATTAAATCAGCAGGAACATCGTATCGATAATTTTGTTGATAATCATCAATTGGAACTAAGGGAAACTCTGAATCTTTATTGATTTTTTCAAGATGCTCTTTTGCTTTTATTCCTTTATGACTTTCTTTAGAATCAGTTACGAGAGAAACTTCTGCTCCCGGGTATTTATCCCGTAATTTTAATCCAATTTTTTTACCAAACGCTAGATCGCCAAAATTATTGCAAAAGCTACTAAAAACTATAATTTTCATTATATACCTCTAGGCTATTATTTAAATAGCAGTGATTCATGTTGCTTAATTTTTATTCTATCAATCATTAATTAAGGGAATCTAAGCGATGTATTTCTATTATTTATTAGATATAACTGACTTTATTAAGCGAGTGGTGAGTGTTCTATAGCATTCACTTTAGATATAAAAGTGAGGCTTCGTAGAGTAAAATGAAGTTTTAAGAAAGGGGAAAAATTAACAACAGCGCCCCATCCCCACTTCTCGATACATTCTCTTATCTGAAAAATGGCAATTTTTTGGGTGCCATTAAAAGTGGATGGGTTTCAAGATTGTTGATACGCTACATATATGGGTGCTACTTATGAAGTGGCAATGCTTGGTTCTATTAATGGAAGGGTAAATTTTTTATCTGTCAAAAAAACTCAATGAAATGATATGACACTTAATCGCCCTTAATCTATGAATGAAGTATTTGAAAAAGTTGAGACTAAAAATTAATTAAATATCAATGGTTAATATTAGAAAGTTGATCCTATAAATTCTAATAATACCAAATTTGTCATTCAGCAATCACTACCAGGATTTTCTGAAGATCCAGATATATTGGTGCTAATCGTTACTTAAGATAGGTGTGATGAAACAAGATAAAAAATTACTTCATAAATGCTATTGTAGCGTGTTCAACGAAATTCGCGTAGAGCCAATAATAAAATTTCAAAATGTATACTTATTACCAAATTATGAAATTGATAAATACAAATCCTTTTGGTACTTCGGAATCTGGGATGGTAATGAAAGATGAATTGTTACGCACTTTCTAACGCATCATCTGGCATAGTAATATTTAATTCAAGCACGGAATTATCACCCATACGCTCAAGGTTTACGCTGACCTGATCACGGGTAACATGAACATATTTTGCAATTACCGCTAAAATTTCTTCTTGCAGTTTTGGTAAATAATCAGGCGTATGTCGCTGTGATCGTTCATGAGAAATGATTATCTGCAACCGCTCTTTAGCAACGGATGCTGTAGCACTCCTTCTACGCAAATAATTAAAAATACTCATACGGTTAATTCCTCCTTGTTTTTACCGAATAAGCGACGCAATAATCCTTTACGATCATTACTTATAAAGCGCATCGGTTTCTCTTCACCGAGAAAACGAGCGATCGCATCTTGATAAGCAATGCCGGCATCACTGGTTTCATCAAGTACTACTGGAGTACCTGTATTTGAAGCTTTAAGAACTGATTTTGACTCGGGGATGACGCCAATTAACGGAATAGCCAATATTTCCTTTACGTCATTAACTGAAAGCATGTCACCACGTTCAACACGCTCTGGATCATAGCGGGTTAATAATAAATGTTCTTGAATTGGTGTTTCATTTTCAATGGCTCTTTTTGTTTTGCTGGCAAGTATTCCTAAGATTCGATCAGAGTCACGCACTGAAGAAACTTCTGGGTTAGTTACCACGATTGCATGGTCAGCAAAGTACATGGCCATTAATGCACCAGTTTCAATTCCTGCAGGGGAATCGCAAATGATATAATCAAAGTCTTTAGATAGCTCCTTTAGTACTTTTTCAACACCATCAAGAGTCAATGCATCTTTATCTCGAGTTTGAGAAGCAGGAAGAATGTAAAGGTTTGCAATGCGCTTATCTTTAATTAATGCCTGATTAAGGCTTGCCTCACCATTGATCACATTAACAAAGTCATAGACAACACGGCGCTCGCAGCCCATAATGATATCAAGATTTCTTAAACCAATATCAAAATCAATGACAACTGTTTTGTGTCCCAAAAGAGCAAGACCTGAAGAAATAGCGGCAGAAGAAGTAGTTTTTCCTACTCCACCTTTACCTGATGTAATAACAATTATCTTAGCCAACGCTGAACCCATCCTATTTTTTGATTCAACACAATATTTAACCAACAGTGTACACGTTAATCAATAAGTAATTCAAGTGCTGTATTCGGATCTATGAAAAAACATTTTATACTGATTTAGCTTAGCAGACTCAGATAATCGCTACAAAAAAACAGTCTGATTTTTGTTAGTGCAACCGTCAATCCCAGGTATTTTGTTCATCTTTTTAGATACTTAAGCAATAGAATAAAACAAATCAAACTATGACAAAATATCAACTAACAAGCCTATTTTCTGTTAAATAACTGTTTAATTTGTCTACTATTTATGGTAAACTACCCGGTTAATTTAACTCCGTAGTGATGAGAATAAAATGGCTCTTTCTATTGTGCAGCAATCATTAACTTTTGATGATGTTCTTCTTATTCCCGCCCATTCTTTGGTACTTCCTAAAGATGTTTCTTTAAAAACGAAATTAACTCAGGGTGTTGAACTCAATATCCCCCTTGTTTCAGCGGCTATGGATACTGTAACTGAAGCCCGTTTAGCAATTGCTTTAGCCCAGGAGGGGGGGATTGGCATTATTCACAAGAATATGACGATTACGGCTCAGGCTGATGAAGTTCGGAAAGTGAAAAAATTTGAAAGCGGTATGGTTAGAAATCCAATTACTGTTACTCCAAATATCACTGTTAGAGAATTATTGGATGTGATGGAAAAATATAATTTTTCAGGTGTTCCAGTTGTTGATGGCGAGGATTTAGTCGGTATTGTAACCAGTCGAGACATACGCTTTGAAACAAACTTGTCTTTGAGTGTAGAACAGGTGATGACGCCTAAAGCAAAACTGGTTACTGTTAAAGAAGGTGCCAGCCGTGAAGAGGTATTGAGTCTATTGCATAAGCATCGTATCGAAAAACTACTTGTGGTTAATGATGCTTTTCACTTACGAGGATTAATTACAGTAAAAGACATCCAAAAAGCTAAAGAAAACCCTTATGCCTGTAAAGATGAGGCCGAGCAATTGCGTGTTGGTGCTGCTGTTGGTGTGGGTGAAGGAACAAATGAGCGTATTGAGGCATTAGTCGAAGCAGGTGTTGATGTTCTTGTTGTCGATACGGCACATGGACACTCACAAGGCGTACTTGATCGTGTTAGATGGATAAAAAAATTCTTCCCCGATGTTCAGGTAATTGGTGGGAACATTGCTACCGCTGCTGCTGCTCGCGATTTATATGCTGCAGGTGCAGATGCGGTAAAAGTAGGTATAGGCCCTGGTTCTATTTGTACCACAAGAATCGTAACTGGTGTAGGCGTTCCTCAGATTAGTGCCATTGCAAATGTGGCGCAAGAACTTAAAGGAAAAATTCCGATTATTGCCGATGGTGGTATTCGTTTTTCTGGTGATGTTTGTAAAGCGCTTGCAGCAGGGGCAGATACTGTAATGTTGGGCAGTATGTTTGCTGGAACAGAGGAGTCCCCAGGAGAAATAGAACTCTATCAAGGCAGAACATACAAAAGTTATAGAGGAATGGGATCAATTGGTGCGATGGCGTTATCCCAAGGATCAAGCGATCGTTATTTTCAGGATGCATCATTAGGCTCTGAAAAATTGGTTCCAGAAGGGATTGAAGGACGTGTTCCTTATAAAGGATTAACTCAAGCAATTATTCATCAATTGCTGGGTGGATTGCGTTCTTGTATGGGCTACACTGGATGTGAAAATATCGAGCAATTGCATACTAAAGCTGAGTTTGTGCAAGTGACAAGTGCCGGGATGCGGGAGTCGCATGTTCATGACGTGAATATTACAAAACAAGCACCAAATTATCAGGTGGATAATTAATCATGAAAGATTTAAAACAGCATCCTTTGTTAATCCTTGACTTCGGTTCTCAATATACACAACTGATTGCACGACGTGTTCGTGAACTAGGTGTGTATTGTGAAATTCATCCTTTTAATATTAAACAAGAAAAATTTATTGCACTAAATCCATGCGGTGTGATTTTATCCGGGGGCCCCGCAACAGTAACCTATGATACAAACCCGCGTGCGCCTGAATGGTTATTTACTACCGGAATACCTATTTTAGGAATTTGCTATGGAATGCAAACAATGGCAGTTCAATTGGGAGGGGAGGTCCAATCTTCTTCATTGAGAGAGTTTGGTTATGCAGAATTAAAATTACATGGACACAGCCAATTGTTTTCGCAAATCGAAGATCGTATCAGTTCTGAGGGGGGGGCTTTATTAGATGTCTGGATGAGTCATGGAGATAAGGTAACGCAACTACCACCAGGTTTTAAAATTATTTGTGAAACTCGCAATGCCCCTATTGCTGGGATGGCAGATGAAAGTCGTCAAATGTATGGGGTGCAGTTTCATCCAGAAGTAACACATACTTTGCAAGGAATGCGAATTTTACATCGTTTTGTGGTGGATATTTGCAAGGCTGCGACCAATTGGACTTCTGAGCTTATTATTGATGAGGCGATTAGTGAGATAAGGGCTCAAGTAGGAACAGAGAAAGTCCTACTGGGATTATCTGGGGGGGTAGATTCTTCAGTTGTAGCTGCTTTATTGCACAAAGCAATTGGAAAGCAATTGATTTGTGTTTTTGTGGATACAGGCTTATTACGTATTCATGAGGCAGATGAAGTGATGAATATGTTTGGCAAAAACATGGGAATACAAGTTATTGCTGTGAAAGCTGAAGATAAATTTTTAAATGCATTGAAAGGCGTCACCTGCCCTGAAGAAAAACGCAAAATTATCGGCCATACCTTTATTGAGGTATTTGATGAAGAAGCCCACAAAATTCCTGGCGTTTCATGGCTGGCTCAAGGGACCATTTATCCTGATGTCATTGAGTCTGCTGCAACAAATACAAATGGGGCTTCAATGGTTATTAAATCGCACCATAACGTAGGTGGGTTGCCTGAAACCTTAAATTTGAAATTATTAGAACCTATACGTGAATTATTTAAAGATGAAGTTCGTAATATAGGTCTTGAGCTGGGTTTACCTCATGATATGATCCATCGTCATCCATTTCCAGGACCTGGTTTAGGAGTGCGAATTTTAGCTGAAGTGAAAAAGGAGTATGCTGATATTTTACGTAAGGCAGATGCCATTTTCATCGATGAATTGAGAAAAGCTGATCTTTATTATAAGGTGAGCCAGGCATTTGCCGTATTTTTACCCGTTAAAAGTGTGGGAGTGATGGGAGATGGTCGTAAATATGATTATGTCGTTTGTCTCCGTGCTGTAGAAACAATTGATTTTATGACCGCACATTGGGCTCACTTACCGTGGGACTTTCTTGGCCAAGTCTCTAATCGTATTATAAATGAAGTAGAAGGTGTTTCACGTGTTACTTATGATATCTCGGGCAAACCGCCAGCTACTATTGAATGGGAATGATCTATACTGCGCAACGTCATAATTCGTATTTTTTAAAGTTACCCAAATGGTCTTTATAAAATGAATGATCAATACTGGATGCGTCAAGCTTATGAACAGGCACTTCTCGCTCAAACTGAGGGAGAAGTGCCTGTAGGCGCGATTTTAGTGAGTAACGAGAATCAGTTATTAGGAGCAGGTAGAAACCTTATCCAAAAAAGTCATGATCCATCAAGCCATGCAGAAATTCAGGCCATCAGACAGGCATCGCAACGCTTACAAAATCACCGCTTGTTGGATACAACTCTATATGTAACATTGGAACCCTGTGCTATGTGTGCAGGGCTTATGGTTCATGCGCGCATTAGCAGATTGGTTTTTGCAACACGTGATTTTAAATCAGGAGCAGCGGGCTCTGTTTATAATTTATTACAAGGTTATCCGCTAAATCATAAAGTTCAGATCGATGAAGGAATAATGCAAGCTCAGTGCGCAAGTTTATTAAGTGAGTTTTTTAAAGCTTGCCGATAAGTTATCTTTTGTTTCTATTTCTTAAATAAGACAATAGGAGACTAATTAAAAATAAGGTCGTTAACCTCTGCACACAATGAGTGAGTTGTGTGCAGAAAAGAGAGTGAGAGTTTTTTTTAATTTTTTGATGAAGTTTTTAAATTTGCGCTAGACGTATGCTTTAATGAAAGGGAATCGAGTAACTGGTCATGAAACTCTGCAAAACCTGCCCCAGTTTTTGCAGAAGTAACTATCAGGTCGGTCATATCATTCTCTTGATGCTGTTTATCCGCTTTAGTCCCCACCAATAAAACATTTACATCCTTATAATGTATTTTTGCAAATTTAGTATAAAACGCCAGATCAGCTTTCGCAGTTGAAGAAGAGAGATCAACGAGAATAAGCACAGCATCCATTTTTTTGTGTTTATAGACTAAAGATGGAATTAGGTTATCATTTGGATTATTTAAGTCAAAACTTATAAAAGTAGGATGTGCTAGGTCATTTACCATTCTATAGGAAATATTATTAAAGGGTGGTATATTTCGATCAGCTGCATACTCTCCATCTTTATAGAATAAGAGAAAAGATTTTTTACCACAATTATTATTTCCTAAAACAATTACATGCCTTACATCATCTTTATTTTCTAATTTAAAAAATTTCATCACTGTTTCCTTATTTTTAATAATAACCCTATATGATTTAATAGGTTAGTGTGAGTAGGTAATCATCGAATTATCTTGTTCCTCGCTCATCTTGGTTTCTTTTTTCATCGCCTCTAGTTGTCCTTTAAAGCGAGAGGTAACGCTTGGAGTAATGATATCCCTATTTTTATGAATTAATTCATCTATTACTGATGGTGTTTCTACTTTTTCAATCGCTTTACGCGCTGATAAAGTCTTAAATAAGTGCTCCGGAGTCATTAACTCTAGTTTATCTCGTTGGCTAATAGGAGATTTCATAAGTCGATCGGGAACATTTGGAACCCTATGAATGTCACGTAACTCTTTAACAACACAATCATTTAATTCTTGTATGGCTGCAATTAGTGTTTTACTTATAAATTCAGAGCACAGCACTTTGCTTTGTTCACGATTTTCGTCTGGAATATTGTTTCCCATAATATCGTCTCTAATTTCAGAGTTTTTATGGTCGTGAAGTATAAAGTTCTTATATCCACCATGTAATTTGTTTGTTCCTATTGATGCAAATCTTGCCACCCCACCTTCGGCGCTTATATGCACATGCTTTTCACGGGCTTGGTGATGTATTTGTTGTTCTATTTGCCCATATTTTTGCTCTAATATTTGCAACCAATTTTCACCAAGATTATCTTGTAATAATTTTTGATTTACTTTATCAATTAAATTTTCAAGCTTAATTTTGTATATATCACTATATAAAAAATTACGAAGTGAGAATTGTTCTTCTTTGTATCCAGGATTAATATGAGAAATTTCATTCAAGTGGTTATCATTAGCGTCTGTTATCGTGATTGCTTTTGATGCATGACCATATTTGGTTACCTTTGCAACCACTTGTTCCATAAGATTCATTTTTTTTCCATAGATTTCTGATTTATCCTTGGTGTGATCAAATACGACCGATCCTGTTGGCGCGCTAAATTGCTGATTAAATTTAGAATCCAGAAAATAAATTATCGCGTGAGCTTCTTCAGCATAGGTATATATTTGCTCGAGTTTTTCATTACCCTTAATTAATCCAATTTTATCTAAGTCCCACATGACCTCAGCGTATAAATTGGATAAATCATAAAGCATCCCATATTCTTTAAGTGAGATTTTTTGTTTACTATCTAACCTTGTGCCATTTTCTATTACATCGTTTATATTGTTTAAGAGTACATTAATTCTAGGTGCAATTAATTCAAGATTTCGCGTCCTAAAGGAGAGCGCTTTGATATCTTTGGTAGTCATCGCCCCAATCCCTGAAACTCGTGACTCAAACTTATCAATGAGTCCGATTTTTTTATTAAGATCCATATTTCCTATAGAATCAGAAAGCATCTTTTGAATAGAGTCTCGGTGTTCAGGCACTACATTATTATTTTTTTTGCTTTGGTGTAAAAATTGCATAGCTTCTAATACAGTTTCATTGATCCCTGTGGTCTTAGATAGATGCTGTAAATTTGCAGTCATGATAGTGCCTCTTTTACGTTGATTTGATCTGAAAATGTAAAAATATTTGTTGAATATTCTCACACTTTACTTTTGATATTATGTGCACTTTGTGCAATACATGTCTAATTGGATATTTTTATAACTAATATAATTAATTTAAATATTAATTATTATTCATAAGGTTAAGTGATAACCCTTTTTAATTTTTGGTGATTAAATTTATTGACATTCACTTTAAACGGTTTGGAACTAAAAGAGAAAGCAAATTACATTTCAGAAATTATCTAAAGGGTGTTGACAATGGGATTCAATGCCGGTGCGCAACGGCCGAAAGTCCGCTGTATCCAGTAAATAGTCAATAGCTTCAGAAAAAGAATGAATTAGTGAATAATTTTTCAGACAAATGTTTTTAAAGTTGACCTAAAATTTGTTTATAGGATAACAATCAGGAGAATAGGAATGCTTTCAGGAACAACCTTGGATTGGAGGGGTTGAGTGCAATTCAGTTAAAATAAATTGTATATAAATATTAAAAATATAAGCCTATACTTTTAAATAATGTAAGAGCTTGTATTTGTCACTTCAAAAATTACCACCAAGATTGGACCGATGTAGAATTGGAGCGAATTCTTATGAAGTTTCAATTGATTGCATTCTTTTTTCTTATCTTTTTTTTCGTATTTATCTTATTATTTTTGTACTTAGGCATTTATAGTGCGCGACGGAATGTTAAAAATAAAAAAATAAGTGCTAACTCGGGTTTACAAATTGTAGAGGGGTCGATTTTTACTTTATTAGGATTAATAGTAGCCTTTACTTTTTCTTCAGCGAATCAACGATTTGATCAACGACGTTATTTAATCATTGAAGAAGCCAATGCAATCAGAACTGCTGATCTTAGAATAGATTTAGCAAGACCTGAGATTCAAAAAAATTTACACCAGGATCTGAAACAGTATTTATCTTATCAAATCGATAATTACAGACAAATCTCGGATTTTGAGACTTTTAGATTAACTCATATGAAATCCTTAGCGATGCAGAAAAAAATATGGAAATTGGTATCAAAGGAATGTACCGCCAAATATCAAGAGAATAAGTGTTCACTTCTATTATCGGCATTCAATAAAATGTTTGATATTGCTAATACTCGATATGAATATTCCTATGTTCATCCACCGGTGATCATTTTTTTATTGCTTGTGGGACTTGCTTTATTAGGGGCTTTGCTAGCAGGATATAATATTGGAGAAACAAAGGGAGGAACTATTTTACACCTTGTAAGCTACGCATTAGTGATAGCAACCACCATTTATATTATTATTGATTTGGAACTTCCTCGTCTTGGTTTTATACGTGTTGATTCGTTTGATGCAGTAATAACCGAGCTCTATCAAAATATGACTTGATCTTTATTTAATAGGTATTGGAAAGTTCTCTTACAAGCTTTTCACGCAGCATCTCTTTTTCCTCTGGAGTCAATGACTGGTTTTTTTGATTTGTAATATAAAATGTATCTTCAGCGCGTTCTCCAGCAGTTACAATCTTCGCATTGTGTAAGTGAATTTTTAATGTTGAGAAAACTCTACCAATTGTGGCTAGAAGTCCTGGTCGATCCCCGGTAACTAAAAACAAACGAGTTTGGTTATTTGCAATTTCATCGTAGTAATGAATTTGAGTTTTAACATTAAAATGTGCTAAGGCACGAGATAGTCTTCTTTTCGCAACAACGGGCATTTGATCACTGTGAGCCAAATGAGTAGATAAGGCTTCCTGGATATCGATGGAGCGCTGGGTATTAAAAAATGCCTGATTTTGTTCGTCCAGGATAATGTAGGTGTCTAAATCGTATTGATTATCACAGGTTAGAATCATTGCTTCCTGAATGGTTACATTGTGATTGTTTAAGACTGTTGTTGCAATGGCGAAGCGATCATCGCAATGAGGCATATAGATAAATACTTCGGTTCCACCCTGACTATGATGAGGCATGATCATGACCAAAGGGAAATGAGTACAGGACAATATTGCTTTGGTATGACGTCCGATTATTTCAGAAGATTCATGCAAAAAATATTTATCTTTAAATTGTGCCCACAAAAGTTCAACTGCTTTAGAGGCTATGCCTTCAGTAATTAATGCTGATAATGCATTTTGTTTTCGCACCCTGATGAGCATGGACTCATCCATTAATTCTTGCTCTTTATGAAGCATATGTTTTGCTGCATGATACAGCTCTTTAAGTAGAGAGTCTTTCCATGAGTTCCATAAAGTAGGATTAGTACCGCAAATATCTGCAACCGTAAGTAAATATAAATAATCTAAATAGTAGGGTTGGGGTAATAGTTTACAAAAGCTTTTTATTGTATTTGGGTCGTAAATATCCTGTCGTTGTGCAGTTTGTGACATGATTAAATGATTGCGTACAAGCCAGACAAGTAAATCACAATCTTCTTTCTTAAGATAATGATTTTGAGCAAAATTAAGTACTTCAATAGCACCTAACTCCGAATGGTCACCTCCTCTACCTTTTGCAATATCATGAAATAATGCACTAATGTATAAAAGTTCGGGTTTGTTTAAAGTAGGCATTATTTGAGCACAAAGAGGGAATTGTTTTGCATATTTTTCTTGTTTAAAGCGTGAGAGATTACGAATGACGAACAATGTATGTTGATCAACTGTATAAACATGAAAAAGATCATATTGCATTTGTCCCGTAACCATAGCAAAGCATTCAAGATAATGAGCTAAAACACCATAGCGGCTCATTCTATGTAGTGCTTTGTAGGGATCATTTTCTGTTTTAAGGATACTTATAAAAAGATCTGTTGTTTCTTTGGAGGTTTTAAAGCGTTTATTCATGAGATAGAGCGACTCTCTAATTAATCGAATTGTATTTGCTCTAATTCCTTCAATATCAGATCTTTTTGCAATCCAAAGAAATAATTTTAAAAGTGCTTGGGGATGTTGGATGAAGATACGAGAGTTTCTTGCTTCAATATAATTATTGGAAAGTTGGAATTCATTATCCAAATGAAATAATCGTTGCTTGGGGGCATGCACAATGGTTTCATCAAACCATTGCAATAACATTTCATTAAGTTCTCTATTACGGTTAATGATCTTAAAGTAATCCTTCATGAATTGCTCTATAGCTAATGAATGAGGTTTATCCTTATAGCCAAAAAACTGGGCTAATTTAATTTGATAATCAAAAGATAAACGCTCTTCTGCTTTTTCAGCCAATACATGCAAGGCAAAACGTACACGCCAAAGAAAATGTTGACAATACATTAGATTTTCATATTCTTTATCTGTAATAAATCCGTAGCTTATGCCATCAGCTAATTTTTTTATATTAAAATGACGCTTACCTATGCTCAGTAAAATCTGTAAATCACGTAGTCCTCCTGGTCCATATTTAACATTAGGTTCCAGGTTGTATGCTGTTTCCCCATATTTAGCATCACGTTTTTCCTGCTCTTGACGTTTTGCTAAAAAATAATCCTGACTGGTCCACATATGCAATGGGTGAGTTTGATAAATTAACTCTTCCATCAATGCACCTCGGCCACACAATAGAAACATGTCCATAATACTAGAGATCACGGTAATATCTTGTTTGGCTAATTCTGCACAATCAGAAACACGCGTAATTTGATGGCTTAGATTTAAACCTACATCCCAACAATCCTGGATAAAATTTTGCGCGTGTTGCAATTGAGACTTTGAAACTTTATCAGTATGAATTAAAAGTAAATCAACGTCGGAATAAAGGAGCAACTCTCGGCGCCCATAACCACCCAATGCTAAAAGACAAAAAACTTCATGATCCAATTTGTTTTTTATGAATAGGGTGATTACTAACTCATCGATAAAGGCTACTAGCTTGCGAATAATTGTAGTGACATTGGTTTTATAATCAAACTCTTCCCTAAGTTTTTCTTTAAACTCTTTAACCGTATTTTTAAGTTGATGTGAATTTACTGACACCCCTGATAAAAAGGGATGGGCGGAATTGGCAAGCTTATTTTCGTTCTTCATTGCGCAGAGTTAAAATTTCTACACCGTTATCTGTTACCAATAAGGTATGTTCCCATTGGGCTGAAAGGCTGTGATCCTTGGTGACTACTGTCCAATGATCAGGTAATAATCGTGTATGATGTTTTCCTATATTGATCATTGGTTCAATTGTAAAAGTCATGCCTGGTTCTAATCTCATCCCGGTTCCAGGTATCCCATAATGTAACACTTGTGGATCTTCATGAAAAATACGACCTATACCATGGCCGCAATAGTCGCGAACTACGGAGCAACGGTTTTTCTCGGCGTGCTGTTGAATTGCATAACCTATATCTCCTAAATAGACACCTGGTTTTACCATCTCTATGCCAATAAATAGACAATCATGGGCTACCTGGACTACGTGCTTTGCTTTAACTGATGGATTGCCAATAAAATACATTTTACTGGTATCACCATGATAATCATTTTTGATAACAGTCACATCGATATTAATGATGTCTCCATCTTTCAAAATCTTTTTTCCAGGTATACCGTGGCATACAACATGATTAACTGAAGTGCAAATGGACTTCGGAAAACCATTATAATTTAAAGGAGCGGGAATAGCTTTTTGTGTATTTACAATGTAGTCATGACATAGGGTATTAAGCTCATCAGTTGTAATACCTTCTTGTACGTGAGGGCCTATCATTTCAAGAACTTCTGCGGCAAGTTTGCCAGCAACACGCATTTTCTCTATTTCGTCAGGAGTTTTTATTGTAACCGCCATTATGTATCCAAAAAGTGTTATTTATTATTGTTCCAAAGTTTATAGAGTGGCTAATTTTAGAATAATTTCTGGCATTATCAATCACACATCCACAAATGGGTTTTGTTAATTTTTCATTAAAAATAACTTCTCAGCTTTTATTCAATGTTTTGATTTAACAAAAAAAACATCAATTATAAAGTCTGGAATAAATGATGTTATTTGGAACGAGATCGATTCTAGCATATCTGATTTTGTATGTCATCGAATTGCTTTTGCAATGAAAGTTAGCCATCGATTATTTCGGTTATACTTACTAAATAAGGCCATTGATGCTAAGGAACGAAAATGAAAATACGTATATCTTCTGTCATTTTTTTGTGGTTCATTTTTAATGTACCAGCTTTTGCCTATGAATATAATGGATATCATTCTGGTAGTGGTTACTATCGTGGTAATTATGAACATAACGGATATTATAATGGCTATCACAATAACGTTTGGTATGGTGGGACTATAGATGTCAATTCATGGGATGATGGAATTTGGTATGATAACAATCTAAATGATGATACAAATGTAGTAGTAGGGGTGCCTGATGAGGGCTATTATGATCCTTCATGTCAAACAATCGATGATTGCAGTACAGGTACATGCATGTTAGTAAATACGTGTGAATAAAGACAGATTATGTATAATAATAAATTTCAATGGGCAGTAATCGGAGCAGGACCAGCTGGAATTGCGGCTGTAGGTAAGTTATTGGATCATGGCGTCATACCAGAACATATTCTTTGGTTAGATCCTCATTTTAAAGTGGGTGATCTGGGGCTTTTTTGGCCGAACGTCTCGAGTAATACTAAAGTAAAACTCTTTAAAAATTTTTTATTAGCGGCAGACTCTTTTCATTACAAAGAGGCACCTGTTGATTTTAAATTAAACCACTTACCGGCAGATGAGACATGTACTCTAGGTTATGTGGTTGAACCCTTGCAGTGGGTTACTGATCAGCTCCTAAAAAAAGTTCAGCCAGTAAAAACAATAATCCATACAATGTTATTGTCCGAGCGGTTATGGTCTTTAAGTTCAGAAACAGAAACCTATTACGCTAAAAATGTGATTTTAGCCACTGGCGCATTGCCTTCCACACTTAATTATCCTGGAGTTAATGTCATTCCTTTTGATATTGCGATTGATAAAGCAAAACTCTCTTCTATGTTTCATCGCGATGAAACTTATGGGGTATTTGGTTCGTCTCATTCCGCAATTATTATATTAAAACATCTAGTCGAGTTAGGTGCAAAAAAAATTATTAATTTTTATCGTTCACCTTGTCGTTATGCTATTGAAATCGATGATTGGATTCTTTTTGATAATACAGGTCTTAAAGGTCAAAGTGCTGCATGGGCTCGAGAAAATATTGATGGCGTTTTACCTCCTAACCTTGTTCGTTATAATATCAGTGAACCCAATATTGCACGTTTTTTACCTGAATGTGAGCATGTCATTTATGCAGTAGGTTTTGAGAGGCGAAAGGCGATTGTTATTAGTAATTATGAGTATTCTCACCATAATCCTTATGTTGGTATTATTGGTCCAGGATTATTTGGTTTAGGTATTGCATATCCTGAAACAAAAGCTGATATCTATGGTAACGTAGAGTCTCAGGTCGGATTATGGAAATTTATGGTATATCTTAATAAAATCATGCCTATTTGGTTTAAATATCCTGCTTGAATCCTATGAATGTATCGATGCGCCAGTAGATGGAAAATCACTTACTGGAAGTTAATGATCTAATTCTAATCAGGAAGATTTGAGCTGATTTTTCTTTAGTTGCGATATTGAGATTGCAAGTTAACTCCGCGGTTCTTTATGAGCTAACAGGGCCGCCCACTACTATCTAATTAATAAAAAAATTTGTAAACTATTCTTCCTTTTTATGGAGTAAACCATCATATTGAAACGTACAAGTTATTGGTCTAGTGAATTAATCACTTTATTATGTAGCATTTTTTTTACCTTGGCATGTAATAGCTCGTTTTGGACTGAATTATTACGCGATAAGGAATTAATGAATGCTCATACTTGGTTTGTTATTTTGGGTACAGCAATAGCGATCACTGGATTACAATGGTTTTTACTCTTATTAGTGATTAATCGTTGGACTTTTAAATGGGTTACCATCAGTCTTTTCCTCATCACATCTATTGCAGTTTATTTCATGAACACTTTTCATGTTTATATTGACTCAACAATGATCACTAATGTTATGAGTACTGATTATCATGAAAGTAGAGAGTTTCTGCAATGGCGAATTCTACCTTACTTTTTATTATTAGGAGTCCTTCCTTGTTTGCTTATATGGCATATTAAAATTTATAAAAGAAGTCTGATTTCTTATTGGATTGGCCGGTTAGGAACAATTTTTTTATCGCTATGTATGGTATTTGGAGGCGGATGGGCAGTTTTTCATGATCTTGGTCCAGTACATCGAGAGCGAAAGGAAATTGTTTATTTGATTACTCCATTAAATTTAATTTCATCTTCTGTAAAAGCATATAGAAAGTCTCTCCATGCGGAGGCTAAAGCAAAAATCAAAATTGGAGAAGATGCCTTTCAGCTTCCACGAGGAGAAAATAGCAAACCCAGGGTAATAGTGCTTGTTGTTGGTGAAACGGTCCGAGCACTAAATTGGGGATTGAATGGTTATCACAGGCAAACAACACCTGAACTAGCAAAACGTCATGTAATTAATTTTAATCAAGTAACGAGTTGCGGTACAACAACTGCAGTGTCTCTACCTTGCATGTTTTCTCCTTATGGAATCCATGCTTACGACAGTCAAAAAATAAATCAAACAGAGTCTTTATTACATCTCCTTGATCGCACTAATATTTCAGTATTGTGGCGAGATAATCAATCAGGGTGTAAAGGAGTGTGTGACGGCTTAGCTACCGAAAAATTGGAAATTGATGCCTTATGTAAACAAGGGCGTTGCTTTGATGAAGTCCTTTTGCATCAACTTAAGCAACGAATTGTCAAAAATAAGGAAGATCAGTTAATAATACTGCATATGTTGGGTAATCACGGCCCCGCATATTACGAACGATATCCAATGCAATTTAAACATTGGCAACCGACCTGCGAAACATCCGATTTATCCAGTTGCTCCCAAAAAGCCCTGATTAATACTTATGATAATGCTATTTTGTATACTGATTCGATGTTAGCAGATGCTATAGATCTATTAGACACGATTAAAACCCATGATACAGGACTGATTTATGTTTCTGATCATGGGGAGTCATTGGGAGAACATAAGTTGTATCTACATGGACTACCCTATTTTATGGCTCCGGATGAACAAAAAAAGGTTCCAATGATTTTATGGATGTCCCAAGGGCTTGCAAATCAACTAGTAATAAAAGAGGATTGTCTACGTGATAAACAATCGAGCGCTCTCTCTCATGACTATCTGTTTTCTACCTTGCTTGCATTTTTTGATGTGAAAACAAAAGAATATAATTCAACATTTGATTTGATCTTTTCGTGTCGAAATTTGAATAAGACCACCTAAAGCATTTGTGTCCACACCGTTTGGTAATTGCTTTGGTATTTTTCATTTAATGAACTCGTATTTGTCTTCATGCAAACTGGGATTCATACTGATAGAGGCGCAATGTTCCTATAAAAATAGATTCACGCTTTCTCGTAAATAATAAACCCCATTAAATTAATACGCGTGGGGATAGTGGAAAGTTCGTTTAATTCTTGGGTAGGGCTGCATGAGATCGGTAATGCCAAAATTTGGGTAATAACAAACAGCATGTAGTTACTCCAACAATGCATAATATACCTCCTGAGATCAATGCTGTAGAAATACCAAAAGAAGAGGCGATAAACCCGGCGCGTGTATCTCCTAATTTAGGCCCGCTTAAATAACTAATCATTTCAATACCAGCCAATCTGCCTCTGTATTCAGTTGGAATCGTGTTATTCCAAAGTGTAGAACGAAAAATACCGCTTATGGCATCAAATGCACCCGAAAGTGCCAAGAAAATCAGGGCTAACCAAAGTGAATTTGCTAATCCAAATCCAATAATTGATGCTCCCCAAAGTAGAGCAGCTATTGCAATTGCTTTACCATCTTGGTTTATTTTTGAAGTCCATCCACTAAAAAATGAAATAAATAGTGCGCCAATGGCTGGGGCAGAGTAGAGTAGTCCTAAAGTTTTTGCACCACCAAATGATTGTGCTAGCGCGGGAAGCAATGCATTTGGCCAAGCAAAAATCATAGCAAAAAAATCAACAAAGTAACTTCCTATTAATTCTTGTCTACTAAAAGCAAAAGAAATTCCTTGTTTTAGAGAAGATAAAATTGATGGGTGTTCTTGAATTTCTGGTTTAGGCAAAGTATGCATTCTTACCAAAGTAATTAATGATAATAAAAAAGTAATTAAATCAATAAAATAAGTAACCACAATGCCGTATTGGGCAATAAGTAACCCAGCAATTGCTGGGGCACAAATCATACAAAAACTAAATTTAAATGTAGCGAGTGCCCCTACTTTTTTATAATCACTTGGATTTACAATTTGTTGGATAACACTGTCAAAAGCAGGGCGATGTAATCCATTAATGGCCGACATTGCTGCAGAAACAGTAAAAATTAACCATATAGATGGAGTTGTATGATATGAATTCAGCGTCAGTAAGAAACAGCAACCGGTCAAAAATAGTTCACTGATAATTAATAATCCTCTCCGATTATACCGATCAGCAAATACTCCTCCAATCAGTGCAGTGATTAATAGAGGCAGTAATTGCACAAGGCTTAACAGTCCAACCATAAAGCTAGAATGACTTATTTGATAAATTTGGTAGGGTAGGGCCACACTACTTATCATGGTACCAATAAATGAAATGAATTGACCTGAATAGAGCAATCGAAAATCACGATTTTTTTTAAGTAGAGAAAAATCTAAGAACTGACCCATTTTGAAATACCCAAAATTACGGAAAAATTATATTGAAAAATAATTTATTACATGTTGCGAGCTGAGAGATGTTATATCTTTTATTACCTGCATATTACATTTAATACATGGTTTGATGCTTAATACCAAATTTTATTGGCATTAAGCACCATCGATAACCATGCTAGCTCCAATTCATAAATTTTTGGGGAGAGGAGCATATGATGAATTATAAACAATCCTGAAGAGAACAGTAAACATTAATTTGTGCTTTTTATTTATTTCATGCATTGCTTGAAGCTATGAAATGAGTTCCTTGGTAATAGCGGAATCCAGTGATTAATATAAAAGTAGGTAACAATATTGTAATACATTGAAAATAAATTAATATTTGAAATTTTCGTATAACATATAAGAACAATCAATTGGATATTGATTTAACTTAGTGATTAAATTAAGTAAAAATAATCCATGGCAAGCTAATGGTGAAAATTTGCATTTATTTAAGAAATTGATGCATGATTAAGACGAAATGGGTATAAAAAATGAGTTGTTTAGATACCTTGGAATACATAATTCAAGAAATAATCAAAGAAAAAAATAAACTACTTCAAGAGAAAATAGAAGATGGTGTTTATTTAGGGCGAACATACTGCCCTTTACATGAGAAACTAGTCGTAGTTGATAGTCTCATTAAAAACCTCGCTTTTGAAATCGCAATTAGAGAAGAGCTTTTTACAAATAGGCCCCGGCTGACACAAGTAGAAAGACAATTCTACTTAGAAAGAACAAGCAAGAATTTGATAAATATATCTGTTGCTATGGATACTTTAAATGGAGTATCCAACTCTGGAATTAAATTTTCTGAGCAAGGACTGGAAGATATATTATTTAAGTTTGGAAAGAAGGTAGAAAGTTATTTAAGTCATCCATTTATAAAGCAATATATTGTTCACGATGGAAAATTTCAATTATTTATAGGTAGAACTATAAATACAATAAATAAAGTCTTCTTACAGAAATACATCCTTTTATAGTATTGTAGCGCACTACATAAGTTTTATACATCGTTGCAAACTCATTAGGATGGGTATACTTTTTTACCTTAAGATACTTACACTGTATCTGAAACCTAGTAGAAGTTATGATTTACAATGAGATAAAATTAAAAATTACTTTATCAATGGTTTTAAAAATCATAGTTGTGATTTATGATTTTTTAATTTTTGAACCTTTTTCTTTTGGTGGATAAATATCGGCCAAGGACACAGAAGTGCCATGCTCTGAGACAATACGAGCATGATGTCGTCTTAATTCACGTGGTTCTTCTACACCGCAGGAATGACAAATCACGCCCACTTCATAAGTAAGGTTTTTTACATAGTGATATACGCGGTTGGCTTTAACTTTGGGATTTAATCCTCTGACAAGCCATTTATTATGGGTTGTAATTCCTGTCGGGCACGTATTTTTATGGCACTTTAAAGCTTGAACACAGCCGAGAGCAAACATAAAGCCCCGTGCTGAATTTACAAAGTCAGCACCCACGCAGAGCGCCCATGCAACCACGCCAGGGGTTATTAATTTTCCTGATGCTATAATTTTAATTCGTTCACGTAAATCATATTCAACGAGTTTATCAACAAGAACAGGAAGGCTTTCTGTTAAAGGTAATCCCATATAATCTGCTAATGTTAGTGGGGTAGCCCCTGTTCCACCTTCAGCACCATCAAGGGTAATAAAGTCAGGCGCATATTCAATCCCTCTTTTAATAATCTCTTGGCATAGTTCATCGAGCCATTCATAATTTCCTAAAACGACTTTAAATCCTGTAGGTTTACCAGTTACTTCTCTTATATGATGAATCATGTTAAGCAATTCAAAGGAGTTTGAAATTTCAGGAAAACGGTTAGGGCTTATTGAGTCTTGGTGAGGTTTAATTCCGCGAATTTTAGCAATTTCCTGAGTTACTTTTATTGCTGGTAATAATCCTCCTTTGCCAGGTTTTGCCCCTTGGCTTAGTTTAATTTCAAACATTTTAATTTGAGGATATGCTGCAACTTCTTTCAGTTTCTCATCTGATAGGTTTCCATGCTCATCAAGATAACCATATTTTGCAGTGCCAATTTGGGCCACTAAATCACAGCCACCTTCTAAATGATAAGGGGATACTCCACCTTCACCCGTATTTAGCCAGCAGCCTGCTTTTTGGGCACCATGCGATAAGGCTAAAATTGCATTTTTCGAAATTGCTCCATGACTCATTGCGGAAATGTTAATTAATGAGTTTGTTGTGTAAGGAAACTCACAATGTTTTCCTATTGTAACCGAGCCTGCTTTTACGACATCACGCTTAAGTACCGGGAATGGAGAATCTACAAAATATATTGTATTGATTGGTTTGCGATCTCGAGTACTCCCAAATCCTATGGTGGTGTCTGTGTTTTTGCTTGCTTCATAAACCCACGTACGCTCCGTGCGATTAAAGGGTAACTCTTCTCGATCTCGGGCGTAAAAATACTGTCTTAAGTATACTCCTAATCTTTCGGCAATATAGCGTATATAACCAAGAATAGGAAAGTTCCTTAATATAGTGTGTTTTTTTTGGGAGATATTCCATATCGCTACAAAAATGATTAACAAGGTTAAGATAATGGCTAATATTTCTAAAAAACCGGTGTATCCTTTCATAAATGAGCATCCAATCTCTAACTTCAAGCAGAATACAATACAAAAGTATTTGCCGGCAAGGTTGCATTGGAGAGGAGTTAGCATAACTCAGAGTTAATGAAATCAATTCACACCACAATTAGCACTTATTGATCGGTTATTGGCATAAAGATATTGCATATATCATTTTGATCGTATAAATTGCATTTTATGCTAAATAAAAACTAAAGGATTAATGTTGTGTCAACGTGTTTCGATCTCATCATGCAAGTAGGCACCATGGATGAAAATATCAACAACTATTTCACTCATATCAATGCCCCCTTTAATGTCAAAAGAATCTTGGAATTAGAGGGACAAGGTTACATCCGAATGATTTATTTAACTGATTAATAAAACAAAATAACCTTATATTATTTTATCAAGGAGGATAGAAAAAAATTATTAACAGACAGCAGAATCAAAGATTAACACTTTGCACCAGACAAAACGTCAAACCCAATATGTTGTGTCTTGTCCATAGCGTCTATATGTGATCTAGATACTGTGGTTAAGCCGATATGCGTCGGGAAATAATCCAAATACCAAATTGTCTTGTACGAAGGGATTAACAATTTCCAAAAAGGAGTATATATGTTTCAAGTGGATAATAGTGGTAAAGGCAATTGTATGTATTATGCGTATAGTATTTCTTTAATGTATTTTCTTCGAGCCAAGAATATTCCAGATGTAACTGAGGATATTTTTAATACATTAAAACTTGGGGAAGAGGAAAGAGTTCGTCTACGAGTCCTATTATCTAAGAGTCCGGAACAAGAATTCTCTTCTTCTGAGATTAAAAACATCATTGAACCCATTCTTGGAAAAGCAACTCGTAATTTAGCGGCAGAATATACCAAAAATGAATTTAAATTATCCCCTCAAGATGCTCCATTATTTTCTTCTGCTCATTATGGGTTAGAGTTTTGTTTTAAATGCTCCATGAGGCTCAATGGCTCGGAATTGTCCCATCTTATTGAACATGAGTTTGATAATCCAGATTATATTGGAGCAGAGATTTATAAGGTTAAAGGCATGGACATGGCAATGCAAGAGTATTCTTTAGCTCGATTGCCTTATGTTATTGAAAAATTCAATCGTGAGTGGAGTATTAGAGAACAGGAATTCATAGAACAGAAAAAAGAGCTTACTGAACGCGAGATTCAATCTAAAAAAAGTACTCTCTTAGATAAAATTCTGAGAAATGAAACAATTGAGTTTTTTTTAGGGGAAGAAGACAAGCATCTTGATCAATATGTTCATCATCTCCAACAAGAAGGTGTTTGGGGTACAGAAGAAACGCTATTCGTGTTACATCGCGCGATTCAAGGAGAGCATGTGGTACGAAATGAGGGGAGAGCCAATATTGTATATGATAGAGAAATTATCTTACATTTGTATCGAAATGATGGAATTTCCTATGATCAATCTGGAAGTCCCGAAATTATTATGAATAACAAAGGGAACGTTCATTGGACTTCGATAATACCTGATTCAATATTTGTATTAAAGTATACTCCGCAAGAACAGAAACTTTATAAATTGCTCGATGACATGCAAATGGAGTTTGAAAGTATACCACAAGACTCAGAAAAACATGTCCTTGTTTCAAGTGATTGGATTCTTGCTTTAAGAGCTCAACTTGATATCATGAAAGATAATCCTAGCCGAGAAGCAAAAGAGAAGGCATTGGGCTATTCAATGCAAATTATTGGAAAGATGATGCCAACATTGGGTAATTATCCCTATTGGAGAGCTTTACTCACTCATTTTTTCTCTGCTTTGCTCGAATGTATTCCTACCTTTATGGCAGATAAGAAAATAAGTTCAGGATTAATTCAATGTGAATCATTGATAACCACAAAACAGCGTCCTGCTTCAGTAATTCCAGAAAGAAAAGATTTATCATTGGCACCTGAGAATAAAGAAGTATCGCTTGCAACGGTTACCTATAATGAAGAAAGCTCAAGCCAGTCTCAAAAAGGATTGGTCAGTAAATTTTATCAACATACCCTTTTCAAAAAACCTTCTGCAACCCTGCATAAGACTTATCCCGAGGAAATTGCCAGATATATTCGAGAAAATAAACAAACAGGACCGAGTGTAGCAAAGGCCTTAAGAAAAATGTATCAAGAAGGACTAAATGGGAATGAGGAGTATTCTCCAGAGAAGTGTAGAGAAATAGCTCAGCGTTATATCAGTTATGTCAAATATCAAGGGCGTAATTTTGTTCTTGCGGATGTGGTTAGTTTTATCAAAGAGATGGATGACTTGATAAAACAAAAAGAAGAACAAATTGATGAGTTTATTGAGCATATTGGTGGAATGAAGTTCAAGTAATTCACTTTATTGAATACTATTGTTTTTGGCAGGACAATTTTTCCATTTCGACATCTTAGGCGCAAACCATAATTTATCGAGATGGAGAAATTTGTTTGTTAATTAAATGTTATGACTAGAATAAACGGTATGTTTAATTATCTAAGTTGGGCAATATTTGGGCCAATGGCCTTGCCCGGTTTAACTTTGGGACTCTTAAGTATCAAGAGAAGGTCTTCATGCGCTATTGCAGAGAAGGGCCGTCGTAACAGAGAGGATTGGAACAGTCGTTGCATGAAAATACACTTCCCATTTCTATTAGATACTTTTTATTGCAGACTCATTTTGTATTGGAAGAGACTGAATTTTTAATTGTTACTATCCATCTGCTATTATTATCATTATTGGGCTTCTATTCTCACAGTATAGGACTCATCAGGCTTCGAATACGCTCTCACAAAAAGAGATTTTTTGCTCTTGTCAGAGCTATAGATAAGAGACATTTAGCATGTTTGATTTTAAAAAAGACTCTCAAGCTAATAAAAATATGCTTATAGTTATTTTGGCTAAGGATCTGGATGAGGATAAAAGACCACTGTTGGGTCTGCCTAGTCTTCATGTACAATTTGCCATACAACACGCACTAAAGCATCATACTTCCGTAGTTGTTTTATCAAGAAATGGAAAAATTTACGATTTGTCCCACTCAAAAATTGACAATTTTACTATTGATAATGCTACGAAGGAAACAAGAGATTTGAAAAACCAGATTATTCAATTAAAAACAAAATCACAACTCATTCCACTTGAGAAACAAAATAATAAATTTGATCAAGAATTAGTTATAGGAAATATGATATATCTAACAGAAGAGGCGGGGGATAGTTTAAGAAAGTTGAATGAGCAAAAGATGATGGAAAATGGTTTAATAAGGGTTCAGATTTGCAATTTTTTTAATAGAACAATAGTAAGTTCAACTGATAACTTTGAATTTGATATTATTCCTACAAATGATAAAATTGTAGAGAAAATTATTCCAAATTTTTGTGAATTAAGTATACCCGGAAACTGGAGTATCATTTCTAAGAAAGGCACGATAGCGATAGATATACATGCTATGAAAAAGGATTTTGACAAAATTAAAGGCCCATTAAATCAATTTTTGAGCGAATCCTCAAATTTAATGGAAGAAGAGATACAAAATAAACTTAAGTTGCTTTTAAAAAAATACTCTATACCTGAATCTTCTGTTAAAGCAACAGTCATAAATATTGATAAGCCGAATCAAAAGGAACTTAAAAACCCATCGGGTTATTAGTATAACTCATTGCTATACTGCGCATGATCATAATTTGAAAATTCATAATTTTCAATTTTAGGCCCTCAATATATTACGATTTAAAGATACAATGGATCCCTGATGATCACAATTGTTTTACCGATTCTAACTGTGTATTTTAATAGTGTAATTATGCCGATTTGTTGTACAAATAATCAATAATATGAGTCACGCAATTGTGGTTCCAATCATCACTGAATACTACCGTACTTCCCTGCAATGGCGTATGAAGACCTCCCCTTGACCCCCATTATTCACTGTTTATTCCCTATAGAAGGTGATACCATCTTCAACGATTAAGTATGGGCTAAGGAAAGTGGCACTTATGAGTAAGGGACGAAATTCATTTATTTTTTTTATCGCCTCGATTGCAGGGTTTGGAGGCTTTTTATTTGGATTTGATTCCAGTGTTATCGCAGATGTTAAAGATCAGGTTATGGCTCAATTGTCTCTTTCTGAATGGCAATGGTCTCAGGTAGTCAGCATTAGTTTAATAGGATGTATCCTTGGTATTCCGGTAAGTGGTTTTTTTGCAGATAAGCTAAGTCGGCGCTGTCTTCTAAAGGCGGTCGCTTTGGGCTTTATTTTAGGGACGATCTTATGTGCTTTGACTGATTACTTGATCGTATTATTAGCAGGCCGTTTCATTATTGGAATATGTATCGGCATTGCTTCCTATATAGCTCCATTATTTATTGCAGAAATTGCTCCTCCTAACAAAAGAGGAACATTAGTTTTGATTAATGGCTTAACAATTACCTTCGGGCAGGCTATAGCATATTTAATTGGCTATTTTCTTCATGATTATTCTACAAATAGCTGGAGATTTTTATTTGCAATAGGTGGCATTCCTGCATTTGTATTGTTTATAGGAATGTATTTTGTACCTCATTCACCTCGTTGGATAATGCAACAATATGGCATAGATGAAACAATAAAAACTTTAAAACGCATTCGTCCTTCAGATTATAACATTCAACGAGAAATTGAAGAAATTTATAAACACACAAAGAAAACTCAGCCAAGTTATAGTTTATTACTTAAACCACCAGTTGTTTTTGTTTTAGCTGTCGGGATTATTTTGGGCGTATTCCAGCAACTCTCAGGGATTAACGCCGTAATGTACTATGGGCCAGTTATCTTTGAATCAGCAGGTTTTTATCCAGTTTCCAATGCTATCCTGGCAACTTTTTGCATGGGAGTGGTTAATTTTATCTTTACAGTACTCACCTTGTTTTATGTTGATAAGTTAGGACGACGTTTTTTATTATTAAGTGGTACCCTTATTGCTGCATTCAGTCTATTTGCCGTCGCCTTATTATTTAATTTGGAGCTACCCGTGCAAAAATTTTGGGTATTGGGTTTCTTATCAGTCTACATTATGGGGTATTGTATTAGTGTAGGATCTTTATTTTGGGTTTTAATCTCTGAAATTTACCCTTTGCATGTACGTGGTTTAGCGATGAGCATTGCTACAGTAATGCAGTGGGGGGCTAATTTTTTAGTTTCTATATCTTTTTTAGCTATTTACCAAAACTTAGGACAAATGCTTACTTTTACATTATTTGGTTCGCTATGTTTATGCGCTTTTTTCTTTATTTACCATTTTGTACCAGAAACCACCGGTGTTTCTTTGGAGAAAATAGAAAAAAATTTAATGTCAGGTAAAAAAATTAGAGCGATTGGCAAAAAATTATCAACTACAATAAAAACTAAAAATTTTGAATTAATGAGAGATTAAAATGGATAGTATCTACCAGCAAAGAAGATGTCGTATTGGTATCATTGGTGCAGGACGTATTGGGAAATTACATGCAGAGAATATTAAATATCATTTACCAGAATATGAACTGCATGCTATCGCAGACCCTTATTTGGACAAGGAATGGGCAAGCCAACTGTCAATTCAAGGGCAGTACAATCATGCTGAAGAGGTAATTTTTCATCAAGATTTAGATGCTGTTCTTATTGCTTCCCCTTCAAATTTACATGTAGCGCAAATTAAAGCAGCCAGTGAAGCAGATAAGGCGATATTTTGTGAAAAACCAATAGGTTTGAGTGAAGGAGAAATTGTAGATGCCTTAAATACAATTGAGGCTAACAATACCTTATTACAGGTTGGTTTTAACCGCCGCTTTGATCCAAATTTTTCTTATCTGAAGAACCAGGTGCAAACTGGTGAAATTGGTGCAGTTCATGTAGTTAAAATTACATCACGTGATCCTGTTTGTCCAACATATGAATATTGTAAAAACTCAGGCGGCATATTTATGGATATGAGCATTCATGATTTTGATATGGCGCGCTTTTTAACACAATCAGAAGTTGTTGAAGTGTATGCCACAGGTGCAGTGCTTATTAATCCTGATTTTGAAGCATTGAACGATGTGGATACCGCAATAATACAAATGCGTTTTGCGAACGGTGCAATGGGTGTCATTGATAATAGCCGTCAGGCTGTTTATGGCTATGATCAACGTATAGAGGTATTTGGTAAAGAAGGTATGTTATTAGCTACGAACCAATTAAAGAACTCCGTATTTTATTATTCAAATACGGGCACCGAACAAGCCAATCCAAAATATTTTTTTCTTGAACGCTATCATCAAGCTTTTATAGCAGAGTTACGTTCGTTTTATGACACCTGGTTGAATAACAAACCCAGCCCTGCTTCTGGAAAAGATGGTTTGCAAGCTCTGCGAATAGCACAGGCAGCAAAGCAATCTTTAGCGACAAAATTGCCTGTTTTTTTGAGTTGAGGAGCGACATGATGTACCCAGCATTTTATTTCGATGCAGAACGACCAATAGATTTGATTTGTATGGGGCGTGTTGCAGTCGATCTTTATTCAGAACAAATTGGAACTGCATTAAGAGATGCAGAAAGTTTTAAAAAATATTTGGGCGGTTGTGCTGGAAATATTGCTGTGGGTGGGGCTCGTCTTGGCCTTAAATGCATGATGTTTTCTTGTATTGGAAAAGATGAGATGGGATATTTTCTGAAAAAAGAGTTAGAAACGGAAGGGGTAAATACGGAGCTGCTTCAAGAAACCGAAAATCATTTAACCGGACTTGTACTATTAGGTATAACCCCCCCTAAAGATTTTCCCTTAATCTTTTATCGTACTGATTGTGCGGATATGCAAATTAAGTCCCATCATATAAACAATGAGATCCTCCAGAAAGCAAAAGCCATTTTAATAACTGGAACGGGCTTATCTACAGCAGCCATGCTAAAAGCAACTGAAGAAGTGATCCAACTTGCAAAACATGCTGAAACATCGGTAATTTTTGATCTGGATTATCGTCCTGTTCTGTGGGGGTTAATGCAGGTAGGTGATGGAGAAACGAGATACGCCCATAGCCAAAGGGTAAGTAATATTTATCAAGGTATTTTACCATTTTGTGATTTAATCGTAGGTACCGAAGAGGAGATTTGTATCGCGGGTGGCTCTGATGAAGTCATAAAGGCGTTAGAGAAAATAAGGGAGGTGACTCAGGCACCTGTAGTCGTAAAGTTAGGTGAAAAAGGCTGTGATGTATATTTTGCAAATTCTAGTCAACCCTTAAAATCCAAACCATTTCCGGTTGAAGTGCTTAATGTACTTGGCGCAGGAGATGGTTTTATGGCCGGCCTTTTATCCGCTCTTTTGCATGGGAAGTCTTGGGAGATTGCTACAACTTATGCAAATGCCAGCGGGGCATTGGTAGTGACACGTCATGGCTGTGCTCCTGCTATTCCCTACAAAGAAGAGTTGGACTATTTCATAAAGCATTTTGATGAACATCCGGAGATTTGGAAAAGTTCCTTTTTGATGCAAATGCATCAAAAAGGAAGCTCGCTAAACTTACCTTGTCTTATTAGGAATCCATACGGTTTTAATCAAGGATGTAACTATATTGTGACTATGAATCCTTCAGCGAAAGACAGCATGAGTTTTAGTTCCCTAAAATTGGCCGCAGGGGAAAAATATTCATTTAATGATCATTATGAGTTTGCTGCTTTATTAATGACTGGAAAGGTAGTATTTCATTATGGTAACGAAAGCCAACAGGTGTACCGATATGATTATTTTGTTCAGGAACCTATAGTTTTACATTGTTCTTCGGGTGAAATAGCTTCAGTTGAAGCGTTGACTGATTGTGAGATTTTGTTGATCCAAACAGAAAATAATACTTCATTTGCTCCTTTATTATTTGATAAATCTAAACTTTTAGAGTTAGATAATCGAGGAAAAGATATTTTAAACGACAGTTCACATCGTATTGTAAGAACGGTATTCGATAAACGGAATAGGCCTGAGTCTAATTTAGTCGTTGGGGAAATTATTACTTTTCAGGGGCGCTGGTCAAGTTACCCCTCTCATTATCATGATCAACCCGAAATTTATCACTATCGTTTCTCCGAGCCACAAGGTTATGCGTTTGGTGAAAATGGGAAAGAGGTTTTACGTATCGAGCATTATGATACGTATCAAATTGCTCCTGGCCAGTCCCATGCCCATTGTACTGCTCCTGGATATGCTCTTTATACACTTTGGTTTATTCGTCATTTAACAGGTAATCCTTATGGCACCCCAACTTTTCTAAAAGAGCATGAATGGACAAGGACAACTAAAGCAAATAACAGGGTATGGAAAAATAAGGATTAGTATTAATGAAGATTCGATTAACTATGGCTCAGGCATTATTGCGATTTTTGGCCAACCAATACGTAGTAATTGATGGCGAAGAACATAGGTTTATTGCAGGGGTATTTGGAATTTTTGGACATGGCAATGTGACTGGTTTGGGGGAGGCCCTTGAATATGACAGCTATGGTTTGACTTATTATCAAGGACATAATGAGCAAGGAATGGCACATGCGGCAACAGCTTATGCAAAACAAAAAAATAGATTAAGCATTTTTGCTTGCACTTCATCTATAGGCCCAGGTGCTACCAATATGATTACTGCTGCAGCTACGGCAACCACAAATAGAATCCCTTTATTGTTACTGCCAGGGGATGTATTTAGTTGCAGACAACCAGATCCTGTCTTGCAACAACTGGAGACATCACATGATTATACATTATCGGTTAATGATTGTTTTAAACCAGTGAGTAAATATTGGGATAGAATTATCCGACCAGAACAATTAATGACTGCTTGCATCAACGCGATGAGAGTACTAACAGATCCAGTTGAAACAGGTACGGTCACTTTGTGTTTACCTCAGGATGTACAATCAGAGGCATATGATTACGAAGAGTCTTTTTTTGAAAAACGTTTTTGGCACATTGATAGAGAACCTGTCAGTGAGCGCGCGCTAGATGATGCAACCCAACTTATTCTTAAAGCAAAAAAAACATTAATCATAGCAGGTGGGGGGATCCATTATTCTTTTGCTGCAGATACTTTATCGCGATTTGCGCAACACCATAAGATTCCAGTAGCTGAAACACAGGCCGGTAAGAGTGCTTTGCCAGATAGTCATCAGATGAATGTAGGGGGAATAGGGGTTACTGGTTCTGAAGTAGCCAATATTCTTGCCTCGCAAGCTGATGTAATTTTAGTAATTGGTTCTCGTTTACAAGACTTTACTACAGCGTCGAAATGGGGTTTTAAAAATGCAGAATGCCAGATCATTCATCTTAATGTTTCCCGTTTTGACGCAGTAAAAATGAATGGTTTTATGTTGAAGGGTGATGCAAAAACAGGTTTAGAGCAATTAGAAAAAAAATTGGGTAGTTATCAAACATCTAAAGAGTATCAGCAATTGGTGTCCCATTATCAAAATGAATGGCAGAAGGAGTTAAAATATATTTGTGCGACAACAAATCCTTCCGAAAGTGGTTTATCTCAAATTAAGGTGATTAGCCTGTTAAATGAGATAATGACTGAAGATGATGTTATTATTTGTGCAGCAGGAAGTTTACCCGGAGATTTGCATCGATTTTGGCGATCCAAAACCCCTAAAGATTATCATCTGGAATACGCTTATTCTTGCATGGGCTATGAAGTTGCTGCGGGCTTAGGAGTGAAATTAGCTAAAGAAAATAATCCAGGTGAGGTTTATGTTTTGGTGGGTGACGGCAGTTTTGTGATGATGCATTCAGAGCTTCTTACCAGCATTCAAGAGCACAAGAAAATAATTATCATCATTTTTAATAATCATGGTTTTCAATGCATTAGAAATTTACAAGAAAATCATGGTAGTCAAGGTTTTGGCAATGAGTTTCGTTTCCGAGAGATTAAAACGAATCGGTTGTCAGGTGATTATTTACCTATAGATTTCTGTAAATATGCAGAAGGATTAGGCGCTCGTTCTTTCTATGTGAATTCTTATGAACAGTTGAGTGTCGCCATGGAGAATGCTAAAAGTGAAAAAAATTCCGCTGTTATTGTGTTGCCGATATTGCCTAAAACCATGAGTCATGGATATCAAACTTGGTGGCGGGTAGCGGTTGCAGAAATATCGAATTCTGAAGAAGTGGCTCGGGCTCATCAACTGATGTGTGATCAATTGAAACAAGTTAGGGAGTTTTGAACCTGGAAAAGCGGTTGGGTTCTACTGGCGGGTAAACTGCCTTTTCAAAGAGTAGTGGAAAGGAGCCATGCTTCAAATTATTTTGATTTTTAATAAAGGAATTATTTATGCACATCAAATTAGGAATAGCACCAATTAATTGGTGTAATGATGATGATCCAGAATTGGGTAAGGAGATTAGTTTCGAGCAATGTATCCGTGAGATGTCAGAGGCAGGTTATCGTGGTACAGAACTAGGTAATAAATACCCTCGCGACGCTTCTGTACTAAAAAATGCACTCGATAATTATGGACTGCACTTATCCAGCTCTTGGTTTAGTACTTTTTTTACAGAGTCAGAACAGTATGACAATACTTTATCACGGTTTATGGAGCATTTAAGCTTTATGAAAGCGATGGGAGCATCCTTCATCAATGTATGTGAATGTGGACACGCAATTCAAGGAACAAAATCACCTATTTTAGGCTCCGAAAAACCCCGGTTTAATGAAAAGCAATGGGCTAGCTTGATCCAGGGGCTCCATGCGATTGGACGTATTGCCTATGATTTTAATATGCACCTTGTTTATCATTACCATGCAGGAACAGGAGTTTTTTATGAGCAGGAAATTGATTTTTTAATGGAGAATACCAGTCCCCAATTAATCTCTTTATTAATGGATACCGGGCATGCTGTATTTGCTAAGATTAATCCAGTTGATTTAATTAATAAATATGGCGATCGCATTTTATATATTCATTTGAAAGATATTCGCATCAATGTTCTGAACAAAGTTGAGAAGGAAAAACTGAGTTTTATGGACGCGGTGCGCGATGGTGTTTTTACAGTACCAGGTGATGGCTCCATAGACTTTGCAACCATATTTAAAGCGTTACAAAATCATCAATATACTGGATGGATGATTGTTGAAGCAGAACAAGATCCCGCTAAAGCCCCTCCACTTGAGTATGCTAAAAAAGCTTATGATTATTTGCAGCAGTATATTATTTAGTTTGAGCCTTGCCATAAGTCATATAATATCTTTTAGGTCACTATGTGCTCGGGTACATTAATTCCTGGCTACGCATTGATTTTTATTTTTTTTGATATCGGTAAGCACTTCATGTGAAACCCTTATTCCAGAAAGATAGGCTCCATGAACAGTGCTTAGATCCGTTGTAGAAGTTGCTTCTCCAGCAAAATAAAGTTTTCCTGCAACGGGCTTTGCTAATAAAGCAACCATCTTTTTATCGATATCTTTAGGTAAATAGGAGTAACTGCCCAGAGTATATGGATCGCTAGCCCAATGGGTTCTTTTTGTTTTGATAGGTTCGGGAATATGGTTTCCATAAATCTTTCTTAGATGGTGCATAACCCAGTTGGTCAACGGGACTTTTTCCATATCGCGTGCCAACTTACCACTTGTAAATACGATGAGGATTGGCTTTTGAGTGTATTTGTAAAGATTGAAGATGTTATATGCTTCTTCCCTATTATTAGGTAACATGCCAATCCATTCTTTATCTTTATCCCAAAAGGCATTATCAAATAATAAATAGAGTTTTTCATAATTACCCATTTGCAATTGAGCAATTGCCTCCCGTTTTTCTTTAGGTAAATTAGGACGAAATAGAATTTCATTAGATTTGAGCACTCCTAAAGAGACTGTGATAATGGCACGCTTGGCATGAAAAGTATCATTTTGGGTAATAATTGTGACCCCATCTGCATCATAATCAATTTCTCGAACAACTTGATTCAAATATAGAGGAATATGCTGCGTAAATTGTTGGAATATCTGAAAATAACCATCTGGGATAATGGCGTTTTTGCCAGTCGCTAATGATTCTTCTGAAACAAAATAGGAGTTAAGAGACAATTGAGATAAATTATCTGCAAATTCATAAGTGTAAATATTATCCAAAGCATAATATAACAAGGAGCTTTGTTTCAAAGTTAATTTTTTGTGTTTTGTGAACTCAGTAAAATTTTGTTCAAAGGAGATTAACGTGTTACGAGTTTGGCAATACTGTAAGAACTCGTAGGTTAAACTGGAAAATAGGCGTAACTCGTATTTTGATACGGGTTTTCCCTTGCTATCATACAAAGCAAAATCCTCGAGCATTGCTATTAGATTAGAGTTATCATAGCTTGTTGCTGCAATAGATAGTTTTCCCATCAACGGGATTATTGGGTTATGCTCAATGCCGTGAATCCAGGAGGCTCCTAACTCAATGGGGAACCCCCAGTCATAGTTTGTATCTAATCTGCCGCCGATACGATTTTTTGCTTCAAGAATGAGTACATCCTTGTGTTCGTGGTGTAGTTGTTTTGCTGCAGTTAGCCCAGAAACTCCAGCACCAATAATTATGGTATCGTAGTGATGCTCTGCCCAAGAAATTTTAAAAAGGAATAATAAAAAAATAGAATAGATAAATCGTTTTGTACCCTGAAAAAGTCTCTTCTTCATTAACTAGTTAAACCTATTTCTTTATAAAAATAGTGCTCAAACAAATAAGCACCAAAAATTGCTCATGGTAATATCATTCGTCTGGTTTATTCAATATGCTTTTAATATAAAAGGAACTTTTTATTGATGTTTTGTTTCAACTAAATACAACAAATTGGTTGCCTTTGACCAAATACATTTTATAGATGCTAAATTTAAATTTTTGAGTTCACTTTGAAGTAGGGTTCAGGTAAACCCTTGAAAGAAGTTTGCATTGCAAATAGACTCCCTGACAAGGGACTAAGTTTTAATTGTTCCTCACTCAGCCCTATACGTGCTGAGGTAATGTAAAGTGTCGACAGATCGCGATCACCAAAAGCAACACTCGTGGGTCGAGGAATAGGTAACTTGATAGAGTCAATTTTCTTCCCTTGGGGATCATAACGATTAATACTCCACCCATCCCACATGGCAACCCATAAATTACCCTGGGCATCAACAGTCATACCGTCAGGTAACCCTTCGGAATCGGGAATGATGATAAATGCTTTTTTATTTGTAATTGCTCCAGAGGATAAATCAAAATCATAACGATATATTGTGTGCGCTGATGAATCAGAAAAATACAAATATTTATTATCAGGGCTAAAGCCTATACCATTAGATAAGATAAATCCTTTGTCCATAGGTTTAAATTTTAAATCAGCGGATAATTGAAAAAGCACTCCAATAGGAGATTGCCAATCTTTTGCTGCTGTACCGGACCAAAAGCGCCCCTCACGGTCACATTTACCGTCATTAAAAATTACTGCTTGATGCGCATAAGGATTTCCAATAAGGGTTAATGAGCCTGTTAAAAGATTTGCAAAGGCATATCCTTCCTCAACAGTAACTAATAAACTATTTTCAGAATATAAAGAGATGCTCGTGACAATTTGGTTTAAAATAGTAGATTTATTAGCAGCCGTTTGGGGATTAAAAGAATGTATCGCAGGTTGTAAACAATCCAACCAATATAATACGCCCTCATGCGGCGACCATAAAGGACTCTCTCCTAAAAGGGCATGGGAATCTAAAGCAATAGTAGGATTAGATGTATTCATAATAATTACATTATTATCCACAATGACCGAAAAATCCAAAATCTTAAGATGGTTCAAAAATCATGTAAGGGAACCTAAAAAATGAGGGTATTTCTTTGGGGAGTAGTAATAATCAGATGTATCTTTGTTTGGATGTTCTATAATTACAGGAAAAGTAAATCCTTGTTTATCAACAACAAAAAGTAGGGAGAAATGAATGGCATTAAAAATCGTAGACTCCCATTTTCATTTTTATGATAAGAAAATAAATCATTACCCTATTTTAACAAATTATGATGAGAAACTTGCCTTATTATGGGGAAAAAACTATCAGCAGAAACTCCCAGACTCTTATCTTCCTGCCGATTATTTTAAGGATATGAATGAATTTGAGATAGAAGGATTGGTTATGGCTGAATTAGTTTCAACCGATCCACTCAAAGAAATGCAATTTGCTAGTAATATAGCCAATAAGAATCAACAGCAGGCAGCAGCAATTGCAAATATTAGTTTACGAGATAAAAATCTAGTACTACTTCTTAAAGAATATCTTCAATTTCCTTTGATACGCTCTGTTCGTGATCATTTACTTTGGGATCCTAATAATTCTAATCGATGTTACACGGATAGGCCGGGAATTCTTCTGAAACCTATCGTACAAGAATCGTTTACAATTCTTCAAGAATATCCCTTTAATTTTGAGTTTGAAGTGTATGCACATGAGATACCCGTAGTGCTTCACTATGCAAAAAAATTTCCTTCGATTAAATTTGCATTACATTGCCTGGGTTGGCCATTAGATCAAAGTCAAACTGGCTTTTCAAAATGGAAAACCGATATGCAAAGTTTAAGTCAATGCAACAATGTCTATGTGAAAATCACCGCTATCGAGTGTATTTTTGGTCTTGAATGGTCTTTAACCCAAATTACTCCCTGGATAAAGGCAACAGTTGATATTTTTAGCCCGACACGATGCATGTTTGGTAGCCATTTACCTGTTACTAAATGTTCAAAAGGAGCAAAGGCTCTTTATGAGGCATACCAATCGATTGTTAAAGACTTTTCACTACAAGAACAACAATTTCTTTTTGCAGATACTGCAAAGGATTTTTATAATATTCGCTGAGAACTAGGAACCAGGTTAAGGATTTGAATATAATCATTTCTTTTATTGCAGATTAACATGAGGCCCTCATGGGCGTATTATGTTGGTATTATGGGCTGTTACATTTCTGCTTATCTGAAGAATACTATAGGTTTAGAAGTTTATATTGGATTGCTAAATAAAAATTTTGACCCTTCGATAATTAGTTGTGATCTTGAATGGATCCTTAATTATTGGAAAGATCCAATGCTCATTAAGGAAATACTTGATCTTTAAGTTGCAAAAGATGTGGTGAAATTTGGAGCAAATTGAGTGGTGTTTCTAATCATGGTGGTCTAAAACTTGATGGGGAAATAACCCCACTGCTAAGGGAGTGCCCATAACTGATGATAAAACAGGTTCAGATTTTGGCATTCTTGTTGATTCTGGAGTTCATTTGGAATTAGATGTGGTACGTATGCTTGTTCTAGGAGCCCAAGCAATACTCCTTGGTAGACCCGCAGTAGCTGCAAGGGGGGCAAGCAGGTGTTGGACATCTGCTTGATATTATTAAAAATGAAATGGGTATCGCGATGACCTTGATGGGAGTTAGCTCAACTGCAGCTAGTGATCGATCTCATCTTTGTGCTTTATTGTGGAAAATACATCTAACCTTGAATGATGTATTGTAATAGAGTTAAGATAAACCTCACATTAGTTAAGTAGATATTGATAGATTAACAACACTGAAGTGTCCTTGTCATGGATCGTTCACCAAACTCCTTGATTAAGAAATCAATTTTTTCCCCTAACTGACTTTTTCCCATGAGTGTTTCACTGGCTTTATAGAATGTTTGCGAAAAATAAGAATACACCGAACTGGTATTGCTTTGTTGAGATTTACGTTGTTGGATATCATTTTCATCTGTTTGCATTCTTTGCAATAACATTTTCATAAGTTCTTTGTATTCACTATTATTTTCATTATTTTCAAAACGTGAATACAGGCTTGCTGCATTTTGAACATACTTAAGAATCAATTGTATCTTTGTATCAAAGATATCCCTGCTGTTTTTATTTGTAGCCAGTTCAAATTCCTTTTCAAGGATGTATTCATATAATACAAAAGAAAACTGGTAAATCCAGGGTATACTTCTATTTTTGTTAAACGATGAATTATCTTGAATACTCTTGATGATTTCAGGACTTTTTTGATATAGGTCGTTTAAAGAATTAATAAAGTTTTTCAAACTGGATGTAAAAAATGTTTCATACAGATCAGATGTGAATGCTGTACCGTATTTGCTATTATAATCAATAACAGTGGTATTAACGTGTTCTAATGCAGAGGTAATTTCATTTAAAAGTTGTTGAAAATATTCATTATAATCATCGTTCAATTCCTTTGATTTAAGTGTTTTAATCAAACATCGAGCAAATTCATTTCTTTCGATTAATAATTCTGCTTCCTTACCTTTATAGGTTTTTTCATCCGCTTGTAATTTGTAGGCATCGTATATTTTTTCACAATAACGGATTGCAATCTCTCTAAAAATGCCCATCGTACCTCCCTTTAGTTATCTAGGCTTAGTGTTTTTTATGCAATTTGGAAATAAATCATTTGTTAAGGCATGTCTTCCTTTTTCCTATTGTGATGCACAATATTGTAATTACAAAAACATATAACTTCCAGATTGTTCGTTATGTTAACTCACTGTAAGCTTTAGGAAAAGTAACTTTGGTTTATTTTAGAGTTTTAAGGATATAAAAATGGATGTCAAAACCTAAGATTGATGGTAGATTTTTAATTGGTATTCAAGTAGGCTCAAAAAAAATTATAGGAAAAAAATGAAGTCTATTATTATTTATGGTGCTACTGGTATGCTTGGGCAAGCAGTGCTGCGGGAGAGTCTTTTAGATGCCCATATTGAGCAAGTTACCGTGATCGGCCGTTCCCCTATAGGCCAGACCCATCCCAAGCTACGCGAAATTGTACATGCCAATCTATTCGATTATCACAATATTGAGGAGCAGTTAATCGGTATTGATGCCTGTTTCTATTGTCTCGGTACCCCTTCGACTGGAAAGACAGAGGCTGAATATACTCGGATTACCAAAGATTTGACTGTAACAGCGGCAAAAATTTTATTGCGCTTAAATCCCCATCCTTCTTTCATATACATTTCTGGTGAGGGGGCGGATAGTAGTGAAAAGGGTGTCCTAATGTGGGCGCGAGTTCGTGGCCAAACTGAAAATGAATTACTTCGGATGCCATTTAAGAGAGTGTACATCGTCCGCCCAGGGATAATTCAACCTTTGAATGGCATTAAGAGTAGGGTTCGTCTCTATCGATTGGGTTATAGTATGTTAAAACCCATACTTCCAATGTTGCGTTATTTTTTCCCAACTTTTATTTCGTCGACTCAATTATTAGGGCAGGCAATGATAAAAATTGCTCGTGACGGATATGAAAAGCCAATTTTAAGAAATAAAGACTTATACATGCTGGGCTTGTCAAAATAAAAAAGAGATTTGTTTCTATATGAAATTATGATCATTATCTTTTTTATTATTAAGACGTGTGACAATTCATCCCCATCACCTACGTGCCATAAGATAAACATAAAATGACTGCATTGTGCTTCCTTGTTTGATCCCTGTTGGATTCAAGGTAATGAGATCACTTCAGTTGCTCTGATTACATGGGCATCCAAATAGAGGAGCAGGCCATGGCAAGCATTAACGCATCATTCCACTTCAGCTTGTTATATCTTGTGGCAATGGCTCGAAAATGTTTCAGTCGCGCAAACACGTTTTCAACCCGATGGCGATATTTGTAGAGGTAAAGAAATTAACTCATCTAACTTTCAACATATAAAATGAGCCAGTTATGTATGTAATTGGGTAATCATCCGATCCAGGTGGTTTGAAAAATGTTGAATTTCTTTGGGACTTAAGGTATCTAATCCGCCGCGAATTAAACCACTTTCTCTTAGAGATTCATTTAAATGACGCATCGTGAGGACTTGTTTTATATTATCGGTAGAATAAAGGGTGCCACGTGGGTTAAGAGCAAACGCTTGTTTAGTAATAATATGATCCGCCAAAATAATGTCAGCAGTTATTACCAAATCCTTGCTTTGTACTTGAGCAACAATGTATTTATCTGCCCCATCAAACCCTGCTTCAACTTTAACTCTTTTAATAAACGGTGAAGGCGGGATAGTTACTAAGTGATTGGCGACAATAATGACCAAAATATGGCGTTTCATGGCTGCACGAAATAAAATTTGTTTAATTGCCTTTGGACAGGCATCACCATCAATCCAAATTTTCATTAATTGTCATTCACCTCGTTAGTTCACAAAAAAGTGTTGTATTTATGATTTAATTTTAAACATTGAGTAGATTGATACTTTAACTTAAATGAATCCAGTAAAGCAACGGCACAATAAAGAATCGATATTTTTAGGTTGGCCATTTATCAAGACCAACCTAAAGTTATAATTAAACAAGCGTGTCGCTACCTCGATAAAAAATTCTGGGACATCCGAGTCCCCAGAATTCACTCGCCAACGCGACAGGTTAAAGGCCGCGAGCGTCCTGATTCCGGCACGTTTGCTCTGAACGAGCAAAGCGTATGCCTACACCAACGACTTAACGACTGCATAATGATTTACTCCGCATCCCTATGGGCTGTCTGTGTAAATCGCACTCTATCGCGGACTATGCGCCTCGGCTTTCAGCCTTCCTTGGCGCACAGCGTAAGCGTGAAATCGCTCGATTTCATCGGTTCTTTCGGAGACTCAGCTTCCATTTTTTTATTATGTATTGATCTGAAAAAAGATTGTAAGGTACAGGCATGACGGTAGACAGTTTCTGATACAAAGTGACTTGGTTTTCCTTCCTGATCCGATTTTAAAAGGTAACCTTTTTCACGTGCTTCTTGAGCCTTCATAAAGGAGACCACGCATTTATTGGTTGTATCACTGATCTCATAAACAGCAGCATTATGCCAAGGTGTACCACCAAGAGTATGATCTTCATTAAACCATATTCCAATTTTGTCCGCAGCTATTGTTTTAGGATGGCATGACAATCGTAGTGCTTCTGGCTCAATTATTGATAAATATTTGCTAAGTGCGTTACTCATGCGTGCTACACCACGAGAAATGATTTCAGCTTCTTTTTTAATTTTTGATTTAGTCTTTTCTGGGTAACCCATGCCTAGTTCTGTTGTAAAGAATTGAATTTGGCCTCTATATAAATTAAGGCTATTTATATCATCATCATTTTTAGGTTTTGAAATTCTTTGTCTAAAGCTTGTCTCAGATTCTGCATATTCGTTTAAATCAACAGTGCCCGCTAAGTTAATCACTTTAATATTTTTTAAATCGTTTTTTTCTATCATTTCATTTAATTTTGAAAGATAACTTTCACGTTTTTCTTTAGTGTGGATATCAGGAAATACCTCTGCAAACGCAAATCCGTCTGTATAGATTACCAGTTCGGCCCCAGGTCCATAAACAGTCTCAATTTTCTTACAAATATTATTTAAGTGTTGTAAGGAGACTAATTCGGCCATATCAGGAGTATCGCCTAAAGTCTTACCTCGTACTGGTGCTTTTTCCGGGAAAGCTGGTGCCACAAGCCGTATTTTTTTTCCTTCAAGTACCATATTATCTATTTTATTGATAATTGCTTCTGAGAACTCCTTGACTGTATGGCCTTCTTTTTCGTTGTCAGGAATTTTTCGATGCTCCGATAATATATTCAAAATCTCACTTGTAAGGGGGTGCGGCATAATAGTACTCCAATGAATTTTTTGATTTTTTATTTAATCTTCCGATCTTAATTTAGTCATAAACTTACCCGATGCAAAATAAGCCATAAAGATTAAATATTGACCGGTATGATATATTCTAAACATTAAGGGAATCTTAAGAGTGGGTAAATTTTATTCATTTAGAGTCGTTAAATTGCTCATTGGTTTTTTAATGATTCATTTTGATTATAGATAGCAGTTAGGATTACAACGATAGAATTTACCTGGCGTTTAGCTATCGCTGGTATGAACGTATTCTAAATACTATCTATGGCGCACTATCTCACGCCATAAAATGGATAATCGAATTTTCATATCTTATACTTTTTATTATTCAGCTCAGTTTTCTTAATACTTAGAAGCAATTTTAATGAATACACTTAGTCATAGTGCTTCAGATTGATGTGTTAAAGTATTTGGATTAGGTAGTGTTGTTAGTCTTTTTATAGATGTCTTTTTAGTACCAGCCACTACAGCGATAGTCCAATAATGGAACTGGTATTTACCTAAATGGCAAGGTTGTGTATTACCCAAATGATAAGGGATATCAAAATGGATAATAAAAATACAATACCCGGTAGGTTTGAAGCATATACTGCTCAGTTTCCCGATCATATTGCTGCAGTTCATGGCCAACAAATTCTTTCTTATGATCAATTAAATCAACAAGCGAATCAACTTGCGCATTATTTGCGAAGCCTGGGTCTTAATGCTGATACGCCAGTTGCTTTGTGTCTCGAGCGTTCCCTTGATTTTTTAATCACTATCATAGCTATTTTAAAAGCCGGTGGTGCTTACCTTCCTATTGATTTTTCACAACCTGAAAAGCGCCTTTTATTTCTTTTAAATGATAGCCAAGCTCCAATTTTAATAACTAAGGCTGCTTCTGCGCATAAATTTTCACAATATAACGGTAAGATAGTTTTACTCGATAAGAGTCAAGCATTACTCGATCAGCAACCTAGTAATAATCCATCAACTTTGATTTCTGAACAGCATCTAGCCTATATTATTTACACTTCAGGTTCTACAGGAACGCCTAAAGGCGTGCTCATCGAGCACCGATCCATTATAAATTATTATCAATGGCTTGGGGAATATACTCAAAGTAAAGTGCAACAACGAATAGATTTTTCTGCCAGTCCTATTTTTGATATGGCTGTTTCTGTTTCTTTAGCGCCACTCATGTTAGGTTTAACCATAGTCATCTGTGATACAGAAATTAAAAAGGATTCTAGAGCCTATTTAGCCTATTTGGCGGACTCACAAATTAATACGATTAAGCTAACGCCCAGCTATTTTAAACTCCTGGTTCAAGAAGCCAAAAATAATTTTATTGCCTTACCTCACTTAAAATCGATTATTTTAGGGGGAGAAAATCTTGCTGCTGCTGAATGCAAAGACTGGCTTAGCATCTATCCAGAACATATATTATACAATGAATATGGGCCTACAGAAGCAACCGTTGCGGTTTCAGTATACAAAGTACAACGAGACAACTTTACTGGTTTTGATATCCACGTACCTATCGGTAAGGTTGGACCAAAAATTTCATATTATATTCTCGATAAATACCATCAACCGGTAGCTGATGGTGAGAAAGGTGAACTGGCTATAGGTGGTATTTGCCTTGCGCGTGGTTATTTGAATCGTCCAGATTTAACTCAAAAGCAATTTATTACGGATTTTTCCAACCAGGAAGCAAATGCTCGTTTTTATAAAACGGGCGATTTATGCCGAAAACGTGTGGATGGCGTGATTGAATATTTTGGACGGATCGATGATCAAGTAAAAATACGAGGTTTTCGCGTCGAACCAAGAGAGGTAGAAAGCTGCCTCGTAAGCCATTCTCTGATTAAATCAGTTGCTGTGGTGCCGCAAGAAAATGAACGAAAAGAACAACAACTAGTAGCTTATTATGTTTTAGAAAATAAAAATACTGAACTAAATACCGCACAAGTACGCGAATTTTTAAAAAAACAAATTCCTGATTATATGATTCCCCCTGTTTTTATAAGGGTGGATTTTTTACCGTTAACGGCAAATGGAAAGTTAGACAAATCAGCCTTGCCCTTGCCTAAAATGCATATAAGTCATAATTATATTGAACCTGTAACCGCTTTGGAAAAACAGCTTGCGCGTATTTGGTCTGAAGAATTGGGGGTAAAATTAGTCGGTTTAAAAGATAATTTTTTTGAGCTGGGTGGGCATTCTCTTTCTGCTGCACGTCTGGTGTGTAACATCAATCATACTCTCAAAAGAGATATTACACTTTATGATTTTTATAAAGCTACGTGTATTGCTGATTTAATCCCAGTACTTCAACACACCAAAAGAAGTACAAAAGTTATTGTTAATGAAAAGATATTAGAAACAACACCATTAAGTGATTTCCAATTTGTACTGTGGATGGCTGATACTTTTGAGCCTAAGGCAAAAAGATTAAATATTATTGCCAGAAAGCGCGTGAAAGGCCATTTTGATAAAGAAGCTTTAGATTTTGCATTTCAAGCGGTCTTAAAAAGACATGAAGTACTCATATATTATGTTTTTAAGTTAAAACCAAAACAAAAAGCAAGTAAAAATTTATCCATCAAATTGGTTATAAAAGATCTTCGTACTTTGTCTGGTGCTAAAACGGAGCAAAGTCTTGAACAATCAATGCATGAGTTGGAATACTTTAAGCGTTGGCCAAAAAACGCCCCTTTGATACTTGCTCGTCTTTTTTACTTAAATGAACATGAATCAGAGTTGCAGATTTGTATGCCGCATCTGATTTCTGATAATTCATCAGTGGATATTTTATTTAATGATCTGTCAAAATTCTATCTTCAGAAATTGAATGAACTAGAGCACCCAACTACGTCCAGGACAAATGAACTATTATCAGCAATAGAAGTGGATAGGCAATTTAAAAAATATATTTTTACGGAACAGCAATTACTTGAAAGCTCCTTAGAGAAAGACAGTCAGTTTTGGGAAAAATATTTGCACAATGCCTCTTTTTTTGCATTCCCTAAAAAGTACATCGTTCGTAATATGAAAAAAGAAAAGCGTGCTTATTCGACATACATGCCAATACCCATTGAAACCGTGAGTAAGCTAAAACATTTTTGTGAGCAGCAACATATTAGTATGAATAATGGTTTATGCACTGTACTTGCATTGGCCTTGCGTAATTGCTGCGGCAGTTTTAGCACTGATAAGTCTTTTAAGGTTATGAATATTATTAAATCGACGCGGGATAATCCGAGTTATGATAATTCTATTGGTTGTTTTTTAAGAGTTGAACCGATTAAAGTTGCTTTAGATAATAATGAGACTTTAGAGAGTTTATCGCAGCAAATTCAACAATCAATCATTGAAACGAGTAACCATCAACATTGCTCCAATCTTATCAAACTAAGTGCAGTAAGCACCTTAAATATAAAAAAGAAAAAAATTCAAAGCTCTTTAATTAAGTTGGTAACCCCGGTATTTACTAAGATTTTGCAAACCCCGCTTATTTATCGCAAAATATTACAACGTTGTATCAGTCGTTTCATGTTGTTTAAACGCAATCATTATTTTGTTATCAATCTGAATGTCAGAAATAATTTCCTGGCACATGATGAAAACCAAACTCAGTTATTTGGGTTTAAAAGCCAATGTACCGATCTACAGCAGAGAGATTTATTGGCTATCGATTATATTTTTGAAGCCTGTTTTTTATATGATGAAGATAAAAAAATTTACTATTTGGTAATTTCGGCAAATTTAACTCCAGAGTTTAAAATGAAAATAGCGCAAGAATTTGTACAGATAATGGGGGATATATCATTAGATCTATCATTGGCAGCGCAAAGCAATTAATGGGGCAGGCTGGTAGCGACGCCAAAAAAAATCATAAATTGAACTTCTTCTTTGCTATTTTTTAAAAATCAAATGATCAAAATAGGCAGCAATATTAATCTATGGATTTTGCAGTCATCGAGGCACCTAAAGTTTCTGTCATTCGCTCCGTAGCTACTAAAATACCTGGCTCTGAAGAAATATAATTCATATCCACAGGATTACAAATCATTGCCCGAATCAATCGGGGGCCTAATCCTGGCATTCCGGCATGCATTACCTTCTTATTATCAATTAGTAATATATCTCCTTTTTTCCAGATACATGAAGAATAATATTGACGCATCGTTTGCGCAAGCGCTTTTACTTCTTGATGGCTAAAACAACTTCCTACCTTTTTCTTATTGGATGACCTAAGTTTATTTTTTCTACTTGCCTTAAAATTATAAAATTTGGTGCGTAAAATTTTATAAGAATTTTTTGGTGAATTGAAAAAAGAAATAAATAGAATAGCCAAAAACTCTATCGAATTAAAAATAGGGGTAGGCAGTTTCCAAAAGAAACGATGCCAAAACCATTTCTTGCCTTTATAATCGTTCATAAAACACTTTCTTAGTTCATAATTCAAGGCTGAAAGTTCAAACAAATTGATTTGCAAGGCTTTTTCTTGGGTCAAGGGATGTTCTAAAACACTGGGTTTATACATTACAGCAAACAACTCTTCTCCATCTCCTTCAATAGGAAGAGCAAACTGTTCACATTTTTTTTTTGCTAAATCATCAGGAATCTGATACCTTTCGGCTATCTCTTTAATTGACCATTGACATACGTAAAAAGAGTGCTTTTCTAATTTTTCTTTTAATTCTTTAGATAAATGATTGTAAATTTTTTGTGTATTAATTAAACCGGTTTCCCCACCTAATACTGAAGGATGAAAACAGCAAAAACATAAATAACTGGGAACATCAGTGGAATAATAATTTTCAGTATGAAACCCTCCAAGATATAACGTCCCACCCGTTTTATAAATAGAATTGGTATGTAGCACGTATTTAAGATCACCAACATGGGCGCGACCATTTTCAGACATGAATGCTTCACTAATGCCTCGAAACTCAGGAATACTTAAAATAATATTTTCAAATTGCTCCTCAGTATCAATATTAAATCCCCTTAAAAGCACGGCACCATATTGAGCCATATCATGAATAATTTGACTGGAATAGGATTTCAGAAAATGCTGCAAAAATTCGAGTTCGACTTCTTTTTCGGCCTCGATAACCAATGGCATTTGTTGTTCTTCAGATAAGATAAGACGTTCATCTTTACGAAGAAACCGTGTGGTAACACCTTGATATTCCTTGTGCATGACTAAGTTTCTCTAACGAATTAGAATATGAAAACTATAGCATAAAGACTAGACTTATTTGAGCGTTACAGGGTACTTGTTTTACTTGCTACTTGCGGAACTACAATAGCAAAAGGTTCGCTAGAACTACCCTCTATAGTTTTGCTTAACAACTGAACTCGTATTAAAACTTCGGTAGTGCGGCTGTCCTCGGAGCATTTTGAGTCATACAATTCGCGTTTACAATTTGCAACCTGATGAACTGTATCTACAGGGCTGCTGTCTTTATCAATCAATTTTTGATTTTTCAAATCGAAAACGGTTAATTCTAAATGACTAAGTTGCCACTCGGCCCCCTCAGGAGTATATCCTACCCGACGTTCATGAACTAAAGTAATTTTTTGCCCTTTTTTAAGCACAGTGCGGTATTCCCATACTGGATTTGCTACAGTGAGCTCATCTTCTACAATATTGTTTCTTTGTTGGAACGCCTTTTCCATATTGAGATACCCCCAGCCGTAAGTTCTATTCCAGGCTGAGCCCATGATTTTTGAGTGTTTGGAGTCAGCAGTCCCTGCATCAGTCCAAGTATCGGCACTATTGATAAGTAATGCTTTAATTGCCATAGGATTTTGAATTCCTGCATCTTGTAATAATAGTGCGGAAGCACCTACATGTGGTGCTGCGGAACTAGTTCCACCCATGAGACGATAACCATCTTTATAATTCATCGCATTGGAATAAATAAAACCATAAACTTTGGGATCAGGGGCGCAGGTCATTGTATCATGGCCAGGAGCAGTTAAATCAGGTTTGCGTCTACCAAAAGGGGTAGGTCCTCGACTACTGGTATTTCTTATAATATGTCTTCTTCGGTCAGGAGTTTTAATCACAATATCATTTTCGACGACAAGCATATTCATATTAGCTATAGTCAACCCATTATAATTGTCCCCCGGAACAGTCAGCGTAGAAGCATAAGGAAATTGTTCTGTCGCTTCTATATATCCAGCATTCCCAGCTGATTTTACCCAAAGGATTTTTTTTGTATTTACGACATAATCTATGACTTTTGCAAGGCCACTCCACTCAGGGCAAAAAGGGCAATCTAAATCTAATTTCCCATTCCCCATGCTGTAATTAATGAGGGCAGGTTTCACTTCAGAACGATCCAACATCCAATCCAATGTTTCCATAGTTAGCAAAATGCTGGCTGGATCGGCTGTTTCCTCTCCTGCTAACCCAGAAATAATAGTCGATGCTCCATAAGCAATACCTTTGTATTTTTCATTCACACTTGTATAAATGCAAGCGATGCCTGTTGCATGGGGCTCTTTTACACCATTAATATGATTGGAATACCCTGAGCCTACATCCTGGCGGACGATTAACCTTTTATTGGATAAAGCAGGATGCAATGGATCTACTCCTGTATCGATAATACCAATAATTCCTTTTTGCCCTGTATAGCCATGAGCCCACCAATTATCTACATTAGGATAAACAGAAGAGGGTGCTAGTTTTAAAGCCTGAGTCGTAGTATCTAATTCGGTTTCGGCTGCCCTATGTAAAGAGATTTGCGCTACAGCATCAAAATTGGCAATTTGATTAAGCAACATACTATTCTTTGGAAGTTGTATTGCTACAGCTGGCATAAAACCTAAATCTTGTACTCGTACTCCCCGTATTTTTTTAATTTGATCTATAAAAGATTCTTTTTCTGAAAAATTATGTAAAAAAATAAGAAGTGATAAGGGGACGTGGTTTACTTCTAATCTTTTGGAATTTTTTAAATGTTTTACTGTATTGAGGACATCAATATCAATGATTGCTTTTGCAAAAAGTATAGGGTTTACGGCTAATAAAAAGATTGTTACACAAAATCTTCTAAATATGTACCGCATCCATGACCTCATTTTGGAGTTCTCACTTAATGAATTTCTTATTTATTCAGATTTTAAAATAATTCATAGTAAATTAAGTCATTGCAAGTGAAAAGCTATACTTTGCATTTTAAATCTCATTAAAAACGATATAAGGAATTATGATTTGATAAGTCGACAGCAGATGGTGGGAATATTGAGTATAATAACCTAAATCCATGCATTTTTTCTGAAGCTGTTGCTGTTGACTTAAGGAGTCGATCTTTATTCCTCCGCCTTGTGATTTATTTGCAGGATCCAGAAGTTCTTCACCACGATTAAATCCCACGGACAAGCCGCGGGACGTCTATTGAGGGGAGTAAAGTGTACGGCTGTAGTTCCTGGGGCAAGCCAAGGCACCTACGTGGTAGAGATCAATTGCTAACGTATTCTATTGAGAAACTGTTGCTCTTCTTTGGTTTCATTCAAGGCTAAAATATGGTTATCGATGGCTCTTTTCGCTTTAGTTAAGCTTGCGGCTATATCCCCTTTTTTATTTGGATTATAAGCTATTTTCTCAAGATATCGATCAAATGCTTCGCTAACCTCTTTAGCAGATTTTCTTTTTAATTGTGATGCCAACGTTTCTAAACTCTCTGCTGCAGGAAGGTGAAGTGAAAAGAAACCAGCAATTTTGCTTCCCCAATACATTGAACGAGAATTGTTACGTATTTCAGCTGCTACGGTATTAAAAATTTGAGAAAGTTCCATATTATCTATTTGATGAATTAATCCTGAAAAAAATTGTTCTGATTTTTCCAGATAATTTGCATGAGTCGCATGGATAGTAGGAATTCCTTTTGTCTGCGCGGCTTCTATTTCTGTATGATCATCATCGATAAATACTTTTATCTTATTTCCACTCATTTCTTGGACATATAAAATGAAACTTGCTTTATCGGGAAAGTTTGTTTCACCATACCTGGTAAATAATAAACGAGTATTATTCTCTTCAAATGTGAACTTGTCTAATGGCATAATTGAAGACTCCAGACCATAACTTTGTAATTGGAGCTGTCTAAATCTATTTAACTCTCCTCGTGAACTAACGATCAAAACATGGTATTTTTCCTGGAGTTGCTTCAGCGCGTCTATTGCCCCAATAAACATGGGGGACATTTGATAAAGGGTATTGTTTTCGTCTGTTACCGATTCAAAATCCTCTGCATGTTCTCTATTGACTAACGTATCATCCCAATCAATAAAAATTAGTTCTTTGGTCATAGTTAACTCCGGATTAATGTTAAATAATTTAATTTAACAATCACAAGATCATAAAGATTAAATTCCTTGCAATTATATCCCGGTATAGTAAGAGAAATAACTGTCATTTTTTAACAGTGAAATAGGAAAAAAATAGTATCAGGGTAATCCTATTTAGTAATGATGTTTTTTTAACTTTTTATCATCGATTATTGTAGGTTCTTCCTTATGACAAAACCTACAATTAATCAATAATGACTCTATTAGTTTATAGAGCCAGAGAGTGAGTCACTTCAACGGTTTCTAAATTATTCTGACGTGCAGCTAACTTTAAATTTAACTTATCAGTTTGTGCAATAGTGACATGGAATGGAATTTCCTTTTTCTGGCTATTCCAAATTTTAAAACCTTCACCAAAGACACAAGAAAGTTTATGAGACAACATTTCTTGAGTTTTTTTACAGGGTAAAAGATTTACAATGCTATCTCTACCCATGCCTACAACGGGTGCAAAAGCTAAGTGAGCTTCGGTGTTTATTTTATTGAATTCTTTACTTGTTGAGACGATTTGGAACGGGCTGCCATCAATTTCAAACGATATTTTTTGTCCATTTAATTCTTCATAAGCGGTATCAACTTTTTGTTGATCAAGATCGTTATCGGTATTTCTTCCTATTCTAAAATCGCCAAAATAAGCTAGAGATAGATGGCATACATCTGTCATTCCTGCGGGTAATTTATATGTTTCAAATAAATCACCCACTTCTTCATTATTAACTTGAATTGAAGGGAAATTAGGTTTTAATGTATTGAAAACACTTGCTAAAGTTGAAATGGGATTCCCATCAATATCAGTAATTTCGAGTGCTAAAAAATAATCATTTGGTAGTTGCTTTGTCACAAACCTGTCTGTTCGTCCCGGCGTTTGGATCATCTTAATTGTTCCAGTAATTTTCATATATTAAGTCCTATATTTTAAATGATTAATGCAGAAATAATCTGCCGGCGCGATTATAAGTAAAATGAATAAGTGTCATAACTGTTGGATTTTAACAGTTATTTTTTTAGTGCAAAATGATTAAAATTTGATTTTATTTATCAATTTTAGATGAGATGGAAAATATCATTAACAACTATTTTGGAGTAATTAATACATGCTTGATAGTAATATGAAAGAAATAATCAATGAATTACAGGAACAGAATTTGCTTCCTGCCACTGGGACAATTATAGGTGGTCCACGAAATCAAATTGATAAAAAAGGACGTGTAAAACAAGGGCATCTTTTTTCGGCTATTGACAAAGAACCAATAGGAAAAGGTGGGTTTGCTTCCGTTTATCCTGTTACGCTGTATCGACAAGATGAAACTGGAATAGCTAATAAATCTACTTATGATAAAAAATTTGTAACAAAAGAATTTGATTTAAATAAACTTAAAAATAAATTTTCTGGCTTAAATATAGAAAATTTAATTGAGAAAGAGTTTGATTTTTGTCGGAAAGCAGGGCACTTAAGTATAAAACCACCCGTCTACGATAATAATAAATGTTATCTGACGATGAAGCGAATGCCAGGGATGGAATTAGAGAGTATCTTCATTAAATTATTGGATAATCCTAATTATATTACAGAGAGTCAACGAATTAAGATAACCTATGCTTTATTATTGGCTTTGAAAAACCAGGTGATTGATAAAGGAATTATTCATAGAGATATAAAGCCTGAAAATATTCATGTTCAGGCGGCGGAACCTGTTGAAGTGAATATTTTTGATTACGGGCTGGCAAAAAAAGCAGGTGAGGATGATGGTCTATTTCCCGGAAGCGAAATTTGGGCAGCACCTGAAATGTTTAGTGGCTTACCACATGATAACAAAGCTGATATTTTTTCAATGGGAAGAGTCATTGCTTTCCTATGGGGCGAAGATCCTGAAAACTATTTAAGTGGTAACCCTTTTGAGAAAAGCAAAAATGCAGCAAAAAATTTGAATTTGCCCGCCAATGCTCAATGGGTAGAACCATTTTTGAAGCCAATGCTCGCAGAAAAGCCAGCGGATAGAACAGACATTGATTCCGCAATAAAACACTTCGAGCAACTTGCGTCCATTAATGCACCGATGCTTCAATTACCCCAAGACCCACTAAAAAGTAATTCAAATATTAATAATCATCGCTTTTTTCAAAATTCAATTGAAAACGCAAAAACTTCGCATCCAACCCAATTAAATATTCAGCAGGATATCAAAAGAGATTTGCAGGAGTTATTAGGGGACCTTCCTAGTCAATATTCTCATTATCGTAGTAATACACTTTTTCAGAAAACAGTGGGTCGCTTTACAACAATACAAAAAATGATGAATGAGCTAAATCAGATAATGAATGAAAACGAATCTCCAGAAATACCCAATGCATTATACGGGTTCATTTATCGTTATCAGAATAAATCTTTGCAAGCAAGCGCAGCTAATATTATAAGAAAAATAAATGGCTTCTTACAAGATATAGAGTATCAAAATTTAACCAACTCAAGTTTTAAATTATAATCTAATCATTTTTATGCTGGGATTGTTAGGAGCGCATCGCTAACATATCCCAGATGATTGTAAGATTTTTCAAGCCTTTTTCAATGGATTTAGTGTAAATATCTTCTTTATTGTAACAACCCCATTTGCTTTTTATATTATTTAGATGAAAAATAACAGTTCTTTCAGTTATATGAAGCAATGGTGCAATAAGCTTGATGGATTTCCCTTGTAAAAAAAAATACAAAACTTCCATCTCCCTACGAGACAAATTAATCGTTGATTTTAACCAATCATCAACATTAATATTGATTTTAAGGTTAGGTGCTAAAAAGGTATTTTTTGAATTGAGATTACTAATCAGTTCATGGAGATTCATAAATTTGGTAAAGCCAATGACGCCATGGGTTTTTCCATCCTCATCTTTAAGCGGTAATTTATGAGATAAGGCAAATATTTTTTCGCCATTTTTAGTAATGCAATCATCCAATTGAAAGTAAATAATTTCTTCCATTGCGTAGTGATCATGGCTATTATAAAAATCCGCATACTTCCCAAAGGGAAGCGAGCTATCTGGCATGCAGAGAATATCTTGTTCTTGTAATTGCAATTGTTTGAGCCCATTATTATTCATATACTGGTAATGAAAATTTTTATCTTTGATGTATACGGTACTATGGGAATATTCAAAAATTGTTTTTGTATAGGTTAAGAGTTTTTCAGGGATCATAAATGTTATTTTATACAGCTTAATTAGATTAAAAATTGTACCATAAGATTAAATGCAAACCAATCTATTTTTAATAAATCCATTTGATTGCCAAATTAAAGCCGGTTTTATGGGTAAGCAGCCGTAATCCAGTCATTGACAAGAAATTAGGTAACGGATGAGTCTCTATACGTACCAAGTACAAACGCTTGGTATGTATCATTGTTTAAACTCCATCAATCCTGTAACCTTAATATCAATATGACGAATATACCGTTGTATCAGTTGATTCGCCTGTTGGATAGTCAGCGGTTTGCGAAGGATACCATCCATTTCAGCGTCTTCACAGTTAAAACCAACATCCATTGGATCATGTCCTGTTAATGCAATAATAGGAACCCTACAATGTGTTCCTTGTTCTTGCTTTCTTAAGGTTGCTGTCAAATTATAGCCATCTCCTTCCTCCAGAGTTAAATCCATTAAAATCAAATCATATTTTGCTGGTTTAAAAATCTCACATGCTTGGCTGGCTGTGGCAACGACATCCGTTAAACATTTGCAATTCATTAATATTGTTTTTTCTGCTTTTTGCGCAATAAGATTATCTTCTATAAGCAAAATTTTTAATTTATTGATTTGTCCTGTTGTCTCAGAGCTAAGATTATTTGTCACGGTCTTATGATTGTAATTAACTTGCGATTTTAAATTTTTTACTTGATCGGTTAATTGCTTTAGTTTGGATATATCTCGGATAGTCACAGCCAGACCTAGAGCGTTTCCTGATTTATCTGCCAAGGGAATTCGTGAAATTTCAAAATAAAGAATGGTACCTTGGGTGTTGATAATTGCCTGTTGCTCGACTTCGTTTTTCCCCGATATGATGGCGGCAATGTCCTGTTGCTGAAAGCTGTGGATTTGCTCGGAAGTCCATAAGCCTTGTTGACGCATCATTTCGTAAATTGAGCCTATAGAATTATCTTCAATATATCTGTAACCTAAAAAACGAAGTAAATTAGCATTACAATCAATAAGAAAACCATCTTTATCAATGAGATAAACCATGTTATCCATTTTTGTAAACGCTCTAGTATAAATCTGCGAAGTAGGTGAGTTTTCCATAGAGGGCTATGCTAATAATTTGTTTTAGTATAACATAGCCAATTTGTTTAGTATAAATGATGAGCAATATTGACGATTTTTTTTCATTTAAAGGGATGTCATAATGGAACAGTCAAAAGATTTGGCTGGAAATTTATTTACCTTATGAAATAACTAATTTCGACTCCATGTTTCGAATTTTTTCGTAATCTAAAAAAATTGATTCGCGATCACCTGCTAGCCCAATAATTCCAATACTTGAGAGATAATCTACAGTCTGAGGTACCCGATCTCCATTTTTAAACCAAATATGTTCACTGAGAAAGGTGGGTAATTTAGAAATTTCAGCAAGCGCTTCAACATTTGATATTATTCCTTGAGCGAACGCTTTCAAAAAAACGGGTATCACTGATTTTTTGAATACATATTTTTTAGTGAGTACATCACCATCAATATAAATTTCAACTAATTTATCAGCTTGACTACTACCGGTTGCTGCTCGTGCAAACCTCACAACTGGACCGCCGCACATTCGAGCACTTGTTTCTATAAGACGTGGTCCTTGCTTCGTAAGCATAATTTCAGTGTGCGTCGCACCCCAACGAATTCCCAAAGCATCCAGCGCTTTTTGAGTATAATCAAATAACTCCTCATACACTTTTTCATTATAGGGCACAAATTCAACATAGTCGTAAACAGTGTTGCGATTATTAAATGAGATTTTATTATATTTAATTAAATGCGCTAAATAGTGTTTTCCATGAGCGCTTACAGTCCCGACGGCAAATTCTGTACCAATAGCTTGTTCTTGCACGACAACGGTTTCGCTAATCGTTCCAGTAATTTGAGATGGCTCGGTCATAACTCGATTGAAGGCCATTTTCCAATCTCCTTTTGCTGGAATGTGGAAGACCTTATCACTACCGGCAGACATTGGCGGTTTAATTACAAGTGGAGCATCAATTAATCCATTTTCCTTAATCCAGGTATCCACTTCATGTTCCGATGACGTATTGAGTGTTTTAAGAATAGGAATACCAGCCTCTTTTAAAGCATTTTGCATAAGGGCTTTGTGTAATCGATTAGGCGATTTTTTGGGGTCATTGGCGAATTGAGGCGTTAAAATCTCAGTCAGTTGTTCTGCCACAGAAATCCCTAACTCGTCACCAGGGATAATCGCAATAGGATTGTACTTTCTAAGATCCTCGACCAGGTTTGGATGGTTGGGAATGATTTCGATAAAATCTGAAGTTTGAACTTTTAATCCAAATCCAATTTCTTCTAAGGATTTAAAAGTGACTGCAATAACAGGTATTCCTCGAGCTTTAAAAGCAGGAGCTAAATCTATGCCTGATGATAATGGATTAACAATGACGACGGGTCTATTCACCTACTGCCTCCTTATTTAAATTGTTCATTAACATGATTGGGGTTTTGCCAAAACTCCAATCAAATAGAGATTCAACTTTATCTAACAGCGTGGACGATTCAATATAGGAATCCGGCCTGACCAAAATTGCATGTTCTCTATATTGAGTGTTATTGGTCCAATAATTTGCCTGTTGTTCATAGGAATAAATTTGAATAACTTTTATAAACTCAGGTACGTTTAAATCAACGGCGCAATCACTAAAAATTAACAGGGCAAATTTGGTATAATCCAAAAGAGAATAAAGCCGGGTTTTAATGCTCCCATTAAAAATTTCAAAGTCAAAAAGTCGAGAGCCATTGAGCTCTTGATGACCATAACAAATTCCCATCCCGGTAATATTCCCCGCACGTTTTTGTACAATCTTTACATAATCCTGTGCATGGGTTCCATTCTGCGAATACTTGGTAGAACGAACAAGTTCCCCTGAAGTTTCAATCACACTTTGCGCAACCGGTTTACGCTCGTTTTCATAACTTTGCAAAAGTTTTGGAGAGGCGCCAAAATTGATAACCATGTTTAATTTCCATATGAGATTGAACGCGTCTGCAAGACCTGTATTAAGACCTTGTCCTCCGTTTACGGAATGAATATGGCATGCATCGCCAGCAAGAAAAATACGGTCTTGTACGCAGAATTTCTCGGCTAAAGATTCTTTGACTGAAAAATGTGAAAACCACACGATTTCTTTAAAACGTAGGGTATGAGGCTGTATTGCATGATTAATTTTGTTAATAGCTTCTTCTAGGGTAAACTCCTTAGTATCCATTCTTACGTAAAATCTATCAATTTCTCCTTCTCTTGGAATCCATGCAACATCTGATGTTTCTGCTTGAAAAACGATGATTTCAGGAACTTTTAAAAAATCTGTATCTATAATGCCATCAATTACAGCCCATATAATTTGCGGCCTTATGATCTCAAAAGGTATTTTAAAATGATTTCTAACGAAGGAACGAGAACCATCTGCACCAATAACATAGCGGGATTGAATACGAATACCTTCTTTATTTGAAAGCGTTGTGAGACAGCCTTCTTTATTAATCTCAATGTTCTCAACTGCAGCGGAGCGCTTTACAGATGCTCCAATCTCTTTAAGCTTCCTATCCAACAGTTTTTCCACATAGGACTGACCAAGCATAAGGAAATGTTTATGGAGACAACCTTCGAGGTCGTCCCACCACGAAGATTGACGTGAAATGAATTTCCCATGGGCCCATACGGCACTGGTGTTGCATGTCTTTCCCAAGGGATAGAGTTCATCAAATAAATTAACTAATTCAAGCAGTTGCAATGTACGTGCATTTAGAGCATCGGCTCTACCAACCTCCAAGGGACCATCAGACTTATCGACAATAACCGTTTGCATACCACAAAGTTGTCCCAGGTAAGCACACATAAGCCCTACCGGACCTGCGCCAACTATGACAATATCTGTTATTAGTGTACTCATTCGTAAGATTCCAAACCTGGGTTATCAAAAGGGGGATTACTCAAAACATGGACTCGTTGAATATGGCGAGGAGACTTAGAGGTAAATTCTTCTCGACCATGTAAAAGTGAAAAATTATCTGCAATGACTATATCTCCAGTTTGCCATTCATGGGCATAAAAATTATCAGGAGAATAAAGGGCCTTTGCCAAGCTTGTATGAAAGACATCTAATTCTTCATGACTAATGCCTGTAAATTCGAGTTCGGGTGGATTGACGAAATGGCCTTTATCTTGAGAAGGGGGCTCGTTGTAGCGAATAACAGAATAACCTTTTTGAGGGTGATCTGTAATGATTGGTGATATTGTTTTGCTGTTATAAAACTTCATTTTTCTTTGATAGGTACCAGTTACCTTATGCCAAAGTTCTTTTATTTCAGAAGAAGTGTTTTTTAAAACTAAAAGGGTGTTTGAAAAAGTTGTCCTTCCTCCTTGTCCGGGCAAAGGTGCTTTGACACAATGAAAAATCTGATACTCAGGAACTTGGGGGCGATACATACCATCCCAATGTAGTGGCATGTAACTATGATCAAAAATGTGATCTTCTGGGGCATCTTGTTCAATTAACTCAAGTACCTTTCCAAATGGCCAGATGCTCACTTCTCCCCAGAGTTCGCAATAATTAGAAAAATCTTCTCTATTGTGAAAGGTCTCAAACCCTCTCAATACGACAAGTTGATTCTTCCCAAATAAAGAACGTAAATTTTCTATATCGAGGTCTTTCACCTTCCTTTTTTCACTCAAGGGTTCGAGGAGCACACCAAATGGTTTAAGGGCAGTAACTTTATAATTCATACTATATCCTTTCTATCGATAAGCATTAATCTGCAATTAGTTTATAATGGCTTGGACGTCCATCAGTGGTATAAATTAACTGAGCGCCTAAGGCTTCAGCTTCCGAGCGTTTTAGCAAGATATAGCCTTTCCTGCTTTCAATGACAACTCCATGCCAGGGAGTCATCCAGCTTTCATTTCCAATTAAACGGATGCCCAATTTGTTTGCGCCGCAAGTTTGAGGATGAATCGACAGTCGTACGGCCTTGGGAAAATGTTCTGCAATTAACTGACTCCACGCATTACTTCTCCTTATGACCTCGTATGCTTTAGAACGAGATTCTTTTTGGATGGCAGTACGACTTTTAGTCTGGCCTTGATATTTTGAGTCTTCAAATAAAAAGCGGGTGATGCCTCGATACATGCGGTTTGATTCTTGCTCATCTGGGCTAGCTGCAGGTTTTGCGCCATTGCGAATTTTATACTTAAGAAAATCTAGTGATTGCCCATAAGTTTTCATCAGTTCGTCACGCATTTGAATAAAGTTAAGTCCCTTATAAAAGTCATCGAGATTAAAAGTTGATAGGTACGGGATGGACATTTCCTGTATCAATTTATCTAATTCAACTTGGTAATCGGTTACATTACTTTCCTTCATTCCAACCACATCACTAAATACTCTACCATCGGAGCACAGAATGATTTGAACCCCGGGGTGATAAAATTTTTTAATTTTTTGACAAAGGTTTCCAAGAAAATTAAGTGCAATTTTTTCTGCATGATCAGGAAAATGACTCAGTACTTTTTCAGGGTTTGGGGACTTTCCAGGGAAAGCTGGCAATACAAAAGTTACTGGCTCATTTCTTTTTACTGCCAAGATTATTTTTGATAAATGTGGTGAACCACATTTGGGACAATTGATATCGCTACAAGCATTGATGGATTTTGGTACACGACGAAAAATCATGAACTCAGCCAATATTTTTTTCGCCATTTCCATAATAGAATTACTATCTAACGATTTTTTAAGTTCAAAATTTGTAACCGAGTGATTCTGAATTGTACTTAAATTAAATGTTTTATTTTTCATTTTTTCTCTCCTGAAATTAGATTACTTATTTTCAAGAGATAAATAAAATGACTTATTTTAATGGTTGTGATAAAGTTTTTTTATGGCTTTATTATTAGATGACATAAAATATTTTATAATCGTTAGTGAAACCCTTAACATTACAAGGGCTTCTGAGATTATTGGAATATCTCAGCCTGCACTCAGTTATGCTGTGAAGAGATTAGAGAGTAAACTGGGTGGACAGCTTCTAATTCGTCTAAAAACGGGTATCCAGCTAACGAAGCTTGGAGAGGAGTTTAAGCGGCGTTCTTATCGCCTGTTATATGAATGGGAGCAGACCCAAAACCTGGCCAATTCTGAATCAGGCCTTATTCAAGCTAACTATACTATTGCGGTTCATCCATCAGTTGCTCTTCATACGCTCGAATACTTTATGCCAAAACTTCAGGAAAACTTTCCAAAACTTAGTTTTAATTTTATTCATGGTCTTTCAAGAGAGATGACTGAAAAAGTTATTAGTTGGGAGGCCGATTTTGGAATTGTTGTTAATCCTATAAAACATCCTGATCTGGTTATTAACAACTTAAGTACGGATGAGGTCACCGTCTTTTATGCCCTGAATGCTGAAGATAAACTGATTTATGATCAAAATCTTGCCCAATCACAATATATACTTAAAAAGCTGGGTAAAAAATTAATTTTTAATGGTGTACTTAATTCTGCTAATCTTGAGGTTGTTGCTAAATTAACATCATTAGGCCTTGGTTATGGTCTTTTACCCTCCAGAGTCGCATCTCAATATAGCCACCTTAAAAAATTAAAAAATGCTCCTGTATTTCACGATGAGATTTGTTTGGTCTATAGGCCTGAAAAACATAAAAATCCTGTAAGTAAAAAAATAATTCAGATTATCAAGTCTTCCCTGGATATTCGATGAAATATTGGTGTATGGGTAGTCAGTATACTTGGGTTGATATTTAGTTAGAGCTTAATGTGATTGGCTGTTAATAGTTGGCAATTACTCTTATGGGAAAGTTTAGAATCCCATTATCCATGATGGATGCAAGGAGTAATCATTGGGATCAACGCTTCGGTCGTAGGATTATTATTAATCGCATTTGATCAACTGGTTAGGTCAAAGCGCTATTTTCTCATGATATGATTATTTTTTAGCGATTAAGGTCCGAATTTGATATCAAACTCATTTCAAATGAATCCCAACTTTAACGGGATCCATGAGTTCTTTCATAGAGCTATTTTCTTCCAGTTTAAGTCGAATTTCTCTAAAGCTTAGGCGATTTGCATGATTAAATGCATCAATCACCCGCTTTATATTGTCGGAGTACATATTTTCAGGCGATTTACGAATTTTTTCTTGAATTAAAATAATCGAATCGGAGATATTATCTTCATCTGAACAATCAATGGCATTTACTATATTGCGTATATCTTGAATCAGGCTTGGGACAGCATTATCTGTTCCCTTCATTAAATCATCATCTTTTAATACGACCCCCACAGCAAAAATATTCTCTTCTCTTTCATTTGTAGGTATCTTTATAACCCTATTTTTCACCTTAAACTTACCTGGCAGAGTACTATCTGTTACTAAACTCTTTTCTTGATGGGGAATATTAGTATTATTATGGGGAAGGGTGGTTTGCGGTTGGAGGCTGGATGATTGAGTTTTTGCAATGGACGGAAGACTATATTTTGTTATATTATCTTTAAGGTTTTGTAATCTATTTTCTAAATCATTTACAACAGAGTAATCGAGATCTTTTTGGGATTTATTCTGTTTATTGCTTTTCTTTTTTAGTATCTTTAATGTTTCTAGACATCGCTCTAGAATAGCTAAATAATCTTCTGATTGAGATGAGTTTATCTGTGTGATGTTTTCCAGAACAGCGATTTGCTTGGTTATGTCAGCTAAAAGTTGTTTCATAGTTACTTTCTCAGCTACTTCCTCCTTCTGAACTGGTAGTTTAAGAGTACTCAGCGATGCCAGCTTAACCGACGCCTGTTGGCTCAATTTAAGGATTCTGTCTTTCAGATCCGTATCAATTAGCCCCTTAATTCGTTCACTCCTCTCTGAAAGATAATTAAATTCCCGTGATGCATTAGCGAGGTATCGAAACTTAGCTCCCCACTCACCTTCAGCGATACATGCACGTGCCTCCTCAAGTGCCACTTTGTTATCGACCATCAATTTAATTATATTCATGCCTTCTTTGGCTATAGCAGCTTCTGTAAAGTTAAAATCAGTCCACTCGCTCTCTTTAGGGAATGAACCACGAAATGGGGTATTAGATTCTTGTAGGTGTGAAATATATTCTTCTAATACAGGAATGATTTTTTCCTTCAGAAACCCTTTATATGCTTGAACCTGGCTACTTGGAGCTTCAAGAACTAATAGCTCTTGTTTTTTTATTTGGATGTATATATTGAAAATATGATTTAATTCTGATTTTTTTCTCTTTTCTAATTCTCTTTGCTCTTGCTCTACAGTATTCTTTAAATCACCCAACTGAACAATTAACTGTTCCAGCTCCTCAAGGGGAGTCAGATCAACTTCTGGTTGTTCCTCTAAATTTATTGCGTTTTCTAATTGTTCGTTTAACAGGGTCAACATTGGCAAAGTTGATGCGCTTTGTAATTCTGTCAGGGTGCTATTAACTGCAAGAGCATGATCGATAGACAAAACAGACACTCCACCGACTTGAAAATTTCTCATCTGCTCCAAAAAACTTTTCGCATCATCCTGTGCTTCAGGTTTATATAAATAGTGTCTAAATGAATCATTTTGCACCGCAGATAATTTCAGAGTATTACGCCGATTTTTAATTAAATCAATATATGAATTTCTACTAATTTCATTTTCCTCGGGTATATAGAACTCAACAAATTTTTCAATAAACTCATCAGGCATAAGACAAATTTTTAAGGTTGCTTGATTTATTTCCCCTCTAAATAGATCATTTTTCGATAAAGCGATGGGATTTAGGATTTTTGAGGGAAGAAAAAATGAATTTGTCCTTTTATCATCTAACCAATTATTCGCAGCAAAATCTCCCTTACTTGGTAAATTTGCAATTACTTCCGGTGTTAGGGAGAAATGAAGTCTTTCATCTAAAAGTGATGCAAGACATTGATCGCCGTCTATCTTAATTACTCTACCGTCTTTGTCTAAACCTATATTTCCATTTTTCAAGTCAACTTCTTGCAAAAAAACTGCTACCAGAATCGCCTGTCCTAAACCGGTATACGTTCCATCTTCAAACAGCTTACCTTCCCCATAAGGCAGGGATTTATAGGACTCTACCTTTTCAGAACAGACAAAGTAGTCTTTTTCGTCTTTAGCAATACGTGTTTGCGGTTGGTGGGGAATAAACAAACGAAAGAACTCTTGTGCTAAAACCTCATGCCTGGCTATTACAGGATTATCAGCTATCTTGACTATCCAGTTACTTGAATGTCCAGGAAACGCTCCTTCTGTAAACATATGAGTAGCTGCATGTGCCTTTTGGGGTTTAGGGCCTACAAATTGATTATAATCAAATATTGGTAGAGTCATAACAATTTATATCAAAAAATACATTATTTAAGTATAGTGGAAATGCTAGAAACACATGCGCGAATAACTATCAATCTAAAAATTAATTATTACTATAACCGATTCCTTAGATATTAAATTTGTAATGCTTTATACGTATATCCAATGCACCATTTTATTTAATTCCTTGATGGCTCGACCGTAGACTTGATTTTTATCCCTGTTAATGGCATTGCTATGGGGTGTTTGATTACTTTTAATCATTTTTAAGTAACCCGTTTAGCAGCAATAGCATAGCGTAGATGCGACAAATAAAAGCCAATTGTATCAGTAGGCTTCTCGACTGCGCGATATAGAGAACTCTATTGCTGTTGATCTTGATCTATGTTTCATCTGGTTGATGTTCTAATCGTTTATTAAATGCTGGAGTATATCACTGAACCCAACTATACATAGTATACGCCATTGCTCTGCCATCATTGCTTCTAAACCACGATAGCTTATAACTTATTTAGAATACCAGCGGACGCAAACTAATTTCCGCTTTTGCAGCAGAACCTTCGTTTTTAATTGCGTTTAAACCCAGCCTGATATTAGTACATCGTTGCTGTGCTAAATCCTGACTTATCCAGTTCTTGGGTAATTGCGGGTGCGGTTTTATTCCGGCATTGAAGCGTTGATTATCCCCAATCTCTATAGCGTGAACTATGATTTCCATACCTTCGGGAACCTGGTTTTCCACCAAATATTGTCGGACAGCTTGTTCAACTTGTGCCAGTTGAGCCTCTTCCATTTCGTTACAAATGGCATCGATTTCTTCTTGGGGATTTAATGACAAAGCGGCTGTTCTTGCTCTACGAGCAATGTCTTCGGGTACGGGATATCCACCTAACATTTGCTGTCCAAGTGCGGTAAATATATCATTGGCTATATTGTTAAATGTAAATGATTTATATTCTCTATACCTTTCTGGATTATCTTGCATATCACCCTCAAGCCGAGACATAGCGGTATTCATGTTATACATATATCGATCCACAAGCTGATTAAGCAATACATCTGATTGACCACTCACATAAATGCCCAGTTTACGCCAGGCGCCTGTTTTCTCTTTTTCAGTTTCTGCTGGTAAAATAAACTCATTCCGCAGATCATTCTTTTCCTCTGCATTTTGTGATGGTATTGCCTGAAACAATTGTTGAGCAATAATCTGGTATTCAGGTGATAGAAAAATTGCTTCAATACAGCTGCGAATTCCGGCTCTACATTTATCTAATTGTTCTTGCGTAACCGGTGTAGAAAATAGGTATTGCCACTCTTTAATCGTGCGAGAGTCTTGGGGAGTTAGTTTTGCCTTCATCTTCAGCCATTCATCTTCCATCCTAAATTGGAGCGCTTCATATTGGCTCTCAATTACTGCAGAGTTAAGTCCTGGTTTGGGTGCTTGTAAACCATTCCAGCCTCGGGCTGGTATTATATTTACATAAACATTCAGGTTATTTTGGCTTTGAATAAAGACCATACTATGATCAAGACAGGACTTTTGGTCTCCTGCTCCTGGACAACTTGTCGCTGCTTGGTATGTTTTAGATAGCAGAACAACAGGATTGTGACCTTGTATTATTTTAATAGGAGGAGACTTCTCTGTTGGAGTCTGATTCTTTGTGATCCAAACACCAACCATTACATCTGTTGTACTTTCATCTGTGGCACCATTTTTAAAATATTGTGAATTTTGTGATGACTTTTCAGAACGTTTTTGAGTCGTAACCTCTGTAGGATAACAAACGCTAATATCATATCCTATTGAAAATTCCGTAGATAAAACGTGATGCAGTTTTTCACGATTTTCAATTACCATTCCAGCTTCAGCAACCTGATTGGTCACTGTTGCAAAATTGACATCTCCTCCAAAGGTAATCTCGCTGATGGCATTCCACTCATCTGGGGTAAATTTTTCTTTAACCTCTCTTATAAATTCTGCAATATCACTCAGCGTTCCATCACGTTGATTTTTACCACTTCGGCCATGCACCGTTAAATTGAGATGATAATGTGCATCTTGATGTTTAATAAGTTCTGCAGCATATTTATGAGGAGATTTTTGGGTTTTAATAGCAAACACTTTTTTCCCATGAGGAGTAGAGCCGATGATCGTTTTCGAGGCTATATCTTGATATCTTGGCATATTACACTTTCTTTAAAATGAATTACATGCTTAACATTAAATCAATAAGGTGTGTATGTGTCCAATTAGAAATACTTAATTCACATATCAAATGTGCAAATAATATTAAAAATCACATGGATTATGTTTTATATGAATCGAATTCAGGTTAAATTAATACCTAAACTTTAGATAAATTCGACATATTGGAAGAAAACGGTTTTATGAAAAAAATCATTGATCCTATTAAAGTTGGAATGAGTTTGAATTGAGATTGAGATCAAACTTGGGAGATAATCGCACAAAAAAGTACGACAATCCAAGCAGGGACTCGCCAAAACTGCAGCAAAAGAAAAGCCGTAATTGCTAATAAATAGTCATATAATGAGAAAATAGCGCTTGACCAAACCGGTTGATAAAATGCGGTTAACAACAGTCCAACAACTGAAGCGTTGATTCCAAGGATTGCTCTTTGCATCGATGGATGTTGTCGTAGATTTTCCCATAAGGGTAATGTGCCAACTATTAATAAAAAAGATGGCAAAAAAATAGCAACTAATGCAATGAGTGCTCCAAGCCATCCATGGGGGACATTCGTTGAAACTGCACCTAAAAATGCTGCAAAAGTAAAAAGAGGGCCTGGCAATGCTTGTGCCGCACCATAACCAGCTAGAAAAAGAGAGTTATCAACCCAACCATTCGGAACGACTTTTGCTTGTAATAGAGGCAAAACTACATGTCCTCCTCCAAACACTAAAGAGCCTGAGCGATAAAATGCATCAAATAATTGCAAAGGATAATTTATAGTATATGAAGATAAAATAGGTAAAAAAATCAGTAAAATAATGAAAGAAATCAATAAAAAAATTCCTGTACGTTTACTGATGTTAATCACCAGCTCACTTGTTGGGAGTGATTGATTGGGATGAAGAAAAAGTAAACCAAAAATACCACCAATAATGATCATGAGTATTTGTCCTGCAGCATAAGGGATGATGCTTGAACCAATACAAGCAAATACGGCAAGGCTTGCTCTTGTTTTATCGGGACATAACGAGACACTCATTCCCCAAATTGCTTGGGCAACAACTGCAACAGCGACTACTTTTAAGCCATGCAACCAAGGAGCATTATCATGAATTCCCAGTTTGATAAAAAGGAGACCAAACGATACCATCAGTAAGGCAGAGGGTAGGGTAAACCCAAGCCATGCAGCGATGGCACCGCGAATGCCTCCCTTTGATAAACCCAGGGCGATACCTACTTGACTACTCGCAGGCCCAGGTAAAAATTGACATAAAGCGACTAAATCTGCATAAGCATGATCACTTAGCCATTTCAGACGATTTACGAACTCATGGCGAAAATAACCAATATGGGCTACGGGGCCTCCAAAACAAATACACCCCAGCTTCAAAAAAATTATGAATATAGTGGTTGTAGTTACATTATCCTTCAATTCTTGCATGATTGATTATTCTTCGCAGAAGTCAGCAATATTCATCCTGAACCTGGATTTTCAACAGTTTGCCCCGAAATCTTGCCTGCATGCGAATATGCGGTATATAACAAAATAAACAGCAGCTTTTGTAAGTTATTTGTGCTTGGTACAATAAGCATTTTGTCATTCAGAGCTTTTACATATTATGCATAGCAATCCTGCGGCGATAAAACCGCAATTAATTCCAGCTAGTTTAAATGATTATCCAACAATTCGGAATATGGCTCGATTCTATATCTATGATTTATCACGAAGTTGTGGGCATGATTCCGCTGATTGGGCTCTTCCCTCCGATGGTCTTTATGAAGCGTTTGATTGTAAAAAATATTTTGAAGAAGCGAGCAGAAAAGCATTTTTAATCAAAATATTAGATGAATTGGCAGGTTTTGTGCTTTTAAATAAAGTCTCAACCTTTTCCGATATTGATTGGAATGTCGGCGAATTTTTTATTCTTGCACGATTTCAGAGGCAGGGTATAGGTCAGTTAGTGGCTCATGAGCTTTGGAATACCCATCCTGGGCGTTGGGAAGTTTCAGTTCTTCCTGAAAATAAGGGTGGTTTATCTTTTTGGCGTAAAACAATATCTGTATTTACTAATGGAAAATATAGCGAGGCAGTAAAAGAAATTGATTATGATCAACACCAGCCAAAACGGATTACTTTAAATTTTGCAACACAAAATCATGAATCTCACCCGTTGAAACAAAAAGTATATCAAAGCATTACTTTTGTCGATAAGCTCAGTGAGTCACTTGAAAAATACATGACCAAGGATTTAATTGCTTATGAAAGAAGTCATGGAGTTGATGTCAATTATAAACGCTTTTCGGTAGTACTTACTAATGAAGTAAATGAAGTATGCGGTGTTATTAATGCATTTACCGCTTTTGCCGAAATTTATATTGATGATATTTGGGTCGATGCTAAACATCGCGGTAAAGGATATGGGCGCCAATTAATAGATGCTCTTGAAACTCATTTCAAAGGCAAGGGTTTTAACAACATCAATTTATGTACCAGTGCTTTTCAAGCCCCAGAATTTTATAGAAAGTGCGGTTTTCAGGAGGAGTTTACTCGAACTAATAAAAAAAATCCCCAACTTTCCAAAACATTTTTTGTTAAATTTTTTAACGAAGAGCAGGAAACACAAGGGTGTATTAATTAAATCGAGTTACTCTATGAAAATAGAAACTAGAGACCATGATCCTCTAGAGCTCAACGTTGGCCCGAAACTTCATTTCTCGAATATTATCCCGCATTTTTGACACGATGAAAGCAACCTCCTTTAAAAATGGGGGGCTGGTAGCAATGGACTTATTCTAAATTTAATCAGCCACGGTCTATTAAATAGACCTTCTGCTTTCGCAGAAGGAGATGATCTACTCATTGATGTACTTAACTCTATAAAATATGATGCTCGAACAACTATTGTTCTAAATGCATTATATAACCAAAGGAAAATTTGGAATGTATGATTCCAATTTTAGATAGCATACTAATCATTATTTTAATGATGAATTTTTATAATTAAGAATAGAGTAAAAATATTTCAAATAATGTTTTTGGTGGATAAAAGGAACACTTCAGTGAATGACTCCAGTCTATTAAAATCAAACTAATGTGGAAGCAGCTAAATTAGCATCCTTGATAGTCTATTGAATTAATGATTGTCCAATTCAATGTCTACGGGGATGAAGGAGATGAATAAATTAGCGGCATTTGCCCCCCGCCTGGCGATTATTCCATCGTATTTCCGAGCAATTTATTCGGCGTTGTTAATGGCGTGTTAAGCAGTACCAAAAGTCAAATTATGGGGAGTCTATTTGGCTTATTTAATGCCGCAGTTCCTGACCTTTCGGCAAAAAACTTGTCGAAAGGTCAGCATCTATTTTAATAGTTTGTCGGTAGTCGATCTAATTTACACTCCTAATTTTATAGGGTTGTTAGTAAAATTATTTTTATCTCCTCTATTATCATGTATAAGTTTTTTATACTTTAAGCAAGTGGAGCTCGAGTCTTTTATTTGATTTTCAAGTAAACATTGCTTATTTTGTTGAAGATGATCTTTTGTAGCGGTTATCTGGAGCGATGTACCTATTTGAAGTTTACTCGTAAAACGAGTAAAGTCATTCAAATCAAGCTTGAATTGACCTTTCTCCGTGAGCAGTAACTTCAACGTACCATGGTTATCGATATACGATACCCCTTTTTCGCCCCAGGGATTTGCCAAGACTAAATATTTACTGTCTATACCGTAAGAATTTTGCTCTACTCGATAATCGAGGATAGTGTAAACATGCTGCGCATAAAGCCCCTGAACCTCGTCTTTTTCATAAAAGGCATCTCCTTGCTGATTGTTTCCCATAGAACAGGTTATTGGACAATTATTTTCAAGTGCGTTTTTAATCGTTTCGAATATCCTATGTTGATAGGTTGTATATTGTCCAGTTCCTGTTGGACCTGCAATATATACTGATTGGGTTTCATTCTCTTGCAGTGGTTGGTTTGCTGAAGGGGACTTAGGTGCGATTAGGTTAGCATAGCTGTTTAAGATGTCTTTTACTTCTTGATTTATATTCAGAAGTTCACCATTAAGCCGCTTAAGCTCATTTATAATTGTCGTATAGTGTGCTGTATCAAATTGCTGAGATGACAAGGGGGCTGGGGCTACCAGATTTTTGTAATAGTTATAGTCTTTAGTTCTGATTTTGTTTATAAACTCAAGCCATGTGAATAAGTGATTAATTTTTCCTTTAAACAGTTTTTCATAAATCAAACTATTTTCTTGGGACGTAGACAAATAATTTTCAATTTTATTAATATATTCTTTGTCTAATTGCTCTGTTCTTTGATTATCTTGTGTATATTGCTGCCATTTCAAGCGAGCAAAACCCATTATAAAGTCATCGTTCCACGGGGTAAAAACTGCCCTGTTTATTGAATGAAGAACCGGTTTATGTCCTGTTAAAACATATAGTGCTTGTTCAGGATGTCCGCCTTTACCATAAATTGTTCGAAATGAAGGATATTGTTTTTTACCATCTGGACCATAGCCCATTCCAGCGTAGGCTTTCTCTAAGATATGTACCCATGGCTGATTGTGTTGAATAATAGAACCAGTCTTAGGATTTTCGAGATAATTTTGAAACTCAGACAAACTTACTCTGCAAATGACCGGTGTTTGAGTATCGAGATCAAACAATTTGACATAAGCATGTTGCTTGTCTTGTTTAATCATATTCATTATATAATCAGCACCACCTTTTTTAGACAAAATAGCATTTATCGCGGCTAATAAGAAACAATCTCCAAATGCGCTTCCTTGCTGGATATCATTGATACTTGGTTTGGTTTCAAATATATTTTTATCTACATTTTTATGATTAAATTTATTAATAAAAGATACATGACTCTCTTGGATATAACCTTCATCTTTAATTGTTACCCCTTTACCGCTTTCAGGTAGATCCGGATTTAGGCCCTCTTGATTTATCTCATAGAGTGCGACATGCATATACCCTGTATAGATCAATTCTCCTGATTTATTTTTGGAGTAGAATGGGCGAGCGAGAATATTAGTTTTTTTGTCAAGGGAGGTGAAATTGCCTTCACAGACAAATTTACTGTTTTGGAGTGTGGGTGGGTTAGAGAATAATTTAATCGCACCGTGGTAGGTGAAACGATCAGTTTGTGCCTCAATGCCCACTGAGGCATCAATAATATTATCTTCCATGTCAAATTTTAAAAAACCTTTTTTGGCGTCTAATTCTTCTCTTAATTGTTTTCCTGTGTACATGATAGCCTCTCAATGTCATAAAATAATTTGTGTCTAACATCTAATGTATTAAAAAATGATTAATGGCGTATGACATCAAGATAGATAGTATTGATAACCTATAAGATTTTGTTATATCGGGGCTATTGGGAAATTGGGTTAAATTTCAGAAACGAAGCAAATGCGAATTGCAAACAGAAATAGACTTAAATGCAATTAATTATACAGCGCTGAACAAAAAAGCAAACATTTATCCAAACGGTTAAAAATTTTTTAGTATACATAAAATTTAAGCAAATGAGAATCAAGTTGTTCATCATCCGTAGTTTTTTCCAATAGTATAAGGCCATTTCTGAGATTCTGTCCTCCAGAGCCTGGGGTAATTTAAAGGATGACTGACCTTTTTTATTATGACCATAATGATCTTTCATGAGCATGATATAAGCCATGACATTACTATCTTCATTTTCTGATTTTCAAAATAGACCAACAACTACCGAAATATATGATTGCCTTTTCGGTAATGGCGTAATAATTCACAGAGATGGGATTCAACCACAGCAATTTTGTTTGGCGACCAGTCTTGATAATCAAATAAATTTAGAATGACTTGTTTTGTTGGTTAATGCTTTGACGTGTGATGCTGCTTGGTAGCTTGCCCTTTGGATTTTTATCAAAATTTGCAATGAGATAGGCCACGTCATCATTCACTTCATCGAAAATGAGTTCAAAAAAATTCTGCTTGGGTTTTAAGTAAGCTGTAGCCTAAAAGCAATTTAGGTCTTTGTTGTAGAATATTGACGCAACGCAATCATCTCTTGTAGACAAAGCTAAACAAATATTTTTCAAGTAAGTATCAATTATATTTACCGACAAAAAAGCAACTATAGAAGGAAATTAGAAGATAAGCTTTAATTCATAATCAACAAAAAGCAGAAAAGACATAGAGCTATGTAAAGATATTATTTTATTATGCTGCGCAAATATTCTCGCGTTGGATTGAATTATTTAGAATTCAGTAGAAAAAATAAATGTTGCAATCGCCTTGTCTTATGTGGGTGCTTGGATTTTAAATTCTGGGTATGATCAAGCCATATTATTTGTGCAACAAGAACAAAGTACCGTAGATCTTGTGGCTCAAAATACGGTATGGCAGAGTGCCGGTGGGGGGGGGAGGAGCGCTTAGTGATTGAACCGCCATTTATGCATTCTTTTTCTCTATATTAAGTTACACTATGATGTATTTAACAGTTATCCAAAAGTCATTTACCCTAATCACTTACTTGCCAGACAAAGTATTACGGTGGATTGGAGGCACACCTGAAAGTATCGGCCAAGAATCAACACAGTGGGGTGAAGAGGTAAAAGGCAAAACTCAAGAGGCAGGCAAAGAAACACAACAAGCTCAAGGTCAAATGGAAAAAGCATGGGTGGTTTGGGTATTAAAGCTGTTGGTAAGGCTAAAGGTGTCCTAGGCAAAGCATTTCGTGGACAGGGGGAAGTTTCAGCTCAAGGAAATAATAGGTCTGCGGCTCAAGATGCTACTAAAGACTCTGGGTCTGGCTCATAAGATATCACAGCAAGAATGGATGAGGTAGGGGGCTCTGTCCTACCAGTGACCAAATAATTACATAAAGAGGATTATCTGCTCCAGGTATAATTGTGCTTTAGAGGACTAAAAAATCATCACTAACGCTAAGGAGCAGATATCTGGGGTCTATTTTTGTTTTGGTAGGGCTACATATAATGAGCCTGCATGATTTAACCCATTTGCTTCTATACCAGCTTGATTCCCCTCACCTTTATAAACGTCAACATGAGCCCCTACAATAGCCCCACCCGCGTCTTGGGCCACACACCAGGAAGTAGTTTTTTTGGATTGATAAATAAAATTCATTCCTATAGGGATGACTCGGTGATCGGTTGCGCATGAGGCATGGGGGGTTAGAGGAATATTATCTGAACCATAAGGTCCACCATCCTCTTTAGCAAAAAAAACAAAACTTTGATCGCGATTTCTCAAATCCTCGGCTTTTTCAGGGGGTAGACTATTTAAGTATTGACGAATTAGTTTTTCTGATCCACCGCTTTGTTTAATTTTTTTAGATACATTGCAGCGTAACTTTGCTTCATCATGGCATTTAGGATCTTTTGCGCAACGCTCCATTGTATTCAGATTACCCCCACAAGTTGGGTCTTGGGCGCATTGAACTATGCGGCCAAGCATCGTCCGCGGCCTACCATTAGCGCCATCATAATTTAGACGAAATAGTTTGCCATCCAGAAGTAATGAGCCAGAGCCTTGAAGCATTAAAAAAGCTGGGTCATTGGGATCTTTAACATACCCAATTATATACTTTGGATTTAAAGCCCCATGATTAATTTCCTCTCGATCTGGCACTAAAGAATAGGTGTTATTGGCATTTTTCAAGCAAAATCCACGTGCTATTTTGGTCAGTGGATCAACACCACAGAGAGGGGTGTTTAAATGAAGTTTTTTACTTTCCGATGTTGCTTGTACAACTCCTGGGTTACTATAAATGGGGTATAAAAATGCTCCATCATATTTGGTACGAGCTTCAAGAGGGGCTGGCGCGTAATAAGCAGTAAATTGGAACTCGCCTTTTTTAAATCCTGCATGATTTTCAGGCCAGCCATCACTTTTATACCAGTCAAACTCGCTTTTAATAGATGCTAGATATTTTTGAAAATTACCATGGGCTTCTTTTGCAAGAGCAAGCATTTTTTGGTTGGTATTAAGGCACCATTCTTGGCGCTTGAATTTTTGACCAGCAATCGTAACTGTTTGAAATTCAGCGTGTTTTTTATTACAGTTTACAATCTGATTATTTAATGCCTTAATCACTTCATCCATGTTTCCTACAGAATTATCTAACGGTAGTTCTGATGCTGAAATTTTATGGAATTTAAAGCGCAATACACCAGGCTCTTTCGCGGCCATTTTCTGTCTTGTAGTAAAATCTGCAAGCCTTCTAATATCCAAACAGCGCTGAATTGGATCATTGGGGAGCGCTGCTTGAGTGATGGCGCTAAAAGTCATTAACGCAAGTATTAAAATGGATTGAAACATAGTTATCCTCTAGCCTGGCTTAGGTTGAGCTTTAGCAGCCTAACCCTAATTTGAATTTGTAACTAATGATTATATAGGCTATTGACCAGCTATCAAAGAATTTATCTAGAAAGAACATTCTATGAAATCAGGTATTACGAACTTATTAAATGAAGGCTATACTTGTTTATGAACTACAGAATTGAAAAAATGAATAGCAAAAGATGATGAGAAAATTTCATTTAGCAGAGGAAAAATCGCCAACACATGCTAATTTGACACGTTTCTTGAAAGCCGAGGGATGGAAGCCAAGCAAGTTTTCGGCACTGGCGTCAGTGAATGAAGATTGGCTTAGGTTTTCGCCGTTGATTAGTGAAACACTTGAGTATAAACATCTGCTGGCTTCGTTCTTACAAGAAAACCATCTCGAACATTTGATGCCGAAGACTTTTTATATCGATGATCAAATTTGGCCTTTTGTATTGGCTAATGTTGGTAACTCACAATCTGCTAACTTTCCTTGGATATTGAAACCCTCCATGTTGAATAATGGACAACATATTCATATATTTCATGACTTAAATGATGTTGAGGCACATTTTCTTTCCCATCCTCGCATGGGGGGACCTCAAGTTTTACAGCGTTATATTGATAGGCCGCAACTTATTCAGGGTCCGACATTTGGTCATAAATTTTCTATTCGAGAATTGCTTGTCGTCTCTACACACGCAGGCTCGGCACTTTTTCCTAGTGGTTATTTAAATATTGCCTTAAAGCCTTATCAAGAAGATAATTTTAACCTGCTGGAAGCCCATCTCACCAATGAACATCTTAGTGATGAACGCCTTAATGTTGTCCAACGCTTAAGTGATGATATGGCCATTTTTCAACCCTATAAGCAGGGTATTATTTCTATGTGCCAGCTTGTGGTGAAGAGCCTAAAAAAGCAATTTGCCACTGTTTGGCATGATAGCCAGCCTCGAATTGCTTGTTTTGGATTTGATTTTATGATTGAAGCAGAGGGTAATAAGCTTTGGTTATTGGAAGTAAATCATGGGCCTTGTTTTCCTGTTGATGATTCACATCCTTTATTTGATGTTTTATATCGTCCCTTTTGGCAGCAATTAATCAAACGGTTTATTGACAGAGAACCATCCAATTTTATTGCATTGGATTAAGTCGTGTTGACCATTCATCCCATTAAGTTTTTTTAATATAATTCAACAATCCCTTTGCAAGGATATTCGAAATATCGATTTGGTTCGTGGAATGCAAGATGGTATTGCACGTAATGAGTTGTTTTGCTCCGGCGTTTAAGAGCATGTCTTTTGTTTGGTAATTAAAAAGGGCATGCACACCAATACATATCGAATTTTTAAAGCCATAGGTTACTACTTGTTTTAGCGTATCTAACATGCTTGCTCCAGAAGAAATGATATCATCAATAAGGACGGCAGTGCCTTTAATATCCTGTATCTCGGGTAGAGATACAATCACCTGGTTATCACCCAAACGTTTTTTTTGCGCAATTACATAAGGAAGATTGTTAAAACTAGCGATTTCAGAAATCCATTGTCGGCTTTCTTCATCGGGGCCTATTAAAATGGGATTTTTAATATGGTGAGAAATCCATTCAGAAATATTTTTTGCAGCATGCAGCACTATTAGGGGGGAGATTGTGTATATTTCTGAAAGTTGAGATATTCGATGTAAATGTGGATCGATAGTAATCATCCCATCAATGCAGCTCGAAAGTAATTGAGCAAAAATCGTCGAGGTAATTGCTTCACCTGAATGAAAGCGCCTATCTTGTCGCATATATGGGAGATAAGGCGCTACCAGGCAAATTTTATTTGCTCCAAGTTCTTTAAGAGTTTTTGCCAAGAATACGAGTGGCAGCAACTTGTTATTAGGATGAGCAAGTGTGCAGACTAAAAAAACGGTTTTATTTCTAATTTTTGAATGAATGCGAATATAAGATTCCTTATCAGGAAATGTTCGTATTTCTGCTTTGCCGACTTCAATAGCAAGTTTAGAGCTTAATTTTTTTGTAAGTTCTGAATTTCCTGGTAATGAAAAAAGAATATACTTATCCATAGGGTTACTCTTAGACTATGTTTGTTTGGGTGTGATTTTAATAATGTTGGGTATAGATGAAGCATAAGTACAGGCATAATCTAAAATCCCTTTAGATTCAGCATGCACGCGATACAACAATTGTCCTTTTTCTATTTGAGTATTTAATTTTGCATAAAATTCAATGCCTGCGGCAGGCTCATAAGGAGCTCCTGCCAATTTTGCAATTTTAGCTAGATTTCTATTATCAATTTCGGTAATAAGCCCATTTTGTGTCGCAATAATATCCCGTGTAAATGATGCAGTAGAGGGGATTTTAAAACCACCTTGAGCTTCGCAAATTGCCAGAAACTTTTTTAGAGCAGTGCCACTTTCCAGTAATTTTACTGCTAACTCTGTAGCCTCCTGATGCGATATTTTTTTTCCCAATTCAAGCAAGATGGCAGCAAGTGTAATGGCTTTATTTTTTAAATCGATAGGGGCATCTTTATTATTATGTAGCACGGACAAAATATCTTTTGCTTCTAATGCAGGGCCAATACCTATGCCAAGAGGTTGGTTGCCATTTGTTTTTAAAGTAATAACCTGGAGGTTGAGGGCTTTACCTACTAGAGAAAAATAATTTTGATATTTGAAAAATTCAAGTTCGGAACGAATTTTTGCTGTTGGCCCAACGGGTACATCTATAAGCACATGTGTTGCGCCCACTGCAATTTTTTTAGAAAGAACGGAAGCTATCATTTGTCCCATGGGGTCAATATCCAGCACCCTTTCTACTCGAATAATAATATCATCTGCTGGACTTAAACCTAATGCCCCTCCCCAAACCATGCAACCACCTTCACGTGCAACTATCTTGCGGATTTTAGAAAGAGGTAGATTTACTGCGGTCATCGTTTCTATCGTATCAACAGTTCCTGCAGGAGATGTGATTGCCCGTGATGAAGTTTTGGGAATAATGAGGCCAGCTGCAGCCACAATTGCTACAACAATAGGAGTAGTTCTATTGCCTGGAATACCACCAACGCTGTGTTTATCAAGGATAATTGGATGGTTCCAATGCAATTGCTCGCCTGTATTTACCATAGATTGGGTAAGGTAAATAATTTCGTCAATGCTTAGGTTGTCATGACCACAAGCAGTAATAAAACTTGATAAATGAATATCGGAATATTTACCTGCTACTATGTCACTGATAATTTCATAAAACTGAGGTGCGGTTAATGTATTACCATATATTTTAGAGCGTACGTAGTCTATAGACTTAACGGGAAGCAGGTGAGAGATATTAATATATTCACCTTCTTTGGCGTTGAGTTGTTCCCAGGCACTTTCGGAAAGACTGGCTTCGGAGTCTTGCAATATCTCAGAGTGAATAATATTCATGGTTGCAATGATCGATTTTTTATTTAACCGAACGATAACTCGAGCCTGTGTTTCAAAACCCTCTGAAATACAAATAAAACAGTCTGAACGTATAAAAAGAATAAATTCCTGTTTTGTATCAATCCCTAATTTAACTAACTTTAACTTATTGGATTTCTTGGGCTTATTCATTTTAACTTTTCTTGATCTAAATAGTTAGGAATCACACAGTTCCAATGAAATTTTTGCTCTATTTTAACCTTAAGAGATTCGGAAGATTCTTTTTCACCATGGGTGATAAAAACTTTTCTGGGTGCATTTTTTAAATGGGCTAACCAAGCCAGTATCTCAGTATAATCTGCATGTGCAGACATATTTTCCATCTGAATTACCTCAGATTGAATTGGAACCATTTGCCCAAACATCTTTATTTCCTTTTCACCACGGATCATTCGATCACCACGGGTTCCCCCTGCCTGGAAACCACTAAACAGGATTGTATTTCTAGGGTTTGGGGCAAAATTTCGTATATGATGTACCACTCGACCTCCTGTGGCCATTCCACTTGCAGAGATTAAGATCATGGGCATTTTTTGATGGCTCAATGCAATCGATTCTTCTGTAGTACGAACGTAGCGTGCAATACCACAAAGCGCTGCACATTGCTGGGCAGTTAATCGATTTTCATTTGTATGACGGGAAAATAGTTCTGTTGCATTAGTAGCCATGGGACTGTCCACAATAACAGGAATATCCGCAATTATTTTTTTTGATTTTAATTGTTGAATGTAATACAACAAAGATTGAGTACGACCAACCGTAAAAGCAGGGATTAAAACAATACCGCCACGTTTCACTGTACGGTTAATTACTTCTCCAAGTTGTTTCTCTGGATCCGTTTTATCATGTGAACGGTTGCCATAGGTTGACTCAACAACTAAATAACTGGACTCTATGGGTGCTTGAGGTGGATTCATAATAGGATCCTGAGTACGACCAAGATCTCCTGAAAAAAGTACAGATATATTATGATGACAAATCTGGATAAATGATGCGCCAAGAATATGGCCTGCATAATGAAAGCTTGCATAAAAATCTTTATGTATTTTAAATGGTTTGTTTAAGTCTGTGGGCTGAAAATAGTTCAGTGAGCGTTCAGCATCCTCTCGAGTGTATAAAGGAAGGGCTGGATGATGCTTTGAGTAGTTTTTTTTATTTGCATAATTAGCTTCTTCCTCATGAAGATGGCCGCTATCGGGTAATAGAATTTTACACAGATCATAGGTTCCCTCGGTACAAATTATTTTTCCACGGAACCCATTTCTTACCAGTAAGGGAATATATCCACTATGATCAATATGAGCATGGGTAAGCAAAACATAATTAATATTTTGAGGATTAACAGGTAAAGAAGCCCAATTTCGCAATCGAAGTTCTTTATAACCTTGAAAAAGGCCACAATCAACAAGAATTTTCATATTTTCGGTTTGTACTAAATATTTCGAACCCGTAACTGTTTGAGTGGCACCTAAGAATTGTACTTCCATGAATCCATCCTTTGCTTTATTTATACTATTTATTATAGGAAAATCGATGAGCATATTGCTATATGCATGCATCTTTTTTCACTTTAACAACGCCATACACCGTCCCAATGATCAGGTGGGTTATGAGCTAAAACTCGACAACGCTCAATATAGATGGAAGCTAATTGATCGCCTGGATAAGCAGGGGTAATTGCCATAAATGCTTCTATGCTTTTATGCCATAAGCCTTTTTGATATAGTGAAAATGCTTGAGTAAATTCTTGTTTGTGTCGCTCAAGATTTCCAAGGTTTTGAGCAGTGATTAGCTCATAAATTGCAATGCTTTCCTGTTTACCGCGAACAGCAACTTCATCTAAAAAGCGAAAAGGAAATTTATCTGATACTTGATTGAATGTTGCATCGCTAACAATAATTTGCGTATTATAATTCTTGTTTATTGATTCCAAACGACTTGCTGAATTCACTGTATCACCTAAGGCAGTATAGCTAAGTCTGTCTTCAGAACCTACATTACCGACAATAGCCTCCCCAGTGTGAATGCCAATTCTAATGTTAAATTCGGGAAATCCCTCTTGTTTATGTTTTATATTCAGCTTTTTAAGGCGTAAATTCATTACCCTGGCTGTTTCACAAGCATGAAACGCATGTTCCTCATCTTTTGTGGGGGCATTCCATATGGCCATAACTGCGTCACCGATGTATTTATCCAGTGTACCTTCGTGTTGAATTACCGCTTCTGTCATAGACTGAAAATAATCAGATAAATAAGTCATTAGTTTTTGCGGGGGTGTTGATTCTGAAATGGTTGTAAAGTTTTTGATGTCTGAAAATAAAATAGAAATGGTTTGATTTTGACCGCCAACACGAGCAATTTTTCCCGTATGTACTAATTTTTTAACTAAAGAATGAGGAACATAACGCTGAAAGGAAGTTAAACTCGAACGTAGGGTAGATAATGCCTTATCCAAATAACTGATTTCTTTAATTATAGTCTTTAGTGGTGACTTGGATTTAAGATTAAACATGGTGATTTTTTTTGATTCTTCGGCTAATTGAATGATGGGATTTGATATTTTCTGGGAGACAAAGCGAACCAGGATTGCTCCAATAAATAAAACTAATACAGTTAATAAAATGTAGCCCTTACTTAAATTTTTTAGTGGTTTTATCACATCATTTTCAGGAGTAATAATTAAAATATGCCAAGGTTCTATTCCTAATTTGTTGAATATCGGTTGATATGAGAAAAAATATTTTTGATTTCCATTTACATAGGATTGTATTTTTGAGTAAAAATGTTCATCGAGTATATTGGGTGGAATATTAAGTTTTTTTAGTAACTCGGGATCTAACTTTTTTCCTAAAATATTTTCTGCAATCCGTGGATCATGAAAAGCAATGATATTTGAATTGTTGTTAATGACAAAAATCATTGTATTTTTCGTGAGCTCCAGCTCTTTTATAAATTGTTGGAGGTGATTGATGGTCAAAGCGATTGCAACAACACCTTTTAGATTATTATTTTTATCATATATCGGAGCAGCAACAGCAACACCGGGTTTTTTACCAAACAAATAAAATTTATATGTGTTGGTCCATATTGGTTTTTTGTTGCGCACAACTTCTTGGTACCAAGGACGGTTCCTTGGATCATAGGGAATAGTTGTCGATTTTTTTTTAATTATTTTTCCTTGATTATCCAGCTCATAACGAATGTTTACAAAAGGAGGTTTAGAGTTCACAGTGTGGATTAATTGTAATCCTCTTTTTTCTTCTCTATTTATATTAAAGAAATCACCATTTGCTGCCCCATAGTGGATCATGAACATGTTTGGGTTACCCTGGATTGTTTCGAATAGAAATTGCTCAAATAACTTCTCTTTATCAGAGTTGATAATGTCATTCCTGATCGCATTTCTTATTTCAATTAAATTATGGTTTAAGGGATCTAAATAAGCTTGAAATCGCTCACTCACGTATAAAGATGTTTTTGCAATTAAATCCTTTGCACTATTATTAAGAAGCTTATTGAAAGCGAGATAATTAATACCAATAATAGTAAAGCCAATCAGACTTAACAAAAACACAAATAAGGCCATAATACTAATGTGTATGCTAATTTTAAAATTGCGAGCCATTAATTTATCACTTATAGTTAAGCAGTTCGAAAAAAATGTTGTCAATTGTCTATATGTTTTTATAGCAGAAATATTCAGTTACTATAAAAATATCTATGTAAAAAACGAAATAAGTTCGAACGGTTGGGTCACTACTACAAGGGTATTTAATTTATGAGTAATACAGAAATAATTGTTTCCCCAACAATAGGTGTTTACCTTGGATCAAGCATGGGAAATAATCCAGCTTTTAAAGAAGCCGTTGTCTCTTTAGGAACAGGAATTGCCAAACTAGGACATACAGTGGTGTATGGTGGAGGAGGAACTGGCTTAATGGGGCTTCTTGCTAAAACGGTTAAATCTTATGGTGGAACTGTTATTGGAATAACTACTGAATACCTTGCTAAAATTGAGACACCAAGCGAGTTTCTGGATGAATTACATATAGTGAGCTCCATGTATGAACGAAAACGTTTAATTCATGAAAAATCATCGCAGTTGATAGCGATGCCCGGAGGGATTGGTACATTTGATGAGCTTTTCGAAACCTGGTGTGCTATCAAAATAGGAGTTATTAAAAAATCGTTTGGACTGATTAATATAGGAGGATATTTTAATCCAATGCTTCAATTTATTTCTTCTTGTAGTAGTTATGAATTATTAAACGAACAAGATACTAAAATTCCAGCTGTCTATAATGAGGTTTCATCCTTTTTAAACTATTTAAAAAAAGAGCCGCAAGCTATCGCTTTCGAAATCTATTCCAATATAAATCCCGGTAATGTTAAAAATAGAGGTAAACATTCAATTGAAACCAATGAAATTGGCTAAAATTTTTCGTTATAGCACAAGTTGCGAAGTACTTACTCATTCAAGCTATTCTGCTAAGGAACACTGACAATATTTTTCAAAATTAGTTCATGTCAAGACTGTTTTTTTTATTTTTGTTTGTTTAGAATGTCGGCTTCTGCATTGTCCTCATACATCAAATTCTGTGGATAATTTTTTCAACCTAATTTTAAATCAACTTTAAAAAATTCTTAATATCCTGATTTTATCAATGTTTTATGAACTATAGATATAAGCTACATTTCTAATGTTATACACATTTTCTGTGGATAAGTCTGTTTATAGATTGTCAAACTCCTTGTGATATTTAGCAGTTTAAGAGATGCTGTATCATTTTGCAGTGTGTCTTTTTTGATATGCTATACTAGCAGGTTACGAGTTAGGTTAAGCATAATGAACTATAAATCAAAATGGATACTGATATGACAATTTTTATTAAAAAGGTCTCTTCTGAGGAGGATATTAAAAAATGTCTGGAAATTCGCTTTAAAGTGTTTGTTGAAGGCCAGGATGTTCCTCTACATGAGGAGGTGGATGGAAAAGATGCAGAGAGTGAACACTACCTTTTATTGTACAATGAGTATCCATCTGGAACTGTTCGGGTGAGGTATGTAGAGGATTTTGCTAAAATTGAGCGAGTAGCTATATTGGATGAATATCAAGGAAAAGGATTAGGGGTTGCACTCATGCGCTTTATATTGTCTGATCTTCAGCAACGTACATGGATAAAAAAAATCAAATTAAGTTCACAAACTTATGCAATCCCATTTTATGAAAAATTAGGTTTTCTGATATGCAGTAATGAATACATGGATGCCGGGATTCCCCATAAAGACATGCAATTATTTTTTGAGTGAATTGATTAAAGGAAGCAAAGAATTTCAACTTATTTATTTTAAGCTTGGTCTTGGTTAGGGTTTCCTGGCTTGATTCATCCGACAATAAGAAATTCATATGCGAATTTTAGACTGTAACTAAATCCTATTTTACAGCCCAAAGTGTTTTTGGGGAGTAAGCATGCAATCCCTATTGCCGTTCCAAAATTGGTTTTCGGCAAGGGTGCATGACTGAAGATATGTTGGTTGTTTAGTTATAGCCTCAATGATTTTAGGAGGCGATTTAATGATAAATGGTACAAATAAATTAGACACGGTCAAACAAGCCTTTAGACACTGGCGAGCCACACGAACAAAGCGGGAGCAAATTCCAGACAAGTTATGGGAGCAAGTCAAGGGATTATTGGGTGATTATACTCCTTCGAAAATCGGCAGTCATTTAGGGATTAGTCCAATCCAAATCAGGAAAAAATTAATGCCTGTACAGAATACTGGCTTGATACTGACTTGCAGTTTGTTGAGATAAAAGGAAAACCTACGAGGCTTGATTCAGAGTTTCTATCAAATAGCGGTGTACCTTGTAGTGTTGAACTTCATCGTCCCTGTGGCAGTATACTGAAAATCAATGCAGTACCGATGAGTAGGGTATCAATGCTCATGCTGGATTTTCTGGGGTAACAATGCTGCAGATTACCCCACAACATCGGTTGTTACTTGCTGTTGAACCCGTTGATTTTAGAAAAGGCATCGATGGCTTGAAAACCCTATGCCGAAAAAAGCTTCTTGATGACCCATTCAGCGGTACCGTATTTGTTTTTACCAATCGCATGCGAACTTCAGTGAAACTATTAGTGTATGATGCGAGTGGTTTTTGGCTCTGCCAGAAGCGGTTCAGTCGAGGCAAGCTGGCATGGTGCCCTAGTGGATTGAGTCCCTTCGTTGAATTACGCTCCAGTGAATTATTGATACTTCTTGCCCAAGGCCATCCCATAAAAGCAAGCCTTCCAGATGATTGGCGCTCTATTGCTTATGCGGCCAGTGATGATTCGAACAAAGCCTTGGTGGCCTCATAATTCCAGGGAAGCCATGCTTTGGGCTTTTTAACAATTTGGTCTTTATAAATTTGCAGTGCCACCAAGTATTCAAAGGGGTTTATTCCTGCTAACTCACAGGTATAAATAATGCTGGTGAGTACACTGCCTACCATAGCGCCATATTCGGTTTTATAAAACAGCCAGGTCTTACGTCCTCGGATAGGGATTTTTAATCCTCGTTCCAAGTCATTGTTGTGAATGGGCGCACCTAGAACTTGCAAAAAACGGGTGAGTTTTTCCCAATGCTTTAACATGTAGTTGATGGCCTTACCTAAGGACTCATTAGGCTCGACTTGTTTAGATGTCAGAAGATTTTCCATATACGCCTTTGATTCCATCATCGCAGGTCTGGTGTGCTTTTGATGATAGATTAGACGCTGTTGTTCATCATGCCCAAGTTGTTTTGATTCCTCGTCCATCTTAAATGGAATTGAAAGCCACTTCATGATGGGCAGGCAATGTTCTGGGTAGAATGCCTGCAACTCATCAAACTTACGAAAGCCATGAGACAAGCAGTTGCACACAATGGTGACATGGGTCTCTGGGATGTTATGACTTAGTGCATCACACATTTGGATGACCTTGTCATTATTCTTATGGCGCTTATTAAGAAGGAGCTCCATGTTTTCGCCAGAGTGACGTTGGCTGTTATAAAAGAGTGCTATTTTATGGGCGCCGTTTTGTGCCAATATTCCTGTGGTGTACATGCCAGTTCGTTTTTTATCAGGGTTTAGTCTGTTGTGACGAATAGTATCTACAATTCGAAGAACAGTATCATCATTGTGAATTAAAGAGCCATTAGCGGCGAGTATCTCTAATGCTGGGAATACTAATAACGCACAACCAGCTAATTCTTCCATGAGTTGCCATTGGGTAGAGGAGGGAATGAGAAAGCCAATGAGCAATTGAAAATATTCTTGTCGATGAAAAGGCATGGCCATGTAGTATTTTGTAAGGCTAGCATGGCTTTAAAACTTGGATGATATTTTTCCTGGTGGACATGGGCTGGAATATTGGCGGAAAAGATCACATTGCATAAAGCACATCGCAGCTTCTCAATCCAATATTTATTAACGGAAGCTAAATTCTGTCCTTTGATATTAATGAGGATGCCGGGATTGATGGAATAAAGCCTGCCACCACAGTGACGTGGGCATAGTTGTCCAGCACTTAGAGACTCTATGGTAATGGTGTGTTCCTGTGCATTGATGTAGGCGGTATGCGAAAGGCGTCCATGTCTTGTAGGTTCTTTGGGCTCATGGCTCTCATCATTTGAAGGGCTGGTTTCGGATTTTTCTGAATCGGCGTTATTCTCTTCTTCCTGGAGATTTGTCTTGTTGTTTCGTTGCCTTATCTCCTTTGCCAAAGATAAGACCTTTAAATTGGATACGGTTATTTTATGCTCGACCAGTGCGCGCGGGATCCAGTAAGCCAGGTGAATACACCCAATGAAAAAGGTTTTGTTCCCTCTGGTAAGTTTGATGAGTGTATTAATGCAATGATCTGATCAACGTCTTCGTGTGATTTTTCAATGACAATCGGTAGTTCTTTTGCTGGTGTCATTTAGCAACCCTGCTCCTCTTAAGGGCAGCAAGGTTAGCTAGCAGGCGTAATAAAATTAATAGGTTGGGGCGAAAATAATGACTCAATGCTTATTTGCCGCAAATCTACAATCCGCCTCATTCAACATCAATGTATGATGACTTACCGAGAACTTCAGTGAAATAAAAAGCAATAGAGGTATCTTAGCCTTATTGAGAACAAGGCCTGATAACCTGAGTGAAGAAATAAAGGCCAAAAGAGACGCCTTTTTAACTCAAAATCCGGCTATCGATGCAATCTATCAATTCAAATAACAACTCCATTCTCTTTTAATGAAAAGATTTGGCTCTACGCGTTTTCATCTTATGGATTACCTCGATGTACAAAAAGAAAGTCTAAATCTCTTGTGGGTTTAAAATTATCAAGTGTTACTTGATAGGAATTATCTTGGGAAACTGTGAGTGGTGCATTAAAACATCCTAAGAGAATAGCATTAGCAGGTGGTTTAATGATCAACTTAAATTTTTTAATAGGGCCACG